>NZ_JBWKVT010000001.1:0-1758639 GCF_059421845.1 Pseudomonas sp. GW821-FHT02C04 | reverse complement strand
CGGATAGATGAAAGCAAGCCAACCACTCATCAAAAAACAGTATTGCAGAAAAGGGGGTAACCATAGATGTAAGAGCGAAACCGCCAGCGGCAGCACCCGAAGCAACGGATATGCCCCCAAAACTCAAGCACAAAGAACCAAACCCCAGACAAACAAAAACGCCCGGCATTAAGCCGGGCGTCTTGTATTGACTTGATTAGCGAGCGCGGTAAGTAATACGCCCTTTGCTCAAGTCATAGGGCGTCAGCTCGACGCGCACTTTGTCACCGGTAAGAATACGAATGTAGTTCTTGCGCATCTTGCCGGAGATATGCGCGGTTACGACGTGCCCATTTTCCAACTCCACACGAAACATGGTGTTGGGCAGGGTGTCGACGACAGTGCCTTCCATTTCGAAGCTGTCTTCTTTCGACATGCAGTAAAGCCCTCGGTGTCCAATGAATGGCCCGGTGCAACTGCGCCAGGCAAAAGCGGCGTGCATTGTGCCCGAAAAATGGGGTTTACGCCAAGGGGTTTAGGGCTTGCATTCAGTTCAGGATGACCCAGCGCTGATTAATCAGCAGTTCGATCGGTCGATATTGGGTCTTGTAGTTCATCTTTTTGCAGTTTTTGATCCAGTAACCCAGGTACACCGCCTCGAGCCCCAGCCGCTGGGCCTCGCCGATCTGCCAGAGGATGGCGTAGCGCCCCAGGCTACGACGCTCTTCCTCCGGTTCGTAAAAGGTGTAGACCGCCGACAGACCGTTGGGCAGCAGATCGGTGACGGCGACCGCCAGCAACCGTCCGTCGAGCCGGAATTCGTAGAAGCGTGAGAAGGGCAGGTCGCGAACCAGAAAAGTCGAGAATTGATCACGGCTCGGCGGGTACATATCGCCGTCGGCATGGCGTTGTTCGATGTAACGCTGATAAAGATCGAAATATTCTTCGCTGAAACCAGGCTTGACCGGGCGCACCTGCAAGTCGGCATTGCGTTTGAAAATGCGTTTTTGCTGCCGATTGGGGTTGAACTGCGCCACCGGAATGCGCGCAGGCACGCAGGCATTGCAGTTCTGGCAATGCGGGCGGTACAGGTGATCGCCGCTGCGACGAAAGCCCATTTCCGACAGGTCTGCGTAGACATGCACATCCATGGGCTGGCTCGGGTCGAGAAACAGGGTCGTGGCCTGCTCCTCGGGCAGATAACTGCAAGAGTGAGGCTGAGTGGCATAAAACTTCAACCGCGCCAACTCGGTCATGATCAACCCTCGGGGGTAAGCTGGTGAATTAAGTGTAAGCCACGCGCGCAAAAGTCGCTCAGCAAACCCAGGTGGCAAGGTTGGGTTGATCGAGGTGCCGGGCCAGATATTCGGCAAATGCGGGGCGGGAGATCGCCCGGGCACCGAGGCTGTGCAGATGATCGGTAGGCATCTGGCAGTCGATCAGTACGAAACCCGAGTCTTTGAGGTGTCGCACCAGCGTGGCGAAGCCGTACTTGGAGGCGTTGTCGGCGCGACTGAACATCGACTCGCCAAAAAACAATTGGCCCATCGCCAGGCCGTAGAGTCCGCCGACCAGTTCGCCCTGTTCCCACACTTCCACCGAATGGGCGAAGCCGCGCTGGTGCAGTTCGACGTAGGCGTCCTGCATGGCCTGGGTGATCCAGGTGCCGTCGGCGTAATCCCGTGGTGCGGCACAGGCGCGAATGACCGCCTCGAAATCCTGATCGAAAGTCACTTGATAGCGTTGCTGGCGCAGGAGTTTGCCGAGGCTGCGCGAGACATGCAGTTCGTCGGGAAACAACACGGTGCGCGGATCCGGCGACCACCAGAGGATGGGCTGGCCTTCGGAGAACCACGGAAAGCAGCCATGGCGATAGGCCTGGATCAGGCGATCGGCGGACAGGTCGCCGCCGGCCGCCAGCAATCCGTTGGGATCGCGCATGGCCTTTTCCAGTGGCGGGAAAGTCAGTGAATTGCGTTGTAACCAAGTCAGCATGGCGTCCAGGCTTGCAGAAGGGGAGGGCAGCGGGCCGCTGGGCCCGTTGCAAAGTGTGCCGTTAAATAACGCGAATGTCCTCCCGAACCTGCTCGATGATTGCGCGGCTGCAACTTGGTCGGGCAGGCGTGGTCGTAGACGGGCATCGAGCGCGAACTTGCAGAGTGTTCGGGAGTGCGTCTAATGAGGGCATTTGGCCGTCATGAGCGATCAGATGGGGATGCTTCGCTACGTTCATCAAATACACCTCATAAGCCTTTGTCACAAAAGACAATGCATGCTCAAATTGCGTCGCAGGTTTTGTCTGCTTGGCTATGCTTGAACCTGGGGCTCGAAGCATGGCATCGCACGCGCAAACCCGTACAATGCCGGGCTGTTACAGAATATTCGCAGTGTGCCGTGTTTATAAAACACGGGGCGCAGTGTTAAAAGTAGTCTCAGTTGTGCCCGTCAATTTTTTTACCTGCCTGGATTGGGCAGTTTTTTATCGTCATTCAATAGATGGACGCGCCTCTGGCGCAGGAAAAGAAGCGTTTTGAAGAAATCCACCGCAGCACCAAAAACAGTCGTCCCGCTCTGGCGCCAGCAATTGCACTACCGACTCAAGGAAGGTGCATTGATCGCCATCGGTGCCTTGTGCCTGTTCCTGATGATGGCCTTGCTGACTTACGGCAAGGACGATCCGGGCTGGAGCCACAACAGCAAGATCGACGACGTGCAGAATTTCGGCGGCCCGGCGGGCTCCTACAGCGCCGACATCCTGTTCATGGTGCTGGGTTACTTCGCGTACATCTTCCCGCTGCTGCTGGCGATCAAGGCGTATCAGATCTTCCGTCAGCGCCACGAACCCTGGCAGTGGAGCGGCTGGCTGTTCTCCTGGCGCCTGATCGGCCTGGTGTTTCTGGTGCTGTCCGGCGCTGCGCTGGCGCACATTCATTTCCACGCGGCCACCGCGTTGCCGGCCGGTGCGGGTGGCGCGCTGGGTGAAAGCCTCGGTGATCTGGCTCGCAACGCCCTGAACATTCAGGGCAGCACCTTGCTGTTCATCGCGCTGTTCCTGTTCGGCCTGACCGTATTCACCGACCTGTCGTGGTTCAAGGTGATGGACGTTACCGGCAAGATCACCCTCGACCTGTTCGAACTGTTCCAGGGCGCGGTCAACCGCTGGTGGTCGGCGCGGACCGAGCGCAAGCAACTGGTCGCGCAATTGCGTGAAGTCGATGACCGGGTGCACGACGTGGTCGCCCCGACAGTCACCGACAAGCGTGAGCAGGCCAAGGTCAAGGAGCGTCTGATCGAGCGTGAACAGGCCCTGAGCAAGCACATGTCCGAGCGCGAGAAACAGGTTCCGCCGGTCATCGCTCCGGCCCCGGTCAAGGCGCCAGAGCCAAGCAAGCGCGTGCAGAAAGAGAAGCAGGCGCCGCTGTTCGTCGACAGTGCCGTGGAAGGCACCTTGCCGCCGATCTCGATTCTCGATCCTGCGGAAAAGAAACAACTCAATTATTCGCCCGAGTCCCTGGCGGCGGTCGGTCACTTGCTGGAGATCAAGCTCAAGGAATTCGGCGTCGAAGTCACTGTGGATTCGATCCACCCCGGCCCGGTCATTACCCGTTACGAAATCCAGCCTGCCGCTGGCGTCAAGGTCAGCCGTATCGCCAACCTGGCCAAAGACCTTGCACGTTCGCTGGCCGTAACCAGTGTGCGGGTGGTGGAAGTCATTCCGGGCAAGACCACGGTCGGTATCGAGATTCCCAACGAAGACCGGCAGATCGTGCGCTTCTCCGAAGTGCTGTCGACCCCCGAGTACGACAACTTCAAGTCGCCGGTCACCCTGGCCCTGGGCCACGACATCGGCGGCAAGCCGGTCATTACTGACCTGGCGAAGATGCCTCACTTGCTGGTGGCCGGTACGACCGGTTCCGGTAAGTCGGTGGGCGTGAACGCGATGATCCTGTCGATCCTGTTCAAGTCCGGCCCGGAAGACGCCAAGCTGATCATGATCGACCCGAAGATGTTGGAATTGTCGATCTACGAAGGCATTCCGCATCTGCTGTGCCCGGTCGTGACCGACATGAAGGACGCCGCCAACGCCCTGCGCTGGAGCGTTGCCGAGATGGAGCGCCGTTACAAGCTGATGGCGAAGATGGGCGTGCGAAATCTGTCCGGCTTCAACGCCAAGGTCAAGGAAGCCCAGGACGCCGGCGAGCCGCTGAGCGATCCGCTGTACAAGCGCGAAAGCATCCACGACGAAGCGCCGCTGTTGCAGAAGTTGCCGACCATCGTTGTGGTCGTGGACGAATTCGCCGACATGATGATGATCGTCGGCAAGAAGGTTGAAGAGCTGATCGCCCGTATCGCTCAGAAAGCGCGGGCCGCCGGTATCCACCTGATCCTTGCGACCCAGCGTCCGTCGGTTGACGTGATCACCGGTCTGATCAAGGCCAACATCCCGACGCGGATGGCGTTCCAGGTATCGAGCAAGATCGACTCCCGGACCATCATCGACCAGGGTGGCGCCGAACAACTGCTTGGCCACGGTGACATGCTCTACATGCCGCCGGGCACCAGCCTGCCGATCCGGGTTCACGGCGCCTTCGTGTCCGACGATGAAGTTCACCGGGTGGTGGAAGCCTGGAAGCTGCGCGGTGCGCCGGAATACAACGACGACATCCTCAACGGTGTCGAAGAGGCGGGCAGTGGTTTCGAAGGCAGCAGCGGCGGCGGTGATGGCGATGATCCGGAAGCCGACGCACTGTACGACGAAGCCGTGCAGTTCGTACTGGAAAGCCGCCGCGCCTCCATCTCCGCTGTACAGCGCAAGCTGAAGATCGGTTACAACCGTGCCGCGCGCATGATCGAAGCCATGGAAATGGCCGGGGTCGTGACGTCCATGAACACTAACGGTTCCCGCGAAGTCCTGGCCCCTGGCCCGGTACGCGACTGATTCGATACCCTGATTCACATGCAAAGGACGGTGCATGAAGCGCCTTCCACTTTCCCACGAGTATTCAAGAGGACTCCCATGCGTCTTATCCGCATGCTGCTGCCAGTACTGGCTCTGACCACCCTCACGGCTCACGCCGATGACAAGGATGTGGCACGCCTGACCCAATTGCTGGAAACATCCAAGACCCTGACCGCGAACTTCTCCCAGCTCACCCTCGACGGCAGCGGCACCCAGTTGCAGGAAACCACTGGCGACATGACCCTGCAGCGTCCGGGCCTGTTCTACTGGCACACCAATGCCCCCGCCGAGCAGACCATGGTCTCCGACGGCAAGAAAGTCACCCTGTGGGACCCGGACCTGGAACAGGCCACCATCAAGAAACTCGATGAGCGCCTGACCCAGACCCCGGCCCTGTTGCTGTCCGGTGACGTATCGAAGATCAGCCAGAGCTTCGACATCAGCGCCAAGGAAGCCGGTGGCGTGATCGACTTCACGCTGAAGCCGAAAACCAAGGACACCCTGTTCGACAGCCTGCGTCTGTCGTTCCGTAACGGTCTGGTCAATGACATGCAATTGATCGACAGCGTCGGCCAGCGCACCAACATCCTGTTCACCGGGGTGAAGGCCAACGAAGCGGTCCCGGCCTCGAAGTTCAAGTTCGACATCCCGAAGGGTGCCGATGTGATCCAGGAATAAACACAGAGGTTTCAACGGTACGTGATGGATCTGTTTCGCAGTGCACCGATTGCCCAGCCACTGGCCGCCCGTTTGCGGGCGACCAATCTGGATGAGTACGTCGGTCAGGAACACGTGCTCGCTCGCGGCAAACCTCTGCGCGAAGCGCTGGAGCAGGGTGCCCTGCATTCGATGATCTTCTGGGGCCCGCCGGGCGTGGGCAAGACCACGCTGGCGCGGCTGCTGGCGGAAGTCTCGGATGCGCATTTCGAAACGGTTTCGGCCGTATTGGCCGGCGTAAAAGAGATCCGTCAGGCGGTGGAAATCGCCAAGCAGCAGGCCGGCCAATACGGCAAGCGCACGATCCTGTTTGTCGACGAAGTTCACCGCTTCAACAAGTCCCAGCAGGACGCTTTTCTGCCTTACGTTGAAGACGGCACGCTGATCTTCATCGGGGCAACCACCGAAAACCCTTCCTTCGAATTGAACAACGCGTTGCTGTCGCGGGCCCGGGTCTACGTACTCAAGAGCCTCGACGAGGCGGCGTTGCGCAAACTGGTGCACCGCGCACTCACCGAAGAACGCGGTCTGGGCAAGCGCAATCTGACCCTCAGCGATGAAGGCTTCCAGATGCTGCTGTCCGCCGCCGACGGCGATGGCCGGCGCTTGCTCAATCTGCTGGAGAACGCTTCGGACCTGGCCGAAGACAACAGCGAGATGGGCACCGAGCTGCTGCAAAGCCTGCTCGGCGATACGCGTCGGCGTTTCGACAAGGGCGGCGAAGCGTTCTACGACCAGATTTCCGCGCTGCACAAATCGGTGCGCGGCTCCAATCCGGACGGCGCGTTGTACTGGTTTGCGCGGATGATCGACGGCGGCTGCGATCCGCTGTATCTGGCCCGCCGCGTGGTGCGCATGGCCAGCGAAGACATCGGCAATGCCGACCCGCGCGCCCTGAGTCTGTGCCTGGCAGCATGGGAAGTGCAGGAGCGTCTCGGCAGCCCCGAGGGCGAACTCGCCGTGGCCCAGGCCATCACGTATCTGGCGTGCGCACCAAAAAGCAACGCGGTGTACATGGGCTTCAAGACCGCGCTGCGGGCCGCTGCCGAACATGGCTCGCTGGAAGTGCCGCTGCACCTGCGCAACGCACCGACCAAGTTGATGAAACAATTGGGTTATGGCGACGAATACCGCTATGCCCACGATGAACCGGACGCCTACGCGGCCGGCGAAGACTACTTTCCGGAAGAGCTCGACCCCATCCCGTTCTACCAACCGGTGCCCCGTGGCCTGGAACTGAAGATTGGCGAGAAGCTCAACCACCTCGCCAAACTCGATCGTTTAAGCCCCCGGCAGCGGAGAAAATAGTGATTCGAACGATTCTTGCGGTGTCCGTGGCGGGCATCGCTGGTACATTACTGCGTTTCGCGGCTGGCAATTGGGTCAGCGCCAATTGGCCCCGGCATTTCTATGCGGCAACGCTGGCGGTCAATCTGGTCGGCTGTCTGATCATCGGCCTGCTGTACGGACTGTTTTTGACCCGGCCGGAAGTGCCGATCGAAATCCGCGCCGGTCTGATCGTCGGTTTTGTCGGCGGTCTGACGACGTTTTCATCCTTTTCACTGGATACGCTGCGTTTGCTGGAAAGCGGACAGGCCCTGATAGCCTTCGGTTATCTGGGCATCAGCGTGTTCGGCGGCCTGCTCGCGACCTGGGCTGGCCTGACTTTGACCAAACTTTGATAACGAGAAACCGACATGCTCGATTCCAAACTGTTACGTAGCAACCTCCAGGACGTAGCGGACCGCCTGGCTTCCCGTGGCTTTGCCCTGGATGTCGCGCGCATCGAAGCGCTGGAAGAACAGCGCAAGACCGTCCAGACCCGCACCGAAGCACTGCAGGCTGAGCGTAACGCGCGTTCCAAATCCATCGGTCAGGCCAAGCAGCGCGGCGAAGACATCGCGCCGCTGATGGCGGACGTCGAGCGCATGGCGGGTGAACTGAGCGCCGGTAAAGTCGAGCTGGACGCGATCCAGACCGAACTGGATTCGATCCTGCTGGGCATCCCGAACCTGCCGCACGAATCGGTACCGGTTGGCGAAGATGAAGACGGCAACGTTGAAGTCCGCCGCTGGGGTACGCCGACGGCCTTCGATTTCCCGGTTCAGGATCACGTGGCCCTGGGCGAGAAGTTCGGCTGGCTCGACTTCGAAACCGCCGCCAAGCTGTCCGGCGCACGTTTCGCGCTGCTGCGTGGCCCGATTGCCCGTCTGCACCGCGCACTGGCGCAGTTCATGATCAACCTGCACGTCACCGAGCACGGCTACGAAGAGGCCTACACGCCTTATCTGGTTCAGGCCCCGGCGCTGCAAGGCACCGGTCAACTGCCGAAGTTCGAAGAAGACCTGTTCAAGATCGCCCGCGAAGGCGAAGCCGATCTGTACCTGATCCCGACCGCCGAAGTGTCGCTGACCAACATCGTGGCCGGTGAAATCGTCGATTCGAAACAACTGCCAATCAAGTTCGTTGCCCACACTCCGTGCTTCCGCAGCGAAGCCGGCGCGTCGGGTCGTGACACTCGCGGCATGATCCGCCAGCACCAGTTCGACAAGGTCGAGATGGTGCAGATCGTCGAGCCGTCGACGTCGATGGACGCGCTGGAAAGCCTGACTGCCAACGCCGAGAAAGTCCTGCAACTGCTGGGTCTGCCTTACCGCACCCTGGCGCTGTGCACCGGCGACATGGGCTTCAGCGCGGTCAAGACTTACGACCTGGAAGTGTGGATCCCGAGCCAGGACAAATACCGCGAAATCTCGTCGTGCTCCAACTGCGGCGACTTCCAGGCCCGCCGCATGCAGGCGCGTTTCCGTAACCCGGAAACCGGCAAGCCTGAGCTGGTACACACCCTGAACGGTTCCGGTCTGGCGGTCGGTCGTACGCTGGTTGCCGTGCTGGAAAACTACCAGCAGGCCGACGGTTCGATCCGTGTGCCGGACGTGCTGAAGCCGTACATGGGTGGCCTTGAGGTCATCGGCTAAATGAAATATCTGCCGCTGTTTCACAACCTGCGCGGCAGTCGTGTGTTGGTCGTCGGTGGGGGGGAAATTGCTTTGCGCAAATCCCGCCTGCTGGCCGATGCCGGTGCGCTGCTGCGGGTGGTCGCACCTGAAATCGAAGCGCAACTGCGTGAACTGGTTGCCGCCAGCGGTGGCGAATGTCTGTTGCGCGGTTACGTCGAAACGGATCTGGACGGTTGCGGGCTGATTATTGCCGCTACCGACGATGAAGCCTTGAACGCGCAAGTTTCCGCCGATGCTCATCGGCGTTGCGTGCCGGTCAACGTGGTGGACGCGCCTGCGTTGTGCAGCGTGATCTTCCCGGCGATCGTTGATCGTTCGCCGCTGATCATTGCGGTCTCCAGCGGCGGCGATGCGCCGGTGCTGGCCCGGTTGATCCGCGCCAAGATCGAAACCTGGATTCCTTCGACCTACGGCCATCTGGCCGGTCTGGCCGCGCGGTTTCGCGATCAGGTCAAAGGCCTGTTTCCCGATGTGCAGCAGCGTCGCGGTTTTTGGGAAGACGTGTTCCAGGGGCCGATTGCCGACCGCCAGCTGGCCGGGCAGGGCGCCGAGGCCGAGCGTCTGTTGCAGGCGAAAATCGATGGCGAGGCGAGTGTTACCACTGGCGAGGTGTATCTGGTCGGCGCAGGGCCGGGCGATCCGGATCTGCTGACCTTCCGCGCCTTGCGTCTGATGCAGCAGGCCGATGTGGTGCTGTACGACCGCCTGGTGGCGCCGGCGATTCTTGAGCTGTGCCGTCGCGATGCCGAGCGTGTTTACGTCGGCAAGCGTCGCGCCGATCACGCCGTACCGCAGGATCAGATCAACCAGCAACTGGTGGATCTGGCCAAGGCCGGCAAGCGTGTAGTGCGGTTGAAGGGCGGTGATCCGTTCATCTTCGGCCGTGGCGGCGAAGAGATCGAGGAGCTGGCGGCCCATGGCATCCCGTTCCAGGTGGTGCCGGGCATCACCGCGGCCAGCGGTTGCGCGGCGTATGCCGGGATTCCGCTGACTCATCGCGATTACGCGCAGTCGGTGCGTTTCGTCACCGGGCACTTG
Source organism: Pseudomonas sp. GW821-FHT02C04 (assembly GCF_059421845.1). Classification (NCBI taxonomy): domain Bacteria; kingdom Pseudomonadati; phylum Pseudomonadota; class Gammaproteobacteria; order Pseudomonadales; family Pseudomonadaceae; genus Pseudomonas; species Pseudomonas sp. GW821-FHT02C04. The sequence continues at coordinate 1,748,925 of NZ_JBWKVT010000001.1, read as the reverse complement.
AAGGACGGTTCCACCGATCTGCCGTGGGCCGACCTTGTCGCGCCGGCGCAGACGCTGGTGTTCTACATGGGTCTGGTGGGGTTGCCGATCATCTGCGAGCAGTTGATCAAGCATGGTCGTGCGGCCGATACCCCGGCAGCGCTGATCCAGCAGGGCACCACGGTCAATCAGCGGGTCTTCACCGGCACGCTGGCCGACCTGCCGCGTCTGGTGGCGGAGCATGAAGTCCATGCGCCGACGCTGGTGATCGTCGGTGAAGTGGTGCAACTGCGCGAGAAACTGGCGTGGTTCGAAGGCGCACAGGCGCAGGTCTGAGCCTGAAATGATCGTTCCCACCCAGTGGGAACGATCATGCTTTCAACCTCTGCGCCAAACCCCTTTCCCGCCCAACCGGTCCCGGTCATGGGCAACAGTGAAATCCTGCTTCGGCCCCTTCGGCACCACCCCGGTCGGGTTGATGGTCTTGTGGCTGCCGTAGTAGTGGTTCTTGATGTGCTGGAAATCCACGGTCTCGGCAACGCCCGGCCACTGGTACATCTCACGCAGCCAGTTCGACAGGTTCGGATAATCGCTGATCCGCCGCAGATTGCATTTGAAGTGCCCGTGGTACACCGCATCGAAACGAATCAGCGTGGTGAACAACCGCACGTCCGCCTCGGTCAGATATTCACCCGTCAGATAACGGTTGGCGCCCAGCACCTGCTCCAGATGATCGAGTTCGGCAAACACCTCGTCGAACGCTTCTTCATAGGCTTTTTGCGAGGTGGCAAACCCGGCGCGATACACGCCGTTGTTCACGGCAGGGTAGATCCGCTCGTTCAACGCATCGATCTCGCCACGTAACGGCGCCGGATAGAAGTCCAGATCGTTGCCGGTCAAGTCATCGAAGGCGCTGTTGAACATGCGGATGATTTCCGCCGATTCGTTGCTGACGATACGCTTGAGCTTCTTGTCCCACAGCACCGGCACGGTGACGCGGCCGGTGTAGTCGGCGGTGTCAGCGGTGTAGCGCTGGTGCATGAAATCGAAGTGGTCGAGTTTGTCGCCGGTCGAGCCGAGGTTCTGGTCGAAGGTCCAGCCGTTTTCCAGCATCAGCCAACTGACGACGGAAACGTCGATCAGACTTTCCAGGCCCTTGAGCTTGCGCAGGATCAGCGTGCGATGCGCCCACGGACAGGCGAGGGAGACGTAGAGGTGATAACGCCCGGCCTCGGCGGCAAAACCGCCTTCACCGCTCGGGCCGGGCTCGCCATTGCGAGTGACCCAGTTACGACGCTGCGCCTGTTCGCGCTGGAACGCGCCGTCTTTGCTGCTTTCGTACCACTTGTCCTGCCAGCGGCCATCGACGAGTAAACCCATGATCAAGACTCCAGAAACCCATAATCGTTGGAGCTGAGTCTATTCCGATGAGTTCGAACAAAAAGCGCAAAGATCGGGCGTAAATGATCGGTTAAATCGATTTGTTCCGTGCGGCCCAGTATTGCTCGGCGGTTTCGAAGGCTTGTTCGCGGCTTTGGCCAAGGCCTCGCAGGGCCAGGGCCATGGTCGAAATCAGCGCCATTTGCGGGTAGCTGTCTTCCACGTCGCCACGCCAGACGGCCTTCAGATGCTCAATATCCAGCGACGCCGGTTTGACGTGGCGTTGCGCCGACAGCTGCGGCCATTCTTCGTCCCAGCTCTCGCCGCCGGTGGTGCCGTACAGGTGACTGTCGGCATCCGGGTTGATCTCGATTTCGCCGCCATCACCCTTGATCACGATTGCCGTGTCGCCGAGCAGACCACTGGCATCGCGGTGCACCGCTTGATAGCCGGGGTGGAAAATACTCTGCAAGCCGCAACGCGCGCCCAGTGGATTGAGGATCCGCGCCAGCGAGTGAATCGGCGAGCGCAGGCCGAGGGTGTTGCGCAGATCGATCATTCGTTGCAGCTGCGGTGCCCAGTCCACCAGCGGCATGAACGCCAGACCGCCGTTGTCCAGCGCCGCGCCGACCTGTTGCCAGTTGCGGCACAACGGAATGTTCAGTTCACCGAGCAGTTGTTCGGAGTACAAACGCCCGGCGGTATGGGCGCCGCCGCCGTGCATGAAGATACGTAAACCGTTCTGTGCCAGGCACTTGGCTGCAAGCAGATACCACGGCAGGTGACGTTTCTTGCCGGCATAGGTCGGCCAGTCCAGATCGACCTTCAGTGCTGGCGCCTGCAAGCGTTCGCGCAGGGCTTCGGTGAAGCCGGCCATTTCCTCGGCGCTTTCTTCCTTGTGCCGCAGCAGCATCAGGAAGGCGCCGAGCTGGGTTTCTTCGACCGCTTCGTCGAGGACCATGCCCATGGCTTCCCGGGCTTCCTCGCGGGTCAGGTCGCGGGCGCCGCGCTTGCCCTTGCCGAGGATGCGCACGAACTGGGCGAACGGGTGCTCGGCGGGTGTTTCGAGGGTCAGCGCTGGATAGTCGGTCATAGGCAATTCGTCGGTTTGGGCAGGCCCGCCAGTTTCGCGGCGAGTTTGGCAGGGGTGCCTTTGAACAGTCGGTTCAGGTGCAGGCTGTTGCCTTTCTCTGCGCCGAGCTTGAGCGCGGTGTACTTGATCAGCGGCCGGGTAGCCGGGGACAGCTGGAATTCGGCATAGAAACTGCGCAACAGTTCGAGGACTTCCCAGTGTTCGGCGCTCAGCTCGATGTCTTCGGCAGCGGCGAGGGCGCTGGCGACTTCGGCCGACCAGTCGTTCAGGTCGACCAGGAAGCCGTCCTTGTCCAGTTCGATGGCGCGGGCGCCGACGGTCAGCGCATTCATAGCCAGCTGTTGACCTTGTCGTGGTGGATCGACAGCTCGACGAAGGCCGGGTAATCGATGGCTTCAGCCCAGTCCGGAACTTGCACGGCGCGGGCTTGCGCGTCTTCGGCCAGAACGAAGAGTTTCACCCGGCGGGTTTCCAGTGCAATGAATGGCGCGGTGCCGGGTTGCAACGCGTAAGCGGCATCGCCAGACAGCAGCAGCGCATCGGCAGCACCTAGCAGGCGCAGGCAACTGGTCAGGCGTTCGTCACCGAACGGGGAATGAGACAACACATGCAAAGTCGACATCAGAGGGTGATCACCTGATCGTAACGGTCAATGAGGGCGGTGATTTCATCGGCGGCCAAAGGCTGAGCCTCCTCCAGCGAACGATCGCCGAGGCCGCGAGCATTGGCGCTGTCGGCGCAGTAGAACAGCGCTTCGACACCGAACATCGGCAACGCTTGCAGGTTGGCGCTCAGGTCTTTCTGTTGCAGGGCCTTGGCGTTCTGCCCGGCGGCCAGTTGCAACACGCCGTCGTCGAGAAACAGCAGGCCGATCGGCAGATCGAAGGCGCCGCCGGCCAGCACGATGTCCAATGCTTCGCGGGCACCGGGGCCGGACCACGGCGATTGACGGCTGATAATCAGAAGGGACTTGGCCATGTCATGCGCCTCCGAAACAGATCAGACGGTCGGCGTCCTGAACCGCGTCATGCAACTGGCCGAGGCCGGACAATTCCCACGGTGCGCTGACCGCCACCGCATCACGCTGATAACGCCCGGCTTCCTCGGCATTCAACACGCCACGGCGCAAAGCGGCGGCGATGCACACCACGCCGTCGAGGTTTTGTTCGGTGATAAACGTTCGCCACTGTTTGGGCAGGTCCAGTTCGTCCTGCGGCGTGACCACGGCGTCGGACGCGTTGTAGACACCGTCCTGATAGAAAAACAGCCGGACTATTTCATGCCCGCCGGCCAGCGCGGCCTGAGCAAACAGCAGGGCGCGGCGCGAGGAGGGCGCATGGGCGGCGGAAAACAACGCTATGGCGAACTTCATGACGGACTCGATCAGCAAAACTGCGGCCATGATAAAGCTTTCTCGGCGGGGCGGCGAAGTGGATGTTGCCGCAGACTTCAGCGCGGCATGTACCCCAACTGCCAGCGCCGGGGGATTTTCAGCGAGACCAGGCCGATCAACGCAGCCAGCAAACCGCTGGCGTACAGCGCTTTGAGCCCCAGGTGATGCTCCAGCACGGCACCGAGGATGGCGCCGATGAACATGCCGCTCCACGGCACCAGTTGCACGCGCCAGCCATTGCGCCGCTCGCCCATTATCCAGCGCCCCAGACCGCGCCCGAACCGCGAGAGTGCACCGGTGACATAGGTCAGTCCGACCGCCAGACCGTTCACTTCTTCCACTGCGGCATTGAGCATGCCCATGGCGGTGATTGCCGCCAGCAGTGCCGGCAGTTGCACCTCGGACGGCCAGGCGGCGGCCCCGCACAGCAGCGTCGCGATGCACAGCAGCAACGGCAGTGCGCGGCGCCCGCCGAGGCGCCCGATCACCACGCCGAGGGCGTTGCCCAGAATGAACGTCGCGACCAGGATCACCAGCCGCAGCGTCAGACTCACATCGCCATCACTGATCGCCACCGCCAACCGTGTGGTGTTCCCGCTCATGAATGAAACGAAGTCACCACTGGCCATGAAGCCGATGGCATCGGTCATCCCCGCCAGGACCGAGAGCGCGGCCACCATTGCCAGCCCTACGCGACCGCGCCATTTCTGCATATGCAAGTGGCCGGGGCTGGCGCGGTGAGTCGAGAGGGTGGGCAGCATTGGCGCGGATGTCCTTGCGTAGAGGTCAGGGTTCTATGCCATAAAGGTCGCAATATTCCAACCAGTCCATCCCGGCCATCTCCGCCACTTCCCGGTGCACTTCCAGGCGTTGCGCCTGATAGTCCTCGGGCGTTGCAGCGGTCAGTTGCAGCGTCAGTTCCCAGGCAAACAAGCCCTGGTTTTCGGCCTCGGCTTCGAAGGCTTCGTGCAGGCGTTCTTCGCGGTACTGTGCCGGGGTTTCGCCTTTGGCCTGGGCCAGCAACGGGTTGAGATGATCGAGGGCTTCGCGCACTTCAGGGTGTGCATCGAGAAACAGTTTCAGGGCATGTTCATGTCGCTGGTCGGTAGGCGCCATGGGGTTTCCTTGTGGGGCTGATGACCTTTAATGTGCCGCAGCGGCCGGCGGGTGTCGCGCTCTAAATGCAGTAAAGCAGAACGATTTTGCGCGTTGCGGTGATACAGTCCGTTTTTTTTCCGAATGAGCGAATGCAATGCGAATGCTGATGGTGGCACTGGCGGCAACCCTGCTGGCCGGTTGCGCGGGTTCGGCGATGGAAGACGCCCGCACGCAAACCCCTTACAAGGTCCTGAACTCGGACAAACCCGAGAAAGTCGTGGCCCAGTGCGTGCAATTCGCCTGGCAGGACGAAGCGGTGTTCGGCGTCGATGCGGCGGCGTATCTGCAACCGGGCAAGAAGGGCGGTTCGACGGTCTACACCCGTTCGGCGGAGTCGTTTGTCGACGTGACCACGAATGCGTCCGGCACGGTGCTGAGCTACTACGCGCAGAAGGATGACTTTGTCGCCAAGCGCCGGCTGGCGGCGTTGGCGACCTGTCTGTAACACCTGGCGATCCGCGGGGTTCAGACGTCCAGACGCTTCTGGAAAAACATGCGTTTGTGCCCCGGCGGGTAATCCGACAACTCGCCAAACTGGCTATATCCCAGCTTCTTGTAGAACTCCGGTGCCTGAAAATCGAAGGTGTCGAGCCAGGCCCCGATGCAACCCTTCTCACGCGCCAGGTCTTCGGCCATGCGCATCAGTTTCGACCCGATCCCCTGGTGGCGACCCTGCTCCGGCACCGACAGCAAATCGACGAACAGCCACTGGCAGACCAACCGGCCATAGAGTCCACCCAGAATGGTGTCGTGTTCATCGCGTACCAGCAGCGTGAGCGGCTCCGATACGGCAATCCCGGCCTGAGCGACGTTGTAGGCGTGCAGCGGCGCCAGAATCGCCAGGCGTTCTTCTTCTGTAGAGTCTTGCGACAGCTCGATCCGTAAACTCATGTGCAACATCCTTATGGCAGTGAACCGGCAGCCTATCGCGCCTCGGTCAATTGATCCATCCCGGCATCGAACAGTTGGAACCGTCGCTCCAGCGTTGGGGTCTAGCCCTTGAAGGCGTTCATTCCGAATGCGTTTGCCTGGGAGAGTCCATGAATATTTTCGAAGCCCTTCGCGAAAGCCACGACCGGCAGCGCAGCTACGCCAAGACCTTGATCAAGACCAGCGGCGATACCCCGGAACGCGTCGAAGCCTACAAGCAACTGAAAGCCGAACTGCAGGCCCACGAAACGGCCGAAGAACGCCACTTCTACATCCCGCTGATGGAGTTCGACAACGGCGTCGATCTCAGTCGCCACGCCATCGCCGAACACCATGAAATGGACGAAATGATGGAGGAGCTCGACGAGACCGAAATGTCCAGCCCGGCCTGGCTGGCCACGGCGAAAAAGCTCTCGGACAAGGTCCATCACCACTTGAAGGAAGAGGAGCAGAAGTTCTTCCAGATGGCTGGCAAGCTGCTCGACGACAAACAGAAAGAACAGCTCGCCGGGCAGTATGAAAAGGAGTTCAAGGCGCAGCTTCCCTGAGCCGGTGAATGCAGGTTTTTGTAATGACGCCGTGTAGGCTTTTTGCCATGCGTTGGGTGAGCGTCGTCGCAATGTACTGTATTTATATCCAGTATTTTCGGTGTTTTACGAGTTACACCGCGGCAGGCTGCGACAAAACCGCCGATGGACAAAAAATCCCCCTCCGTTAGCTTGAAGGCCTCTTCTCGGAAAGGAGAGTTCTTAAATCAACGGAGTGAAAAACATGAACCAACCACAAGCTCAAACCCAACTGCGACACGGTCGCGTCATTTCCCCTGCAAGCCGCGGTGCGGTGGCCATCGAACAAGGACTGCTCGGTGGCTGGCAGGTCAACGAGATGGAAGGTGGCAAGAACTTCCCGGCACTGGTGGCCGGCCCGTTCCCGGCGCCTTTCGAGTCGGATAACCCGAGTGTCGTGCCTCCGGCCGATGGTCACATTCTCAGCGGTGGCAAGGACGATGCCCGCGATTGCGTAAACTTCACCGACGAGGAAATGAGCAAGAAGCTCGGTCGTCCGTTCACCTGGCCGCTGCTCAACGTCACCCCTGGCCAGACCCTTGAAGTCAAATGGGAATACACCGCGCCGCACACCACCCGCGGTTACCGCTGGCTGATCACCAAGGATGGCTGGGACCCGAAACAACGCATCACCCGTGCACAACTGGAAGCAAAACCGTTCGCCGAGGACTTCTATCCGCAAGTGCCGTACTACAGTCATGCGGCGGAGCTGAAGGCCAAGGTCAATCACGCAGTGAAACTTCCGGCCAACAAGCAAGGTCATCACGTTGTTGTCCTGATGTGGATCGTTGCCAACACCGGCAACGCCTTTTATCAGGCCTTCGATGTGGACTTCAAATAAGTCCGTAACACCCACCTACACGTTCTGAAGGATTAGAACATGTCAAATATCGACTTCACCTTATTGCAAAACCAGGCGAGCGACGCGGCTTCGCTGATGCCGAGCATCGCCGGCAAGAAGATCCTCATGGGCTTCTGGCACAACTGGCCGGCCGGCCCGAGCGATGGCTATCAGCGTGGTCAGTTCGCCAACATCGCCCTGGAAAACGTGCCCAAGGACTACAACGTGGTTGCGGTTGCGTTCATGAAGGGCAGCGGGATTCCGACCTTCAAGCCCTATAACGTCTCCGATGCCGAGTTTCGCCGCCAGGTTGGCGTACTCAACAGCCAGGGCCGGGCCGTACTGATTTCCCTCGGCGGCGCCGATGCGCACATCGAGTTGCGTGCCGGGCAGGAGCAGCCGCTGGCCAACGAAATCATCCGTCTGGTGGAAACCTACGGCTTCGACGGCCTGGACATCGATCTTGAACAGAGCGCGATTGATTTCGCTGCCAACAAGACCGTCCTGCCGGCCGCCCTGAAACTGGTCAAGGATCACTACGCAGGCCAGGGCAAGCATTTCATCATCAGCATGGCCCCGGAATTTCCGTACCTGACCACCACTGGCAAATACGTCGGTTACTTGCAGGCGCTGGAAGGCTACTACGACTTCATCGCGCCGCAGTTCTACAACCAGGGCGGTGACGGTGTCTGGGTGCCGGAGGCCAACAACGGCAACGGTGCGTGGATCGCGCAGAACAACGATGCGCTGAAAGAGGACTTCCTCTACTACCTGACCGAAAGTCTGGTGACCGGCACTCGCGGGTTCACCAAAATCCCTGCGGACAAGTTCGTCATCGGCCTGCCAGCCAACGTCGACGCCGCAGCCACCGGTTACGTGATCGACAAAAACGTGGTCGGCAATGCGATGAAACGCCTGGCGGTCAAAGGTCACCCGATCAAGGGCCTGATGACCTGGTCGGTAAACTGGGACAACGGCACCAGCAAGGATCGTGTGCCGTACAACTGGGAGTTCAGTCGGCGTTATGGTCCGTTGATCAACGGCGCAGGAGCTGCCTCGCCGGAGCCTGATGTCGCGATAGCAGACATGGCCCGTCAGCGGTAATCGAATAAAAAGCCCGGTAGCGCTGCCGGGCTTTTTTTCGCCTAACATGGGGCCTCCCGATGACAACAATGGATGAAGCGTCATGCCCAACACCGCCGAGCGGATCAATATCGTCGACACTCAGGTGTTGTCCCACGACTGGTACCTGCTGAAGAAAATCACCTTCGACTACCTGCGCAACAACGGCGAATGGCAACGCCAGACCCGTGAGGTCTACGACCGTGGCAATGGTGCGGCGATTCTGTTGTTCAACCGCGAAAAACGCACAGTGGTACTGACTCGCCAGTTCCGTCTGCCGGTGTTCGTCAACGGTCACGACGGTTTGCTGATCGAGGTCGCGGCCGGGTTGCTGGAAGGCGCAGCACCGGAGCAGCGCATTCGCGATGAGGCCGAGGAGGAAACCGGTTACCGCGTGCATGACGTGAAGAAAGTGTTCGAGGCTTACATGAGCCCGGGTTCAGTGACCGAGAAGCTGCACTTCTTCGTCGCTGAATATGACGCGAAGTCGAAGGTTGGCGACGGCGGCGGCCTGGAGGAGGAAACCGAAGAACTGGAGGTGCTGGAGTGGCGTTTCGACGATGCACTGGCAGCGTTCCATCGAGGCGAAATCTGCGATGCCAAGACCATCATGCTGTTGCAGTACGCGGCGATGAATAACTTCTTCGGCGCTTAAAACAGATCACCGGTTTTGCCGATGTCCGACCACTGGCCACCTTCCAGTGTCAGCAACCGCTCCTTGGCTTCAAGGCCTCCGGCAAACCCGGTCAGTTTTCCCGACGCTCCGATCACCCGATGACAGGGCGCGATGATTGAAATCGGGTTTCTGCCGTTCGCCGCGCCCACCGCACGCACTGCGCTGGGGTGACCGATCTGCCGGGCAATCTGGCTGTAGGTGCGGGTTTCGCCAAACGGGATGGTCAGCAATGCGGTCCAGACCTTTTTCTGGAATTCGGTGCCGACGAAATCCAGATCCAGATCGAACGCACTTCGCGTCCCGACAAAATATTCTTTCAGTTGCTGCGCGGTTTTCATCAACACCGGATTGTCCGGGGCTTCGTTCATCGGCCCGAGGCGCACTCGGTTCGGTTTGTCGTTTTCCCAGAGGATGGCGGCCAGTCGTGAACCGTTCGCGACCAGCTTCAACTCGCCCACGGGCGAGGGCAGGGTGATGAACGTGTAGGCCATGGGGAAAACTCCGGATCGGGTCGGCAACAGCGCCCAGCATACTGCCGGATCGGGGAGGCGCAAACCGCAATCGCGACCATACTGGCTGATGCTCTTGAAGCGCTTTCCTACCTTATAAAAAGAAGAGACCGACTCATGAAGTACGAACCTTTTGCCAAATCGCTGATTGCGACCTCATTGGCGCTCAGCTGCCTCATGGCTCACGCCGCCTCCGTGGCACCGGTTGCCGCCGAAAACGGCATGGTGGTCACCGCCCAGCATCTGGCGACCCATGTGGGTGTCGATGTACTGAAAAGTGGCGGTAACGCGGTTGATGCGGCGGTCGCCGTAGGCTACGCACTGGCGGTGGTTTACCCGGCAGCGGGCAACCTCGGTGGTGGTGGTTTCATGACCATTCAACTGGCGGACGGACGCAAGACCTTCCTCGACTTCCGGGAGAAAGCCCCATTGGCCGCCACGGCCGACATGTACCTCGACAAGCAGGGCAACGTCATTCCTGATCTGAGTACCCGTGGTCACCTGGCCGTTGGCGTTCCTGGCACCGTGTCCGGCATGGAGCTGGCGCTGAGCAAGTACGGCACCAAGCCGCGCAAGGACATGATCGCCCCGGCGATCAAACTGGCGGAAGAAGGTTTCGAGCTGGAGCAGGGCGACGTCGAGCTGCTGGATTACGCCACCGACGTGTTCAAGAAGGACATCAAGGATTCCGGTGCGATTTTCCTGAGCAACGGCGAGCCGATGCAGGTCGGGCAGAAACTGGTGCAGAAGGATCTGGGCAAGACCCTGCGCACCATTTCTGAAAAAGGCGCGGACGGTTTCTACAAAGGCTGGGTCGCCGACGCCATCGTCACGTCCAGCCAAGCCAACAAGGGCATCATCACCCAGGCCGACCTCGACAAATACAAGACCCGCGAACTGGCTCCGGTGGAGTGCGACTATCGCGGTTATCACGTCGTGTCGGCGCCACCGCCAAGCTCCGGTGGTGTGGTGATCTGCCAGATCATGAACATCCTGGAAGGCTACCCGATGAAGGATCTGGGCTTCCATTCGGCCCAGGGCATGCACTACCAGATCGAGGCGATGCGCCACGCGTATGTGGATCGCAACAGCTATCTGGGCGACCCGGATTTCGTGAAGAACCCGATCGAGCATCTGCTGGACAAGAACTACGCGACCAAGCTGCGTGACGCGATCCAGCCGCAGAAGGCCGGTGTGTCGGCGGAACTGAAACCCGGCGTTGCGCCGCACGAAGGCAGCAACACCACGCACTACTCGATCGTCGACAAGTGGGGCAATGCGGTGTCGGTCACCTACACCCTCAACGACTGGTTCGGCGCAGGCGTGATGGCGAGCAAGACCGGGGTGATCCTCAACGATGAAATGGACGACTTCACCTCGAAAGTCGGCGTGCCGAACATGTACGGCCTGGTGCAGGGCGAAGCCAACGCCATCGCGCCCGGCAAGGCGCCGCTGTCGTCGATGAGCCCGACCATCGTGACCAAGGACGGCAAGGTGGTGATGGTGGTGGGCACGCCGGGTGGTAGTCGCATCATCACGGCAACCTTGCTGACCATGCTCAATGTCATCGACTACGGCATGGGCCTGCAGGAAGCGGTCGATGCGCCGCGTTTCCACCAGCAGTGGATGCCGGAGCAAACCAACCTCGAAGACTTCGCCGCCAGCCCCGACACGAAGAAGATTCTCGAGAGCTGGGGCCATAAGTTCGCGGGTCCGCAGGACGCCAACCACATCGCTGCCATTCTGGTCGGCGCGCCGTCGCTGGGCGGTAAACCGGTCGGCAAGAACCGCTTCTACGGCGCCAACGATCCACGGCGCAACACCGGGTTGTCATTGGGTTACTGAGAAGGGTAAAAAGGGGGCGGGCACACGTCCGCCCCTGTCTCAAGGACCGATCAAGGAAGGCTCACCATGACCACCGCATTGCTGATCATCGATGTCCAGCGCGCCCTGTGCACAGGCGAATACGAGTGCCACGACATCAAACGGGTGATCGACACCATCAACGGCCTCAGTGCCCGCGCGCGCAAGGCTGGGGTTACAGTCGTACTGATCCAGCATAACGAAAAGGACAGTCCGTTCGTCCACGGCACCGAGGGCTGGCAACTGGCTGACGGCCTGGCAACCGCGCCGGGCGATCTGCGCGTCGACAAGACCGCCAACGACTCGTTCTACCAGACCAACCTGCAGAAACTGATCCCCCGGGAAGACTTCGATCGCCTGGTGATCTGCGGTCTGCAGACCGATTACTGCGTCAACGCTACCGTGCGCCAGGCCCATCAACTGGGCTACGACGTGGAACTGGCGGCCGACGCTCATTCCACCGTCGATAACGGCAACATGAGCGCCGAAGACATCATCGCCGAGCACAACAAGGACTGGGCGCATCTGACCGGTTCCGTGGCTCGGATCGATGTGAAACCGGCAGCTGACATCGCGTTCTGATGCTCTTTTGCCGAAGCCCTCGGTTGCCTGCCTGCAACCGGTGAAAATTCCAGAGCATCGATAGCCCGGGCCCGGCATACTGCCGCCGCCTCAGGAATGGAATCTGTCGATGCTCGCTTTCAATCTCCGTCACGCCTTGCTGCTGACGTCTCTCGTTTTTGCTGCCAACACTCACGCTGCCAGTTTCGACTGCGCCGGCGCTTCCAGCCCGGTTGAAAAAGCGATTTGTGCGGATCCGTATACCTCGAGTCTTGATGAGAGACTTGGGGGGCTCTGGCGCAAAACGCTGGTGCAGGTGGCTGATCCGCAAGCGCTCAAGGCTGATCAGCGTTCGTGGTTGAAACAACGCAATCGATGCGCCGCCAATGGCTCCTGTCTGCGTCGTGAATATCTGATGCGTCTGAAAGCGCTCGAATACGTGGCCAAACCGTTCAGTTGGAATGCTACCTGGCAGATGATTCCGTGGGGTGTTTCATCGGCGGCAGAAGTCACAACCAAGCGTCTGGACGCCACTCATATTGCCTTTGATATTTCTGCGTCGAATGGTGGCAACTCTGGAGACATGGACGGTGTGGCCACACTCGACGGTGACGTAGCGCATTTCGACGGAGGGAACTGCACCCTGAAGTTCAGTGCGTTCAACGGTTTGCTGGATGTCGATTCGGATGGCGGTAATGGGGCGTGTAGTGGCGGGATGGGCGTTTACTACGGCGGTCGGTATGTGGCATCCGAGCAACCGATCGCGATTGAATACGACTTGCTGAGCCTTGGCGTAGTACATACGCAGCAAGAAGACCAGACGCTGCGCACGTTGCTCAAAAATGATTATCAGACGCTGCTACAAAACAGTGGCTCGATGGCAACGGGTGAAAACTCTAGTGATGTGCCGGAGGGGGAAGTCAACGAGTTCTGGTTGCGGGGCCTGGCTACCAGCAATGCGGCGATTCTGATGAGCGCGCCGGGAGGCCGAATTTGGCTGGTGCTATTGGTTTTCGATGAGCAACGCAAAGTCAGGGCGCGCTATTACACCAACGTTCCCAAATGGAAAACCCGGGTGCCTGATGTGCTGTTGGCGTGGCGTGAACGCTTGGCGGGGCATGCAACACTGCCTTTGGACCTGATGCCATGACTTCGCCGCTCAAGTCGCAAACATCAACCTGCGAACATCACTCACCGGCTCGGACACCACGCCGCCCAGCACCAGCCGCGTAATGGTATCCGCCGCCCTTTCATAGTCCGCATCCTGCGGCACTTCCCGCCCGGTGATGCGCCCCATCTGCCAGCCGATATTGGTGTAGGTGCGCGTCGCCGACCAGATGAACAACATCAAATGCTCGGGATCGACCGGCGCCAGCAAGCCGCGCTCGATCCAGCTGCGCAAACACTCGACATTGCGCCGGGCTTCGGCGTGCAACAGGTCGCGACATTCGTCCGGCAACTGGCGACCGCCCAGTAGCAGTTCACCACTGAACACCTTGGCAATCGCCGGATGCTCGCGGGCGATGCGGATGCGGGCGGCGACGTAGGCGCGCAGGCCGATCAGCGGGTCGTCACTTTCGCGCAGCACCGCCGAGGCTTCCAGCAGCGGCTCGACGAAGCCGAGCAGCACTTTGCCGTAGAGGTTTTCCTTGCTCTGGAAGTAGTAATACAGATTGGCCTTGGGCACCCCGGCGCGGGCCGCGATGTCGCGGGTCTGGGTCGCGTCGAAGCCGTTGGCGGCAAACTCTTCGCTGGCGGCTTTGAGGATCTGTTGCTGGTTGCGTTCGCGGATGCTGCTCATGGACGGCATGGAAGGTCTGGCCATTTCGGGCTCGCAATATACAAAACTATATAGCGGTTAAGCCAGCGTACTCGACGGACAGCGCTATGCTGGTGCAATCATTGGAATCGATCGGGGAGGGGATATGAGTCTTCAGGCACTGCGCGCCCACGCGGAACATCTGGATGCGGTAGCAGAATTGTTCGACGGTTATCGCGGTTTTTATGGCCAGCCGTCGAACCTGGCGCAATCGCGGGCCTTCATCGCCGAGCGCATGGCCGGCAATGAATCGGCTATTTTTCTGGTTGAGGACGAAAGCGGTAACGCGCTGGGATTCGTCCAGTTGTACCCGACATTTTCTTCGATAGACGCCCACCGGACATGGCTGCTCAGCGACCTGTTCACCACGCCGGCCGCCCGAGGCCGTGGAGTCGGACGATTGCTGATGAACACCGCGCGCGACTTCGCCGTCGAAACTGGCGCCAAGGGCCTGGTGCTGGAAACCGCCACTGACAACTTCACCGCCCAGGGGTTGTACGAGTCCCTCGGTTGGGTGCGTGACACCGGGTATTACACTTACGTGCTCGACCTGCGGCAGGACTGAACCGGCAATATTTTCAGGTTTTCCCGAATCAGGTCTTTTCCCGAGCGCGGACGATCACTAGAATCCGCCCCGGCGCTCCGCAATGGAGGCTCTTTGATATCATTTTAGGGACGACATCATGCAATTCGGGAAAATCCTTGCGCTGGGTCTGGTGCTCACGCTGGGCGGCTGTGCCAGTTTCACCAAGGATGAAGTAGCACCGGTCACGCTTCCATCGATGGCCAACTACGCCAACAAACCTAACGTTTATGTGGATTTCGACTTCTACCAGGGCGAGCCGAAAAGCGCTTCCGCCGTGGAAATTCCGCAAGCGCGTGACAACCTCAAGCCACAGCTGCAAAAGATCCTGAAGGATTCAGGTCTGTTCGGCCGCGTGACCCTCGATCAGTTCGAGAAACAGCCAGGCGATTACAGCCTGCGCCTGAAGATGTACAACCATCCGCCGAATGCCGGTTCGATGGTACTGGCGTTCATCAGCGGCTTCAGCATGATGGTCATCCCGGCCTATGGCACCGACCAGTACACATTGAGCCTGGAAACCCTCGACCAGAACGGCCAGGCGATGGCCACTGCCAGCAACCATGACGCGGTTGGCACCTGGTTTGGCATCTGGTTTATCCCGTTGATGGCCAACACGCCTAAAGACGCGATCAATGACACCTTCAATCGCCAGGTCAATGCGCTGCTCAAACAATGGGTCGAGAGCAACAGCCCGAAATACTCGGCGCTCTGAACGACTCGCCCGTCGACAGGAAGCCAAAAAAAGAGCCGCAATCGCGGCTCTTTTTTTTGCCCTTACTTCAGGGCCTGAATGAACTGAGGATCGCTGTACAGATCCTTCAGCAAATCCTGCAGCATCGGGTTGTAGGCGTTGGTCGCGTTGGGAATCGCGATGAAGCCGAAGAAGCTGCTGCTCCATTGGTGGCTGACTTCCTTGGTCGCGTCGTACACCACGTTCTTGCCGTCGAGCATCGTGAAGCGCGCGGCAATCTTGCCGTCACCGGTGCCCATCCCGGCATTCAACTGGTTTTTCACTACCAGCACTTGCAGGTGGCGAGTAGCGTTCGGGTCGAGCAGGCCGGCCTTGCGCAGTTCTTCGGTGATCGCGTCCTGGATATGCGCCGGGATGCTGCCCGTCGGCGACTTGATCGGGTTGGCGCGGACCATCAACGAGCCTTCGCCCGACTCGGCGGTAACCTGCGGATTGCTGATCGCGTGCAGCGGCGGAGTTTGCTTGAGCTTTTGAACGTTGTCGAAGCTTGGCTCGTAACGGGTCATGGTCATGCCACAGCCTTGCAGGAGCAGAGCAAACAGCGGGACCAACAGCAGCGTTTTTTTCACGGCAGTTCCTTGCGCGTTGAAGAAGGGGGGGCGAATTATGGGCAGAGTGCCATCATCCGGCAACCTTCTTTGCCGTGAGTCAATCAACCTGTCGCAACAACGCTTCGATCCGGGCCAGTTCCCAGGTACTCAGCAGGCTGACCGGATCGGTGCCAAAGCGTTGCCGGGTGTCGAGTGTCCATCGACGACCTTGCGGACAACGACAGTCGCAACAGTGGTGCAGGCGTTGGCCGTCGAAGTCGAGTTGCAGGTTCCAGCCTTCAATGTCGACTGAAACCTGACCGGATCGCGGACCCGTCACCCGGAAATGGCGCACGCCCAGCGCGGCATCACGCAGGCACTGGCAAACTTCGCGGGCGGATAAAGGTGACATGTTCAAACCCGTAGATTAACCAAGCCCGCAAGCATAGAGCGCCAACCCGTCCCTGTCAGCGATCACTGGCCCGTGCCCGGGCATTTGCGTAACATCCGCAACCCTCTTTTTCCCGCGAATGCAGTGGCCGCCCGTGTCGGCCGCCTTGTCAGGTAAGCCATGAAACCGATTCGTCTGCGCGCCGATGTCCTGGCCGGACTCACCACCTCGTTTGCCCTGTTGCCCGAATGCATTGCGTTTGCGCTGGTGGCTCACCTCAATCCGCTGATGGGCCTGTACGGCGCCTTCATCATTTGCACGCTGACCGCGCTGTTTGGTGGCCGGCCGGGCATGGTGTCCGGGGCGGCCGGTTCGATGGCGGTGGTGATCGTCGCGCTGGTGGTACAGCACGGCGTGCAGTATCTGCTGGCGACGGTGTTGCTCGGTGGCTTGATCATGATGGCGTTCGGGCTGTTGCGCCTGGGCAAACTGGTGCGCATGGTGCCGCACCCGGTGATGCTCGGGTTCGTCAACGGTCTGGCGATCATCATTGCGCTGGCGCAACTGGAGCATTTCAAGAGCGGTGAACAGTGGCTCAGCGGCACGCCGCTGTACCTGATGACCGGGCTGGTGCTGCTGACCATGGCCATCGTCTACCTGCTGCCGCGCCTGACCCGCGCGGTGCCACCGGCACTGGTGGCGATCCTCGGCGTCGGGCTGCTGGTCTACCTGTTCGGCCTGCCGACCCGCACCCTCGGCGACATGGCGCATATCGCCGGCGGTCTGCCGACGTTCGCGCTGCCGGACATCCCGTGGAATCTGGAAACCCTGCGCATCATTGCGCCTTACGCGATTCTGATGGCGCTGGTCGGCCTGCTGGAAACCTTGCTGACCCTCAACCTCACCGACGAAATCACCGAAACCCGTGGCTACCCGGATCGCGAATGCGTGGCGCTGGGCGCGGCAAACATGGTGTCCGGCGCGTTCGGCGGCATGGGTGGTTGCGCGATGATCGGCCAGACCGTGATCAACCTCAGTTCCGGCGGGCGCGGGCGGTTGTCCGGGGTGGTGGCGGGGGTGCTGATCCTGCTGTTCATTCTGTTTCTGTCACCGCTGATCGAGCGGATTCCGCTGGCGGCGCTGGTGGGGGTGATGTTCGTGGTGTCGCAGCAGACGTTTGCCTGGGCCTCGTTGCGGGTGCTGAACAAAGTGCCGCTCAACGATGTGCTGGTGATCATCGCGGTAACCACCATCACGGTGTTCACCGATCTGGCCACGGCAGTGCTGTGCGGGATCATCATCGCGGCGCTGAACTTTGCCTGGCAGCAAGCGCGCGAGTTGTACGCCGATGAACACCTGGAAGCCGACGGCAGCAAACTCTATCGCCTGCACGGCACGCTGTTTTTTGCCTCGACCACGCCGTTTCTCAATCAGTTCGACCCGGCCAGCGACCCACAGCGGGTGACGCTGGACTGTCGGCACCTGAGCTTTGTCGACTACTCGGCCATCGCTGCGCTGAAAACCCTGCGCGAGCGTTACGCCAAGGCCGGCAAGCAGTTGCAGGTGTTTCACCTGTCCGAGCGCTGCAAGAAACTGCTGAAACGCGCCGGGGTCGATCACGACTGAGATCGACCCCGGTCACTGATCAGGCATCGATGGCCGGGAAATCGATGTCGGTCAGCGCCACGTTGTTGAGGTAGTTGGTCAGGGTCTGCGCGGCGACGATGGCGATTACTTCGATGATCTTCTTGTCGTCGATGCCGGCAGCGCGGGCGGCGGCGATCTGTTCATCGCTCAGATGGCCACGGGTTTCCGTCAGTTGATGGGCGAGGGCGGCAAAGGCGTTCAGCCGGCCATGACGCGCTTCGATGATTTCTTCTGCTGCCAGCCCGGCCTTGCTGGCAAACAAGGTGTGCGCCGCCAGGCAATAATCGCAGCCGTTGACCTGCGACGTGGCGAGGTACACCGCTTCTTTTTCCTTGGCGCTCAGCGACGTCTTGCCCAGCGTGGCAGAGATTTGCACGTAGGCATCCAGCGCAACGGGGGCAGTGGCCAGGGTCTTGAACAGGTTGGGCAGGAAACCGATTTTTTTCTGCACGCCTTCAAGCGTCGGGCGAGTGGTGTCGGTGGCGGTTTCGAGGCTGACTGGGGCGATGCGGCTCATAGTGATTCTCCGAAAATCCGGTGCGATGTGCGCCGGGGATGGAGGTCATGTTATTGAGCGCGACTGGTGCTTTGGGTGCAAATCGTCGAGGATATGCGACAGATCGTCCAAACCTTCCGTCGGGGATTCTTCCATGGATCGCTTGTCCACGTTGCTCAGCCATTTCGGCGTCAATGCCGGCACCTTCCACAGCGGCACCTTCTGCGGCATCAGTGCCTACGGTGGCGATCAGGTCTGCGGCCATGTGCATCTGTTGCAGGCCGGGCAGGTGTTGCTCAAGCCGGGGAATGACCCCGAACTCACGCTCAGTGAACCGACGCTGATTTTCTTCCCCCGACCCTTCGCCCACCGACTGTTCGCAGATGAAGCCATGAACACGCGACTGGTGTGCGCCTCGCTGACGTTTGATGGCGGTGCGGGCAATGCGCTGGCGGCGGCGCTGCCGGATTATCTGGTGCTGAAACTCGCCGACCTTCCCGAAATGGCCAGTACCCTGGAGTGGCTGTTCAAGGAAGCGTTCGACGGTCATTGCGGGCGTGAAGCGGTGATGGATCGGTTGTTCGAACTGCTGGTGATCCTGCTGTTGCGGCATCTCATCAGCAGTCGCGACCAGCAGCCGGGCATGATGGCGGGGTTGGCGGATCCGAAGATTTCCCGTGCGTTGAGCCTGATGCACGACCAACCGGCCAAGGCCTGGAGCGTCGCCGAACTGGCAGCGACCGCGCATGTGTCCCGCGCCGGATTTGCCGAGCATTTCCGGCGAGTGGTGGGGCAGACGCCGGTGGATTATCTGGTGAGCTGGCGCATCAGCCTCGCGCAGAAACGTCTGCGCGAAGGCCGACCGATCGCCCTGATCGCCGAAGAGGTCGGCTATGAAAGCCCTTCGGCGCTGGCCCGGGCGTTTCGGCGCAAGACCGGGCTCAGTCCGCGGGAGTGGAAGGCCGGTGTGAGTTGAAGGTCATTTGGCGAATTTCTTCGCCCCGGCCACGCACAGGATCACGCCCAACGTGACCACCAGCATGCCGGTGCTGACGTGCTCATGCAGCAACGTCGCCGCCAACGCCAGGCCGAAAAACGGCTGTAACAACTGCAACTGTCCGACCGCCGCAATCCCGCCCTGAGCCAGCCCGCGATACCAGAACACAAAACCGATCAGCATGCTGAACAGCGAAACGTAAGCCAGGCACACCCACGCCGACACGCTGATGCCGCTGAACGAGGCAGGCGCCCGCCATACGCTGAGCACGGCCATCACCGGCAACGACAACACCAGCGCCCAGCAGATCACCTGCCAGCCGCCGAGGGTGCGCGACAGTTTTGCGCCTTCGGCATAACCGAGACCGCAGGCGAGGATCGCCGCCAGCATCAGCAGATCACCGGTGGGCGAGGCCGTCAGTCCTTGGGAAACCGCAAAACCGACCACCAGCGAACTGCCCAGCACCGAAAAGATCCAGAACACCGGGCGTGGCCGTTCGCCTCCACGCAACACGCCGAAAATCGCTGTCGCCAGTGGCAGCAATCCTACAAACACAATGGAATGCGCCGATGTCACGTATTGCAGCGCAAGGGCGGTCAATAACGGGAAACCTACGACCGCGCCCAGCGCGACAATCAACAACGAGAACCACTGATCCCGCGCCGGGCGTCGTTCGCGAAACAGCCATAACAGGCACAGCGCCAACACCCCGGCGATAGTGGCGCGGATGACGGTGAGGAACACCGGGTCGAATTCCAGCACCGCCAGCCGCGTGGCCGGCAGCGAGCCGCTGAAAATCACGACGCCGATGAAACCGTTGATCCAGCCGCTGGTTTTTTCCAGGGCTGGTGCGGGCAGATTCGTGGTTCGTTCCATGTTGGGTCACGCTCAAAAGTGGGGTTGCTTGTGGCTCATCCTAGGGTTGAGAATCAGCACAATCAAAGAATTGTCATGGATACATCCCGACATGCCGCGCTCCCGATACAAGACCCTGGTCGATACCTACGCCGCCGACATTCGCAACGGGCGCCTGTTGCCCGGCACGCGGCTGCCGACCCACCGGCAACTGGCCGCCAGCGAAGGGCTGGCGCTGGTCACGGCGTCGCGGGTGTACGCGGAGCTTGAGGCCATGGGCCTGGTCAGCGGCGAAGCGGGGCGAGGTACCTTTGTGCGTGAGACATCGCTGCCGCCGGGGCATAGCATCGATCAGAAAGACGTGGCGGTCGGCATGGTCGACCTCAACTTCAACTACCCGTCGTTGCCCGGTCAGGCCGAGCTGCTGCGAACAGCGCTGCGGCAATTAGCGCTGTCCGGCGACCTCGAAGCGCTGCTGCGCTATCAACCCCACGCCGGCCGCGTGCACGAGCGCGCCTCGGTCGCGCGACATTTGCAAACCCGTGGCCTGAAGGTCGATGCCGGGCAAGTGCTGATCGTCAACGGCGCGCAACAGGGGCTGGCCGTCGCGCTGATGGCGTTGTTCAAGCCCGGTGATGTCATTGCCGCCGATGCCTTGACCTATTCCGGCTTCAAGGTGCTGGCCGAAGCATTGCACCTGGAAGTGGTGGCGATTCCGGTGACCGATCACGGGCCGGATTTGCCAGCGCTGGAGCGACTCTGCCGAAGCCGCTCGGTGCGTGCCGTGTACAGCATGCCGACCCTGCACAATCCGCTCGGCTGGGTCATGTCCCTTGATCAGCGCGAACAGCTGGTGGCGATTGCCCAACAGCATGATCTGACGATCATCGAAGACGCGGCCTACGCCTTTCTGGTCGATAACCCGCCGCCACCGTTGGCCTCTCTGGCAGCGGAGCGGACGATTTACGTCTCGGGCCTCTCGAAAAACATCGCCACCGGCCTGCGCGTCGGCTTCATCGCCGCGCCGCTGCAAACCGTCCCGACCCTTGAACGCATCATCCGCGCCACCACCTGGAACACCCCCGGCGTCATGACCGCAATTGCCTGCGGCTGGCTCGACGACGGCACCGTCACGGTGCTCGAAGCGCAAAAACGTCACGACGCTCGGGCACGTCAGCTGCTGGCGGGCGAAATACTCAAAGACATCGAGCACATCGGCCATCCGTCCTCGTATTTCCTCTGGCTGCCACTGCCGGAGGATGCCCGCGCCGATCAGGTCGTGGTCGAGTTGATGCAGCAGCAGATTGCGGTATCGATCGCCGAACCGTTCGTGGTTTCGGCGCACGTCCCCCATGCGATCCGGATTGCCCTGGGTTCAGTGGACATGGATGTGCTGCGACAGGCACTGATAAAAGTCCGGCAGGTTGTGAGCGCCTACCACTAGCCGAAGCCCATTCGGACGACCACAAAATGCTACCCTTGCGCCGCCCGATTTACGCCAGCCCGGAACCTGCAATGAAAAACCGCGCCTTACTGACCTTCGCCCTGATCCTCAATGCAGGCCTGCTCAGCACACCCACCCTGGCTGCGGGCGACGCCGAGGCCGGCGCCAAAATCTTCCCGCGCCTGTGCGGCGGTTGCCATCAGGTCGGCGAATCCGCCCGTCCTGGATTCGGCCCGGAACTCAACGGCATCATCGGCCGCCCGGCCGGGACGTCGGCGAACTACGTTTATTCAGATGCCATGAAGAACTCCGGCGTGACCTGGAACCGTGAAACGCTGACGGCGTATCTGAAAGACCCGAAGGGCGTGGTGCCGGGGACGCGGATGATCTTCTGGGGGCTGAGTGATGAGGAGAAGATCGATAATCTGTTGGCGTATCTTCAGACGTTTCCCCAGCAATGAAGCTCCTGCTCGGGAGCTGAGCAAGGCAGCTCTCGTGTGACGTCTCTGTTCAAACCTCGCGCTCGGCCTGCCCCGCAAACCACCCCATCACCACCCCACACGCCGGATGCGAAGCCGCTGAAGGCTGCAAGCACAACGAGTAAATCCCCCCGGTTTTCAGCGGTTCCCCGAACGGCACCACCAGCACGCCACGCTCGATGGATTCTGCCGCCAGGGTCATGTCCGTCACCGCCACGCCCAGTCCCCGCGCCGCCGCATCCAGTGCCAGTTCATCGAGGTTGAACGGGATGTGTCGGTAATCCTCCAGCGGTTTGCCGTCGTTCGCGGCCAGCCATTCGATCCATGCCTGGCGATCTACTGAGCGATGCAGGAGCGGGAAGCGCAGCAACGCTTCCACTGAGCGCGGTGCTCCGTCGAGATTTGGGGCGCACACCGGCACCAGCGTTTCCTGAAACAGCGTCAGGCAATCCGGATCGCTTGATGCTGTCGGCAAATAAAGGATGTAGGCATCGCTGTCGCCGGTCGGTTCGACGACTTCGGTGGCGACGGTTTCGATGGCCAGCGATACCTCGGGATGGCGCAGATAAAAGTCGCTGAGTTTGGGCAGCAACCAACGCACTGCGAGCGACACGTGCATGCGGATACGGAACGGACGTTTCTGCGGAGTGAGGCGTTCTTCGAGGGTTTTCAGTTGCTCGAAAATGCCTCGCGCGCTGGACAGGACCTGTTCGCCTTCCGGCGTCAGGTGCAGGTTGCGGCTGGTGCGCACGAACAGCGCCACGTTGAAGTGACTTTCCAGTTGCTGGATCTGCCGGCTCACGGCGCTTTGGGTCAGGCACAACGTCTGCGCAGCCTGAGTGAAGCTGCCGCATCGGGCGACTTCGACCAGTGCCTGCATGGCTTGCAGGGACGGGACGTGGCGTATTTTATCCATGCGATTTCAGAATGGCTCGATGATTTCTTAGCGTTGGTGAGGTGTTCGAAGACCTTATAGATTCTAGCTCTGGCGGCGATCTTCTCAACACGGGCATGCGATTCACGCATGAGCATCCACAGAACGCAAGCCGCCGAACGACAGTCTTACGAGGTGATGCATGGACAATATCTGTGGCTGGATCGCGCAAGCCGGAAACTCCCCGGCACGCGGTCGCCTGAGCGGGGCGCAAAAAGCCGACTGGCTGGTGATCGGGGCCG
Organism: Pseudomonas sp. GW821-FHT02C04; assembly: GCF_059421845.1. Lineage (NCBI taxonomy): Bacteria > Pseudomonadati > Pseudomonadota > Gammaproteobacteria > Pseudomonadales > Pseudomonadaceae > Pseudomonas > Pseudomonas sp. GW821-FHT02C04. The sequence goes on along the minus strand of NZ_JBWKVT010000001.1, from coordinate 1,725,683 downwards.
GTATCACCGGGCTCAGCGCCGCGCACAACCTCGCGCAACTGCATCCCGAGGCGCGGATTGTGGTGGTGGATCGGCAATCGGCAGCGCAGGGCGCTTCGGCGCGCAACTCGGGATTCGTCGTCGCCCATGAGCACCCGGCCGACAGCGAACTGATCGGCGCCGCAGGCTTTGCCGGGTTTGAAGTCGACACGGCGATTTCCCGCGCCGCCAGCGAAGAAGTCCGCCAACGCATTGCCCGACACGCCATCGACTGCGACTTCCGTGACAGCGGTTATTTCTTTGCCGTGAACGATCCGGCCAAGCTCAATCAGGTCGACGCGAAACTGGCCACGCTGCGCGCCCTTGGTGCCCGCGCCGAGTTTCTGCAAGGCGAGGCGCTGAGCCAGAAGCTCGGCACTCGCCACTATCAGGCCGCGATCTGGTGCGGCAACGGCAATGCGCTGCTGCAACCGGCCAAGTACGTGAAGGGCTTGCTCAATGCGCTCCCGGACAACGTCACGGTGTTCGAGAATACCGACATCTCCGCTCTTGAACGTGTCGGCCAGGGACGTCTGCGTGCCCAAGGTGCCGAAGGCAGTATCGAGGCGAAGCAGGTGCTTGTGTGCCTCAACGCGTTCATTCCCCGCGTCGGCATCAACGACAGCGCCACGTTCCCGATGGAGTTGAGCGCCAGTCTCACGCGCCCGCTCACGGATCAGGAATTCGCGGCCATCGGTTCGGTCGAGCCGTGGGGCGTGCTGTCGACCCGGCCGCTGGGCGCTACCGTGCGGTTGACCCCGGATCGTCGGGTGATGATCCGCAACACCGCCGAGTACCGCACGCGAGACCTGTCCAACCGCGAGCTGGTCCTGCGTCGACAACATCACGTACGCGGTCTGCAACGGCGCTTTCCGTTCCTCGGCGAGCAAGATATTCGCTACACCTGGACCGGTCACCTGAGTGCGACCCGCAGCGGCCAGGCGTATTTCGACCAGGTTGAGGAGGGCGTTTTCGCCGTGGCCGGTTGCAACGGCTCGGGGGTGGCGCGCGGAACCCTGTGGGGACGGCTGTTGGCGGAGCTCGCATCGGGCATCGACTCGCCCTTGCTGCAATCGGTGATGCAACGGGCCGAGCCCGGCTGGCTGCCGCCACGACCTTTCTTCGATATCGGTGCCATGCTTCGCATGCGCGTGGAGGCGGTCAGGGCCAGAACAGAAATCTGAAATTCCGCACATCCCACAAGAACAAAAGCCACTCAATTCAGGTGACAGAACATGCGCGTCAATACACTTTCCCTGGCGGTCTTGCTCGCAACGGCATCGGCGGGCGCACTTGCCGACGAAACGGTCAACATTTCCAATTGGAACGGCTACATCGCCGACGACACCCTGGCCAACTTCACCAAAGACACCGGCATCAAGGCCACCTACGACATTCATGACAGCAACGAAGTGCTGGAATCGAAGTTGATGACCGGCAATACCGGTTACGACGTGGTCAGTCCGTCGAACCACTTTCTGTCGCGGCTGATCAAGGCCGGCGCGATCCAGAAACTCGACAAGTCGCAACTGCCGAACTGGAAGAACCTCGATCCGCAGTTGATGAAGAAACTCGAAGTCAACGACCCGGGCAATCAATACGGCTATCCGTACATGTGGGGCACCGCCGGCATCGGTTACAACGTCGAGAAGATCAAGGCGATCTTCGGCAACACAGACGTTACCCGTTCGTGGAAGATGTTTTTCGAAGAGGACAACATCAAGAAGTTGAGCCAGTGCGGTGTGGCAATCATCGACAACCCGACCCAGGTCTTGCCGATCACCCTCAACTACCTGGGCTTGCCGCCACACAGTCATGAACCGGCGGATTACAAAAAAGCTGAAGCGGCCTTGTTCAAGATTCGCCCTTACGTGCAGTACTTCCATGCGTCGAAGTACATCAGCGATCTGGCCAACGGCAACGTCTGTGCGGTGATCGGCTTCAACGGCGATGTGGTCCAGGCGGCCGCCAGTGCAAGGGAAGCGAAAAACGGTATCGACATCGCCTATTCGATTCCGGACGAAGGCACGACGTTGTGGTTCGACATGGTGGTCATGCCCAAGAACGCGCCCCACGAGAAGAACGGCTACACCTACATGAACTATCTGCTTGAACCCAAGGTGATCGCCAACATCAGCAACAGCATCCACTACGCCAACCCCAACGCGGCTGCCAATGAGTTCCTGACGCCGGCGGTGAAACAGGATCTGGCGATCTATCCGCCGAAAGAAGTGATGGACAAGTTGTTCACCGTGGAAGAGTTTCCGGCGGCGATTGCCCGGTTGACGACGCGGTTGTGGACCAAACTCAAGACCAACACTTGAAACTGAAGAGGTAACGCTGTCGGCGATTAAACCGACAGCGTTACATGAAACACGCTTCATGAAACATTTCCAGATTGATACCAATGTGCCACCGCCTCCAGTAAAGTGTGCGCCGCCCGAGAGATGGATCCCGGGCGTTTACCCATGGAGTCTTGAAGTGAAATACCTCAGCAAAGTAGTCGCCGCCGCACTGTTCGGTGTGGTTCTGGCAGGTTGCACCGGCACCGCGATGAACACCAAACAATACGACAGCAGCCAATACACCGTGATTGGCCACAGCGAAGCGACCGCCACCGGCCTGCTGCTGTTCGGCATTATCCCGATCCGTCAGAACAGCCGTTTCGTCCGCGCTCAGGATGCCGCGATCAAAGCCCGTGGCGGCGACGCGATGATCAACACCCAAGTCCAGGAAAACTGGTTCTGGGCATGGGTTCTGACTGGCTACACCACCAAGATCTCCGGTGACGTGGTCAAGCTGAGAACCGCTCAGTAAGCGACGGTTGGATGTGAAAAAGCCCGGCTGATCAGGCCGGGCTTTTCTTTGTGTTGCGGTAGAGCCGTTGAATCAAGCGACGCGGCGTTCCATCAGGCGATCCGAACCACCTTCAGCTACACGGCGTTCTTGCAGACGATCCGAGCCACCTTCGGCTACGCGACGTTCTTGCAGACGATCCGAGCCACCTTCGGCAACGCGGCGTTCTTGCAGACGATCCGAGCCACCTTCGGCAACGCGACGTTCTTGCAGACGATCCGAGCCACCTTCAGCGACGCGACGTTCTTGCAGACGATCCGAGCCACCTTCAGCTACACGGCGTTCTTGCAGACGATCCGAGCCACCTTCAGCGACGCGGCGTTCTTGCAGGCGATCCGAACCACCTTCAGCTACACGGTGTTCGATCAATCGATCCGAACCGCCTTCGGCGATCATGGTGTGAGCGGGTTTGGCTGCAAAAGCGTTGACTGCAAGAACCGAGAAAGCGATGCCGAGAAGGATTTGGCGTTTCATGATCGTGTGCTCCGGGGTGTTGTTTGTTTGGTATGGAGCCGATCTTACGCCCGGGATTTTTTATGAGAACTTCATTGACGTGATGGTGACTATCGATGCCAGCGATGGATGCCTGAGCCCCGGTTCACGGGGCTGTCGCGCGAACGCATAGCTCCCCGGTGGCGCGGGTCAGGGCCAGTTCGTGCAGCGCGTCATGAGTCAAACCGCTACGCGCCTTGGCCAGCCAAACCGGGCAATTCGGGTCATGACGGTAGGGCGTGAAGTCAGCGTATTGCTGCAACAGGCGGGACTGCAGCTCATCCAGGCGCGGCCGAATCTGTTTGCCCAGGTCCGGACGGGGCGTGTCAGGCGCGGCGCCCGCCGCTTGCCACTTTGCGAGCAAGCCGTATTGCACCAGTTTGTTGGCTTCCATTTGCGCGGCGATCAGTTGCGCCACGTCTTCCGGATCAAGTTTGCGTTCGGCGGCCTGCGTCCGGGCGTTGGCGATGACTTGGGCTTCGCGGGGACTGTCCTGGATCGACTTGCCGCTGTCCCACTTGGTCAGGGCGACGAGGTCGCCGATGTTCAGGCGCTCGTTCAGGGTAGCCACCAATGGCTGCAGAGTCTTTGGAGCTGGAGAGGGCGCGGCTGCGACGGCGATACCGGCACACAGAGACAAAAGAACGACTGCAGATAAACGCAAGGCGCGAGGCATGGAGCATGATCTCAATGGTTATGAACAAGCCTGCGGTTTATCACGGTTATGCAGAAGAGGGCACCTTCAATTTGCATTCAATTCCGTTCGCTAACGACCGATACAGGCTTGTCTCTTTATTTATGACTCGGCGGTGATCTCCGCGAAAAAAGGAATTTCGATGCCACGCAATCTGATGTCACTGATGATTTTCTTTGTGTGTTCAACCGCTGTTGCCGAGACGTTGCCGCCCGGTGCTGACTCGTTCAATCAGTACCTGACTGCATCCTGGGACTGGCAGACGCTGTCGAAGGAGCTTCTGTCGATGGCGACCGAAGACTCGCCGGACAAGGCAAAAGCGAAAGCTGTGGGTGAAAACATTCTTGAGAACAAAAACAAGGCTGAACGCTACCTGGCTCAGTCCATTGAGGAAGGTAATGCCGCCGCTGTATTTTACAAAGCCCGGATGACGGAGTTCGGCGACCCGATGAATCCCGATCTGCAAAAAAAACGTGAGAAGGCCTGCGAACTCTATGGCGACTCCGCCAGAAAAGGTCTGTTGGTCGGCGCCATCGTTTACGCAAAATGCAGCGACACGATTCCCAAGACGCCTCGTTATGACGAGAGTCGGATACTTTTGCGCAATGTGTTGAACGCCGAGGACGCCTACCTGGGGTATTACCCATTTGCCGTTAGCCATGCGTACTGTTTTGAACGAACAGTTGAACCGCCAAAGGCTGATGAAGATCCACTCGCAAGAATAAGGTTGCTGGCACAACCCACGTTGCTCGAAGCTGAGCAGGCACGTGCGGAAGGCTTCTATTATTTGGCTGCCGATTACTCATCCCCTGTCAGCGTTCAATCGCAACAGGATCTGCAGCATGCACTTGAGGCTGGGTGCCAGACAGACGGATTACGGCTGAAGCAAAAGAGTCAAAACCTGAAGCAGCAATAGCTGGAGTGAGGAAAAAGCAGTCAGCGATTTGGAGGAATTGCTGAGCCTCAAGCGGCGCAGATGAAAACTTCTGCAATACACGAGAAGTTCATTGCTCATCGCTCGGAACTCACCGAAGCTATCCTCAATCTGTTCCCGGCAGTCGAGATGGACCTCCGTTCAATGCAAACCACCGCCCCAAAACCTCTCTGGAAAACCTACCTGCTGTTCCTCGCCCCCATGGTGCTGTCGAACTTCCTGCAGTCGATGTCCGGCACGGTCAACAGCATCTACATCGGCCAGATGCTCGGCACTCAGGCGTTGGCGGCGGTGTCGGGGATGTTTCCGATCATCTTTTTCTTCATCGCGCTGGTCATCGGTCTGGGGGCCGGGGCCGGGGTGTTGATCGGGCAGGCGTGGGGCGCGCGTGAGTCGCATATGGTGAAGGCGATTGCCGGGGCGACGTTGCTGCTGGGGGTGTTGATCGGGTTGGTCGCGGCGGTGCTGGGCAGTGTGTTTGCGCGTCAGGCGTTGCAGGGTTTGGGGACGCCGGCGGATGTGCTGGACGATGCGGTGGCCTATGCCCGCGTGATGATGTGGACCTTGCCGTTTGTGCTGGTGTACGTGCTGTTCACTCAGCTGTTGCGCGGGGTGAGCGACACGCTGTCGCCGATGCTGGCTCTGCTGCTGTCGACCGTGGTCGGTCTGGCGCTGACCCCGGCGTTCATTCGCGGATGGCTGGGCTTGCCGCAACTGGGGATTCAGAGCGCGGCGTTCGCCGGACTGGCCGGTACGCTGGCGGCGATGGCGTGGCTGGCATGGAGTCTGATCCGCAAGGGCCATCCACTGGCGCCGGACCGGGAGTTCTTCGGGGCGTTGCGGCTGGACGGCGAGATCCTCGGCAAAGTGTTGCGCATCGGTCTGCCGACCGGGGTGCAGATGATTGTGTTGTCGCTGTCGGAGCTGGTGATTCTGGCGCTGGTCAACCAGCACGGTTCCCAGGCGACGGCGGCCTATGGCGCGGTGACGCAGATCGTCAACTACGTGCAGTTTCCGGCGCTGTCGATTGCAATCACCGCGTCGATTCTCGGCGCCCAGGCGATTGGCGCCGGGCGGCTGGAACGGATGGGCCCGATCCTGCGCACCGGGCTGTGGATCAACGTGTGCCTGACCGGTGGCTTGATTGTGCTCGGTTATCTGTTGTCGCACTGGCTGCTGGGGTTGTTCCTGACCGAAGACTCGACCCGGGCGATGGCCGAACACTTGCTGCACATCATGCTGTGGAGCCTGTTGATCTTCGGCTTCCAGGCGATCATCGGCGGGATCATGCGCGCCAGCGGCACGGTGCTGGTACCCGTCGCGATCGCGATCATTTGCGTGGTCGGTGTGCAGTTGCCGGCGGCGTACTGGCTGGACGGGCAGTTTGGTTTGCAGGGTGTGTGGATGGCGTTCCCGGTGGCGTACCTCGGGATGCTGGTGCTGCAGACGCTGTACTACAAACTGGTCTGGCAGCATCAGAAAATCGAGCGGCTGGTTTGATGGCGCGGGGGTGATCGAACGGCCCGATCAGCAAAGGGCTGTCCTGTGAGGGACAGCCCTTTTTTGTGTGCGACGGAAAGGGCTGTTAATTCGGATTGCCGACCCGAATCCGGGGGCGTCGAAGCTGCCACGGCAAGGCCTGTTCGAGTTGCCCGCCCAGACGCAACAACAGGTCATCGGCGCCGAAACGTGCGGCAAATTGCAGGCCTATCGGCAGGCCGCTGCCGGACATGCCCAGTGGCAGTGAAATCGCCGGGGTTCCCGCGACATTGAACACCGGCGTGAAGGGCGAGTGCTCGAAGACCCGCGCCGTCCATTGCAGGCCGTCCAGGGTGTCGGCGCCGCGATTGTAGGTGCCGATGGGTTGGGGCAGGCGTGGCAGGGTCGGGGTCAGCAGCACGTCAATCTCCTCGAACCACGCGGCCACCTGACGGGCGACGCTGTTGCGCACCTCCAGCGCGGCGGCGAAGTCTGTGCCCCGTGATTGCTGGCCGAAGGCGTAGCAGGCGAGGGTGGCCGGTTCCAGGGTGCTGCGATCGACGGGGCGCCGGGTTGTGGTGGCGAGATGGTCGATCCAGCGCACCAGGCTGGCACACCAGATATGCGCGTTGGCCTCGACGAAGGCGTCCCACGACAGACCGAGCGGCGCCCGGACGGTTTCAACCTGATGGCCGAGAGATTCGAGTTCACGGGCAACACGAGCGGTGGCATCGGCGATATCGGGATCGACACTGGCCCCGTTCCACGGCGTATCGAGCAAGCCGATGCGCAATCGTCCGGGATTGCGGCCGACCTGAGCCAGAAAGCCTTCGGCCGGTGCCGCCGTGTGATAGGGATCTCCCGGTGCACAGCCCTGCACCACATCCATCAGCGCCGCGCTGTCGCGCACCGTCCGCGACAGGCCCAATTGCACGCCGAGCCCGACAAACACTTCATCCATCAATGGCCCGTGGGAGCTACGGCCTCGCGTCGGCTTGAGGCCCACCAGACCATTGAAGGCTGCCGGAACGCGGATCGATCCTGCCGCGTCGGTGGCATGGGCGATGGGCACGATGCCGGCGGCGACAGCCGCGCCGGCGCCACCGCTCGAGCCCCCGGCGGAAAGTTGCGGGTTCCACGGATTGCGGGTCGAGCCTTGCAGGAGGGAGTCGGTTTCGGTGCTGAACGCCATTTCCGGGGTGGTGGTGCGGCCGAGGGTGATGAGCCCGGCGGCGTTGAAGCGTTGCATCAGCGTGGAGTCGCTTTCAGCGACCAGACCCTGCGCGAGTCGGCTACCCAGTTCATTGCGTCGCCCGGCAGCAGTGATCGCCAGATCCTTGATCAGAAACGGCACCCCGGCCAACGGGCCGCTGCCGGTAGTCCCGGTCGGCGTCCAGTGCTCGATGACCGCGTTGATCGATGGGTTGACCTGTTGCATCGCTTCGATGGCCAGTGCGGCCAGCTCTTTGGCGTGGACTTCGCCGGACGCAACCAACTGCGCGAGGCCAATGCCATCGTGTTCGGCGTATTCGTTGAGTTTCATGGGTTATCACTCCGAGAGGGAGCGTCGATATTAGGTCGCAGGGTCTCAGCTGATTAGCCCATAATCGCGGCATGAAATGTGCCATGAGTGGCACAGTCCATTGTCCTCAGGCAGGCCCGAAATGATCCGCGATTTGAACGACACGCTGGTGTTTGTCTGCGTGGTGCGGCTCGGCAGTTTCACCGCTGCCGCCCACGCCTTGCAGGTTCCGAAAACCACGGTCAGCCGCCGGGTGCGCGAGCTGGAGCAGGCCATCGGTGTGCAACTGCTGCGCCGCACCACCCGCCAGTTGAGCCTGACCGAGGCGGGCGCGGTGTATTACGAGCAGTGCAAAACCATCGCCGACACCCTCGAACACGCAGAACGGGCCGTGCATCAATTGCGTGACGGGCCGCGTGGCTGGTTGCGGGTAACGGTGCCGTTTTCATTCGGGGTGAGTTGGTTTGCACCGTTGCTGGCGGGGTTTCGTCAGGCGTACCCGGAAATTCGCCTGGAGATTCTGGCCTCTCATGTGCCGATGGATCTGGTGGGCGAGGAGATCGATGTGGCGCTGCGGCTGGGAGCATTGCCGGACTCGAGTCTGATCGCCCGGCGGCTGGCCAGTTTTGCCACGGGCATTTACGCGACCCCGGCATATCTCGCGCATCACGGTACGCCGCAAACCCCGGAAGAGTTGCTTCACCATCAAACATTGACGCTGCATCAGGCCCGTCGCGATGTCGGTTATATCTGGCCGTTGCGGCGGGAAGGGGCGCGTCTGAGGGACTATCGTGTCGAGCCCACCATCCTCGCCAACGACCCGGCACTGTTGCACGACGCGTTGCTGGCAGGCGAGGGACTGATCCTGGCGATGGACCAGAGCATGAAAGCGGATGTGCAGGCCGGACGCCTGATCCGCGTACTGCCGGAGTGGATCGGCCCGCCGCAGGATCTCAACGCGGTCACGGCTCGCGAACATCTGCCATCGCCCAAGGTGACCGCGTTGATCGGTTACCTGAAGGCGCGCATGAACGGTGAAGTGGCATAATCGCCCGATGTTTGCTTAAGTCAGTCGAGGTCCACCGAGGCACCGGAGCATCCCATGTCGATTCGATTGTTGTTGGTTGCCGCGTGTTGCCTGATCGTCATGCCGGCGGCGCAGGCGGTGGAGTACACCCGGGTCAATACCACCGCCAGCCAGATCAGTTTCACCTACAACCAGATGGGCTCGCGGATGTACGGCACGTTCGGCAAGTTCGATGCGACGCTGGACTTCGACACCGAGCATCTGGGCAGCGCCCGCACCACGTTGCACATCGACCTCACCAGCATCGACGCCGGCAGCGAAGACGCCAACACGGAGCTGGTGAAACCGGCGTGGTTCGACACGCAAAAGTTTCCGACGGCGGTGTTCGAATCGACCCGTTTCAGTCGGGTCGATGAAAACCATTACCTGGTTGCCGGCCGACTCACGCTCAAAGGTGTCACCCGCGAGGTGCAGGTCCCGGTGCAATTGAAGCCGGACAGCAGCATCGGCATCTTCGACGGTGAACTCGTGCTCAAGCGCGACGCATTCGGCCTTGGTGCCGGGGAGTGGGCCGACACCGTGGTTTCGAACGACATCGCGATCAAGTTCAAGGTCGTTGCACCGGCGCAGTGACCGGCCTCAATACGCCCGCCAATGCCCTGGCACCCAGCGCCATTGGTTGCCGGCCCAGCGATAATGGCCGGCGACCCAGTGATAACCCGGCGCAGGCATTACCGGGACCACTTCGACGATCGGTGGTGGCCGGTGCGGGCGGACCGGTTCGACGACGCAGCCCGACAGGGTGATTGCCACGAGTGAGGCGGCGAGCAAGGTTTTTATGGTTTTCGACATGACGATGTTCCTGGTGGGTGACGTGGGCGGGCAGGCGAGCACTCAACGCACCCAATGGCCTTCAATCCAGTACCAGTTCGGCCCGCGGGCCTGCCAGTGGCCCGGTTTCCAGCGTGCGCCGTGACGCACCGGTTGCCAGTGTCCCGGCACCCACGCGTAACCTCGACCTTCCCAGCGCCAATGGCCCTGATCCCAGGCATAACCGGGCCGTGCACCGGGCATCGGCTCCATACGCATCGGTGGCGGGGCTTCACGGATGATGATTTCGGGTTGGGCAAACACCGGGGTACTGGCCAGCGCGGCCAGTGTCAGCGGCACCAGCAGCAGGGCTTTTCGCCATTTGAACAGGGAACGCAGAACGTTCATGACAACTCCTCAGGGCCTGCGTCGGGAAATGAACGCAGTTGAAGAATTGGACGCCAGATCGGCGAAAGATCCGTTCTCGGGCAGATGAAATTTTTGTCAGGCTTGCACAGGGTATGATGTCGCGGTTCGCCGGTCGCTCAACCCGCCCGGCAGCTTGTGTTTTACCGCCGGAGTTCACCCGCCATGCCCCGCATCACCCACTACAAATCCCCGTGCCCCGAGAGCGTCAACAGCCAGATCCTGCAAATGGTGGTCGACTACCTGACCGACATCAGCGCCATCGGTCTGGGCCCGAGCAACCTGCTGTACAACGTCTATCAGTACGCGGTCGGCTACGAGGTGCATTTGTATCTGGAGGCGCTGAACGGCGAGAAGGGCACCGAAGTGGAACTGCTGGTCGCCACTGATGAGCATGACCCGGAGCAGGTGATCGGCTTCCTGTTGTACTTGCCTGTGCAGGGTGATTGGGAAGCGTGCAACGTGGCCTATCTGGCGGTACAGCAGCCGTACCGTCGTCAGGGTGTGGCCCGGGCGTTGATCGCCGACATGGTGACGCGTTACCCCCATGCCGAGCTGACGTGCAGCGTGGGTAAAGTTCCGTATTTCGAAGCACTGGGTTTTGAAGTGCTGGGCCAACTGGAGACTCAGGTCCTGATGAGCACCCGGCATTACCGCAGCAACGGCTTGCGCGGTTTTATCGACACCACGCCGATTTACCGCTCGCTCGAAGTGCAGCAGATCCACACCTACCTGCTGCAAAAACATGGCAAACGCGCAATGGTCGACGCCGAGAAGCAGCGTGACCGGCATCTGGATCAAGTCACGCGCCACACCGAAGAATTTGTCCGCCAGCGTCTGACCGTTCACTGATCCTGCGTCTGGCGAGCGGCAAAAAGCCCTTGTTGCGATGACGGCAACAAGGGCTTTTTTGTGCCCGTGATTTCAGGACAGCTTCACGTTCATGGTGATCCGCGCCGTGAACACTTTCTTGCCTTCGGCGTCGTGGATGTCCACCGGCACGATCTTGTCGCCTTCGCTCTGCCAGTCCAGCGCTTCGCCATTGGCCACGGCGGTCACATCGGATTTGGCCTTGGCGAGGTACTCGACCGTCATGCCTTTGGGAATCCAGCGGGCGCCGGCGGGAATCGACACGTCAGTCATCATTCCGGCCGCCAGTTCGGCGGCGTTGCACATGGCGATGGCGTGCACGGTGCCGAGGTGGTTGGTGATCTCGCGACGGAACGGCACCTGCACCGTTGCCGAGCCTGCGCGCAACTCGCTGACCAACGGATTGATGTTGCTGAAATACGGCGCGACCTGACAGGCCATCTGGCTGAACGCTTGGGGGCCGGCGCTGATGAACATGCTGAGAAACTGACTCATGGTGAAGCCTCGCGATTAGGGAAGTTACAGAATTATGTTCCGTTACAGAATATTGTTCTGTAACGGAACGGTATTCTGTCCGTGGGAAATCTGTCAACCTAGGCGCGTTTCGATTACCGGCACGGGCGTGCCTTTCAACCGGATTTACAAGGCCTTCAACCCCATGGACACCGCAGATCTACTCGAGCGCAGCTACCCCGGACGCCGGGCCGAACTCAAGCGCGACATCTTTCGCAAGGCCTTGCGCCTGTTCAACGAACAGGGGATCGAGGCCACCACCATCGAAATGATCCGCGCCGAGTGCGACACCAGTGTCGGCGCGATCTATCACCATTTCGGCAACAAGGAAGGGCTGGTGGCCGCGTTGTTTTTCACCGCCCTGGAGGATCAGGCGCGCCTGCGCGATGCCTATCTGGCCGACGCGACGACCACCGAAGAGGGCGTGCAGGCGCTGGTCTTCAGCTATGTGGATTGGGTCGAGAACCAGCCGGAGTGGGCGCGGTTCCAGTATCACGCGCGTTATGCCGTGACCCGGGGGCCGCACAAGGACGAACTGGCCACTCGCAACAAGACGCGCAATCTGAGCCTGCGCACCTGGCTGAGTGAGCCCGGGCGCGCCGCCGAACTCAATGAGTGTCCCGCCGAGCTGCTGCCGTCGCTGATCGTCGGTCAGGCGGACAGCTATTGCCGGGCATGGTTGTCCGGGCGGGTGAAGGGCAGTCCGAAGGCTTATCGCGAGTTGTTGGCTCAAGCCACGTGGCGTTCGATACGCTGCGAACCTGAAGACTGATTTTCAAAGACAAAAAAAGAGCCTCAAGACTCTTTGATAGGGAGGAGTAGAGCCCGTGAGGCTCAAGATGCGCGTGAAACAAAGTGCGGGCTTGATTGGGGTTCAGGGCACCTGCACCTACGCAGCGGTTTGGCGAACCAAGCGACTGCGTATCTCCATCCTAGAAAGGTACGGTGGCGGTCTCAAGTACCGTCAGTCACTTGCTTTTGCGACGCTGGCGGCGGCCCTTTCGACCATTGCGGTGATGGTTGCAAACAGCTCGTCGCGAGCCTGCGCAGCACTGATTTCGTCGGTCGCCGCCGCTTGAGACAGCGCCTCGGCGGCGCCGAGCATGGCGCGTAATCCCGCCTGGGTAATGTCGCCACCCTCAGCGAAAGGCGACAGCACACTGCGGCACTTCTCCAGGAAAATCGCCTCGTACTCGCGCTTGATCTTCTCCAGTTCCGGCGTGCTCGCCAGCGCGGCGATCACCCCGGGAATCTCGTTGCCCTGGGTCAGCACACAATCGACATACGCCGTGGCGATCACCGAGGCGGTGCCGCTCAACGTTGCCTCGCAATTGCCTAGCGCAACATCCATCAGCGCGGTCTGGCGCCTGTCGAAATCCTGATACAGCGCAGCGAGCAAACCGGCGCGGGTGGTGAAGTGGTCGTAGACCACCGGTTTGGTCACGCCAGCCTTTTCCGCCAGATAACCCAGGGTCAGCGCATCGGTGCCTTCTTCGCGAATCAATTGCCAGGCCATGTCGAGCAACTGGCGCTGGCGGTCTTCCCGTGACAGGCGTCGGCGGGGCTGGGTGGCTTCGGGAATTTCAGTGGTTGACATCGCTTATATACCAAACGTAACTTACGATTCGTAACTTACCAAGAGTATATAGCCCTTGGTCAGCATCCACCAAACGGAGATTTCCCCATGCACGCATTGATTGTTGTGGCTCATGACGACCCTCGTTCGCTGACCCATGCGCTGGCGCAGCAGATTGCCAAAGGCCTGTCAGAGAGCGATCCGTCCAACACCTTCGAAATCGCTGACCTGCACGCCGAGGAATTCGATCCGCGTTTTGGCGTGGCCGATTGGGCCGTGCATCACCGCGAATCCGCACCGCCAGCAGACGTCCTGGCCGAGCAGGCACGAATCGACCGCGCCGATGCGCTGGTGCTGGTGTATCCGGTGTTCTGGTGGTCGATGCCGGCGCTGCTCAAGGGCTGGATCGACCGGGTGTTCAGCAATGGCTGGGCGTTTGATTTCGACGGTGATTCGACCCTGAAGAAGCTCGGACGACTGCGTGTGCAACTGGTCGCACTCGGCGGGGCGGATGCACGCACCTACGAACGCCACGGCTACGGCGCGGCGATGAAGGCGCAGATCGACCACGGCATTTTCGATTATTGCGGGGCGACGGTGGCGGGCTCGGCGTTGTTGCTGGAGTCCGAGTTGCGCGACCCTGCGGTGCAACTGCAGGCGGCGCGCGAACTCGGACTTGGCTTGTTCCGCTAAAGGTCTTTGGGAACAGTTTCAGCGAGCGCCGGGCCAGCCTGCTTTATCCAGGGCGGCGAGCAGGGTCGCGGCATCCAGCCCCGGCACCGAATGCCCGTTGCCTTCGGTGCTGTCGCTGGCAAGCAGGGCGTTGATGATCGCTTCTTCAACCGCCTCGGTCGCCGCCAGAAACAGCTCGCTGATGTGGTCGTTGTTGACCATCCGCAAGCCGTCACAGGTCGACGCGCCTTTGCCTTCATAGGCGGCGGGCGGGATATGGCCGTTGCCGGTGGCGAAGGCGATGAAGATGTCGCCGCTGTGGTCTTCGTTACCGCCGCCAGTACGCGCCAGGCCGAGGCTCGCCCGTTGCGCCAGTCGCGTGCATTGATGCGGCAACAACGGCGCATCGGTGGCCAGGCACACCACGATCGAACCCATGCCCGGATGCGGCAGCGAGGCACGCAGGAACGGCGAATCCACCTGTTCCATATAGCGCCCGACCGGGTAGCCATCGACCCGCAATTCGCTGCGAATTCCATGGTTGGCCTGGACAATGGCGCCCACTGTCCAGCCGCCCTGAGCCTTGCTCAATCGGCGCGATGCGCTGCCGATCCCGCCCTTGAATTCATGGCAGATCATGCCGCTGCCACCGCCCACCGCGCCTTCCTGCACGGGGCCATCGACTGCATTGCTCATGGCTTCGGCAACGTGTTCGGGCTTCACATGAAAGCCGTTGATGTCGTTGAGCAACCCATCGAAGGTTTCCAGCACCACCGGCATGTTCCAGTAGAGACGACCGTCGTCCGGTTGCTGCGCGCGATCCAGCTCGATCAAGGCATCGCGCACCACGCCGAGGCTGTGGGTGTTGGTGAAGGCGATCGGGCTGGTCAGCAGGCCGGCCTCGCGAATCCATTCCAGCCCCGTGGCATCACCGTTGCCGTTGAGTACGTGAACGCCGGCAAAACACGGTTGTGCATTGGTCGAACCTGCGCGCGGTTCGATCAGGGTGACGCCGGTGCAGATGTCGCGTCCGGCGGCGCTTTGCCCCCGCACATTGCTGTGGCCGATCCGCACGCCGGGTACGTCGGTGATGGCATTGAGCGGGCCGGGCTGCAGTTGGCCGATGCGGATATGGAGATCGCGGGCTCTTGGTTTCATGGTGTTTTCTTCTCTGTTCATTTTTGATTATTGGCCGTTCTTGACCTTGCTCCAGACCCGAGTGCGCACCCGTTCGGTGGCTTTGGGCAGGGGCTCGAGGGTGAACAACGTGGCCATCGCCGTGGCAGACGGATACACCGCCGGGTTGTCGCGGGTGGCTTCGGCGACCAGCGCGGTGGCGGCGCGGTTGCCGTTGGGGTAGGAGAGGTGATCGCTGACCGGCGCAATCACGTCGGGCCGCAGCAGGTAGTCGATGAACGCCAGGCCCTGGGTCGGATGCGGCGCGTCCTTGAGCAGTACCAGCGTGTCGAACCACACCGGCGCGCCTTCTTTCGGCAGGCTGTACTGGATCTTCACGCCGTTGCCGGCCTGTTCGGCGTTGGTCTTGGCTTCGAGCATTGCGCCCGACCAGCCGACCGCCACGCAGATGTTGCCGTTGGACAGATCACTGATGAATTTCGAGGAGTTGAAGTAGGCGATGTGCGGGCGCAGTTTCAGCAACAGCGCTTCGGCTTTCTGATAGTCCTCGGCGTTGGTGCTGTTCGGTGGCAGGCCGAGATAATGCAATGCGACCGGGAGCATTTCCGATGGCGAATCGAGCATCGCCACGCCGCACTCGCCGAGCTTGGCCAGGTTTTCTTCCTTGAACACCAGATCCCAGGAGTCCACCGGCGCCTTGTCGCCGAGCGCGGCGCGCACCTTGTCGACGTTGTAGCCGATGCCGTTGGTGCCCCACAGATACGGCACGGCGTACTGGTTACCGGGGTCGTTGTTGGCCAGTTTGCTCAGCAGGTCGTTGTCGAGGTTCTTCCAGCCTGGCAGTTGATTGCGGGGCAACGGGGCGAGGGCGCCGGCCTTGATCAGGGTCGGCAGGCTGAAGTTGCTCGCCACTACCACGTCGTAGCCGCTGTGGCTGGTCATCAGTTTGCCTTCCAGCACTTCGGCGCTGTCGAAGGTGTCGTAGACCGGCTCGATGCCGCTGTCACGCTTAAAGTCATGCAGGGTGTTCGGACCGATGTAGTCGTACCAGTTGTAGACATGCACACTCGGCGCATCGGCCGCTTGCGCACTCAGCGCAGCGGACAAAACGCCCATCAGACCCAGGTTGATATACCCACGATGACAACGCATGATGCGGCACTCCTGGCCTGCGGCAGGCCGGTGATGAACAGGAGTGGTCAGCCTATCGGGCAGGCCGCGCCAGACCCATTCCCATCATGGGTTACTCAAAAGGGGTAGAGCGTGGACGCGTTGCTGCAGGAATTGCCGGTGCATCAGAGCCTGTCGCGGGTATTCGCCACCATCGGCCAGGACGGTTTCTGGCGAGCGCTGGTCGATACCTTGCGGCTGCTGGTGCCGCTGGACAATGCGTTGGTGGCGTTGATGCAGACGGGGCGCCCGCCGCAATTGCTGATCGACGTCGACAGCCAGGGCCGCGCCGATGAACAGGAAGAACTGGCCGGTTACTGTGCCGGCATGTACTTGCTCGACCCGTTCTATCAGGCCGCGTGCTCCGGGATCACCGACGGTTTGCACAGCCTCGCGTCCGTGGCGCCGGACCAGTTTCTGCACAGCGAGTACTACCTGAGCTACTTCCGTTCGGTGGTCGGCGCGGATGAGTTGCAATTCATGGTCAACACCGATGACGGCGTGCTCGGCTTGTCGATGGGCCGAGCGACGGCGTTCGGTTTGCAGGAGCAGGGACGCCTGCTGTGCGTGCGGGACTGGGTGTTGTCAGCGATGCGCCGACATGTGCAGTTGATGCCGCCGCAAGGGGCGGCCATCGAGGCGCAGGTCGGCGATCTGGCGGCGCTGCTGGACCGTTTCGACGCGCGGCTGACCGCGCGCGAAATCGATACGGCGCGCCTGATTCTCCAGGGCTTCTCGAGCAAAGCCATCGCCCAGCACATGCACATTTCGCCGGAGACCGTGAAGGTGCATCGGCGCAATCTCTATCACAAGCTCAACGTCACCGGGCATGGCGAGTTGTTTGCGCTGGTGTTGCGCCCGCGCTGAGCAGGGTTAACCGATCTGCTTGAACAGCAGCGCCTTCAGACCGCTTTCAGGGTCGACATCCGGAAACTCCGGTGGATTTTCCAGCCGCTGTTCGAAGCGCAGGCTCGGCGCCTCTTGGGTCACACCATCGATCAGGAAGTCCGGACCGAACGCTGGATCGTTCATGCAGGCCAGCACCGTGCCTTGGGCCGTCAGCAGTTCCGGCAGGCGGCGCAGTACGCGCTGGTAATCCTTGGTCAGCAGGAAACTGCCTTTCTGGAACGACGGCGGGTCGATGATCACCAGATCATACGGGCCGCTGTTGATGACCTTGCCCCAGGACTTGAACAGGTCGTGGCCGAGAAAACTCACCTTGCTCAGGTCATGCCCGTTCAGGCGGTGATTGTCGCGGCCGCGGCTCAGCGCGGCGCGGGACATGTCGAGGTTGACCACATGGCTGGCGTCGCCCTCGATGGCTGCCACCGAGAAACCACAGGTGTAGGCGAACAGGTTCAGCACCCGTTTGCCGGCTGCCTGCTCGCGGACCCAGTTGCGGCCGTAGCGCATGTCGAGGAACAGCCCGGCGTTCTGCTTGCGACCCAGATCCACGCGGTATTTCAGCCCGCCCTCGACGATCGTCATCTCGTCGATTTCTTCGCCCAGCAGCCATTCGGCGGTGCTTTGCGGCAGGTAGCGATGCTGGATCAACAGGGTGTGGGCGCCGGACTGCTGCCATGGCGCTGAACCGGTGATCTCCAGCAACAGACGCTTGAGGTCTTCCAGTTGCGAAGCCTCGGGTTCCTTGAACAGCGACACCAGCACCACGCCTTGCAGCCAGTCGACGGTGAGCTGTTCCAGCCCCGGCCAGCAACGCCCGCGCCCATGGAACAGGCGCCGGGTTTCGGCCGGCGCCGAAGTCAGCGCGGTGAGCAGGTGGGCGTGGAGAACGGCGAGGGCTTGAGGGTTCATCAATCGGGATCGGCCAGCAAAAGGGCGCGCATTTTAACCGCAATTACGGGTCGGCGACTGCCCGTTGACCGGGTGTTATCGAAAAGACCTGTATCAAAAATGAATTTCTGTAGAAGGCGCTGCTCATACCAGATAAGCAGCGGGATCAAGCCGCTAAATCGTTCATGCAATTCAGGGAGTGCCAGTTCATGTGTCCAATTCCGACGTCGAGCGCGCACCTTCCTGGCGGGTTGATTCTGGTAGTCGAGGATGATCCGTTGATTCTGGAGTTTTTGTGCGAAATTCTTCAGGAGGAAGGTTTCAAGGTCGAGCCGCAGACCAGTGCCGATGCGGCGTCGCGATACCTGGAAGAGCACGCGCCGGAAGTCGCGCTGCTGCTCACCGACATCACCATGCCCGGCACCCTCAATGGCGCGGACCTGGCCAATCTGGTCGGCGAGCGCTGGCCGGAAAAACCGGTGATGGTCATGTCCGGTTATGAAACGCCCGAGACCTCCGGCGTCCGCCATCCGGTGGCGTTCATCAAGAAGCCCTGGGCCATCGGCCAGTTGCTCGATTGCGTGGACGACGCATTCAAATCCAAGGCACCGCGTCTGCACTGACGCCTTCGGCAAATGCTACATTGCCGGGCATATTTGTCCGGCCCGTTGCCTAAGGATGCGAACCCCTTGTCTGCTCACGATGCTGTTTTCAATCGCGCGTTCGGCGCGTTCCTGTTCGACATGGACGGCACCGTCCTCAACTCCATCGCCGCCGCCGAGCGAATCTGGGCGGCCTGGGCCGAGCGTCATGGCGTTGATGTCGAGACGTTCCTGCCGACCATCCACGGCGTGCGCGCCATCGACACCATCACTCGCTTGAACCTGCCGGGCGTGGACGCCGAGGCGCAGGCGGCGTTCATTACCGAGGCGGAAATCGAAGATGTCGAGGGCATTGTCGAGATTCCCGGTGCGGCGGCGTTTCTCAAGTCGTTGCCGGCAGATCGCTGGGCCATGGTGACCTCGGCGCCACGGGATCTGGCGCTGCGACGGATGGCGGCGGCGGGGATTCCCGAGCCTGCTGTGATGATCACGGCTGAAGATGTGACGGCGGGTAAACCTGACCCGGCCGGCTATCGACTGGCCGCCAAACGTCTGGGACTGGAACCGGCCGATTGCCTGATTTTCGAAGACGCGACTGTTGGCATTCAGGCGGCGGAAGCGGCCGGTGCGCCGTTGATGATCATCACCGCGACTCACCAGCATCCGATTGAAACCCCACACACGACCATCGCCAGTTACCGCGACGTTGCGCTGAGCATCGACAGCAACGGCCAACTAAGCCTGCGACTTCAGTAAACCCCCGGCAACAACCGCCAGCTGCGCGCGCAATAGGCATCGTACTCGGTGCCAAACTGGGTGCGTAGCAAGGCTTCTTCTGAATGGATGCGGGCAATCAGCGGGATCAGCGTCAGCGCCGCCAGCAGGATCCCGACGACTGAACGAAACGCCAGTGCCCAGCCCAGCGCATTGATCACCAGCCCCAGATAGCTGGGGTTGCGCAGGTGCGTGTAGATGCCTTCGGTGACCAGTCGATGTCCCGGCTGAATCGCGACCAAGCCGCTGAAGCGGTGGCCCAGAACGAACACCGGCCACAGGCGCAACGCACCGCCGGCGATGAACAACAACGCCCCCAGCCAACGGGTGCCTTCGCGGCCCACGGTCCAGAAACCGATGCGGTCGCAATAAGCCGGCAGAAAAGCACTGACCAACCCGATCACGCCGAACGCCGGAATCACCCATCGATTGGCTCGGTCCTCGCGTTCGCCGGAGCTCAGGTTCACCTCGCTGAACAACGACACCACCACCATCGCCAGTGTCGCCAGCGCGACCACTACCAGCGCGCCGTGGGAAAAGAACACCGCCACGCCACCAATGCCCCACATCGCCAGCCCCAGGTAGGCGAGAGTGGCGATTACCGCGACGACGGTCATTTGCGCTGACATTTTCATAGGCACCTCACGGCTGTTCCGTTCAGTGTAGATCGCTGCACGATCCCCGGCGTTTACCGTCGAGGGGGCAGGGTGAACTAAGCTTCAGACAGGGACGTTTCGACTTCAACCGTCCACGCGCCGGCGAACAGGTCGCCCGGGCGTGGCGTCATCAGGAGTCCGCCATGCTGCACATCCGCACGCCGTTGATCCTCCATCCGACCCTGTCGACCACCTCCCGGCGTATCTGGCTGAAACTGGAAAACCTGCAACCCTGTGGCTCGTTCAAATTGCGCGGCATGGGCCTGCTGTGCAGTCAGGCAGCGGCGCAGGGCAAACTTAAAGTGGTCTGTCCGTCCGGTGGCAACGCTGGCCTGGCCACTGCAGTGGCGGCGGCCAGCCTGGGTTTGCAAGCCTGCATCGTGGTGCCGCACACCACCCCTGAGGCCACCCGCGCACGCATCCGCCGCACTGGCGCGGAGGTCATCGTCCACGGCAAAGTCTGGGACGAGGCCAACCAGCGAGCACGGGAACTGGCCAGTGCGGCGGACACCGAATACGTGCCGGCCTTCGATCACCCGGTGTTGTGGCAAGGACACAGCACGATGATCGATGAAATCCTCGAAGACTGCCCGCAGTTCGACACCGTGGTCACCTCGGTCGGCGGCGGGGGATTGCTCGCAGGAATCCTCACGGGGCTGCTGCGTCATGACCGGCGTGACTGCCGGATTATCACCTGTGAAACCCAGGGCGCCGCCTCGTTTGCCGCTGCCGTACAGGCTGGTCACCCGGTGCGCCTGAGCAAGATCGACACCGTTGCCACTTCTCTTGGCGCCGCGCAGGTAGCGGAGTGGCCGGTGCAGCACATCGGCGAGTTCGATCACGAATGCCTGGTACTGTCCGATGACGACGCGATCATGGGCGTGGTGCGTTATGCCAGTGATCTGCGGCAACTGGTGGAGCCGGCGTGCGGGGTGTCGCTGGCGGTGGCTTACCTTGACCATCCGGCGCTGGCGGGGGCTCGGGATGTGGTGATTGTGGTGTGTGGCGGGGTGAGTATCAGTGCGCAGTTGGTGGCGGGGTGGGCGCGGTTGGGCGTTTGAACCGCGCCTTTAGTCACGCGCCCGAGATGTCCGAGCCCGTCAGTACGGTTCTGAACGTCTCAACCAACGGCCGCAAATTGACCCGATGCCAAGCCGCCCACAACGGCGTGGTGAACGCCAGCCACGGTACTTCCCGCAACACCACACCCGGCGGGGCGTTGTGGCTCAGGCCTTTCTGGATCATCGCAATCCCAAGCCCTGAAGCCACCAGCCCCAGCGCGGTGAACGGCTCGGTCGCCTGCATCCGCACATCCGGGGTGAAGCCGGCGCGCAGGCAGGCACTCACAAAATCGTCGCCCGCATCCTGACGCGGTTGCACGCCGATCCACTCCTGAGTGGCCAGATCCTCCGGGGTCAGCGAGGCCTGTGCGGCCAATGGATGCTGCTCCGGCAGCGCCAGCAGCATCGGGTCGTCCAGTACCTGAAAGCCCAGCAAGTCCGGATCGTCGGTCGTCGGCGGTTCGCTGACCAGCGCGATATCGAGGCTACGCTGACGCAGGCCTTCGAGTTGTTCGGCGGAGCTGAGGTTGTACAGCGCGACGTGCACGTTCGGCCGATCCGCCCGCAGCACGCGCAACGCATTGGGCAATACGCCGGCGTGCATGGCGTTCTCGATGTAGCCGATGCACAAACCGCCTTCTTCGCCACGACCCAGGCGTTTGCCGAGGGATTCCAGGCGATTGGCGTGGGTCAGCAAGGCGCGGGTTTCGGCAAGGAACGTATGGCCGTCGCGGGTCAGGCGGATGCGTTGCTGGCTGCGTTCGAACAGGGTCAGGCCCAGGCGTTCTTCGAGCTGGGCGATCTGCCGGCTCAGGGGCGACTGGGAAATGTGCAGGCGTTCGGCCGCGCGGCCGACGTGCTCTTCTTCGGCGACGACCACAAAGTAGCGCAATTGGCGGAAATCGATCATGTCAGACCTATAGGGACTCAAGTGCTGCGCATTATGTCTTGGACGGTCTGAGTGCCGCAATCTAGGATCTGCTCAACGGTCAACCACGACCCAGACACTACGAGGAAATCCCCATGAGCTTGAAAGACAAACTGCCCGGCCAACTGGGCTTCGGCACCGCGCCACTGGGCAACATGTTCCGCGCCATTCCTGAGGAAGAAGCCCAGGCCACCGTGCATGCGGCGTGGGATGCCGGCGTGCGTTACTTTGACACCGCGCCGTTCTACGGCTCGGGCCTTTCGGAAATCCGCCTCGGCGAAGCGCTGTCCCGCTACAAGCGCGACGACTATGTGCTCAGCACCAAGGTCGGCCGGGTCATTCTCGATGAAGTCGAAGACGCCGCCGCCCGGGATCTGGGCGAGAAGAGCGGGGTGTTCGAACATGGCCGCCCGAACAAGATCGTCAACGACTACAGCGCCGACGCCACCTTGCGCTCGATCGAAGACAGTCTCGAACGCCTGAAAACCGATCGCCTCGACATCGTCTGGGTCCACGACATCGCTCAGGATTTTTACGGTGACCAATGGCTGGAGTACTTCAATCAGGCCCGCACCGGGGCCTTCAAAGTCCTGACCCGCCTGCGCGAAGAAGGCGTGATCAAGGGCTGGGGCCTGGGCGTGAATAAGGTTGAGCCCTGCGAGTTGACGCTCGACCTGACCGAGGCGCAGCCTGACGGCTTCCTGTTGGCCGGCCGCTACACCTTGCTCGATCACGACCGCGCCCTGCAGCGTCTGATGGATTCGGCACGTGCACAAAACGTCGAGATCGTCGTCGGCGGCCCTTACAGCTCGGGGATCCTGGCCGGTGGCGCGCACTTCGAATACCAGAAGGCCAGCCCGCAGATCATTGCCAAGGTCGAGCAGATCAAACGCATCGCCGCCGCCCACGGCGTGGATGTCAAAGCAGCTGCACTACAATTCTCGCTGGCCAATCCGGCCGTGGCGGCAGTGATTCCCGGCGCGAGCAAACCGGGGCGCATCGCCGAAGACATGGCGGCGCTGTCGGCGGTCATTCCGGCCGGTTTCTGGCAGGCCATGCGTGAAGCGAAACTGGTGTCCGAACGTGCACCATTACCTATCGACGAGGTGAAAGCATGAAGATCGATCTGAGCGGAAAACTGGCAATTGTCAGCGGCAGCACGGCGGGTATCGGTTTGGGCATCAGCCAGTCACTGGCCGAGGCAGGCGCCACGGTGGTGGTGATCGGTCGCGACGCTGCCAAGGTCGAGCAGGCACTGGCGAGCATTCGGCAAGCCGTTCCGGGCGCGCAATTGCGTGGTCTGACGGCGGATCTGGGCACGGCCGAAGGCGCGCAGAAACTGTTCGCCGCTGAACCGAAAGCCGACATCCTGGTGAACAACCTCGGGATCTACAACGCCGTGGATTTCTTCGACGCGCCCGACGATGAGTGGACGCGCTTCTATGAAATCAACGTGATCTCCGGCGTGCGCCTGTCCCGGCATTACGTGCCGGCGATGGTCGAGCAGGGTTGGGGCCGGGTGATCTTTCTGTCTTCGGAATCCGGCGTGGCCACCCCGGCCGACATGATCAACTACGGCGTGACCAAAAGCGCCAACCTCGCAGTGTCCCATGGCCTGGCCAAACGGCTGGCCGGCACTGGTGTCACGGTCAATGCAATCCTGCCGGGGCCGACCTTCACCGACGGCGTCGAAGAGATGCTCAAGGATGCTGCCGCCGAGTCCGGCCGCAGCCTGCGGGACGAGGCCGACGCGTTTGTGCGCCGGGCCCGTCCGACCTCGATCATCCAGCGCGTGGCCAATGTCGAAGAAGTCGCGCATCTGGTGACCTACATCGCTTCACCGCTGTCCTCGGCCACCACCGGCGCTGCATTGCGCGTCGACGGCGGCGTGGTCGACAGCCTGGCAATCTGAACCTGAATTCTTTGAGAGAGACGTTTATTTATGGCAACAGCATCAGCATTCATCGATATCCCGGCCTCGGCCGATCAGGTCTGGCAATTGATCGGCGGTTTCAACACGCTGCCGGACTGGCTGCCGTTCATTCCCAAGAGTGAACTGAGCGACGGCGGTCGTGTACGCACCCTGCAAACCGCCGACGGCGCAGTGGTGATCGAGCGTCTGGAGACGTTCGATAACGCGGGCAAGACCTACAGCTACTCGATCGAGCAGGCACCGTTTCCGGCCACGGATTATCTGGCGACGATTCGCGTCGAAGCCCAGGGGCAGGGCGCGCGGGTGACGTGGTCGGGACGCTTCACGGCCAAGGGCGTGAGCGATGAGGAAGTGGTGGCGCTGTTCAGCGGCATCTATCAGGGCGGCCTCGAAGCGCTGCGCGCCAACTACCCGGCCTGAGTTGATCGTTCCCACGCTCCGCGTGGGAATGCAGCCCGGGACGCTCTGCGTCCCATTCGAGAGCTGGAACGCGGAGCGTCCCTTGAGGAATTCCCACGCAGAGCGTGGGAACTATCTCTGCCAAACGATCAGGTCTGTGAAATCAGCCTCTGCCGGCAATCGAGCACCAGTTTCGCCCCGCCCAGATCGCTGCGACCCACTTCAAGACTGAACCCGTGCAGGCTGACAATCGCCGCAACGATCGACAGCCCAAGCCCGAAACCGCTTTGCGGTTGCCCACCCTCTGCACGATAGAAGCGCTGGAACACTGCTTCGCGTTCCGACTCGGGTATACCGGGGCCGGAATCGTGCACCTCGATCCGTGTATGCCCTGCATCATTCACCCCACGCAAAATCACCGTGCCTCCCGGCGGGGTGAACTTGATCGAGTTGCTCAGCAGGTTGGCCAGTGCCTCGAACAACAGGGCCCTGTCGCCATTCAACATCGGCAGGGTTTCCGGCATGTTCAGCTCGAAACGCAGTTCGTCCTCCTCGGCCAGCGGCAGGTAAAACTCATGCAATTCCTGCAGCAACCGCACCGGATCGAGCTCGACGAAGCCCGAACGCCGCTGGCGATCCTCCAGTTCCGAAATCCTCAGCAAACCCCGAAAACGCGCCATCAGCGTATCGGCTTCCGCCAGCACCAGATCCAGTTGCGCGGCTTCCTGCGAGCCTTCGCCGGCCTGTTGTTGCATGCGATACAACTGCGCCCGCAAACGCGTCAGCGGAGTGCGCAAGTCGTGGGCGATGTTGTCGCACACGCCTTTGACTTCGTTCATCAGACGCTCGATGCGATCGAGCATGGCGTTGACGATGGCGGCGAGCATGTCCAGTTCGTCGCGGCGATTGGACACGGGCAATCGATGAGTCAGGTCTCCGGCGACAATCGACTGGGCACTGGCCTGAATCGCGCGAATTCGTCGCAACGGCCGACGCCGCAGCAAATGCCAGCCGATGACCCCCGGTACGATTGTCAGCGAAACGCCCCAGAGCAATGCACGCAGAATGATTCGGGTCACGGCGAACAGCGAACCGTTGTCACGCACCAGCACCAGCCAGCGACCGTCGCGGGTCGGGGTGGCGACCGCATCGCAACTGTCGGCGGGCAGGGTCGGATCGTCGGATTCGGAGCAGTCGCGCAATTCGTGGATCTTGCCGTCCAGCGGCAGGCCCGCAGGCATCTGCTGCAAAGCTCCGCCGAGGTAGGTGTGGTCAGCGGCGAACAGGCCGTAGGCATCGATGCCGCGGATATCGAACGTCATGCTGGCAGCGAGTGCATCTTCGAGTTGCTCGCCGCGAAAGTGCGAAAACAGATGCTGACGCTGCATCAGCGAATGCTTGGCCAGGTTGTCGAGGTAACCGGACACCTCGAAATACATGACCCCCATGAGGATCCCGCTCCAGGCCACGAACAACGAACTGTAAAGCGCCAGCAACCGGCTGCTGGAGGAACGCCAACCGTCAGACGGGTTCGGCAATGACATAACCCGAACCTCGCACCGTGCGGATCAACGGGACATTGCCCGGCGGGTCGATCTTCTTGCGCAGGCGACCGATGTGGACGTCGATCAGGTTGGTCCCCGGGTCGAAGTGATAGCCCCAGACTTCCTCGAAAATCATCATCCGCGACAGGATCTGGCCGCTGTTGCGCATCAGGAATTCCAGCAACTTGTATTCGGTGGGCAGCAGCGTCAGCACCTGCTCGGCGCGGCTGGCTTCATGGCTGATCAGGTCCAGCTCAAGGTCCGCCACGCGCAGAGTGGTCGGCTGAGTGCCGCCGTTGTGCTGCCGGCGCAGCAACACTTCGACCCGGGCCGCCATTTCATCGGTGGCGAACGGCTTGGTCAGGTAATCGTCACCGCCGGCGCGCAGGCCACGCACGCGCTCATCGACGTCGGACAACGCGCTGATCATCAGGATCGGCGTGGACACACCCATGGTGCGCAAAGTGGTGACGATGGCCAGTCCATCGAGTTCGGGCAACATGCGGTCGAGGGTGATCAGGTCGTAGTTGCCGCTGACGGCGCGGTCCAGGCCTTCGCGGCCGTTGTCGACCCAATCCACGTCGAGGCCGTGGCTGCTGAGTTCGGCGACGATTTCCCGGGCGGTCACGGCGTCGTCTTCGATGGTCAAGATGCGAGTCATGGTGGGCCTGCTGATCGGTTCAAACGGAATGGCAGCATTTTGCCAAGATTTTGCAATAACGCTTTAAATTAACTTTCATGTTGTAGTTGATACAAACTCAAATGACCGGGCTTTTGTGCCAATGCATAAAACCCGCTGATATCGGACCGTTGTTGCAAATTGCATGGTCCTGGGAAGTTCAGTCTTTTTAAGAGATTGAATTTCAACGATTTATTTAATGTTGGCGACTGGCACGGTCACTGCAATTCATCTGCTGACGAGTTGTAACACCATTTTTCATGCCGGGAGCAGAACAACAATGAATAGATCCTCTGATGGGTTTTATCCTGCCTTCGAAGGCGAGTCGAGCAACGTCTCAGGGGTGTCCTGGGGCGCGATCTTCGCCGGGGCCGCAGCCGCTGCGGCACTGTCGTTGATTCTGGTACTGCTCGGTTTCGGTCTGGGCTTCTCCGCTGTTTCACCGTGGGCCGGGGAGGGCGTCAGCGCCAAGGGCCTGGGCATTTCGACAATCGTCTGGCTGGCGGCGACGCAAATCATCGCTTCCGGCCTGGGCGGCTACATCGCCGGTCGCCTGCGGGTGAAGTGGGCGAACATGCACGGTGACGAGGTGTACTTCCGCGACACCGCCCATGGCTTCCTCGCCTGGTGCGTGGCCACGCTGGTCACCGCTACGTTGGTGGTCGGCTCGGTCAGCAGCATCGTCAGCGGCGGTGTGCAGGCCGGTGCAAGTGTCGCCGGTGGCGCGGCCAGCGCCATGACTCAGGCGGCCGGGACTGCAGCGGCGAACACCGACAGTAATCAGTATGGTTACTTCGTCGACAGTCTGTTCCGCGATGACCGTCCTGCTGCGGTCAGCGATGACGCCGCTCGCGGCACCGTGACTCGGATCTTCGCCCAGAGCCTGGCCAACGGTCAGCTCAGCCCCGAGGATCGCACCTACCTTGCGCAACTGGTCGCGCAACGTACCAACCTGACCCAGGCCGACGCCGAACGTCGCGTCGATGAAATCTACGCTCGTACGCAAAAAGCCATTGCCGACGCCAAGGTCAAGGCTCAGCAAGCCGCTGACACCGCCGCCAAAGTCGCTGCCTGGACCTCGCTGTGGATGTTCATCGCGCTGCTGGCCGGTGCGTTCTTCGCCAGTCTGTCGGCCACCTTCGGCGGTCGCCGCCGGGATGCGGTCGAGTACGTTGAAGTCGAAACCTACACCACGACCACACTGCCTCCGGTCCGTTAATCAAGGAGAATCACCATGCGCTCACTACTGCTGTTTTTCCTCGGCGTGCCAATCCCGATCATCATTCTGATCGCTCTGTTCGTGCACTGATCCCTCTGGGGCTTGTGCCTCGGCCGCTTCCACCTTCGGGTGGAAGCGGCTTTTTGCTTTCTAAAGGGCCAGCAGCCAGAATCGACGCCGCAAGCGGATCGGCCGCTTGCATTTCTGTTTAAGGATGAAGACGTTGGACAAGAAGGAAATCAAACGGCAGCTGGATGAGATGCTGGACGCCGGGCGCTCGAAGACCGAAACCTTCAAGGCGTTTTCGGGCGGGGCGGTCAAGGATCGGGTGCTGGCTTACTGGATTGGTTCACGCATTGACCCGGCGCTGCGCCGCCAGTATGCACGCAAGGTCACGATCCTGATCGTGCTGACCTGCATTCAGGCATTGCTCGGCGCGCTCGCCGGATTTGTCCTGGGCTGGGACTCCGGCATCGGCCTGGCCCTGACACTCATGCTGATCGGTGGCGGTATCCCGCTGCTGTTTGCCTGGGGTTTCTACAAATACTCCGCTCAGACCTACACCGTCTTCGTGATCCTTACGCTCAGCCAGGTTTCACGCCTGTTCAAGGACTACGCCGAAGACCCGATCTCCACCCTGATCGGCGTCGGCCTCACATTGGCCATGGTCTATTTTGTCGTGTGGCTGAAAACCAAGCTGTTCCCTGACCTCGGTTTCATCGGTTCGAAAAAGATCAAAGGGCAGTTCGTGTTTTCCAACTGATCGGCGGCAGAACCGTACAGTCATTTCCATGGCCTGGATCAATATTCTTCTGCGCGATATCCCCTACCGTGAATTTTCCAGGCCCTTGCCGCTGGATCGACTACATTGCTTGCGCGCACGTTGCTGCGCGAGCGGAACCAACCTGCCGGCCCGATAGAGAGAGATAACCCCCACGTGTCGGCAAGGTGTAGTGCAGCAAGGAGCTGTTTCAACCTCACCTGAACTTTTCACGGATGATCATCGCAATGCACTGCCTAGAAAGAACCTTCGATATCCAGCCCTTGGCGCAGGCGGATATGACTGTCCACATCAACGGCCAACCGGTCACCGCCGCCATCGGCGAAACCGTGCTCAGCGTCATTCAGTCTCTCGGCGTGCGCCAGGTCGCGCGCAACGATCACAACCAGATCAGCGGTGCCTATTGCGGGATGGGCGTGTGCCAGTGCTGCCTGGTGAAAATCAACGGCCGGCACAAACGCCGTGCCTGCCAGACCGTGGTGCGTGACGGCATGCACATCGAAACCCAAGCCAACCGCATTCACGGTCAGGAGGCACTATGAGCCAGCATCCGGTCATCGTCGGCGGTGGGCCGGCGGGCATGGCGGCGGCCATCGAACTGGCGCGCCATGGTGTGCGCAGCACATTGCTTGAAGAGGCATCACGCCTTGGTGGTGTGGTTTATCGCGGGCCGCTGCGTGACGGCGTGCAGCTGGATTATCTGGGGCCGCGCTATTCCGAAGCACTGGCCAAACTGCACGGCGATTTCCAGGAGCAGGCCGGGCTGATCGACGTGCGCCTGAATCACCGTGTGGTCGGCGCCGAAGGCACCCGCTCGCTGGTGGTGCTCGATGGCGACGAGCGACTGCACGAAATCAGCTACCCGCAACTGCTGTTGGCTGCTGGTTGTCACGAGCGCAGCGTACCGTTTCCCGGCTGGACGCTGCCCGGCGTGATCATGCTCGGCGGCCTGCAATTGCAGATCAAAAGCGGCGTGGTCAAACCCCAGGGGCCGGTGGTGATCGCCGGCACCGGCCCGCTGTTGCCGTTGGTGGCGACCCAGTTGCACGCGTCAGGTGTGAGTGTTGCCGGTGTCTACGAGGCCTGCGCGTTCGGCAAGATTGCCAAGGAGAGCCTGGCGCTGCTGAACAAGCCGCAACTGTTCCTCGACGGTTTGAGCATGCTCGCCTACCTGAAACTGCACGGCATCCCGATGAACTACGGCTGGGGCGTGGTCGAGGCGCATGGCGAAGGCGAGCTGAAAAGCATCAGTGTGGCGCCGTACTCGGCGACGTGGGAGCCGGACATGAGCCGCGTCGAACGCTTCGAAGCGAAGACGCTCGCGGTCGGCTACGGCTTCATTCCGCGCACGCAACTGAGTCAGCAGATGGGCCTGGACCACGGCTTCAGCGACGACGGCTACCTGCGCGCCAACGCCAATATCTGGCAGCAAAGCAGCGAGCCGCATGTGCATCTGGCCGGTGACATGGGCGGGATTCGCGGCGGTGAAGCGGCGATGCTGGCCGGCAAGATCGCCGCCACCTCGATCCTGCTGCAACGCGGAGTGCTGGAAGAGGAACTGGCGCGGGTCCGCCGCGACCGTTACCTGAGCAAACTCAAAGCCATCGTGCGTTTCCGCGCGGCGGTGGATCGCTACACCGAACGCGGTGTCGGGCAGATCGCATTGCCGGCCGCCGACACGGTGATCTGTCGTTGCGAACACGCGACCCGCGCCGACATCGACCGGGCGCTGGAACAGGGCGTGCAAGACATCGCCAGCCTGAAAATGCGTACCCGCGTGAGCATGGGCGACTGTCAGGGGCGGATGTGCGTCGGCTATTGCAGCGACCGTTTGCGCCAGGCCACCGGGCGCAAGGATGTCGGCTGGTTGCGGCCGCGTTTCCCGGTCGATCCGATTCCTTTTTCCGCGTTCCAGTCCCTCGGCACGGAGGCCGTTTCCCATGAGTAAGTTCTATGACGTGGTCATCGCCGGCGGCGGTGTGATCGGCGCGTCCATCGCCTATCAGTTGTCCAAGCGCAAAAACCTCAAGGTCGCGATGATCGACGCCAAGCGTCCGGGCAATGCGACTCGTGCCTCGGCCGGCGGTTTGTGGGCGATTGGCGAGTCGGTGGGGCTGGGTTGCGGGGTGATTTTTTTCCGCATGATGTCGGCCAACCGCAAGCGCGAAACCCAGGGCGCGGCGGTGGCGGTGGACTCCAGCACGCCGCACATCCTGCCGCCCTCGTTCTTCGACTTCGCCTTGCAGTCCAACGCGCTGTACCCGGCGCTGCACCGTGAGCTGAAAGACAACCACGGGATGGACTTCAAGTTCGAGAAGACCGGGCTCAAGTTCGTCATTTATGACGATGAAGACCGGTTGTACGCCGAGCACATCGTCGGCTGCATTCCGCACCTGGCCGATCAGGTGCGCTGGCTCGATCAGGCGGCGTTGCGCGAGTCCGAGCCGAGCGTCAGCCATGAAGCACGCGGCGCGCTGGAGTTTCTCTGCGACCACCAGGTCAGCCCGTTCCGCTTGGCCGACGCCTACGCCGAAGGCGCCCGGCAGAATGGCGTGGACATGTACGTCAACACCAACATCACCGGCGTTCTGCATCACGGCACGCGGGTGACTGGCGTGCAGACAGCCGAGGCCGGGGTGTTTCACTGCAAGACCCTGATCAACGCGGCGGGCGCGTGGGCGGCAGACTTGAGCGAGTGGGCCACAGGCGTACGCATTCCGGTGAAGCCGGTGAAAGGCCAGATTCTGCTCACCGAACGCCTGCCGAAAATCCTCAACGGTTGCCTGACCACCAGCGATTGCTACATGGCGCAGAAGGACAACGGTGAGATCCTGATCGGCAGCACCACCGAGGACAAAGGCTTCGACGTCACCACCACCTGGCCGGAAATCGCCGGGCTGGTGCAGGGCGCCGTGCGTTGTCTGCCGGAACTGGCGGACATCAACCTCAAGCGCACCTGGGCCGGGTTGCGGCCGGGCTCGCCGGATGAGTTGCCGATTCTCGGGCCGATGGCCGGGGTGGACGGTTACCTCAACGCCTGCGGGCACTTCCGCACTGGCGTGCTGACGTCGGCGATCACCGGGGTGTTGCTGGACAAACTGGTCAACGATGAACCGCTGCCGCTGGACATCACGCCGTTTCTGGCGGATCGGTTTGAAGGGGTGCCGGCCAAAGAAGAGAGGGAGCTGGAGATAGCCTGAACCTGCTGGCTCCCACGAGATCGTTCCCACGCTCCGCGTGGGAATGCCTCAAGGGACGCTCCGCGTTCCAGCTCCAGGAGGGACGCGGAGCGTCCCGGGCTGCATTCCCACGCAGAGCGTGGGAACGATCAGGGTCAGGTCAGGACTTGCCCGATTGTTCTTCCAGTTGATCCGACTCGAACAGTCGGGCCAGTTCCGCCCGCGCTTCCTGTGCGGTCTGCAGCACTTTGGCCGCGTCGTCGTACACTGCGTGCTGAGCCTCGAGCACCTGTTCGTCATGGTGCTTGAAGCGCTTGATCCGTGCATCGGCCTGGGCCTGGGTCAAACCGAGGCCCACTAACGTACGACGGCTCATTTCAAGACTGGAGTAATAGGTCTCCCGAATCGGATCGGCGCCGACATCCACCAGGCGATGAACGTGCTGCCGGTTACGTGCCCGGGCGATGATTTTCATGTGCGGGTAGAGCTTGCGCACGACTTCGGCGGTCTTGATGTTGGTCTCCGGATCGTCCGTGGCAATCACGAAATATTCCGCTTCACCGACCTTGGCCGCGCTGAGGATTTCCGGGCGCATCGGGTCGCCGTAGAACACCGGCACGCCGCCGAAACTGCGCGACAACTCAATGGTTTCCACCGAGGTATCCAGCGCGACGAACTTGATGTTTTGTGCCCGCAGGATCCGCGCCACGATCTGGCCCATCCGGCCCATGCCGGCGATGACCACCCGTGGGGTGTCGGTGTCGATCTGGCGGAATTTCTCCGGCACCTCCACCGGCTGCACCTTCGGGCTGACCAGCCGTGCGCAGATCAACAGCAGCAACGGCGTGACGGCCATCGAAAGGGTGATGGTCAGCACCAGCAGGTCGTACAGGCGCGGTTCGAACAAACCTTGATCGCGACCGATCTTGAACACCACGAACGCAAATTCACCGCCGGCCGCCAAAACGATACCGAGGCGAATCGCACTGACTTTGCTCAACCCGCCCGCCAGACGCCCGACCACAAACAACAGCGGCAACTTCAAACCAATCAACAACAGCGTCAGCCCCAGCACCGTGATCGGCGCGCTAAGCAGCAGGCTGAGGTTGGCGCCCATGCCGACGCTGATGAAGAACAGCCCCAGCAGCAGCCCCTTGAACGGTTCGATCTGCGCTTCCAGCTCATGGCGGTATTCCGAATCCGCCAGCAGCAACCCGGCGAGAAACGCCCCCAGCGCCATCGATACGCCGACCATGTCCATCATCCACGCGGTGCCGATTACCACCAGCAACGCGGTAGCGGTAGAAACCTCCGGCAGGCCGGTTTTCGCTACCACGCGAAACACCGGACGCAACAGATAACGCCCACCGATCACCACCACGGCGATGCTGCCCAAGACCTGCAAACTGTGGCGCACGTCGTCGGCGGTGCTGGTGTGGTGATCGACGCCCGCGAGCATCGGCACCAGAGCGATCAGCGGGATTGCAGCGATGTCCTGGAACAGCAGAATCGCAAACGCCAGCCGACCATGAGGGCTGGTCAGTTCCTTGCGTTCCGCCAGGCTTTGCAGGCCGAACGCGGTGGACGATAGCGCCAGACCGAGGCCGAGCACTATCGCGCTGTTCAGCGGCTGGCCGAACACAGACAACGCCAGTACGCCAATCACCGAACCGGTCAAAAGCACCTGCGCCAGACCGACGCCGAACACCGATTTGCGCATCACCCACAAGCGTCGCGGCGAAAGCTCCAGACCGATGATGAACAGCAGCAACACCACGCCCAGTTCCGAAATATGGCTGACACTTTGCGGATTGCCGATCAGGCCCAGCACCGACGGGCCGATGATGACCCCGGCAAACAGATAACCGAGCACTGCGCCCAGTTGCAGGCGCTTGGCCAGGGGAACGGTGAGCACCGCCGCGAACAGAAACACGACAGCGGCTTGCAACAGATTGCCTTCATGGGGCATGAGCGGAACTCCAGTAACGCGGTACGGCGGGGGGCGACAAGGATAAAGGCTGAAACGATTACAGATCTACCGCAGACCCTGCTTGAGCACATGTGCTCCTGTAACAATTTGCATCAATTGGTTACATTCATAGCCTCAGCGAATCAATTCCTCTCGAGTCTCCCATGGCCATCAACTTCGACCTCAACGACCTGCAAGCCTTTCGCGCAGTGGTCGAGCAGGGCAGTTTCCGCAAGGCCGCGGACACCGTGCGCATCTCGCAACCGGCCCTGAGCCGACGCATCGAAAAGCTTGAAGACGCCCTCGGCGTAAAGCTGTTCGAGCGCACCACACGCAAAGTCAGCCTGACCCAGGCCGGGCGCGGCTTCATGCCGAGTGTCGAGCGCTTGCTGGATGATCTGGACGTGGCGTTGCTCGGCATCAGCGAGGTCGCCTCGAACCGGCAGGGCCACGTCACCGTGGCCTGCGTGCCGTCTGCGGCGTACTACTTCATGCCGCGTGTGGTCGCCCGCTATCACCAGCAGTTCCCGCGCATCAAAGTCAAAGTCCTCGACTCCAGCGCCCATGACGTGCTGACGGCGGTGGTCAACGGCGAGGCGGATTTCGGCCTGAGCTTCATGGGCACTCAGGAGGCGGGCGTGGATTTCGAGCCGCTGGTGCAGGAAAGCTACGTGGTGGCCTGCCGTCGCGATCACCCGTTGGCCGAACGCAGCAGCGTCAGTTGGGACGAGTTTTACCAGCAGGATTACATCTCGCTGGACAAGACCTCCGGCAATCGTTTTTTGCTCGATCAGGCGCTGGCGAAAGTGGTACCGCAACGGCCGAGCATCTGCGAAACCCTGCACGTGACGACGATGATCGGTCTGGTGGAAGCGGGATTGGGGGTGGCGGCGGTGCCGTTGATGGCGATGCCGGCAGCGGATCATCCGATCCTGACGCGGGTGCCGCTGACCGATCCGCAAGTGATGCGCAGCGTGGGCATCATCAAGCGTCGGGGTCGGACATTGACCCCGGCGGCATTGGAACTGGAGCGGCTGGTGGTGGAAATGAAAGTCCAGCCGCCGAAGGTCAACGCTTGACCGAATCCAGCCCGGTGGCTTGCACGTCGGCCTGGGCGGCAGGTGCCGCGAGGTAGGCGAGCAACGCCTTGGCTTCCTGCGGATGCTGCGCACCGACCGGAATCCCCGCTGCAAAACGCGTCACCGATTGCACCGACTCCGGAATCTTCCCGACATACGTCACACCCGGTACCGGCAACAACTCGCTGACCTGTTGGAAGCCCAGTTGATAGTCACCGGTCGCGACCACCGAACCCACCGGGATTTTCGGGATCATCTTCGCCTTCGGTTTCAGCTGATCTTCGATGCCCAGTTTCTTGAACAACTGCTGCTCGATGTACACGCCGCTGGCGCTGTCGGAATAGGCCACCGACTGGGCGTCGAGCAGGGTTTTCTTCAAGGCGTCGACATCATTGATGTCCGGTTTCGGCGCGCCTTCGCGCACTACCAGGCCGATCCGCGAATCCGCCAGTTCAACCCGAGAAGCCGGGTCGACCTTGCCTTGTTTGATCAAGTCGTCGAGGGCGTAGCCGACCATGATCACCACATCGGCCTGTTCACCCCGGGCGAGGCGATTGGGGATCGCTTCCGGGGCCTTGCCCATCGACGGGCCGAGGATGGTGTCGAGGGTGTTGCCGGTGTTCGCGGCGAATTTCGGCCCGAGGATTTTGTAGGCTGCGGTGAAACCGCCGGAGGTCATCACCCGCAGCTCCTCGGCCTGTGCGAATGCGCTGAAAGCAAGGAGGGCGAGGGCGGTCAGATTGAAGAGCTTTTTCATGTTGGCTGGCTCCTCAGGCGACGGCCGGTTGCAGACGACCGCCCGCACGGCGATACAGATACAGCGTCGCGCACAACGCACACAGCGCGCCGACGCTCATCCAGTAACCCGGCGCAGCCTTGTCGCCGGTGTACTGGATCAGGAAGGTCGACATCGCCGGTGTGAACCCGCCGAACACCGCTGTCGCCAGGCTATAGGCGAGCGAGAAACCAGCCACGCGAACCTCCACCGGCATGATCTCGGTCAGCGCCGGAATCATCGCGCCGTTGTACATGCCGTAGATGAACGACAGCCACAACAGCGACATCAGCATGTGGCTGAAACTCGGCGCCTGCACCAGATACGACAGCGCCGGATACGTGGTGGCCAGGGCCAGCAGCGACATGGCGATCAACAGCGGACGACGACCAATCCGGTCGGACAACGCGCCACCAATTGGCAGCCAGAAGAAGTTCGAAACGCCCACCAGCAGAGTCACCAGCAACGCATCCGACGTGCTCAGGTGCAGCACGGTTTTGCCGAATGTCGGCGCGTACACGGTGATCAGGTAGAACGCGGTGGTGGTCAGGGCAACCATCAACATTCCGCCAACCACCACGACCCAGTTCTGGCCGAGGGTGCGGAACACTTCTTTCATGCTCGGGCGATGTTTGCGGGCGGCGAACTCTTCGGTTTCCGCCAGGTTGCGGCGCAACAGGAAGATGAACGGCACGATCATGCACCCGACGAAAAACGGAATCCGCCAGCCCCAATCGGCAATCACGTCCGGTGCCATCCACTGGTTCAAGGCAAAGCCCAGCGCAGCGGCAACGATGATCGCAACCTGTTGGCTGGCCGACTGCCAGGCCGTGAAGAAACCTTTGCGGCCCGGCGTGGCGATCTCCGACAGATACACCGAAACGCCGCCCAGTTCCGCACCGGCCGAGAAGCCCTGCAGCAACCGCCCGACCAGCACCAGCGCGGGGGCAAACAGACCAATGGTTTCGTATCCGGGCACCAACACAATCAGGATCGTACCGCTGGCCATGATCGACAGAGTGACGATCAAACCTTTGCGACGCCCGACGTCATCGATGTACGCACCGAGCACGATCGCCCCCAGCGGACGCATCAAAAAGCCTGCGCCGAACACCGCGAACGTCATCATCAGGGAAGCGAACTCGCTGCTCGCCGGAAAGAACACCGCCGCGATCTGCGTGGCGTAGAAGCCGAACAGAAAGAAGTCGAACTGTTCGAGGAAGTTGCCCGAGGTGACCCGGAAAATGGCGCCGGCCCGCGAGCCGCCGTGTGGGATTGAGGCTGTCATCGAAAAATACTCCACCGCTTTTATGACGTGCGCGACGGGGGAGGCGGCGCACGGTTTTTATTGGGGCGGATAGTGGCGCAGGGGGATCGATCTGTTAATTGCATAGTTGGCATGGATTGATGCGTGTACCGGATCAATGCGTCTGAGGGGCGACTACACTTTCGAATCCGTCATCATCAAGAAACAAGGAATGATTCCAGAACCCCACAGTCGGAGTTCAGGTATCACTTATCTGAAGGAGGTTCACCGATGAACAACAAGACCCTGATCGCCAGCCTGGCCCTCGTCGCCGGCATCACCGGGATCTGCCCGCTCGTTCAAGCGGCGCCAACCTCGACCGACACCGTCGAACGTTCGCCCATCGACGGCCGCGAACTGAAGGTCAACGACCGCGCTCCGGACGTCTACCAGCGCAGCGAAAAAGCCATCAACAACTGGAAACAGAAAGGCCTCAAGCAGCCCGAGCCACAGGCGCAATGGGTCCAGATGAATGACAAGTACGTGATGGTGATGATTACTAATGGGACGATTGTGGCGATTCAGCCCGTAGAGCGTTAGTCGTCTTTAGAGTTGCGCGGGAGTGTATTTAAGCCACGACACCGCGCATCTGCCTTCCCGTTACCGATAAGTGTTGTCGAAAGAAATGGCTTTGGGAGTTGGTAATGCTATGAGGGATGATGGCAAAATGTTTTTTTGTCGAGAGTTAGATGAGCTTGTATGACTATAAATTTTGGGTTTTCTGTAAAAAACCATAAGTGCTTCAAAGAACGTGGCGCAAGCTTTCACACCATCAAGCCCATCAATTTGCTAGTCGGCAGAAATAATGTAGGTAAGTCAACATTTCTTGAGATATTGGACGCGCTGTGTAATGAAGAGGGTTTGGAAAATACTGAGTTTCCGGAGGTTGAGCTATTTGAAACGCTGAATGAACGGGCATTCTGGAACTTGGATTTTAATGAGTTTCAGCATGCGCATTTAAAGGAGGCAGTTGTTTGTTATGTCGAAAATGCTGATTGGCCTCATTATGTGGGGGTTGATCGTGAAATAACTGAGTCTCAAGAAAGTATTCTTAAGCAGCGCTATTCTACCAATCTGTTTAGGTACGAGTTTGAAGGGGATTATTATCCCGTACCGCAAGTGTTGTGTAAGAAACACGTTAGGT
Source organism: Pseudomonas sp. GW821-FHT02C04 (assembly GCF_059421845.1). Classification (NCBI taxonomy): domain Bacteria; kingdom Pseudomonadati; phylum Pseudomonadota; class Gammaproteobacteria; order Pseudomonadales; family Pseudomonadaceae; genus Pseudomonas; species Pseudomonas sp. GW821-FHT02C04. The sequence goes on along the minus strand of NZ_JBWKVT010000001.1, from coordinate 1,687,665 downwards.
TGCGGGCAGATCGCGATATTGTTCCGGAAGTTGATGATGATGATTTAGGGTTTACTGCGAATGGCGTGGGCGCTACGAAAATTATTCATGCGCTGTCTCATCATTCTGAAAGTGATTGGGGATTGATTACAAATAAATTACTTGTGTCCTTGAATGAGATTTTCAGTCCTGATACAAAATTTGTCGAAATGACAACGAAGTATCATAAAATAAATAACAAATGGGAGGTTTACTTAGCAGAGGAGAAGGCGAGGCTTTACCCGCTTTCTCAATCCGGTAGTGGATTAAAGACAGTTATTCTAGTTCTGCTAAATCTTTTGGTGCGTCCTGTTCTTGAAGGCGTTCCAGTTCAGGAGTACATATTCTCCTTTGAGGAGTTGGAGAATAATCTACACCCAAGCTTGCAGCGGAAATTATTTCGATACCTTGAGGGGTTTGCGGTAAAGTTTGGTTGTCATATGTTTATAACTACGCATTCTAATATTGCAATTGATGCCTACAGCCGCTCGCCGCATGCACAGATTAATCACATTCAAAAAGATGGTGATGAGGTGTTTGGCACAGTGATATCGAATGGTTTGCATGGTTACGGTATCCTTTCAGATTTAGGGAATAAGGCAAGTGATCTTTTGCAAGCCAATGGTATCGTATGGGTGGAGGGGCCTTCTGATAGGATTTATATTAAAAAATTTATAGAAATCTGGAGCGCTGGCACGCTTTGCGAAGGTCTTCATTATCAGTTTGCTTTTTTTGGTGGTAGTTTATTGGCTCATCTCGATATGTCGCTGCCTAAATCGAGTGATGGCGAAGTGTTGAGTGTTCTTAGGATTAACCGGAATGCGATTTTAGTGTGTGATGGAGATTATCGTAATGAGGATGGGTCGCTTAAAAGGCGTGTGGTACGTGCAAAAGAAGATCTAGAGGGTTCGGGTGGTTACTGCTGGGTTACTAAATGCAGGGAAATTGAAAATTATATTCCAAAAGAGGCTTTTTCGGCGGTTAATCAATTGAGCGATATAGGGGAAATCGGGCCCTATGAAAATATACTCGATTTTCTACAAAGGCATCGGGCTACTCGTGCATTAGCATTTGCTGATAAAGTGGAAAAGGCTAAGTTATATGTTGAGTCGTTTACGCGGCGAAATCTTGATTTTAGACCTGAGATAAATGAGCAGATGACTGAAATATGTCGCCGTATTCGGTATTGGAATTTCATTGATGACTCAGGTGGCGATTTTTCACAAGATGATATTTTTGAAGCAGTAAAAATGTAACGGCGGTTTCTGTCTGAGTGGTACTAAGTTTTTGCGATGAAACTAGTCGATTCAATGGAGATTTTTATTGGACAAGAAACCCCTTTACCGCAAAGAAAACACCACGGCGCACAACGTCTGGCGCAACAACCCGGGCGGGCATTACCGGCATCAGCGAAACACCAAGGCTGAAATCCGCAGCGAGGCTATACGCGGCTCGATGCATGGCATCAAGCATCATGGCTACGATTACACGCCGTTGTTTCGCTTTCTGCTGTCGCGTGTCGGTGGTGATTGGGACGAGATTTTCAGTGAGGCTGTGTCGCGGCTGGATCGACAGGAACCGGTGTTCTGGATGGTCGCTGTGCTTGAAAGTGACCGGGAAGAAATTGTGCGACTCGGTGAGTCGAGTTTCTTCAATGGTCTGTATGTCGATGAACAGAAGCGCCTGCAAATCGTCAATCCCGCCCTGAAAGCCGAAGACATGACGCCCAACTGCCAGTGCTGCACGCATACCTTCAATGGCGTTGTATTCGGTACACCTGAACGCTGAGATTCAATCGACCCGACTGTGAGTCAGCGTCTGCCCGCCGCCCAACCGATACTGATTATTCCCGCTGCGCTTGGCCTCATACATCGCCAGATCCGCAATGTGCAGCAGCCGGTCCATGGTCGGCGCATGGTCGGGGAACACGGCGACGCCGAGGCTGGTACCGATGTGGCGCTGGTCGTTGCCGATGGTGATCGGTGGGGACAGTTCGATGAAGATTTTCTGGCAGATGCTGCGCGCTTCGTCCTGCAGATTCAGGCCGGGGGCGAGGCCTTGCAGGATGACCACGAATTCGTCGCCGCCGATACGCGCGACGGTGTCACTGACCCGCAGGATGCGTTTCAGGCGCGTGGCGGTGGTGATCAAAACGCGGTCGCCGGCGGCATGGCCGTAGCGGTCGTTGATGGCTTTGAAACCGTTGAGGTCGACGAACACCAGCGCCACCCGAGTCGTGGTGGCGCGCGCATGTTCCAACGCTTCCGACAGGCGCTCTTCCAACACCAGCCGATTGGGCAGACCGGTCAGCGGATCGAAGTGAGCCAGGTGCTGGAGGTAGCTGGCCGAAGCTTTTTCTTCGGTGATATCGCGCACCACGCCCATCATCTTGATCATCGCATCGTGGTCGTTCTTCACCACGTTGCCGGTTTCTCTTAGCCAGCGAATCGTGCCGTCGGGCCAGACCACGCGGTATTCCTCGTCGTGATTCTCACCGGTTTCCAGACAGCGCAATTCCCCGGCGCGCACCTTGGCGCGGTCGTCCGGGTGGACGCAGGAGCAGAACAAGGCGTAGGAGGGCGTCACTTCGCCGATCTTGAAGCCGAACATGCCGAAGATTGCGTCGGACCAATAGAGCCGGTCAGTGTCGACTTCCCAATCCCAGGTGCCGATCCGGGCGAAATACTGACTGCGCTTGAAGCGTTCGGCATCGCCATCCTGGTGAATGTTCTGACCTTCGGCAGCGCGAGTGAGCAGTTCACGGTATTCGCCGAGCTGCCGACGCAGGGCACGCTCGCGACGAATCAGCACGGCGATCACGACCATCAACACAACGACAAGGGCGAAGCTGATCCAGAGTTGAGTCATTCAAGCGGTGCTGTCATGGCGTATCGATCCGGGAGTGATGGCGTGTCGCTATCTTAATTCACGGCCAACGCCGGAAACAGCGGCAACCTTGGGTCAAACGGTTGCCAATGGCCGGCATTTCTGGGAAAACGGCGGCCAGCGGAACAATAGAGTGAATGTTATGAATGATGAACTGCAGATAATCGATCTTCAGCCGGGCGACGGAAAAGTCGCCGTCAAAGGCGCATTGATCACCACCCAATACACCGGTTGGCTGGAAGACGGCACCGAGTTCGATTCTTCCTGGAGCCGGGGCAAACCGTTCCAGTGCGTGATCGGCACGGGCCGGGTGATCAAGGGCTGGGACCAAGGGATCATGGGCATGCAGGTCGGCGGTAAACGCAAGCTGCTAGTGCCGGCGCATCTGGGTTACGGCGAGCGGACGATGGGCAAGATCCCGCCGAATTCGAATCTGGTGTTCGAGATTGAGTTGCTCGAGGTTTTGACGCGGGAGGATTGATTGCTCCGCGTTACATCTGAAGTCATAAAACCCGCTGCTTCCCTTCACGGAGCCAGCGGGTTTTTTCTTGCCCTTTTACCTGAGGCGTTACGCAGCCATCGCCATCTCATCCAGCGATGCGGCAACCGTGCTGGTCAGGCTCGGAAATCTGCGTTTTACACTGTGGAGTGCCGGCATTACGCGGTTCCGGTCCAGTTTGCCGTGATCGCGGGCGAGTTGGACGAGGGCTTCGAGGGCGGCGGTGACGATGGATTTTCTTTCGCTTTCGAGCAGGAGCAGGCAGGCCTTTTCGGCCCATTGGCTGTCTTTTTCGTTGAGGCCGATGGAGATCAGGGCGGCGACGACGTGTGCATCGGATTTGCTTTCCATGGGGTGTTCCTCAGGTCGTGGCATCGAGAGTGTCCAGCGCCCGGTTCACGGCGAGTTCGCCACACATCACCACTTGGGCGATGCCCAGGACGGTACTGCGGTAGGGCGGGTCCAGCAACGCGGCGAAGTCGCTGAGCATCACGCTGGCCGAGGCCATCGATTCGCAGGCGTGGGCCAGCAGGGAATGCTGATCCATGTCGGGGGCGACGAGGAACATGCGGCCGGGGCAGTGTTGTTTCGGGGCGGTTGGCTTCAGGTAATGGTCGAGGGCGCGCTCGGCGGCTTCGTGGAGTTTTTTTGAATCGGTGGAGGAGTAGGGCGAAGTCGGGTCGGACTCGTTGGGTACGTCAGTTTCGGGTGGGTCGGGTACGTATTTGAACATTTCTGGAAAGTCTCAAAGTGATGCCGACACCACCTCGCGACTAAACGAATAGGTGGCAGCTGTACGCAGGTTAGTCGACCGGTGACTTCCCAAAACCGGCGCACCCGAGGGTGCCCTGCACACAGCCGCCATAGAGTGCAGGTGAAGGTCACCTGACTGTCTGGAGCACATGCAACGTTTTGAGAAATCATCGAGCGACTAAACCCGATCACTGACCATTCAGTGATGCGAACCAAGTTACCGACGCCCTCAAAACCGCACAAGCCGGCGGATTCTGGCGTAGTTGTAGGCAAAGGCGCAAGGCGATGTAGCCTCCCGGATGGGGGCAAAATGATGCGTCATTTTTCAGTCCGCCTTCGCGAGCAAGCTCGCTCCCACAGGGGGTCTGTGTCGGCTTATCAGGGGTGCTGGCTCGCGAAATTCTGCTTTGTGATACCAAATGTCAGATAAGCCAATTCAAACTTGATTTATATCGGTTTCGATATAGTCTGCTGGTATGTGATCGCTGCCATTCCTTGCAACACACCGCCGCCACACGATTCTGTCCGGGCTATTACGCTTTTCCTTCCAACACAGGAGAAGCCAATGCCAAGACACAAGGACGTGGTATTTGTCGGGAGTGCGCTCAAGGATCTGAGAGCTTTTCCCCTCGATGCTCGCAGAGCTGCAGGATTCCAATTGGATCTGTTGCAACAGGGCGACGAACCCTTTGACTGGCGCCCCATGAAAACAGTCGGGCGGGGCGTCAATGAAATCAGAATCACCGAGGATTCAGGGGCGTTTCGAGTGTTTTATGTGGTCAACCGGCCTGACGCGATTTATGTGCTGCACGCCCTGCAAAAGACCACGCGCAAAACCGAGACGCGAGACATAGAACTGGCACGGGCCAGATACCAGGAAATAGGTTGAACCATGACGGATCATCAAAACTCTTCCCAGCGTTTCGCAAGCGTCTGGGATGCACTGGAAGACACGCCGCAGGAAGCGGCCAACATGCGCCTGCGGGCCAAACTGATGCGCACGCTTTGTGAAACGATTCGTGCCTGGGAGCTTCCCCAAAAGGACGCGGCCAAGCGACTTGGCATCACTCAGCCGCGCCTCAACGACGTACTCAACGGCAAAATCGACAAGTTTTCTCTGGACGCGTTGGTCAATCTGTCGGCTGCTGCAAAACTGGAAGTAGACCTCTGTTTCACGTTGACCCCGCCACTGCAATGGGCCTGACAGGCGAGAGCTCCCAACGGCCCTGCATCTGAAAAGCCTTCTAGAGGCGGTGCCGTCTGACGCACCGCCTCAATCCTTTCACGTCAAAATCTCAAGCCGCGACGGACGGTCGAAAACAGACCTTGCCCCTTTCGATCCGAACAGCGACTATGCTCGCCATATAGGGGTAGGGGGTATAGGTATGTCGCACACGCACGAACACAAAGGCGAGTTGCTCAACCGCGTCCGGCGCATTGCCGGGCAGGTTCAGGCCGTCGAAAAAGCACTGGAGTCCGAGGCCGATTGTGCCAAGACATTGCACCTGATGGCGGCGATTCGCGGCGCGGTCAACGGCTTGATGGAGCAGTTCATTGAGGCCCACGCCCGCGAGCATGTCGCCCATCCCGACCTCAGCGACGAAGCCCGCGCCCAAGGCGTGGAAGAGTTGCTGCAAGCCATCCGCCGTTATTCCAAGTGAGCACCGACCCCATGAATCTGACGACTCGGTCTGACGACTTTTCCCACGATCACCAGTTCCTCGGCGCGTCCCACGACGACAATGCCCGCCGCACCTTGTGGGTGGTGGCGCTGACGTTCGTGATGATGATCGGCGAAATTGCTGCCGGTTATCTCACGGGTTCCATGGCGCTGCTGGCTGACGGTTTCCACATGGCGACTCACGCCGGCGCCTTGGGCATCGCTGCAGCGGCCTATGGTTTTGCCCGGCGCAACGCCAACAACCGGCGTTACAGTTTCGGCACCGGCAAGGTCGGTGATCTGGCGGGTTTTGCCTCGGCCATGGTGCTGGGGCTGGTGTCGCTGGGCATCGCCGGGGAGTCGGTTTTCCGCCTGTTCGAGCCCACCAGTGTGGCGTTCGGCGAAGCAACGTTGATTGCCGTGGTCGGCCTGGGCGTCAACCTGCTCAGCGCCTTTCTGCTGGCCGGCCATCACGGTCATCATGACCACGGCCATAGCCACGATCATGGCCATCACCACCATCACGACAACAACCTGCGTTCAGCCTACGTGCACGTATTGGCCGATGCGTTGACGTCGGTGCTGGCGATTGCCGCGCTGCTTGCCGGTCGCTATCTGGGCTGGGTGTGGATGGATCCGGTGATGGGCATCGTCGGTTCCATCGTCATCGCCAAATGGGCCTGGAACCTGATGCGTGACAGCGCCGCCGTGCTGCTCGACACCACCGATGAACCGGTGGCCGAGGAGATCCGCGAACTGCTGGAAACCAGCGACGACGTGCGCATCAGCGACCTCCACGTCTGGCAGGTCGGCCCGCAGGCGCGTGCGGCGATTGTCAGCGTGGTGGCGGCTGCGGGCGTGACTGCCGAGGCGATTCGCGAGCGGCTGGCTCCGGTGCATGAGCTATCGCACCTGACCATCGAATTGCGCAGCGCCTAAACCTGTACTTCGCTGAACAGCGGAATTCGCCCATTCAGCGAAGGGCGGTAATGCCAGGTCAACCGCCCCGGATCGAAGTCATGAACGAGGATTTCACTGACTGTGGCGCTGGCAATGGTCATCGCCAACCTTTGCCCCGGGCATTGATGCCGACCGCTGCCGAACGTGAAACTGCGGCGGTTCGGGCGATCCGGCAGAAAGTGATCCGGGGTTTCATTCAGTGCCGGGTCGCGGTTGGCTGAGGCGAGCAGCACCAGAATCACGTCGCCCGCTTCAAAGCGCACGCCGTCGATTTCGCAGCTGTTTGCCACAAATCGGCGGGTGTTCTGCACCGATGGATCGAAGCGCTGGACTTCGGCGAGCAGCGAATCCACTGCGGTGTCGCGTAGTTCAGGCTGACGTTGCAACGCCACCAGCGCATTGCCGATCAGGCCAGCGGTGGCCTCGAATGTCTGCGAGCATAGGCCGATGAGGTTGGCGATCAGTGCGTCTTCTTCGCCTGAAAAGCGCTGCTGAATGTCGGCGAGAAACGGGTTTGGCTCCGTCAGTAATTCAATGAAGTAACCGTGCAATTGCTCAGCCGCTCGATGAGCTGCCGCCAGTTGCAGGTCATTGCTCAATGGTGAAAGGCACGCTGCAAAATCCGCCGTCAGCTCACTGATTGCTCGCGCTTGTGCCGGAGTGAATCCTAGCAACGCTGCAATCACGCACACCGGGCCGCGAAACATTGCCTTATATAGGCCGTCGGCATCGTTTGTGATCAGCCGTGCAGACACCAGAGCCTTGATTTCTCCCTGATCAATCAACCCCAGCGGTGGCTCAATGGCCGAACGCGGACAACGCTGACCTTCACCATCATTCATCCGCATCAACTGGCCGAACACCTTGCCCGCCATGCCGTCGGCAATCGCTTTGGGCACCAGCTCCTGCACCGGACGCACCCGGCAATCCGGATGTGCCAGCACCGCGCACACCGCCCGGGCGCTGCTGGCGACCCACAGTTTCAGTCCGAGATGAAAGGTCAGCCCGCCCGCCGCGCGCAGTTCGGCGTAGTAAGGGTAGGGATCGGCGTGAGTCGCAGCGATGATCGGGTCCATGGATCGCAACCTTGTCGGAGGGGAAAGTGTTGCTACTATCTCCAGTCCTTGAGGGCGATGATTCGTCCGGGAGCGAAATATGCACGCAGAACATCAAGACATCGGCGTCTCACAAGTGGCCGCCGCCATCGCAGAACCGGCGCGAACCAAAATGCTGTGCTCGCTGATGGACGGCCACGCCCGCACCGCTACGGAGCTGGCGAGCCTCGCCGACGTCAGCGCCTCGACCGCCAGTGCGCACCTGGCCAAACTCAAGGATCTGGCGCTGGTGCGCCTGCATGTGCAGGGCCGCCACCGCTATTACAGCCTCGCCGACAAGCGCGTGGCCCAGGCGCTCGAAGCGCTGATGGTGATCGGTCAGAACCCCGCGCCGGCCTTCAAACCCCACACACCGGATCGCCTGCAATTCGCCCGTACTTGCTACGACCACATGGCCGGCACGCTGGCGGTGTTGCTGCATGACCGGTTGCTGGAGGGCGGTTGGCTGGTGGAAACCGATGAGCAGGCCTACCGCTTGAGCGAGAGCGGAGAGACGCTGCTTGAAGGGCTGGGCATTGAGATCAGAGATCTGTCGACCATGCGCCGACGCTTTGCCTGCCCGTGCCTGGACTGGAGCATGCGCCGGCCGCATCTGGGCGGATCGCTTGGAGCGGCGTTGTTGCAGACCGCGTTGAAGCGCAAATGGGTGATGCAGGATCTGGACAGTCGGGCGCTGACGTTGACGGCGACGGGGCGCAAGGAAATGGCGGCGCGATTCGGGGTGCAATGGCCTGACGCGATGCAGCCTGTCCCGGTGCGTAAATCCTCGACTATCGCAGCTGACAGCCGACTGTAATAAGCCTGACTGACGAAGGGTCGTTTTACAGCTTGTGACCCATGGGTGGACTCTATACTGTATATGCGAACAGTATAAGGTCCGTGCCATGCAACTCATCGACAAGCTCAGCATCCTCGCCGACGCCGCCAAGTACGACGCCTCCTGCGCCAGCAGTGGCGCGCCCAAGCGCAGTTCCGAGGGCAAGAGCGGGCTGGGTTCCACCGATGGCATGGGCATCTGCCACAGCTACACACCGGACGGGCGCTGTGTGTCGCTGCTCAAGGTTCTGCTGACCAACTTCTGCCTCTACGACTGCCAATACTGCGTCAACCGCCGCTCCAGCGATGTGCCCCGTGCGCGTTTCACGCCCGAGGAAGTGGTGACGCTGACCCTGGATTTCTACCGGCGCAATTGCGTCAGCGGGTTGTTCCTCAGCTCCGGGATCATTCGTTCGGCGGACTACACCATGGAGCAACTGGTGCGCGTCGCCAAGCTGTTGCGTGAAGAGCATGAATTCCGTGGTTACATCCATCTCAAGACCATTCCCGAAGCCGATCCTGCGCTGATCGAAGAAGCCGGGCGTTATGCCGACCGTTTGAGCGTCAACATCGAATTGCCCACCGATGCCAGTTTGCAGACGCTGGCGCCGGAGAAGCACATCGGTTCGATCAAGCAGGCGATGAACACGATCTACACCGGCGTGCAGACCGTGCTTAACGAACCCCGCGCACCGAAGTTCGCCCCGGCCGGGCAGAGCACACAGATGATCGTCGGTGCCGATGACACCGACGACAGCACCATCCTGCACAGCGCTCAGGCGTTGTATGGCAACTTCCGTCTGCGCCGGGTGTATTACTCGGCGTTCAGCCCGATTCCCGACAGCCCGAAAAGCGTGCCTTTGGCCGCACCGCCGCTGATGCGTGAGCACCGTTTGTATCAGGCCGACTTTCTGCTGCGCAGTTACGGCTACACCGCCGGTGAGTTGCTTCAGGGGCCGGGCAATCTGGCGCTGGACATCGACCCGAAACTGGCCTGGGCGTTGCAGAATCGCGAGGTGTTCCCGCTGGATCTCAACCGCGCCGAACCGGCGTTGATCTCGCGCATTCCCGGCATTGGCCTGCGCACCACCGAGCGATTGGTGGAGCTGCGTCGACAGCGGCGCATTCGCTACGAGGACGTAGCCCGCATGCGCTGTGTGCTGGCCAAGGCCAAACCGTTCATCATCACCAGCGATTACCACCCGCAGCAGGCGGAGGTCACCAGCCAGATGCTCTATCAGCAGTTGCGCGACCGACCGATGCCGCAGCAGATGGGGTTGTGGGGATGATCAATCTCGATTGCGACGACCTGTTCGACACCTGGCGTCAACAGGCGCGCTGGCTGCTCAGCCATGAAATCGATCCGAGTCTGGTGAGCTGGGCGTCGGAAGGGGTGAGTGATCTGTTTGCCAGTGACGTGTCGGTGCCTGAAGGGCAGGGACCGTTTCAGGCGCGGATTCCGCGTGCGTTGCTCGACACCCTGGAACAAGCGTCACGCTACCGTGGCGATCAGCGCTGGAGTCTGCTGTATGAAGTGCTGTGGCGGGTCAGCCACGGCGATCGCACGGCAATGATGGCCGGCGACAAACTGGGCAGCGAGTTGCAGCGGCGGATCAAGCAGGTGCAGCGTGAAGCCCATCATTTGCATGCGTTCGTGCGCTTCATCGAGCGAGCGCCAGAGCTGCCGGGCCCGCAATACGTGGCGTGGCACGAACCGGCCCACGACATTCTGCACAGCGCCAGCGAACACTTCATCGGGCGCATGGGCCGGCATCGTTGGCTGATCGCCACCCCGCGCGACGGGGTTTACTACGATGGCGAACAACTGATTCATCATCGCAAGTGCCCGGTGGAATGGCAGCAACTGGCGCAGAACGTTGACGATCCGCAGGGTGAGCTGTGGCTGGCGTACTACAGCCACATCTTCAACCCGGCGCGGTTGAACGAGAAGGTCATGCAAGGGCACTTGCCCATGCGCTTCTGGAAGAACCTGCCGGAGGGAGAATTGATCCCTGGATTGATTACCCAGGCACGCATGGGCAAGCAGCAGAACGGGCAGGCCGGCGGGATTGCGGGGCGCGGCGGTAAACGTATTGCGTTGAAACAGGTGGAGCATCCGCCGTCTGTTCAGCGAGTTGCCGAAGCCATCAACAGACCAAAACCGGCAAAGGTCACGCCCGAGACTTTCGCTGCCAGCCATGAACCTTTCGGGCTCGACAGCCAGCCTTTGGCGGCATTGGCGAGCAGCGCATAGCTGCCGTGCACCAGAATCACCAGCACGGCGTAAGAAGCCACCAGTTTGAAGAACTGCGGAAGGAAAGCCTGTGTGGTGTCGATGAACTGCGGGAACACTGCCAGAAAGAAGAAGATGGCTTTGGGATTGAGAAATTGCAGGGACGCGGCCTCCAGAAAGCGGTAACTCGGGCGGGAAGGTCGGACGTCTTGCAGCGTACGGAAACGATCCGAACGCCAGCTCTTGAAACCCAGGTACAACAGGTAAGCTGCGCCGGCGTATTTGAGCACGGTAAAGGCAGTCGCCGAGGCGCTGAGGATCAGGCCGACACTGGTTGCACTGACGGCGGCAACCACGAAGGCTCCCGAGGCAATCCCCAGAATCCCCGGCACCGCGCCGGCCCAGCCCAGACGCACGGCGTTGGACAGGGTCAGCACCACACCCGGGCCGGGGCTCAAAATGGTCAGGGTGGCGAAGAGTACAAAGAGTCCGTAACTGTGCATGTCTGGCTCCGTTGGGGCGCGGGATTGGGCGTGCGGGCAGATTGGCGTGGCAACGAACGTGTGACAAACGCTTTAAATGCAGCGCATACGTGACTAAATTAGACCCATGAACAAATCACTCCCGCCGCTCAATGCGGTTCGTGCCTTTGCGGTCGCCGCCCGTCATCAGAGTTTCACGCTGGCGGCCGAAGAGCTGCACGTGAGTCACAGTGCTGTCAGTCGACACATCAAATTGCTGGAAGAACACCTGGGTGTGTTGCTGTTCGAACGGCGCATCCGGCAATCGTTGCTGACGCCTGCAGGCCAGCGTTTCTATCACCAGGTCAACGCCGGTCTGGCGCAGATCGCCGACGCTGCTGCCGAGTTGCGACAGCAGGCAGCACGGCCGACAGTGACCATCAACACCCGACCGTCCTTTGCCCAGTTGTGGCTGATGCCCCGGCTGGATGCCTTCATGTCAGAGCATCCGGACATCGAGCCGCAGGTGATCACCCAGACCCGCTCCCCGGATCCTGCACAGGACAGCTTCGACATCGTCATCCGCCGTGGTCGTGACGACTGGGCGCCGACCATCGAGTCGCACCCGCTGTTCGAGGATGAATTGCTGATGGTGGCAGCGCCTGAGCTGATCGAGCGAATCCCATTGGCGGAGCTTGCCGATCTGGGCCGGCACACCTTGCTGACCGTCAGGGCCCGGCGTGAGGACTGGCACCACTGGGCGCTGCGTTTTGGCGAGAGTCAGAGTGCGAGCCAGGACATTCGTCAGTTCGATTACATGCATCGGGTGCTGGAGGCTGCCGTGGCGGGTGAGGGCATTGCCCTGTGCCCGACCACGTTGCTGGGCACGCATCTGTCGAGTGGTCGACTGGTCTGCCCGCTGCCCGATCTGCGAATGCCGTTGCCACGTTACTACTACGGCGTTGCACCACAGGCGTCTGCATCGGCTCAGGTGTTTCTGGCTTGGCTGCAAAAACAGACCCCATGAAAAAGCCCCCATCGATCACTCGATGGGGGCTTTTGTGCATCTGGCCGTCAGATCAAACCTTGACGATCCAGCCTGCTGGAGCTTCGACGTCGCCGGTCTGCACGCCGGTCAGCTCTTTGTAGAGCTTCTGGGTCACAGGGCCGACTTCGGTTTCGCTGTGGAACACGTGCAGGTGGTCGTTGTAGCTGATGCCACCGATCGGGGTGATCACCGCAGCGGTACCGCAAGCACCGGCTTCTTTGAAGTCCGACAGCTTGTCGATGAACACGTCGCCTTCGACCACTTCCAGGCCCAGACGGGACTTGGCCAGTTCGATCAGCGACAGACGGGTGATGCCCGGCAGTACCGACGGCGAGTTCGGGGTCACGAACTTGTTGTCGTGGGTGATCCCGAAGAAGTTGGCCGAACCGACTTCCTCGATCTTCTTGTGGGTCAGCGGATCCAGGTAGATGGCGTCAGCGAAGTGCGCTTTCTTGGCCTGGGAACCCGGCATCAGGCTGGCGGCGTAGTTGCCACCGACCTTGGCGGCACCGGTGCCTTGTGGCGCGGCGCGGTCGAAGGAGGATATCTGGAAGTTGTGCGGGGTCAGGCCGCCCTTGAAGTAGGCGCCTACCGGGATCGCGAACACCGAGAAGATGAACTCCGGCGCGGTACGCACGCCGATGTTGTCACCCACGCCGATCACGAACGGACGCAGGTACAGCGCGCCGCCGGTGCCGTAAGGCGGGATGAAACGCTCGTTGGCGCGAACCACGTCCTTGCACGCTTCGATGAATTGCTCGGTGGACACATGCGGCATCAGCAGGCGGGCGCAGCTGCGCTGCATGCGGGCGGCGTTCTGGTCCGGACGGAACAGGTTGATCGAGCCGTCCTTGCAACGATAGGCCTTCAGGCCTTCGAAGCATTGCTGGCCATAGTGAAGGGCAGTGGAGCCTTCGCTGATGTGCAGCACGTTGTCTTCGGTCAGGGTGCCTTTGTCCCACTCGCCGTTGCGAAAGTACGACAGATAGCGTTTATCGGTCTTGATGTAATCAAAACCCAGCTTGTCCCAATTGATGCTTTCGTTACCCATGACACCCTCTATCACTTAACAACCGTCGAAACGGTTCAAGGCTTCTGACGTTTTTTTGGATGGGCACAACAATACTTCATTCTTGAGCGGTTTCGCAGCCCGAAATCTCTGCCTTTGATCGTTCCCACGCTCTGCGGGGGAATGCAGTCCGGGACGCTCTGCGTCCCAACAGCCGAACGCGGAGCGTCCGTGGAGGCATTCCCACGCGGAGCGTGGGAACGATCTGCGACCGAAAGTTACAGGTGCAACGCATGCCCGAGGGCACGCAACGCCGCTTCCTGCACCGCTTCACCCAGCGTCGGGTGTGCGTGGATGGTGCCGCCGATGTCCTCCAGTCGCGCACCCATTTCCAGGCTTTGCGCGAATGCAGTCGACAGTTCCGATACGCCAACACCCACCGCCTGCCAACCGACAATCACATGATTGTCCCGACGGGCGACCACGCGAACGAAACCGGTTTTCGATTCCAGCGTCATCGCACGACCATTGGCTGCGAACGGGAAGTTCGACACGATGCAGTCCAGTCCGGCAGCCTTGGCTTCATCCGGCGTCTTGCCGACGACCACCAGTTCCGGGTCGGTGAAGCACACGGCAGCGATGGCGGTCGGGTTGAATTCGCGGGTCTTGCCGCTGATCAGCTCGGCGACCATCTCGCCCTGGGCCATGGCGCGGTGGGCCAGCATCGGCTCGCCGCTCAGGTCACCGATGGCGTAGACGTTGCGCATGCTGGTCTGGCAACGGCTGTCGATCTTGATCGCCGAACCGTTCATGTCCAGGTTCAGCGCTTCGAGGTTCCAGCCCTGGGTATTGGGTTTTCGACCGACCGCCACCAGCACCTGATCGGTTTCCAGGTTCAGGGTGTCGCCGTTCGGATCGCGCACCTGCAATGTACCGTCGAAGCCCAGAACGCTGTGTTTCAGGTACAGTTTCACGCCCAGTTGCTTCAGCGCATCGTGCACCGGTTGGGTCAGTTCGGCGTCGTAGGCCGGCAGGATGCGATCCTGCGCCTCGACCACACTGACCTCGGCGCCGAGCTTGCGGTAGGCAATGCCCAGCTCCAGGCCGATGTAACCACCGCCGACCACGATCAGGCGTTTCGGTACCGACTTCGGCGCCAGTGCTTCGGTCGACGAAATGATCGGCCCGCCAATCGGCAGGATCGGCAGGTTGACGCTTTTCGAGCCGGTGGCCAGCACCAGGTGTTCACACTGGATGCGGGTGTCGCCGACGTCCACGGTCTTGCCGTCGATGACCTTGGCCCAGCCGTTGATGACCTGAACCTTGTGCTTCTTCAGCAACGCGGCAACGCCGGTGGTCAGGCGATCGACGATGCCGTCCTTCCACTCGACGCTCTTGGTGATGTCGAGGGTCGGCGCGGAGACGCTGATGCCCAGTGCCGAATGCTGGTTGTGGTGTTGAGTCTGGTGAAATTGCTCCGCCACATGGATCAGCGCTTTTGACGGGATGCAACCGATGTTGAGGCAGGTGCCGCCCAGCGATTCGCCTTCGACCAGAATGGTCGAAATGCCCAGTTGCCCGGCGCGAATGGCCGTCACGTAACCGCCAGGGCCGCCGCCGATGATCAGCAGCGTGGTGTTCAGAGATTGCATGCCATCACTCCACAAACAGGGTCGCGGGTTGTTCGAGCAGACCACGAATGGCCTGGATGAAGAGCGCCGCGTCCATGCCGTCGACCACGCGGTGATCGAAGGAGCTGGAGAGGTTCATCATCTTGCGGATCACCACCTGGCCTTTGACGACCATTGGCCGTTCGACGATTTTGTTCACACCGACGATCGCCACTTCCGGCAGGTTCAGCACCGGGGTGCTGACGATGCCGCCAAGGGCGCCGAGGCTGGTCAGGGTGATGGTCGAGCCGGACAGCTCATCGCGGCTCGCCTTGCCATTGCGGGCGGCGGTGGCCAGACGCGAGATTTCCGTCGCGCTGTCCCACAGGCTGCGAGCCTCGGCGTGACGCACCACCGGGACCATCAGGCCGACATCGCTTTGGGTGGCGACGCCGACATGTACCGCGCCAAGGCGGGTGATGACCTGGGCTTCGTCGTCGTAGCGGGCGTTCATCTGCGGGAAATCGCGCAGGGCGACGACCAGTGCACGCACCAGGAACGGCAGCAAGGTCAGCTTGCCACGGCTGGCGCCGTGTTTTTCGTTCAGGTGTGCACGCAGTTCTTCAATCGCGGTGACGTCGATTTCTTCGACATAACTGAAGTGCGCGGCGCGCTGAGTGGCGTCCTGCATGCGCTGGGCAATCTTGCGGCGCATGCCGATAACCTGAATCTGTTCTTCATCGTTACGCTGGGCGTACGCGGCGGCGACCGGCGCCGAAGCGTTCGACTGACCTTGCGCCAGATAGGCGTCGAGGTCTTCGTGCAATACACGACCGGCCGGGCCAGAACCGCGCACCAGACGCAACTGAATGCCCAGATCCAGCGCGTGTTTGCGCACGGCCGGCGAGGCCAGTGGGCGCTCATCGGCTTCGCGGGCGACCATCGGGCCCTGGCAAACGGCAGCCGCCGGACGCGGCGCGGCAATAGCAGGTTTGCTTTCAGCGACGGCTTCGACTTTGGGTGCAACAGGTTCTTTCGCAGGAGCAGGAGCCGGTTTGTCGGACTCCTTCAGATTGCCTGCGCCTTCCACTTCGATGCTGATCAGAATACTGCCGACCGCCATCACTTCACCCGGCTGACCGCCGAGTGCAATGACTTTGCCGTGGACCGGCGACGGGATGTCGACCATCGCCTTGTCGGTCATCACATCCGCCAGCACCTGGTCTTCAACGACCAGATCGCCGACCTTGACGTGCCACTGCGACAGTTCTACTTCTGCGATGCCTTCGCCGATGTCCGGCATCTTGATAACGTGCGTGCCCATTCAGACCTCCATGACCCGTTTCAGCGCCGCGCCCACTCGGGACGGCCCTGGGAAATACGCCCACTCTTGCGCGTGCGGGTAGGGGGTGTCCCAACCGGTGACGCGTTCGATCGGCGCTTCCAGGTGGTGGAAGCAATGCTCCTGCACCAGCGACACCAGCTCGGCGCCGAAACCGCAGGTGCGGGTGGCTTCGTGAACCACGACGCAACGGCCGGTTTTTTTCACGGATTTGACGATGGTTTCCAGGTCCAGCGGCCACAGGCTGCGCAGGTCGATGACCTCAGCGTCCACACCGGACTCTTCGGCGGCGACTTGCGACACGTACACGGTGGTGCCGTAGGTCAGCACGGTGACGTCCTTGCCCGGACGGGTGATCGCGGCGACATCCAGCGGCACGGTGTAGTAACCGTCCGGCACTTGTGCGGCCGGGTGTTTCGACCACGGGGTTACCGGGCGGTCGTGGTGGCCGTCGAACGGGCCGTTGTACAGGCGTTTTGGCTCAAGGAAGATCACCGGGTCATCGTTCTCGATGGAGGCGATCAGCAGGCCTTTGGCGTCATACGGGTTGGAAGGCATGACAGTGCGCAGGCCGCAGACTTGAGTAAACATCGCCTCGATGCTCTGGCTGTGGGTCTGGCCGCCGTAGATGCCGCCGCCGCAAGGCATGCGCAGGGTCATCGGCGCGGTGAACTCGCCGGCCGAGCGATAACGCAGGCGGGCGGCTTCGGAAATGATCTGGTCGGACGCCGGGTACACGTAGTCGGCGAACTGGATTTCCGCCACCGGACGCAAGCCATAAGCGCCCATGCCCACGGCTACACCGA
Organism: Pseudomonas sp. GW821-FHT02C04; assembly: GCF_059421845.1. NCBI lineage: Bacteria > Pseudomonadati > Pseudomonadota > Gammaproteobacteria > Pseudomonadales > Pseudomonadaceae > Pseudomonas > Pseudomonas sp. GW821-FHT02C04. Next base: position 1,670,449 of record NZ_JBWKVT010000001.1, on the reverse strand, counting down.
CGATGCCGCTCTCGGAGATCGGCGCGTCGAACACCCGCGAGGTGCCGTACTTGGTCTGCAGGCCTTCGGTGCAACGGAACACGCCGCCGAAGTAGCCGACGTCCTGGCCGAACACCACAACGTTGTCGTCACGCTCAAGCATCACATCCATGGCCGAGCGCAGGGCCTGGATCATGGTCATGGTGGTCGTGGTCATGGCGGTTTCCAACTGAATATTGTTGTTGTGATCGTTCATGTCAGATCCCCAACTGCTGACGCTGGCGCTTCAAGTGCTCCGGCATCTCTTTGTAGACGTCTTCGAACATGGTCGCGGCGCTTGGAATCTGGCCGCCGGCGAGGGTGCCGTACTGTTCGGCCTGTTTCTGTGCGGCGATCACTTCGGCTTCGAGCTCGGCGCTGACGGCGGCGTGCTCTTCTTCCGACCAGTGGCCGACCTTGATCAGGTGCTGTTTCAGGCGGGCAATCGGATCGCCCAGCGGGAAGTGGCTCCAGTCATCGGCAGGACGGTATTTGGACGGATCGTCGGAGGTTGAGTGCGGGCCGGCGCGGTAGGTGACCCATTCGATCATGGTCGGGCCGAGGCCGCGGCGGGCGCGTTCGGCAGCCCAGGCGGAGGCGGCGTAGACCGCGTAGAAATCGTTGCCATCAACCCGCAGGGAAGCGATGCCGCAACCGACGCCGCGTCCGGCGAACGTGGTGGCTTCACCACCGGCGATGGCCTGAAAGGTCGAGATCGCCCACTGGTTGTTGACCACGTTGAGGATCACCGGCGCACGGTAAACGTGAGCGAAAGTGAGGGCGGTGTGGAAGTCCGATTCGGCGGTGGCGCCGTCACCGATCCAGGCCGAGGCGATTTTGGTGTCGCCCTTGATCGCCGAGGCCATGCCCCAGCCCACGCCCTGAATGAACTGGGTGGCGAGGTTGCCGGAGATGGTGAAGAAACCGGCGTCCTTGACCGAGTACATGATCGGAAGCTGACGCCCCTTGAGCGGGTCGCGCTCGTTGGACAGCAGTTGGCAGATCAGGTCGACCAGCGGTACGTCGCGGGCCATCAGGATGCTTTGCTGGCGGTAGGTCGGGAAGCACATGTCGTCGATATTCAGGGCAAGAGCCTGGGCGCTGCCGATGGCTTCTTCGCCAAGGCTTTGCATGTAGAACGACATTTTTTTCTGACGCTGGGCGACCACCATGCGGTTGTCGTAGATCCGCGTCTTGAGCATGGCACGCATGCCTTTGCGCAGGATCTCGACCGGCACGTTTTCGGCCCATGGGCCGAGGGCGTTGCCCTGGTCGTCGAGCACGCGGATCAGGCCACGGGCCAGGTCGGCAGTGTCGGCGGGTTCAACGTCGATGGAAGGTTTGCGCACCGTGCCGGCATCGGTCAGATGCAGGTAGGAGAAATCGGTTTTGCAGCCTGGGCGGCCCGAGGGTTCAGGGACGTGCAGACGCAGCGGTTCATACGCTTGGGTCATGGCTTCTACGCTCGATCTTGTGAATTTCTTGTAGTGAGCTGGCAGTCATTCTTCGATAAAAGAAATCTTGTCCTACAACAATCATAGGCCCGGGCAAGAAGAATATTTCTCTCTGTTTCGTTGCACTGGAGATCATTTGCAGATAGAAATTCTGCATAAACATAAAAAACAGGTGGTTTTGTCTCATGCGCAAACTGGACCGTACCGACATCGGCATTCTCAATAGCCTTCAAGAGAACGCGCGCATCACCAACGCCGACCTGGCCCGATCGGTCAACCTGTCGCCGACTCCGTGCTTCAACCGGGTCAAGGCGATGGAGGAACTGGGACTGATCCGCGAGCAGGTGACCCTGCTGGATGCGGACTTGCTCGGGTTGCACGTCAATGTGTTCATCCACGTCAGCCTGGAGAAGCAGGTAGAAGAGGCGCTGCAACATTTCGAGGAGGCGATTTCCGACCGTCCGGAAGTCATGGAGTGCTACCTGATGGCCGGCGACCCGGACTATCTGATCCGGGTGCTGGTGCCGACCATTCAGTCGCTTGAACGCTTCATGATGGACTTTCTGACCAAAGTCCCCGGTGTGGCGAATATCCGGTCAAGCTTTGCGCTCAAGCAGGTGCGCTACAAGACGGCGTTGCCGCTGCCTGCTAATGGTTTGACGCTAGGCAACTGAGCCCGATGCAGTTCACAGATATTCGTACTGATAACCCAGTTCTTCGGTGGAAAGTGCCTGCTGAATGGTAAAGCTCTGGGGCCAGGGAGCGAGTTCGTTTTCCGGGTGGAAGACCAGTGTCGAGCTACTCGGGTCGTCCTGCGGAAAAGAGGGAACGCTCGGATGCTGGTGTCTCCAGCGCTCCCAAAGCAGGTCCAGATAACAATGGTGCAGGAAGAATATCGGGTCGTTGGGGGAGGACGCCTCCATCATGCTGCCCCCGATCCAGGCATGTACGGGATTGTGCAGTTCGCGCTCGGAAAAGTTTTCCCAACCGCCCGGCTCCATCCAGTAGGACGTTCTGTTCAGCGCCGAAATGACGGTTTCTGGTGACGGCAAGGCACCCGCCGCTCCTAGATTGCGGCGCACGCCAGCGTTACCGAATCCCTCGTCCCATACGGAGACAATGAATGGCGACTGAGTACTGGAGAAGGGCCCGGTTGTTACCAGCAGGTTCTGGGTGTTGTCGCCATTGCCGCCCATGAAGTTCGAAGTGAACGGGTTGTCGGCGCCGCCGATTTGCCAGTTCCAATAAGGCAGCGTGATGCGGGGGTCATCGACAGCGGCCTGGAGCGCCAGCTCGAACTGGCGAATCAGGATCCGGTGCCACGGATAGAACAAGGGGCTTTGATGCGGGTTTGGAACGAGTGGGTTGCCGCGTCCCATTGAGTTTTTGTGTATCTGTACAAAGTCGTCGTAACGGCTTTGCTGACCGGGACGCAGCACGCTGTTTACGTTGTTTTTCAGCGTCAGAACCGCGTTGATGAAGGCGGATTTCTCTTCCCGGGACAGATCCCGGTGGTTACGGCGAATATCCATATTGCCAAATCTCCATGGGTTGATTGCCCATGAAGTCTGCCTGCTGGCTGAAAGAACGCCCAGTTCATCGAGTTCGACGCGACAGGTACGAAAACCGCAATCCCTGGTTCTTGAATTGAGTTTTTCCTACACAGAGTTGATGGGGATCTTCAGGTAGACAACGCCATTACCTTCCGCCGGCGGCATGTTCCCCGCCCGCACATTCACCTGAATCGCCGGCAGCAACAGCGTCGGCATGCCCAACCCGGCATCCCGTTTTGTACGCATCTCGACGAACGCGGTTTCGTCGACGCCGTCATGCACATGGATATTGCTTTTTCGTTGTTCGCCGACAGTGGTCTGGCACTGTGAGGCGCGACCTTGCGGCGGGTAGTCGTGGCAGACGTAGAGCTTCACGCTGGCGGGGAAGGCCAGCAGTTTGTGGATCGAATTGAACAGTTGATTCGCGTTGCCGCCAGGGAAGTCGCAACGGGCGGTGCCGACGTCGGGCATGAACAGCGTGTCGCCGACCAGGATCTGCTCGCCGTCGATCAGGTAGGCCATGTCCGCCGGGGTGTGGCCGGGGACGTGCAGGGCGGTGGCCTTGAGGTTGCCGATCCTGAACGACTCGTTCGGCGCGAACAGGTGATCGAACTGCGAGCCGTCGACGCGAAATTCCGGCTCGAGGTTGAACAGCGCCTTGAACACGTTCTGCACTTTGCTGATCGATTCGCCAATCGCGATCTTGCCGCCCAGTTCACGACGCAGATAAGGCGCGGCGGACAGGTGGTCGGCGTGGGCGTGGGTTTCCAGCAGCCATTGCACTTGCAGATTGTGAGCACGAACGAAGGCGATGATCTTGTCGGCCTGGGCCGTGCAGGTGCGGCCGGCGGCGCCGTCGTAATCGAGTACCGGATCGACGATTGCGCACTGCCCGCCATCGGCCTCGTAGACCACGTAGCTGTAGGTCGAAGAGGCGGGGTCGAGGAAAGCTTCAATCAGCGCGGGCATGGACACGGTCCTGTGCAGGAAGGTGGAAAGTCAGGGTTGCAACACTTTATGTAAACACATAATGTTCGCAGCTTAAGTGACGTTGAAGGCATCCTGCAAATGCAATCCAGTCTGACCGAATGTGAAGTTGCCCAGCTGAGGGCCTCGGCCTCCAAGGCCTGTTCGCTGCTCAAGGCATTGGCCAACGAGGATCGGCTGTTGATCCTGTGCCAGTTGACCCAGGGCGAACGCAACGTCGGCGAGCTGGAGAAAATGACCGGCGTGCGCCAGCCGACCCTGTCCCAGCAATTGGGCATCCTGCGTGATGAAGGGCTGGTCGCGACCCGTCGTGAAGGCAAGTACATTTTTTACGGTCTCGCCAGTCATGAAGTCATCCAGGTGATGAAAACCCTGTCCGGACTCTACTGCGGAGCCGTGCTCAAAAGCTGGGCGCAATAGACCCGGCTATCCTTGCGTGCAGCAATAAGGAACAAGCAATGAACGATCAACACTGGGGCCCATCCATCAGTGCAGATATCGTGGTCATCGGCGGCGGCACCGCCGGTATCGGCTTTGTCGCGAGCCTGCTAAAGCGTGATCCCGGCCTGAAAATCACGGTGATCGAACCGAGTGCCCAGCATTACTACCAACCGGCGTGGACGCTGGTCGGCGGTGGCGCGTACGACGCCAAAGACACCGCCCGACCGATGATCAAGGTAATGCCGCGTCAGGCCACATGGATTCAGGCGGCAGTGACCGGCATCGACCCCGACCAGCGCCGTCTCACCCTCAACGATCAACGCACCGTCACCTATCAGAACCTGATCGTCTGCCCCGGGCTGCGCCTGGCGTGGGAGAAGATCGAAGGCTTGCAGGAAAGTCTCGGCCAGCACGGTGTGACGTCCAACTACAGCTATCAGCATGCGCAATACACTTGGGAACAGGTGCAGAAACTGCGCGGCGGCAAGGCGTTGTTCACTCAGCCGGCGATGCCGATCAAATGCGCCGGTGCCCCTCAGAAGGCGCTCTATCTGTCCTGCGACCACTGGCTCAAGAAGGGCGTATTGAACAAGGTCGAGGTTGAATTCAACCTGGCTGGCGCCACGCTGTTCGGCGTGGCGACCTTCGTGCCGCCGCTGATGAAATACATCGAAAAATACAACGCGCGGCTGGCGTTCAATTCCAATCTGGTGAAGGTCGACGGCCCGGCGAAAACCGCCTGGTTTGACAGCAAGGACGCGGACGGCAACGTCACCCGTCAGGCGAAAACCTTCGACTTGCTGCACGTGGTACCGCCGCAGGTTTCGCCGGACTTCATCGCGCAAAGTCCGCTGGCCGACGCCGCTGGCTGGTGCGAGGTCAACCCGCACACGCTGCAACATCCGCGTTATTCCGAGGTGTTTGCGCTGGGCGATATCTGCGGCACCACCAATGCGAAAACCGCAGCGGCAGTGCGCAAGCAGGTCGTGGTGGTGTCGGAAAACCTGCTGGCGTTGCGCAAGGAACTGGCGCTGCCGCTGAAATACGACGGCTACGGCTCCTGCCCGCTGACGGTGGAGAAGGGCAAGGTGATCCTCGCCGAGTTCGGTTACGGCGGCAAGTTGCTGCCGACCTTTCCCCTCGATCCGACCGTGCCGCGCCGTTCCGCGTGGTGGCTGAAGGCAACCCTGCTGCCGTGGTTCTACTGGCACGGCATGCTCAAGGGCCGTGAATGGCTGACCAGCCTGTCCAAAGTCGACTGAGAACACTCTATGTTGCTGGCAAGTCTGTTTGGCGTGGTGATGGGGTTGATCCTCGGTCTGACCGGGGCCGGTGGCGGGATTCTCGCAGTGCCGGCGCTGGTGCTCGGGCTGGGCTGGACGATGACGCAAGCGGCGCCGGTGGCGTTGTTTGCCGTGGGCAGCGCAGCGGCGGTCGGCGCGATTGATGGCTTGCGTCATGGTCTGGTGCGTTATCGCGCGGCGCTGTTGATTGCGGCACTTGGCGCGGTGTTTTCGCCGGTGGGCATCTACTTCGCCCATCAGTTGCCGGAAAAGATCCTGATGATCCTGTTCAGCCTGCTGATGGTGATGGTGGCGTGGCGCATGCTGCGCCGCGAACGCCAGGAGCCGGGCCCGAGCGATCATGGCCACGCCAGTTGGGGGCAGAAGAACTGCATGCTCAACGAACAGACCGGACGTTTCGACTGGACCGCCAAATGCACCGCGACCCTCGCGGCGCTGGGTGCTGTCACCGGCGTGGTGTCCGGATTGTTGGGCGTTGGCGGCGGGTTTCTGATCGTGCCGGCGTTCAAGCAACTGACCGATGTGCAGATGCGCGGGATCGTCGCCACGTCCTTGATGGTCATCAGCCTGATTTCCGCGATTGGCGTGATCGGCGCGTTCCATGCCGGGGTGCGGATCGATCATTTGGGTGCGGCATTCATCGTGGCCAGCATCGTCGGCATGATCGTCGGCCGCAAACTTTGCGCGCGGGTACCGGCGCGGACGTTGCAGGTGGGATTCGCCAGTGTGTGCCTGGTGGTCGCGGCTTACATGCTGCTGCGGGCGTGAGTCGTTGAGCAGAGAAAAAATCGCAGCCTTGGCTGCGATTTTTTTGTCACTGGTTGTACGCCGCCTCGGTGTTGTCGATCAGCGGGTTTTTCTCGGTCAGCACCACCTGGGCAATCTGATCCTTGCGCATGAATGTCACCTTCGGATGCGATTGCGCGTAACGGATAAAGCGTTCCATCACCTCGACCATCGCCGGCGTGCCGCCAATGCGGTCGTGCAGACTCACCGACATCATCCGCCGCTTGTTCGCGCCTTCGGCGTAGAGACGATCGAATTCCAGCACCAGTTGCTGATAGAACTGCTCGGCGGAGAAGTGCCGGCCTTCGATCAATACGATGTCGTTGTTGCGCAGGGTGTAAGGCACCACGGCGAATTTGCGCCCACGAACCATCGTAACGAAGGGTTCGTCGCGGCTGACGTCGTCGATGTGGTAGGTGAAATTCAGATCCTGCAGCACCTTCAACGTGTTGGGACTGCGCCGCAGCCAGTTGGCGTTGTAGCCGACCGAGCGCTGGCCGGTGATTTTTTCCACGGCTGCGACGCCATCACCGATGAACTGTTTTTCCTGGGCGTGGTTCATGTTGTACGAGTCGGCCCAGCGCATGCCGTGAGCCGCCAGTTCATGGCCGCGTTCGGCGATGGCCTTGGCCAGTTCCGGGTGCTTGAGCGCCGCTTCGCCGACCACGTGGGAGGTGACCTTGATGCCGGTGCGATCCCAAAGATCGAGCATGCGCCACAAGCCTTCCTTGTAGCCGTAATCGAACCAGGTCTGCGCCGGCAGGTCCGGGTAGCCTTTGGGTAGCGGTGTGCCGGAGAACGGACTTTCGGCGCCTTCGGGCTGGCCACCGGTTTCGAATTGCATCGACACCGAAATCACCAGTTGCGAGCCGTCCGGCCACGGGCGTTCCTGGGCGAAAGAAAGGGCGGGCAGCAACAGGGCGGCTGCCAGCAGGTTTTTCAGCAGACGTGGGGAGCGTTGCCAGCGGGGCGTGGTCATAACGGGCACCTTGCAGGTTGAGAAGTGCGGCAAGGTTGGCATTCGCTACGCTTGGGAAAAATCCGCTGCGGGCGAGATGACCTTTAAACAAAATTTACGAATCCCGGCGACCCCGGCACACTGATGCCATCTCCGGCACAAGGCCTTTCAATGAATCAATACGCCCCGCGCGACTGGCAGCCTCACGAGAGGCCCAGTCTGCCCGGATCACCCTCGACGCCGTTGCACTCCAATCCCAAGCGCCTGGCCTATGCGCTGGTGGGATTGCTGGTGGCGTTGACCGGTGGCTTGGGCAATTCGCTGGTGGTCGCCAACCTGCCTTACCTGCAAGGGGCGATTGGGGCGACGACGGCTGAAATGGCCTGGTTGCCAGCGGCGTATGTGATGACCAACGTGTCAATGAACCTGCTGCTGGTGAAGTTTCGCCAACAGTTCGGGTTGCGGGCGTTCACCGAGGTGTTCCTGGTTTTGTATGCGCTGGTGACCTTCGGCCATTTGTTCGTCAATGACCTGAATTCGGCGATCGCCGTGCGCGCCGCCCACGGCATGGTCGGCGCGGCGTTGAGCTCGCTGGGCCTGTATTACATGGTGCAGGCGTTCCCGGCCAAATGGCGGATGAAGGCGCTGGTGCTGGGCCTCGGCACTTCACAACTGGCCTTACCGCTGGCCCGGCTGTTTTCCGAAGACCTGCTGCAAATCGCCGAATGGCGCGGCCTGTACCTGTTCGAATTGGGCATGGCGCTGCTGTCGCTGGGCTGCGTACTGATGCTCAAACTGCCGCCGGGTGACCGCTTCAAGACCTTCGAGCCCCTCGATTTCCTCACCTTTGCGATCCTGGCCAGCGGCGTGGCTTTGCTGTGCGCCGTGTTGTCCCTGGGCCGGATCGACTGGTGGCTGGAAGCCGACTGGATCGGCATCGCCCTTGCCGCATCGATTGCCTTGATCCTCGCGGGGCTGGCCATCGAACACAACCGCAGCAACCCGATGTTGATGACCCGCTGGCTCGGCAGCGGGGTAATGATCCGCCTGGCGCTGGCGGTGATCCTGATTCGCATGGTGACCTCGGAACAGTCCACCGGCGCCGTCGGTTTCATGCAGAACCTGAACATGAGCAGCCAGCAGTTGCACAGCCTCTACGTGGTGATGCTGATCGGCAGCGTCGCCGGGCTGCTGACCAGTGCGCTGACCATCGACCCGAAGCACCTGCTGATGCCGCTGATCGTCTCGCTGGCTTTGATGGCCACCGGTTCGATCATCGACAGCTCTTCAAACAACCTGACCCGCCCCGAGAACCTGTATTTCAGCCAGTTCCTGCTGGCGTTCGGCAGCACCTTTTTCCTCGGGCCGACCATGGTTCTGGGCACGCGCAACGTGCTGACCAATCCGCGCAATCTGGTGAGTTTTTCGGTGTTGTTCGGGATCTGCAACAACCTCGGCGGCCTGATCGGTGCGGCGTTGCTGGGGACGTTCCAGATCGTGCGCGAGAAATTCCATTCCAGCCATATCGTCGAGCAACTGGTGCTGTCCGATCCGTTGGTGGCTGCCCGGGTGCAGAGCGGTGGTTCCGCGGTTGGCTCCGTGATCACGGACCCGAGCCTGCGCAACCTGCAAGGCATTCGCAGCCTGGCCAACGCCGCCACCCGCGAAGCCAACGTGCTGGCCTATAACGATGTGTTCATGCTGATTGCGGTGATCGCGATCCTGACCATGATCTGGATTTCCCTCCGTGCGCTGTGGCTGATCAGCACCACCAAAGCCGTCGCCCCGACACCTTCCGTACCTTCCAGCGGTGCCACTTCTTCATGACCGAACCGACCACAACGACTACCAATGCCATCGCCGCCACTCCCGAGGGGGAGGCGCCGCCGTCATCACCGAACACCGAGCCGCGCTCGTTGCGGGTGCGGATCATCTCGTCGCTGGGTTTTGCCGCGATTGCCATCGTCGGTGTGCTGATCGTGCTCTACGCCTGGCAGTTGCCGCCGTTCAGCAGCGCGGTCGAGACCACTGAAAACGCCTTGGTGCGGGGGCTGGTGACGATCATCGGTCCGCAGCTCAGTGGTTATGTGTTTGAAGTACCGGTGCAGGACTTCCAGTTTGTGAAGGAGGGCGATTTGCTGGTGCGTCTCGATGACCGCATTTATCAGCAGCGTCTCGATCAGTCGCTGGCGCAACTGGCGGTGCAGAAAGCTTCGCTGGCGAACGTCGTACAGCAGCGCAACAGCGCCGAAGCGACGATCAAGTTGCGGCAGGCGGTGGTGGCCGATAGCGAGGCACAGTTACGCAAAAGCGAGGCTGACTTGCGACGCAACACGGCGTTGGTTAATGACGGCTCCGTCTCCAAGCGCGAGATGGACGTGGCGCTGGCCGCCAATGCGCAGGGCATCGCGTCGGTGGCCCAGGCCAAGGCCAATCTGGAAATCGCCCGGCAGGATCTGCAAACGGTGATCGTCAATCGCGGCTCGCTGGAAGCGGCGGTGGCGAGCGCCGAGGCGGCGGTGCAACTGGCGCGGATCGATCTGTCCAACACCCGGATCATCGCCCCGCGCGACGGCCAGCTCGGGCAGATCGGCGTGCGCCTCGGCGCCTATGTCAGTTCCGGGGCGCAGTTGATGGCACTGGTACCGGATCAGAAGTGGGTGATCGCCAACATGAAAGAAACCCAGATGGACAACGTGCGGGTCGGGCAACCGGTGACGTTCACCGTCGATGGCTTGAATCACCGCAAGTTCACGGGTCATGTGCAGCACATCTCACCTGGCACCGGTTCGGAATTTGCGTTGTTGCAGGCCGACAACGCCACCGGCAACTTCGTGAAAATCGCTCAGCGGGTGCCAGTGCGCATCACCATCGATCCGGGGCAGCAGGAGAGCGAGCGGCTGCGGCCGGGGATGTCGGTGGTGGTCAGCATCGATACGGCGGCGGGCGATACCCTGAAACACTGACGTCAGGCAGCGATCATCGGCGGCAGGGTGCCGAGCACGGACACGGCCGCCACGGCACCGATCCCCAGCAACCATTCGAGCATGACGCTGCGCTTGAGGGTGTCGATCCGTTGTTCGCAAACGCTGATGCGCAAGCGGTTGAACAGCGCCAGCCCCAGCATGCCAAACACCAGCAATGCCTTGATCAACAGGATCAGGGCAAACCCCGAAAACAGCGGCGTCGGCCACCATTGGCCGGTGAGGACGCGCACGTTGATCAGCCCGGTGATCAACAGGCCGGCGACCAGCACGTAGCCGAGCCCGCTGAACCGTTGCAGGACCTCACGAACCGTTTCGCCGGACTGGCGCAGGATCATCACCAGCATCAGCAACCCACCGAGCCAGGCGCCGACGCACGTCAGGTGAACCACCTGATTGAGGATCAGCATCTGGCCGCTGAAGCCGTCGAGCATGGCCCCGTGACCGACCGGGGCGAGGGTCATCAGCAGCAACGCGCTCAGGCCCAGCCGCAATGGCCGGATCGATCGCCACGGAGTTAACAGCAACGCCAATAGCAGTGCATTGATCAGCAGATGCCAGCGCCAGACCTGACCGAAAAACGTGCGACCCAGCACCAATTCGACGGTGTCCGGATCGAACGCCGCAGCGGCTGAACCGGCCATGCTCGCGGTGATCAGCAACGCCCAGGCAACACCGCTGGCCAGCGCAACCGCCGCCAGACAACGGGCCAGCCGCGCCAGGTGCCGATCCAGTGCCGGCGCTTCACCCTTGAGCAGCAGAGGCCGGAACAGCCAGGCCCCGAACAGCATCAACACCACGATGAAATGCAGGAACCGGCACAACACCAGCGCTTCACTCATGAATTACTGGCCAACCTTGAACTGATAGGCGCCTTCGCTCTTGTGCGTGTCGACCGACACCGCGTGCCATTCGACCTTGTATTCGCCAGCGGTCAATGGTGCTTCGGGCGTGACGATCAGGGTTTTCTTGTCGCCTTCGGTGGTCAGCGGTTTGACCTTCACGGGCGCGCCATTGTGGGTCACGATGACTTTGGTGAAGCTGGCTTCGACGCCTTCGGAAAACACCAGACGCAGGTCCGCAGGCGCGGCGACGGTGCTGTCGGCGGCCGGGGTCTGGCTTTTCAGATGCGCGTGGGCGAAGGCCTGGGACGTGACGACCAGCGAGGCGAGCAGCGCGCCGGCGGTGAACAGGTTTTTCAGCTTCATGGGCAATCCCTTTTCAGTGAGTGACGGCGGACAGTATAGGGTGTGCCGTGCACGTTGCCTTGAGGTGAGACAAGGAGGCGGGTGGCGATCCTAAACCAGAAAAATGCTCGGGTGTGTGAAGAATCGTTCTCGGCTGTCGCCCCTTGCCCAGAGCGGATGCTAGTCTTCAACAACGTTGTCTTCAGGGAGCCCTCATGGGCAATCACAAGATCGAAATCCGCCGCAGCAACGTCGACAAGATCCTGCTGGCGGCGGAAAAGGTGTTCGCCGAAAAAGGCTTCGGTGGCACCGCCATGGCCGACATCGCCGCCGAAGTGCAATTGCCGCGTTCCAACCTGCATTATTACTTCAGCACCAAGAGCGAGCTGTACAGCGCGGTGCTGTTCGACCTGCTGGAAGTGTGGAAGCAGGACGCGCTGTGCTTCGAGATGTTCGATGATCCGCGCGTGGTGCTCAGCAGCTACATCCGCGCCAAGATGAACCACTCGCGCAGTCGACCCTACGGCTCGAAAGTCTGGGCCAACGAAATCATCCACGGCGCACCGACCCTGGGCGAGGCGCTGGATGTCAGCCTGTACGACTGGGCGAAGATGAAAGAGGCGAAGATTCGGCAGTGGGTGGAGGACAAGCGGATTCTGCCGGTGGAACCGTCGAGTTTGCTGTACATGATCTGGGCGTCGACCCAGCACTATGCCGACTTCGATCACCAGGTGAACATTCTGAATGAGCATCAGCCGTTGTCGGACATGCAGTTCGAGCGGGCGGTGCAGACGGTGACGAGTGTGATTTTGCGGGGGATCGGGTTGGAGCCGTAACTGATCGTTCCCACGCTCTGCGTGGGAACGCATCCGGTGACGCTCTGCGTCATGCTCTGAAGCGGACGCAGAGCATCCATGGCTGCATTCCCACGCGGACGGTTCGACGCCTCGACGTGGGAACGATCATTCAAGGGCTGACGTGATACGGATTCCGCGGATCATGATTCCAGTCCAGAAACGGCTTGCCCGTCTCCATCGGCACCATCTCGATGCAGTCCGCCACCGGGCAGGTGATCTGACACAGATTGCACCCCACACACTCATCATCGATCACTTCATAGGTGTGCGTGCCATCGGCCTGTTTCAGGCTGCTGATCGCCTGGTGTGACGTGTCTTCGCAGGCAATGTGGCACCGCCCGCAACCGATACACGCCTCCTGATCGATCTTCGCGATGACCTGATAGTTGATGTCCAGGTACTTCCAGTCGGTCGTATTGCCCACCGCACGCCCGGAGAACTCGGCGATGCTGGCGTAGCCCTGACTGTCCATCCACCGCGACAAGCCATCCTTCATCTCATCGACAATCCGGAACCCGTGGAGCATCGCCGCCGTGCACACCTGCACCGCACCGCTGCCCAGTGCAATGAACTCCGCCGCATCGCGCCAGCTGCCAATGCCACCGATGCCGCAGATCGGCAGGCCTTGAGTCTGCGGATCACGGGCGATTTCCGCGACCATGTTCAGCGCTATCGGTTTGACCGCCGAGCCGCAGTAACCGCCGTGGGTGCTTTTGCTGCCGACGGTGGGCAGGGCGACCATGTGTTCGAGGTCGACGCTGGTGATCGAGTTGATGGTGTTGATCAGCGACACCGCATCGGCGCCACCCCGGTGTGCGGCGCGGGCGGCGACGCGGATGTCGGTGATGTTCGGCGTGAGCTTGACGATCACCGGCAGCGAGCAATAGGTCTTGCACCAGCGCGTGACCTGCTCGACGTACTCCGGCACTTGACCGACCGCCGCGCCCATCCCGCGTTCAGGCATGCCGTGGGGGCAACCGAAGTTCAGCTCGATGCCGTCGGCGCCGGTGGCTTCCACCAGCGGCAGGATGTGTTTCCACGACTCCTCAACGCACGGCACCATCAGCGACACGATCAGCGCGCGATCCGGCCAGTCCTTTTTCACCTGGGTGATTTCCCGCAGGTTGATTTCCAGCGAGCGGTCGGTGATCAGTTCGATGTTGTTGATGCCCAGCACTTCGCGGTTGTTGCCGTAATGCGCCGAATAACGCGACGACACATTGACCGCCGCCGGGTCTTCCCCCAGGGTTTTCCAGACCACACCGCCCCAGCCGGCCTCGAAAGCGCGCACCACGTTGTAGGCCTTGTCGGTCGGCGGCGCGGAGGCCAGCCAGAACGGATTGGGGGCTTTGATGCCGGCGAAGACAATCGAGAGATCGGCCATTTACGCAGCCTCCACATTAAGCATCAGTTGAGCGTTGATCGCCTCGGCGGCGCGCTTGCCGTGTTGCACCGCTTGCACGGTCAGATCCTGATCGAGACTGGTGCAGTCACCGCCGGCATACACGCCGGGGATGCTGGTGCGCAGGTTTTCATCGACCTGAATCCGTTCGCCCTGACGTTTGAGTTCGCGGGCCAGCGGGTCGGCGAGGGCGCTGCCGTCGAAGGCCTGGCCGATGGCTTTGAAGATCGCATCGGCGGCCAGTTCGAACGTCTCGCCAGTGGTTTGCAGGCGACCTTCCACCAGATGCGTACGGGCGAAGCGCATGCCGCGCACCTTGCCCTGAGCGTCGAGCAGCACTTCGTCCGGTTGCGCCCAGGTCAGCAGTCGAACCTGATTGGCCTTGGCAATGTCCTGCTCATGGCCGGTGGCGCCCATGTCCGCCGCGCCACGGCGATAGACCAGATTGACGTCGCGGGCGCCAAGACGGGCCATTTGCACGGCCATGTCGATAGCCGTATTGCCGGCGCCGAGGACGATGCAGTGCTCGGCCAGCGGCAGTTGCGACAGGTCATCGGCCTGGCGCAGTTCGCGGATGTAGTCGGTGGCGGCGAGCAGGCCGGGTGCGTCTTCGTGGGCCAGGCCGAGTTGCTTGCTGGCGTTCAGGCCGAGGCCGAGGAACACCGCGTCGAATTGTTGGTGCAGTTCGCTGAGGGTCAGATTCTCACCGAGTTTCTGGCCGTGACGGATTTCGATGCCGCCGATCTGCAGGAGGAACTCCAGCTCTTTCTGGGCGTAGTCGTCGACCAGTTTGTACTTGGCGATTCCGTATTCGTTGAGTCCGCCAGCCTTCTCCCGCGCTTCGAAAATCACCACGTCATGCCCGTGCATCGCACTGCGATGAGCACAGGACAAACCCGCCGGGCCGGCACCGACCACGGCGATGCGTTTACCGGTGGCGGCGGCGCGCTGGAACGGGTGCTCGGTGAAGTGCGCGTTGTCCACGGCGTAGCGTTGCAGCAGGCCGATCAGCACCGGCGCGCATTCGTGGGCGTTGTTGCGCACGCAGGCTTGCTGGCAGAGGATTTCGGTCGGACAGACTCGGGCGCAACTGCCACCGAGGATGTTCGCCGAGAGGATTTTCTGCGCGGCGCCCGGCACGTTGTCCTGATGGATGTTGCGGATGAACGACGGAATGTCGATCTCGCTCGGGCAGGCATTCACGCACGGCGCGTCGTAGCAATACAGGCAGCGCGAGGCTTCCAGATGCGCCTGACGGTCGTTGAGCGGTGGCGCCAGATCGGTGAAATGGCCGGCGAGGGCGGCCGCACTTTCGTGCGGGTGCGGGAGATGATTCAGGGTCTCGATCACGGTTTTTTGCCTCACGGTTATTTGAGGTTTTCTGCCTCTGTCGGGCAGTGGTTTTTTGTGTTGTCTGTGTTGATCGTTCCCACGCTCCGCGTGGGAATGCAGCCGTGACGCTCCGCGTCACTGGACGCAGAGCGTCCCTTGAGGCATTCCCACGCAGACGGTTCGACGCCTCGACGTGGGAACGATCATCGGTAATCCTGGGATCAGCGTTTCACGGGAACCGGGCGATGCAATTCCGCCCGTTTGCTCAGCAAATCAAACACCGCCGGATACGCCGGCCGTTCGATATACCGGCCCGCCCCGCGCTCGGCGCGCAAGTCGCCATCAGCCCAGACCAATTTCCCCTGGCTGACGGTATGGCTTGGCACACCGGTCACGGTCTTGCCTTCGAAGATGTTGAAGTCCACCTGCTGATGGTGGGTCTTGGCGGAGATGGTGCGGGTGCCATGCGGGTCCCACAGCACCAGGTCGGCATCGGCGCCGACGCGGATCGCACCCTTGCGCGGATAGAGATTGAAGATTTTCGCGGTGTTGGTGGAGGTGAGGGCGACGAAGTCCTGCATCGACAACCGCCCGGTATTTACCCCTTCATCCCACAACACCGCCATGCGGTCTTCGATTCCGGCGGTGCCATTGGGGATCTTGCTGAAATCATCGCGCCCGGCGGCTTTCTGCTCGGCGCAGAAACAGCAATGGTCGGTGGCGGTGGTGTGCAGATTGCCGCTTTGCAAACCATGCCACAGCGCATCCTGATGCCCGCGCGGACGGAACGGCGGGCTCATCACGTAACCGGCGGCGGTCTGCCAGTCCGGGTGCTGGTAGACGCTATCGTCCAGCAACAGATGTCCGGCCAACACCTCGCCGTAGACCGGTTGGCCTTTGCTGCGGGCGTAGGTGATTTCGTCGAGGGCTTCCTTGGTCGAGACGTGTACCAGGTACAGCGGTGTGCCGATGGTTTCAGCGATGCGGATCGCCCGGCTCGCGGCTTCCCCTTCGACCTGCGATGGCCGCGACAGCGGGTGCGCTTCCGGCCCGGTGATGCCCTGGGCCATCAACTTGCGCTGCAGGTGATAGACCAGCTCGCCGTTTTCCGCGTGCACGGTCGGCACGGCGCCGAGTTCCAGGCAGCGTTCAAAACTCGCCACCAGCGTGTCGTCGGCGGCCATGATCGCGTTCTTGTAGGCCATGAAATGCTTGAAGCTGTTGATCCCGTGATGGCTGACCAGTTCGGCCATTTCCTCGCGGACTTGCTCGCTCCACCAGGTGATCGCGACGTGGAAACCGTAGTCCGACGCGGACTTCTCCGCCCAGCCACGCCACTGATGAAAGGCTTCGAGCAGCGACTGCTGCGGATTGGGAATTACGAAGTCGATGATCGACGTGGTACCGCCGGCCAGGCCTGCGGCGGTGCCGCTGTAGAAGTCTTCGCTGGCCACGGTGCCCATGAACGGGAGTTGCATGTGGGTGTGTGGATCGATGCCGCCGGGCATCAGGTATTGGCCGCTGCCGTCGAGCACTTCGGCGCCGGCGGGAATATCCAGGTTTTCACCAATGGCTTTGATCACGCCGTCAGCGCAATAGACATCGGCGCGATAACTTTCATCATGGGTAACAACGGTGGCGCCACGGATCAACAGAGACATTCCGAGTTCCTCGCAGGCATGACCGACTTGTGCCGGTTCTAGTGTTTTATTGTTTGCAGCGCCGAATGCTTAATCTTGTCAGCACTGTCAGGAATAGACGCTAGTCGCAGTTCAGCAATTGATCAAGATTATTTTTTATAAGCTTATGACAGTTTTAAATTGTTGATAAATAACGATAAAAATACGAAATCACCAAAATGGTGAGGCGCTTCACCATTTTGACGCACTTGACAGGTTGGAAATATGAGCAAGATTTCCTATGTGAAATCAGCCGCTTGAAGTTGAGCTGCGGTTGATCGCCCACGACGAAAAAAAGTGCAGTGCACCAGATTGAGTCCTGACAGTTCGGACAACTTGCCTGGCATTTAGCCTGAGTGTTCAGTCAAGTTTTCGCGGCCTCATAAGGTAAATAATTAAAACTGATCAACATCAGTCAGTTACAAAGTTTTAAAAGCACGGCCCGATGCGCAAGCGGGGCACCCGGCACGTTTATTGATGCCGCCGCTGACACCATGGCCGGTGCATGAAAGTTGTCAGTTCCTCCGGCCATCGCCCGGCTCGCACCTGTATGTGCAGCCGTCTGATGAGCAAAAAAAAATCAGAAGAACAGTGGAGCGGCCATGCAACAGAACAGATCGCAAGTGATCGAGCGCGACGGCTTGTTCGAACTCGAAGCCGGCAGCGACGTCCTCGACAGTCCCCGTTACAACCACGACATGGCACCGACCAAGGTGCGCGAACGAACCTGGAACAAATGGCACATCACCGCGTTATGGATCGGCATGTCGATCTGCGTGCCGACCTACACCCTCGGCGGGGTGCTCACCGCGTACTTTGGTCTGACCGTCGGTGAAGCCTTGCTGGCGATTTTGTTTGCCAACGTCATCGTCCTGATTCCTCTCACGCTCAATGCGTTTCCCGGCACCAAGTACGGGATTCCGTTTCCCGTGTTGCTGCGTTCGTCGTTCGGGATTCTCGGCTCCAACGTGCCGTGCCTGATCCGGGCGCTGGTGGCTTGCGGCTGGTTCGGCATCCAGACCATGTTCGGCGGGTTGGCGATTCACCTGTTTCTCGGCTCGATTTTCGAGGGCTGGAAATCCCTTGGTGGGACGGGGGAGGTGATCGGTTTCATGATCTTCTGGGCGTTGAACCTGTGGGTGGTGATCCGGGGCGCCGAGTCGATCAAATGGCTGGAAACCCTGTCGGCACCGCTGCTGGTGGCGGTCGGCATCGGGTTGCTAGTGTGGGCCATGCCCAATGTGTCGATGACCGAGTTGCTGGCGATTCCGCCGAAGCGGCCCGAGGGCGCGAGCGTAGTCAGCTACTTCGCCGCCGGGCTGACAGCGATGGTCGGCTTCTGGGCCACCCTGTCGCTGAATATTCCCGATTTCAGCCGATATGCCCGCAGCCAGAAGGATCAGATCCTCGGGCAGATTTTCGGCCTGCCGCTGACCATGTTCCTGTTCGCTGCACTGGGTGTGGTGATGACCGCCGCCTCGGTGAAACTGGTGGGTGTCAGCGTCTCCGATCCGGTGACTTTGATCGGCCATATCCAGAGCCCGGTGTGGGTCGCGGTGGCCATGGCGCTGATCATCATCGCCACGCTGTCGACCAACACCGCCGCCAATATCGTTTCACCAACCAACGACTTCCAGAACATCGCGCCCAAGGTGATCAACCGCACCAAGGCGGTGATCCTCACCGGGTTCGTCGGGCTGGCGCTGATGGGCCATGAGCTGCTGAAAAAGCTCGGGCTGATCGTCTCCGATGTCAGCCTGGAAACCGTGTATTCCAACTGGCTACTGGGCTATTCCAGCCTGCTCGGGCCGATCGCCGGGATCATGGTGGTGGACTATTTCCTGATCAAGAAACAGCAACTGGATCTGGCCGGCCTGTACCGCGACGACATCTATCCCGCGTGGAACTGGGCCGGGTTCATCGCGTTCGGCGTGCCGGTGGTGCTGACCCTGTTGTCGCTGGGCAGCAGCGCATTCAGCTGGTTTTACAGCTACGGCTGGTTCACCGGCTCGGCGCTGGGCGGATTGATCTATTACGGGTTGTGCGCGATGCGGACCAACCCGGTGGTCGTCAAATCGCCGTTGTAATTCCCATAAGAACTGCCTGAGGAGATCCCCATGAACGCAGCCGTAGACGTTCTGCAATCGACCCATCAGCACATCAACCGCGACCGCTTGTGGGCGTCGCTCATGGAGCTGGCCAAACTCGGCGCCACGGTCAAGGGCGGAGTCTGTCGCCTGGCCCTGACGGACCTCGACCGCCAGGCCCGCGACCTGTTCGTGCAGTGGTGCAAGGACGCCGGTTGCAGCGTCACGGTCGATGAAGTCGGCAACATCTTCGCCCGTCGCCCCGGCCGCAATCCGAACCTGCCGCCGGTGATGACCGGCAGCCACATCGACACCCAGCCCACCGGCGGCAAGTTTGACGGCTGCTTTGGCGTGCTGGCCGGGGTCGAAGTGTTGCGCACCCTCAATGACCTGGGCGTGGAAACCGAGGCGCCGCTGGAAGTGGTGGTCTGGACCAACGAAGAGGGCTCGCGCTTCGCCCCGTGCATGATGGGCTCTGGCGTGTTCGCGGAAAAGTTCACCCTCGAAGAAACCCTGGCCAAGGTCGATGCCGACGGTGTGACCGTTGGTGAAGCGCTGAACGCCATTGGCTACGCCGGACCGCGCAAGGTCAGCGGACACAAGGTCGGCGCCTACTTCGAAGCACACATCGAACAAGGACCGATCCTTGAAGACGAGCAGAAAACCATCGGCGTGGTGCTCGGCGCATTGGGCCAGAAGTGGTTCGACCTGAAACTGCGCGGCGTCGAAGCCCACGCCGGCCCGACCCCGATGCACCTGCGCAAGGATGCATTGGTCGGAGCCTCGGTCATCGTCGGCGCGGTCAACCGCGCGGCGCTCGGCCACCAACCTCACGCCTGCGGCACGGTCGGTTGCCTGCAAGCCTATCCGGGCTCGCGCAACGTCATTCCCGGCGAAGTGCGCATGACCCTCGACTTCCGGCATCTGGAACCGGCACGTCTCGACTCGATGATCAGCGAGGTGAAACAAGTCATCGAAGCGACGTGCGAAGAACACGGCCTGACCTATGAACTGACCCCGACCGCCGACTTCCCGCCGCTGTACTTCGAAAAAGGCTGCGTCGAAGCCGTGCGTGGCGCCGCCAAAGGTCTGGGCCTGTCGCACATGGACATCGTCAGCGGCGCCGGCCATGACGCAATCTTCCTCGCCGAGCTCGGCCCGGCCGGGATGATCTTCGTGCCGTGCGAAGGTGGCATCAGCCACAACGAAATCGAAAACGCCGCGCCGGACGACCTGGCGGCCGGCTGTGCGGTGTTGCTGCGGGCGATGCTGGCGGCTTCGGCGGCGGTGGCGGTGGCGGGAGGGCAGCGCGCCGCCTGACTTCAAACTGTCATCTGTTCGTGCGACGTTGCCGCCCCTGAAAAGGAAGTCAGGGACGCGCAATGTCGCCCATCAAAGTCATCACCTCAGGCTCGGCGTATCTGGACATCGACGCCTACGCCTGCTGCATCGCCTACGCAGAACTGCTCAACCTGCAAGGCATTCCCGCCCGCGCCGTCAGTAGCGCAAAAACCAACGCCAGCGTTTCGAACACCGTGCTCGGCTGGGGCGCGGTGCTGCACGACTACCACCCGACCTCCAACGATCAGTTCATTCTGGTCGACGTCTCCGATTACCACCATTTCGACCCGATGGTCGCGCTCGATCGGGTGGTGGAAGTCATCGACCATCATCCGGGCTTCGAAGACCATTGGGCACAGACACTTGGATCGGCCGCCGACATCCGCCCGATCGGCGCGGCAGCGACTCAGGTGTTTCAGCGCTGGAAAGCCGCAGGCTTGGTGCCAAGGATCAGCGAACAAAGCGCCGCGCTGCTGGCCACGGCGATTCTGGACAACACGCTGAATTTCACCGGGCAGATGACCACAACGGCGGACATCGATGCCTACGCCGAACTCGCGCCACACGGGAAGCTCACGGCGGACTGGCCTGGGCAATACTTCCTCGAATGTCAGGCGGCCATCGAATCAGAGATTTCTGCTGCGTTGGCCGCCGATCTCAAACGCATGAAACCCGAGAGCCGGTTGCCCGAGGTTTTCGCGCAGATGACCGTGTGGGACGCCGACGCGCTGATCGAGAAGTATCGCAGCGAGATTTGCCGCTGGATGGACGGGCAGGGTGATGACTGGTTGCTGAACGTCATCTGCATCAGCCAACGCAAAAGTTGTTTGCTGGCCGAACCCGTGGTCAGCCAGCAGAAGTTGAGTCGTTTGCTGCCGATGGAATGGCAGGCTGGATTGGCGGTTCGAAAGCCCTCGATCTTGCGCAAGGAGCTACTGAGCCTGGGGCTGAACGCAAACTCAGGCGGGTGAAGTGATTACCCGGGATTGTCGGTTTTACTCGCCGCGCCTTTTCGTCGTTCAACGCCATTCGGGTTGCCAACGTCCAGCAATCGTCTTTCCACCAGCACATTCTCAAGCGCCTGGCGTTCGGCTGGCGCCATCTGGTGCTCGCGCTTTTTCAGCTCCAGCAGAATGGGGCTGGACCAGGTGCGATAGGTCTGTTCGATGAGGCGGTTGGATGTCATCAGTCTCTCCTTGATCAAGAGCCCGGTGTAGCTGGCAGGGGCTCAATCCGATGAGGTACTAACGTTAGTCGAGAAAGCCGGAAGTCGCGAATGCCGCCGATGAGAGCTGACGAGACCAATCGTCGCACCGCCGCTCCCACCGGGTGATGCATCAATCGTCGACCTTCATCATCGCCTGTACACCCTCCCAGGCCTCGGCCCGCATCCGCTCGATATCCAGCCCCGGAATTACTCCGTTGTCGACGACGATCCGCCCGCCCACCAGGCTGTATTTCACGGCAATCGGCTCACCCGCAACGACCGTTGCGACGGCGCTGTCGTGGAAACCATAGAACCGAGGATGGTCAAGGCTGTAGATCACCAGGTCCGCCGCTTGACCCACTTCCAGTGTGCCGACCGCGCCGAGCCCGAGCACTTGCGCGCCGCCGGCCGTGCCCCAGTGGATGACGTCTTCGGCGGTGGTGGCCGAGGCGCCTTGTTCGGCGCGGTGGATCAGCCAGGCGGTGTTGGCTTCGCCGACCATGCTCCCGGACTCGTTGGAGGCGACGCCGTCGACGCCGAGGGAGATCGGCACGCCGGCCTCGTACATCTGCGGAATCGGCGCGACGCCGCTGCCCAGCCGGGCGTTGCTGACGGGGCAGTGGGAGACGCCGGTGCCGGTCTGGGCGAGCATGCGGATCTCACCCGGTTGCAGGTGCACCGCGTGGGCGAACCAGACGTCCGGGCCGAGCCATTCGTGTTCGGCGACGAATTCCACCGGCAGGCAGTTGTACTTGTCGCGGCAGAAGTTCACGTAGTTCTGGGTTTCCGACAGGTGCGTATGCAGACGCAGTCCCATGCCCCGGGCGGTGTGCGCCAGTTCGCGCAGCAGCGTTGGCGGCAGCGAGAAGGTCGGTGTGGTCGGCGCTACGACCACCCGGCGCAAGGCATCCGGGGTGTCCTGGTGGTAGCGCGATTTCAGCCGTTCGATATCGCCGACCATTTGTTCCAGGGATTCCGGTTGCAGCGCGGTTTTCGAGAAGCCCGGATGCGCGCTCGCCGACTCCAGCGCACCGCCACGGCATAGTACGAAACGCAGGCCGAACTCTTCGGCAAGGTCGAACAGCAAGTCGCCGGTCTCGGTGCTGCCGTGGGCGTGGTAGAGGTAATGGTGATCAGCGCAGGTGGTGACGCCGGACAGCAGCAACTCGACCATTCCCAGCCGTGCGGCGATCCGCGCCAGTTGCGGGGTAAAGCGATTCAGGCGCGGATAGGGCACGCTCGCCAGCCAGCCTTGCAGATCCTGGTTCAAGCCTTCGGGCACGGCTTTGAGCAGGTTCTGGAACAGGTGATGGTGGGTGTTGATCCAGCCCGGGTAGACCACCGAATTTCGCGCGTCGATCACTCGTTCACCGGGTTGCGGCTCAAGGTTGGCGGCCATCTCCGCGATCCGGCCGTTGACCACGCGGATGTCCACGGCGCCGGCCCGGGCACGGGGGCCGCGCAGGCCGGTCATCACCGCCACCGGGTGCTTGATCAGGATGTTTTGAAGTTGAGTCATGGGCAGCTCCAGTCAGAGGATGTGCGAGGCGGATTTGCCGGGTGTGGTTTCTGGCACGCTGACGCCGTTGAGCGCCGCGTTGAGCAGCACCGACACCAGGCAGGCGATGACCACGCTGCTGTGCAGGAACGGCTGTGACCACTCGGGCAGTTGTTTGAACAGGGTCGGGGCGAGCACCGGCACCAGGGCGGCGGCGATGGTGAAACCGACGATCAGCACGTTGTAGCGATTGCGCTCGTAATCGACCTTGGCCAGGGTCTGGATGCCGGCCGCCGCGACCACGCCGAACATCGCGATGCCGGCACCACCCAGCGCGGCGGTTGGCATCGAGGCGATGATCGCCCCGGCCTTCGGCACCAAGGCAATCGAGCACATCAGCAGGCCGCTGATCGCCACGACCCAGCGGCTGCGCACGCCGGTCAGGATCACCAGCCCGACGTTCTCCATGAAGGCAATGAACGGAAACGCGGCGAACATCCCGGCGATGGTGCTGGCCAGGCCGTTGGCGCGCAGGCCGTTGATCACCTGTTTGTCGTCTACCGGTTTGTCGACAATGTCTCCAATGGCCACAAACAGCCCCATGGATTCGACCATCTGCACGATCATCACCACGACCATGGTGGCGATGGGGATCAGGCTGAAGGTCGGCAGGCCGAAGTAGAACGGGTAGGGCACGGTCAGCCAGGGCGCGTCCTCGACGCTGTGAAAGTTGCCCATGCCCAGGCCGTAAGCCAGACCGGCACCCACCAGCATCCCCACCAGCACCGCCATGTTGCGCAGCAATGGGCTGCCATAGCGGTTGACCAGCAGGATCGTCAGCAGCACCACCACCGCCACGGCGAGAAAGGCCGGAGCGCCGAAATTGCTCGCGTTGCGCCCGCCGCCGACCCACTCATAGGCAATCGGGAACAGCTGCAAACCGATCACCGTGACGATACAACCGGTGACTACCGGCGGAAAAAACCGTCGCAAGCGGCCCACGAACGGCGCCATCAGCAGGGTGAAAATCCCTGCGCCGATCACCGCCCCGCAGACCCCGGCGAATCCCACCTCCGGGTTGCTGCCGATGGCGATCACCGGGCCGACGCTGCTGAACGCCACGCCTTGCAGAATCGGCAGGCGCACGCCGAACTTCCAGAAACCGACGGTCTGCAACAGGGTGGCGATGCCCGAGCAGAACAGCGTGGTGCTGATCAGCACCACCGTGTCGGCGTGGGACATCTTCAGGGCACTGGCGACAATCAACGGCACGGCGATGGCGCCGATGTACGAGACGGCCATGTGCTGCAGGCCGAGGGTGAGCATCTGTCGCACCGGCAGGACGCGGTCGACAGGGTGGACGGTGGAGGAGGAACTGGCTGACGACATGGGGAATCACCTCTAGCTGTTGTTATTCGGTACAGAGGGGTATTCGTTCTGTGTGACCGGAACCGCCATCCACCGGCTCCGATGCCGGGTTTCAGCCGGCCAGGCAGGCGGCGAAGCCCTGATTCAGCGCCGCCCGATCCAGGTCGCGGCCGATGAACACGATCTTGCTCGAGCGCGGCTCGGTGCCCCACGCGGTCGAGGCGCGGAACTCCACCAGGCTGTGCACGCCTTGCAGCACGTAGCGCTGGTCTTCGTTGGCCACCGCCAGCACGCCTTTCATGCGGTACAGGTTGTCGGCCTGGGCGCTGCGCAGTTCGCTGATCCAGCGGTGGAACGCCATCAGGTTGACGGCACCGTCCACGGCGATGCCCACCGAAGACACGCTCGGGTCGTGCTCGTGATCGGGCTCTTCAGCGTGATGGTCATGGTCGTGGTGATCGTGATCGTGCTGATCCGCACCGATTTCCATCAGCTTCTGCGTGCATTCGAAGGCGCCGATGCCGAGGATCTTCGACAGGTCGATCTGAGCGTGAGTGGAGGTCACCAGATCCGCCGTGGCATTCAATCCCCGGATCTGGCCGCGCAGGGTTTCCACCTCTTCGGAACTGACCAGATCAACCTTGTTGATCACGATGCGGTCGGCGCAGACGATCTGATCCACCGCCTGATTGTCGACGCCGTCCAGTTGCAGGTCTTCCAGGTGCTGGGCGATGTGCTTGGCATCGACCATGGTCACGATGGCGTCGAGTTCGACTTCCTCGGCGATCGGGTCGTTGATGAAGAAGCTCTGGGCCACCGGGTACGGGTCGGCCAGACCACTGGTCTCGATCAGGATGTGGTCGAGCCGCACCGGGCGTGCCACCAGTTCGCGGACGATGCGCACCAGATCCTCGCGGACTTCGGCGGTGCAACAGACGCAGCCGTTGACCATTTCGTAGATCTCTTCGGTCTCTGAGCTGAGCACCAGATCGCCGTCGATGCCGACTTCGCCGAACTCGTTTTCGATCACCGCGATCTTGCGGCCGTGGTTCTCCTTGAGGATGTAATTGAGCAGGGTGGTTTTGCCGGCACCGAGGAATCCGGTGAGGATGGTGACCGGGATTTTGGTGTTCGGGGTCGGGGCGTTGAAGGGGGTGTTCATGTGAGGCTCCTTGGTAGTGACAGACCGGTGCACGATGAAGGGGAGTGAGGCTGATTTTGTCTGGAGGCCGGGGTTTCACCCCAGCGCAGTGCGGTGCCGGCGTCGAGGCCGAACAGGTCAAGGACGCGGCCGAGGCTGTGGTCGACCATTTGCGCCAGGCTGTCGGGGCGGGCATAGAAGGCCGGCACCGGCGGGGCGATGATCCCGCCCATCTCGGTGACGGCGGTCATGTTGCGCAGGTGGGCGAGGGTCAGCGGCGTTTCGCGGGCCATCAGCACCAGGGTGCGGCGTTCCTTGAGGGTGACGTCGGCGGCGCGGCCGATCAGCCCCGATGAGGTGCCGGTGGCGATCTCCGCCAGCGTCCTCATTGAACAGGGCGCAACCACCATGCCCAGGCAGCGGAACGAACCGCTGGCGATCCCGGCAGCCACGTCATCAGCGCGGTGGTAATGGCTGGCGAGGGCGGTGACGTCCGCCAGTTTGTAGTCGGTTTCGTGAGCCATGGTCAGCAGCGCGGCGCGGCTGATGATCAGGTGGCTTTCGATGTTCAGCTCGGCCAGCAACTCCAGCAGGCGCACGCCGTAGATGAACCCGGACGCGCCGCTGATGCCGACTACCATCCGCTGGCGGTTCAAGATGGCAGACCTTCAAGCAGGTGCCGCGCGCGTTCGAGCACGTCCTGATCGAGCTGCGCCTTGATCCCGTCGAACCCGGAGCCACGCGTGGCGTCCAGCCCCATGCGCGACGTGGTGCCATTGACCGAGGACGACGGGTCCAGCGGGCTGCCGGGCAAACCGTCGATCGTGAAAATATCCAGGTGCGGTTGGAAATGCGTGGCCAGTGCCCACAGCACCTGGCTGTCGTCGGTGAGGTCGATATCGCTGTCCACCGCGATCACGGTTTTCAGGTACGGATCCCAGCCGAGCAGGGCCAGCATGATCTGCCGGGCCTCGCCGTCGCGGCTCTGATCCAGCGCCACGTAGCAATGAAAATGCGTGCCGGAGTTCGGGTAATGCACGGCGGTGACGGCGGGGAAACGTGCCTTGAGCTTCTCGCTCATTTCCGCTTCACGGGGCAGCCGCGCCAGGGTCAGGTGTTCGGCGTAGCGCCCGCCCATCACGTCCACCAGCCAGGCGTCCTTGCGCCGTAACAGGGTGTCGACGCGCAGCACGTTATTGGTCGAGCGATCCGAGGAATAGCCGCTGAACTCGCCGAACGGGCCTTCTTCGGCATAGGCCGCCGGGTCTATTGCGCCTTCCAGTACAAACTCCGCATACGCTGGCACACCGATGCCGTAGCGCGGGGTCTTGACCAGTTCCAGCGGCGCACCGAACAGCCCGCCGGCCACCGCGCGTTCATCGCTGCCATAGGGCAGGCGTGCAGCGGCGGCGAGCATGAACAGCGGGTGCGCGCCGACCACCATGGCCACGCGCAATTCTTCGCCGCGTTCACGGGCGGTCTGCAACATCCGCCAAAGGTGCCCGCGCGAGTGCAGGCTGGTGGCTAAGGCCTGACGGGCGTGGCGCATCGAGCGGTGGTAGCTCATGTTGGCGATGCCGGTCTGCGGGTCCTCGGCGATGATGATTGCGTTGGTGATGTACGGACCGCGATCACTGTCGAAATGCTTGAGCATCGGCAGCAGCGCCAGGTCCAGTGCTTCGCCCTCGAAGACTTCGTCGAGCACCGGGCCGGTTTCGACGTAGCGCGGCGGGATTGGCTGGTTGGCGCGGGTCTGGAAGGTTTCGTGCAATTGCGCGGCGCCGACACCGAACAGCCGGGCGATACGTTGACGGGAGGCGAACAGATTGGTCGCCACTGGCACACCGAGGTTGCCGACGTGTTCGCAGATCAGCAGCGGGTCGCGGCCCTGGGCGGCGAGGGCATCGACCAGGGCGGTGACGTCCTGATCGGCAGAAAGAGGTTGGGTGACGGTCAGCACATCGTCCGGGTACTGGCGGCGATAGGCGTCGATGAATACGTGAAAATCCTGAGAGTCGCCGAGCGTCGAACGGGTCATGGTTTCACCTCGTAAAAAGCAGGCGCGCAGGGGTGAGGGTGGCGTTCGATCGACAAGCCGTTGGCCTGCCGGTCGAGCGAACGCCGGGTCATCTTCGCGCCTGTAAAATCGCTGTGTGGCTGGGTTGGAACCGGGTCAGAACCTGTTTAGAGATAGGTCGTGGTCAGACGAATGTCCGCCTCGGCCAGGTCCTTGGGCGGCGGGGTCGGTTCGATCCCGCACAGCCGGGCGATGTTGTTGCCCAGGTAATCCTCAAGGTGATCTTCGTCGATCCCCAGGCCCTGCGGTGCCGGCGAGCACAACACTTCCAGCTCGCGCAGCCACATGCCCGGTTCGTTCGGCGGCGAGTCGGTGCCGAACACGATCTTGTTGCGCGGCAGCTCCTTGGCGAACTCGACGATCCGCGACTGGAAGCACCAGCCGGATTCGCAGTACACGTTCGGCGTGTCCATCGCCATCCAGAACGCCTCGAATGAGTAGTTGCCGCCGGTCTGGATGCCGAAGTGACCGATGATGAAATTGACCATCGGGAACTCGCGGATGATCGGGTAGAACATCGTCGGAATGGTGTACGGACCGTCGCCGGTATGGATCAGCACCACGATGTTGTACTTGGCGCAGACTTTCATCGCCGGACGCAGCCAGTCCAGTGCCCGGTCCGGGCGATAGCCGTGCATGTTGGCGTGCAGCTTGAGCATCTTGAAGCCGTATTCCTTGATGTGGAATTCCAGCTCTGCCGCGCCGTTTTCCGGTCCCCAGCGCGGGTTGAAGTTGAAGTTGCCGATGAAGCGGTCCGGGTACTTCACGCACAGCTCGGCGACGTACGACATGTAGTCACGCACGCCCTCACGGCCACGGCGGTTGCCGTCGCGATAACCGGTGTTGCCCGGTGGCGGCTGGATGAAGCCCATGTCGATCCGGCGCGGCTTGCCGTTGATCATGTACGGGCCGTCCATCAGCTTGAGCATGCGCTCGCCGGTGAACGGTTCGCCGGTGTGGCGCCAGGCCTCGTCGACCAGATTGGTGGGGTGCAGATGGGTGTCGATGATCATCGGTTCAGCTCCTGGCCAGTTGGGTGGTGACGGGGCGCTTGAGTTGCGCCTCTGCTTCGGAAACGGAACGCGGCGGCGGGGACGGCTCGAGGCCGATCATCCGTGCGGTGTTGTTGCCCAGGTAGTCTTCGAGGGTGTCCTCGTCGAGGTTCAGGCCCTGCGGCGGCTCATGGCAGAGCACTTCGAGCAGGCGCAGCCACATGCCCGGTTCGTTCGGCGGGGTGTCGGTGCCGAACAGGATTTTGTGGGTCGGCAGGACTTTGGCGAACTCGACGATCCGCGATTGCAGGCACCAGCCGGACTCGCAGTAGACGTTGGGCAGCTCCATCGCCCACTGCATCGGTTCGAACACATAGACGCCGCCGGTCTGCACGCCGAAGTGGGCCATGATGAAATCGACGTTGGGGAATTCCTTGATCATCGGCACCCATTCCGACGGGATGCTGTAGGGTCCGTCGCCGGTGTGCAACTTGACCGGAATGCCCAGCTCGGCGCATTTCTCGAAGGCCGGGCGCACCCAGTCCAGCGCACGGTCAGGCCGGTAGGCATGCATGTTGGCCTGCATCTGCACCATCTTGAAACCGTGCTCTTTCACGTAACGCTCGATTGCCTCGACGCCGTTTTCCACGCCGCAACGCGGGTTGTAGACGAAGCAGCCGATGAAACGGTCCGGGTAGGTCTGGACCATTTTCAGGGTGTAGGCCATGTAGGCGTCGATGGATTCGCGGCCCGACAGTTCGCCGTCGGTCCAGGTGTAAATGGTGTTGCCCTGCGGTGGCTGGATGAAGGCTTTGTCGATGCGGCGAGGCTTGCCGTTGACCATGTACGGGCCATCCATCATCTCCAGCAGACGCTCGCCGGTGAACGGGTCACCGTCATGCCTCCAGGCGAGGTCCACGAGATCCGTGGGATAGCAGCTGATATCGATGATCATTGAAGTCGATCTCCTGATAGCGGGGAAGGGAGCCTTGCGGCTCACAGCATCCACGTCCCGGGCAATCGGCCGTTTCTATGCGCAGCACTCGCGCATTCCCTCGCCTGTTCGCATCCGGCCCGGGTGGGTGGTTGCTTGAGGCGAGTATTGGAAGGCGGGGGAGGGTTCGTACAATATTAATTGGGTGGGGTGGTGATACCTGTTCGATATGGGCTTGCCAACGATGGCGTCAGGATTGTGTTCGGAGGGCCAACTGCTTGATCACTTCAACAACAGGCGCCACCCGCTCGACCTGCCCATGCGGCCACACCGCATACAGGTTGTAATGCGCCGCAATCTGCGCCTCGTTCAACGCCACCAGCCGCCCGCTGCGCAACGCATCGGCAGCCAATAATCCACGCACCAGTCCTGCGCCGACACCCGCCTCGGCAGCCGCAATGAGATTCGCCGCGTTATCAAATACGACGCGAGCAGCAGGCTCCACCGCCGGCATACCCGCAGCATCCAGCCACGGAATCCACGACCTGCGCGTATACCCCAGCAAAGGCAACTCAAGAATCTGCGCCGGGCTCAGCGGCACCTGCAAACCATGCCGTTCCAGCAGCGCAGGGGACGCCACCGCCAATACGCGATCCCCGCAAATCTGCGTCATCTCGCAATCGTCCCAGTCGCCATAGCCATAACGCAGCGACAGGTCCACCCGTTCGAACGTGCTGCGATCACTGCGCGGCATCGAAAGGATCGTCACTTCGTAATCCGGCAAGCCGTCGAGCAGTTGTGGCAGGCGCGGATTGAGCCAGCTCTGCGCCAGTTCGCTATCGACGTCGAGAGTCAGACGCTGGGCCACGCTGCGGTTCTTCACCGAAGACAACGCCCGATCAATCTGCGCCAGACCATCCGACAACACACTGGCAAACAACTGCCCGGCGTCGGTCAGGTTGCTGCCGCCGCCTTCGCGCACGAACAGCGGCTGGCCGATGAACTCTTCCAGGGCACGGATCTGCTGGCTGATCGCGCTGTGGGTCAGGTCGAGCTTGCGCGCGGCGCTGGAGAAACTGCCGCTGCGCGCTGCATGGATGAACGCACTCATGGACTGCACCGACGGGTATCGCTTGTACATGTTGTTAGTCCTGCTTACACCAGTTGGCAGAAATCGTCGCTGGCCGCGCGTTGCCGGGGGTTCCAATAATCGGTCACCAGGCCCGCACAAAGACGGGCCGCTCTTTTGGAGCCTGACAATGATTGCATTCACGGTAAACGGCGAACGACGCGAGCTGGATGAGGCGTCCCCCTCCATGCCCTTGTTATGGGTGTTGCGTGATCAACTGAAACTCACCGGCACCAAGTTCGGCTGCGGCATGGGCCTGTGCGGTGCCTGCACCGTGCACCTGAACGGCGTTGCGGTGCGTTCCTGCCAGTTGCCGCTGGCCGCCGTCGCGGGCCACAGCATCACCACCATCGAGGGCCTGTCGCCCAGCGAAAGCCATCCGCTGCAACTGGCCTGGGTCGCCGAAGATGTGCCGCAATGCGGCTACTGTCAATCCGGACAGATCATGTCCGCCGCCGCGCTGCTCAACACCGGAGCACCGGTCAACGACGACTCGATCCGCAACGCCATGTCCGGGAATATCTGCCGCTGCGGCACTTACGGGCGCATCAACAAAGCGATCAAACGTGCGGCGAATGCGCCGAAGGAGGCGTGATGAGCCTCATCGACGGAACCCTTCATGAACCCTCGCGCCGGGTGTTTCTCAAGCAGGCGGTGACGGTGGCGTCCGGCCTGGCGATTGCGCTGTACCTGCCTTCCGGTACGGCGGCGACTGAACCGAAAACCTCGGCCGCTGAATTCGAACCCAACGCCTGGGTGCGCGTGCTGCCCGACGGCACGGTGAAACTGGTGGTGCACAAGCACGATTCCGGCACCGGGACCCAGACGGCGCTGGCCGCGTGCGTGGCCGAGGAACTGGATGTGAACCCGATGACGGTGCAGGTCATCACCCCGGAAGATCCGTTCTTTGAAACCTACATTCATCCGGTCTGGAAAGTCTTCTCCACCGGCGGCAGCACCAGTGTGTCGCTGGAATACGATCGCCTGCGCATGGCCGGCGCCACGGCCCGGGCGTTGCTGATCAGTGCGGCGGCGCAGCAGTGGAAAGTCAGTCCCGACAGCTGCTCCACCGAAGAAGGCCGGGTCGTGCACGCGTCGAGCAAACGTAGCCTCGGCTACGGCGAACTGGCCGGCGCGGCGGCGCATCTGCCGGCACCGGTAAACGTCACGCTGAAGGATCCGGCACAGTTCAAATACATCGGCAAACTTCGCCACAAACGCGATGCGGCGGCCAAGGTTTGCGGGCGTTTCAAGTACAGCATCGACGTGCAATTGCCGGGGATGCTGGTGGCAGTCATTCAGCGCGCGCCGGTGGTGGGCGCAAAGGTTGTCGCGGTGGATTCAGCGGCTGCGCTGCAAGTGCCGGGCGTGCGCAAAGTGATCGCGATTCCGGGACGTCCGGACGTGCTCGGCGGCAACCTCGAAGGTGTCGCGGTGCTGGCCGAAACGTTCTGGGCCGCGCAGCAGGGACGCAAGTTGCTGGCGATCCAGTGGAGCGATTCCCCGCTGGCCGGCTTCGACAGCACCGAGCTGCCCAAGGCACAGATCGCAGCGATCGGCGACCCTGCAACGCAAACCGTCAAAGCCATGGCCCAGGGCGATGTCGCCGGACAATGGCCGGGTGCGGCGAAGCTGCTCGAAGCCGATTACACGATGCCCTACAAGGCGCAAAACCCGCTGGAACCGATCTGCATCACCGCGCAGGTCAAGGACAAGGCAATCACTTATTGGGGCGGGGTGCAGGTGCCCTCGTCGGCGCTGGAAGCGGCGCAAACCGTGTGCGGCATCGCCAAGGACAAGGTCACCATTCATGAGCTGGTGTCTGGCGGCAGCTTCGGTGCGCGGGAAGCCAAATACTGGTTGTTCGAGGTCGCGTATCTGGCGCAGAAGACTGGCGTGCCGGTGAAACTGCTCAACAGCCGCGAAGACGAAATGCACGCGCTGTTCAATCACCCGGCCACGCTTCATCGGGTGAAGGGTGCACTGGATGCCCAAGGCAAACTCACGGCGCTGCAACTGCATGCAGTGTCGCCGGCCTCGCCGGAGCAGTGGGAGCCGGGCTATTTCGAGCGCCCGGATCACATGGATTACAGCACCACCGAAGCGATCACCGCGTGGGACTTTGCCTACCGTCCGCCGCATCTGGAACTGAACTGGGTCAAGCACGAAAGCAACGTGCCCAGCGGTTGGTATCGCTCGGTCAGTTTCATTCCCAACGTGTTCGCCGTGGAAAGCTTCATGGATGAACTGGCCCATGCGGCCGGTGAAGATCCGCTGGCGTTCAGGCTGGCCAACATGCAGGAGCGACCACGGCATGTCGCGGTGCTGAAGCAGGCGGCCGAACGCGTTGGTTGGGGTCAGAAATTGCCGCCGGATACGGCGCTGGGGATCGCCACCAATCAGGGCTACACCAGTTTCATCGCCGTGGTGGCGCGGGTCGCGAAGGTGGACGGCAAGGCGCGGGTCGAGAAGCTGACCTGTGTGGTCGACTGCGGATTGGCGGTGTCGCCCGGTGGGGTCGAAGAACAGATCTACGGCGGGCTGATGTGGGGCCTCGGCCATGCGTTGTTCGACCGCCTCGACATCCAGCAGGGCAGGGTGGTGCAGAGCAACTTCCACGACTATCGCGTCACCCGCATGTCAGACATGCCGCCCGTGGACATCCTCGTGCTCGATGGCCAGCCGGACAAACCGGGCGGTGTGGGAGAGCTTGGCAGTCCTTCAGTGGCCCCGGCGATTGCCAATGCGCTGTTCAGCCTGACCGGGGTGCGTCAGCGTTCCACGCCATTGAACCTGGGGTAAACCGCCATGGACCTGCGATTGCTGCGGTACTTCATGGCGCTGGCCGATGAGCTGCATTTCGGCCGCGCCGCCGAGCGGCTGCACATCTGCCAGCCGCCGCTGAGCCAGCAGATTCGCTTGCTGGAGGAGGAGTTGGGCACGCCGCTGTTCGAGCGCAGTCATCACCGGGTCGAGCTGACAGCGGCGGGGCAGATGCTCAAGGAGCAGGCGCCGCTGGTGTTCGAACAACTTGAGCGGGCGCTGGACCTGACCCGCCAGACCGGGCGCGGACAACTCGGCGAGCTGGAAATCGGCATGATCAGTTCGGTGATGGTTGGCGTGCTGCCCAAAGCGCTGCATCTGTTTCGCGAGCGCTATCCGCAGGTCACCTGGCGCCTGCATGAAATGACCCCGGCGGCCCAGGTCAAGGCGTTGAAGGAAAAACGCATCGACGCCTGCGTATTCCGCGTCGGTTATGACGACCCGCAGCTGCGCAATGAATTGCTGATCCACGAGCCGATCCATGTGGTGATGCCGGCGGATCACCCGTTGGCCCGGCGCGAAGTGCTGGCGCCCGCCGACCTCGCGCAGGAACCGTTCGTGGCGCTGGAATTGAAGCAGTCGCGGTTCGCCAATTTTCTCTACCAGTGCTGCATTCAAGCCGGGTTCACCCCGCAGATCCGCCAACAGGTGATCGAGGTGCAGACTTTGCTCAGTCTGGTCCGCGCCGGGTTCGGTGTGGCGCTGTTACCCGCATCGATCGAGCAGTTGGCTCCGGCCGGGCTGGTGTTCCGGCGCCTGACCCCGGCGCTGCCGCAAGTGCCGCTGTACGCGACGTATCGGGCGGACGATGCCTCGCCGGTGCTCAAGCTGTTTCTCGATACGCTGCGCGAGCTGGTCGATCACTCATCGCGGTAATCAGGCACAAAGTTGCCCGGCACGATCACAACGGCCTGCGGTCGTAAACTTCACATGCGCGAACTTGTGGAGAACCAATGAGCCGGGACGTCCTGACCACCGAAACCAATCGCCGTCAGTTGCAGCAGATCATCGCCGGGCTGTCCGACGGGGTGATTCTGCTGGAACTCGACCAGACGATTCTCTGGGCCAACGAAGCCGCGCTGGCGATGCATGGCGTCAGTCGCATCGGCGAGCTGGGCATCAATGCCGGGGAATACGTCGAGCGATTCAATCTGCGTTATCGCAACAATCACACGCTGACGCTGGAGCAGTACCCGATCAGCCGCGTGGCGGCCGGCGAAACCTTCAGCGACGTGCTGGTCGAAGTCACTCCGCGTAACGATGAGGAGCGCACCTGGGTGCACAGCGTGCGCAGCATGGTGTTGACCGATCGCGACGGCGATACCGAATCGCTGGTGCTGATCATGAGCGACGTCACCGATTGGGCCAACGCCGAGCAGCGCTTCGAAAAAACCTTCAATGCCAACCCGGCGCCGGCGGTGATCTGCCGCCTCAGCGATCTGCGTTACATCAAGGTCAATTCGGGGTTTCTGGAGATGACCGGCTACATCCGCGATCAGGTGATCGGCGCCTCGACTTATGAGCTGGATATTCTCGAACAGGCTGAGCGCAAGGACCTGGCGATCCAGCGTTTGCGGGATGTCGCGACCATTCCGCAGATGCAGGCTGAGTTGCGCTTGCCGGACGGTGGAAGCAAACAGGTGATCGTCGCCGGCCAGCCGCTGGTGCTCAATGACGAGGACTGCATGCTGTTTTCGTTCGTCGACATGGAGCCCCGGCACAAGGCCGAAGTCGCCTTGCGCCAAAGTGAAGAGCGGTTCGCCAAGGCCTTCCGCCTGACCCCGGTGCCGATCCTGATTTGCAGTGCCGACGAGCAGCGGCTGATCGACGTCAATCAGGCCTTTCTCGATACCCTCGCTTACGGGAGCGAGGAGGTGCTCGGCAAAACCGTCGCGCAACTGGACTTCATCGATGAACCGGCGGAACGCGCCCGGTTGCTGGCGGCGCTGGAGAAGACCGGCCGGGTCGATCGCGTCGATATGCGGATCCGCAAGAAAGACGCCGAATTGCTGGAGTGCGCGGTGTCCGCCGACACCGTCAACATTCAGGACACGGTGTGCTATCTGCTGGTGCTGATGGACATCACTGAGCGCAAGCGCACCGAGCTTGAGCTGGTGGCGGCGATTGAAGAGGTGATGAAGGATGCGTCGTGGTTCAGCCGTACGCTGATCGAAAAACTGGCGAATGTGAAGAAGGTCAATTCGCCGCAATTGCCGAGTGTGTCGTTCACTGATCTGACGGCTCGCGAGCGCGATGTGCTGGGGCTGATCTGTGAGGGGTTGGCGGACAAGGAGATTGCTGCGCGCTTGAAACTGGCGCCGAACACGGTGCGCAATCATGTGGCGACGGTGTATTCGAAGCTGGATGTGCACAGTCGCAGCGAGGCGATTGTCTGGGCTCGGGAGCGTGGGTTGTTTTCGGGGGGCGGCCGGGGGCAGCGGTAAGGTGCAAATGCACTAGTTCATGGGGTGCAAATTCGGGTGTCTGATCGGGCGGGGTGTTCTTAGTCTGGTGAGGTGCGATGCATTTTTTGGTGATCGTGTCTCTTTGGAACCTGCTAATGGATCAGCCCTTTATGAATGTGTTGTTGGTTGTTGAGTCTGGCTGTGTGGAGCTGGCGCGATGATTTATCTGGCGCAGTTGCGGGCTCGGCTTGAGCGTAGTTTTTCGCCGTTGGCTTGTGAGTGTGTGGTGGATGGGGATCATTCGCTTACTGTGAAGTTGTATGAGCCGGTTTCGGGGCGGGTGGATCTGGTGATCAGTGGGTTGAGTCTGGATGCCTTGCGGACGGATGAGGCGGTGGATGGTTTGGTTGATGAGTTGCGGTATGAGCTTGAGAGTAATTCTTTGCGGTCGCCGGGGTGAACTTGGCGGCCTTTGGGCCGACCATGTTCTGGGGTGGTTTGGGTGAATATCCGTTGCTGCGGTAACGGCTTCTTAGGGTTCCGCCCTTACGGCGGGTCACTTTTGACAAACGCCTCAAAAGTAACCAAAAAGTCTTTACCCTGACGTACGGCCCTCGCTGTGGCTCGGGTTCCTTCGCTCCGGGATTGATCCGGGGGCATCGCCTACGGTTTGCTTCGCTGCACCTCCTCTCGATGTGTTCGACTTCGTCGAACGGCGCTACGCGCCCACCCCCGGATCAATCCCTCCACTCAGCCTGCCGACGGGCCCTGCGATCAAAAGCGGTACTTGAGCTAACGCTCATCGTGTTGAGTGGTGAGGAGCGGGTTGCGGGTTGCGGGTGGCTTTGATCGTTCCCACGCTCCGCGTGGGAATGCAGCCCGGGACGCTCTGCGTCCCAATCTGACGTTAACTTGTGGGCACTGGCTTGTCAGCGGTGGCGACGGATCAGTCGACTCGTTCAATTGATAGCTACTCATCCCAAAAATCGACAGCAAATCCCACCAGTTCAAGCCATTTCACTGGCACTCGCAGCCCACTGGTCTATAAGGAATGAGTGGTTCGGTTTCCATAACCGGGCATTTTCACGCTCGGCAACGGGAGTTTTCTTCCTTTCATCGCGGGTCATCCTATGAACAATCCTGGGAAACGCGTGTGTTTTTCGTTGTTGTCGGCTTTCGGTCTGGTGCTGCTCAGTGGCTGCGCCAGTCCTCCACCCCCTCCGCCGGCCGCGCCGCCTCCACCACCTGAACGCACCTGTCAGGTGATCGAAGCGACTGAGGTCGCCGGTGATGCGTATGCCGACGGTCAAGTGACTCGACACATCTCAACGACCCGTTGCGTCACTCAATAGCCCGGGCGCCTGTGAAGGCGCGGGTCGAGCGGATTGTGCTGGTGGCCGATCTGGTCGGCACCGCGGTGTTTGCGGTTGAAGGCGCTATCGCGGCGATGCGCAGTCAGCTCGATCTGCTCGGGGTGATGGTGATTGCCTTCATCGTCGCACTCGGCGGCGGGGTGACGCGTGATCTGTTGATCGGTGCGACGCCGCCCAAGGCTGTGGCTGACTGGCGCTATCCGGCGCTGGCGTTTGCCATGGGCGGGGTGGCGTTTGTTTTTCATGAGCAGGTGCTGGGCTGGTCCGGGTCGACCCTGATCGTGCTGGATGCGGCGGGGTTGGCGCTGTTTGCCGTGGCCGGGGCGCAGAAGGCGTTGAATTTCGGCATTTCGCCGTTTGTGTCCATGCTGATGGGCACGATTACCGGCGTCGGTGGCGGGGTGCTGCGCGACATCGTGCTGGCGCGGGTGCCGGTGGTGTTGCAGGCGGATTTGTATGCCAGTTCGGCGTTTGTCGGCGCGGCCGTGTTGATCATCGGGCGCAGGCTGGGGGTTCCGCCAGTGGCGGCGGCGTTGCTGGCGGGGGCGGCGTGTTTGTTGTTGAGGTTGTTGTCGGTGCATTTCGGCTGGCAGTTGCCGAAGGTTCTGGAGGCATGAAAAAGGCAGCCCAAGGGCTGCCTTTTCTTTTGCGTCAGCGGCGGATCAAGACAAGAAGCCGCCGTCCACGTTCAGCGACACGCCGGTGGTGTAGCTCGAGGCATCGCTCGCCAGGTACAGGACGGCACCGGCCATTTCGCTCGGGTCGGCTACGCGTTTGAGCGGGATCTGCGTCAGGGCCTGTTTCAGGATCGCGTCGTTCTTCACCAGCGCCGAGGCGAATTTGGTGTCGGTCAGGCCCGGCAGCAGGGCGTTGCAGCGGATGCCGAATTGCGCGCATTCCTTGGCGAAGACTTTGGTCATGTTGATCACGGCGGCCTTGGTCACCGAGTAGATGCCCTGGAAGATCCCCGGCGAAATCCCGTTGATCGACGCCACGTTGATGATGCTGCCGCCACCGTTTTCGCGCATCAGCTTGCCGGCTTCCACCGACATGAAGAAGTAGCCGCGGATGTTCACGTCGACGGTTTTCTGGAAGGCGCCGAGGTCGGTGTCCAGCACGTTGCAGAACTGCGGATTGGTCGCGGCGTTGTTGACCAGGATGTCCAGGCGCCCGAACTGTTCCTTGATCCCGGCGAAGACCTGGCTGATCTGTTCCATTTCACCGATGTGGCAGGCGACCGCTGTGGCCTTGCCGCCGGCGGCGATGATGGCGTCGGCCACGTGCTGGCAGCCTTCGAGTTTGCGGCTCGAAACGATCACATGGGCGCCTTGCTGGGCCAGCAGTTTGGCGATGGCTTCACCGATGCCACGGCTGGCGCCGGAGACGAAAGCGATCTTGCCGTCGAGGTCGAACAACTGAGTCTTGGACATGGGATTCCCTTGTAGTAAGCCTTGTTATAACGCCGTCATCAGAGGCTGGATTTGGCAATGACCTGCAGGCTCATGTGCTCCAGCAGTTTGTTCATGTGAATGAACTGCGCGAAGCGTTTGTCCTGGGTCTGGCCATGGAAGAAGCGGTAGTAGATCTGCTGCACGATGCCGGCCAGGCGGAACAGGCCGTAGGTGTAGTAGAAGTCGAAATTGTCGATCTGGATGCCCGAACGCTCGGCGTAGTAGTCGACGAATTCGCGGCGGGTCAGCATGCCCGGGGCGTGGCTTGGCTGGCGGCGCATCAGTTGCACCGGCGCCGGGTCGTCGGCCTGGATCCAGTAGGCGAGGGTGTTGCCCAGGTCCATCAGTGGATCGCCGAGGGTGGTCAGTTCCCAGTCGAG
The DNA here is from genome assembly GCF_059421845.1 of Pseudomonas sp. GW821-FHT02C04. Lineage (NCBI taxonomy): Bacteria > Pseudomonadati > Pseudomonadota > Gammaproteobacteria > Pseudomonadales > Pseudomonadaceae > Pseudomonas > Pseudomonas sp. GW821-FHT02C04. Next base: position 1,631,301 of record NZ_JBWKVT010000001.1, on the reverse strand, counting down.
TACGCCGATGATCTGCATCGGGTTGTTCGGGTCGAGGATGACGTTGTCGAAGCGGTAGTCGTTGTGCACGATGCTCGAGGTCGGGTGATCGGCCGGCATCTTGTCGTTGAGCCAGGCTTTGACCTTTTCCCAGTGCGGTGCGTCCGGGGTCAGGGCTTTTTCGTAGCGTTCGCTCCAGCCTTTGATCTGGCGGGCGACGTAGCCTTCAGGCTTGCCGAGATCGCCGAGGCCGCAGGCGTTGTAATCGACCCGGTGCAGCTCAACGAAACGGTCGATGAAGCTTTTGCACAGGGCTTCGGTTTTCGCTGAGTCCAGGCCCAGTTCCGGCGGCAGGTCGGAGCGCAGGATGATGCCCTTGACCCGTTCCATCACATAGAACTCGGCGCCGATCACCGAATCGTCGGTGCAGTGCACGTAGGCTTTCGGGCAATACGGGAAGCCGTCGCGCAACTGGTTGAGGATGCGGAATTCGCGGCCCATGTCGTGGGCGGACTTGGCCTTGTGGCCGAATGGCGGACGGCGCAGGACGAATTCCTGGTCCGGATATTCCAGCAGGTAGGTCAGGTTCGACGCGCCGCCGGGAAACTGGCTGATCTGCGGCGTGCCGGTCAGGCCCGGAATGTGCGCCTTGAGGTACGGATCGATCAGGCTGGCATCGAGTTCTTCGCCAGAGCGGATACGGGTGGACTGGTCAGTAAGCGCCATGCTTATCCCTTCTGCTTATTTTGGAGGCCAGACATCATTGGCTAATCTAATGGCGCGCTCGGGCGGTCACAAGCGCGGTTCGGTCTTATAGGTTAGCGTGTTGCACGATAATCACCTTTGGGAATGTGCGCGGCGGGCCGCAGGCGACTAAGGTTTAGCGCGAATGCCTTGTTCAGAAAGGAGCTTTGAAATGGGCTGCCCGCAAGTCTGTGCCAGCGCCACCCTGCAATGCAGTTTCGGCGCCGCGCCGGCGGTGCTCAACGTGCTGCCGGTCAACCGCACGCTGACCGGCGGAATGCCGGCGGCGAACATCATGGATCATATTCCGCTGGTCAACGTCACCACGTTCGGCATGTGCATGAGCATGGCCAACCCGATGGTCGCCGCTGCCACGGCTGCCGCGTTGGGCGTATTGACGCCGATGCCGTGCATTCCCGCCACCGCCTCGCCGTGGATCCCCGGCGGCGCGCCGACCTTGCTGTTGGGCGGGATGCCGGCGATCGATGCCAACAGCACATTGATGTGCAACTGGGCGGGGGTGATCAAGATCGTGATGCCGGGGCAGATGCAGATGTTGATTCCCTGAGTCAGGCCTGCGCCGGATCCGTCCACTTGCGAAACCACCAGCGCACCCGGGAAATCGGCTTGCCATCGGCATCCAGCGGCCGCCCGTCCTCGGCAAACCCTTGCTCCGGTTCCATCAACTGCCCATTCAGATAGCGCGCATCCACCGCCGGTTTGCCGTTGGGGTGAAAGCGCTGATAACGCCCCTCACGCACGCCGTCGCGATAGAACTCGGCCTCCGCCACTTGCCCGTCGGGAAAGTAGTTGAACGCCTCGCCATGCAATAACCCGCGCCGGTAGGTGGCCTTGCGCTGTAACCAGCCTTCGGGCGCATAGAAGCTGGCGATGCCCTGCAGTTTGTCGCGCACGAACGGCATCTGCGCCGACACCTTGCCGTTGGGGTGATAGAGCAGGGACGTGCCCTGCAATTCGCCCTGGCTGTAATTCAGGTCTGCCTGTTGGCGACCGTCATCCTTGATGCTCAATGGACCATCGAGTTGCCCGTCCTGCAGACGCCCCTTGAGGTGTTTGTCATCCTGCTGCAAATCCAGCGGTGTGATCGCCATGGCTTCTCCTTGTCAGTTGACCTGCACCAGCCCGCCCTTGATGGTCAGCATGCCGCCGCCGTCCACGGTCTGCGAGGCCGCGCCCTTGTTGGTCAGGCTGATGCCTGCATCATTGGTCAATGTTGTTCCGGCCTTGTTGTCCAGCGAGGTGCCGGCCTGGTTGGTCATGGCAGTGCCGGCCTTCTGGGTGATCGAAGTGCTGGCGGACGTCGCCAGATCCGCGCCGCTCTTGATCGTGAAACTGCCGCCGCTTTGCAGCGTGAGGGTGCCGCTGACCTTGATTGTCAGGTTGCCGTCCACGGTCAGGCTGTAATCGCCCGTGACCTTGTCGGTGTAGTTGCCGCCGGTGCTGTGGGTCTGGTCGGCGCCGACCTTCACGGTGCGGCTGTCCTTCACATCGAGGCTGTCGCTGCCGGTCTGGATGGTCACGCTGCGTTTGCCTTTCTCCAGCGTCACGGTTTCATCGCCGTCCTTGACCGTGCGGGTGCGAGCGTTCTGCACTGTGAGGGTTTCGTCGTGGCCGACGGTGGCGGTGGTGTCGTTGAGCACGTTGATCTTCAGGTCTTTCTGCGCTTGCAGGAACACCTCTTCGGCGTCCTTCTTGTCCTCGAAACGCAGCTCGTTGAAACCGCCGCCGCCCTTGGATGACTGGGTCTTGATCCCGGATTGGGTCTGGTTGGCGGGCAAGGCATAGGGCAGGGCGTTGTCGCCGTTGTAGACGCATCCGGTGACCAGCGGCCGATCCGGATCGCCGTCGATAAAGGTCACGATGACTTCCTGGCCGATGCGCGGCACGAACTGCATGCCGAACCCCTTGCCGCTCCACGGCAGCACCACGCGCACCCAGCAGGAACTGGTTTCATCGTTCTTGCCGTCGCGATCCCAGGGGAACTGCAACTTGATCCGGCCGTACTCGTCGGTCCAGATCTCCTCGCCGGACTTGCCGACCACGATGGCGGTCTGCGGATGCATGCGCGGTTTTGGCGTGGTGCGTTGCGGGCGAAACGGCGTGGCTTTGGGGATTGCTTCGAAGCGGTTGCGATAGCTTTCGTGGCTGGCGTCGTGGGTGACATGCGTGACCACCCAATCGATATTCAGGCTCGCATCATCGTGGCCGTCGAGGGTGAACCAGTGGCCCGGGATCAGCCAGCGGCAATCGCTTTCGCCGACGAAACGTTTCTCTTCACTGCGCAAACCGTCGACCCGTTGTTTGGTCAGCGCATCACCCCGAGCCTTGGCGTTGTAACCACCGGGATGCTCGTAGATAGAGCGCGGCCCGGCCACGGCTTCGGCCTGGCCATAAAGTGAAGTGGTCGGTGTGGTGAATTCGTAATCCGTCGCTCGATACACGCCCGCGACAGCCTGCACGCACACCTGGCCGGAGCGGATGCCGTGCAGCTCACGCTCGCCCATTTGCTGACCCAGATACTTGACCTTCGGCCCGTTGGGAATTTGCACGAAGGCGTCGTTGCTGTCGCCGAGCACCAGCGTGTGCTTGCCGTCCTCGTGGGTGAAAAACCAGAAGATGCCTTCCTCTTCCAGCAGGCGAGAGACAAAGGCGAAGTCTGATTCGCCGTATTGCACGCAGTACTCGCGAAGGGTGTAGCTGCCGGTCAGCGAGAGTTTGAAATCGGTGAAGCCGTGGGCCTTGAAGATTGTGGTGACGATGTCCGAAGTGGCGAGATTCTGGAACACCCGGTTGTTGCTGGCCAGGGTCAGCCACCAGAGCCACGGACGCAATACGAGTTGATAGCGCTCGGCGGTGGCGTCGGCAGGGAGTTGGCGGATTTCGGCGACCAGTGCGTCGAAGGGACGGAGTTGGGCGTCGTTGTGCAGGGTGGTGGTGACGTGCGTGGCGATGGCACTGGTCAGGGTGAGGGACGTGCCGTCGTTGAGGCCGTTGAGGGTTTGTGCGCTCAGTGTGTTGAGCGTTTCATCGCCCGACAGCGACTCAGGGAAAAGCGCTGACAGAGAGGCGGAGGTAAGGGAAAGGGTCGTGTTGCTGTCGGTGGAGCGGGGCATCGGTAACCTCGACGAAAATGACTCGTTTACCCAAGAACGTGCATTTTCGCGGCACTAGGTAAAACTGCCTTGATAGGTAAAGATCACTGGATAGTGATCGCTGCGCATTTCCTTACCTTTACTGAATCGGCGAGGTTTTTCAGGAATAGTTGTTCTACCATCCGGTACGTCAATACTCGCGTCGCAGGTGGCTTCCCAGTCGGTTCGACTATCTACATAGGCAAAATCAAGCATGCGTACTTGTGTGACGTACTTTGCCAAATCATAAATGAGCGGTTCTTTCTTGAGGACGCTTCCGGTTTTTCGCGCTGTGTTATGTCTGCTTTGCGCTTTTTTGCTCTTTGCGCTGAGAACCCAGACGGGTTTGATGCTCGCGTGGGTGTAGCCACTGCCTTGGGGCTCAAGCTTCAGTAATACGCGAGCGTTATCTGTATAACCGGGCGTGCGCTTTGAGGGTACGAAGAATCGTGTGTACTCGTTACCTGGTTCTTGGGCGACGGCAGGACGATGGCTTAGAGAGTCATGAGCGAATTTACAGTCAATATTCAAATCTCCGCCAAAGAAACCAAGCTTGGTGAGTCCGAGAGGCCTCAGGTTGCGCTGGATGAAGTCGACGGTGTCAACAATATTTGGCATGGCTCGGAAGGAGGCATTGGCGTGATAGAACGCCAGGCCATAACCACTTGCGATATGGCGAATAACAGCCGCATTGCGCTGTTCTGTAGAGGACAGTGCCAGGGGGGCAAGGGCTGTAAAGTTGGCGAGTTGGTCGTTTTTGACAAATACCATGATTCCAAGGGTAGTGTCTTTTTTGACACCGTCCTCCTGTGCGGCAGCAGCAAGCAAGGTGTATTTATTTTGAAGTTCCGTCGCCAGCGAATGATTGGGGGCCCCTGTTTTTCCGGACTCCAGTAACACCAGTAGGTCAATTGTGCCGTCGGCCAGATAATGATCGACAAACGATTTTTTATCTCGGTATGCCACGGAAGAGACACCCTTCTGGTGGTCAAAATGCTGAGCATTCCAGATCATTATTTTTAGAGGCATTTCAGGATCCCGATTTCATTTCGCAGTTGGTTCGACGCCGTCACGGGCTTATGTTTTTTGTCTTTTGAAAAAAAGCGAAAAAGGGGTGGATTTACTTGTTCGACGCTTTGATTCACCTGCAAAAAAATCTGTCCCGATTGATTCCATTCTTTGATTAATCATTGGGGAAAAGCTCTTCTTCAAATGTCGCGCAATGTGGCACATGTATCGTGGGGACATCGACGACACCGCCGGCTTTAGCAATCAGCTTCTTCACTGCATCGCCATGGGTTTGAAGCTTCAGAGCGCTGTGAAAACAAACAGTGCTGATTGCCTCCAAGGGCAGGGTGAGCAGCAGCAGTTCACGATTTTTCTGCGTGCTGGCATCGGTGTGTTCCTTGCTTTGCTCGGCGGTGGCCTTCGCTTGATCGCCTTTACGCGCTACACCCTCTGCCTTGCGCCTGAGGTTGTATGTCACCAGGCCTATCGTGGGGTTTTCCGCCGTACTGCGCTGGGCATCGAAGCAGTAGAGGTTGAGCAGCAGGTAGTCCTCATGCTCCGGAATCCTGGCCAGATCCACTTGCAGCAGCACGCCATCGAATCTCCCGAAACGATAGCCCTCGTTGCCATGGAGCGATTTTGGCGTTGATCCCAACGGAAGGCCACGCTGCACGGTACTGCCATCCTCCTGATTGACGAACGCCAGTTCACGAATGGACATGCGCGGGTCGTGCATTGACTCGGCGAAGTCGTACTTCTGCATAACACTTGCGGTTTTCTTTCGAGGATCGCCTTCCAGGCCGGGCACATTTTTACCTATGAGGCGCCCGTCTCTAAGGAGTATTTCGAAAACGTCCCATGGTTTTTCCACATAGGCGTAGCGTCGGGTAAAACGCTGGTAATGGTCCTTGACGTAGTGCTTTTCCTTTTCGGAGAGAAGGCCGCGTTTCTTTGCATAGACATGGCGGCGCAGCCCCTCCGCGTCGGCGATTCGTTCAAACGCGGCGTCCCCGGTCAGGATATCGAACATCTTTACTTTGCTGCCGGCGAGACTGACATAGATGCCGCTCTCCTCGACGATCGCGATATTGTGCATTCGAGCATGCAACGTGGGGATCGTTACCCCGATCATTTTGAGCTCCTGAGGGTAGACATCGCGCAGGTAGGTCTGGCGGGCTTTCTTGTTGTCCTCTATCACCAGATGCTGGTAGACCAGCAGGTTTTTTCTGGCTTCCAGCGCCGCCTTTCGCGCTTTTTCAGTAGCCCTGATACAGATGATCAGGCGGCTGATGCTGGCCTGAAGGGGTTGCAAAGAGGGTTTGACTTCGCAAGGGTGAATGGAAAGCTGCTCTCCGTATGGCATGCTCGTATTCCTTTACTTGTCCCAGACGTTTTCGCTTGCCAGCTTCGGTTGATGTCGCCACGGCGACACTGGCGCCGTTTATTCCAGCACCCACTCCGCCAACTTCCCCGTCACCTGCGTCATCAACACATTCTCGACATCCCGCGCACCCGCCGCGCTGCACTTGGCGAGTACCGCTTTCACAATTCCCGAATCAAACTCGAACTGTTTGCCGGTCGCGGCTTTGTAACGGCCACGCAACTTCTCCAACTTGGCGAGCACAATCCCTTCCAGCGTCGCTTCATCCAGGGGTCGATACGCAACCACCGTCATGCGGGCCAGAAACGCCGGGCGGAAGGCTTGCAAAAGGACTTTGTGCAGCGCTTCGTTGAAGGCTTCAGAGCCGATCTGTGACACGGGCGTATCGAGCAACAGTTCGGCACCGACGTTGCTGGTGGCGAGCATCACGGTGTTCTTGAAGTCCACCACCAGCCCGGTGCCGTCCTCCATCAAGCCCTTGTCGAAGACGTTGTAGAACGCTTCCAGCACATCCGGATGCGCCTTCTCGATTTCGTCCAGCAACACCACCGAATACGGTTTGCGCCGTACCGCTTCCGTCAGCACGCCGCCACTGCCATAACCGACGTAACCCGGAGGGGCGCCCTTGAGTTGGCTGACGGTGTGGGCTTCCTGATATTCCGAGAGATTGATGCTGATCAGGTTGCGTTCACCGCCGTACAGCGCGTCGGCCAGCGCATACGCGGTTTCGGTTTTGCCAACGCCAGTGGGGCCGACCAGCAAGAACACACCGACCGGTTTTTGCGGATCGGTGAGCCCGGCGCGGTAGGCCTGGAGGCGCTGGGCGATGGTCGCGAGTGCCGTTTTCTGGCCCATCACACGCAAGCCCATGCGCTGTCCGAGGGTACGCACGGCATGGGCTTCGTCGGCGAGCATCTTTCCGACGGGGATGCCGGTCCAGCCTGCGATCACGGCAGCGACGGTTTTGCTGTCGACTTGTTCGGGCACCAGCGGATCGTCCTGGCGAATCGCATCGAGCCCGGCTTCCAGGCGCAGCAGTTCGGCGGCCAGATGATCAATGCGGCTGTCCGTGGCTTCATCGGGCTTGTCGCTGTCGGCGCGTTCACTGAGGTCGAGCAATTCGCGGCGGGTGTCGAGCAGTTCGCGCACGGCGACGCGCTCTTCGCTCCAGCGGGTTTCCAGTTCGCGGATCGCCTGGACGTTGGTCTTCGACTCACTTTCCAGCAGGGTGATGCGTTCGCGGTGATCGAGCCCCGTGGCCTGTTCGCGGCGCAGGCGTTCGACTTCTTCTTTCAGGCTTTGCTGACGATGGCGCAAGCTCTCCAGGGGTGGCGGCACGTCGTGCTGACCGAGGGCGACCCGGGCGCACGCGGTGTCGAGGACGCTGATGGCTTTGTCCGGCAACTGACGGCCAGAAATGTAGCGGTGCGAGAGCTTCACCGCTTCATGGATCGCCGCATCCAGCACCTGCACGCCATGGTGCTGTTCGAGTTTGGCGGCCACGCCACGGAGCATTTCCACGGCGGTGATTTCGTCCGGTTCCTCGACCTGCACCAGCTGGAAGCGGCGGGCGAGGGCCGGGTCTTTCTCGAAGTATTTCTTGTATTCCATCCAGGTCGTGGCGGCGAGGGTGCGCAATTCGCCTCGGGCCAGTGCCGGTTTGAGCAAGTTGGCCGCATCACTGCCACCCTCGGCTCCGCCAGCGCCGATCAGTGTGTGGGCTTCGTCGATGAACAGGATGATCGGCTTGTCGGCGCTGCGAACGGCGTCGATCACACCTTTGAGCCGTTGTTCGAATTCCCCTTTGACCCCGGCCCCGGCCTGCAACAGACCGAGATCGAGCACCCGCAGGCTGACTTCCTGCAAGGAGGGCGGCACGTCCCCGGCAGCGATGCGCAGTGCCAGGCCTTCGACCACGGCGGTTTTGCCCACGCCCGGTGCGCCGACCAGAATCGGGTTGTTTTGCCGGCGCCGCAAAAGAATATCGATGCACTGACGAATTTCGCCGTCGCGACCCACGATGGGGTCGATGCGCCCGGCGTGGGCGTCGGCGGTCAGGTCCTGGGTGTACTGATCGAGCACCGAGTCCTGCCGTGGCGCAGGGTTTCCAGAGGCGACAGAGCGCGGGCCTGCGTGCTCGCGGGAGTTCTCCGTCCACTCCAGCAGGTTCGCGCGCAGGGCTTCTTTTGGAATGCGCAGCAGTGACGAAGCACTGTTGAGCAACAGACTGCGGCGTTCGTCACGGTCGATCAGCGCCAGCAACAACAGCCCGGAACGAATGCTGTCGATCCCCAGCACACTGGCCTGCACCACGGCGTCTTCCAATAATCCCAGCGTGTGCGAAGACAGCGCAGGCGTGCGGGTACTGCCAGCCTTGAACAGATCCAGCGCCTTGTTGATCTCGGCTGTCAGCGCATCCCGCTCCAATCCAAAACGCGGCAGCAGAAAGGCAAAGTCTCCGCCCTCGATGTCGAGCAACTCCAGCAACAAATGCTCGATCTCGACAAAGTGATGCCCGCGTTGCAGGCATCGTTGCGCGGCGCGTTCAAGGGCGCGGCGGTTGTCCGGGTTGAGGCGTCCGATCAGGCTGGCCAGTTCCATTTCAGGTGATCTCCAGCTGACGAAGACGGGTTTCGATCCGTTGTACTGCAAGGCTGGCCTGCCGTTGCAAACCGCCGTTCCAGCTCAACAACGCCGGGGTCTGGCGACCGAGTTTCATCGGCCCGGCGCCGCGTACCAGCATCACCAGTTTCACGTCCAGATCCGGGCCGAAATACAGCGCTGCCAGGCTGGCCAGTGCCGGGTGCGCTTCGCCGTCCGGCAAAAAGCGCCCGGCCTGCGCGGAGGACAAGGGGCCGAGCGTCAGGCGAATCCCGGCATGTTCATCCCAGACCCGAATACCGGCCACGGCGGTGCGACCGAGTTGCAGATTGCGTCCGCCGGCCTTCATGACGCTGCGGCTGGCGGCCGGAATCTCACGCCACGCGCCTTCATACGCGCTCAGTTCCACCGGCACGGCAAATTGCTCGCGGACAATGGCTGCGAACCCCGCCAGCGACCGGCGGCCATCGGCGTACAACGCCGTGCAGGCCAGAACGGCGCAGTCGGGAATCGCCTGGCGTTCCTGCAACGACTTGGGCAGCAACCCGGTCAGCGCTCGCAATTGCGCTTGCACCGGCGAGGCGCCGGGCGTGGTAAATCCAAGGGCGATCCGGTGTTTGCGCATCACCTTGTACAGCAGGCTGAGCAGCCGATGCTGGAACAGGTCGAGGAACTCGGCGGGCGCGTGATCCTTGGCCCGGGCCCGTTGTTGCAGCCATTCCTGATAGGCGTAGGGCAGCGGGCCATCGGGGCCGCCGAGTCCGAACATCGGTGAGTTGAGCGTCAGCGGTTCACCGGGTTTTTCCTCAAGGCTTTCGATCTGGCTGGCGGCGAACACGGGCGTCAACGGCCCGCGCAATTTCAACGCTTCGGCCTGCGGCGACGTACCCGAGCCGAGGGAATCGGCCTGCGGCTGTTCGCGCTCCAGCAGCAGCAACGCCTGCAACCATTCGAATGCCTGCGGATCGCGGCGCAGTCGCTGGCCCAGCGTCAGAGCGACAGGGGCATGCCGGCTTGGGGTTGCCATGCCTTGATCTCCTTGTCAGCCTGCATGAGCACCGTACGCACAAAGCGATTGGCCGTGGCGTACACCGAAAAGAATTGCGCGAGCACCGCCGAGAACAGTACTGCGCTGCTGCCGACGAAATGCTGCGGATCAAGCTGTAATTGCACTTCAAGTCCGTTGCGCCAGCCGCGCCAGGCATCGGCACCGACGTGGCCGATCACCCGTTCGCAGGCGAGGCTCAGCAAGCCGTCGATCTGGCGCAGGGCGCTGGCTTCATCGCGCAGGTTATGCAGATGAAGAATTTCCTTCAGTGCGTCCAGCGCCTGTGGCCCCTCGACCAGCGACAGGTGATTGAGGGTCAATTGCGACACCAGCCGCCAGCGCGAATCGCCGTCCAGTCGCGGCAGACTCTGCGGGCTCGGCGGATTGCGCAGGCGTGCCCACGCCACCGGGCCCGGCCGTTCGAATCCCAGTGGTGTGCCGGCTGGCAGGCTTTGGGCCAGATGCCGGTTGGTGCACAGCAGCTCGGCCGTGAGGCTGTAGTCGGGCAAGTCGGTTTGTGGTTCAAAACGGGTGTCGACCACGCTGACCAAAAGATCGCTGCCGAGCCGGTTTGGCGACTGACCGCTGACTCGCCGCGCATGCCAGTAACGCTGTTGATCGCCGCCGCTGTGCTGGCTGCCGTAATAGGCGGGCAGGCGTTGCACACCAGCGCTGGAGCTGGCGCGCATGCCACGGATGCTGTGGATCTCGACGCTGTTTTCCCGGTGGCTGTCGGCGACCAGTCGGTACTCGCTGCGGGTGCCGTCGGGGCGCAGCGGCTCGGAGGTTCGCGGGAACAGATTAATCACCGGCGCACAGCCCAGCGCGATGTCGCTGGCCTGCAGGTGCAATCGGCCGGCCGGCGCACGGTCGAAAACGATGTAGAGGTAGAGCGTCTGGCTGTCGCTGGAAACACCAGAAAGCGGCAGGTCGAAGAAGTGGAATTTCTCCGGGAAGGCAAAGTATTCCGCCAACAGACGCATGCCCGGGTGCACGCCGTCCTCGTCCGGCAGCAGCACTTCGTCGTCAGCGAACCCGACGATCTGCGGCAGTCCCTTCACCTTCGCCGGAATACTCCCCGGCGAGCCTGCGAGTACCTGCACCGCATGGGCGCCGAGCAGGTCATAGAGCCCGGCGTTGATCACCGGTGAGGCTGCCAGATGAATGCGTAAGCTTTCGATCTCCAGCTCGGACCATTGGCTTTCACCCAGGCAACGCAGGCTCAGGCGCAAGGCCGAACGGGACTGCGCCACACCGGTCAGCGCCTGGGCCTCGTCGCTGCCGAGCAACAGCGCTTCGGTCACATCGATGGGCCACAGCCGCACGGCGGCACTGGTGCGAAAGTGAATGCTTTCGCCCTTGCTGGTGGTGACGAACAGCGGCGTGTCCCGGGGCAGGGGATAGCCGCCGTCGATTTTGCCTTTGCTCGGGTCCGGCTCGAACTGCACGATGGCGCAGGACGGCAGCGGGCGTACGGCCAAGGGATAGAGCTGTTCCAGCAAGGCATCGCTGAACTCGGCGTAGTCGTCATCCAGACGCCGTTGCAGGCGCGCCGCGAGCAGGGCGAAACCTTCGAGCAATCGCTCGACGTGCGGGTCCGGGCATTCACCGGGAGACAGTTCCAGCCGCCGCGCGACTTTCGGATAGCGTTCGGCAAACTGGCTGCCGGCGTGACGCAACCAGGTCAGTTCGCGTTGGTAATAGTCGAGCAGTTGCGGGTCAATCGAGTCGCTCATGGCGCACCTCCAGCCCTTCGTTGCCGGGCTCGATGACAAATGCCACCGGCCAGTGCTGCGAGCCGCTGCGCAATTCGCCGAGCAGGCGGATGCTCAATCGCTGTGGCTGTTCGGGGAGGGGATTGACCTGAACCTCGCCCAGCAGCAGGCGCGGTTCGAAATGGGTGATGGCCTCGCGAATGTCCCGCGCCAGGCGACGGCGGTCATCGCTGCGTTGCTGTTGCAGAGCGCTCCAGTCGGCGATGCCGTAGTCGATCACGCTGGGGGGCACCGTCAATGCGCGCGGGCCACGGCGGGTGTTGAACAGGCGCCCGAGCTCGGTGTGCACCGAGTCGAGCAAATCCTGCCGATCGAACTCCGGCGGCTCGTCGGCCTCGCTCCAGGCGAGGCGTTCGAACAGCGGTGCGCGGATGCCGGTGCCAGCCATGGCGAGGGCGACCGGTTACTTGCTGGCCTTGTTGGCCGCCAGGTCCCAGACCGTGCCGGCGGTGCCTTCCTTGGTGCCGTCGTCTTTTTGCGCCGTGAGTTCCCATTTGATCTTGGTGAAGTTCAGGGAAATGGTTTCCACCGGTTTGCCACCGGTACCGCCGCTGACGCTGACGTTGGACAGCACTACGTTGGTCAGGGTGTAGATGATGAACGGCATCAGTTGCCCGCTACCCTCGGCGGCGTTGCGGCCGATGGTGATCTTGGCTTCCGGGATCGGTTTGCCGGCGCAGCAATATTCATTGAGGGAGGGCGTCGAGCTGTCGACGAATTTGGTCAGGGTGAACTCGCCGATATGAGGGCGGCCGGAGGTGCGCTCCGAGTTGCTGACGTCGTTGGTCACCTGCATCGCCACGTTGTGGCTGTAGGACATGACTTCGATCTTGTCCTTGTAGCCCTCGAGCAGGCTGTCGCCTTTGATGTCGCCGCCGAGGTCGAGAATGATTGCATCCATCGCTTGAAACTCCTGAAGGGTGTCGCGCTAGACAAACGGGGGAGCGCCCGCAGGAACATCCTGCGGGCGTATGCGGGTCAGGCGGCTACCGGAGGCGGCAGGGTCGCGACCAGGCGGATCGATGCCGTCAGTTCTTCCAGCTGGAAGTGCGGCCGCAGGAACACGGTCGCGCGATAGGCACCGGGTTTGCCGGCGACTTCGGTAACGTCCACCCGTGCTTCACGCAGCGGGTACTGCGCCTTGATCTCCTGCGGCGCGTTGTCGTTGATCAGCACGTAGTCGGCGATCCAGTTGTTGAGGTAGGTCTGCACGTTGTCGCGGGTCATGAAGCTGCCGACCTTGTCGCGCATGATCACCTTCAGGTAATGGGCGAAACGCGAGGCCGCGAGCACGTACGGCAGCATCGCCGAGATTCGTGCGTTGGCGTTGGCCTCGTTGGTGTTGTAGACCTTGGACTTGTTGGTGGTCTGGCCGCCGAAGAACACCGCGATGTCGCTGTTCTTCTTGTGGCACAGGGCGATGAAACCGAGGTCGTTGAGCTCTTTCTCGCGGCGGTCGGTGATCGCCACTTCGGTCGGGCATTTGAGCGACAGGTCGCCGGAGCTGGTGCGGAAGGTGTGCGCCGGCAGGCCTTCGACCGCGCCGCCGCCTTCAGCGCCACGGATCGCCGCGCACCAGCCGTACTTGGCAAAGGCTTCGGTGATGCGTTGCGACAGCGCCCACGCGGCGTTGCCCCACAGGTATTTGCTGTGGTCGGTGCCATTGGTGTCTTCGACGTAGTTGATGCCTTCCACCGGCGAAGTGTCCGGGCCGTAAGGCAGGCGCAGCAGGAAGTGCGGCAGCACCAGCGAGACGTAGCGCGAGTCTTCGCTCTCACGGAACGAGCGCCACTTGATCAGCTCCTGGCTCTCGAACACTTTCGACAGATCACGCGGCACAGCCAGTTCGGTGAAGCTGTTCATGTCGAACAGACGCGGGCTGGCGGCAGCGATGAACGGGGCGTGGGCGGCTGCAGCGACGTTCGACAGTTTCTCCAGCAGGCCGATGTCCTGCGGGTGGCGGCCGAAGGTGTAGTCACCCACCAGCAGGCTGAACGGGTGGCCACCGAAGGTGCCGTATTCCTCTTCGTAGATCTTCTTGAACAGGGCGCTCTGGTCGAACTCGACGGCTTTTTCCAGGTCGTTCTGCAGCTCTTTCTGCGTCACGTTGAGCAGGCGCAGTTTCAACCGGGTGCTGGTTTCGGTGTTCTGCACCAGCATGTGCAGGCCACGCCAGGACGCTTCGAGTTTTTGCAGGTCCGGGTGATGCAGCACTTCGTTGAGCTGGGCACTGATCAGCTCATCAATCTGGCTGATGCGGTCGTTGATCATCGCCACGGTGTCCTTGTCGATGGCCATGCCTTCGTCGAGTACCTGGGTGGCGAATTCCGCGAGCATGTCGCGGGCGTAGTCCTGCTGGCTGTCGTCATGGGCCATTCGGCCCTCGGCGATGATCCGGTCAAGCAGGGATAAAGTCTCGGCAGCAGCATTTTCGCTGGCTTGATTCTGGGCGGCGGCGGGCATGGCGAATTCTTCCTCGGTCAGGTGGACGATCAGGCTTGCGGTTCGGCCGGAGCCTCGGCATCAGCTGCCGGGGTAGCGGTGTCCGGGCGGGCCGATTTGATCTCTTGCAAGCCTTCGGTGTTGGCGATGACATCGCGCAACAGCTTGTCCAGATCATCGTTGCCGTCGAGTTTGGTCAGCAGATCGCGCAGGCGCTGACGGGCTTCGAACAGGCGGCGCAGCGGGGTGACTTGCTCTACCACCTTGACCGGGTCGAAATCGTCGATGTGTTTGAAGTTCAGCTCGATGTTGAGCTTGCTGTCGTCGCCGCTGAGGGTGTTGTTGACTTGCAGCGTGGCGCGGGGGCCGATGGAGGCGAGCACTTCGTTGAAGTTGTCGCGGTCGATTTCGGTGAAACGCCGTTCAGTCAGTTTTGCCAATGGTTCGAGCGGTTTTCCCGAGAGGTCGGCCAGGATCCCGACGACCAGCGGCAATTCCTTTTTCTCGATGGCGTTGCCGATTTCGACGTCATAGGTGATTTGCACTCGAGGCGGGCGAACCCGGTCGAGCTTGTGCTGGGTACTTTCTGCCATGTCGGCGGACTCCGATGCGATGAGCGGGCGCAATGCATCGGGGAGGCCCGTTCATCGCTTTCCCTTGCTGGACCACAGGTTAGAAAGGGAGGCAGATGACCTGTCGTTCCTTTGACAAACCTTCCACATTCGGCTGTAGGAACCGAACTACCCAAGACGCTAGAACAGGTCTATAAAAATGCAAGCGAAAAACATTTTTGGACTGTCTCGCGAAAAGGAAAATTCATTTTGTCTGCACGACTTTTACTAACACTCGGGTTTGTGCTGCTCGCGGGCTGTTCGTTCTTCGGGCCGAAAGTCGACCTCGACAGCCTGACCCTCGACGTCGCGCCCAAGGCCAATGACGACACACCGATTGCCGTGGATTTCATCGCGGTCAACGATCCGGATCTGCTCAAGCAACTGTCGGGCATCAGCGCCCAACAGTGGTTCGCCGGGCGCGAGCAGTACCAGCGCGACTATCGTCAGCTGATGAGCGTGTGGGGACTGGAGCTGGTGCCGGGGCAATTCATCGACCGCCAACCCTTCCCGCTGGGGGGCAAGCGGGCGGCTGGACTTTTAGTCTTCGCCAGCTATAACACACCCGGAGCGCACCGCTTGCGGCTGGACGATCAGAGCGATGCCTGGCTCAAGTTCGACAGCCGCGAGATGAGCCTGGTCAGCAAGGAAAACTGAAACACACCGTCCGCCGCCGGTTCGCGGTGCAGTCGAAGGGAGTCGTATGAGTCTGCTACCTGACGCGGTCTGCTGGCATGAAGGCATGCAATTGCTGCCACAGCATTTTCAGTTGCAGGGCCTGCGGGCCGAGGCGCTCGGCGCGCATCTGGCCCAGGCGTGTAATCCGTGGTTCTTTGGTGTCAGTCACATGGAGTTCGATCCGTCGGCGATGAGCGCCGGGGTAGTGCGGGTGCTGTCGTTGCAAGGGACGATGCCGGACGGTTTGCCGGTCAATCTGCAGGCGGGTGTCGGACCTTTGCTGGAGCTGGATGTCGGCCCGTCGATCAACGAAACCGACGATGCGACCGTCACCGTGTACCTGGCGATCAGTCCGTTGTGGCGCGCCGGTCAACTGCTGCCGCTCAAAGGGCGATTGCAGTCGGTGGTCGGCGAGGCGCTGCCGGACCTCACCAGCGGTGAGTTTCCCGAATCGATCACGGTGTGGCGACCTAATCCGCGTCTGTGCACTCAGCTGAACAAGGCCGATTCGATCTGCCTGCCGCTGCTGAAAATCCGCAAGGAGGGCGGCGGCTTTCTGCCGTTGCCCTACACACCACCGACGTCGGTCCTGTTACCGGAGTCGCCACTGGGTCGGCGCATTGCCGGACTCTGCGCGCGAGCCCGGGAGAAATGTCTGTTCCTGGGCGGGCGTCTGCGTCAGGCACAACAGTCCGGCAATCAGGACGATGCGCTGGAGATTCGCCGCCAACTGACCGCGTTATGGACGCGACTGCCGGAAGTCGAAGGTTCGCTGAACAGTCGCATTGCCCATCCACAGGGTTTGTACGTGCAGTTGCTGGGGCTGGCCGGCGCGTGGTCGGCGCTGGATCCGTTGGCGGGCGTGCCGTCATTTGTGCCGCTGGATTTTTTCGAGTTGCAGCGCGGTTACGAGCCGCTGCTCGATTGGCTGGAAACCACCCTGGAATTGATCCGCGCCGGTTACCGCAGCATCGCTTTCGAACGCAGCGAGCACAGTTTCTCCATTCAGTTGCCGGACGAGCAGCCCCGTCAGCGGCTGGTCATCGGCCTGCGCATGCCCAACGGTGCCAGCGAACAGGCGGCCGGCGAGTGGCTTCGCGGCGCGATCATCGCCTCGGCGCCGCACATCGCCTTGCTCAGCCGCCAGCGCATGAGCGGCCTGACGCATCAGGCGATGAGCCGCAGTGAGCAAGTGGCCTACAGCGTCGGCGACGACACCCGACTGTTTGTGGTGACGGCCGAAGGCAACTGGTTCGACGCGCAATTGCCGCTGATGATCGCCGCGCCGGCCACCCGGTTGACCAGCAGTCCGTGGCAAGTGGTGCTGTTTGTCGCCCAGAACAGTGAAAGTGCCTGATCACACAAGGAACGCCGTATGTCGCAAGGAAGTGCCGCAAGCCTTGGGTTGCAGGACGCACCGTTGAGCAGCGCGTTCCGTCAGACGTGGCAGCAATGGCAACTGGACTGGACCCAGTTACCCAAGGACATCGAGGACGATGCGGCGCTGGTCGAAACCGTGGTCGAACTGTCCACCCAGGCTTCACAGCGGCTGTGGCGCACGGCGTTTTCGCGGGTCGGCGATTCGGCGACCGAACAGGTCAAGGCGCTGGTGTACGCCTTCGTTGCGCTGGTCGATGAAACCCTGCTGTTCAGTCCATGGCCGGGCCAGGGCGCCTGGCAGGACAAGCCGCTGGAGTCGCGCCTGTATTCCAGCCGTCAGGCGGGTGAGCAGGTACCGGCGGCGATTCAAACCCTGCTCGATGAGCAGCAACCCACCACCCGTGACCTCGCCAACGTCTACCTGCAATGCCTGATCCTCGGTTTTCATGGGCGTCTGCGTGGCGAGCACAGTCAGGCGCAATTGGAAAAGTGGCGGCTGGCCCTGTTCACCTTTGCCTGGCAGGACGAGGCCAGTTACGACGATGTCAGCGAACGACTGGTGCAGCCGTCGCTGGTCGCGCCCCTGCAACTGCCGGTGCGCACGGCGTTGCCGGACGGCTTTCGTCTGGCGTTGGGCATTCTGGCGATGGTGCTGTTGCTGACCGGGGTCGGCCAGTTCTTGTGGAGCGACATTCGTTCCGAACTGGAACCGGTGCTGCAAACCACCGACTCGATGGTGGCGCCGGAGCAAGACTCATGAGTACCTTGACGATCGTCGCGTGGGTGGTCGCGGTGGTGTTGCTGCTGGTGATCGTCGGGGTGGCGGTGTGGTGGCTGCGCACTCGAAGCGGCGCGGCGATCCGCAGCTTCTATCTTGCGGTGCGGCACATGGAGCAAGAGCAGGGCACTCACGATCGCTATCAGTTGCCATGGTTGCTGATGCTCGGTGATGAGGTCCAGGGCACGCAACTGGTGACCGAGTGGCGCCTGCAACCCACCGACAAACCGGCCTGGTTCGGCCGTTGGTGGTCGGACCCGGAAGGTGCGGTGCTGGTGGTGCCCCAAGGCTTGTTTCTGCCGGAAGACGGCATGCATCTGCAACGTGGCGGCTGGTGGCGACTGCTCGGTTTGATCCTGAGCCTGCGCAGCAAGCGTCCGCTCGACGGGGTGATCTGGACCGTGCCGGTCAGTCGTCTCGGTAATCTGGAGCAGGCGACGCAGTTGGGGCTTGCGGCGCGCCGACGCTTCATCGATCTGCTGCAGCGCTTCGGCCTGAGTGTGCCGGTGTACGTGATTGTCACCGGTCTTGAGGAACTGCCGGGATTTCAGGACCTGATCAGTGCGCTGCCGGATGAGGCACGCGAACGCACCCTGGGCTGGTCATCGCCGTTTGCGCGGGATGCGGTGTGGCAGGGGCAGTGGAGTGATCAGGCGCTGGATCGCCTGCACCGTGCCGTCGCCGAAGCGGTGATCGAACTCGGTACCTTGTCCGGGCATTTGAGTGCTGACCTGTATGCCTTGCCGGAGCGTCTCGAAACCCTGCGACGGGGTCTGCAGAACGTGCTGGAACCGGTGTTCCAGGGCAATGCGCAGGGCGAGGCACCGTGTTTTCGCGGCGTGTATTTCAGTGCCAATCAACCCTGCGAGGATGCGCTCGACGGGTTCAGCGCCGATGACAGCGGCTTGCAGCGCAGCGTGTTCATGCGTCAGTTGTGGCGCCAGCGGCTGGTCGGCGAACGTGGTCTGGCGCTGGGTGTGCCGCGCCTGTTGCGCCTGCGTCAGCGTTGGCAACGGCTGACGGCCGGCGTGGCGCTGGTGGTCGGGGTCGTCTGGGCACTGGCGATGTTCTGGGTGTGGAACCAGTCGGTCAAGGATGCCCATGAACTGGCGCGGCTGATGCAGGGCGCGCACAAGAGCTACGTCACGGTTACCGATGAGGCACACCGCGTCGAGCCGACCCGACGCAACGTGCAGAGCTTCTGGCGGGTACTGGAAAAAGCGCCGCACTGGCACTACGTGTCGCTGGCGTTTCCGTCTTCGTGGATTTCTTCTGTGGACGTGAAGATCGAACGGGCGGTGTTCCAGGCTGCCCAGCGTCATATGGTTCAGCCGCTGCATGCGTTGCTGGTGGCGGAGCTGGCGAAGATCAAGGCGATCCGCGTGGCGGATCGGCGCAACAGCGTCGAAAGCGAAGACCCGTCCCAGTGGCAGAACTACCAGAAAGCCACGGACCTGGTGGACCGGGCGCTGCGCCTGGAGCAACAGAACCAGTTGTTCGCTGAGGTGCAGAACAATCAGCGGGCACCGCTGGACGATCTGGTGCAACTGAGCAACAACGCGCTGTCGCTCAACCTCAACGCGGCGACGGTGCCCCACGCCGCTTACTACAACCGGCTGCTGGCGGCGGGGGACAACGGTGACTTGCAGGCGCTGGATCTGAGTGTCGAGCGGCCGCTGATCGTCAGCAACTTCAACGGACTGATGGAGCGCTGGCTCGACCAGTATTTCCTGGCCGACAACTTTGTCAGCAAGGCCGGCTACCTCAAGCTGCACCTGGAACGGCTTGAGGCCGGGAGTGGCAACAGCCTTAGCGAGCTGGAAGACCTGCGCGCGCTGATCGACGACCTGCAAGCGGCGATCGCCCTGACCAATTCGACCTGGAGCCGCGGCAAGGGTCAGGAACTGGTGCCGGGCTACCGCGAATTTCTCGACAAGGTGCGCAAGAGCACGTTGCTCGGGCCTGCGGTCGAGCAACAACTCGACGCCCAGGCGGGCAAGTTGCAGCAGAGTTTCCGCGATCAGTGGATCGCTCAGGTCGGTTCGCGCGGCAACTTGCTGGTGCAGCAGGGCAGCGGGCAACTGGCGTTGCAGGATCAAGTGGTGAAACTCAATAACGCGGTGCAGGCGTTGTTCAAGCGCGACTTCGTGTCCATCGCGATGCGCGCCACCGAAGACAACGTCAACCTGCAAGGCCAGACCGTTGATGGCGACGATCTCAACACCTCGCTCAACTATTTCGCCAGCTACAAGAGTTATGTCGCCGAAGAACTGCCGCGCATTCCCCCGGCTTATCGCGGTGCATTGCTGCAAGCAGCTGAAGGCGCGGCGGCGCAGGCCATGTGGCTGAGCCTGAAGGATCATAACGACCAGACGCATCCCTACGCCGTGTTCAATGTGCAGGCCGAGCAGGCCATGGCTTTGCAGAAGGCGTTTGTCGAGGTCCATCGCAGCGATCTGGCGGCGCGTCTGCAAGGTGCGTTGAACCGTCGGGCCATGGCGCAGATCGTCAACGGTCTGGATGAAATCACCGCACAACCGTTGTTCGGCGGACGGACTGAAATCAGTCAGTGGGACGGCTCGAAAAACCTCGGTCTGCAACTGTACGGCGCCAGCGATGTGCAGGATTTGAAGCTGAGCCTCAAGCAGCAGTTCAACACCATGCTCGGCATCACCGAGCGGCGCACATCGGCGTTGCAGTGGCTGATGACCCAGCAGGGCAATCTGTCGGCGCTGGATTACGAACGGGTGACCCAGTTCAGCGCACTTAACGACGAACTGCTCAAGTACAAGGATTCGAATCCGGCCAGTTCGCCGGCGCAGATCGAGCAACTGGTCAGCCGCGATTTCATCGACATGGACACCGGCTCCTGCGTGCAGGTGTTACAGACCGCCAATCTGGCGGGCGGGCGCGGCACTCTGGCAATGCGTGCGGTGGAGTTGCAACAGTCGGCCATGCAGCGTTGCCAGTACCTGCAACAGCAGCAGGCCGCGGCGGCGTGGAATGAGCTGGCCAACTATTTCAATCAGTACCTGGCCGATCGCTTCCCGTTTGCCAACGGTTTGCACGCGCAGGATGCCGACCCGGCGCGGGTGCAGCATTTTCTGGAAATCATCGACAAACGCTTGCCGGTTGCCCAGGCCGGACTGGTGCTGAGCCAGACCCCGGAACGACTGGCGGCGGAAGATTTTCTCAATCGTCTGAAGCAGGCAAACCTGTGGCTGACCCCGCTGTTCGTACGTGACAAGAGCGGCATTCTCGGTGTCGAGATGGACGTTCGCTGGCGCACCGATCGCGACGATGAGCGCGGTGCCGATCAGGTGATCGCCGGGGGCTTGCTGGCCGGCAGTCAGCAAATCAATTATCCCGCCGCCGAGCAGCCGAACCTGCGCTGGATGGTCGGCCAGCCGATCCGCCTGACCCTGCGCTGGGCGCGCAACGGTCGCGAGCGCCCGGTCAACGATCCGCTGCAACCGAACCTGGTGGTGCGGGACATGGAGGCGGGCTGGGAGTACGGCGGGCCATGGTCGTTGCTACGGTTGATGCGCGCGCACTTCTCGGTCCAGCGTCAGCCGAGCATGGATTACACGGACTTTCCGCTGACCCTGCGCCTGCCGGTCACCGCGCTCAACGACAGTGTCACCACGGAGTTCACCCGGATGTTCGTGCGTCTGTCGTTGATGAGCCAGGGCTCGAAGCTGCCGTTGTCGATTCCACCGTTGCCGACCCGGGCGCCGCGCTCGCCGTTTCAGGCAACCGGCACCACCGCCGCCATTGAATCCCGCGAGGAGGGCCTGTGAGCCTGCCATCTGCAACCATGCCGGACCTGATCGATCAGTTGCTCGCACCGATCAGCGCCGACGCGCCGTGTGGTGCGGATCTGCGTTACGAACGCGAGTTCGATCAATTGCGCGACCTGCGTCGCGAGGACGATGCGAGTCTGCCGACCGGGGTCTGGCAATCGACGCTGAAACAGGCGAACTGGCCGGAAGTGGAAAAACTCACCACGACGTTGCTGATCGAGCGCAGCAAGGACCTGATGCTCAGCGCCTGGCTCGGCGAGGCCTGGCTGCACCTTCAAGGGCTGGACGGATTGCCCGGCAGCCTGGCGCTGATCGCCGGATTGTGTGAGCGCTATCCCGAACAGTTGCACCCGCAGGCCGAGGAGGGTGATCAGTCGTGGCGGGTGATTCCGCTGGAGTGGCTGGTGCGTCGGTACAGTGAAGTGCTGCTGACCCGGGTGCCGCTGTTCGGTTCGCACAACAGCGATTTCGAGGCATACAACCTGGAAACCTGGCGCCGTTTGAAGGTGCAGCAGGTGCAGGTCAACGACAGCAAGAATGCCAAAGCCTCGGCGGAAACCGCACGCAATGAACAGAAGAAACTCAGCGATCAGGTGCGCGCCACGCCACTGGCGTTCTGGCTGCGCCAACAGGGCAACCTGCTGCTGAGCCAGCAACACCTGCAGCGCCTGAACGCCTGGAGCGATACGTATCTGGGCGATCAAGGGCCGGGGTTGCAGCCCTTGCAGGACATCATTCAAGCGCTGCTGAAACTGGTTCAGGAGTTCATCGCCATGCACCCACAAAAACCGGCGCCGGTCGCCCCTGTCGAAGCCCCCGTGGAGGAGGCGCAACCGGATGATGAAGCGCCCGTGGCGGCGCAGGTCTTTCGTGAGCCGGCGAACCGCGAAGAGGCCTATCGGCAATTGCTGCTGATCGCCGAATACCTGGCCCGCACCGAACCTCACAGCCCCGTGCCATACCTGATCCGGCGCGGGGTGGAGTGGGGGAACAAACCGTTGAGCGAACTGCTCGGCGAGTTGATCTCGGCCGACGCCGAATCGCGGCGGCTGTGGACGTTGCTCGGCGTGCTTTAGTGCACGCGCTGGTTGTTCTGCTTCGGCGGCAGTGTCAGCGGTGTCAGCACCGGTTCCCCGGCAAAGAACGCCACCAGGTTTTTCCCTACCAGCTCGACGGTGCCCTGGGTGGCTTCCGGGGAGAGCCCGGCGACGTGCGGGGTGAGAATCACGTTGCTCAAGGTTTTCAGCACATCCGGCACCCGGGGTTCGTGGTCGAACACATCCAGCGCGGCGCCGGCGATTCGCCGTTGTTCAAGTGCCGTGATCAAGTCCGCCGTGTTGATCACGCTGGCGCGGGCGATGTTGACGATAAAGCCTTTGGGGCCCAGCGCGTCCAGCACAGGACGGGTCACCAGATGCTGGCTGCCGATGCCGCCGGGCGTCGCGACTATGAGAAAGTCCGAGGCTCGCGCCAGTTCGGTGGGGGTCGAACAGAAGGCGTAGGGCACATCGCTGCGCACCTGGCGGTTGTGGTAGCTGATCTCCATGTCGAAACCCAGGTTCGCCCGTTTGGCGATGGCCATCCCCACCGCGCCGAGGCCGAGGATTCCGAGGCGCTTGCCCGCCAGGGACGGGCGCATGATCTTCGGCCATTCGCCACGGCGCACGGCGGCATCGCAGCGCGGAATGTCGCGTACCAGCGACAGCAGCAACGCCATGGCATGGTCGGCCACCGATGAGGCGTTGACGCCGGCGCCGTTGGTCACGGTCAGGCCACGGTTGCTGGCGGCTTGCAGGTCCACCTGTTCGTAGCCGGCGCCGATCACGCAGATGATTTTCAGCGCGGGCAGTGCAGCGATTTCTTCAGCGTACAACCCCAGCGGGCCACGGGTCAGCACCGCGTCGATGCGTGCGCCATGGGTGGCAATGGCCTGGGCGCGTTCGGCGGGTGTCGGGGCGAGGATCAGGTGAAAGCCCTGTCGTTCGAGAATGGGCAGGTAGTCATTGATGGTTTCAACCAGTACCAGAACGGTGGCGGGCATTGCTCGGCTCCTGTGATCGTCGGCGTGTCGGTCGCGAAAGTCGTGTCAGAGTGCTGATTCCAGAGCGGTTTGGCAATGGCCGGCACTGCCCCGCACCAGCCAGTGTAGGAGCTGATACGGGGAGCGCGCAGGCGCTTCGTCAGAAGGCAACGTCGGCAGTGTTGATCAACCGCGCGAACGCCGCGCCGAGGGTTGCGTTGTGGTGCTCGATGATCGCTTGGGCCGGTAGTGCGGGTGTGTCCATGCAAGTGTGGGCATCGGCCACCAGCAATGGCTTGAAGCCCAGATCGGCAGCGGCGCGGCAGGTGCTGTCGATGCAGAACTGGGTTTTCATGCCGACGATGTACAGATCTTCGATTTTCGCAGCGTCGAGTTGTTGAGCCAGATCTGTGCCGAAGAAGGCATTGGGGCGGGATTTGTCGATGAGGGTGGCGTTTGCAGCGTCCAGCTCAAGTGCTGGCAATAACTGCCAGAACGCGCTGCCAGCGGCAATCGGGGATCCCTGCGGGCCGGTGTGGCGCACGGCAAAGATCGGCACTTGTCGTTGGCGTGCCCGGGCGATCAAGTGCTGGATGTTGGCGAGCATACGTTCGCCGTCGTGGGGTTTTTCCTGACCCTGGAACAGGCCGACCTGCATATCGATGATCAACAGTGCTGCGGGCATGGTGCTTCTCCTTGGATGCAAAACGTGCCGCACGGACGGGAGAAACAACAAGGCCCCGTCCATTGCTGGCGGGGCCTTGGGTTTGCTGCGCTGGATTTACCTCAGGCGCAAACACCACGACCCGCCGATGGCGGTCGTGGTGGTACGGGTGAGGTGCAACGCGCAAAGGTTCATGGGGCCGATCATGCTGGCGGCGTCAGCGGGCTGTCAACAGGTGCATCAACTGGCGTACTGGGCGATGCCGTTGCCGAACGACCAGTTTTCTTTCTTCACCTCCACCAGATTGATGAAGACATCCTCCAGACGGATCGACAGGTGCGTGTTCAGGTTCTGGGCGATGGTCTGGTACAGCGCCTTTTTCTGCTCCAGCGTTCGGCCCTCATTGAGGGTGATCTGAATGATCACCAGTTGGTCGCTGCGCTGGATCCCCAGGTATTGCGTATCGAAGATGAAATGCTCGCCGTCGTGCTCGGCCAGGATCTGGAAGTTGTCGTGCTCCGGGACATTGATCGTGTTGCGCATGGCGGCGTAGATCTGTTCGCCGACGCGTTTGGCGAAGGTCGGGTCGGGGTGTTTCTTGAGTTCGACACGGACGAGGGGCATGAAAAGGCTCCTTGGGGCAGGGGACTGGAAGCGGCTGTCAGTCGGTTCGCCATTGGGTATAGCCGAAAAATGCCATTCGGTGAGGCTGTTTAAGAACGTTAGGAAATGAACGCTCCGTCCTGCGGGATTTACGGATGTTGCCTACGAGTGCTGCCGGATTTATCCGCTATACGGCGAGATGTGAAGCACGAAACCATAGAGAGCAGGACAGGGCGCGTTCTTCAGGATGGAGCGGCGGCCTGGACGGAAATTGCGATCAGCCAAGGAAGGCCAATGCTTCAGAACAACCGTGAAAACCTGGAACTCGACAGGCTGCATAACGAAACGCGAAAACTTGTGGCTGAACGGCAAAAACTTCTGGCGGAAGAAAAGAAGCTGAAATGGGAGACATATTTTTATCCAGTCGCGGTAGTGGCCGGCGTGTTAACGGCAAGCGCGGCATTGGCGGGCGTCTTTTTCAAGTTTTGAGCGTTCGTTTTCGCAATCTTCGGACACATGACCCAAAAGGAAATCAACATGAGCACCTATGACGCCAAAGCCAGAATGGAACAACTGGAGCGGGAACACGATGAGTGGGCCGAAAAAATACGGATCAAAAACAGGAAAGAAATGCGCCCGATCTGGGGCTTGCTGGGTCTGGGCATCTTTTGCATGTCCCTTGGCTTCATGTTGGCCCGATCGATTTGATCGGGTTTCCCCATGGCACATTCGGCGCCGGTACTTGCCATAAAACGACATTATACGTATCTGGCGCCGACAGGATTTTTCCCAAAAACGACAACCGTCCAATCTGCTCCGCACAACCATTCCTCAGCTAAGTCTTTGCTTCCGCTCATTTATCGCGGAGAATCGCGCCCCTGTTTCGGCCGGAGCATGTCTGTCGGTTTTTTCCGACGCGTCCTGACCGAGTGGCAAGTGACCGGAATGCGGAGATCCGACCGGATGAATGATCAGGCCAATAGCGTCGAACAACGCTTTGAAGCGGCAGCACCAGCGCAACTGTCGAGCTGGAATCGCCATGACACTACCTGGATGTTGGGACTGTTTGGGACGGCCATCGGCGCCGGTACCCTGTTTTTGCCGATCAACGCAGGTCTGGGTGGCTTCTGGCCGCTGGTGATTCTCGCGCTGCTGGCCTTCCCCATGACCTTCTTCGCACACCGCGGTCTTACCCGTTTCGTGCTCTCCGGTCGCGAAGGCGCCGACATCACTGAGGTGGTGGAACAGCATTTCGGCATCAAGGCCGGTGCGCTGATCACGTTGCTGTACTTCTTCGCGATCTTCCCGATCCTGCTGATCTACAGCGTTGGCCTGACCAACACCGTCGCCAGCTTCCTCGAACACCAACTGCACATCACGCCGCCACCGCGCGCGCTGCTGTCGTTCGTGCTGATCCTCGGCCTGCTGGCCGTGGTGCGCTGCGGCGAACAAGTGATCGTCAAGGCCATGAGCCTGATGGTGTATCCGTTCATCGTTGCGCTGCTGTTCCTCGCCGTGTACCTGATTCCGCACTGGAACGGCGGCATCCTGTCCACCGCTTCGCAGGTGCCGGCGCCGTCGGCGCTGCTGCACACGCTGTGGCTGGCGATTCCGGTGATGGTGTTCTCGTTCAACCACTCGCCGATCATCTCGGCCTTCGCGGTGGACCAGAAGCGTCGTTACGGCGTTCACGCCGACGAGCGCAGCTCGCAGATCCTGTGCCGTGCCCACCTGCTGATGGTGGTGATGGTGCTGTTCTTCGTCTTCAGTTGCGTGCTGACCCTGTCGCCGGAGCAACTGGCTGAAGCCAAGGCGCAGAACCTGTCGATCCTGTCGTACCTGGCCAACCACTTCAGCAACCCGACCATCGCTTTCGCAGCGCCGTTGATTGCGTTCGTGGCCATCTCCAAGTCGTTCCTCGGTCACTACATCGGTGCCAGCGAAGGCCTCAAAGGTTTGATCGTCAAGAGCGGCAAGCGCCCGGGCGCCAAGGCACTGGACCGCATTGTTGCGGCGTTCATGCTGGTGGTGTGCTGGATCGTGGCGACCCTGAATCCGAGCATCCTCGGCATGATCGAGACCATCGGTGGCCCGGTCATCGCGGCGATCCTGTTCCTGATGCCGATGTATGCGATCCGCAAAGTGCCGGCAATGGCCCGCTATCGTGGCCAGGCGTCGAACGTGTTTGTCACCGCTGTCGGCCTGGTGGCAATTTCGGCGTTGATCTACTCGCTGACGGCCTGATTCCAGACCAGCAGCACCAAGCGGGGGCGAGCGATTCGCCCCCGTTTTTGCAAGACCTTCCCAGTGCCTGATCCAGGGCACGCATCCCAAGGCATAAACGGCTACGCTTGAAAGGCACTTTTCCCGGAGATGCCTCATGCCCCGTGCCCGACCGCAACTGATCAGCGCCAAACTGGAAAAACTCCATCCCACCCAGCTCACGGTCGGCCTCGCCGAAGTTGCCGACAAGCGCCAGGAATGGAAGAAACTCAAACGCAAGGAGCGGGCGGCAGCGCTGGATAATCACTGGTTCCCCAGTGTGCTCGGGCCTGAAGGCGTCTATTACATTGTCGATCACCACCACTTCGGTCTTGCGCTGATCGAGGAAGAGGTCAAGAAGGCTTCCTTGCTGGTGCTCAAGGACCTTTCCTTTGTCGACCCGGTGACGTTCTGGAGCGTGATGAACTTCAACCAGTGGGCACATCCCTATGATGGACGCGGTGCCAGGCGCACCTTCGAAGCCATTCCCAAATCCATAGTCGATCTGCAGGACGATCCTTATCGCAGCCTTGCCGGACGCTTGCGCCGGGCCGGTGGCTACGCCAAGGACGCCACGCCTTACAGCGAATTCCTCTGGGCGGACTTCTTTCGCAGCCGCATCGCCAGCGACCAGATCAACGACCTGAGTCCGAAATTGCAGACCAAGGCCATGAACCTGGCGCGCAGCCAGGAGGCTCGGTATCTGCCGGGGTGGGTGGGTCCGATTGTCAATTGAACCCCTGAGTGCTTCTTCCCGACCCGAAGTACAAAGTCGTAGTCAGGACTTGCTGGCCGGATTGTCGATTGCTGGTCTGTTGCTGCCCGAAGCCGTGGCGTATTCCAGCATCGCTGCATTGCCGCCCCAAGCGGGGGTAATTGCCCTGTTCGCTGGGTTGTTGTGTTACGCGCTGATGGGCACCAGTCGGTTTGCCGTGGTTTCGGCCACTTCATCCTCGGCAGCGGTGCTGGCAGCGGCGACGGCTTCGCTGGCCGGCGGCGACCCGGCATTGCGTTTGAGCCTGGCGGTCGGTCTGGTGTTGATGACCGGCGTGCTGTTTCTGTTGGCGGGGCTGTTCAAGCTCGGGAGCGTCACTTCATTCATTGCCAAACCGGTGTTGCGTGGGTTTGCCTTGGGGCTGGCAGTGACGATCATCCTCAAACAGGTGGCAAGTGTCGTCGATATCCACCTGACCGACAGCAACCTGATCCGCTTCCTGCCGCAGTTGCTGGAGCAGTGGCCGCAATGGAACCTGGCGGGTGCCGCGGTCGCGGTGGTGGCGTTGCTGTTATTGATGCTCTGCGCCCGTTTTCGCAGGGTGCCGGGCGGTTTGATCGTGGTGGCGTTGGGCATTGTCGCCAGTCAATGGCTGAACCTGCCGGCTCACGGGGTGAAACTGATCGGGGTCATCGATCTGGCGCTGGAGGTGCCACGCCTGCCAAACATGCCGTTTGCCGACTGGCTGCGCCTCGGGGAGCTGGCGTTTGCCATGGTGATGATTCTGTATGCCGAGTCTTATGGCTCGATCAGCTCGTTTGCCCTGAAGCACGGCGACAAGGTCTCTTCGAACCGCGATCTGTTGGCTCTAGGCGCGTCCAATCTGTTGTCGGGGCTGTTTCATGGCATGCCGGCCGGAGCGGGGTATTCGGCAACATCGGCCAATGAAGCGGCAGGCGCCACATCGCGATTGGCGGGTATTGTCGCGGCGGCAGTGGTGCTGCTGATCGTGTTGACGGTGCTGCCGTACATCGCCCTGACCCCGGAACCGGTGCTGGCCGCCATCGTGATTCACGCCTTGGGACGGGCGTTGAGCCTGCAACCACTGGGCCGCTACTTCATCTGGCGCCGCGATCGCTTGTTGGTGATCTGCGCCGTGGCGGCGGTGTTGGTACTGGGCGTGCTCGACGGTTTGCTATTGGCGGTGGCGATCAGCGTGGTGCTGATGCTGAAACAGATGTCATCGGCGGATATCCAGGTGCTGGGGCAAATGGGCGGTGGTCACGACTATGTCGACGTGCAGCGCCATCCGGATGCCCGGGAAATCCCCTGCGTGCTGATTGTGCGGCCAAGTGAGGCGCTGTTTTTCGCCAATGTGGAGCGCATTCTCGGCGGCGCGCTGCGCTTGGCCCGTCATGCGCCGGCAGCGGTGCACACGATCATCCTGAGTCTGGAAGAATCGCCGGACCTGGACGGCACCAGCATCGAAGCGCTGGAAGCGTTCTTCCTGCAGGTACGGGCCGAGGACAAACTGTTGATTCTGGCGCGCCTCAAACATGAGGCGCAGACCGTGCTGGCGCAATTGCCAGAACTGGAACGCGAGCAGGTACTGCTGAGCGGTTTGAGTGTGGACGAGGCGGTACAGCAGGCACTCAAGCTCAATGCATGAGTTTCCGGAGGCATAAAAAAACGCCGCACATCTTGCGATGGGCGGCGTTTTTCATTGCGTTGCAGCGTTAGGCTTGAACGACCGGAATATTGGCGTTCGCAGCAGCTTCACGGAACTCGGCAATCTGGTCGAAGGACAGGTAGCGGTAAACGTCGGCCGCCATGCTGTCGATCTTGCCAGCGTATTCCATGTACTCCTCGACGGTCGGCAGGCGACCCAGGATCGAAGCCACGGACGCCAGCTCGGCCGAAGCCAGGTAGACGTTCGCACCGTCGCCCAGACGGTTCGGGAAGTTACGGGTCGAAGTCGACACCACGGTGCTGTTCGGCTCAACGCGTGCCTGGTTACCCATGCACAGCGAGCAGCCTGGCATTTCCATGCGTGCGCCGGCCTTGCCGTAGATGCCGTAGTAGCCTTCTTCGGTCAGTTGGTGAGCGTCCATCTTGGTCGGCGGCGACAGCCACAGACGGGTTGGCAGCTGACCCTTGACCTGATCCAGCAGTTTACCGGCAGCGCGGAAGTGACCGATGTTGGTCATGCACGAACCGATGAACACTTCGTCGATCTTCTCGCCAGCAACGCTGGACAGCAGACGGGCGTCGTCCGGGTCGTTCGGCGCGCACAGTACAGGCTCGCTGATGTCGGCCAGATCGATTTCGATGATTTCGGCGTATTCGGCGTCGGCATCGGCTTCCATCAGTTCCGGGTTGGCAACCCAGGCTTCCATCGCTTGAGCACGACGTTCCAGAGTACGCGCATCGCCGTAGCCTTCGCCGATCATCCAGCGCAGCAGGGTGATGTTGGAGTTCAGGTACTCGGTGATCGACTCTTTCGACAGCTTGATGGTGCAACCGGCAGCCGAACGTTCGGCCGAGGCGTCGGACAGTTCGAAAGCCTGTTCCAGGGTCAGACCTTCCAGGCCTTCGATTTCCAGGATGCGGCCGGAGAAGGCGTTTTTCTTGCCTTTCTTCTCGACAGTCAGCAGACCGTTCTGGATAGCGAAGTAAGGAATGGCATGAACCAGGTCACGCAGGGTGATGCCAGGTTTCATTTTGCCTTTGAAGCGCACCAGGATCGATTCCGGCATGTCCAGCGGCATGACGCCGGTAGCAGCGGCGAACGCGACCAGACCGGAACCGGCCGGGAACGAGATGCCCATCGGGAAACGGGTGTGCGAGTCGCCACCGGTACCCACGGTGTCCGGCAGCAGCATGCGGTTCAGCCACGAGTGGATGATGCCGTCGCCCGGACGCAGGGAAACGCCGCCGCGGGTCATGATGAAGTCAGGCAGGGTGTGGTGGGTGGTCACGTCGATCGGCTTTGGATAAGCCGCGGTGTGGCAGAAGGACTGCATCACCAGATCAGCGGAGAAGCCCAGGCACGCCAGGTCTTTCAGTTCGTCACGGGTCATTGGACCGGTGGTGTCCTGAGAACCTACGGTGGTCATCTTCGGTTCGCAGTAGGTGCCAGGACGAACGCCTTTGCCTTCTGCCAGACCGCAAGCCTTGCCGACCATTTTCTGCGCCAGGGTGAAGCCCTTGGTGCTTTCAGCAGGAGCTTCCGGCTTCTTGAACAGGTCGAACGCAGGCAGACCCAGTTCGGCGCGAGCCTTCTCGGTCAGGCCACGGCCGATGATCAGCGGGATACGGCCGCCGGCGCGGACTTCGTCCAGCAGAACCGGGGTCTTCATTTCGAAGGTGGTGATGACTTCGTCGGTACCGTGCTTGCAGACTTTGCCAGCGTGCGGGTACAGGTCGATCACGTCGCCCATGTTCATGTTCGATACGTCGAACTCGATTGGCAGTGCGCCGGCATCTTCCATGGTGTTGTAGAAGATCGGAGCGATTTTGCTGCCGAAGCAGAAACCGCCACCGCGCTTGTTCGGCACGTAAGGGATGTCGTCGCCGAAGAACCACAGGACCGAGTTGGTCGCGGATTTACGCGAGGAACCGGTACCGACCACGTCACCGACGTAGGCGATCGGGAAGCCTTCGCCGCGCATGGTTTCGATCTGCTTCATCGGGCCGGTCTTGCCTTGCTCGTCCGGAACGATGCCGTCACGGGCCATTTTCAGCATGGCCAGGGCGTGCAGCGGGATGTCTGGACGCGACCAGGCGTCTGGAGCAGGGGACAGGTCGTCGGTGTTGGTTTCGCCGGTCACCTTGAAGACGCGCAGGCTGATCTTGTCGGCCAGCACAGGGCGCTTCTTGAACCACTCGCCGTCAGCCCAGGATTGCAGCACGGCCTTGGCGTGAACGTTGCCGTTCTTGGCTTTTTCAGCCACGTCGTGGAAGGCATCGAACATCAGCAGCGTGTGCTTGAGTTCTTCGGCAGCCACTGGCGCCAGCTCGGCGTTGTCCAGCAGGTCTACCAGGGTCACGATGTTGTAGCCGCCCTGCATGGTGCCGAGCAGTTCTACAGCGCGCTTCTTGTCCAGCAGAGGGGAGGAGACTTCGCCCTTGGCCAGTGCAGAGAGGAAGCCGGCCTTGACGTAGGCGGCTTCGTCCACTCCTGGTGGAACGCGATTGGTGATCAGGTCAACGAGGAAAGCTTCTTCGCCAGCCGGAGGATTCTTCAGCAGCTCGACCAGGCCTGCAGTTTGTTCGGCGTTAAGCGGCTGGGGAACGATACCCAGGGCTGCACGCTCTTCGATATGTTTGCGGTAGGCTTCAAGCACAGTTATTACCCTCATCAGTGGTCCCAAATGGGTGTCCGGGACGCTCATCCCGAAATTGCCGTACTCATGCTCCTCACGACGTTGTGGGTCGTTCGGCCAGAATTACCGGCAATTCCTTACAGAAGCTGCTTTCAAAGTTTTACGCCTGCAGAACGGGGAGCTGATGAGGGTTGGCGTATGGCTTTTCCCCGCTGGAAAAACCTTACGCCAACACCGCTCTGAAGGAACGACTGTGCTCGTGACGCTTTGAAAACAGCTTCTAACGGACATTGGCGCCTAAAAAGGCTGGCTGATTCTACGGCAAAAAAATTTTAAAGGTAAGTCGCGCTCTATTGGACTTTGGTTGCGTTGTGCGCGGGTGGGGCAAACCTTGATCCAGCACTTGTCCCTGACGTTTGAGGGGTGATGAATGCCGGACAAAGGGCTAACATGCCGACCTGTTCCGCGTTTCAAGTGTTTTGCCCATTCTATGCCCAATCAGACCATCAAGACCCCCTGCGTCGGCCTCTGCTCCACTGTTTACGGTGATCTGGTGTGCCGTGGCTGCAAGCGTTTCCACCACGAAGTGATCCACTGGAACGGTTACAACGAGGAAGAAAAACGCGCGGTGTGGTTGCGTCTTGAGCAATTGCTGTCACAAGTGATGGCCAGCAAGGTCGAGGTCTTCGACCCGGCGCGGCTGCGCCTGCAACTGGAACAGCGCAAGATCCGCTTCGTGCCGCACCAATCGGAATATTGCTGGGCCTATCAGCTGATCGCCCGGGGCGCGCGGGTGATCATTAACCTGGAAGCCTACGGGATGGTGCTGCTGCCGGAGTTTCGCGACTGGAACCTGCCGGAACTGCGCGATGCCATTGATCGGGAATTTTTCCTGCTGTCGGAAGCGCACTATCAGCGCTACATCGCGCCCGGTTTCCTGAAGGATGCGCTGGGCGAGTGAGCGTTACCTGTGGCGAACACGCTCGCCACAGGATGACAACAATGCTTAATGTTTCACCGCCAACTCCACCAGATGGTCTTCAACCTCCTGCGGCTTGAGCACCAGCACATCACTCTCCAGCGCATCCAGCACCACTTCGGCGGTATTGCCGATCAGCGCCCCTGACAACCCGGTGCGCGCCACGGTGCCAATCACGGTCACGGCGGCCTGCAGCTTGTGCGCCATGAACGGAATCAGCACATCCGCCGGGCCTTCCTCGACATGCAAGTGCTCGTCGTCGACATCGAATTCAGCCTGGAACGCCCGGCATTGCTCGCGATAGCGCGCCTCGATGGTTTCCTTGAGCTGGAAGGTCGGGTCCGCCGCCGACAGCATCGGTGACGGATGGGCGGTAATGACGTGCAGATGCCCCTTGGCCAGGCTCGCGATGTCATAGCCGTGATCGATGAGGGTGGTGTGCAGGTGGCGGTGCTCGCCATCGGCATTGCCTACATCGACCGCCACCAGAATCACTCGGTCTTTCCAGGAGGCCGAGGTCTTCACCAGCAGCACCGGAGTAGGGCAGTGGCGCAGCAGTTTCCAGTCCGCCGGGGTCAGCAGGGCTTTTTTCAGCGAACTGTCGGGAAAATGCTGCTTGA
Organism: Pseudomonas sp. GW821-FHT02C04; assembly: GCF_059421845.1. NCBI lineage: Bacteria > Pseudomonadati > Pseudomonadota > Gammaproteobacteria > Pseudomonadales > Pseudomonadaceae > Pseudomonas > Pseudomonas sp. GW821-FHT02C04. The sequence goes on along the minus strand of NZ_JBWKVT010000001.1, from coordinate 1,597,733 downwards.
TCACCAACCCGCAGCCTTCGGCTTGCTGAACGTCGATGATGGTTTCGTGCAGGCTCTCGTTCCACGCCTGTTCGGTGGTGACGCTGTAGCCGTCCGCCAGCAGCGCGGACTTGAGCACGCTGAGCATGCCGGCGTGATCGTGCTTCTTGTCGCAGACCAACAGGTGCAGATGGGCCTGGGTCACCCCGGCGATCAGCTTGGCGCGCTTGAGCGCCAGGCTTTCCGCGTGTTCGGGTTCGATGACCACCAGAATGCTGCGAATGGCTTGCATGAGTGAGTCTCCAGCAATGAAAAGGCACGGCGTTGCACAAAACTATAGTTGCTGCTCATCCGTCTGCGACTTGATGCATATCAACGCAGGCGGCTGGTGGTCTGCGGGCAGGCCGGTATAATCGGCGCCCTTCGCTCGAACACCTTTTGACCGTGAGCCCCATGATCCTTCCCGAAATCCACGAATTCCTTGGTTGCCGCACGCCTGACGCCTGGGTTGAAGCCGCGCTGGCCGATCAGGAAACCCTGCTGATCGACCACAAGAACTGCGAGTTCAAGGCCGCCAGCACCGCGTTGAGCCTGATCGCCAAGTACCATTCCCACGTCGATCTGATCAACATGATGTCGCGTCTGGCCCGGGAAGAGCTGGTGCACCACGAACAGGTCATGCGCATCATGAAACGGCGCAAGATCGAATTGCGCCAACTCCACGCCGGCCGTTATGCCTCGAGCCTGCGCAAAGTGGTGCGCAGCCATGAACCGGTGAAACTGGTCGACACCCTGGTGGTCGGCGCCTTCATCGAAGCGCGCAGTTGCGAGCGGTTCGAAGCACTGGTGCCGCATCTGGACGAAGAACTCGGCAAGTTTTACTTCGGCCTGCTGAAAAGCGAGGCCCGGCATTTCCAGGGTTACCTGAAACTGGCCTACCAGTACGGTGACGCCAAGGACATTGCCCAGGTGATCGAGAAAGTCCGCGCCGCCGAGCAGGACCTGATCGAATCGCCGGACGAGGAATTCCGTTTCCACAGCGGCGTGCCCGTCGCGGCATGAATTGTTAAAAACTCTTAAGAGTATGAAACATCAACGAAAACCGGCCCAAGTGGCCGGTTTTTGCTGCCTGCGATAAACGTCTGGCCCGCGAATGCCGCCATAATGGCGCCCACTTCACTGAGGGTTGGCGACGGTTGTTATGGATAACCTGGGTTTTGGCAGAGTCCTGCTGGTGGAAGACGATGAGCGCCTGGCCGCGCTGATCGCGCACTTTCTCGAACAACACGGCTACGAGGTACGCACCGTGCATCGTGGCGATCTGGCCGTGGCCGCGTTTCTCGAATTCAAGCCCAAAGTCGTGGTGCTCGACCTGATGCTTCCGGGGCAAAGCGGCCTGCACGTGTGCCGGGAAATCCGCAGCGTGTCGGACACGCCGATTGTCATCCTGACCGCCAAGGAAGACGACCTCGACCACATTCTGGGCCTGGAGTCCGGGGCCGATGACTACGTGATCAAACCGATCAAGCCGCCGGTGCTGCTGGCGCGCCTGCGTGCCCTACAACGTCGGCAAGTGCCGGACAGCGGCGTGGTCAGCTCGCTGGAATTCGGCAATCTGATCATTGATCGCAGTTGCCGCGAAGTGCGTCTGGCGGGCGAGTTGATCGAGCTGACCACCATGGAATTCGAACTGCTGTGGCTGCTGGCCAGTGCCGCCGGCAATATCCTGTCGCGCGATGACATTCTCAACCGCATGCGCGGCATCGCTTTCGATGGCCTCAATCGCAGCGTCGACGTATACATCAGCAAGTTGCGCAACAAACTCAAGGACAATCCCCGCGAACCGGTGTGCATCAAGACCGTGTGGGGCAAGGGCTATCTGTTCAATCCGTTCGCGTGGGAGCTGTAGATGCTGCGGTTATTTCTGGGACTGTTTCTGGTGATGACAGTCGGGCTGGTGGCGGCGCTGCAAACCGTCGAACACACCTTCAACGCGTTGCTCGACAACCAGATGCAGGCCTACAACCGCGAGGCGGTGCGCGGCCAGGCCTGGTCGCTGATCGAGCACATGCGTGACCAGCAAGGTGCGGCGCGCGAGGCGCAACTGGAGGCGTTGCGTCCGCATTACGGGCTGACGTTGAACCTGATCGAGTCCGATCAACTGGCCCTGACGCCCGAGGAAAAGGCTGAATTGGCGCAGAACCTGTTGGTGATTCGCGACAACTACACCCAGTTCATCAGCAACATCGACGGTGGTTCGCAGGTACTCAGCATCAAATTGCCGCCCGAGCCGAGCCTGATGCCATTCTACATCGCAGCGGCCTATCTGATGCTGGCGGTGCTGCTCGGCATCGTCCTGTACTTCTGGGTCCGTCCGCACTGGCGCGATCTGGAAAAACTGCGACTGGCCGCCGAGCGTTTTGGCGACAACGACCTGTCATCGCGCATCCAGCTCTCCAAACGCTCGAACATTCGCGATCTGGCCGAACACTTCAACCTGATGGCGGCGCGCATCGAAGGCCTGATCGCCAATCAGCGCGAATTGACCAATGCCGTGTCTCATGAACTGCGCACGCCGATTGCCCGGCTGTCGTTCGAGCTCGACCAGCTCAAGCAACAACCGGACGCCAGTCAGAACCGCGAACTGATCGCCGACATGTACGCCGACCTTGGCGAGCTGGAAGAAATGGTCTCCGAGCTGCTGACCTACGCCAGCCTCGAACGCGGCGCGACGGTCATCACCCGTGAAAACATTCAGGCCGCCAACTGGCTCGACAGTGTGGTGGGCAGTGTGGCCCTGGAAGCCGAGGCTGCCGGTGTGCAACTGCTGATCGGCGAATGCCGGGTCGAAGAGGTGCGGATCGAGCCGCGGTTCATGGCGCGGGCGGTGATCAATCTGCTGCGCAATGCCATTCGTTATGCCGAGGAGCGGGTCGAGGTGTCGCTGGTGCGCATCGGCGATCAATACGAAGTGCAGGTCAATGACGACGGCCCGGGTGTGCCGCTGGCCGGTCGGGAGAAGATTTTCGAACCGTTCTCGCGCCTGGACGCTAGTCGCGACCGCCGCACCGGCGGCTTCGGCTTGGGACTGGCGTTGGTGCGACGGGTGTCGCAGTCCCATGGCGGCCGTGTAGAGGTCGGTGATTCACCGTGGGGCGGCGCGTCGTTCCGCATGACCTGGGCGCATCAGGATTGATCACTTTTCCTCCCCCCAAGGGGAGGTATTCAATCAACTGAGCACGTAGTCCACCGGTTTCAGTGCCGGAGGCAAAGGCTCGACACCGAGTTCCGAGAGAATATCCCGCTCGATACCCCGCACCAGCGCATCGGTCGGCAAATCGTTTTCATCCCGGCCGAACGGGTCTTCCAGCTCATCGGCAATCGCATCCAGACCGAAGAAGGTGTAGCTGACAATCGCCGTGAACAGCGGTGTCAGCCAGCCCAGCGGTTCGGCCATGGCGAACGGCAGCAGGATGCAGAACAGGTAAATCGTGCGGTGCAGCAGCAAGGTGTAAGGGAAGGGTAGCGGCGTGTTCTTGATCCGCTCGCACACCGCTTGTGCCTGAGTCAGGCTGGTCAGGTGATTGGCCAACAGCATGTAGCGCCATTCACTGAGATCGCCCGCCTCATGCAGGTCGGAACATTGCTGGCCGACGGTTTGCAGGATGCGCCCGCTGTAGTCCGGCACCTGTGCATCGTGTTGCGGGGTGATCCACTCGGCGCTGGCGGCGGCTTCGTCTTCCCGGCGCAACCGCGCATTCAACGCGTGAGCGAAACCGCAGAGGTTCAGCAGCAACAGTCGACGCTGCGCCGATTCGCGGATGACATGGGTTTCGCGAATCACCGAGCGCACATGCACGATCACCTCACCCCAGGCTTTGCGCGCTTCGTACCAGCGGTCGTAGCAGGCGTTGTTGCGAAAATTCATGAAGATCGACAGTGACAGACCGAGCAAGGTGAACGGCGTGGCGTTGACCTTGGTAAAGTTGCTCGGGTGGAGCATTTCCACCAGCACGATGGCCGACGCCAGCAGCGTGACCATCAGGGTGCGCAGGGCGATGCGCTTGGCAATCGAACCCTTGAGGGTAAACAGGACGGCGAACTGATTGATCTTGGGCCGGATGATCATGCTTTTTTGCCTTGAAAACGTGGCGGTTCAGCCGCCGGTCATGTTCATGAAACGCACCACTTGCACGTCGTCGTTCACTTCAAAGTTGTGCCGGTAAGGCTTGAGCTTCATCGCGTCGATGATCGCTTTCTCCAGCCGCTCCGGTTGACCCGGATGGGCGCGCAGCACCGCTTTCAAATCCACCGAATGCTCGTTCCCCAGACACAGTAGCAAACGCCCCTCCACCGTCAGCCGCACCCGGTTGCAGGTGCCGCAGAAATTGTGGCTGTGGGGCGAAATGAACCCCAGCCGAATGTGCGGTGCCTCCGCCAGCCGCCAGTAGCGCGACGGACCCTGGGTCGACTCGGCGGAATCGATCAGGGTGTAGCGTTCGGCGATCTTTTCGCGCACCTGGGTGCTGGAAAAGAACGACTCGGCGCGACTGTGTTCGCTGATGATGCCCAGCGGCATTTCCTCGATAAAGGAAATGTCCAGATCCCGTTCGATGGCGAACTGCACCAGGTCGTTGATCTCGTGATCGTTGCGGCCCTGCATCACCACGCAGTTGAGTTTAGTGCGGGTAAATCCGGCCTCGCGGGCGGCATCGATGCCGTTGATCACTTGTGCCAGGTCGCCGGTGCGGGTCATCTGCTTGAAGCGCGCGGCATCGAGGCTGTCGAGGCTGACGTTGAGGCGCTTGACCCCGGCGTCGAACAGCGGGCTGGCGAGTTTGACGAGCTGCGAACCGTTGGTGGTCAGGCACAACTCGCGCAGGCCGGGCAGGGCAGCGATCTGCTTGCACAACCCGACGACACCGGGACGAATCAACGGCTCACCGCCGGTCAGGCGAATCTTGCGGGTGCCCAGTGCGACAAAGCTCTGCGCCAGTTGATAGATCTCCTCCAGCGTCAGTACCCGTTGGCGTGGCAGAAACTGCATGTCTTCAGCCATGCAATACACGCAGCGGAAGTCGCAGCGGTCGGTGACCGACATGCGCAGGTAGTCGACGCGGCGGTTGTAACCATCGATCAAGACGCGCTCTGACATGACAGCCTCGCTTGGGTGAAATCCGCTATTGAAGGGATTGGGTCGGCGCAGGTTATGAGCAACTTATGACAGCGTCCAATCACTATTAATGACCGGCCGATTGATGCTGTCGATGATGAAATAATTATTCAGGTTTTTGCGCTTCTTAGTTTTGCAAGTGCCCGTATTTAAAGGGTTTAACGCCGTGATAGATGCTTTCGATAACGCAGTCATTAATAGCGATTAGACAAGTTTTTGCAGCGGTTCATATCCTTGGCCCCGTCAAACGAAACGACCGCTTTTGAACTTGAAAGTCAGTCGTCGCTGTTTAAACCCGATCAGGTTTTTGCCTGTGTGCATCGTCATGGAGAAGTCCCATGTCACAAGTCGACCGTTACAAACCCTACAAGGGCGCCGCTGCGGGTTGGGGCGCTGTGATCAGCCTCACCAAGAACTGGCTGGGCAGTGAAAACGCCCTGAAAAACATCCGCGCCATGCTCAAGACCAACCAGAACGGCGGCTTCGACTGCCCCGGTTGCGCCTGGGGTGAAGCACCTGGCGCGAGCATGCTGAAGTTCTGCGAGAACGGCGCCAAAGCGGTGAACTGGGAGGCCACCGGCCGCCTGGTCGATCCGGCATTCTTCAACAAGTACACGGTGTCGACGCTGACCGAGCAAAGCGATTACTGGCTCGAATATCAGGGCCGTATCACCCATCCGATGCGTTACGACGCGCGGATCGATCGCTATGTGGAAACCACCTGGGACGAGGCGTTCGCGCTGATCGCCAAGCACCTCAAAGGCCTGAAATCGCCTCACGAGGCCGAGTTCTACACCTCGGGTCGCGCCAGCAACGAAGCGGCGTTTCTCTATCAGTTGTTCGTCCGCGCCTACGGCACCAACAACTTCCCGGACTGCTCGAACATGTGCCACGAAGCCAGTGCGGTGAGCATGGGCGAGACCCTGGGTGTCGGCAAAGGCACGGTGGTCTACGAAGACCTGCACCACGCCGACGCGATTTTCGTGATCGGCCAGAACCCCGGCACCAACCACCCGCGCATGCTCGAACCGCTGCGTGAAGCGGTGAAGCGCGGCGCGCAGGTGGTGTGCATCAACCCGCTCAAGGAGCGTGGGCTGGAGCGTTTCCAGAACCCGCAAAACCCGATCGAGATGCTCAGCAACGGCTGGGAAGCGACCAACACCGCGTACTTCCGTCCAGCCTTGGGCGGCGACATGGCGATGATCCGCGGCATGGTCAAGTTCCTGCTGCAATGGGAACGTGAAGCCCAGGCCTCGGGCGGCGAACCGGTGTTCGATCACGCGTTCATTGCCGAGCACACCTCGGGCCTCGACAGCTACCTCGCCGAAGTCGATGCAACCAGTTGGGAGCACATCGTCGAACAGTCCGGCGTGCCGCTGCATGACATCGAACTGGCAGCGCGCATGTATGCCCGCGCCAAGAGCGTGATCATGTGCTGGGCCATGGGCCTGACCCAGCACGTGCACTCGGTGCCGACCCTGCAGGAAGTCATCAACCTGCAACTGCTGCGCGGCAACGTTGGCCGTCCGGGTGCCGGGCTGTCACCGGTGCGTGGCCACAGCAACGTGCAGGGCGACCGCACGATGGGCATCAACGAACTGGCGCCGAAAGAGCTGATGGACGCCCTGGAAAAGCGCTTCAACTTCAAGGTGCCGCGCATGCACGGCCACAACACGGTCATGGCGATTGGTGCCATGGAACGTGGCGAAGCCAAGGTGTTTATCGGTCTGGGCGGCAACTTCGCCCAGGCCACGCCGGACACCCCGCGCACCCACGAGGCGATGCGCAAACTCGACCTGACCGTGCACATCTCGACCAAGCTCAACCGCAGCCATCTGGTGACCGGGCGTGATGCGCTGATCCTGCCGTGCCTGGGCCGTACCGATATCGACGTGCAGGCCGAAGGTCCGCAAGGCGTAACCGTGGAAGACACCTTCAGCATGGTGCACTTGTCGTTCGGTAAGTTGAAGCCGAAGTCGGCGCATCTGAAATCCGAGCCGGCGATCATTGCCGGGATTGCCGCCGCGACCCTGGGCAAACACCCGATCGACTGGGAATGGGCGGTGGGCGACTACGGTCGCATCCGCAACCTGATCGCCGACGTGATTCCGGGCTTCGAAAATTTCAACGAGAAGCTGCTGATCCCCGGTGGTTTCCACCTCGGCAACGACGCCTCCGACCGTGTCTGGAACACCGAATCCGGTAAAGCCCAGTTCACCCCGTGCGTGCTGCCCGAGCATCTGATCAGCGAAGGCGTACGTAACCTGCCGGTCAAACCGCATCTGATCCTGCAAACCATGCGTTCCCACGATCAGTACAACACCACGCTGTACGGCCTCGACGACCGTTATCGCGGAGTCTACGGCATGCGCGACGTTGTGTTCGCCAACGAGCAGGACATCCGCCGGCTCGGTTTCGAACCGGGGCAGAAGGTTGATCTGGTCGCGCTGTGGGATGACGAGCGCGAGCGTCGGGTCAGCGGTTTCACCCTGATCGCCTACGACATTCCAGCGGGGCAAGCCGCTGCGTACTACCCGGAAACCAATCCGCTGGTGCCGCTGGAAAGCTACGGTGATCGCACTTACACGCCGACCTCCAAGTTCGTGGCGATCCGCCTCGAAGCGGCCGAGGCGAGCAACCTGATTTCGTCGTCGGTGGCCTGACCGACTCACGCGATCCAACCCTTTTGCAATTTGACTGGCTGCAGGCGTTCGCGCCTGGCGGTGGCCCGGCCGTGTGCTGCCGCTTTTCAGCCTTGATGAGGACATCATCATGTTCAACCTGGAGGCACTGGACCTGGCGCGAATTCAATTCGCGTTCACGGTTTCGTTCCACATCATTTTTCCGGCGATCACCATTGGTCTTGCGAGTTTCCTGGCGGTGCTCGAAGGCCTGTGGCTGAAAACCCATAACGACACTTACCGCGATCTCTACCATTTCTGGTCGAAGATCTTCGCTGTCAACTTCGGCATGGGCGTGGTGTCGGGTCTGGTCATGGCGTACCAGTTCGGCACCAACTGGAGCGGGTTTTCCGACTTCGCCGGCAGCGTCACCGGGCCGTTGCTGACCTATGAAGTGCTGACCGCGTTCTTCCTCGAGGCCGGGTTTCTCGGGGTGATGCTGTTCGGCTGGAACCGCGTGGGCCGTGGCTTGCACTTCTTTGCCACGGTGATGGTCGCCATCGGCACGCTGATTTCGACCTTCTGGATTCTCGCCTCCAACAGCTGGATGCAGACCCCGCAGGGTTTCGAAATCGTCGACGGCCGGGTGATGCCGCTGGACTGGCTGGCCATCGTGTTCAACCCGTCGTTCCCGTTCCGTCTGGCGCACATGGCGATTGCCGCGTTCGTGGCCACGGCGTTTTTTGTCGGCGCTTCGGCGGCCTGGCATTTACTGCGCGGCAACGACACCCAACCGGTGCGCAAGATGTTTTCCATGGCGCTGTGGATGGCGCTGATCGTGGCGCCGATTCAAGCGGTGGTCGGTGACGCCCATGGCTTGAACACTCTGGAACACCAACCGGCGAAAATCGCCGCCATCGAAGGTCACTGGGAAAACGCCGACAACGGACCGACCCCGCTGGTGCTGTTCGGCATCCCGGACATGCAGGCGGAGAAGACCAAATACGCCATCGAGATTCCGTACCTTGGCAGCCTGATCCTCACCCACAGCCTCGACAAGCAGATCCCGGCGCTCAAGAGCTTCCCGAAAGAAGACCGGCCGAACTCGACCGTGATTTTCTGGAGCTTCCGGGTGATGGCCGGGCTGGGGATGTTGATGATTCTGGTCGGCGTGCTGGGCCTGGCGTTGCGGCGCAATGGCAAGGTCTACCGTCATCGCGGCTTCCAGCGTCTGGTGCTGTTGATGGGGCCGAGTGGTCTGGTCGCGTTGCTGGCGGGTTGGATCACCACTGAAGTCGGGCGTCAGCCGTGGGTGGTGTACGGCCTGATGCGTACCCATGACGCCGCGTCCCATCACTCGGTGGCGCAGATGAGTACCTCGCTGGCGCTGTTCGTTGTCATCTACTGCTCGGTGTTCACCGTGGGCATCGGCTACATGATGAAGCTCGTGAGCAAAGGCCCGCAGCCGCACCACGAACACCCGCCTGAAGGCGCCCAGATACAGACCCCGCGCCGGCCTCTCTCGGCGGTCACCGACAACCTCGAATCCGCGACCCGGATCCACTGATAAAGGAGCGTTGAGTCATGGGTATTCAAGGTATCGATCTCTCGTTGATCTGGGGCGTGATCATTGCCTTCGGGGTGATGATGTACGTGATCATGGACGGCTTCGATCTGGGCCTCGGGATCCTGTTTCCGCTGATCAGCGACGAGCAGGAACGCGACGTGATGATGAACACCGTCGCACCCGTGTGGGACGGCAACGAAACCTGGCTGGTGCTCGGCGGTGCGGCGCTGTACGGCGCGTTTCCGCTGGCTTACGGGGTGATTCTGGAGGCGCTGTATCTGCCGCTGATCTTCATGCTGGCGGGGCTGATCTTCCGTGGAGTGGCGTTCGAGTTTCGCTTCAAGGCGCCGGCGGAAAAACGCTATCTGTGGGACTGGGCGTTCATCGGCGGTTCGCTGCTGGCGACGTTCTCCCAAGGTGTGGTGATCGGCGCGTATGTGGCCGGGATCCCCGTGGTGGATCGGCAGTTTGCCGGTGGCGGTCTGGACTGGCTCGCACCGTTCCCGCTGGTCTGCGGCGTCGGTCTGGTGGTCGCTTACGCTTTGCTGGGCAGCACTTGGCTGCTGGTTAAAACCGAAGGCATGCTCGAGTCGCGGATGCGTCACTACAGCCGTCCATTGGCGTGGCTGCTGCTGGCGATGGTGGTGATGATCGGCGCGTGGACGCTGCAACTGCACCCGGAACTGGCCACTCGCTGGTTCAACCATGCACACCTGACCGTGTTCGCGGGGCTGGTGGTGCTGGCGGCATTGTCGCTGTTCGGGCTGTTGCGTTCGCTGCGTCAGCGGCACACCCACTGGCCATTCGTGTTCACCCTGGTGCTGATGTTCCTCGGTTACATCGGGCTGGCGCTGAGCATCTGGCCGAACATCATCCCGCCCTCGGTCAGCCTGTGGGCGGCGGCATCACCGGCCACCAGCCAGTTGTTCGCCCTGATCGGCGCGCTGTTCATCCTGCCGGTGATCCTGATGTACACCTTCTGGAACTACTACGTGTTCCGCGGCAAAGTGAGGATCGGCGATGGCTACCATTGAAATGCGTGAAGTGAAGAGCCGCTGGTACAAACGTCTGGGCTGGCTGCTGCTGATCTGGTCCGGCAGCGTGGTGTCGCTGGCGGTGGTGGCGAGTCTGCTGAAACTGGCGATGCATGCGGCGGGGATGAGGACTCACTGAGCATAAAAAAACCGGAGCCTGGCTCCGGTTTTTTGCATCCTCCTGATGGGAGGGTGCCTTGAGGTTTATTCCCCGCCAAACATCGCCGTCCAGTAAATGCCGGCGCTGCTCTTCGGATCGACTGCGTAAGCGGCACCCAGTTCCCGGTACTGCGGGTTCATCAGGTTGGCGCAATGACCGGGGCTGGCGAGCCAGCCGGCGACGACTTTCTGCACGGTATCCTGCCCGGCGGCGATGTTCTCGCCGACCTGCTGACCGCTGTAGCCGGCCAGTTCGGCGCGGTCGCCGGGGGTACGGCCGTCGCGGTCCTTGTGGTCGAAATAATTGTTGTTGGCCATCTGACGGCTGTGATCCTGGGCCACACCGCCGAGCACGGCGTTCCACGCCAGCGGCGCGGCGGCGGAGAAGGCCTGGCCACCGCACTGGCGTGGCTGGCTGCGGGCGGCGTTGAGTTGTGTCAGCAACTTCTGGCCTTCGGCTTGCCCATCGCCCAGACGCGCCGACAGCAGTGGTCGCGCCAGCGTGATGCGCCAGTCACGGTCGGCGCGGCTGACGCCGATATCGACGAACTGCGGATCCAGCACCACCTGACAGAAACTCTCCTGAATCGCCTTCATCGCCGATGCCGCATCCCGAGGGCCGTTGAGGGTGATCGCCTGCACATTGACCATCGGGTAGCTGGCGCTGGCCATGGCCTGTTGCAGATCGACGACGCCGGTGGCTGGCAGAATCAGGCGCGGGTCGGCCGACAGCGGCGGCAATTCGCTGGACGCCTGAGTGCCACAACGCTGCGGCTGGCTGCGGTAGCTGTTGATCGACTCGACCAGTTGCGACTCTTCGGTGGCCATGGCCGAGGTGGCCAACGCCAGTCCCGTGGACAACACGGCGAGTCGCAGAACGGATGGCATGAAGCGCATGGAAATCTCCCTTGGGCTGAGTGCGCCCATGATGCGCGAAACGCCCCGGGGTCGTGCAATGTCTTTTTTCTTCATGGTGTGGTTTTCAGCACGGAACGTTGCGCCGGATTCTGCCGTCTACACTCTGCGAAGTCCCCGGAAACCGGGCGTCTCAGCCACGTAACACTTTGCCCGCAACGGGCGCTGCCGGAAGAATCGATCATGAAATTGCACGGGCTGATCTGTTGTCTTGTGTTGACCCTGCTGAGCGGCGCGGTGCTGGCCACCGATCAGGCACCGATCAAGGAAAAGGCCGAAGCGAAAGCCGAGGTACTGGAAGAAAAGGCTGCCGACAAACCCGACGCGCCCCCGGCGCCGAAGTCCGAAGCCATCACCCCGAAAGAGGTGCAAGCCGTCGACCCGGCCGGCACCGCGCCGCTGGACGACCCGATCACCTGCCTGGCGCGCAGCATCTATTGGGAAGCCAAGGGCAAGGACACGGCGGAAATGGAAGCCGTGGCCAATGTGGTGATGAATCGTCTCGGCCACGACGGCTTCCCCGGCACCGTGTGCGAAGTGGTCAAGCAGGGCTCGGAAACCAAGAGTTGCCAGTTTTCCTGGTGGTGCGACGGCAAGTCGGATCAGGTCAAGGAAGACGCCGAATATGCGCTGGCCAAGGATATTGCCGGCAAGGCGCTGAACCGCCAGCTCACGGATCGCACCCATGGCGCGCTGTATTTTCATGACCACAACGTCGACCCGAGCTGGGCGAAGAAGTACACCAAGACCGCCGAGACCGGGAAATTCCTGTTTTACAAACCCAAGGACGGGGAGGCGCGCTAGGCGCAAACCTCTCGCACACAATTGCGCAACCAGCGATGCGCCGGATCGGCGTCCATGCGTGGATGCCAGAGCATGGACACGCTGATGTCCGGCATGCGCAACGGCAGGGCGAAACTGTGCAGACCCGTGCGCAGTTTGCTGGTGTGACGTTCCGGAACGGTGGCGATCAGGTCCGATTCACGGACCAGCGTCAGCGCTGCCGAAAAGCCGCCGAACGAAGTGACGATGTCCCGCGTCAGGCCGAAGGCGAGCAGCGCCTCGTCCACCGGGCCGCTGCTGCGCCCGCGTCGTGACACCAGAATGTGCTGGCCTGCAGCGAAGCGTTTGGCGCTGACCTTGCCGCTGCTCAACGGATGCCCCTCACGCACCACACCGATCCACTGATCGCGGAACAGGATGCGACTGTGCAACGTCGGGTCGGTGCTGTCATCGACCACGCCGGTTTCCAGATCCACCCGGCCTTCGCGCAGCAGTGTGCTGTCCTTGTCAGCCTTTTGCACAAAACGCAGTCGCACGTCGGGCGCCTCTTCGGCGATGCGGGCGAGCAGGGCGGCGGCAAAGGTTTCGACAAACCCGTCGGTGTTGCGCAGAGTGAAGGTGCGCCGCAACTGGCCGGGATCGAGCACTTCTGCCGGACGCAGAACCGCTTCGGCTTCCTGTACCAGATAGCTGACCCGGTCGCGCAACTCCAGCGCACGCGGGGTTGGCACCAGTCCGCGACCGGCACGTACCAGCAGCGGATCCCCCGTGGTTTCCCGCAGTCGGGCCAGCGCCCGGCTCATGGCGGACGGACTCAGACCCAGGCGCGTGGCGGCGCGGGCCACGCTGCCTTCGCTCAGCAGCACGTCGAGGGTGATCAACAGGTTCAGGTCCGGTGCAGTCATGACATGGCGTTCCATGCAGGTATCAAGTGCAAAGCATGCGTCTTGCGCCTTGTATTGTCGAGGCTCAGGCTATGCCCATGACCTTTGCCCTGTGAGTCCCCCCATGCACCGAGAACCCCTGAGCCCTTCAGCCCGCTGGGCGCTGACCAGTCTGGCGCTGTCGATGTTGATGCCGTCGCTGGACACCAGCATTGCCAACGCCGGACTGCCGACCCTGGCGGCGGCCTTCGATGCGACGTTTCAGGAAGTGCAGTGGATCGTGCTGGCCTATCTGCTGGCGGTCACCACCTTGATTGTCAGCGTCGGACGGCTGGGTGACGGCTTCGGGCGGCGGCGCTTGCTGTTGATCGGCATCGGCATCTTTACCGCTGCGTCCCTTGCATGCGCACTGGCGCCGAGCCTTGCCTGGCTGATCGGCGCGCGGGCGGTGCAAGGCGTGGGCGCGGCGATCATGTTCGCGTTGACCGTGGCGCTGGTGGCCGATGCAGTGCCCAAAGCCCGGGCCGGCAGTGCGATGGGGTTGCTCGCTACGATGTCGGCGACCGGCACGACCCTCGGGCCTTCGCTCGGTGGGCTGTTGATGGCGCATGTCGGCTGGCAGTCGATCTTTGTGATCAATGTACCGTTGGGCTTGCTCAACGCATGGCTGGTGTATCGCTATCTGCCCAAGGATCGAATCGCCCGCAAGCCAGTTGCGTTTGATTATCCCGGCACCGCGGTGCTGATGCTGACGCTGGCGACCTATGCACTGGCGATGACGGTTGAGGGATTCACCCAGACGTTGTTGCTGATCAGTCTGTTGGGATTGGGGCTGTTCATCCTGATCGAGAAGAAGAGCAGGGCGCCGCTGATTCATTTGTCGTTGTTCACCGATTCACGCATCAGCAGCAGTCTCGCCCTGACCTTGCTGGTGACCACGGTGATGATGACCACGCTGGTGGTCGGGCCGTTTTACCTGAGTCGAGGCTTGGGGCTCAGCAGCACTCAGGTCGGACTTGTGTTGTCGGTCGGGCCGTTGCTGGCGGCGTTCAGTGGCGTGCCGGCCGGGCGTCTGGTGGATCGTTTCGGGGCGCGGCGAATGGTGCCGGGCGCGTTGCTCGGACTGGCCTGCGGTTGCGGTTTGCTGGCGCTGTTGCCGGTGAGTCTGGGACTGCTTGCCTATGTGTTACCGATAACGGTGGTTGCATTGAGTTATGCGCTGTTCCAGGCCGCCAACAATACTGGGCTGATGGCGGGTGTCGGGCAGGATCAACACGGGGTGGTGTCGGCCATGCTCGGGTTGTCACGCAATCTGGGGTTGATCACCGGGGCGGCGGCCATGGGTGCGGTGTTTGCCCTGGCCACGGACGATCCGACCCGGGCGACGGCTGCGGTCATCGCGAGCGGTTTGCACATGACTTTCGGCGTTGCCACGACGTTGATGCTCGCGGCGCTTGCGCTCGGAGCCCTCACACACCTGCGTCTCGCGTCTCCCGCGCAGGAAAGAACAGCTCAAAGCAGGTAACACCCTCAACGCTGCTGACGCTGTAGCGGCCCTGATGCAATTGCATGATGGTCGCGACGATCGACAGGCCCAGACCGTTGGATTGGGCCGAACGCTCGCGGGACGGATCGACGCGGTAGAAGCGCTCGAACAGCCGCGACAGGTGTTCGGCAGGAATTGTTGCCCCGTGATTACGTACCCGCAGGTAGCTGCCATCCGGCTCGGCCATGGCTTCAACCTGCATCGTCGAATCCGCTGCGCCGTACTTGATCGCGTTGGCGCACAGATTGGCCAGGGCCCGGCGCAGCAACATCGGTTCGGCCCAGATCACGCCGCTGCCACGGGCCTCGATGGTGACGCCGACATCCGCCGCAAGGCCTTCGAAGTAATCGGCGATGCGCTGCATTTCATCGCAGGCGTCCAGCTCCTGACGCTGGCTCAAGGCACTGGCCGGGTCGGTGCGGGCGAGAAACAGCATGTTGTCGAGCATGCGTGCCAGCCGTTCGAGTTCTTCGACGTTGGAGGCGAGCAGCTGTTGATAGGCGTCGACGCTGCGGTGCTGTTGCAGGGCGACCTGGGTTTCACCGAGCAAATTGTTGATCGGCGTGCGCAGTTCGTGGGCCATGTCGGTGGAGACCTGGCTCAGTTGCGCAACACCTCTGTCGAGCCGGTCCAGCATCGCATTGAAGGCTTCGATCATCGGCTGCAATTCCCGGGGCGTGCCGTGGCGGTCGAGGCGTTCACCGAGGTTGGCGATGCCGATCCCGTGGGCATGCCGGGCAATCCGCCGCAACGGCAGCAGGCCGCGATACACCAGCAGGCAGCCGACCAGTGCCAGCACAATCGCGGCCAATGATGCGAGGCCGTACACGCTGAGCCGGTAATTGGCGAGCATCGCCGTGCGCTCGCTCATCACCTTGGCGATGAGCACCTGCAGATTGCCCTGGTCGCCGGAGTCGATACTGGCCGCCACCGCCGAGAACGGCACGCCGTTGAGGCTTGGCAGATGCTGTACGTCGTTGAGGGCCATGACATGGTCGACCGGCACGGCGGGCACGCTCGGCAGTGCCAGGTCGCTGGGGTTGACCACGAACAAGGGCGGTTTCCCCGGCGCACCGATGGTCAACAGCGCTTCGCGGTTGCCCAGCATGTTCTGGAACAGCGCCGGTTTGTTCTTGATCAACTCCAGGGTGTTGCTGTCGTTGAGGATGGTGCGCAACTGATCGATGCGGCTGACCAGTTGGATGTCGTCGCGGCGGGTCAGTTGTTCTTCCAGCTGGTTGTAAAGCGCCGCGCCCAGGCCTGCCAGTGCAGCAAAGGCGAGCACGGCGAAGACCAGCGCCAGGCGCAACGTCAGGGAATATGTGCCGGTGATTTTCATGGCTGGGTATCGAAGCGGTAGCCGATGCCGCGCACGCTGTGGATCAGCTTGAGCGGGAACGGGTCGTCAATCTTTGCCCGCAGGCGGCGCACGGCGACATCGACCACATTGGTGTCGCTGTCGAAATTCATGTCCCACACCCGGGAGGCGATCAGCGAGCGCGACAGCACCTGGCCGGTGTGGGTGGCGAACAGTTGCAGCAGGGCGAATTCCTTGTTGGTCAGGGTGATCCGGCTGCCGGCGCGGGTGACCCGGCGTTTGAGCACGTCGATCTGCAAGTCGGCCACCTGCAATTGCTCTTCTTCATGGATTGGCCCGCGCCGGGTCAGGGTGCGCAGACGCGCCACCAGCTCGGCGAAGGAAAACGGCTTGATCAGGTAGTCGTCGGCGCCCAGTTCCAGACCCTTGACCCGGTCGGCGATGTCGTCGCGGGCGGTGAGGAACAGCACCGGCGTGTCGGCCTCCTTGCGCAGCCGGCGCAGAACTTCCCAGCCATCCATTTTCGGCATCATCACATCCAGCACGATCACGTCGAAGTCGTGTTCCAGCGCCAGGTGCAGACCGTCGGCGCCATCCCGGGCCAGGCTTACGTTGTAACCCAGTTCCTGCAAACCGTTGAGCAGGTAATTGCCGGCCTTGGGTTCGTCTTCGACGACAAGGATATTCATGGGCACTGCGCCTCACTGGTCAGTTGGTGCAACCGCTGCCTTGCACTTGATAGTCCAGCACATGTTCGCGGCCCTGGTGGTCGAGGTAGTTGAGTCGTGCGGGAATGACGCCGCAGGCCTGGGAAATATCGGTGCTGGAGAGGACTTTGTCGACATCCAGGTGCACGTAGAAGCCGTTGGTGTCGTGAATGACCGTGTTGTCCGGCATTTCGGCGGCGAACACAGTGCCAGTGGCGAGGAGGGCGGTGAAGGCAAGGATCAGGGTTTTCATGATGAGTCACTCGGGTCGGTGAAGTGGATCGGCAGTGATGCCGGAACAACTTCAGGCTACCGAGCGATCCGCTCGGCAAACCGACAACTCAATGACAAAGCTGTAATGAAACCCTGAAAACACAAATCCCCTGTGGGAACAGGGGATGATTATTACAGCGAATATTTTCAGCTGCCGTGGGTGCTGAGGATGCTGGCGATCTGTTGCGGCTGGCAGTTGAGGTACGGCGAGGACTTCAGCCAGTGCTGGTCCGGGTACCAGGAGAACATGTACTGGCCGTCCTTCAGACTGTCGATCACACGTCTGGCAACTTGCGGGCGTACGGCCGGGCAACCCTGGCTGCGGCCTAGACGGCCTGTACGTTTGCTCCAGAACAGATTCACGTAGTCGGCGGCGTGGATCACAATGGCGCGGTCACGGGCCATGTCGTTGACGCCCGGTTCCAGACCGTCCATGCGCAACGAATAACCGTGGGTGCCTTCGTAACTTTCCTGGGTGCGGAACAGTCCAAGGCTGGACTGAAAACTGCCTTCGCGGTTGGAGAACCGGGTGGCGAAGTTATCACCGGACATCGATCCGTGGGCGACCAGGTCGCGCAGGATCAGTTTTTTCTTGGTCAGGTCGAAGATCCACAGGCGTCGCTCGGTGGACGGTTGCGAATAATCGATGATCGCCAGGTGACGGGACTGCTTCGCGCCGTTGTTGATTGCGCATTGCATGGCGTTCAAGGCACCTTTCAGCGCCTGGGGATTGAGTTCCGGAGCGGCGTGGGCGAGGCTGTTGTAGAGAACCGGCTGCGAGGTGCCGGCGGCAAAAACCTGACTGGTCACCAGCCCGATGGCAGTGGCAGTCAGCAGAAGTCGGCGCAAAAACGTCAACATTTAAAGTGAGTCCTCACTGGTTACATGTTTGGCACTTTGGCTCCTGACGTCCAGTCGTCCCCGGCAGGCCCGCGAATCGGACCTGACTGTATCACCGCACCTGATGTAAGGTTGACCGTCAATCAAGACGGCCATGGATTGGAGTAAAGCAGTTGTTCAAAAAGTACGCATGCTACTTGAGCATTTGTTTGCTCGCTGCGCCGTTTGTCGTTTGTGCCGATGAGCCTCTGCCGGCACTCCCGACACTGCCGGCAGAAATGCCTGTCGAGCCGCAAAGCCCGCTGCAGGCCGCGTTGATCAGCCTGCCTCAGGCCTGCCCGGCAATTGCCGCCCGTCTCGGCGGCCCGGCGCTCGAACAGTTGCAGGCGTTCTATCAGCAGCAGGACTGGCTGCCGGTGTGGGCGGCGGCCGGGCAATTGCCGCAATTGCACGCGCAATTGCAGCTGCTGGCCGATGATGGCCTCAATCCGAAACGCTATCCGGTCGCAGAAACAGTTCCGCTGGACGGCGATCTGTGCGCCGACATCGACATCAGTCGCAACTACCTGCAAGCCTTGCAGGACCTGCATTACGGTCGCCTGCTGCAATCGCATTTCGAACCGTTGTGGCACGCCGACGAAACGCCGCGTGACCGTCAGGCCGAACTGCTCGCCATCGCCGTGCCGGGCATGCATGACATGGCGGCGGCCTTCGATCTGGCGCGGCCGAACCTGGCGCAATATCAGAATCTGCGTCACCTCTATGCCGCGCAACGCCTGCAAGCCTTGCCGCACTGGCAATCGGTGGGCAACGGGCCGCTGCTGCGCCCGGACATGGAAGACAAACGCGTACCGGAACTGGCCAAGCGGCTGTACAGCGAAGGTTATCTGAGCAGTGTGGTCGGCACGCCGGACAACGCCTATCACGGTGTTTTGGTGGAAGCCGTGAAAAGCTTCCAGGCCAACCATTCGTTGCAGGCTGACGGTGTGGTCGGGCCGGGGACGATTGCCGAGATGAATATCAGCCCGCTGACACGTCGCGAGCAGCTGCGGGTCAACCTTGAAAGGTTCCGCTGGCTGGCCCAGGACATGGAGCCCGATGGTTTGCTGGTCAACGTCGCCGCTGCCGAACTGACCCTGTACCAGGGCGGCGAGCCGGTGTGGCAGACCCGCACTCAGGTCGGTCGCGCCGAGCGCCAGACTCCGCTGCTTAAATCCCGGGTCACACGCCTGACGCTGAACCCGACCTGGACCGTGCCGCCGACCATCTGGAAAGAAGACAAGCTGCCGGCAATCCGCAAGGATCAGACCTTCCTCAGCCGTCAGAACCTGCAAGTGCTCGACGCCAATGGCCAGCCGCTGGCCGCCGCCGACATCGACTGGGACAACCCCGGCAATATCCTCCTGCGTCAGGACGCCGGGCCGCGCAATCCGCTGGGGCAAATGGTCATCCGCTTCCCGAACCCGTTCTCGGTGTACCTGCACGACACGCCGAGCAAGGCGCTGTTCGACAAGGGGCCGCGGGCGTTCAGTTCCGGTTGTGTGCGGGTCGAGCATCCGATGAAACTGCGCGACTTCCTGCTAAGCCCGGCGGAAAGGGCCCGTACCGACACCTTGCTCGCCACCGGCGCTACCCATGAATTCCGCCTGAGCAACCCGGTGCCGATCCTGATGACTTACTGGACGGCACAGGTCGACGGGAAGGGCCGCGTGCTCTACGCGCCGGACATCTACAGCCGTGACAGCGCGTTGTTGGCGGGCCTTGACCGGGCGCATTGATCTTCAACGGCTGGCGCGTTTCCAGAAGATTCGCGCCAGCCACGCATCCACGCTCAACTTGCCGGCCCCGGCAAACACCAGCGGCACCAGCGCGGCCAGGTAAATCGCCGGCAGCTTGAAGTTGCCGAAGCCCTTGTTAGTGATCGCGTAACCCTGAGCCAGTTCGCTCAACGACGACCAGTCTGCCGGCCAGTGCACGGCGGCGGTAGCGACGACCGTCACGACAATCAGTGAAATCGCCGAGATCCGCGTGCCGAATCCGATCAGGATCGCCAGCGCGCAGATCAGTTCGGCCCACATCGACAGTTCCCAGTTCAGCGTCGCCGGCAAGTGATCGAAGGGAAACGGGAAACGGTCCTGAATGTCTTCGAACCAGTTCTGGCCGTTGAATTTCTCCAGGCCCGATTCGAAAAACTCCCAGGCGATGAACAGGCGCAGGGTCAGCGGCGCCAGCCATTGGCCTGCGCGATCAAGATTCAGGTGCAGGCCTTTGACGGCCGTCGAGAGAGCAGTGGTCATGGGATGGCTCCGTTCAGTCAAGGGAAAACGGGACACCGGCGTGCCCCGTGAAGAGGGTTATTCGCCTGCGCCGCACTTGCCTTCGCCGCATTTGCCTTCCGAGGTTTTTTCCGGGGTGTCGGCCTGGGCCTGGGTCTGGCTGTAGCCGTGATCCAGTTGCTTGACGCTGAAGGCTTCGGAGGCCGAAGCCGCGTTGGACAGGGCCAGGCCACCGGCCAGCAGCAGGCCGAGCGTCAGGGAGGTTTTCGAGAGTTTGGTCATGGTGATTCTCCGATACGAAATGTGAGTTCAAAGGATTGATCGGGGCTGCCGATCGACAGGTTCATTTGAACGTCGGGCTGTATCGGTGATGTGTCGCGAACGGGGGGATTTGTGCGCGTGGTGTGTCCGTCGCCGCGTCGTATACAGTGCGATACACAAACGCGGTGTGATTCGGCTGGCGGGCGCAGCGTCTAGCCACGGTGTCCCCGCAATCCCATGGGGCGAGACTTCGAGACCCGGCATGCAAGCGCTGTTGAACGAGATCCTTGACGCTGTCCGGCCCCTGATCGGGCAGGGCAAGGTGGCTGACTACATTCCCGCCCTCGGCACCGTGCCGCCCGATCAACTGGGCATCGCGGTGTACGGCAACGACGGCGAGATGTATTGCGCCGGCGATGCCGAGACACTGTTCTCGGTGCAGAGTATTTCCAAGGTGTTCAGCCTGGTGCAGGCCATCGAACACTCCGGCGAGGCGATCTGGGAACGCCTGGGCCACGAACCGTCCGGCCAGCCGTTCAACTCGCTGGTGCAGCTGGAATTCGAACGCGGCCGTCCGCGCAATCCGTTCATCAACGCCGGGGCGCTGGTGATCTGCGACATCAACCAGTCACGTTTTGCCGCACCGGCGTTGTCGATGCGCGATTTCGTGCGTCGGTTGTCGGGCAATCCGCAGGTGATGGTCGACGGCAAAGTGGCCGAGTCTGAATACCAGCACCGCGCACGCAACGCGGCGATGGCCTACCTGATGCAATCCTTCGGCAACTTCCACAACGACGTCGAAGCGGTGCTGCGCAGCTACTTCAGCCACTGCGCGTTGCGCATGAGCTGCATCGACCTGGCCCGGGCGTTCTGCTTCCTGGCCAACGACGGTTATTGCAAACACAGCGGCGAACAGATCCTCACCCGCCGCCAGACCCAGCAAGTCAACTCCATCATGGCCACCAGCGGCCTGTACGACGAAGCCGGCAACTTCGCCTACCGCGTCGGCTTGCCGGGCAAGAGCGGTGTCGGTGGCGGCATCGTTGCCGTAGTGCCGGGGCAATTCACGGTGTGCGTGTGGTCGCCGGAGCTCAACGCGGCGGGTAACTCGCTGGCGGGGATGGCGGCGCTGGAAATGCTCAGCTCGCGGATCGGCTGGTCGGTGTTCTGAGCCTGTGTTGCTTTGAGGGTGGGCAAGCTATACATTTTCCGGCCGCCCTCAATATGGTGAATCCGCTCCATGTCTCTCGCGCTCGAACGTCTCGTCGCTGGCACGCCCATCCCTTTCGCCGGTAACCGCGTCACCGTGGTCAGCCCCGAACTGGCCGAGCGTTTCCGACCCGGCGACCACCTGTTGGTGGAGCAGGTGAGTGGCGAGTTGTTGCTGATTCCCGTGGTGGACCAGCAGGCGGCTTCGGATGCGATCGAGCGTGCAGCGGCGGCGTTTACTGCGTTGTCTGCGGTGTCGGATGAGGCCATCAGCCGCTTCTTCGATCTGTTTGCCCAACGCCTGGAAAACCCGGACGCCTGGGCGCTGATCGAAACTGCCAACCTCGCTGACATCGAACGGGCCAAGGCGCGCGGTCGTTCGACCACTCGTTTGCTCGCCGACGAGCGCATGCGCCGCGACATGATCGCCGGCCTGCGCGCCTGGCGTGATGCGCCGGCCACGCGCGGCAAGGTTATCAGCAGCGTCGAACACGACGGCTGGAAGGTCGAGCAAGTGGTGTCGCCGCTGGGCATCGTCGCGTTTGTGTTCGAAGGCCGGCCGAACGTCTTCGCCGACGCCGCTGGCGTACTGCGCACCGGCAACACCGCCGTGCTGCGCATTGGCAGCGATGCGTTGGGCACCGCACAAGCCATCGTCACCCACGCCTTGAACCCGGCGCTGGCCGATGCCGGACTGCCGGCGGGTGCGGTGTCGCTGGTCGAGAGCGTCAACCACGCCGCCGGTTGGGCGATGTTCGCCGACCGGCGTCTGTCGCTGGCGGTGGCCCGTGGATCGGGCCGTGCGGTCAGCCAGTTGGGCAGCATCGCCCAGCAGGCCGGTACCGCCGTCAGCCTGCACGGCACCGGTGGCGCGTGGCTGATCGCCGATCGCGATGCCGACGCAAAACGTTTTGCCGCTGTGGTACGTAACTCGCTGGATCGCAAGGTCTGCAACACCCTCAACGTCTGCCTGATCCAGCGCGAGCGTGCCGCTGAACTGGTGCCGTTGTTCCTCGATGCCTTGCAGCAGGCCGGCACCGCGCGCGCTCAGGGCTGCAAATTGCACATCGTCGAAGGCAGCGAAAGCTACCTGCCGAGCGACTGGCAGAACGCGACGGTCGAGGTCTATCGCGCCGAGGGTTACCAGACCGAAGCCCTGGCCGAGCCATTGCCCGAGGCACAACTGGGTCGCGAGTGGGAGTGGGAAGAGACCCCGGAAACCAGCCTGATGATCGTCGATGATCTGGATCAGGCCATCGCGCTGTTCAACCGTTACAGCCCGCAGTTTACGGTGTCGCTGATCAGCGAAGACGCGGCGGTTCAGGAGCGTTTCTACAGCGCGGTCAATGCGCCGTTCGTGGGCAACGGGATTACCCGTTGGGTCGACGGCCAGTACGCGCTGAACAAGCCGGAACTGGGGCTTTCGAACTGGGAAAGCGGTCGGTTGTTCGCCCGTAGCGCGATTCTTTCGGGTGACGGTGTGTTCACCGTGCGCAGCCGCATGACCCAGGTCGATCTGGGCGTAAAACGCTAAAACCAAAACGCCGCGCCTGTCGCAATGACAGGTGCGGCGTTGTTGTTTCACTTGGCGGTGGCGGCGGATTCGATCAGGCTGGCCACGGTTTTCGGATTCGACACCATCACCACATGGGACGCGCCTTTGACCACCACGGTCTTTTGGGCGTGCGCCCGTTCGGCCATGAACGCCATGGCTTGTGGCGGGATGTTCTTGTCCTTGTCGCCGTACACGAACCACGACGGAATCGTTTTCCAGGCCGGCTCGCTGGCTGCCTCGTTCAGCGCGGCCTCGGTGACCGGGCGCTGGGTAGCGGCCATCAGTTTTGCGTCAGCGTTTGGAACATCGGCGGCGAACTGGTCGTGGAACTTGTCCTGCTGGATGTACAGATCCTTGCCGCCATCCTTCAGTACAACGGGCGGCGCGAGGGTCGGGCCGAGGGTGCTTCCGGGGAATTTTCCGGCCAGTCCGGCCACGGTTTCACCCGCTTCGGGCGCCAGCGCCGCGACATACACCAGCGCCTTGACGTTGGCGTTGCCGTACGCGGCTTCACTGATCACAGGCCCGCCATAGGAGTGGCCGACCAGCACCACTGGCGACTTGATTCCGGCCAGCACATCGGCGACTGATTGCGCATCGCCCTTGAGCGTACGCAGCGGGTTGGCCGCCGCGATTACCGGATAACCGTCCTTTTCCAGAATCTTCACCACACCGTTCCAGCTGCTGGAATCGGCAAAGGCTCCGTGCACCAGCACCACGGTTGGTTTCTCGGCGGCCATCGCCGAGGTGGCGCCGGCCATGGCGGCGGCGAGGGCCAGTCCTGCAAACAGCTTGTTCATCGAATGTTCCTTGTGTCGGGAGGAGGGATGCAACGTCAGGGCTTATTCAAGGCGCACGCTGTATCGCTGATGTGTCCGCCTTCCGGTGCGGGTGCATGGAACTGTGTCTGGCAGGGTGCTGGCTACACGCTGATACAAAGCAAACGCCCCGGCAGGTGCGGGGCGTTCGGTTCAGGCGGCATTGACCGTTTGGCCATACACCGCGCACGTCGATGGTTGCTCGGCCAGCGAGACGAAGGTGCGGCGGTCGGCGCTCAAGGCATCGATGGAGCCGGTCTCGATGTCGTACACCCAGCCGTGCAGGTTCAGCAGACCTTTTTCCTGGGCCAGACGCACGCTCGGGTGGGTCTGAATGTTCGCCAGTTGGGCGATCACGTTCTCGCGCACCATCGAACTCAGCTTGGCCGCGTCATTGGCGTGTGGTCGCGATTCGTTGACCACTTTCGCCGACTCGGCGTGTTGCAGCCAGCCGCTGACGGCGGGCAGGTGATCCATGCATTTGCATTGGGCGATGGCGGTCATGGCGCCGCAATCGGAGTGGCCGCAGATCACGATGTCGGTCACGCCAAGCACGGCCACCGCGTATTCCACCGTCGCCGAAACCCCACCCGGATGCGGGCTGTAGGACGGCACGATATTGCCGGCGTTGCGGATCACGAACAGTTCGCCGGGTTCTTGTTGGGTCAGCAGTTCCGGAATTACACGACTGTCGGAGCAGGTGATGAACAACGTGCCCGGGGTCTGGGTAGTCGCCAGGTATTTGAACAGTTCAGTGCGTTGCGGAAAGGCTTCGCTCTGGAACTTCAGGAATCCTTCGATCAGGTTTTTCATGGTGTGTCCTCTCAGTTGGAGCAGCCAGTGCCGAACTCGCTGTATTGAAGAATGTGTTTTGCGCCATTGCTGTCGAGGTAGGTCATTTCGACCGGTACCACGCCGCAGACGTCGGCGACCGGGGTGATGCTCACGACCTGCGCGATGTCCAGTTGCATGCCGTAGCGGTAGGCGACAGCTTCTTCACTGGCCTGGGCTTGAGCGCAAAGGCCGGCGAGCAGGGCCAGGGACAACAGAATTTTTTGCATGGGGCAGCCTCCAGACGGATGTGGTGACGACTTGGCAATTCAGGTTTGGGCGGGCCCGCACGCGGGGTGCGGGCTCGGGATGGATCAGAACGGACGCAGCGGGAGGAACTTGCCGTCGAGGGTGACCACGGCGCGGGAACCGCCTTCAGGGTCTTCGACTTTCTTGATGTCGAGCTTGAAGTTGATTGCGCTGATGATGCCGTCGCCGAACTGTTCGTGAACCAGTGCCTTCAGGGTGGTGCCGTAGATCTGGATCATTTCGTGGAAGCGGTAGATGGTCGGGTCGGTCGGCACACCATCGAGGCTGCCGCGCAGCGGGATGATTTGCAGGGCGGCGACGTCTTCGGCGCTCAGTTGCAGTTTGTCGCCCACGACTTCAGCGGCGGCTTTTGGCAGCGGGTGCTGGCCGAGGAGGGCGGCGGTCACGTAGGCCAGGCTCAGGCCGGTGCCGTCGGCCAGGTCCTGCCACGACAGGTTTTTCTGTGCCTTGGCATCCAGGGCGCGAGTGGTCAGGGCGATGCGGCTGTCGTTGTAGGCTTGAGATTGCATGGTGTTTCTCCTTTCGGGGTTGGCTTGCTGTGTGGGGTTCATCTTCTGCCGATTGATCCATAGCGTCCAAGACCGATATACAATGCCAAGCATAAGCACTGCCTATAGATGGAGAGTCCCATGCTGCTGCGACATTTGCGTTACCTGCTGGCCGTGGCCGATCACGGCGGCTTCACCCGGGCAGCCGAGGCGCTGCACGTGTCGCAGCCGACCCTGTCGCAACAGATCCGCCAGTTGGAGGAAAGCCTCGGTGTGGATCTGTTCGACCGCACCTCGCGCTCCGTAAAACCCACTGACGCCGGCCAGGCCTACATCGAATGCGCACGACGGGTGCTGGTGGAGCTGGAGGCGGGCAAGCGCGCGTTGCATGACGTGAAGGATCTGTCCCGAGGCTCGCTGCGCCTGGCCATGACCCCGACCTTCATGGCGTATCTGGTGGGGCCGTTGGTGCGCGATTTCGTGGCGCGATATCCGGGGATTCACCTGGAAATTTTCGAGCTGTCGATGGATGACATCGAGGCCGGACTGGCGGATGACTCGCTGGATATCGCGATTGCTTTCACACCAGTGCGCAATCCGGACATTGAATGCGTTCCGGCGTTTGTCGAGACGCTGGGGGTGATGGTCGGGCGTGAGCATCCTTTGTATGAAAGCGCTGCAGTGCTGACGCCGGATGACATTGCGCAGCTGGATTTCGCTCTGTTGGCGCCGGACTTCATCACACGGCTGTCGATCGACGAGTATTTCCGTCAGCACGGCATCACGCCCAAGGTGCAGATCGAGGTGAACTCCGTGAGTACATTGCTGGAAGTGATCCGGCATGCGCCGATTGCGACCATGTTGCCGGAGGCCATTGCGACCGAGGATCGGGCGTTGCGCCGGTTGCGGGTCGAGAGTGAGGCGCCGCAGCGGGGGGCGGCGTTGTTGCGGCGCAAGAACAATTATCACAGTGCGGCGGCGGTGGCGTTCATGGAGATGGTGTTGGAAACCCGTTCATGAACATTGCGGGTGATCAATAAAAAAGGGCCTGCTCCTTATCGGAGGCAGGCCCTTTTGTTTATTGAGGTTAGAACTCAGTAGAACCGATCAATCACCCGAACTTCGTTCTTGTTCTGCATCGAGTCCCACGCCTGTTTCAGCGTTTGCAGAACATTACCGATGAAGTCCTTGTCGGCCGCGGCTTTCTTGCCGACATAGCCGTGGCCGCGGCGGTACATCTTCAGGCGGGCCAGCAGGTTCTGGTTGTTCTGGTCGAACTCTTCTTCACCAGCATGGGGCGACAGGCAGTCGATATGCACCTGACCCGACTTGCTGATCCACAGAATATGGCTGTCGTGGCTGTCTTTTTGCGCAGCGAACATACGAGCCAGTTCTTCGATAGTTGGTTGATTGTTCAGATTCATGATTTTGCCCCTTGACCAGTCTGGTGATCTTTCAAAGTTGATTCGCTAATACAGGTAGCCCATCGGTTAGTTGATCCCTGGCACCGAAACCAGGACGTCAGCGGTCGCCCGTGTGAAGTACGGGGTCATGCATCTGTTGCATGTAGTCGTGTTGAATAACTGCTACGCAATAGCGTCACAACGAGGAGAAGCAGCGAAAACCGGGAGGCTCCTTGACGACGTTTTCAGGGTCGACCACAAGCGTCTTGAGAATTTTCGCCAGCGCTTCTCGTCCTTGTACTGGACGTTCAGGCCAGGTCAGCTTCTTCAATCTGCCTTGTGGGCAGCGTGTATCCGGAAAAAACAGCTCGGCGGTCAGACGAGCTTGCTCAAGCGTGTTGCCAGTGCTCCCGATCGGGGAGACGTCTGCATCATGCAAAAGCAAAACGACGCCGTCAACGGTTTTGTAGTGATTATTTTTGGTCACTACATATTGTCGGACAAAGTCATTCTGGAATGAGAAAAGGGTCGTTCAGGCAACGTGGGAAGGGCTGCGCAGGCAGTAGAACGTGCAGGGGTAACCGTCTACGGTTTTCTGCTGGCGAGTGAAGTCGCCGCCGCTCACCGCGGGGATGACCCTGGCCCAGAACCGCTGCGCAGGCAGGTTGGCGTCGACATGGAAAATCTGCCATTGACCGGGCAAGTGGCTCAAGAGGGCAGAGGCGACAAACTGCGCGACGCCTTGGCCACGCCAGCGTCGGCTGACGAAGAAATAGCCGATGTTGTAGTCGGCGCCTTCGATGAGGAGGTGGTCATCGACGGTCACGAACCCCGCCAGTTCGCCGTCGACGTGGATCAGGAACGGCCGGGTTGCCGGTTGGCGCCAGTAATCGTCCTTCAACTGGATCGGGAAGAAACCATGCTCGGCAAGCTTCAGCGGCAGCCATTCGCTGAAGTCGTAGGTGTAGAACTGCATCAGGTTTTCGATGGTGTCCAGTTCGTCGCGCCGGGCGACGCGCAGTTCGATGACAGACATGCCGCAGCCTCCTGACAATCACTGCAGAAACAGTAGCGCGCAGCGGGCTATTTGGCTGCCGGTTTCGCCGCACGTTTGCTGGTGCCGGTGGTTTTTCGCCGAGTGGTCTTGCGCTTGTTCTTCCACGGTGCAGCGGCCTTGCCGGCAGGGGGCGGGCCGCTGATGGTCAGGCTCAGCCCGGCGCAACGGGTCACTTGCTTGCTCATCCACGCGGCCTGTTTGGTGACGAACTCTTCCAGACTCATCTCGCCGCTCTGCACCATGTCCAGCGCCTGTTCCCAGATCGCCGTGGTGCCGGGGTCGGCAATCGCTCGTGGTACTGCGTCGATCAGGCTGAACGCCGCGGGCGTGGCGGCGAGGGCCTTGCCGTTTTTCACCAGATAACCGCGATCCAGCAGGCCTTGAATGATCGAAGCACGGGTGGCTTCGGTGCCGATGCCGGTGGTGTCCTTGAGTTTTTGTTTGAGCAGCGGGTCTTCCACCAGTTTGGCGACGTTCTTCATCGCCTTGATCAGATCGCCTTCGGTGTAGGGCTTGGGCGGCTGCGTCCACAGGTCCTTGAGCTTCACGTCAGCCACGGCGCACTCGGCGCCTTGAGTCAGCGTCGGCAGGGTTTGCGGCGCAGGGGCTTCACGGCCCTTGGCCGGGGCCAGTGCTTCCGGTAGTGCGCGTTTCCAGCCCGGCTCGATGATCTGTTTGCCGATGGCACGCAAGGCTTCACCGGCGCAATCGAAATCGGCCTGGGTGCGGTCGTATTCATGATTGGGCAGGAACTGCGCCAGATACCGCGCACGAATCAGCGTGTAGACCGCCCGGTGCTTGCCGGTCAGGCGTTCGAGATTCTTCGCGGCGGCGGTGGGGATGATGCCGTGGTGGGCACTGACCTTGGCGTCGTTCCAGGCGCGAGAGCGGCGCTGTGGCTCCAGATGCTCGCGCAAGGCGTCGAGGCTTGGATCAGCCTGACGCAGCGCCGCGAGAATCCCCGGCGCCTCGCTGTGCTGGCTCACGGGCAGGTAGCCGCAATCGCTGCGCGGGTAGGTGATGACTTTGTAGGTTTCGTAGAGGGCCTGGGCGATGTCGAGGGTTTCCTGGGCTCCGAGGCCGAGCTTCTTCGAGCAGACTTCCTGCAAGGTGCCGAGATCGAAGGGCAGAGGCGCCACTTCGCGCATGCGCTCGGTGCGCAGCTTGACCACCCGGGCGCTGGCGGCGCTGCTGATCGCCGCAGCCGCTTGCTGAGCGAGGGCCTGATTGAGGCAGCGATCCTGATCATCACAGGCGTCGTTTGGCGCACGCCATTGCGCAGTGAACGCCGTGTCGTTGTGCAGCAGTTGCACATCGATGGCCCAGTACGCCACCGGCACGAAGTCAGCGATGCTGCGGTCGCGATCCACCACCAGCCGCAGGGTTGGTGTCTGCACCCGGCCCACCGGCAATACGCCTTGATAGCCCGATTGCCGGCCGAGCAGAGTGAACAGGCGACTCATGTTCATCCCGATCAGCCAGTCTGCCCGAGAACGCCCCAATGCCGAGTGATAGAGGCTGAAGGTTTCAGCGCCCGGCTTCAGAGCCGCCAAGGCCTTGCGGATCGATGCTTCGTCCAGCGCCGACAGCCATAAGCGGCGGATCGGCCCGCGATAGCGGCAATGCTCTACCAGTTCCCGGGCGATCATCTCGCCTTCGCGGTCGGCGTCGGTGGCGATGATCAGTTCGCTGGCCTCGCCGAGCAGGCGCTTGACCGCTTTGTACTGGCTGGCAGTGCGCGGCTTGACGGTCATTTTCCATTTGTCCGGGATGATCGGCAGGTCCGCCAGCACCCAGCGCTTGTAGCGTGCGTCGTAGGCGTCCGGCGGGGCGGTTTCCAGCAAGTGGCCGATGCACCAGGTCACCGTGATGTCCGTTCCCAGCCAGCAGCCGTCGCCTCGGCGCCTGGCGCCCAGCACGGCCGCAATATCCTTGGCCTGGGAAGGTTTTTCACAGAGGTACAGCCGCATAACCACCGTCGTCGATCATTGCCCGAAGAGGCGCACAGAATGGCCTGAGTCGGGCGAAGGGGCAACTTTTATCTGTATGGATATACAGATAAAAGGATTGCCGGTCATGACAGCCGTCGCCGGGGCAATCGGGGACGCTATCGAGAAATTGATTAGCGCCCCCCTTGGCGGCTGTGGCAGGTTCAATCTGCCTCAACAGGGCGAGTGACAGGACGATCTCGCCAGAAGATCGCCGTTTTTCTGTCTGACACTGACTCTTTAGAAACAAGGACGTACACCATGTCTCAACCTTCCTCCCAGGCCACCAGCGCCTTCACCGCGGTCGACACCTTCAGCCACCTGTATGACCGTGGCACCGGGACCATCAACGGCAAACCGTCGTTCACCGCCGACCAGGCCGCCGACGAAATCCTGCGCAAGGGCATGTCGTGGCAAGACAAGAACGCTGACGGCAAGATTGATCTGACCTATTCGTTCCTGACCGACAAACCGTCGAACTACAACCCCAAACTCGGCAACTTCAGCGAGTTCAGCGCTCAGCAGAAAGACCAGGCCATCCTGTCGATGCAATCGTGGTCGGACGTGGCCAAAGTCACTTTCACCGAAGGCAAGGGCGGCGACGGTCACATGACCTTCGGCAACTACGATGTCAGCACCGGCGGCGCGGCATTCGCCTACCTGCCGCAGGGCAGCAGCTATGACGGCCAGTCGTGGTATCTGATCAACGATAAGTACCAGGTCAACAAGACTCCCGACACCAACAACTACGGGCGCCAGACCCTGACCCACGAAATCGGCCACACCCTCGGCCTGTCGCACCCGGGCGCTTACAACGCCGGCAATGGCAACCCGACTTACGGCGACGCCAAGTACGCCGAAGACACCCGTGGCTACAGCCTGATGAGCTACTGGAGCGAAGCCAACACCGACCAGAACTTCAGCAAGGACGGCAGCGGCGCCTACGCCTCTGCACCGTTGCTGGACGACATCGTCGCCGTGCAGAAACTCTATGGCGCCAACCTGGAAACCCGTGCCGACGACACCGTGTACGGCTTCAACTCCAACGCCGACCGCGACTACTACAGCGCTACTTCGGACACCTCCAAAGTGGTGTTCTCGGTGTGGGACGGCGGCGGCAACGACACCCTGGACTTCTCCGGCTTTAGCCAGAACCAGAAGATCAACCTCAACGAAGGTTCGTTCTCCGACGTCGGCGGCCTGGTGGGCAACGTCTCCATCGCGTATGGCGTGACCGTTGAAAACGCTGTGGGCGGCTCGGGCAATGACCTGTTGATCGGCAACGCGGCGGCCAACGATCTGATCGGCGGTGCCGGCAACGACATCATCTACGGCGGTGGCGGCGGTGATTCGCTGTGGGGCGGTGAAGGCGCAGACACCTTTGTGTTCGGCGCTGCCAGCGATTCGACCATGACCGCGCCGGACTGGATCATGGATTTCACCAGCGGCCTGGACAAGATCGACCTGTCGGGCATCGCCGGTTTCGCCTCGGGCGCAGCCACGCTGAACTTCGTCAGCGGCTTCACCGGGCACGCGGGCGACGCGATCCTCACGTACTTCGAACAGACCAACCAGACCAGCCTGATGATCGACCTGACGGGCCAGGGCTCGGTGGACTTCGCAGTGGGTGTGGTGGGCCAGGCCGTGGCGACCGATATCGTCGCCTGATCTGAAACCGGAAAATCTGAAACCGGAAAACCGCAGCCTTCGCCGGCTGCGTTTTTTTTGTGAGCGGAAAAAACCGTTCGGCTGCGAACCCGACGAGATCCGGCCGCATGGGTTATACCTGAAGCGCTCCCTTCGCTGCTGTCAGGAGAAACCGATGAAAACCTCCGGTCCCAGTCCCGTCATCACCATCGCCGAGCAGCCAGGCTGCCTGCTGGTGAAGTTCCATGGCATACAAGTCGCCGCCTCGGCCCGAGCTTTGGTGCTGCTCGAAGCCAATTACCCGCCGGTCTACTACATCCCCCGCGAAGACATCGACGAAAAATACTTCGCCCGCACCGACCATACGAGTTATTGCCCGTACAAGGGCGACGCCAATTATTTCAGTCTGCAAGTGCCCGGGCATGAGGGGGCGAACGCGGTGTGGACGTACGAACATCCGAAAATTTCGGTCAGCCAGATCAAGGATTACGTTGCGTTCTATCCCGATCAGGTGAAGTTTGAATTGCTGGAGGCGGAGGTCTGAGATTCAGTGGTGTGGCAAGGGTGTGAAACCCTCGCCACCCTGATCAAGGATCAGTTCTTGTCGAGGTCGATATTCTTTGTCTCACGCAGACAAATCATTCCCACCACCAGGCTCACCCCGGTAATCAGCACCGGATACCACAGCCCATAGAAAATATCCCCGGTGTACACCACTAGCGCGAACGACACGGTTGGCAGGAAACCGCCGAACCAGCCATTGCCGATGTGGTACGGCAAGGACATCGAGGTGTAGCGGATGCGGGTCGGGAACAGTTCGACCATCAACGCCGCGAGCGGGCCGTAGCACATGGCGGAGATGATGATCAGCGCGACGATCAGGGCCACGATCATCGGCTTGTTGATCTGCTGCATGTCAGCCTGTTGCGGGTAGCCGGCGAGGGTAATCGCGCCGCGCAGTGATGCCTCGTCGAAACCGTCGAGTTTCACATCGCCGACGCTCACCTGCACCGCGCTGCCTGCCGGGGCGGCGACGCTGGAGTAGGGCAGGCCTTGCTTGACCAGGAAGGTCTTGACCTTGTCGCACGGGCTGTCGAATTTGGCCTTGCCCACCGGATCGAACTGGAAGGTACAGGTGGCCGGGTCTGCCACCACGGTAATCGGCGCCTGTTGGCTGGCGTGGTCGATGGCCGGGTTGGCGTAGTGGGCCAGGGATTTGAAGATCGGGAAGTACAGCGCAGTAGCAAGCAGCAGACCAAGCATCAGCACCGGTTTGCGTCCGACCTTGTCCGACAGCCAGCCGAAAATGATGAAGAACGGCGCGCCGATCACCACGCTGATGATCAGCAGACTGTTGGCCACCGCCGGATCCATTTTCAGGAACTGGGTGAGGAAGAACAGCACGTAGAACTGCGCGGCATAGAAGGTCACCGCTTGCCCGGCGTTGATGCTGAACAGCGCGATCAGCACGACTTTGAGGTTTTCCCATTTGCCGAAGGATTCGCGGATCGGCGCCTTGCTGGCCTTGCCTTCCTCTTTCATCTTCAGATAGGCCGGCGACTCGTGCAGGCTCAGGCGAATCCAGGTGGAAATCCCCAGCAGCACGATCGACAGCAGGAACGGAATGCGCCAGCCCCAGACTTCGAACTGATCACCGGTGAAGTAGCGGCAACCGAGCACCACCAGCAGTGACAGCAGCAAGCCGAGGGTCGCGGTGGATTGAATCCAGCTGGTGTGGAACCCGCGTTTGCCGATCGGCGCGTGTTCCGCCACGTAGGTCGCGGCGCCGCCGTATTCGCCGCCGAGGGCCAGGCCCTGCAGCATGCGCAGTATCACCAGAATGATCGGTGCCGCGATGCCGATGCTGGCGTAGGTCGGCAGCAGGCCCACCGCGAACGTCGCCACGCCCATCAGAATGATGGTCGCAAGGAACGTGTATTTGCGCCCGATCATGTCCCCCAACCGACCGAACACCAGCGCCCCGAACGGCCGCACGATGAAGCCTGCGGCAAACGCCATCAACGCGAAGATGAATGCCGTGGTGTCGTTGACCCCGGCAAAAAACTGCTTGCTGATCACCGCCGCCAGGGCGCCGTAGAGAAAGAAGTCATACCACTCGAACACCGTCCCCAGGGACGAGGCGAAGATGACCTTTCGGGTATCGGGGCTGGCGTCCGTGCTGCGCACGGCGTCCAGTGGCTGAACGTGTTCTGACATATCGGTATCCCTCACAGTGATTGTTTTTGTTGTTCCACTGTCGGCGCCGACCTCGTGGGCTGGCGCCGCTATTCCTTTGGTCAAGAGAGTGCGGGCAGTGCTTTTTCTTCGGCGGGAAAACTCCGGGCGGTTGGGTTGAGGATCAGCTGTGCCGCTTTTTCAGCAATCATCAGCGTAGGCGAACAGGTGTTGCCCGAGGTAATGCGCGGCATGATCGACGCATCGGCAATCCGCAGACCGGGCACACCGTGCACGCGCAATTGCGCATCGACCACCGCGTCCGCGTCATTGCCCATGCGACAGGTGCCGACCGGGTGGAAAATCGTCGTGCCGATCTTCGCCGCCGCTTCGTGCAGTTGTTCTTCGGTTTGCAGGCTGGCGCCAGGCAGATATTCCACCGGGTTGAAGGCTTGCAGGGCCGGGGCGCTGACGATGCGGCGAGTCAGGCGAATCGCGTCGGCGGCCACGCGCAGGTCTTCGGGATGGCTCAGGTAATTGGGCTGGATAAGTGGCGCTGTTTGCGGATCGACGGAGCGAATCTCGACCCGGCCACGGCTCTGCGGACGTAGATCGCACACCGACGCGGTGAACGCGGGGAAGCTGTGCAGCGGTTCGCCAAAACGCTCCAGCGACAGCGGCTGCACGTGGTATTCGAGATTGGCCGAGGTCTGTTCCGGCCCCGAGCGGGCAAACGCGCCCAGCTGACTCGGCGCCATCGACAACGGCCCGCTGCGGTCATACAGATAGCGCAGGCCCATGCCCATCTTGCCCCACACGCTGCCGGCAATCTGATTGAGAGTGCGGGCGTTTTCCAGTTTGTAGATCAGCCGCAGTTGCAGGTGATCCTGCAGATTGCCGCCGACGCCCGGCAGTTCATGCACCACGCCGATTCCGAGCTTTTCCAGCAGCGGACGCGGCCCGACCCCGGAGCGTTGCAGAATGCTCGGCGAGCCCACGGAGCCGGCACACAACACGATCTCCTTGCGCGCCTTGAAGCGCTTTTCCTGACCCTGCCAACGTGCGCTGACCCTTGAGGCGCGACCGTCTTCGAACAGCACGCGATCCACCTCGACGTCGGTCAACACCGTGAGATTGGCCCGATCGCGAATCGGCTTCAGAAACGCCTTCGCCGCATTCCAGCGCACCCCGGCCTTCTGGTTCACCTGAAAGTAACCGCAACCCTCGTTATCGCCCTGGTTGAAGTCATCGATGCTGGCGATACCGCTCTGTTCGGCAGCGCTGCGAAACGCATCGAGAATCGGCCACGACAGGCGCTGGCGTTCGACCCGCCATTCACCCTGGTCGCCATGGAAATCCGCCGCGCCGGCGAAGTGGTTTTCGCTCTGTTTGAACAGCGGCAGTACGTCATTCCAGGCCCAGCCCGGATTGCCCTCGGCAGCCCAACCGTCGTAGTCGTTGGCCTGCCCCCGCATGTAGATCATGCCGTTGATCGACGAACAGCCACCCAGCACCTTGCCGCGCGGATAACTCAGCGCACGGCCGTTGAGGCCCGATTGTTCTTCGGTCTTGAAGCACCAGTCGGTGCGCGGGTTGCCGATGCAGAACAGGTAACCCACGGGGATGTGAATCCACGGATAGTTGTCGCGCCCGCCGGCTTCCAGCAACAGCACGCGCTGCTGCGGATCCGCCGACAGCCGATTGGCCAGCAAACACCCGGCCGGCCCGGCGCCGACCACGATGTAATCGAATTCATCGAGGGAAGTCTGCATTCCCTGACCTCGCTTATTGTTTTTGTTGTCAGTCATCCTAGTTGTTAGCTTTCGTCAAAAGAATGTTAGTTTTTGCGCAGCCGCTGTGCGTTTTCAAACAGCGCTTCCTGACGATAGCCGACAAGGACAAGCCATGTTCGACTGGAACGACCTGCGGTTCTTTCTTGAGTTGCAACGCAGCGGCCGACTGCTTACCGCCGCCCGCCGCCTGAACACCACGCACGCCACCGTCGCCCGGCATATCGAGGCCATCGAAAAAAGCCTCGGCACCGCGCTGTTCGTCCAGCACGCCCAAGGCTATGAAATGACTCCGGCGGGGGAAGCACTGCTCAAACACGCCGAAGCGATGGAAAACGTTGCGCTGCTGGCTCAGGAAGAAATCACCCAGTCCACCGCGCCGCTGGGCAAGATCCGCGTCGGCGTGACGGAAGGGCTGGGCATCATGTTCCTCGCCAGCCGCATGATCGGGTTGTTCGAGCGCTATCCGGGGCTGGAAGTGGAGTTGGTGGCGGTGCCGCGCTTCGTCAGCATCCTCAATCGCGAGGCGGAAATCAGCATTCACCTGGAACGGCCGGCGGCGGACATGCTGGTCACCCGCAAACTCACCGACTACCGGCTCGCGCTCTATGCCAGCCGCGCTTACCTCGACAATGCGCCGCCGCTGCGCAGTCGCGAGGATCTAGGACGGCACGCATGGATCGGCTATGTCGATGATCTGCTGTTCAGTCAGGAGCTGATGTTTCTCAACAGCTTCTGCCGCAATCCGCGGGTGGTGTTTCACAGCACCAGCGTGATCGCCCAGCAGCAGGCGGCGCGCTCGGGGTT
Organism: Pseudomonas sp. GW821-FHT02C04; assembly: GCF_059421845.1. Classification (NCBI taxonomy): domain Bacteria; kingdom Pseudomonadati; phylum Pseudomonadota; class Gammaproteobacteria; order Pseudomonadales; family Pseudomonadaceae; genus Pseudomonas; species Pseudomonas sp. GW821-FHT02C04. Next base: position 1,561,359 of record NZ_JBWKVT010000001.1, on the reverse strand, counting down.
GGGGATTGCGGTGCTGCCTTGTTATATGGCGGCGGCCGATCCGGATCTGGTGGCGCTGTTGCCGGACGAGAGCATCGAGCGCAGTTACTGGATCAGTACGCGGCGGGAGTTGCACAAGTCGGTGCGGTTGCGGGTGGTTTGGGATTACGTCGTGGGGTTGTGTGAAGGCGAGCGCGAACTGTTGATGGGGCAGTAACGGACGGCTGTTTCATGCAACTAAAACACCCGGCAAAGGGTCATTCGATTTGCGGAGGTTGAGTCATTTCGCAGAACCTCGACAACGAAGACGTTACCCGTGGCTACTCACCTCGATCGCCGCAATAATCTGTCCCTCGACAGCCTGAATTTCTTCCTCGCCGACGTACGCGACGGGCTCGGGCCTTATCTGGCAATTTATCTGTTGGCGGTTCACCACTGGGAGCCGGCGAGTATCGGGCTGGTCATGACGATTGCCGGGATCGCCGCGCTCATCACACAGACTCCGGCAGGTGCGCTGGTCGACGGCACACGCTTCAAACGGGCGCTGATTGCGATTGCTGCACTGGTGGTCACCGGAAGTTGTCTGCTGCTGCCGTTCGTGACTTCATTCAGCCTCGTGGCCGTGACGCAAGCCATCAGTGCCGCTGCCGCTTCGATCTTCGCCCCGGCCATCTGCGCGATCACTCTCGGGATCACCGGACCTCGCGCGTTTACGCGCAGAACCGGACGTAACGAAACCTTCAACCACGCCGGCAACGCCTTCGCCGCACTGTTGGCCGGTTTGTCCGCGTACCTGTTCGGTCCGGTTGCCGTGTTTTATTTGATGGCAGTCATGGCGCTGGCCTGTGTGATTACCGTCTCGTTCGTATCGGCCGACGCCATTGACCACGATCTCGCCCGAGGTCTGGAGCCCAGCGAGACAGGGCAGGGCAAGCAGCCTTCGGGGCTTTCCGTATTGCTCACCAACCGGCCGCTGCTGATGTTCGCGATTTGCTGTGCGCTGTTTCATCTGGCGAACGCGGCGATGCTGCCACTGGTGAGTCAGAAACTGGCGCAGGCCAATCTGCAGATGGCCACGCCGCTTACGTCCGCCTGTATCGTCGCGGCGCAAATGGTGATGGTGCCGGTCGCGTTGCTGGTTGGGGCCAAGGCCGATCTGTGGGGGCGCAAGCCGTTGCTGCTGGCTGGGTTCCTGATCCTGCCATTGCGTGGCGTGTTGTATGTGCTGTCGAACGATCCGTGGTGGCTGGTTTCGGTGCAGTTGCTCGATGGCGTTGGCGCGGGGATTTTCGGCGCGCTGTTTCCGGTGGTGGTGAAAGACCTGACGCTGGGCACCGGGCATTTCAATGTCAGCCTTGGGGCGATTTCGACGGTGTTCGGTCTGGGCGCGGCGTTGAGCAACAGCCTGGCGGGGGTTGTGGTTCAGGAAGCAGGGTACAGCGCTGCGTTTCTGACATTGGCGGCGGTGGCGATGGCGGCGCTGGTGCTGCTTTGGGTGGCGGTGCCGGAGACAGTGCAGCGGTCTGGTGTTGAAGCAACCCGGCAGCCGAGTGCCGTCGTACCCTGATCTCTGATCCGGGTTCAATTTCTCAAAAAAACGGCCGATGGAGTTCGTATACTTTCAACGGACAGATTCCATGAACAAGGCAGTTGCTTTATTGGCTCTGGTGACCCTCGTCGCAGGCTGTAAAACCACCCCGCCAACGCCTCAAGAACAAAGCTTGGCCGGCATGCGATGCCAGATATTCGCCACGACAAAAGACATCCCCAAAGACTGGGTCGAATACATCCGCGAGGCCAGCGACAACGGCAATCCGCAATGCCAGATTGCGCTTGGCGTGCTGTATGAGTTTGGCCGTGGGCTGCCGCAAGATGTTCGTAAGGCCAAAGCTATTTATGAGCTTGTTGCTGCGCACGATACCGCCGGCTACGAGCAGCTCGCGCGCATGGCGGAAGAGGGCAGCGGTCAAGTGGCAGACGCTAGTGAAGCGCGGCGGCTGTATCAGCGAGTGCAATCTGGCAGTGCGTACAGTGATGCCCGGTTGGCGCGCTTGATGGAGGAGGGCAAAGGTGGCCCACAGGATCTGTCCGGTGCAATGACGCATTACCTGAATGCCAGCCGATACGTCGGCGACAACCCATGGGAAGGCGTTCAGCGAGTTCGTGCTCAAGGTCTGGCCATGACGGCCGAGCAGGTCAAGCGCTACAACGAAGTCTGGTATGAGAGCACTGGCAATAGCCTCTCCAGAGCGGTGGGCGACATGGAGTTTGCCCTTAAGAAACAGATCAGACCCGGCTCCGCCAGTAACCCCGTCACGCTGGAAATCAAAGGCAAACCCGGTTCGCTGGTGCCCGAAATCATATTGGTCGATAGTTCGGGAAACGCCGCTGTCGATCAAGCCGTGCTCGAGGCCTTTGGCAATTACCGCTTTCCCGCCGAGCCGATAATGAAGGCTGGACAAGAGTCCTGGTCATCAAAGTTTCCCGTCAGGGCAGGTTTGAACTGAGACAACCGGGTGCACTTGCCGGGCCAGCGTTTGGCGTCCAATCTATCGCTCGACGACAAGGAGCGTTATCCGACACTCCGTCGTGATCCCAGGGAGCTTGCAGCATGAGCGAAGACGCAAAAGTGAAAGGCCCGGCATCCTACTTTCCCTCGATTGAAAAAAAGTACGGCCAGCCCATCGATCACTGGCTGAAGCTTCTCGCCAGTATCACCGACAAAAAACACATGGAACTGGTCGACTGGCTCAAGACCGAACACGGCATAGGCCACGGGCATGCAAACGCGCTGGTCGCCCATCATCTGGCAAGCGGTAAACAGTGAGGGCAGGGCAGCCATGAACTTGAACCACAGGCCAGTGAAGGCCGATGACGTCAAGACCATTTGCAGTTTTCCGCAAGGCGTCCAGGAGTTGTATTTCATGTTCCCGAAGGCGGAATTTCCGTTGACGGAAGCGCAGATGAACGCCGCGATCAGCCAGCGCTTCGACTCCACGGTTGTCGAGGCGGAGGGCGAGATAGTCGGGTTTGCCAACTTCTATCGCGCCGAGCGCCAGGGCATTTGCTGCATCGGCAATGTGATCGTGGCGCCGAGTGCGCGGGGCAAAGGCGTGGCCCGGTTTATCGTCGAGAGCATGACTGAACTGGCCTTCGAGCGCTGGGAGGCCCGAGAGGTGCAGTTGTCCTGTTTCAACGAAAATACGGCGGGATTGCTGCTGTATCCGACGCTCGGGTTTGTGCCGTTTGATATCGAGGAGCGCGCCTCGCCGAATGGCGGGCGGACGGCGTTGATTCACATGCGGCGCAGTAGAGTCCCTGTCTGATGCATGTCTCTTGTTACGAGGGGGCTGTCGGTTCGCTGGCCCCTTTTTCAAGTGCATTTTCGAACACTGTTTACCCATCGGTTTGACCGCACAGAATGTGCTAACTACGCTGCCTTTGAAGGAAGTCTCATCTCGCACGACAAGGAGTGTCGGTTATGCGCGCAGCCGTTCGTTCGCCCTTTTTCCTGACGTTTTTCGCCTCCCTCGCATTCAGCGCAGTGGCTGCCCAGCCACCGCTCGACCCGCTGGAAACCCTGAACCGGATCAACCGCAACTACAACACCCTCAAGGATGCGTGCCAGGAGCCTGACACCGGCGCCGCTCGCGGGCATTACTACTGCAGCGGCGTGACGTTGCGCATGGTCAACGACGGGCCGTTCAACCCGTGGGACTACAGCCCTTACGCGATCAAGATCGGCGCGACGTCCTACTCGTGGATTCGCAAGGATCTGAGCACCCGCATCCTCATTCACCCGGCCGGTTTCATCCTGCGCAATCCCACCGATGCAGCGGCGCTGCAACTGCCGGTCAAGGAGCAAGGCTTCACCTGCATCTACGCGTTCGATGGCGGCACTGGGCCCGAGCGCAAGTGGTATGGCTGTGGCTTCTTCGACAGCCGCGAACCGCCGCGCGCCGCCCAGGCAACCATGAACAACAAGAACGCCGCGCTGGCTTACGGCACCTGCGCGGAGGCCGGGGTGAGCACTGCCGAGCAGTGGACCAACAAGTACACCGGGCTGATGAAAGGGCCGATCCAGTACGGCCAGTGCTCCTGGAACGCGGAAAAACCCAGCGACTGGAATGCGATGATTCGCGTCCACGAATCGCGGGTGAACACCACCAACAAAGACCCCTTTGCCTTCAGCGCACAGGTCAACGAATTCATGTTGAAGAATGCCTCGGCCACCAACGATGGCAGCGAAAACATGAAGTACATCGACGCCTTCATCTACAACGTCAACAGCACCCAGAACTTCGCCACTCGCGGCGATCAGGCGCCACCCAAGCCGGAGGACGGCCTGAACAGCGCGCGCAATTTCCAGAAGAAACTTCAGGCCCAGGGATACAGCGTGCCGATCCTGCGGCTGGATTTCACCAAGCCGCCGGAGCAGCGCTTCAGCTATGTCGCGGCGGATCAGGCGATTGATCTGACGACCGCCGGCAACGGCCAGCCAGCACCCGTGACGTCTCGCTACATTGCGTCGGCCAATTGGGTCGAGCGCCACGACCCCGGCACTGGCAAGAACGAATGGACGCTCAACGTCACGCCGACCGCTCAGGGCAAGGCGATTCAGGCTAGCGATCAGGAAGGGTTGTACAAGGAACTGTTCGCCCTGCGCGGTGCCGACAGCCAATGGCGCGACAACGAAAAATCCCCCGGCAGCATGCGCCAGCAACTCAGTTGTCTGGTGCAGAATTACCCAGGCAAGACCGAGTGGAATCTGGAACCGTTCCGCCCCGTTGTCACTCCTCAGGAAGCCGCCAAGGCCGGTTGCAACCCGCTGCCGGTCAAGGCACCGCAGTACATCGCTTCCGCCGACTGGGTCAAACGCTACGACCCGGGCACCCGTCAGGACGAATGGACCTTGAGCGTCGTGCCGACAGCCGCAGGGCGCGCGTTACCCAATGAGCAGATCGATGCCCTGTATCAGCAGTTGTTCGCCCTAAGAGGCGCCGATGGCAACTGGCGCGACAATGAGAAATCCGCCGGGAGCATGCGTCAGCAATTGAGCTGCGTACTGGTGAATTACCGCGCCAAGACACCGTGGAATCTTGAACCATTCCGGCCTGCGCTTTCGGACAGCGAGACCCGTGCGGCAGGGTGCAATCCGGTCACGCGCTAAGCCCCGCCGGGTACCGGGCGTCATTGAGCAGGGAAGACGAGAAGAACAATCAGGGAGAAACACGTCATGAAAGAACGCTGGAGCAGGATCGTCCCATTACTTGCGGTTCCGTTGTTTCTGCACGCGACCTCGGCCAATGCCGAGTCCTGCGAAGACACGCTGAAGCGCGTTGAAAGCTTGTACAACAACACCACCGTCAGTTGCGGCAAAGACCCGGCGTCGGACTGTTCGGGATTGCTGATTCGCGGTACTCACCGCGCCGACCCGGCGAAAGGGCAGAAGTGGGATGTCTGGAACCCCAGCCCCAAAGCGGTCGAGCTGGGCACGTTTGCCGCGTCCTACATGCGGGCCGATGGCATCAGCTACGAAGACCCCGGCATGAGCACCCAGAACGGCTACATCATCACCCCGGTCGACATGGTGCGTGACCCGGAAAATCCGGTGCACGTTTACTGCGCGTTCCCCAACGATGCCTGGACCGATTTTCGCGACGACCGGGGTTGTGGCAACAACAAGAACACCAGTCAGACCGAAGCGGTCTGCCAGTCCATGGCCCCGCCGATCACCAACGTCAACGCCTGGGTCGCGCACTTCACCAAGTTCAACAACGACCGAAAGCAAGACCAGTTGCAATGCGGCTTCAACATGCGCAACCCGATGAGCAGCCAGGATCGGGTCAACGCGTTCCAGAACTTCATGGGCGCCCGACGCGTCATCAACACCCGTGAATTCCAGACCCAGACCGAACTGCGCCTGGGCAATCCGAAGACCGATGAGCTGCCGATCCTGGCCTTCTTCTACAGCGACCAACGAGGCTTGAACGACGCTCTGGCCAACCAACGCGACTACAAAGCCAAGACCGGCAAGGACCGCAACATCGTCAAGATCGACTTCCCAAAAACGCCGACCAGCAAGGCTACGTTCTCGTGCATCCAGACCGCGGCGCCACCGGCCCAACAGTTCTGCGACAAGTACATCGAATCCAGCACCTGGGCCCAACGCGACGACCCGAAACTCGGGCCGAAGACCTGGTCGCTGCAAGTCGTGCCGACCGCTTGTGGACGCGCGATCAAGGATGACCAGACCGACCGGATGTTTGCCGAGCTGTACAACAAACACAAAGACGACGAGCAATGGCGGATGTACAGCGTCAATGGCGGGTCATTGCGCCGGCAACTGGTTTGTCACTTGGCCGCGTCGTTCGATGGCAAGCCTGTGAGGAACAAGCCGGAGTGGAACCTTGAGCCTGCGCGGCCGTATGTGGATCAGGCGACGGCGGTGGCTCAGCGGTGTAATCCTTACTGAGTTTGTTGAGTGGTGGATCCCTGTCTGCCGATGCCTTGGGTATCGGCAGGCTGGAGGAGATATTGGGGGAGCCGCTCTGATCGTCCATCACCCTTATGGACGATCAGAGCATCACGCGGATCAGAGATTCGGGGTGTAAGAGAAACCTTGCGAAGCTTCGCTATCGGAGAACGGCGTAACCGGAGATTTCTTGTTGAACAGGCCATTGATGACCGAGCCAGGGAACATTTCGATGGAGTTGTTGAACAGCTCGACGTTCCGGTTGTAAATGGTGATGGCCGCGCCGACATTCTCTTGCTGTTCGGCAATTTCACGCATCATGTTGTTCGCCGCTTCCGATGCTTTCAGATCAGGGTAAGCCTCAAACGCGATGTGCAAGCCACCCATCAGCGCCTTCGTGGCGGTTTCAACGGTCGCGAGGGCATTGCCGTCCGCTCCGGCAGGAAGGCTTTTGACCGCGCTGCGAAGGCCGGCTATTTTTTCGAGGAGGCTGGCCTCAAAGACCATGAAGTCTGCGAGCACCTTTTGCAGTTGATCGAGAATCTTCGTCTTCTGGCGTTCGTAAACGAGGACGTCCGCCCAGGCACGTTGTACTCGATTGTGCCCCCCGATAATGCCGTTGTAGATGACGAAGCCCGTCACGATTATTACTGCAGCGATAATGGCGGAGAGGGCGAGTGGGATGTCCATGTCTTACTTCTCTTGGCGGTTTTTTGGGAGAGAGGAGGTAAAGTTGTCATCGTGCAGCTCACTGAGTGCATGGCTCCATTGGAGCGCAGACATCAGGCGTGGCAGATCGACACCAGCAGAAATTTCTGCGTAAAACTCGTTGGGTGAAGACAGCGAATATTGAGTACCGAACGCCAGCAGGTCGCTATCCGCGAAGCTCAGGCAGAGCTTTCCACTGTCGGCGAACTCCAGGTTCGGACGATGGAGGATGTTGAACAGCTTCAGCAAGTGGAGCACCGTCGAAGGCTTGATGAATTTCGCACAGAGCATCTCGCTGCCACCCGTCAAACGAAACGCTTTATTAAAATCCGGAGAAGCTGTGTCCATGCGGCACGGATAGTCGTTCTCTGACTGATCATCAGATCTGACCGATACCTCGGTGACCCATGGAAAGTCGATGACCAGACTGTACCTGTCGTAATGGTCATAAATCACTCGAGTCTCCGTTTTTGTTTTTCCCTGGTCGTCGGTAACAGTGGTTTTCTCCGTTCGTTTGTTGATGTAGTGCAGCCGGTGGTACTCGTAAGGGAGGTTGCGGAGCGTGCCGGTAAATACACCCTGCATCGAATCGATCAACTCGCGGCTGTAGTTGCCCCGCCAGTAATCACTAAACTGCGCATCCAGCTTTTTGAGGGTCAAGCTCGAGTCTTCTTGCAGGTGAGTCAATCCGTTGTGGAAGTAGGATGACAGTCGAGCAATTTTGCTACTGAGTGCAGGCAAGCGATCAGATTTGGATTTCATCCATAGCAGACTCCAAATGGCAGACACGATGCCAAGCAAGCCAGAGCCCATGCCGAACAAGACGGGATCAATTTGCAGCCGGTAAAAAAAAGAAGCGACGTTACGGGAATCCAGATACCCATAAAGGGCCACAGTGCTCGCAATCAATAACATGCCAGTGCCGAAAAACCACCATGCGCGTGTGTAATTGAACTTGAGCGGGCCATTGAACAAGGCGAACTCTTGGATCACCCCCAATAGGTCCTCCTTGGATCTAGCCCTGTCAAGGTTGGCTTCGCTGACGGCCAGCAACTTATTTAATCTCGCGTTCTGCGATGTGTTGGGCATGTAGACATCCATCAACGAGAGCAAGGTAGAAGACTCACAAAAGATTTGATTCTATTCATAATCTCTCAGGAATTTTGATAAAGAGTGGACGTTACCATTGTCATGCAATGACGGCTTCGGGCTGTGGATTCAACCGGCAGACGTCTCACTGCCGCATTCAAATATGCAGCCAGGCCAGCGAACCCAACATGACGCCCAAACCTGCAGCCCCAAACGAGACGCGCCTGAGCCATTCCCTGCGCGTCAGCAAGGTGATGGCCGCCAGTGAAATGGCGATTTGAATCGCTGTCATGGCCTGGGCCCAGCGGTGATGCTGATGTAGCACCTGCTCAGACTTCTCGTCCCACTCTCGCGCCTGTTGTTCAAGTGTTTCCGCCTTTTTGCGGGCGTCCTCTTTCTGCTCCCCATAGCGCCGCGCCTCGGCAACATAGTGAGCGGAATCCAGCCCCGGAAGATGGCTGGCCAGCTCCGACAGGTTCTGCCGACTGGACTTGGCCTGGTAGTAATTCCACTCGTTGGCCGCTTCGGTCTTCTGGATGGCCGCGTTGTTTTTGTCCATGGCGGCCTCACTCTCCGTTGAGCCGGCCTGATAGCTCATCAGGGCGCCAACCGTCGCCATGATCGCCGTCATGACCGCAACCTTGCTGGCAAAGCGATCGCCTTGTGCATGGGCATGATGGGTGGTGTGTTCAACGTGTTGTTCGTGAGGACTGGGGACTTCGAACTCTTCAGGCATGACGGTCGGACTTGGGTCGATGGAGGAATTTGCGCGGATTATGCAGGGTGGCCGGTTTTTTAGACACAGGGGACTGGTGGTGTTTGGGTGAAAGCGGACGGCCTGATTTACGTGTTCCCGTCGGACTGCGAAACACTCTCTTTTGTCAGAAATTAAACACGAAACACGTGGCCTGTTTATGAGATGCCTCTCGTCACATCCCGATGCCCACAACGCCTTGCGCCACGCCCTACACCTAAGACAGAATCCGCCGGCTTGTGCGTCTGGGGCACGGGTTTTATCGTTTCCGGGTCACTGAAAAACAGTGATCGGGTTTGGTAGCCCGAGTTAACTAGTCGCATAGCGCATCGTTCGCAGACCTCTTCGGGTCTCTGCTCAATGGTGGCCATGCGCAGGGCACCTTCGGGTGCGCCGGGTTCCTAGTTACCGGTCTACCAACCCGCGTATTGGCCGCCACCCTTCGTTTGGTAGCGAGGGTGAAGGCTCCGTATCAATAATTAGGAGTTTCACCATGATCAAACCAACACCGAATCCGCCAGAAACCGATCCAGTCTCACCCTACCAATTCCCCGATTCCCGAACCCTGAACGAAGCCGCCGAACGCGCCCTCGATCATTACCTGACCCCGCAACAACGCATCATGGGCAGCCACACCACACACGACCCCATGTTCCTGGCCAACCCCGCCTACAACAGTGAATCCCTGTTGGCCAACGCCAGCGAATCCCTCGATTCCGCCAGCGAAATGCTCAGCAACTTCGCCGCGATCCTCGAGCCCGCTCATCGCAAGACCGCTCTGGGTATCGCGCAAGTGGTCATGGTCGCAGGGCTGGCCGTGAATCAGGCGCTGGATAAGGTAGAGCTGAAAGCGTAGAGGCTGTCCTCAAGTAAAAGGGAGCAGATCCATTACCTGAATCTGCTCCCTTTGTTGTTCCTGAGTTCAGCCGTTTGCGCCGGCTCGCTTTTCCGCCGTCACGATGCAAGCCTTATAGAAATTGGAATGGAAATCGCTGATCGCTTTCTTCTGCAAGCTCTCGCTTGAGTACTGCGGAATCTCGTACGCCTCACGAATCAGCGTCTTGAACAACTCACCCACATACTCGCTCTGCTTGCCTGCCGCTTCGGCCAGTTCCCACACCGAAGCCATGGGCGCGCCTTGCTGCCTGCTCTTCATGACCTGTTTGGCCGAGTTTTCTATTCGCTGGCACTCTTCGAGCTCTTCCTGCGGCACAGGAGAGGCAAGAGCGGAAAGACTGATGGTGAAGGTTATCGCTGCTGCAGCAAGAGATCGTTTATGCACGAGGTGTCGTCCGTGATTTTGAGGCTGAACCTTATCATTCATGGCGTGGCGCCACCATTGCTGGAAACCAAGCGCTGGCACAGGGCCACGCCTTGCGTCACCTCGTTCCGACTGTCACCCTCCAGCCCGTTCTCAAAGGATCAGAACAAGGAATCAAGGATTGAGTGGCTACGTTCCCAACCCGCCAAAAAATTTCCGCAACACAGGCACCAAACCCGTCGATATTCATGCCCAGCGTTGGGCTGAGTATGAGAAACACGGGAAAGAGCCTGCGCGTGAGCCTGAAAAAATCGGCATAGCCCTGCGGATCGGAGTGTTCTTCGATGGCACGGGAAACAATGCCAACAATGCTGCGGCCGGACTTCTGTGCGGCGCTCATCATCCGATTGCGGCTAAAGATATCGATGCAAGCTGCAAGCCGTATATGAGCGATCCGGATAGTAGTTATGGCAATGATGTCAGTAACATCAAAAAACTCAGTGAGCTGTACGACGCAGTTCCGGTAGCACAATCGGGACGAGCCTCTCGCGTTGTCTACGTCGAAGGTATCGGTACTCGATCCGGAGAAAAAGACAGCACATTCGGTGCCGGTACGGGTCGAGGGGAGACAGGAGTTGCCGGGCGAGTCGAATCCTCGTTTCCTATGATTCAACAAGCAATCAATCGAGTCCTGGAAGATAACCCAGACAGTGAAATCACCTCACTGACGTTTGATACGTTCGGTTTCAGCCGTGGTGCGGCTGCCGCACGTCATTTTGCTAACGAAATTGTTCGTGGCAGTCGCGGTCCTCTCGGTCATGTGTTGCGAAATCTGCCCAGAGCCCTCAGCTCCAAATTCAATGACCAATACAAAAGCGATATCAATATGGGGTTTATCGGCTTATTCGATACAGTACCCTCGATAGCCGGTTGGTCAAATTTGGGAGATATCAAAAGCCCAATCGCGACGGGTATCAAACTTTACCTTGATCGTCGCTTTTTCACTGATGTCGTTCAGTTGGTTGCTCGTGATGAACGCAGAGCCAACTTCGCACTCAGTCGCGTCAAGCCGGATCATCTGGAGATTGCTCTGCCTGGAGTGCATTCCGACATCGGTGGGGGGTATCTGGAGGACGCGCAGGAATGTGTTCTTGTAAGCCCGATGCAAACACTCATCGTGCCCCTGAACACCGACGTCGTGACTACCTCGATCTATAGGGATGCGGTTAACGTTAGAAACCAGTGGTTATCCAAGGGATGGCCTGCAGACATGCTTGAGGTTGTGACTCCTGAAGCTCTTATCGTGCCGAACAGTCCGCAGGATCGGCTGAGTCCAAGCGCTAAACGTGTTTACGCAGCTGTACAGCTGAGGCGTCCGGTGAGTGGCATGCTATCCAGGGTTTACCTGAGAGTGATGCACCATCTGGCAAAAGAGAAAGGCGTTCGCTTCAACGATATTCCTGACACGCCCGACTTGACCATCCCGGCAGAACTTCAAACTTTGTGTGATCGGTTCGTTGCGGGTGACTACAGCACCACGCTTGAAGAGGAGCAACTGCTGAAACTCAAGTACATTCACATGTCCGCAAACTGGAACCATCCACTCGGTCGCAGAGATGGCAGCGGAATAAATGCGGTATACATCAACGCCCCGACGGCCGACACCATCCGCGTGCTGCATCCCCACGTACCTGATTGGACGCTTTGGTAATGAGAGTTCTTGTAACCCTGCTTTGTGCTTTGTTCACGACTGGATGCCAGTCTGCGGATCCACTGTCTGCGAAAAACGACCCTAAGTCCGAGTCGTGGGAGCTCGCGTTTACTGAGCCTTACTACATGAAAGTGTGGGTGGAGGACAGCGCCGTCGAAGATATAAACGGCAAGCTGTTCAAGCGTACGGGGGGAGGTACGGCCGCTGGCGGGGAGCCTGAGGACGGTAAAGAGTCTGCACGAGGCTGGCACGCGGTGGGTGCTGCTGCAAAACCAGTGATTGGTGCCGATCTCCCCAAGCGCATTTACGTAAGGTGGCAATCGATAGTCGAACCTCAGACCTATCGTGTCTGGTTGGACGTACCCGAGGAGGCTAGACGATTAATGAAGGCGTCGGTCAATCAGCGTTGCCCGGAAACTCCGAAGGAACAAGCGAGCTATTCCGCTTCTATCTATCTGGGGCTGGCTCCCGGTGGGGTTGTACAAGTCTGGGTCAGAGACTCGTGCCACCATCCGGTGAAAGTGGCACGGGCCCAAGCCGAGATCGAGACGCTAGGTCCGAGTCAGGGTAAGAACCAAGGTCGTTACGCATATCCGGTGAGTGAGAAGTCGCAACGCTACATCGAGAAATTTGGCATTCCGTACGGAAGTTGGTAGCTGTCAGCAAATGAGGCAATTCATAAGTTTGCTATGCCTGCTGTTGATTGCTGGTTGTCATTTGACTGATCCATTGTCAGGCGAAAATGATCCCAAGTCCGAATGGTGGGAGCTCGGCTTTACCGAACCCCGCTACATGAAGGTCTGGGTTGAAGACACCGCTGTGGAAGACATCAAAGGAAGAACGTTCCTGCACACGGGCTCTGGATCGGCGTCGGGCGGGCAACCAGAGGATGGCACAGAGTCCGCCAAAGGTTGGCACGGCGTAGGTAGTTCTGCAAAAGCAGTGGTAGGTGTCGATCTTCCCAAACGAATTTTTGTTCGGTGGCAATCTATCGTGGAGCCACAGACCTATCGTGTTTGGGTGGATATACCCGAAGAAGCCAGGCAATTGATGCTGATGTCGGTCAACCAGCGATGCGAGAAAACGCCGGAGCAAACGGCTACCTATATTTCTTCGGTTTATCTGGGGTTGGCGCCGGGCGGAGTTGTGCAAGTGTGGGTTAGAGACTCTTGTCATCACCCGATCAAAGTGGCAAGGGCGCAAGCTAAGATTGAGCCGTTGGGGCCAAGTCAAGGCAAGAGCCAAGGGCGTTTCGCTTACCCTGTCAGTGAAAAATCTAAGCAATATATCGAAAGATTCGGCATTCCATACGGCAGTTGGTAATGAGTGGAGGTTGGGGGAGGGGGGTAAAGAGACGGACGATTTCTTGAAAAATAAATACGTCCCCATTTTGAGCAGTTATCCGATGCTCAGCACTATCAGCCTAAGCAATATTGTCAAAAACAAACCTATCCCATTATCTGTTCCATTATTTTGCATTGGGGCGTCGCTAGGGTTGTGGGGAGCAGAGCAATTTTGTCATTGCGCATCTACACTCACTTTGACCGTCAGGTGTGTTTCTGTCGCAATAATAAGTTAGATATATAACAAAGGTGTAGTCCGGCAAAAAAAACGTCCGCACAGTCACAAGGGAGTGGAGTGATGAAAACTATGCTTCGGATGTACGTTGGGTTAATCGTTGCCCTGGCGCTAAGCGACGCGCAGGCCAGTTGGCTTAGCGAGATAACCGGAATTGATATTGATGTGAATCGAGGTAGCGTTTCAATAAAGCCACCGAATATAAATGCAATTCCGCCAATGATTCAGAACTTGCCCAAAGATGTTGGGCAGGCAATGTTAAATCCAGTCGCGCCAATTCTGGCTGAGGCTATAAGGTTTTCCAGAGGCCAAGCCTTAAATAGGGGGACCCAACCGATCCCTGATGATATAAAGAATAAGCTTTCGCCATACTTCCCTCCGGGAATCCTTAATAAGGTATCTTGGACGACAGCTGGAGGCATTAGCCTTGATGGCGCGCTAAAAAACTGGTTTGATCAAGAGGGCGCTATTACGTACGATGATGTAATTGTGTTTGCAAATGTAGATCTGACGAGAAATGTCGAGCTGTGGGCGCATGAGCTCACACACACTCTTCAATATAATCAGATGGGGATTGATACTTTTGCATTCCAATACTCATATGACTGGAATGGTCTTGAATCTCAGGCCAGAAGCAATGCTGGCCGCATTTATGCCAGTATCCAATCGACAGATCAGGGGAACCTGCAGACATGGAGTTATAACGGGGCCGCTTCACAAACGTCACAGCAAATTAACTGGACAGAGATAAACCAGGCTGCACGTCAAGCGATTCAGCCGCAACAATGCATCTGGATCGATAATAACTCCAATACAACGGGTAATTTATGTCCCGTACCTATTGTGGTATCTGGCGTCATACTGCGTAGGCTGATGGACGGGTACACATTCCAGTTTCCATGCAATGCGCCAACGTGCATTTTTGGGCCTGGTCAATCGGGCCCGTTACTTTCTCCACCTGGGCATTTAGTAGTTGGAGTTGCTGCAGCTTATCAGTGGCAGTAGAACAGCACACGCGATGGGATGTCTGTCGAGTAACTGCATCGAGGTGGCTTTGAAGTCATGGTCAAAGTGTGTTTTCAGATGAAGGAGGCTGGTGAGTTTTCAGAAAATAAATCAGTCCCCATTTTAATGGAGTGATTAAATGGCAGATCAATTACCTCCGGCGACATCAGGCACCGACAAGGATCGCTTCGATCAATGTATAGCAATGGTTAAAGCCTATTATGATGCGATTGAAGCCCGCCTGGCACAGAATGTTACTGCATATCTGGCTGCGCTTGGATGGTTGCTTACTTCATCCCAGGCACGAGGAACATTAGGTGATGTAAAAGCATTTTCACTAACTGTGCTGGTAGTGGTGTTGGTATTTGTTATGTACGCACTCAATATAAATCATTATTTAAAACGCTGGCGAGAGATACGAGGGGTGCTTGTATCTCTCAACTATCTGGAGCGAGAATACTTTGCGCGCTACGAACTTCCTGCATACGCTTTTTACACTTACATGGCGCCAGTCTTTGTATTGTTCGTGTTTTTAGTAGTATTGCTTTTTTTGGTTCACTTCGGGCGTATAGGCTAGGTGCGCCCGAGTGACCTCTCTTGACCATGAGCCATCCACCTCGCTAAGCAGAAAGCGGCCAATAGCTGTCTGCTGGAACCGTCGGAGATCGACACTTTGCGGACATTCATAACGTCCCCTAAACAGAGGGGTTAGCCGTCACGCTGGATTGATTTGTGACCGGCACGCTGCTGCGTGTCTGTGACGGCGAACGCCTAGGTATAGTGGTGGTGAGGATATTAACGGCAGTACTCCCCAACCGCTCCCCATTAACCATCAAATGCACCGAATGCTCCCCCGCATAATGCTTGCGCGTAGTGAAATCCTTGATCACTTGCCTGCGCGCCACAACCTCACTCCCAAACCCCGCCAACACCAACGTCTTCAACTTGAAAACCTTGGCCGAAGTTCCGCCATTCGCCTTCACATAGTCAATCGCATAATCAATCACCAACCGCTGTTCCACCGGCACCAACGACCGCACGGTGAATGACAGAGTGATCGTCTCCCCAAGCCGCACAACCGCCGGTTCAGCCTTCACATCCAGCAATTCAACCTCAGCCTTGGCTCCTGCACCAATAACAGTGAGCGCCCGCAAATCCCCCTGTTTGATCAAACTCCGCAACGCATGCCTGGCAATCCAGGCCGTGTGCTTGTTATCCAGCGACCACCCCTCAACCGTATCCAGCACCCACTCCGGATGTTCCTTGGTCACGTCATTCAAATGATTCGCCACAGACTTGCGCACGTACAAACTCTCATCCGCCTTCAACCGATCAAGAATCCCGGCGGCCAATTGAGGATTTGCCTGCACCGGTTCCAGCCGAAACGACCACGGCAGGCGAGGGCGGCTGCCTTCGCTGGCGAGTCTTCGGACGTGGTGGTTTTCGTCTCGCGCCCAGTCGTGCATCAGTTCCAGCGAGCGCTCCAGGTCGCTGCGCAGGAAGTGGCGGATGGCGAATTCGGAGGAGCCGAAGGTGGTGAAGTACTTCAGGGCCTCCATCGAGGTGTCGAACGCGTGCGCGCCGTAGCTTGCGACGTAGTGCGGCAGGCTCATGCTGACGAAGCCGCTGTTCAGTCGCGGAGCGAGTTCGCGTAGTACGTCGAGGGAATCTTCGTAGTCCAGTGGCAGCACGGCGTGCAGGCTTTCGCTGACGCGAGCCATGCGTTGCATGACCGAGAGGTCGGCGAGGCCGTCGTTGGCGTGCTTGAGAAATGCCTTGGCCTTGAACGCCGGGTACACGGCGCTCATTTCTGTGGCGATGTGTTGCAGGCGTTCGGCGTTGAAGATTTCTTTCAGGGCCGGGGCGGTGGTTTCGGTTGTGCTCATGGTCAGGTCATCGGGGTGTTGATGAACGCTTGGAGGCCTTCGGCGTATGCGGTGTATTGGGCGATGCGTGGGAAGCGTTGGTCGTCGATCTGGTCGGGGACGACGAGACCGGTGAAGCTCCAGGCGACGGCGAGGGTGATGCCGTCCTGCTGGAGAGTACCGTCGGTGGGCAACGGGTGTTTTTGCAGTTCGTGTTCCAGCGCGGTGAAGGCAGCGGCGAGCTGGCCTTCGACGCGTTCGACCCACGGCTGATACTGAATGTCGGCCGGGCGCAGGTTGCGTTCGTAGTAGAGCTGCACGGCTTTTTCGCAGGCGGCGAGGCCTAGACCGATCAGGCGCAGGGCTTTTACGCGGTGTGGCAGGTCAGTGGGTAGCAGGGTTTTGCCGGACAGGGATTCGAGGTAGTCGAGGATCAGTGTCGAGTCGATCAGCACATCGCCGTCGTCGAGGACCAGGGTCGGCGCCTTGACCACCGGGTTGATCTGCTGGAAGCGCTCGAAGTGGCGGAACACTGACACCGGGTCGTGTTCCAGTTCGATCCCGAGGCACTTGGCGGAAATCGCCACGCGGCGCACGTAGGGTGAGTCGAGCATTCCGATCAGTTTCATGTGCAGCTCCCTGGGATAGACAACATGTTGTATCGATGGATGACGAATTTAGCGGCAAAGCCTGTGGACTGACTACTTGCCTGTATCTCATTTTTGCATGAGGTGAGCGACACAGAATTCAAACAGAGGTGCTGCGTCGGGAAATATCGATCTTGCGCGTGGTTTTGGCGCAGGAATAGTGCAAAGTGCCAGCATCGACCATGGATGGAAAGTTCGAACGAGTTCAGGTCTTCTGATTCCGCACTCGTCTCTCTGGCTTCTCTCTAATCCATGTTCCCGAAATCGTTGAGGTGCAGACCCGTGCGCAAGCGATGCGCCGGGTCAGGCTTTTTGAAACTGCAGGAGTGGTATCGCATGAAGCGTTCCAGACATTGGATTGTTTGCCTGGTAGGGATGGCATTGACCGGTTGTGGCAGTTCGAAGCCCGCGCCAGGTGTAGTGGCGCAAAACTGGACGGCGAACACTGAGCAGTTAGGGATTCGCGCGATTTATCCGCCTCGCTCTCAGTTTGAGGTGGGCGATGTCTTCATTGCCCGCGCCGTCGCCAAAGGACAAAAGTTTGATCCAGCCGATTATGTGTTGGGGTCGGTACGTATCGATCACATTGATCTGAGCGAGGAGTTATACCGGTCGGCGCCGACGATCATGTTCCAATCCTCCGACAATGAAGAAAGTGGCTCGGGCACTGACAAGGTCAAGACCGCCAAAGTGTTGCCATTGAAGATTCGTGACAGGGTGATCAACAGCCAGGTGGCGTTTCCCGGTTTTACCTTTGCCTCATTGGCTGAAAACGAGGTGGGCGCTAACGCCACCGGTAGTGCTTTTGCGGCATCGTTCGGCGGCGGGCGCCGCTCGCAATACAGCGTGTCTTACTCGGTTCCAGCGGCGGAAACCTACGGCGTCACTTATCTGGAGGCCAGGCGCAAGTTCGATGTGGAGGCACCGAAACGCTACAGCGATGCCGATCGCAAGATGATGCAAGAGGCCGCCGAGTCGTTACAGGCCGGCAACAAAAGCACCGACGATCTGCCCGCGGCTCTGGTGCTCGTGACCGATGTTTATCTTGCGAGATCCATTGATGTGACCGTTTCCACGGGGGAGGGGAAGGGCGCAACGTTTTCCGCCTTGACCCTGGCCATGTCCGACCTGAGTGATCGGAAAAAGAGTCTGGAAGCGCAACTGACCCAACTTCGAGCAAGCGCTGGGAAAAAGGCCGATCAGCCGAAAACGGAAGGTAATACCGCCGCGGTGAGCGCGCCCGAACAAGCCGAAGTCGATAAAGTGGAAGCCCAGCTGGCGCAGGTGAACACGCAGTTGCGTCAGCAGGTTACTCAAGTTGCACCGGACTTGCCCGGAGTGACTGGCGCCGTGGTCAAATCCTCCGCGATGGGCGTGACTTTTCGTCAGTCGTTTGCCCAGCCGGTAGCGATTGGATACCGCGGAATCAACTACAGCATTGAGTCGTTGGGTGCCCTTAAGAGCCCCGCCCTCATGCTGAGAGCGGTAGAAATCGTTCCGACTTCAGCGGTCGTTGACACTCGGAAGAAGGGCAAGCAGCAATCGTCTGAACAGTCTTCGCAGTCGCTCTCGACGACTCAAAATCAACGTTGATTTTCAACCATTCGCGAAGCCTGTCGCCAAGTACAAGACCAATCGACAGGCTCAGTTTTCGAATCCCGTTTGTTCGTGAGTCTCCTGAGTCTTTAATCTTGACCTTGCGGCGTGAGCGATGCTCCGCACAGCGCTTCAAGGCTGAAAAATGCGACAAACCGCCGCGGCCATCCGCCGTTTGTCTTCTATATACATCCGCTCGACTGAATTTCTTGCTATAAACGCACTCCGATGACCGCCGTGAAGCCTGTGTCAGAGCACTTTCCGGGCTTTGTCGGACAAATTCCCTGTATTTACAGTTGCTGAGGCCTCAAACGGGCCTTAGACTGCCGCCCCTTCGTAAATTGAGTGCCGGGTGGCGTTTGCAATAAACGATGCCTTTCCGATGACCGCAGGCGGTTCGCCGGAACGCTCCCTAATTCGCCTTAATGCACGTTTTTTTATAGAGATATCAATGACAAAGGACAAGTTGCTGGCCATGCCGGCAGATGACTACATGAATGCCGAGCAACACGCTTTCTTCAGCGAGCTGTTGCAGAACATGAAAGTCGAAACCCATGAGCGCATTGAGCAGAACCGTATTGCCATCGAGAGCCTGGACACCCCGGCTGACCCGGCGGACGCCGCCTCGGTGGAAGAAGAGCGCACCTGGCTGGTAAACGCGATCGATCGCGACCAGCGCATGCTGCCTCAACTGGAACAAGCCCTTGAGCGTATCAAGGAAGACAGCTTTGGCTGGTGCGACGACAGCGGCGAGGCGATCGGCCTGAAACGCCTGCTGATCAGCCCGACCACCAAGTACTGCATCGAAGCTCAAGAGCGTCACGAGCAGATCGACAAGCACCAGCGTCAGGCCTGATTCCTGAGGCGACCCCTTCAGTGTGGGTCGTCGCGAAAAGATCGCAGCCTTCTGCAGCTTTTATTTAAAGCGGCAGAAGGCTGCGATCTTTGCTTTTTCTCGTCTGCCGGAAATCCCCGCACCGTTCCATTGACCTGCCACAGACCCACGACTAACGGACCATGGATAATGGCCTTGTAGTGGCGTTTAATGCAGCCACAACAATGAGAACAAGCGTGGGGTAACGAAATGACGAGAGATGGATCTCTGGTTGCGGCTCTGCCTGCACCAGTTGTTTTGCCGAAGAATCGCTGGCTGACGCCGACCCTGCAAAGCATCGCCCTGATGCTGTTGCTGGCCGGGATGACTCTGGGCGAATGGCCGCTATACGTGGGGATGCCGCTGGCGGTACTGATCGTCTGGCTGCCGCGCCTGCGCTCCCGCGCGGTCCCCGATGCGCAACCGGTCGATAGCAGCAATGCGATGTCCGAGCTGACTCGCGATCTTTCCTACACCACCAGTCATAACGCGCTGTCAGCCGCCGGCGTGGCGTTTTCCGTCAAGGAACTGGCCGGCAAGCTGCAATCGCAACTCGACGGGGCCGCGCAGATCGTCAACAACGCCGAAGTGATGATTGCCACCGAACAAGCCACTTCCCAACTCAGCCGTGAAGCGCTGAGCGCCGCGAGCGAAGCCCATCACAGCAGTGCGGCGGGGCGGACCGAACTGGTCGATTCCATTTCGCGCATGCATCAACTCAGTCAGCGCGCCAATGCCAGTCGTGAACTCATCGAAGCCTTGAGTCAGCGCAGTGATGACATTCAGCGCGTGACCCTGGTGATTCAGTCCATCGCCAGTCAGACCAACTTACTGGCACTGAACGCAGCTATTGAAGCCGCCCGTGCCGGCGAGCACGGCCGTGGCTTTGCGGTGGTGGCGGATGAAGTGCGCGGTCTGGCGGCTCGTACGGCGACGGCCACGGGTGAAGTGGGTGAGATGGTAGCCGACATTCAGCAGCGCACGGCGCAGGTGGTGGAGCAGATTCGCCAGCTCTCCGACGATCTGCATACGGGCGTCGAGCAGGTCGAACACACCGGTCAGCACCTGGAAAACATCGCGCGACTGGCTGCCGGGGTTGAAACCCAGGTCGGTGAAATCGCTCGGGGCGCAGAGACTAACCGCGAGCAACTCGACAGTCTGTTCACCGCCATCGAGCAGATGCGTAGCGATTTGGCGATCAGCGATCAGCAGACCCGGCGCCTGGCCGAGGCGGCGGTGCAGATGGAGGGGCAGGCGGAAACCATCAGCGAACGCCTGGCCGAAGTCGGTCTGGATGACTATCACCAGCGCATCTACGACCTGGCCCGAGAAGGTGCGAGCCAGATTGCCGCGCGTTTCGAGGCCGATATCGAGCAGGGCCGGATCAGTCTCGAAGACTTGTTCGATCGCCAGTACCAGCCGATCCCGAACACTCAGCCTGCCAAGTTCCAGACTCGTTTCGACCGCTACACCGATCAGGTGCTGCCGGCGATTCAGGAGCCACTGTTGCCGCGCCATGAAGGTCTGGTGTTCGCCATCGCCTGCACGCAGCAAGGTTATGTACCGACCCACAATCAGGTATTCAGCCAACCGCTGACCGGCGATGTGCCGACCGATACCGTGCACAACCGCACCAAACGCAAGTTCGCCGACCGCACCGGCATACGCTGCGGCAGCCATCAGCAACCGGTGCTGTTGCAGACTTACACCCGCGATACCGGCGAGTTGATGCACGATTTGTCGGTGCCGATCACGGTCAAGGGGCGACACTGGGGCGGGTTGCGCCTTGGCTACAAACCGGAGCGCCCGCGTTGAGGCATTGTTGCCGGAACTGCAATTAAGCTGTGCACGAGCGTTGCTTTTTCCTCTTGATCGAAATCATTAACATGCCTGCATAGTTAGGTTGCTAATGAATTCGGGAGGTCAGCATGCAATGCAGAGTCGATGTCGCGGTGATGATCGGCAGCGGTGTTCCGGCCGGGCTGCGTGCGATGGGGCAAAGCGTCTGCTGGGTGGTGCTGCTCAATGGCGAGCGCCGGGGTACGGCTTTCGCCAGTCGTGGCGAGGCGGAGGAGTGCAGGGCTGCGTGGCTTGCGCAGTTGGGTGCCGAATCCGCTGACAGCCTGCACTGATTGCGCTTAATGGCCGTGTGCTGCCCGCGACTCCAGCGATCGGGCGAGGGCACAGGCTGCGTTGTGATCCTCACGGAAACCTCTGACGCGACCTGTCGACTTTTCCCTGATGTGGAAAAAGGCGTTGCCGGCTGGGACCACCTGGAACAATGGCTCCCGGCCACATGGCGCTGCTTCGGAGTCCGCCTCCAGGCTCGGGGAACTCAAGACAAAGGGCAGGTCGTGGGCCACGGCAAAATGCGTCAAAGTGCACATATGAAGTCCTTTTCATGGATTGACCCGCATTTACAGACGGTTGCGGGTAGTCGCGAGCAGCGTCGCTGCTCTAGAATCGCCAACACCTGTTGACGGCATGACGTTATCTAAAGCAATTTTTTGCGTGCGATATGTCGGAAAAGTGCTTTTCTTGGTGAGTTTTTTCCCTAAAGTTCGTAGTCAGTTTTCTCTGGCCGACCGTGAGGCGTTTTCCTTCAACATTTGGAGAACGTCTTTGCAGGTTTCGCGAGTGGCATTCCAGTAGTCTTGTGAACCTCGCGTTGAATGAGCACTTGGCTCGTTCAGGCTTTTATTCGAGTCATTGCGCAACACCATCGGCCTGGCCGTTTTTAATGTCGTGCGCGTTTTTCGCGTGCGGCACTCTTTCAAGTGTGGGGATGTTTCTTTGGCAGTCAGTAACCTCGATATGCATGCTTTGTTCGTGCTGGGTGATTTGCGGGCAAAGCTGGTCAAGCAGTTTCAATCGCGTTTTGTTTACATCACCGAGCAAAACGCCGAAGGCATTTACGTTGCCGAAATCGACACCGAAAGCGCATTGGTGGTCGACGACAAGCCCGGCCTCAAGCTCAAGGTCGGCGATCATTTCAGCGCTTCGGTACTGCCCAGCCGTGAAGGCGGCAAGATGGACATCCGTTTTCGCGAGATCAAAATGACCGTGTACGGCCTGGGCGACTATGCCTTCGTCACCACGGCCGACGGCTTTGCCATCGTATTCAAGGAAGGCCATAGCGCAGTTACGGTGTTCGCCGCCAATGAGCAGCTGCAGGAAGGCCTGACCAAGACCCTCAAGGCCGTCACCGCCAAGGCCGCCAAGTGGCGCAAGGGCGAACTGGTGACCTTCAAGGCCAGCGAGTGACGGGCGTGAGTCGCGCCGATTTCCATTTGCAGAACCTCGACAGCGCCCGCGACGAAGCCCGGCGCCTGTTCGATGCAAAGGCCGAATTGAAGGGTGCCTGGCTCGGTTGGGTCGCCTCGCAGATCTACGCTTTGCAGCCTGCTGAATACGCCAGCATGGTCAGACGCGAGCTTCAACGCTTGAAGGAAATGTCTGAAAAGTAGCCTCGTCCGTGTCATGCCCCTGAAAAAGCAGGAACCTCGTCTACAGTCAGTTGACTGAGTATTCAGAGGCCCCAGGCCTTCCTGCTATTGCTGTGAACAGCACGAGGTGCAAAAGCATGAACGGATTTCGACGGTTGCTGGCCGCTTTTATGGCCACATTCGGCTTGATGGCTGCGGTGCCGGCGGTCAATGCGGCGCAGACCCCGATTCACTTCGCCGACCTGAACTGGGAAAGCGGCAGTCTGATCACCGATGTCCTGAGGATCATCGTCGAGAAGGGTTATGGCCTGCCGACGGACACATTGCCGGGCACCACCATTACCCTGGAAACCGCGCTGGCCAACAATGATATTCAGGTCATCGGCGAGGAGTGGGCGGGGCGCAGCCCGGTGTGGGTCAAGGCCGAGGCTGAAGGCAAGGTCGCCAGCCTGGGCGATACGGTCAAGGGTGCCACCGAAGGCTGGTGGGTGCCGGAATACGTGATCAAGGGCGATACCGCCAAAGGCATCAAACCACTGGCGCCGGACCTGCGCAGCGTCAGTGATCTGAAGAAGTACAAGGACGTTTTCAAGGACCCGGAAACCCCGAGCAAGGGGCGGTTCCTCAACAGCCCGATCGGCTGGACGTCGGAAGTGGTGAACAAGCAGAAGCTCACGGCTTATGGGCTGCAGGATGACTTCACCAATTTCCGCAGCGGCTCCGGTGCGGCGCTGGATGCCGAAATCAGTTCATCAATTCGCCGGGGCAAACCGGTACTGTTCTATTACTGGTCGCCGACGCCGTTGCTCGGCAAGTTCAAACTGGTGCAACTGGAAGAGCCACCGTTCGACGCCGAAGCCTGGAAGACCCTGACCGACGCCGACAATCCCAACCCGAAACCGACCCGTTCGTTGGCTTCGAAACTGTCGATCGGGGTGTCTGCACCGTTTCAGAAGCAATACCCGCAGATCGCGGCGTTCTTCAGCAAGGTTGATTTTCCGATCGAGGATCTGAACAAGGCGTTGGCTGATATGAGCGAGAAACACACCCCGCCACGGGAAGCGGCGGAGGCGTTCATGAAGGCCCATCCGGATGTGTGGCAGGCGTGGTTGCCGAAGGATGTGGCGGACAAGGTTCAGGCAGGTTTGTAGTGATGTGGCGAGGGAGCTTGCTCCCTCGCCAGGTTGAGTCAGAACCGGGTCTGCACCGCCAGTTCAAAGGTGCGCGGTGTACCCAGGTAGTAAGCCGGCGACACGTGGGCGAATTCGGCGTACACCTCGTTGGTCAGGTTGCGCACGCGGCCGGTGACGGTGGTGTGCGTATCGACCTTGTAGCTGAGGAAACTCCCGAACAACGTGTACGACGGCACGGTCATGGTGTTGGCATTGTCGGCATACACCGATGCCACATACCGCGCATCAACCCCGCCTTGCCACTGTGGGGAGAAGTCATAGGTCAGCCACAGATTGCCGATCCGATCCGGCACATTGGTTGGCGTGTTGCCCTTGCGTGAAACCACCACGCCGGCGGCGTTCTTCTCGTTGAACTCGTCGTATTGCGCATCGACCCAGGCAAAATTACCCTCGGCCAGCAGCTTGTCGGTGATCCGCAGTGAGCTGGCAATCTCGATACCTTTGGACGTCTGTTGGCCGACCGGAATGCTGTTGGTCGGGTCCAGTGGATCGGTGACGGCAAAGTCTTTGCGCTCGATGGTGTAAGCCGCGACCGTCGCCGAACCGCGCCCGTTCAGGTACTCGAACTTGCTGCCGACTTCCCATTGCTTGCCCGTTGAAACATCGAAGTCCTGAGTACCACCGGGTTGCTCGGCGGCGGTGCTGTATTGCACGTAGACATTGGCTGACGGAATGAACTGATACGTCAGGCCGACGCGCCCGGTGACCGGTTCCCAACTGCGCTTGAGGTGGCGCGGGTTGCTCGCCGTCACCGTGCGATGGTTGGTCACGTCCAGGTCGATGTCGTCATAGCGCAGGCCGGTGAGCAACGAGAGTTTGTCAGTCAGTGCCAGGCGGTTTTCGGCAAACAGCGCCTTGGTGGTGACCTCGTTGGTCTTGTCGCTGACAAATCCAGGTTTCGTCCCCGGAATGTCGTAGAAATGCCCCGGGCGATAATTGTTCGGGTCCACGGTGCTCGCGCCGTTGACGTTGAGCGGCGAGTTGGTGGTCTGGTTGACTTTGTACTCGAAGCCGCCGGACCAGGTGGTGTCGAGGCCGAACAGGGTGTTGTCGTGGCGCAGTTCGAACTGGTTGCCGTCCTGCTCACCCTGATGCCGCACTTGATACGCAGTGGAGCGGTTCACGGCGCTGTTGTCGGCGTTGTACTGGTAGGTTTCGAGGTTGCGGTAATCACGCTGGCTGTCGAGGTGATAGAGCGTGTTGCGCAGGGTGGTACTGTCATTGATCCGGTAATCGATGATCGAGCGCACCCAGATCGTCCGTTGCTCGTAGCGGCCGTCCTCGACGTTGTAGTTGTTGAAGCGATTGTGGCGGTCGATTTTCAACTCGCCGGCCTTGGGGTTGAGCACCGGGGTGCCCCAGTACGGGCTGTCTTCGTGTTCGTCCTGATATTCCAGGGCCAGGGTGTGCGACAGGTTCGGCGTCAGGTCGCTGAGCAGCGAGAACGCCATGCTCCAGGCATCGCGTTCCTGACGGTCGATGTAGCCGTTGCTGGTGTTGTGGCTGACGTCGAGGCGCGCGTAATGCTGCACGTCGGCGTCGGGCTGGCTGAGGGCGTGGTTGAGGCCGAACGCGGTTTCGGTGGTGTCGTAGGTGCCGTAGCTGACTCGGCCTTCGGCGGCTTGCTCGTCGCGCGTCGCCAGTTTGGTCACGTAGTTCAGCGAGCCGCCCACCGAACCGGCGCCGTTGATCAGCGATGACGGGCCGCCGACCAGCTCCACCCGGTCATAAATCCACGAATCCACCGGCCGCGCCAGTCCGCCGGAGACGTTGATGCCGTTGAACATCTGGGTGATCTGGCTGCTGGTAAAACCGCGATAGGACACGAATCCGCCAAACCCCGGCGGTGCACTGGCGTTGACGCCGGGCAGGGTGTTGGCGGCGTCCTGGAAGTTCTGCGCACCGTGGCGCTCGATGTCGTTGCGGTTGGCGATGGCTACCGAGGCCGGGGTGTCGCGTACGCTCAAGCCGAGGCGTGAGGCCATGCCGCTGGACTGGTCGAGGCTCAGCCCCGGTTCGGCGGCGGACTCGCCGTCAATGGTGATCGGCGCCAGATCCACGGTGGATTGTGCCCAGGCGTTGACGGACAGGCAGCCGCACAGGCTCGCCAGCAAGGTAAGTTGTTTCATCGATTGAATCCTGAATGCTTGTCTAGGAGTCAGCGCACAGGCGAACGCCGCGCGTTGGCGCAGTGGGCTGACAAATCAAAAAGGCAAAGACACTCAGGCGAGCGGCGGGGCGCGGGGGTTGGCCGAAGGCCAGGTGAAGCGGGCAGGGAGGTCGGCGCTGACAATGACCGGCAGCGGCGGGCTGTGTTGTTCCGGCAGGATCGCCAGGGTCAGGCTGGAGTTGAACGCCGGGCCCATGCCGCCGGTGGAGCACAGCGGACAGCCAAAGGCTTTGGCCAGGGTCGGCAGTTTTTCTTCGGAAGGATTGGACGCAAGTGGCGCCTGGGTGCTCGGGTCGACGGCGCAGAACTGGCCACCGATACCGTTGAGTTGCATCCCGACCATTTGTCCGTGACCGATACTGCAGGCGAACACGTTGAACAGGACGCAGCAATAGAGCATCCAGGCCAGCAGTGAACGATCGGTACGGGTGAATTTCATGGGGCGGCACTTTACCGCACCGCTGACCGGTCGTGCACATGTAAAAATGCCGACTAGGATGTTTTGTTCAAGTCCCTTGAAAGGATTTTCGACCATGACCTTTGTGTTGGCTCAATGGCTGGTGACGATATTTGCGGTGATCAGCCTGATGCATGTGTATTGGGCGATGGGTGGAGAATGGGCTGCTGTGGCGGTGGTGCCGCAGGTTCCGGTGGATAACGGCGGGTTGACGCTCAGGCCGGCGTTCAAGCCTTCAGGCTGGATCACGTTGGCGGTGGCGGCAGCCCTGCTACTGATTGCCGCACTGGTGTGTATGAGGGTGGGCTGGTGGTTTTCGCCAGTGCATCACTGGGCGTTGCAGTGGGTGATCAGCGCGATTGCGCTGCTGATGTTTGCAAGGGCGATTGGCGATTCGGAACTGGTGGGCTTTTTCAAGGAAGTGAAAGGTTCGCGGTTTGCCCGGCTCGACACTTGGATTTACTCACCGTTGTGTCTGATTCTGGGAGCCGGGCTGTTGGCTGTTGCCTGGATCTAGCTGCCGCTCTCGGTGCGTCGGCTGCTCACCTCGGCCGGCACATCGTCGCCGGCCATGCGTTTGCGGAACAGTGCCGCACGCGCCAGCAGCAGCGTGGTCACCGGCACAGTGATCGACAGCAGAATCGGGATCAGCCACGCGTGCAGCACCGGCCCGGACTTGAGCGCGGAAAAACAGATGATCGACGCCAGCGCCACGCACCACGCGCCGAGGGTCGAGGCCAGCGCCGGCGGGTGCATGCGCTGGAAGTAATCCTTCATCCGCAACAGCCCTGCTGCGCCGATCAGGGCAAACACGCCGCTGAGCACCAGCAGGATCGCCACTGGGATTTCCACCCACAGAGACAATTCAGCGTTCATTCGATCACCTCGCCACGCAGCAGGAATTTCGCCAGGGCAAACGAGCCGACGAAGCCGAACAGCGCGATCAGCAGCGCCGCTTCGAAATAGGTGTCACTGGAGTAACGAATTCCCAGCGTCAGCATCATCAGCATGGCGACGATGTACAGGTAATCCAGCGCCAGTACCCGGTCCTGTGCCGACGGCCCTTTGAACAGGCGAATCAGCGTCAGTACCATCGCCAGCGAGAACAGAAACAGCGTCAGCAGAATCGCATTCGACAGCAGCGGGCTCATTCGAAAATCTCCATCAACGGCCGCTCGTAAGTGACCTTGAAGTGCTGGATGAATTGCGCCTCGTCATCCAGATCCCAGACGTGCAGCAACAGAATGCTGCGATCCAGCGCCAGTTCCGACCACACCGTGCCGGGCACTACCGTGCAGATCATCGACAGCGCCGCCAGACCGTTGGCATCGCGCAGGTCCAGCGGCACCTTGATGAAGCGTGAGCGGGGCGGGCGACGACCGGCGTTGAGCACGCCCCAGGCCACCGCCAGATTGGAGATGATCACGTCACGCCCGACCAGCAGGAACAGGCGCAAAATTGCACCGGGCCGGCGGATGTGGATCTGTTGCGGGCGCAGTTTGCGCATCATTAGCGGTGCGCAGAAACCCAGTGCCGCTCCCAGCAACAGGTTCCCGGGGCTGATCGACAGGTTCAGCACCAGCCACAGCAGCCACAGCGCAAGCGACAGCCATGGCGCAGGAAACAGACGCTTCATGGTTGCACCTCCAGCAGCGCAGCCTTGGCTTCCGGGCTTGGCACGGCGCGGGTACCTAGCACCGCCATCACGTATTGCTGCGGGTTGTTCAGGGCGTCTGCGGCGGCCTGGGTGTAACGCAGCAGCGGCTCAGCCTTGAAGGTCAGGGCGATGCTCAGACCGAGCAGCAGGAAAATCGGCACGCATTCGAGTTTGCGCAGCACCGGCGACGGGCGTTCCTCTGGAGACCAGAAGCGCTGGATACCCAGTCGCGAGAACGCCATCAGCGAGCCGAGACCGGTGAGGATCAGCAGTGCCAGCAACGCCCAGGCAGCAGTTGAGATCGGTTCGCCAGTGCCGAGTCCCAACGGGTTGAGCAGAGCGCCGATCAGGCTCAGCTTGCCAATGAACCCCGACAGCGGCGGCATGCCGATGATCAGCAGCGCACAGGCAATGAAGCTCAGGCCGAGGAAGGCCATGGTCCACGGAATCACCTGACCGACGACGGCTTTCTGGTCGTCGTCGAGGTTGATGCCCTTGACCGGCGGCTGCCATTGCTGCGGACGCGGCAGCAACTCGTTTTCGTCTTCGAGCGGTACTTCGATGGCGGTGCGCGAACGTTCGATCAGTTCCGCCAGCAGGAACAGCGCACTCAGCGCGAGTGTCGAGCTGACCAGATAGAACAGCGCCGCGCCGATCAGGTTCGGCTGGGCGAAACCCACCGCCGACAGGAGAATCCCCGCCGACACCAGAATGCTCAGGCTGGCCATGCGCTCCAGGCGTTGCGCGGCGATGATCGCCACGCCCGCGCAGAGCATGGTCGCCATGCCGCCGTAGATCAGCCAGTCGCCGCCGAAGTAGGCCGAGGCGCCGGCCTGCCCGGAGAACAACAGTGTCCACAGGCGCAGCAAGGTGTAGACGCCGACCTTGGTCATGATCGCGAACATCGCCGCCACCGGCGCACTGGCCGAGGAATAGGCTGGCACCAGCCAGAAGTTCAGCGGCCACATCCCGGCCTTGGCCAGGAACGCCACCGCCAGAATCGCCGCGCCGGCATGCAGCAGGCCACGGTCGGCCTCCGGCACCAGCGGAATCTTCATTGCGAGGTCGGCCATGTTCAGCGTGCCGGTGACGCCGTAGATCAGCGCCGCGCCAATCAGAAACAGCGACGAGGCCAACAGGTTGATCGAGATGTAATGCAGCCCCGACGACACCCGTGCCCGGCCCGAGCCGTGAAGCAGCAAACCGTAGGACGCCGCGAGCAGCACTTCGAAGAACACGAACAGGTTGAACAGATCTGCAGTCAGGAACGCGCCGTACAGGCCCATCAACTGAATCTGAAACAGCGCGTGGAAGCTTGAGCCTGCGCCATCCCAGCGCGCCATGGCGAACAGCAGGGCGCTGACGCCGATGATGCCGGTCAGCACCAGCATCAAGGCCGACAGTCGATCGACCACCAGCACGATGCCGAACGGCACTTGCCAGTTGCCCGGCAGGTAGACGCCGATGGAACCGGGTACGCCGGTGGTCTGGGTCCATTGCAGCAACAGCACAGAAATGCCCAGGCCTAGCAGACTTGAGAACAGGTTGATCTTGGCCTTCAGCGGCCGGTGTTTCTCGCCGAGCATCAGCATGATGGCGGCGGTCAGCAGCGGCAGCAGAATCGGCGCAGCGATCAGGTGAGTCATCGCCGTCATTCCTTGGGCTCCCGGCCGTCCACATGGTCGGTGCCGGTCAGGCCCCGTGAAGCGAGCAGTACCACCAGGAACAGCGCGGTCATGGCGAAGCTGATGACGATGGCCGTCAGCACCAGCGCCTGAGGCAGCGGGTCGGTGTAATTGAGCAGGTCCTGCGGTACGCCGTCCTTGATATTCGGCTCTTTGCCGATGAACAGGCTGCCCATGCTGAAGATGAACAGGTTGACCCCGTAGGACAGCAGGCACAGGCCCATGACCACTTGGAACGTCCGCGGGCGCAGGATCAGCCAGACGCCGGAGGCGGCGAGCACTCCGATGGCGATTGCGATGACTTCTTCCATCAGACGGCTCCTTTGATGGCAGCGGTTTTGTGACCCCGGACCGATTGGTGGGCGAGGGCGGTGAGGATCAACAGCGTCGAACCGACCACCACCGCATACACGCCGATGTCGAAGAACAAGGCGCTGGCGATATGGATGTCACCCAGCACCGGCACGCTGAAATGCCAGGTGTGCGTGGTGAGGAACGGATAACCCGCCAGCATCGCGCCGAGACCGGTGACCGTAGCGAACAGCAACCCGGTGCCCATCCAGCGCAGCGGTCGCAGGCTCATTTGCGCCTCGACCCACTGGGTGCCGGCGACCATGTATTGCAGGATGAACGCCACCGACATCACCAGGCCGGCGACGAACCCGCCACCCGGTTGGTTGTGCCCGCGCAGGAACAGGTAGAACGACACCACCAGCGCAATCGGCAGCAACAGGCGCACCAGCACCGCCGGCACCATCATGAAGCCGAGTGCGGTGTCGCTGGCCGAACGCGGGTTGACCAGATCGGTGACCACGTCCGGCGCCAGCAGGCGTTGCTGGGCTGGCAGTTGCAGGCTTTCTTTCGGTGGGCGGAAGCGTCGCAGCAGGGCGAATACCGTCAGCGCTACGGCCACCAGTACGGTGATTTCGCCGAGGGTGTCGAAACCACGGAAGTCCACCAGCATCACGTTGACCACGTTGCTGCCGCCGCCTTCAGGCAGGGCGCGGCTCAGGTAGAACGAGGAAATGTCGTTCGGGGTCTGCCGGGTCAGCATCGCGTAGGACAGCAGCGCCATGCCGCCGCCGACGGCAATCGACAGCAGCAAGTCGCGCAGACGCCGCACCCGGGCCTTGCGCAGGCTGCTTGGCAGCGGCGAAACCTCTTCGATCCGCCGTGGCAGCCAGCGCAGGCCCAGCAGGATCAGCACCGTGGTCACCACTTCGACTACCAGTTGCGTCAGGGCCAGGTCCGGTGCCGAGAACCAGACGAAGGTCACGCAGGTCATCAGGCCACAGACGCTGACCATGGTCAGAGCGGCGAGACGGTGATACTTGGCCTGCCATGCGGCGCCGAGGGCGCAGGCGATTGCCAGCAGCCACAGGGTCACGAACACAATGGAACCGGGGATCTTTGGCCGGTCGCCCCAGCTCAGGCTGCTGTGCAGCATCGGGATCAGCCCGGCGAGCACCGCCGCCAATACCATCAGGAACAGCTGCGTTTGCAGGCGCTTGGTGCCGATCCGCCGCTCCAGGCGTCGGGCCAGGCGCATCATCGCCACCAGGCTGCGTTCGAACAGGCGCTTGCCGTTGAAACGACCTACGAGCGGCGGGAATTTGAAACGGCCGCGCTTGAGCTGATTGCGCAGCAACAGATAGACCACGATGCCGCCGGACATGGCGATCAGGCTCATGATCATCGGGGCATTGAGACCGTGCCAGATCGCCAGGCTGTATTCCGGCAGCACGCCACCCACTACCGGCAATGCCGCGGCGGCCAGCAACGGGCCGACCACTTGGGCCGGGAAAATCCCCACCAGCAGGCAGGTGAACACCAACAGCTCAACCGGTGCACGCATCCAGCGCGGCGGCTCGTGCGGGGTGTGCGGCAGGTCGGTGGCGGTCGGGCCGAAGAACACGTCGACGGTAAAACGCAGCGAATACGCAACGCTGAACGTACCGGCGATGGTCGCCACGATGGGCAGCGCGGCTTCAACCCACGCCGTGGCGTTGATGAACACGGTTTCAGCGAAGAACATTTCTTTCGACAGGAAACCATTGAGCAGCGGCACGCCGGCCATGGACGCACTGGCGACCATCGCCAGAGTGGCGGTGAACGGAATCAGTTTGAACAGACCGTTGAGCTTGCGGATGTCGCGGGTGCCACTTTCGTGGTCGATGATCCCGGCAGCCATGAACAGCGAAGCCTTGAAAGTCGCGTGGTTGAGAATGTGGAACACCGCCGCGACCGCTGCCAGCGGACTGTTCAGGCCCAGCAGCAACGTGATCAGGCCGAGGTGGCTGATGGTCGAGTAGGCCAGCAGCCCCTTGAGGTCGTTCTGGAACATCGCGCAGTACGCGCCGAGCAACAGCGTTGCGGCGCCGGCACCGCTGACGATGTAGAACCATTCTTCGCTGCCGGACAGCGACGGCCATAACCGCGCGAGCAGGAAGACCCCGGCCTTGACCATGGTCGCCGAGTGCAGATAGGCCGAAACCGGTGTCGGCGCCGCCATGGCGTGGGGCAGCCAGAAGTGGAAGGGGAACTGGGCGCTTTTGCTGAGGGCGCCGATGAGAATGAGGGGAAGCAGGATGGGGTAGAGGGCATGTGCGCGAATCTGATCACCGGCGGCCAGGACCTTGTCCAGGTCATAGCTGCCGACCACATGGCCGAGGATCATGACCCCTGCCAGCAGGCACAATCCCCCGGCGCCGGTGACCATCAGAGCCATATAGGCGCCGCGCCGCGCGTCGTGGCGGTGGTGCCAGTACCCGATCAACAGGAACGAGAAGAGGCTGGTCAGCTCCCAGAAAAACACGATCTGGATCAGGTTGCCCGAGATCACCAGCCCGAGCATGGCGCCCATGAACGCCAGAAAAAACGCGAAGAAACGCGGCACCGGGTCATCCGGCGACATGTAATAACGGGCATACAAGGAAACGAGGGTGCCGATGCCCAGCACCAGCATCGAGAACAGCCAGGCGAAGCCGTCCATGCGCAGGACGAAGTTCAGGCCCAGGCTGGGCAGCCACATGAACTCTTCACGGATTACGCCGCCATGGGCGATTTGCGGGAACAGCAAGGCAACCTGGACAGTACCGATCAAAGCGACCAGGCCTGCCAACAGGGATTCGGCGTTACGTGCGTTGTGCGGCAGCACGGCTGCCAGACAGCTGCCCACAAAAGGCAGAAGCAGTAGAACTATCAGGGACATAGGCTTCTAATCTGCGGAAGTTTGTGAAGCATCATACGTGCCAGCTCCCGGATCACCAAACGCGAGGATGTCTCTGAATCCTACAAAGTAGCCGGAAATTGTTTGGTTCACATTGTTTCAGGGAGGGGAATCGCGCGAACCCACGCCGGAGCGTGGGTTCGATCAGTGCTCGGTTTCGCGGCTCAGCTCTTCTTCGAGGTCCGACGTGGCTTTGCCCTTGGTCTTCAACTCGCTGACGATTACCGCCGCCACAATCAACCCGGCCCCCACCAATGCAATCGCCGGCAGACGTTCACCGGCAATCCGACCGGCGATCCCGGCCCAGACCGGTTCACCCGCGTAGATCAAGGTCGCACGGGTCGGAGAAACGCTTTTCTGCGCCCAGTTCATCGCCACCTGAATCGCTGCGCTCATCGCGCCCAGCCCCAGAGCGGTGCTCAGTAGCAGCCACGAGAAATCCGGAAGCGCTTCACCGGTCGGTACCACCATCAAAAACGCCAGCGCCGAGGTCACCGCCAGTTGCACCACCGTTACCCGGCGCACATCGACCTGCCCGGCATAGTTACTGATCAGGATGATTTCGGCCGCTATTGCAATGGCGCTGATCAGTGTGGCGATTTCACCGGGACTGAAATTCAGCGAAGCGCCGGACGGCCCCGACAACAGCATCAACCCGGTAAACGCCAGCATGATCCCGATACTCGGCATCAAACCGGGACGGCGACCGAGCACCAGCCATTGCAGCAGCGGCACAAACGGCACGTACAACGCGGTGATGAACGCCGATTGACTGCTGGGGATGGTCTGCAAGCCAACGGTCTGCAAGCCATAGCCGAGCATGATCGCCACGCCGATGAAGGCGCCGGCCTTGAGTTCGAACAAGGTCAGCTCACGCAGGTGTTTCCAGGAAAACAGCGCGACGATGCTCGCCGCTGCGGCAAAGCGCAGACCAACGAAAAACATCGGCCCGCTGACGGTCATGGCGTGCTGCACCAGCAAAAAAGTGCCGCCCCAAAGCATGGTGATCAGCACCAGCACGCATTCGGCTTTGCTGAACCGGGAAAACCGCAGGGGAGTTTGGGGGGAGTTGGCTGACGTCATGACCTTGCGCACTTTTGAAGAGGCGACGCACAATGCGCCAAATGTTGCGCAGTATACTGCCCAACCCCAGCCAGTGAGCAATATAGTGCACAAAGATTCTGTACAACGGGCTTCAGTCCTGCAACACGTCAGCCAGAACGTCCGACGCCTGCGCCACGCCGCCGACATGAGCCAGACCGCGCTGGCGGAAAAGTCCGGGGTCAGCCGGCGCATGCTGGTAGCTATCGAGGCCGGCGAAAAGAATGTCAGCCTGACCACCCTCGACCGAGTGGCCGAAGCCCTCGAAGTGGCGTTCAGCGATCTGATCCAGGCCCCGGACAACCGCGATCCGGGCCGTATCAACGAACTCGCCTGGGCCGGCAGCATTCCCGGCAGCAAAGCCGTTTTGCTGTCCAAAGCCAACGCCACCCGCGCGGTGGAGCAGTGGGAATGGTGCCTGCAACCGGGTGAGGTCTATCCCTCGCAACCGGACGCCGAAGGTTGGAGCGAGCAGATTTTCGTCTTTGAAGGCTGCCTGACGCTGATGCTTGGCGATCAACCCCAGCACATCGCAGCCGGCGAGTTTTTCATGTTCGCCAGCAACCAGCCGCACACCTATCGCAACGATGGGGAAGTCGCGGCGCGGTTCGTGCGTAATGTGGTGATCTGACTGTTGCAGGGCCGACAGCTGATAAGCAGTTTGCTCTATTCTGCGTGCAGACTGCTTTAGGTTGTTATCTCAATCTATTGATAAATAACGAAAATATATTCAGGCATGACTCCTGCTAAGGGTTCTGGATCCTCATCCGGAAACCACGGAGTCGCCTCACATGATCGCCTCAAATCACACCTCCAAATGCCTCCTGAAAATCGGGAGTGCCGTCTGATGCCCCGTGAAATCCGTCTCAACGCCTTCGACATGAATTGCGTCGGCCATCAGTCACCGGGCCTGTGGGCTCACCCTCGGGATCGTTCCTGGCAGTACAAGGATCTGGAGTACTGGACCGATCTGGCGAAAATCCTCGAGCGCGGCAAGTTCGACGGCTTGTTCATCGCCGACGTGCTGGGCATCTACGACGTGTACAACGGCAACGGCGAGGCGGCCATCCGGCAGGCGGCGCAGGTGCCGGTCAACGATCCGTTGCAACTGATCCCGCCGATGGCACTGGTGACCGAGCACCTGGGTTTCGGTCTGACCGCTTCGTTGTCCTTCGAACATCCGTATCCATTCGCCCGACGCCTGTCGACCCTCGATCACCTGACTAAGGGCCGCGCCGGCTGGAACATCGTCACGTCTTATCTGGAGAGCGGTGCAAAGAACATCGGCCAGCAAGCCCAGACTGAACACGACGCGCGCTACGACTTCGCCGAGGAATACCTGGAGGTCTGCTACAAGCTCTGGGAAGGCAGTTGGGAAGAGGGCGCGATCCTGCGGGATCGCGAACGGCGGATTTTCAGTGACCCGAACAAGATCCACGAGATCCGCCACCACGGGAAACACTTCCAGGTGCCGGGCATTCACCTCTGCGAACCGTCGCCGCAGCGCACGCCGGTTCTCTATCAGGCGGGCGCTTCCAGCCGGGGCAAGCAGTTTGCCGCCGAGCATGCCGAGTGCGTTTTCGTCGCTGCGCCGTCGAAAGTGCTGCTCAAGAAAACCGTGGCCGACATTCGCCGCCGCGCCGCCGAGGCCGGGCGCGATCCGTCGAAGATCCTGATTTTCAACCTGCAAACCGTGATCCTCGGCGAGACCGACGCCAAGGCCAAAGCCAAGTTCGAAGAATACAAATCCTGGGTCAGTTACGAGGGCGCGATGGCGCTGATTTCCGGCTGGACGGGTATCGACTTTAGCCGCTTCAAACCGGACGAACCGCTCAAACACGTACACACCAACGCCATTCAATCAGCAGTCGAGGCGTTTTCCACGGCGGATCCGAACAAGGTCTGGACGCCGAACGAACTGGCCGACTGGGTCGGGATCGGCGGTTTCGGCCCGTTGTTCGTCGGCAGCCCGGAAACCGTCGCTGACCTGTTGCAGGAATGGGTCGACGAAACCGACGTCGATGGCTTCAACCTGGCCTACGCACTGACCCACGAAACCTTCATCGACGCCGTGGAGTTGCTGGTTCCGGAACTGCAGAAGCGCGGCGTCTACAAGACCGAATACGCGCCGGGGACGTTACGCGAGAAGCTGTTTGGCGAAGGGCCGAGGTTGCCGCAGATCCATCCGGGCAGCGGCTATCGAAACCTCGGCGAGCTGCATCGGCAGGAGAAAAAGGTTGCGTCTGTCTAGACTCGCTCGCGGCGTCTGCACGACACTGACTTGAGCAAACCCTCTGCTGCGAGAACGGCATGACTCAAACCGATAAGGCCGACATCCTGATTGTCGGCGGCGGCCTCAGCGGCACGATGCTGGCGGTGCAATTGCTGCGCCTGCCGGGGCGGCGACGGATTCTGGTGATCGAGCCTCGGGCCGAATTGGGCCGGGGTGAAGCGTACAGCGCGGTTGAACTGGGCCACACGCTCAATGGCAATGCCGCACGGATGAGCGTTGATCCGGACAATGCCGATGACCTGACCCAATGGCTGACCGATCACATTGCCGGTGGCGGTTGGCCCGAGTCGGATCAGCAACATGTGCCGGTCAGCGAACTGTTTCCGCCACGGGGACTGTTCGGTGTCTATGTGCAGCAGCGTCTGGCCGAAGCGCAGCAGGTGGGCGCGCAGCATGGTTCGACGGTTGAGCACGTGCGCGCAGAGGTGATTGATGTACAGGCTTCAGTTGATTCGGTGCAGTTCACCTTGAGCGACGGCCAGCGACTGCAAGGCGCTTTTGCAGTGCTCCCCACCGGCATGTTCCCCGCCGCCCGTACGCCGCAAAAGCAGTCCAGCGGCCTCAATGCCGCCGCGCTCGACCCGTGGGATGTGGGCGCCATGCGCCAGCTCGATCCGCAATCCACGGTGCTGATCATCGGCTCCGGCCTGACCATGGTCGATGCCGTGGTCTCGCTGGAGCAGGCCGGGCATCGCGGGCCGATCGAGGTGTTTTCCCGGCACGGGCTGCTGCCCCATGTGCGTCGACAGCCGCCGGCGTGGGTGGACTTTCTCGCCGAGGACCACAACCTCCGTACGCCCCGGCAGTTACTGCGCGAATTGCGCCGGCATTGCCAGGACGCAACCGCCCAAGGCATCGACTGGCAGGCACCGCTGGATACGGTGCGCGCGCATATCGGTCGACTGTGGAGCCAGGCAAGCGATGTGCAACGCCGGCAATTCGTGCGGCATGTGCGGCCGTGGTGGGAAAGCCATCACCATCGTTCGCCGCCGCTGAGTGCGGAGCTGGTCGAGCGTCTACGTAAAGAGGGGCGTCTGCGTATTCACGCCGCGTCCTATAAAGTTCTTGAGCCAGTGTCGGGCGGTGGTGTTGGCATTCGCATCCGTCGTCGGGGCGAAAATGAAACACGCGTAGTACAAGGCGCGGCGCTGATCAATTCCAGTGGTATCGAGTATGACTGGCGCCGGGTAGACCGGCCCTTGCCGCAGCAGTTGCTGGCCCGTGGGCTGGTGCAACCGGGGCCATTGGCGCTGGGGATTGCGGCGACGGTGGACGGCGCGGTGCTGGATGCGCAGGGAAAGGTGTCACAAAGACTGTTCGCGATGGGCCCGCCACTGAGGGGGATGTGGTGGGAAAGTACGGCAGTGACCGATGTCGCGTCGCAGGCCAAGGCCTTGGCGGCGCGGCTGGTGGCTCAATAGTCGTAACCGTACTCGGAGGCGTTCTGCGCAACGTAGAGCGTCTGTTCCAGGCTGCCCGTGGCTTCGCTGCCAAGGCCGACGGTATCGACGTTCAACGTGCCGGACTGACCGACACTGGTCATGGCAACGACGTGCCCGTTGCCGTGGGCGTTGGCAATCGCTGAAGTGGCGCCGATCAGCGCGACGATGAACCCGAGGGCAATGAAGTCTTTCATGGGGTGCACCAGAAAACGGGAAGAAGATGACCGCCACTTTATGGCCACGGGCGCCAGAAGAAAAAACACCTTTTCAGATAGTTGTTATCAAAGGCGTTGATGCGTGATCAGCGCGGCAGGGTATTGCTCAGCCAGCGCTGGCGCATTTTCTCCAGGCGACCGTCGGCGCGCAGCGTATCCAGCGCCTGTTGCCAGCGTGCGACCTGCTTCGGATCAGTCTGTCGCGAGAACGCGATGTAGGTGTCCTGTTTCATCAACGGCATCTGGTACTGCAAGCGACCTGGCTCCATGCCTTGCTCGCGGGCGAGGGATGCACTGGACAGCGTGTCCGAGACCACGAAGTCGGTTCGCCCGAGACTGAACAGACGCATCATTTGTTCCGGGGTTTCCACGCCGTAGAGGTTGGTCAGGTCCTGTTCCTGCAAATAGCTGTAGACCAGCCATTTGCGTGGCACGGTGATTCGGCCCAGGTGATCGGCCTCGCGCAGGCTGCGTACCGGTGGGTGAAAATTGTCGTGGGCATAGAGCGCGGTTTCGACTTCGATCAGCGGTCCGACCCATTGGTAGCGGTCGTCGCGTGCGTCGGTGCGCAGGACGGTAAATACCCCGGTGTCCGGGGTATCGCTGGCCATGCGCAGGGCGCGCAGCAGCGGTACTTGTTGCAAGTGAATGCGATCGCCGGTCTGCGCGGCCAGGGCCTGAACCACATCCACGCCGAAGCCCACCAGTTGGTCGCCTTGAAGGAAATGCAGTGGAGGATGGTTGTCGGTGAGCAGTTGCAGATCTGCCGCATTGGCCGTCAGGGCCAGAAGAGACAGCAGGCAGGCGGCAAAACGTTTCATGGATCGTCCCTGAAAAAACAATCGCCCAGCTTAGTACGCCCACATGACGGCTGTCGTGGGGAATCAGCGGGGCTTTTGTGTCAGAGAGCAGGGCGGATCGGTAGTGTCGATGAGCCATGAGGGAGCGAGCTCACTCCCTCATGGTTAAACTGCATCGATTGCGGTCAGGAAACCACGCGATAGCACGGCACATACGCCGCGCCGCCCGGCAGTTTCATCCGGTGTTGGGCGACGAAGGCTTTGAGCAGTAGATCGAGCGGCTGCATGATCGCGGCGTCGCCACGGATCTGATACGGCCCGTGTTCCTCGATCAGGCGAATGCCCTTGTCCTTGACGTTGCCGGCGACGATCCCGGAAAACGCGCGGCGCAGGTTGGCCGCCAGTTCGTGGGGCGGCTGGTCGCGGTGCAGCTTGAGGTTGGCCATGTTTTCGTGGGTCGGGTCGAACGGACGCTGGAAGCCTTCGTCGATCTTCAGCAGCCAGTTGAAGTGGAACGCGTCGTTGCGTTCGCGGCGGAACTGCTTCACGGCTTTGAGGCCAGCCGTCATCTGCCGCGCCACTTCGGCCGGGTCGTCGATGATGATTTCGTAGTGCTGTTTCGCTGCTTCGCCGAGGGTGGCGGTGACAAAAGCGTCGAGTTGCTCCAGGTACGGCGCGGCATGTTTCGGCCCGGTCAGGATCACCGGGAACGGCAGGCCGGCGTTGTCCGGGTGCATCAGGATGCCCAGCAGGTACAGGAACTCTTCGGCGGTGCCGGCGCCGCCCGGGAAGATGATGATGCCGTGGCCGACGCGGACGAAGGCTTCCAGGCGTTTTTCGATGTCCGGCAGGATCACCAGCTCATTGACGATCGGGTTCGGCGCTTCGGCGGCGATGATGCCCGGTTCGGTCAGGCCCA
Source organism: Pseudomonas sp. GW821-FHT02C04 (assembly GCF_059421845.1). NCBI lineage: Bacteria > Pseudomonadati > Pseudomonadota > Gammaproteobacteria > Pseudomonadales > Pseudomonadaceae > Pseudomonas > Pseudomonas sp. GW821-FHT02C04. The sequence continues at coordinate 1,521,210 of NZ_JBWKVT010000001.1, read as the reverse complement.
GATAGCGGCCGCCGTGGATGCGTTGTTTGGCATGGGCGATGGTTGCGCCTTTCATCGGGCCTTTCATCACGCCGGGGCCGCAACCGGTGCAGATGTCGAGACTGCGCAGGCCCAGTTCGTGGCCGACTTTCTTGGTGTATTTGTATTCTTCGGTGTTGATCGAGTGGCCGCCCCAGCACACGACGATCTTCGGCTCGACGCCCGGACGCAGGGTGCGCGCGTTGCGCAGCAGGTGGAAGACGTAGTCGCTGATGCCCTGCGAGGTGCTGAGGTCGATGCTCAGGGCATCGAGTTCGTTCTCGGTGTAGACGATGTCGCGCAGGGCGCTGAACAGCATTTCCCGGGTGCTGGCGATCATTTCGCCGTCGACGAAGGCATCGGCCGGGGCGTTCAGCAGTTCCAGGCGCACGCCGCGATCCTGCTGGTGGATGCGGATTTCGAAGTCCTTGTAGGCTTCCAGAATGGTTTTCGCGTTGTCGACATGGGCGCCAGTATTGAGGATTGCCAGGGCGCACTGGCGGAAGAGGGTGTAGGTGCTGCCGGTTCCGGCCTGGCTCAGTTGCTGAACTTCACGTTGGGAAAGGGTTTCCAGGCTGCCTTTTGGGCTGACCGAGGCATTGATTACGTGTCGTTGGGTCATGCAGTGATCCTTAAAACGATGTCATTGCCGGCCTGGCCAATGGCATCCGAATAGTGTGTATCCATGAATGAAGATGGCACGATCTGCGTGGTATCGCCATGTCCCCGTTGGACTTTGAAAAGATGAAAAGGAGCTCCAGCATAGCTAAATCCGCCTCAGAGGCGATAATGCGCCGGCCTCTTTTTATTTCAAGCCATGGAAGCCTGTCGCGATGTTCGAGATTCAACCGATCGATGCCATCACTTATCGCCAGCAGACCCGGCGCAGCACGTTGATCATCGCGGTGCTGTTCCTGGTGCTGGCAATGGCGTTTTCGACCGTGGCGGTGGCGCTGTTCGGCGAGCCGGGCGGGGATAACCTGCGGTTCAATGTCGGCGGGGTGTTCGGCGCATTTCTGCTGACGGCGGGGTTGTTGCGCGGGCGTTTCTGGAATCAGACCTGGATGGCCCCGGCGGTGTACGGCTGGCGGCTCAAGCGCAGTTTGATGAGCGTCACCAACGTCATGCATCAGGTGACGGCGGCGGTCGAGAAGGGGGATCCGACGGCGATGAAAGTACTGCGTTTCTATCACCTTGGCCTGACCCAGATGCACGAATTGGACGGCAACTCCAGCGATCATGCGCAATTGCATCGGGAAGTCGAGGCGCACAAGGCTCGGATGGAGGCGCTCGGTCTGGACACCGATCAGACGCGCCTCGATCCGGCCTGGCTGGAAACCTTGAAAACGCGTTAAAACGGAATGCGGGCGGCGCGACGCAGTTTCCACTGACGGATCAGACGCCCGTATACCAGCAGGTTGATCGCCAGCACCACGCTGCCCAGCGCCAACTGAATCTGCGGGGTCAGCCCCGCCGGGTAGATGATCGGCCAGACGTAATGCTCGATGAAGCCGCCGGCATACTCGGTTTGCCCGGCAGCGTGGCGCATCAGGTTTTCCCAGTAGGTCAGCGGGCAGGTCAGGTGCAACACCTCGACCATCACGCCCCAGGTTGCGGCCGGCAGATGCAGCCACGCCACTCGGTGCCACTTGAGCACCAATAGCCCGCCAAACAGCACGAACAGAATGAACGATAGGTGAAACAGCACCAGCCCGTCGGCGGCAATTCGATACAACATGTCGTCTCCCTGACGCAAATGTGAATGGCTGCAATGGTACGCCGGTCGGCGGCTCGCGGCTGGGAGATTTCTGACAACTGCGCAAGATTGTTCAAGCCAGCAAAGCGCCTTTGCTGGCAGAGTCCGGAGTCTTGTCTCACGGTTGAAGAGCGTTATGTCTGACTCATTAATGCCGCGCAGTGCCTTTCTTCGCGGAGCCGCGGCGATCATGCCGTTATCCCTGGCGACCGCGCCGTGGGGGCTGCTGGCCGGCTCCATGGCGATCGAAGCCAACCTCACGCCGCTGCAAGGGCAGGGCTTGTCGAGCATCGTGTTCGCTGGTGCTGCGCAACTGGTGGCGATCGGCATGCTCAAGGGCGGAGCCGGGATTTTCTCGATTCTGCTGACCACGCTGCTGCTGACGTCGCAGCATTTGCTTTACGGCATGAGCATGCGCCATGTGATTTCGCCGTTGCCGGGTCGCTGGCGCATCGGCCTGGGCTTTCTGCTCACCGACGAGCTGTTCGCCCTGACCAGTCAGCACGATCGCCAGCAGTTCAACCGCTGGTATGCCCTCGGCGTCGGCCTGACGTTCTATATTGCCTGGAACCTCTTCACCCTGGCCGGCATCGTGCTCGGCAGCAGCATTCCGGGGCTTGAGCATCTGGGGCTGGACTTCTCGATTGCCGCGACCTTCATCGCCCTGATCACCCCGGTGGTGCGCAACGTGCCGACCGTGGTTTGCGTGGCTGTGTCGCTGTTCTGCTCGGTGCTGTTCAGTTATTGGCAGTGGGGGTCGGCGCTGGTGCTGTCGGGGCTGGCGGGAATGACCGCAGGGTTTATCTGCAACAAGCTGTATCGGGAGCGCACATGATGGTCTGGGCAGTGATTTTCGGCATGGGGATTCTGGTGTTCCTCAACCGCTACGTATTTCTCGAACCGCGCTTGCCGGTGCGTTTGAGCAGTAACGCACGGCAATTTCTGGGTTTCGCCGTACCGGGGATGTTGACCGCGATTTGCGGACCAATCGTGTTCATGCCGGATAAACAGCTGAATTTGCAGTGGGACAATCCCTATTTGCTGAGTTCTTTAGTCGCCATCGGACTAGTGATCTACACGCGTAATACGTTGCTTAGCATGCTATTGAGTATGGCGTTCTTCTTTCTGTTGCGCTGGTGGTTGTAAGTTGCCTGTCTGAATCTGTTCTACGCTGTAAGGATGACTGACGACTTATGGCAGCGAGGTGAACATGGCAACCGAGCAGAAACGTCCCGAAGAAGATGAAGAACCGAGCGAAGAAGAGATCGAGCGGGAGAAACACAAGGAGCAGACCTGGAAACATGACGACAGCCGCGAGTTGTCTGATCGCGACCAGGAACGCCCGCTCAAACCTTAAGCGCTACCACGAAAAAGCCCCGCGATTGCGGGGCTTTTTCGTTTCATCAAAGATCGTCCAGCTGTGTGAAATCGGGGTGTGAAGCCCGATAACCCAAGGTCTTGTCGATCCAGGCATTCAGCTCGTTGACCATCACCGGCGGGTGGCAGGGATAGTTTTGGAGAGTGGCGCGCAGGATGCGGTCGATCTCGGGTACGTCACGCAGGTTTCGAGTCTTTATGTAGTGGGCGATAAAACAGTCGAGTTGAAAGCGTTCTGTCATGGACAGATAAATACACTCCAGGCCGTTGGCCTGTTTGATTGCAAAATCGTCGCGCAACTTAGTTCTCTGCAAGGCTTGTAAGTTTGTAGGGTATTCCCGGTTTGTTGACTCTTTGGTCAACTGGTATGCCAATAGGAAATGCGGCGCGCATGCTATCTGTAGTGTTACTAAATGTATGTATGACGATTGAAATGTCAGACAGGCGGTTGGTTTTAATCAAACGACTGATTCAATGAATGTTTCGAGATTGAAACACTGACTGTAACGAACGGTTTTCACTTGCACTGTGGCATCAATCTGATTCGCACCTTCCGACTATTTGATAGACGTGTCACCCCGGACAATATTTAGGTCACCACTTCAATCAATTCCGCGCCCTGATTGCGTGAGTTGCCGACAGCTTTGCCGACTTTGTGCCATTCGAAGGCCTCGCTGCCCAACCCTTCGAACAGCAACATTTGCTCAGCGCGCTCCACAGGCGTGGCGGGATCGAGCCATTCCCGCGCCCCCTCGGCGGACAATACGATGGGCCGGCGATCATGCAGATCGAGCAGGCCGCCTTCGCTGTCGGCGGTAATGATCACGAAACCGTCGTCTTCCCTCGATTGCGCATCGGGTGTCGGAAACTGGCCGATGGCGGCGCAGAAAACCGGTTGATGATCGACGCGATGGATCAGCCAGGGTTGACGGCTCTTGTCCGGCCCGTCGACCCACTCGAACCAGTTGTCGACCGGCACAATCAGGCGATGACGCCAGATCGCTCGAAAGAACGGACCGTGGACTACTTTCTCCACTCTCGCATTGATCGGCGCCGCGCGATCCTTGGCCCAGTGCGGCCGCCAGCCCCAGCGCAAGTTGTCGGCGTAAAGGCGTTGTTCATGTTGATGAAGAATAGCCAGCGCAGTGGTGGGCGCCGCGTTGTAGTGTGCCAGCGGTGCATCGCCGACGTGATTTATCAGCGCATCGGGAATGCTCAGCACTGCAACGAAATCGTGGATGCCGCGGTATTGCGAAAGTCTTCCGCACATCGGCCGAACCTCCGACGAACACTGCCTGAAGGTTCAGCTTAGTTGTGCGGATCAGTCCTTGCTGCCCTGACCGGTGAAGGTGTCGCGCCAGACCAGCCAGCGGCGTTCGAGGGCGGCGAGCAAGCCATCGCTGAGTTTGCCCAGCAGCGCCAATACGATAATTGCCGCCAACACGATGTCCGGGCGCGAGGTTTCACGCCCGTCACTCAACAGGTAACCCAGGCCTTTGGTTGCCGCGATCAGTTCGGCCGCCACCAGAAACATCCACGCCAGGCTCATGCCGCTGCGCAGCCCGGTGAACAGGCCGGGCAGGGCGGCGGGCAGCAGAATCCGGCGCACCAGTTGCAGTCGACTGAAGCCATAGATGTGGCCGACTTCCACCAGTTTGCGGTCGATATTGCGGATCGCCGCGACCACGTTGACGTACACCGGGAAGAACGCGCCGATAGCGATCAGGACGATTTTCGAGGTCTCGTCGATGCCCAGCCACAACAGCAACAGCGGTACCCACGCCAGGCTCGGTATCGAGCGCAGCGCGGCGAAGGTCGGTTCGAGATAAGCCTCGGCCTCCCGGCTGAGACCGACCCACGCGGCAAACACCAGCGCCAGACTTGCGCCGATGGCAAACCCGATCAGCACGCGGATCAGGCTGGCACCGATGTGTTTCCACAGTGCGCCTTCGGCCAGATCAGTCAGGGTCAGCGCGACTTCGCTCGGCGCAGGCATCTGATAGGACGGCAGCCAGCCGACGCGCACGATGATCTCCAGGGCGATCACGATCAGCAGCGGCAGGGCCAGCCCTTTGAGGCGCCGCCGCCAGAGCGGATTCAACGGCAGGGTTTGTCGGCGCGGCAGCGGCGCGGCCAGGCGGGCGGGCAGGTCATTGCTCATGGACGGTTCTCCGCTCACGACAAATCCGCGACGGGCGCGGACTTGTTGTGAGCCCGATTGGTTACTGGGCGGCGACTTGCTGGAAACCGGTGTCGATCAATTGATCGATCACCTGATCGACATTTACCCCACGGCGCACCAGTTCTTCGGAGACCAGAATCGGCGCCGCGGCTTTCGAGGCGAGCACGTCCTTGGCGGTGAGTTGCGGGCTGCTCAGGTCGGTGCGCGACAGTTGCAGCTTGGCCACATCCAGCGGCAGGCCGGATTCGCTGGCTAGCAGTCGGGCCAGTTCGTCCGGGTTTTTCACCGACCACTCGCGGGCCTGTTCGTAGGCCTTGATCACCGTTTCGATGGTTTGTGGGTGTTCCTTGGCGTATTGCTCGGTGACGCTGACCACGCCGTAGCTGTTGAAGTCGCGATTGCGATACAGCAGGCGTGAACCGGCCTGCACCTGGCTGGCGGCCATGTGCGGATCGAGGCCGGCCCAGGCGTCGACATCACCTTTCTCCAAAGCGGTGCGGCCGTCCGGGTGTTGCAGGTGCACGAGCTCCACGTCGTCCTTTTTCAGCCCGGCCTGTTGCAGGCTGCGCAGGGAGAACAGGTACGGATCGGTGCCTTTGGTGGCGGCGATTTTCTTGCCCTTGAGGTCGGCGACGGTCTGGTACGGCGAGTCTTTACGCACCACCAGCGCGGTCCACTCGGCGCGGCTGTAGACGTACACCGATTTGATCGGGCTGCCGTTGGCACGGCTCAGCACCGCCGCGAGGCTGGCTGATGACGCGAAGTCCACGCCACCGCTATTGAGGTATTCCAGCGAGCGGTTGCTGCCTTGGCTCAGCACCCAACTGACCTTGCTCTGGGGCAGGGCTTTTTCCAGATAACCCAAGTGCTTGAGCGCCAGGCTGACCGGCGAGTAATAGGCGTAGTCCAGATGCACTTCGGCGGGCGGGGTTTCCGCCGCGTGGGCGAGCGGTTGCAGGCTCAGGGCCACAGCGCAGGCCGCGAGCAGCGTTTTGACGCGGGAAAACGGTAAGCGGGATTTCATGGGCACGCTCCGGCAAAGCAACAGATTCTTATGTCCAAAAAGATATTTTTATCGAATGCTTCCTGCATGAATGGAATATTGCAGGCTCTGTGCCATGTGCCCAAAACCCTGTGTTTATGGGGTTTTGAGAGGGTTTGTGTGTTTTGAACTGTTGCAGGGAAAACACTGTGCCGCGCCACTGTTGCCAGACAAACAGCGCTCATCGACAGTGCTGAGCTTATGCGCTAATCGAATTTCAAATCCGATTTGTAAGAGCGTTATGGTCTATAAAAAATCCCCTTTGCAGGACTCGCCATGAAGCTCTCCCGTTTCCTACGCGCCGCGTTGACCAGCGCCATGATTACATCGCCTCTGACTTACGCAGCCGAACCTGTGGTCCTGCACGTCGGTGACCAGAATTACTACAACATCCGCGCCTCGGTGGAAGCATCCGGCGTGCTGAAGGACGCGCCTTACACCGTCGACTGGAAACACTTCCAGGCTGCGGCACCATTGGCCGAGGCATTGCAGACCGGCTCGCTGGACCTGGGCTTTCTCGGCGACTCGGGCTTTCTGTTCCTCGCCGCCAAACAGGCGCCGGTGAAACTGATCGGCGTGTCACGGCAGAACCCGGACACTATCGCGCTGCTGGTGCCCAAGGATTCGCCGGTAAAAACCATCGAGGATTTGAAAGGCAAGAAAGTCGCCTACTGGCCGGGCGCCTGGAGCCAGCAGTTGACCCTGCGAGCGCTGGAGCAGGGCGGCCTGCCGGAAAACTACGTCGACTTCGTCAAATTGATGCCGATCGACGCCGCGGCTGCTTTGCCTCAGGGCAGCATCGATGCCTTCCCGGTGTGGGAACCGTACATTTCCCAGCAGATCGTGTTTTCCGGTGCGCGACCGATTCTGACCGTGAAAAACCTGATGCCGGGTTTGAGCGCCATCGCGGCTTCCGCGCCATCCATCGATAGCAAGCGCGAGGCGATCGCCGACTTTCTCGGGCGCCTGAAACTGGCTCGGGCCTGGGTCGACAGCCACACCGACGAGTACGCGGATCTGTGGGCGAAGAAGGCCAATCTCGATCAGGAAGTGTCGCGGCACTGGTTGCGCCAGGCGCACATGACCGTCGGCCCGGTTGATCAGCAAGCCGCTGCCGACCTGCAAGGCACCGCGGATTTCCTGTTCAAGGTCAAGGCGCTGCCGGCTCCGCTGGTCACGGCAGGCATCATCGATACCTCGTTCCAGCAGGCACTGGCGCGCTGAGCGAGCGCCGGAACCAAACCCTGTTATCTTTATCCAACCTCGGCCCATTTCGGTGGGCCGCAGGGAGGCAGTAGCGGCGAGGGAGTTTTGCCAATCGACAACGTGACCGCGACGGTCGGGCTCAAGGCAAAACATGAAACACTGGTTCAAGCTCTTCTGCGCTGTGACCCTCATCACCGGGCTGGCCGGCTGCATTGCTGCTCCCATCGAAATGACCGCGCAAACCCGATCACGGCTGGATGCGCAGGCACCGGTCAGGTTTCTGCTGACCTTTGATGACGGCCCCAGTGCTTCGAGTTTCTACAACCCCACCGAAACCGTGCTCGACAGCCTGAAAGACAACCCGTTGCAGCCCAACATCAAAGCCGTGTTTTTCGTCCAGACTCGTGCGCCGAGGGCCGGCAACAGCGAGATCGGCCGGCGGATCATGCATCGCGAACACGATGAAGGGCACATTCTGGGTTTTCACACCGCCACCCACTGGCACACCAATCACCGATCGCTCGATCCGCAGGAACTCGAAACGTCACTGACCAACGGCACGGCGGACATCGCCGCGATCACCGGCGCGCCACCGGTGCTGTTGCGCCCGCCATTCTGGAATTACGACAAACGTACGTTCGCGGCCTATCAGTTACACGGCCTGCATGTATTGCTTACGGATCTGAGCGCCAATGACGGCAAGATCTGGGGCTTCAATGGCAGCCCCAGGCGCCGCGCCAACATGCTGCGTCAGCTGTCGGAGGTGCGCGAGCGGATCGCCCTCGGCGAACTGCCGACGGTGGACGGGGTGATCCCGGTGGTGGTGACGTTCCATGACCTCAACCGCTACACAGCGCGGCATGCCCGCGAGTATCTGCAGATCCTGCTCGACAGTGCCGCTGCCACAGGGGTGCATCTGGCCGATAAACCGTTCTACGACGATCACGCGCAACTGGAGAAAGCAGCGCTGGCGCGAACGGTTCAGAAAAGCTCGGATCCGGTGCGCCTGCCGGGGATCTGGAACTGGATCTGGGGCCGCGACGCCAACTGATCGGTATCGCGCGAAAGATGTGAAGCGGTTGGCATTTTCTGCGGCTGGGTGCTCGCGCAGGGTCGAAAAAGCTCATCTATGCTCAATCGATCGACCGATCCATCGCCTGCGAGGCGTCCGCCCATGCTTGCCATTGCCGACATTTGCCGCATCGTCGAATCCGGCTTTTCGCCCCTTTACTGTGACTGCACGGAAACGGGGCAGGGCTTGTTGCAGATCAAGGTTTACGAACCGGACAGCGGGCGTGTCGATTTGCTGCTCAACGGCGTGTCACCGGAGCATCTGGTCACCATTCGTGACATCTCCAACTTCATCGGTGAGTTGCGCACTGAAATGAGTGCCGGGCGCCGGGCGTTCGCCGGTTGACTCAGAGCCGGCGCTGAAAGGCGCGGACGATTTGCAGGGTCGCCTCACTGACACTCAGGTTCTGTACCGCGTTCAGCGGGTGCCAGATGCAATCGATGATCTCGTTCTGTGGCCGTACTTCATCAATATTTAGCACCGACGCCTCGTAGACATGGTGGCGCGTGCCGCCTGCCTCCAACTCCATCAGATACAGCATGCCATCGGCGAGCAGGCCGGTTTCTTCCTCAAGTTCACGCGTCGCGGCGTCGGCCCTGGTCTCCCCGAGTTCGACTTTGCCCCCCGGCAAATTCCAGCGGCATCGGGGTTTGCGCACCAGGAGAATGTGTCGATCCTGCTCGCAGATGATGGTTGCACGTACTTTCATTTGTTACCCGATTGCCGGTTGTCATAAATCGGTCATGAAAATGCAATATTCAAGCCGTGCCGTGGTTTAGACGCGCTCGTAATGTCTGAGTGGTCGAAAGGCGCAAAAGTGCCAGACACTTGACGCCGACGTGGGGCGACGTCTGGTCGGCACACGGCGTTGTACCCGGTGTAAGGTAAAAACGTGCAGTTGGACTATCGATAGTCGACAGGAGGTGCCTATGAGCATGGCGATACTGAACAGAATGCACATGAACGGCTACGACGTACTCAGTGTGAACAACGGCCCGTGGAGGGTCTGCACGCAGGGTGATCGACTGGCGTCTTTCGCCAGCCGGGAGGAGGCACTGGCGTATGCCGCTGCACTTCCGGGTTACAAGAGCCGCACGCGCGGCCGCAAGACAGGCTGAAGGCCTGCAATGAAAAAGCCCCGGGTTGTCCGGGGCTTTTTGTTGTGGTGTGTCAGTGGACTTTCGTTCGGCTGATGGCGCGGGCCTTCACTTCCCTGGCATAGAGTTGCAAACGTTCTTCATCGCTTTGCAGCACCTCGCAGGACCTGAGCACGGTTTGCGCATCCGCTTCGTTGCCGGATTTGCGCAACTGCTCGGCAATGCGCTTGAGGTCGACGGCCGACCATCTCAGATCCGACGCCACGCTTTGCAGGTCACGTTGAAGTTCGTGTTCGTATTCATTGAGCCGCATGATCACCTCCGGAGCATTCTCGGTAGAAAATAGTAGCCGCATTTTCCGGGAGCAGGGCAAGTGGTTCTGGTCAGTGAGCTGAACGGGCGTGAACAAGCTGCCGTTGGTCGGAGTAATAGTCTGCTGCGGCGCCGCAGAGCCCGGTTTTCGGGGTCAAAGCATTGCGCCACGATGGATGTTCGAACAGTTAAAAGGTAAATTCGCTTTTTTTAAAATGAAGGATTCAATATGCGGATGTTGATCGGGGGCCTGCTGATGGCAACGTTGGCCGGTTGTTCACTGCCGGCATCACTGGTGCCGGGCGAACCGAACTTCAGCAAGGTCAGTGGCAAGGCTCCCAAGGACTACGCCGCATGTGTGTTGCCGCTGTGGCAGCAGGATATTCCCAAGACCTCGCAGGTCGCGATTTCCAACGGTTACCGGATCAAGGCGCCGAGTATCGTCACCGCCGACGAGATTCTCGATATCGTCAAGTACAAGGACGGCAGCCGCGTGTCGCTGTACCAGGGGCCGCCGTGGGCCAAGTCCGGCTCGTTGCGCAAATCGGTGCGTGATTGCCTCTGAGGGCAGAACGGCCGAAATGAAAAAAGCAGAAACCGTGTGATCGGTTTCTGCTTTTTTTTCGCCTGCCTGCCGGAATGGCTCAGTCGGTGATGTCGGTGAGCGGGATGCCCGAGCCGCCGGTCTTCTTGTCGCGACGATCCTGCATCCAGTTTTCCACCTGACTGTTGAACTCTGCCGGTGCCTTGCGCCCGACCTTTCTGGCGATGTCGAGAATGGTCTGCTGGGCGAGGGCTTCTTCCATGCGCTTTTGCGCAACCATCATTGCCCCGTGGATCGAGCACGTTCCGTCCACGGCCCATTCCGGGGGTGAGCCGTCGAACAGCGCGCAGCGCCCACGGATGTCGCGGCATTCGAAAATGTTCTTCGGGCCGTCGATGGCGTTGACGATATCGAGCAGGGTGATCTCATCCGCCGGGCGCGCCAGCGTAAAGCCGCCGCGTACGCCGCCGGTCGCCACTACCAGTTTGCCCTTGGCCAGCTTGGTGAAGATCTTCGCCAGGTAATCCAGCGGCACCCCTTGCAAGTCCGCCAGGTCGCGCACGCTCGCTTCGCGACTGTCACCGCCGCTGCCCACCAGAAACGCCAGGCAATGGATGCCGTACTCGACGCCCGCACTGTAAAGCGACATAGCTATCTCCGACTGTAATTGTCGCAGATGTTAACAGGGTAATTCGTGGCGGACAAATGTGATGAGCGCGTGAATCTTTGCCTCCAAGCCCTTTGATTCTCGGTGTCTGGCGATTTTTATGGTTTTTGTGTCGTCAGAAGAGGCCCTGTTAGTTATCGATAATCTCGATTCGAATGATCGGATAATCTGACTTGTTGGATGTAACGGCGACCAATAGAGTCGCCGTTATCCGGTGAGCAGCGTTCAGCGCTTTCAGAAACCACAAGCGTGCCGACTCCCGATAAACGTGAATTCTTGATCCTCTTTCTACGACTTGGCTTCGGGCCTGGAGACAACAATGAAACAGCACATTCTGGTAATCGGCGCAGGTTTCGGTGGCATGTGGACGGCATTGAGCGCCACACGTCTGGTGGACATTCACAATCGGGACAACATCGATGTAACCGTACTGGCGCCGCAGGCGGAACTGCGCGTGCGTCCACGTTTCTATGAGCCGAATGCCCACACACTGGCCGCGCCGCTGGGCGATCTGTTCGACGCGGTGGGTGTCAACTTCATCAAGGGCGCCGCGAACAACATCGACGTGAACGCCAAAACCGTGGGCTACACCGATGCCAACGGCACCGCTCAGGTTTTCCACTACGACAAACTGGTACTGGCTTCCGGCAGTGGCCTGGCTCTGCCGGACACCCCTGGCGTAGCAGAACACGCCTTTGACGTTGACCAGATCGAGGCGGCGATTCGCCTGGAAAACCACCTCAAGTCGCTGGCCGATCAGCCTGCCAGCCCGGCGCGCAACACCGTGGTGGTCGCCGGCGGCGGTTTTACCGGCATCGAAACCGCAACCGAAATGCCGGCGCGTCTGCGGGAAGTGCTGGGCGAGCAGGCTGATGTACAGGTGATCATCGTCGACCGTGGGCAGAAAGTCGGTGCGGCCATGGGCGAGGCCATCAGCGTGTCGATTGCTGAAGCGAGCACGGAGTTGGGCGTTGAATGGCGACTGGGCGTGTCGGTGCTCTCGGTCGACGAAAACGGCGTGACCCTGTCGGACGGTCAGCGCATCGAGGCAAAAACCGTGGTCTGGACCACTGGCGTGCGCGCCAGCACCCTGACTGAGCAGATTCCTGCCGAGCGTGATCGCCAGGGTCGCCTGCATGTCGATGCACACCTGAAAGTCATCGGCCAGGACGACATCTTTGCCACGGGCGACGTGGCGTATGCGGCCACCGACGATATCGGCAACTTCGCCTTGATGACCTGCCAGCACGCGATTTCCCTCGGTCGTCACGCCGGCAACAACGTCGCGGCGCAGATTCTGGGTGTCGATCCGACGCCGTACAGCCAGCCGAAATACGTGACCTGCCTCGATCTCGGCGCCTGGGGCGCGGTGTACACCGAGGGTTGGGATCGTCAGGTGAAACTGGTGAAGGAGGAGGGCAAGTCGCTCAAGACCCAGATCAACACCCAGTGGATCTATCCACCGGCGGCTGACCGTGCCATCGCGCTGGCGGCTGCAGATCCGATGATTCCTGTCGTCGCGTAATCCGCGCAGTCTGAAAAATCCCGCTCCCGAGCGGGATTTTTTTCGCCCGCACTTTTTTACCTGCATCAAGGCTATGACTAAAAGTCATTGCCCCATGATTTTTAATGGTTACGGGTGCCCCGATACCCGGTGTTAAAAAATCGCAAACACAGCTCATCAATAACAACCAGAGAGCGTTTGCAGCCATGTCCCGATTCTCCCTCCGCGTCTCCCCACGTCCGTTATTGATCCCGTTGGCCATTCGGCCGGCGTGAGCTGTCGATCACCCCAAAAAATCCCTCTGCATCGCAAAGAGTAATGACTGATGAAAGAACTCGACCTGTACATCGGTGAAGGTTTCGAAGGCCCGGGCGTGAACGCCGCGCACATCAACATCCTGATCGGCCCGCGCAACGGCCCGGCGGGGCAGGCGTTCGCCAACAGCCTGGCATCGCCGAGCCAGGGCCATTGCCCGTTCATGGTGATCGCCCAGCCGAACATCCCCGTCAAGCCGATGACCCTGTACGTCAACAAGGCCGCCATCAGCAGCGATCTGCACGGCAACGCGACGTGGGGCGCTTCCCAGGCCGGCATCGCCAAGGCTGTGCTCGAAGCGTTGCTCGACGGCACGCTGCCGCCGGAAGCCGAAGACGAATGGGCGATCGTCACCGCCAACTGGGTCAACCCGGCCTGCGATGACCTCGATGCGGTCTACCTGAACAACTACAACGCCTGCCGCACCGCGATCCGCGCCGCCCTGACCGGCAAGCCGGAAACCGCGCAGCTCAAGGATGTGGTCAACCACATCAGCAACCCTTTCTACACGCCAAAAGCCTGAGGTCCGCGCCATGCAATACATCCGTTTGGGCAACTCCGGCCTGCAAGTCTCCCGCCTGTGCCTGGGCACCATGAACATGGGCACCCCGGACTGGAAACCGTGGATCTTCAATGAAAAACAAAGCGAACCGATCGTCGCCCACGCCCTGAACAACGGCGTGAACTTCATCGACCTGGCGGACTTCTATTCCGCCGGTGTCGGCGAGGAAGTGGTGGGACGCATCGTCAAGCGCCTGGCCCGTCGCGAAGACCTGGTGATCACCACCAAGGTCGGCTACGGCACCCGCAATGCAATCAATGCCAGCGGCCATTCGCGCAAGCACATCATGGACAGCATCGATGCCTCGCTGAAGCGTCTGGATATGGACTACGTCGATGTGTTCATGCTGCATTACTTCGATGTGAACACCCCGGTCGAAGAAACCATGGGCGCACTGAACGACATCGTGCGTTCCGGCAAGGCGCGTTACATCGGTGTCTCGACCATGCTCACCGGTCAACTGGCGAAAATCCTCATGGCCTGCGAGCGCAACGGTTGGGTCAAGCCGATCAACATGCAGCTGCAGCTGAACTGCGCCTACCGCGAAGAAGAGCGCGAGATGATTCCGTTCTGCCGCGATCAGGGCATCGGCGTGTCGGTGTTCAGCCCGCTGGCCCGTGGCCTGTTGACCGGTGATGTGCAATCGACCCGCAACCAGACCGACTTCTTCACCCAGCAGATGTACAGCGACGAAGCCTCGTTCGAGATCGCTCATTCGGTGCAGCGCGTGGCCCGTGCCCGTGGCGTGTCGAACGCGCAGATCGCCCAGGCCTGGGTCGCCAATCACCCGGGTGTGGATTGCATGCTGGTCGGCGCCGACACCACCGCACAGTTCGACAGCGCACTGGCCGCGCTGGAGACCAAACTCGATGCCGAAGAGCTTCACGAACTGGAGCGCAACTACACCCCGTGCGACGTGATCAACGATTACACCGCCGGCAAACGCATCCTGCGCACGGCCCGTCCGGGGCATGAACGCTTCACGTTGCAGGGAGCGGTGGCATGAGCGGGTTGATTCGTCAAGGCAACTTCATCGACGGTCAGTGGGGCCAGGGCGGCGCAACCTATCCGGTGCGCAACCCGGCCAATGGTGAGTTGATCACCGAGGTGCAGAAGGCCGGTGCCGAGGAAACCAATCTTGCCATTGAAGCCGCCAACCGCGCCTTGCCGGCGTGGCGCAAACTCACCGCCAAGGAGCGCAGTCAGCGCCTGAAGCGCTGGAGCGATCTAATGCTCGCCAACCAGCAGGAACTGGCGACCTTGCTCAGCCGCGAACAAGGCAAACCGTTGGCCGAGGCTAAAGGCGAGGTGGTCTACGCCGCGAGTTTTCTCGAGTGGTTCGGTGAGGAAGCCAAGCGTGCCTACGGCGATGTGATCCCGAGCCACAAGGCCGATGCGCGGATCATCGTGACCAAGGAAGCCATTGGCGTGGTCGCGGCCATCACCCCGTGGAACTTCCCGCTGGCGATGGTCACCCGCAAGGTCGGCCCGGCGCTGGCGGCGGGTTGCACGATGATTCTCAAACCGTCGGAAGAAACCCCGCTGTCGGCATTCGCTTTGGCGGTACTGGCCGAGCAGGCCGGGATTCCGGCGGGCGTGTTCAACATCGTCTCCGGCGATGCAGTGGCCATCGGCGGTGCGCTGCAAGCTTCAAGCGTGGTGCGCAAGCTGTCGTTCACCGGTTCCACCCGCACCGGCAAACTGCTGATGCGCCAGGCCGCCGACACACTGAAAAAGGTCTCGCTGGAACTGGGCGGCAACGCGCCGTTCATTGTCTTCGACGACGCCGACATCGATGCCGCCGTCAAAGGCGCGATGGCCTCGAAATTCCGCAACACCGGGCAGACCTGCGTGTGCGTCAACCGCTTCTTCATTCAGGACGGCGTCTACGAAGCCTTCACCGGCAAACTCGCCGAAGCCGTGGCGGCGATGCGCGTGGGCAGTGCGCTGGACGGTGACACCGAGCAAGGTCCGCTGATCAACGCCGCCGCACTGGCCAAGGTCGAAGCCCACGTCAGTGATGCGTTGGAGAGGGGCGCCACGCTGTTGTGCGGCGGTCGTCGTCATGCGCTGGGCGGCACGTTCTACGAGCCGACCATCCTCACCGAAGCCAACGGCGACATGCTGATCGCCCAGGACGAAACCTTCGGCCCGGTGGCGGCGTGCTTCCGCTTCAAGGACGAAGCCGAAGTGCTGGCGCGCGCCAACGACACGCCATTCGGTCTGTCGGCGTACTTCTACAGCCGCGACATCGGCCGCGTCTGGCGAATGGCCGAAGGGCTGGAGGCCGGGATGGTCGGCATCAACGAAGGGATCATCTCCACGGAGGTGGCGCCGTTCGGTGGCATCAAGGAATCGGGCCTTGGGCGTGAAGGTTCGAAGTACGGTCTGGATGACTATCTGGAGATCAAATACCTGTTGATGGGCGGTCTCTAGACCTCCCCGAACCTTGCGGGCGCTGACTCCCGCAAGGTTCCTCCAAGAGCTTTCCGTTTCTCCGTCAATAACAACAATTGGAGACGAATATGTCCGCTCAACCCGTAAAGATCGATGACTTGCCCATCGGGCGCTTCCACCTCAAGATCGCCGGCCTGACCTTCGGCGCGCACTTCACCGACGGCTACATCCTTGGCCTGATCGGCATCGCGTTCACCTTGCTCAGTCCACAGATGCAACTCGATGCATTCTGGCAGGGCCTGATCGGTGCGTCGGCGCTGATCGGGCTGTTTCTCGGCAGTCTGTTTTTCGGCTGGATCTCGGACAAGGTCGGTCGGCAGAAAATCTTCCTGGTCAGTTTCGTGCTGATCACTATCGCGTCGGTGATGCAGTTCTACGTTGAAACCGCCATGAGCCTGTTCCTGTGTCGGGTGCTGATCGGCATCGGCCTGGGTGGCGATTTCAGTGTCGGCCACGCGATGCTCGCCGAGTTTGCACCGAAGAAGCATCGCGGCGTGTTGCTGGGTTCGTTCAGCGTGATCTGGACCTTCGGCTACGTCGCGGCAACCTTTGTTGGCACCGCGATGCTCAGCCTCGGGGACGATGCCTGGCGCTGGATGCTGGCGTCGTCGGCGATCCCCGCCGCGTTGATTCTGATCGCGCGGATCGGTACGCCGGAATCACCGCGTTGGCTGGTCAATCAGGGCCGCGTGGCCGAGGCCCGTGCGATCGTCAAAAAACACCTGGGCGACAACGTCGAGCTGGACGAGACCCAATCCACGGAAACCCGCTCGGGCTACGCGGTGCTGTTCAGCCCCGAGTACCGTAAGCGCACGGCGTTCAACTGCCTGTTCTTCGTCTGCATCGTCATGCCGTACTTCGCCATCTACACTTTTCTGCCGTCGATCCTGCAGAAGATGGGCCTGGCCGAAGGCTTCGGCACTGAACTGATGCTCAACATGCTGCTGATCCTCGGCGCGTTGATCGGCATCTGGTGCACGATCAAATTCACCCGGCGCGGGTTCCTGATCAACTCGTTCATCATCCTCGCGGTGGCGTTGTTTCTGCTGGCGGTATTGCCGGGCAGCGCGGCGTGGCTGATGGTGCTGGTGTTCGGCTTGTTCACGCTGGTGTTGTCGGCGGTCAGCAACCTGGTGGGCGTGTTCCCGGCGGAGAGCTTCCCGACGGAGGTGCGGGCCAGCGGAATTGGTCTGGCGACGGCGGTGAGTCGTTTGGGTTCGGCGGTCAGTACGTTCCTGTTGCCGGTGAGTGTGGCGGGGATCGGGTTGAGCCCGACCATGGGGATTCTTGCGGCGATCCTGGCGATCGGTGCGTTGCTGTCGTGGGCTTGGGCGCCGGAGACCAAGTCGTTGACGTTGAGTCAGGCGTGCAAGGCGCAGAGTCCGGTGGAAGTCGGGGTAGGGGCGGTCGGGAAAGTCGCTACCCCCGTCTGATGAGTGCAGGTCAGGGGTTGCTGACAACCCCTAGGCTCTATTCGGAAATGTCATAAACACCGCATGTCAAAAGCCAGTGAGACCATCGCCGCATAACTTGTTGCGAGTTTGTCAAAGCGCGTAACGATGCGGCGGATCTCCTTCAGCCAGCCGAGCATTCGCTCGATGATGCTGGCAGCCCGTGGTGACCAAAGTTACGGTGATTGAAGCGAGCCTTGATCACCTGGAAGAGATGCTCGACGTGGCATGCGGTTGCGCCTTGGCGTATTCGGATTGCGCCTGACCCTGAACAGCTCGCTGCCTTTGTCCTGATGTTTAAAGCTGCTTGGCCGTGCTCCACGCTCTACCCTAAATCTAGCAGAGCGCCGAGCTGAGCAATCTTTTGCTGCCACTCGCGCTGTAACTCAGGCTTTTGGTGCTTGGCTTTACGCGCTAGATCCTCCTCTAGTTTACTTTCCAGATCCAACAGAGTCGCCAATAGGAGCTCTTCTGTTTCTGGCAATACAAACGATTGTTCACCCTGTAACGGCGCGGCTAATGTGGCGGGTACATGAGCATCTGCCAGATTGGCATACACTGGCGCTAGAGCGTGCCAGTCTTTCAGCCTATGTTTATCTATTAACCAGAAACGGTTACAGCTTTGCTCAATCAGTGTGCGGTCGTGAGAAACCAGCAATACAGCGCCGCTGAACATCTTCAGCGTTTCCGCCAGTTCCTCTTTGCCTTCCATATCCAGGTGGTTAGTCGGCTCATCAAGCAACAACAACGAATAGTTTGCCAGTGTGAGACCGATAAACAACAACCGTGAACGCTCGCCGCCGCTCAGGGTACTCACCTTTTGTTGATGGCGCAGGTAGGGGAAACCGGCACTAATTAGTGCCATTTTCCTCTGGTCCTCTGTAAGCGACGAAAAAGGGACAAGTGCTTCGTTTAAGGTGTCATCATCACGCAGCTGCTGCAGGTTCTGATCATAGTAACCGACGCGTACTTTAGGGTGGAACACCACCCCATCCTTCATTGTCTCTGGACAGCAGAAGGCTCGCCATAAGGTATGCAGGAGAGAAGATTTACCACAGCCATTGCGGCCGACCAGTGCAATCCGGTCACCGCATTTAACCCGGACTTCGTCCAGTTCGAACAGCACTGGCGCATCTAACGCAGGCCGAACCTGCAAATGAGATAGCTCTAACAAACGGTCGGCTGTTAACGCTTCACCATTAAGACGCAACTGCCACTGAGTACCGGCAGTGACCTGAGTCTGGTCATCCTTCATCCGGTCGACCTGTTTCTCCATTTGTTTAGCTTTGCGCGCCAGCTTCTCGCTATCGTAGACGCTGCCCCAGATTGCCAGCCGTTTAGCGCTTTTTGCAACTCGGTCAATCTCTTTTTGCTCGGCCTGACGGCGGTGGGCATCTGCTATATCTTTCTCTGCTAGAGCTTCACGCGCCTGCGTGCAGGGTAGTCGAATAAATTGCAGGGTCTTGTCGCGCAATACCCATGTGCAGTTGGTGACGTTATCTAAAAGGCTGCGGTCATGGGATACCAAGACAAAGCTGCCCCCCCATGTTTTCAGGAAGTGCTCAAGCCAAAGTAACGTGGGCAAGTCTAAATGGTTACTGGGTTCGTCCAACAACAATAAGTCCGGCTGTTGGATCAGTGCACGGGCCAGCAGAAGGCGCGTGTGCTGCCCTCCGCTGAGCGTTCCGGCAGTCAGTTTCCAAGTAGCTTCATCAAACCCCAAACTGGCCAGCAGCGCTTCGACCTGCCAGCGTTCGTATTGATGCAAACTGTCTGGAGCATGATTGATCACCGCCTCGAGGAGAGTGTAAGCGTTCAGGTCGGGGGGCAAATGCTGTTCAACCCGTGCCATCCGGCATTGGCTTGACAGGGTAATGGTGCCCGAAGTTGCAGTGAGTTCGCCGCTGAGGATTCTCAGCAGGGTACTTTTGCCACAACCGTTATGACCAATCAGGCCGATACGGTCACCTTTTTTAAGGCCGAAGGAAATATCGGCAAACAAAGGGCCAAAGGTATTATCGTGACTGATAGATTGTGAAGAAAGTAGGGTAGTCATTATCAGGTTTGCTCAAGTTTACAAACGTGGAAATAGAAATACCGAGCGTCAAAAATACTGACGATAGTCGATAATGAATCACTCCGGGTTTTCTAGGCTCTGTACGAAATCTTTTGAAAAACACACAGTGAACTCCCGAGAGCTGAGACTCCTTAGAGTTCGCAGCCATTGAAGAAAGGAATCCATTGATGGCAAAGCGGTATGAACTCTCCGATGCGGCCTGGGATCTGGTCGCTGATCTCTTTGTGGAAAAACGTCGGACCGGCCGACCTCGCGTAGCTGATCGGCTGATGCTCGACGGCGTGCTCTGGGTACTCTGCTCGGGGGCTGCGTGGCGCGATATGCCCGAGTGCTTTGGCCCATGGTCAACGGTCTATCAGCGGTTTCGAGATTGGCGAAATTGCGGGGCATTCAACCTGATGCTCAAGCGGCTTCACATCAGGTTGAACGAGCAAGGGTTGATCGATCTGGAAACCTGGATGATCGACTCCACGGCAGTACGGGCAACTCGACCCTCTACCGGTACTGAGAAAAAAGGGGTCTGAAGAACCGCAGGATCATGCGCTCGGGCGCAGCCGGGGCGGGTTGACGACGAAGATCCACATGCTGTGCGATGCCCTTGGCGCAACGCTGAATTCTCTACTGTCAGGTGTGCAAGCCAGCGACATCGCCTCTTTGCACCGACGATACTCTGCCAGCTCAACCTCATTGAGGATGGAGCCTTCCAGCACCCCACGAAAACCAAGTAACAACCACAGACCTTTCAGTTGCGGTTCAACTCCCAGTTGATCCATGTAATCCGACGCTCAGCCCCTGAATATCATGACGCAAATGGTGCCGCGCTCTTCCGCGCTTAGTTCGTGACGAGAAATGGCGCAGCACCGTATCGGAAAGGGCAGGCGCAGCACCAACTCTCTGCGGCTGCCATCTTTTTACCGCAACGGGCGAATTGCAGCAGCTATTTCTCCTATCTAGGATCGACTGACACATGCATTTACAAAGTGTGCATTTGCGCAATACTGGAATATGGTCTTTATTCAGCAAGGCGCTGACTAGTTCGGAAATTGCGCAGCTTCTCCCTCAGAAAATAGGGCCTCCTGCTTGATTTCTGACCGAAAATCAAAACTAATCAGTGGCTGCTTAATCTAAAACTGTTACTACCTCATCTTTTAACTAATGAGAATACAAAATGAAAAATGAAGAAGTGATCGAGTATGTATTGGAATCGGACAACCCTAATGCTTTTTCTGCCGCGAGCGAAAATGAAGATGTCTCTTTCTTCATGGATTTAGCAGATGATGAACTGATGCTTCAAGCCGTTTTCGGCCGCTGTTAATAGTTCGCTAGGACTATGATAAAAAAAGGTCATTCATTATGTTTGACCTTTTTTAAAAGCCAACACAATGTATTGAACAAGGATTGTTCCTTTGAAAAATAAAAATATAACTCTTCTTGAAAGCATTGATGCTAGTAATGCGGTTTTTTTCCAAAAAAATTACCTTATGAATGAAAGGCCAGTCATTCTAAAAGGAATGGCTAGTGATTGGCCTGCCATTAGGCGCTGGTCTGCCGATTTTTTCAAAAATACATATGGGCACATTAAAGTGCCTGTCTGTTATTACAAGACTAAACGACAAGAGCTTTATAAAGACCAAACTAAAATGCCTCTGGGGGAGTATATATGTTTAGCAGAAAAAAATAATCCTTTTGATAATGATGGCGAGTTACCCTATTTGGGTGGGTGGATATATCATAAAGAATTTCCTGAACTTCTAGATGATATAGACATGAAACTGCCTTGTTTTCCTGATAATTGGTTATACAAACTTCCACCTTCGATTTCAATACCGCCGACAAATTTGCTTATTGGCTATCAACATGTATCAAGCCCTCTCCATACAGATTCTTTTTTTGTTAATTCTGTGTTGACAGTGATTGTGGGTGAAAAAAAAGCTCGCTTGGTATCGCCCTCTCACACGTTTGCAGTTTCGAATGGACAAGATTTATTTAATCCTTGCGTTGCTAATGAAGTACTTAAGCACGGTGCCGATATTTTTGAAGGTGCAATATCGGCAGGTGATGCATTATATATTCCCCCTGGTTGGTGGCATAACGTAATCAACTGTGGATTTACTATTGCTGTTCAAAATTTACATGTGGACACCTATAGATTTCCACTTTTTGAACAACAAATGCGAGGATTCGTTCTACCCTTATTAAGTAAAATCGAAGACTTGGGAAGGGCGGCCAGGGAAGAATTATATAAAGCAGAAAAGACACTACCCCCACCCTTATCTCATAAGATCGGGGGGTTTGTTGAGCATGAAAAAAATTATATTGTGTTTCTTAAGAAGTCAGCAAAAAAATCTGAAGATTACCTAAGTGGTTATCATCAGTAGAGTTCTAGTGGTTAAGGGGCGGCAGATTAAAAATATCAAGATTGACAACGAATTAACCAAATAATCTTTTGCTCGCTGTTCTTGCGACAAATGTTATTCAGAGCCTCTTAAGCAACGCGCTCCACAAAAAAATAATACCCCCGACATTCCTGACAAACTGGCACTAAGCAAGGCGGCTGTGTGACGGACAAAAATAAATTAATCAGAATTGCTGTGGACGCGCCTCCTGGGTCATTAAAGTCTCCTCGAAACTATGGGGCGCTACAACTAGCGAGTTTGGGAGCGCTTCCTCCAAGAGCGCCATTATATACGCCACTCCCAAACGTGAGTATAGAAGGCGGCTGTGATATAAATACTAAAGATGAGGGGCATACCTATATCCTTTCTCCCAATGTTAATAGCAGTCGTCACCTGGGTAATATTTCAGGAAAAGACTATCTGAATGGGCTTAATCATCTCGCTAGCCACGATGTCATTGTCCGTCATCTAATCATGAGTAAAGCAACGTTAGGGTTAGCGCAAGATGGAAGTGCCATTATCAGGTTTCAGGAAAAAGTTCCAGCCTTTGAAGGATTGCTATCCTCTCCTGCTTGGATACCGTTTCGTACTAATAGATGGCCAGGGGCCCGACAAGTTTGTGAAATTGCCCCTAATAGATGGGAGGCTTTTTGCCCTCACGACAGCATCCCTCCTATTCTCATAGAAGTTGTTCGCAATCCTGAAGAGAATATCACTCTTTATGAAAAAGGAATTATTAATCAGACAGCAGACACCGCTACTCCATTTAACTCCATGCCTTCAGCAAATGGACAGCGTATCGTTAAGAAAACATCTCTTAGAGCTATTCTTGTTTTCTCAGGCGAGCTTATTGGAGATGACAAGAAATTACTTCGCAAAGAAATTAAAAATATTCTAGAAAACACCAACTGCGGAGAGCACGTAGGTTGGGCAAGAGCCTCCACACTATCTGATGATCCAGTGCCGCTAAGAAATTTAACACCTTTAGAATGGTCGCCGATAGCATCGAGAAATGGTCTTACTCTGGCTTTTTCCGATTATTATCCCAATGCAACAGTAGCTTGGTCTATTGCGACGACTCTTCATAAAAATGGTATATCGTGCACCCCCATTTCTGACAGCTATTCAGCGCCTAAAGTTAAAGCTGCTATGCGACTAATGATAGTTTCTGGACCAACTGATGATGCTTGGGGTAGATATGCATCATTAATATTGTGTCCGGCCTGGCGAAGTGAATCACAAGCACAGCAATTATATGTTAATACATTAAAGTCATCTGTATTTAGCAATGCGCATAGGCAACTGCTTGATGATTTATTGGATGAATTATGCCCGGGCGTGATAGTTGGTGCGATTCCAAGCATTTGCTTGAGTAATGTTGATTTTTAAAATTGCTATACCCATTGCAACTATGCAGCTAATGAGGGCGACGTTATGAATATGATACATGCAAAAGTGGATTTACATATTCCCCCGCTAAATGGTTCGAGCAAGGTTTGCGAAGATATAATTAGAACTTTTGGCCTGTCCGAAGACGGGTGGATGGAGCCGCTATCAAGGTTAGATATTCCTACAGGCGGAATTGTTATAATAACAGGGGAAAGTGGCGTTGGTAAAAGTTTGCTTTTAAAAGATATTTCTCGACATTTTTCAAGCGTTAGAGAAATACAAAGCGACATTGATAAAGAGAAATCTATCGCGGAAATTATATCGTGTGGAGATGCAGGTGAGGTCATCCGCTATCTTTCAAAATTTGGGTTGGGAGAACCACGTATATTGATTGGCCCATTTTCTCACCTATCTGATGGACAAAAAGAACGCTTTCTTATTGCGTTAGCCCTACTCCAGGGAACAGGGCCACTTATCCTTGACGAATTTACTACTCGTTTGGACAGGCGCACAGCTCTAATTGTTGCCATGAATTTAGGGAAAATCCTTCGCTCCAATAAGCAAAGCGCTTTTATTGCAAGTTGCCATGATGACATTGTCGACTTCTTGAATCCTGATATTCATATCAAACTTCTTTCTAATGGAGAGCATCGTGTTGTTAATAAAAAACCAAAAAACACGAATATATTAAATCGCCTGGAAATAGAAATTAAAAAAGGCACTTTGGACGATTATAAAAAACTTTCTCGCTATCATTATGAAAATGACAACCCGAATGACATTGATATGTTAGCGCCTTTAGTTGATCATGTTGTCACCGCTTACTCTAAAGGAGAGTTGGTGGGTGTTAATTTATGTATTCGCCCGTGGCCAAAAGCGTTTGACATATTTCCTGTGTTTTCAGACATTAATAAGTATGTATTGCAATCATTCCGGGTTATTGTACATCCACAGTATCGCGGCATTGGACTAACCAAGGCATTAGATGTCATTCCTAACGCCAATACAAAAATACTATTATCATGGTCTGCGTTTTCTTCATATTACTCTTTCCCTGTTCTTGCAAATTATCAACGGTTAAATAGCCCGTTTGAAACAATGAGCCACGCAGAGACCTTGCTTCAAGCATTCGTTGAGCCACGACAGAAAAATAAAAAAAAGTCACTTCACCTGAATGTGGAGTGCAGTCAACTCTGGCAAGAACTCACAGATGAAGAAAAGAAAATATTGAAGGCGCTGATTGTAGATGCAGCCAGTGAAAAAAGTTTGCGTCTGGCGCTCTTTCAAAGAAAAATATCTGGCTTGGATACCTCCGCTGAGTCGATTAGCTTTATTAAATCCATTTTTCTAAAACTTTACTCCAAGTCCAGCAATGAAGTCTTGCCCATGATGTTGGCTGAAACGGTTTATAGACCTATGGCTATGTTTGTTAAAAATATAGCTGATACGAATATAAAAGAGGACTCCCACCTTGCTTAAGAAAGAAAGTCTATGGGTGTTGCGTGGTGACGTCGTTGTTCTTAGTGATGGCAATCAACTTAAATTGATCACAGAGAATGGCATAAAAAGTATCAATTCCCCTAGTCCTGAGACTGCTAATCTACTTCATCTGTTGAGTACAGTGGGCGTAGCAGCAGAGTTTGGTAATGAACCAGAAGGAAGCCTTCTTCGAAAACTAAGAGATGCTAATCTCATTCATACTGCCCCGCCTTGTGGGATGACGCCGTTACAGACTATGCAGTGGTCGTGGAATGAGGCTGTTGCACCAAATCAAGAAATGAGCCAGATGCTAAAAAACTCATCAATAGTAGTTGTTGGATGCGGTGGTACAGGAGCTTTAGTCGCACAAAGTCTTGCCGGTTCGGGTGTGGGATCTTTTGTTTTAATTGATTTCGACACAGTGAGCATGAACAATCTTAATCGCCAATTTGTTTTTGGTTCAGACGATATTGGTCAATATAAAGCAGACATACTTGCTCAGCGATTAATGAAAAATCAAAAAGTAATCGATGCAACATCCGTTATAGCTGAGATAACGTCCAGCAGACAGTTGGCGAAGTTGGCGAAGGGTGCGGATTTAATAATCTGTTGCGCTGATGAGCCTAAAGGGGCTATTCAGAGTTACGTCGCTAACGCAGCAGTAAAAGCAGGCACATCGGCGTTGTTCGGTGCCGTTGGTATTAACAACGGTATCCTTGGGCCGCTTCTCAAAAAGAGATCTTCATTTCAGGCCTATTTACGCTGGATAAGAGAGGTGCGCAGCGTTTGTAAAAAAACAATTGTTCCTGCACGGTTTCCGTCCAATGGAATAACAAATTCGATTGTTGCCAACTTTATCGCGTGGGAAGCTTTTCAGTATTTGGCAAAATTGGGGCCTTCAAAAACAGATGCATGCACATTAAATTTAAATTTCAACTCTTTTGAATTTACAAAAAAACAGGTATTTGAATAAAAATGGGCGCATTAAGTAATTTCAAAAACAAAAATGATAATTTATATTATTCCTTGTCAATTTTTATGAACATGGATGTTCAGAGAAGTTTGTTCGTGCTTTACTTGCTGCAACTTGGTATTACACAGGGGGAGATAGGTGTTCTTCAATCTTTTTTATTCTTTTCTTCCGTAGCGTTGGAAATTCCATCTGGTTTGCTCGCAGATCGATATGGCCGCAAAGTTTCTCTTATGATCGGTTTCTTAGGGTTATGTATAAGTGGTATTGGTTTTTTGCTGTTTTCATCTTTTATTCCTTTCGCAATTATATTTTGCCTATTCGGCGCGAGTATCGCTATGGGCTCCGGTTCAGACAGGGCGTTATTGTATGATAACTTACTAGCTGAAAATCGAGCTGAAGAGTATCCTAAAATACTATCGCGTGCCCGTGCCATTGGAGCAGTATCATTAGGGTTGTCCATGCTGCTGGGTGGCGTATTGCAAGACACTTGGTCTTGGAATAGCGTATATATTTTCTTTGCGATATCAAAGCTTTTTGGCGCTATTGTTGTAACACTCATTCCCGAAATCAAGCTCCCGTCTATTTCACTGAGTACCAATAAAGCAAACGTTATGAGCGACAAAAAAACAGAGGGGATTTTCACTTTGTTAATTGGTTTTTTTCGCTCTAAAAAAGGCGCTCTTCTTATGCCTTTATTTATTGGATATGCTTTGTTCGAGCTTTCAACAATCCCTTTGTTTATCTATGGTCAGCCATTTTTTTCTATGCAGGGCTTGGAAGTTCCTGTCATTGCTGGTATTTATGCTGCCGTTGAAGCTATATCGGCGGGCATGTTCGTGGCTGCCGGCTTTATTTGTTCCAGGTTCTCTCTCGGCATCATTGCGTTCACTACTACTGTTATTGTTACTTTTCTTCTTTTTATTTTGTCATTGGACATCGGAACAATCGCTTCAGTTGTAATATTTCTACTAATTATGTCGCTCCCTGCCATCTATGAGACCTCATATGAAACCTATATTCATGATAATGTTGAGTCGCGCATCCGTGCATCTTGCCTCTCTGTTGCAAACTTAGTTAACTCCGTTATTATCGGCATTTCCTATACTGTTTTTGGTGGGCTATTGGATCTATACGGTTTCTCATTGACTTTGATTATAGTTGCAGCTACGTGTTTTGTTGGCTTATTTGGCGTAGGGACAACATTGCTGTTAGGTGGGCAAAAAATTCATTTGAAAAAACAAGAAGCTCAAACACCGCATGGCACAAGCCAGTAAGACCATCGCCGCTGAACTTGTTGCGAGTTTGTCGAAGCGCGTAAGGATACGGCGGTTTTCCTTCAGCCAGCCGAGCATTCGCTCGATGATGTTGCGCTGCCGATACTTGGGGCGGTCAAACATTCTGGGTGAACCCGGTTTGGGCTTGCAACTTCATGCTGCGCAGTGGGATTACCGGTTGCAGTATCGGAGAGTTCATACCGCTCTGCCATCAATGAATTCCTTTCTTCGATGGCTGCGAACTCTAAGGAATCTCAACTCTCGGGAGTCCACTGAGTGTTTTTCAAGGGATTTCGTACAGAATCAAGCCACTCGGTAAACAGCTTCACCTTCGACAACCCCTGCTTGTCATTCGCCACATCCAGCCAATACCCATAAGGGCCGATCACCTCAATCGGGGTGATCGGCAGCAGGCTGCCGTTGGCCAGTTCCTTTTCGATCATCTGTCGGTCGATTACCGCCAGGCCGCCGCCGGCCAGCGTGGTGTGGATCACCTGGTCCAGGGTGCTGAATTCCAGCCCTTGCCCGGCATCGATGTCATCCCGGCCCATGGCTGCCAGCCAGTTCTCCCAGACCTTCAAGCGCTTGCCGTCGTGCAGGATGTGCAGCAATGGAAATTCCCGCAGATCCGGCGGCTGATCGCCGTTGAACAGCTCCGGGCTGGCCACTGCGATGTGCCGTTCCATCACCAGCAATTGGCTGGCGCAGTGGGGCGCTGCCGCGAGGCCGAAGCGGATGTGGCAGTCGACTTCCGTGAGGCTGTCGTGGCCGATCTGGTTGGTCACGCTGAGGTTGATGTCCGGGTAGCGCTGACAGAACGCGCGCAGGTGCGGCGACAGCCAGCGTGTGGCCCATGTCGGCGGTGCGAGCACTTTCAAACGCTGGCGCAGATTCGGCACACGCACCGCTTGCAAGGCGCGCTCGATGTGGTCGAAGGCCTCGGCCAGATGCGGGGAAAGATTGCTGCCGGCTTCGGTCAGCGACAGCCCTTGAGGCGTGCGCACGAACAGCGCCACGCCGAGGTAGTCTTCAAGCTGTTTGATCTGGCGACTGACCGCGCCCTGGGTGACGTTCAGCCCGATGGCGGCCTGACTGAAACTGCGATGGCGGGCGACTTCTTCGAACACACGCAGGGTGTTGAGCGAGGGCAGTTGACGCATGGAGGCGGGACTCCGGATCGGGCGGTTTTTGTAGTTTTGGGGTGAGGGCTATCTGACTATCGGGGCGGCGCGGATGCAAGGTGAATTCGCAACGGGCAGGCAAAAAAAATCGCAGCCCTGGCTGCGATTTTTTCGAACGTCAGAAGTAATACCCGACGTTCACATATAACTGATTCTCCCACTGATCCAGCCCCCCCGCGCCAAGGCTCTGGGTGTAGCTGCTGCCTCCTATGTACGGATCGTTTTTGCCGAACAGCCATTCGGTCGCGACCCACAACTTGCTGACCGAGAACGAGGTGCCAAGGATCATCCGCTCGGAGGTTTTGAAGCCGCTGGCAGACTTGTCGAAGGCGCTGTAGTTGGCGTAGAGCTTGATCCCGCTGATCTGGTCAAACAAGTATTTGCCGCCCACGTCGTAACTCAGATCAGCCACGTACAGATTGCCGCGACTGGCGACGTTGTAAGTGCCGTCGTAGCCACCGAGGGTCACCACTTCATCGCTGCCAGGGTTGCGCGGCGACATCTGCTGCCGCGCCGCCTGCAACTGCACACCCCAGGGGCCGTTCTTGCCCATGTAGTGCACGGCCACGGCGTTGCGCCGGCCGTCATTGTTGGTGTCCTTGTTCTCGATGCTCGAGGTCAGGCCGGAGATCCCGACCTCGGATTTCCACGGCCCCAGATCCAGCGACCTGGCTACTCGCAGCACCACGGTGTTGCGTTCCTGGTTGTTGCTGCCGTCGGCCACGTAGCTGTCGGCTTCGGACACCACGCTCGAATACGTCACGCCTTTGCTGGTGCCTTTGCCTTGCCAGGCCGGACGCAGGTAGTAACCGGCCTGGATGTTCCAGTCGCCGCTTTGCTGGATGTATTTGGTGCCGATCTGTTGCACGTCTTCCAGGCCGATGACGTTGCCC
This sequence comes from Pseudomonas sp. GW821-FHT02C04, assembly GCF_059421845.1. Classification (NCBI taxonomy): domain Bacteria; kingdom Pseudomonadati; phylum Pseudomonadota; class Gammaproteobacteria; order Pseudomonadales; family Pseudomonadaceae; genus Pseudomonas; species Pseudomonas sp. GW821-FHT02C04. Next base: position 1,491,986 of record NZ_JBWKVT010000001.1, on the reverse strand, counting down.
AGGGTTTCGTAGAAAGTGCTGCCGAAGTACGGCTGCAAGCCGAACGGTACGGTGTTCAGGCCCACTTGCACTTGCTGGTCGGGATTGAACTTGTAGCCGACCCACGCGAACTTGGCGAAACGGATGTCGCCGTAGTTCTTGGTGTACTGGTACGGGTAGGAGCGACCGTAGAAGCGGTACTGCGCCTCACCGATCCACGAATCGGAGTTGTACTTGGCGCTGAGGAACACCGTGTCGAGGCCGAACTTCTGGATGTCGCGATCCGGGTCCACGTCCCAGCGGGCACGAATGGCGCCGCCAAGGTCGAGATTGTCGGTGACTTGGACCGCCATGGCCGGGGCGGCAAAGCTGCAGAACAGAGCGATTGAGGTTGTGCGCAGGCGCAAAGAGGCTGGGAAGGGCATGGAGCGGCTCTCGATTGTTTTTATTAGAGATGCCGCGCAGTTTTGCCATCTGCGGGTTGTTGAACAAACGATAAAAACGGTGGGGAAACCTGCATCGAATGCATGTTACTCAGAAAATCCTGTAGGACAATTCGCCAATGTCGTGGGATGCTTTGCGCCTTGTCAGTGGTTTTCGAGTGCCTTGTATGAAACGCAAAATGCCCGGCCTGAATGCACTCAAAGCATTCGAAGTGGCCGGCAGCACCGGCAGCTTCACCCGCGCCGCCGAGTTGCTCAACGTCACCCAGAGCGCGGTCAGCCGTCAGGTGCGGCAACTGGAAGAGCAGCTCGGCGAGAGTCTGCTGGAGCGCCGCCATCACCATCTCGAATTGACCGGTGCCGGCAAGATTCTGCTGCGGGCGCTACATCAGTCGTTCGACAAGATCGAGCTGACCGTGCGCAGCATTCAGCAGAAAACCCACGCCAATCGCTTGCACATCAACGCACCGCCAACCTTCACCAGCCGCTGGTTGATGCCGCGCCTGGGGCGTTTGCGCGAGCAGCATCCGGAGCTGGAGCTGAGCATCACCACCCGCTTGCAGGACAGTCTCGCGGAAACCAGCACCCTCGATTGCGCGATCCGTTTTGGCGACGGCGAGTGGGACGGGCTCGACAGTTCACTGCTGATTCAGGAACGGCACATCGCGGTGTGCGCGCCGACCCTGTATGCGCGGGAGGGCGGCGATCAGGGCATCGACCTCAATCGCCTGACGCTGTTGCATGTGCTGGCCCGGGAGGACCAGCGCTACCTGACCTGGAAACACTGGCTCGACGCGGCGCGCATCAGCGGTGTCGATACCCAGGGCGGTTATGAATTCGACCTGCTGGATTTGGCGATTCAGGCGGCGGTCGATGGTCTGGGAATCACCATTGCCGACTGGCACATGGTCGCCTCGGAGCTGGCCAGCGGGCAGTTGACCCAAGTGCACAACGTGCATGTGGAAGGCCACCAGTCCTACTGGCTGGTGACCCGCCCGGAACAGACGCAGATGCCGCAATTGCAGGCGTTCAGTCAGTGGTTGCAGGAAGAGATCTGGCTGGCGCAGCGCCAGCTTGAGCCTTCGAAGGCGATTTTCTGAGTAACGTGCCTTTTTCGAATGTTTGATCGCCGGATAAATCGTTTGTTGAACCCGCTGTCGATGACAAGACTGGCGGCATCGATAAAAACAAACGATGGGCGATGCACATGCGAGTCGAGCGAAATTTTGTTAACGGCCACTTCATCGAGCCGGCCAGCGCGGCGCTGATCGCGGTCTACAACCCGGCCACCGAAGCGTTGATCGGCCAGGTGTCGGCCGCCACTGCCGAAGAAGCCACGGCAGCAGTCGATGCCGCCGCCAAGGCGCAGAAGACCTGGGGCAAACTCACCAGCATCGAGCGTGCCGAGCACCTGCGAGCGTTCGCTGCGGCCCTTGAAGATCGCGCCGAAGCCATCGGCGCCGCACTGGCCGCCGAATCCGGCAAAAGCCTGAGCGACGCCAGCAACGAAGCCCGCTATGCCGCGCAGATCACCCGTTACCACGCCGAATGGGCGCGCCGTATCGAAGGCGAGATCATTCCCAGCGACAGTCCCGACGAAAACCTGTTCCTGCACCGCGAGCCGATTGGTGTCGTCGCGTGCCTGATTCCGTTCAACTACCCGGTCTACACCTTGCTGCGCAAAATCGCTCCGGCGCTGATTGCTGGCAACACCGTGGTGGTGCGTCCGAGCAACAACACCCCGACCTCGGCATTCGAAATCGCCAAAGCCGTGGTGCAATCGGGCATGCCGGCCGGTGTGATCAACATCCTGACCATGGATCACGCCACCGCCGCAGCCGTTTGCACGCATAAAGCCGTGGGCCTGATCACCCTGACCGGTAGCGTCAACGCTGGGCGCATCGTCCTCGATTACTGCAAGACCAACATCGCCAAGCCGTCGCTGGAACTGGGCGGCAAGACCCCGGCAATCATCGAGGCCGACGCTGATCTTGAAGCCGCCGCGAGCGCAATCATCGCCTCCAAGACCACCCATTGCGGCCAGTTGTGCACGGCGGTGGAGCGGGTCTACGTGCAGGAAAGCGTTCACGACCGCTTCCTCGCGCTGCTCAAAGCGAAAATCGCTGCCGTGAAGTTCGGCGACCGCGCCACAGACGCCAGCCTGATGGGCCCGCTGGTCAACGCCAGTTCGCAGAAGAACATCCACGCCATGGTCGAGCGCGCGATTGCCGACGGCGCCGTTCTCGAAAGCGGCGGCGTGCTGCCTGAAGGCCCGGGGCATTTCTACCCGCCGACGCTGCTCAGCGGCTGCCGTCAGGACATGGAAATCGTCCAGGAAGAAATCTTCGGCCCGGTGCTGCCGGTGCTCAAGTACCGCGACATCGACGAAGCGCTGGCCATGGCCAACGACCACCAGTTCGGCCTGTCGTCGGTGCTGTACACCGAGAACTACCGCACCGCGCAGAAAGTCGCCAACGCCATCGAAGCCGGCGAGTTGTACGTCAATCGCACCCCGGCCGATCCGTACCAGGGCTACCACGCCGGCTGGAAACGCTCGGGCCTGGGCGGCGATGACGGCAAGCACGGCATGCTCGAATTCACCCAGACCCGACTCGTGGTCATGAAGTACTGATCCACCGCATCACGCCTCACGCTACACCTATAAAAACAATTATCAGGGGCGCCCGGAGCACGGGTCGCCCGAGGTCACTTCAATGTCCAAGCATGCATCCTCTGCTGCCGCTGTTCAGGGTTCCAACTCGGCTTCGAAAAGCCAGAGCGACAAGGGAAGTCGCTATTTCCAACTGATGTTGCTGGTGCTCGCCGCCGGTGCGATCTATCCGATTCTGTACCTGCGCCAGGTCTACCAGACCACCATGCTCGAGGTGTTCCAGATCAACCACAGCGAGCTGGGTTATCTGTACTCGATGCTTGGCACGATCTTTCTCCTCAGCTACTTGCCGAGCGGTTGGCTGGCCGACCGTATCGCGCCGCGTTTCCTGATTTTCTTCTCGCTGGTGGCCACCGGCGTGCTGGGGCTGTGGTACTCGACGGCGCCGTCGATGACCGGGCTGATGATCATCTTCGGTTGCTGGGGTCTGACCACCGGCCTGACGTTCTGGGCCTCGGTGCTCAAGCGCGTGAAGATGATTGCCCATCACACCGAGCAGGGCCGATTCTTCGGCATCCTCGATGGCGGGCGTGGGTTGGTCGAGGCATTGCTGGCGACGGTCGCGCTGGGGCTGTTCGCCTACGCCACCGAAACCCGTGGCGAGTCCACCGCCGAAGGTTTCAAGCACGTGGTTTACCTCTACGCCTTCACCTGTATTGCCATCGGCTGTGTGCTGGTGCTGATCAAGGACCCGAAGTCGATGGAGGACACGCCGCCGGTGGAGAAGGGTAAGTTCAACCTGTTCACTGATCTGGCGACTTTGGTGAAGATCCCTGAGCTGTGGCTGGTCACCGCGATCGTGTTCTGCGGTTATCACATCTTCTGGGCCACCTACAGCTTCTCGGACTACCTGCAAGGCAGCGGCCTGACCGCCGTGATGGCCGGGACCATCACCACCATCAAACTGTGGATGCGCCCGATCGGCGGCATCGGTGGCGGCTGGCTGGGAGACAAGTTTTCGAACATCTCGGTACTGATCGTCGCGCTGTTGCTGGCGAGTCTGGCGATTGTCGGGCTGATCGTGTTCCCGGCGCTCAACAGCATGGGGTTGCTGATCGCGACAGTGATTTTCATCGGCCTGATGACCTACGCGATTCGCGGTCTGTACTGGGCGATCCTCGACAGCTGCAACATTCCGCTGCGCATCACCGGACTGGCCATCGGCATCGTCTCGGTGGTCGGTTACATGCCGGATGCTTTTATCCCGTTGATCAACGGCTACCTCACTGAACATTTCCCCGGTGCCCTCGGCTACCAGCTGTACTTCGGCTACATCGCCGCTATCGGTCTGATCGGCACCCTGGCTGCCGTGACCCTGCGTGCCCGGATCAATCGCAAATCCTTGAACAAGACCTCTTTGAACAAGACAGGTGCCTGAGATGAAAATCGTCGCCCTTGAAACCCATATCGTTGCTGTACCGCCACCGCACATCGGCGGCATGTACTGGCTGTTCGTCAAGCTCAAGACCGACTGCGGCATCGAAGGCGTCGGCGAGATCTACGCTGCAACCTTCGGCCCCAAAGCCATGCTGCCGATCATCGAAGACGTGTTCGAACGCTACCTGCTGAATCAGGACCCGCACCACATCGAACGTTTCTTCCGTCAGGCTTATTCGAGCGGTTTCACCCAGCGTCCCGACCTGACCATGATGGGCGTGGTCAGCGGCCTGGAAATGGCTTGCTGGGACATCATCGGCAAGGCCGCGAACAAACCGGTCTACGAACTGCTCGGCGGCAAGGTCCACGAACGCCTGCGTTCCTACACCTACCTGTATCCGGTCAACAGCCGTGGCGAGTACGACTACGACGATCCGGACCTGGCCGCCGAATGCGCCATCGACAACATGAACAAGGGCTTTACCGCCGTGAAGTTCGACCCGGCCGGGCCGTACACCGCGTACTCCGGGCACCAGATCTCGCTGGAAGTGCTGGAGCGCTGCGAAACCTTCTGCCGCAAGATTCGCGAAGCGGTGGGCAACAAATGCGATCTGCTGTTCGGCACCCACGGGCAAATGGTTCCGTCCTCGGCAATTCGCCTGGCCAAACGCCTGGAGAAGTACGACCCGCTGTGGTTCGAAGAGCCAGTGCCGCCGGGCCAGGAAGAAGCCATGGCGCAAGTCGCGGCCAAGACCAGCATTCCGATTGCCACTGGTGAGCGCCTGACCACCAAGTACGAGTTCTTCAAGCTGTTGCAGGCCGGCGGTGCGTCGATTCTGCAGATGAACGTGGCGCGCTGCGGCGGCCTGCTCGAAGGCAAGAAGATCGCCAGCATGGCCGAAGCCTATTACGCGCAAATCGCCCCGCATCTGTACAACGGGCCGATTGGTGCTGCAGCGAGTTTCCAGCTCGCGGCTTGTACGCCGAATTTCCTGATCCAGGAAAGCATCGAGACCTGGGGCGGCTTCCACGCCGAGGTCCTGAAAAAACCGTTGCAGTGGGAGGACGGCTACATCATTCCGTCCACCGAGCCGGGCCTGGGCGTGGAGCTGAACATGGACGTGGTGCGCAAGCATTCGCCGTACACCGGCGAGCGCCTGCACCTGCAAATGGCCCCGACCCCGGCCGACGTCAAAGACACATCGCCGGCCAAGGGCTGACGGGATTTCCCCGCCCGGCTACGGGCGGGTTCGATAAAAAGACTTACGCGGTAACCGTGCATGACATACGACTACATCATCGCTGGCGCAGGCGCCGCTGGCTGCGTGCTGGCCAATCGGCTCTCGGCCTCGGGCCAACACACGGTGCTGCTGCTGGAGGCGGGCGGCAAGGACAGTTCCCTGTGGTTCAAGATCCCGGTCGGCTTCGCCAAAATGTATTACAACCCGACCTTCAACTGGATGTACTACAGCCAGCCGCAGAAGCAGTTGGGCAATCGCGAAATCTACGCCCCGCGCGGCAAGGTCCAGGGCGGGTCGGGTTCGATCAACGCGATGATCTACGTGCGTGGTCAGGCCCATGACTTCAACGACTGGGCGGCCAACGGCAACGATGGCTGGGGCTTCAAGGATGTGCTGCCGTACTTCCGCAAACTGGAAAACCATCCGCTGGGCGACAGCGAATACCACGGCGGCAGCGGCCCGATCAGCATCACCCCGATGGCCGGCCAGACCCACCCGATCTGCGACGTGTTTCTCAAGGGTTGCGATGAGCTCGGCTATCCACGCAGCGACGATTTCAACGGGCCGAAATTCGAAGGCGCGGGCATCTATGACGTCAACACTCGCAACGGTCAGCGCAGCTCCAGCAGCTTCGCCCATTTGCACCCGGCGCTGAGCCGGCCGAACCTGACGGTCGAGCATTACGCGTTGGTCGACCGTGTCCTGTTCGATGAAAGCCAGCAGCGCGCCACCGGCATTTCCATCACCCAGCATGGCGTGGTGAGGACCTTCACGGCGCGCAAGGAAGTGATCCTGTGCGCTGGTGCGGTCGATACGCCGAAGATCCTGCAACTGTCCGGCGTGGCGGATCGTGCCTTGCTGGCGAAACATCAGATTCCGGTGGTGAAACACCTGCCGGCGGTAGGGCAGAACCTGCAGGATCACCTGTGCGTCAGCTACTACTACAAGGCCAATATCCCGACCCTGAACGATGAGCTGAGCTCGCTGTTCGGCCAGTTCAAACTCGGCGTGAAGTACCTGTTGACCCGCAAGGGCGCGCTGGCGATGAGCGTCAATCAGGCTGGCGGATTCTTCCGTGGCAACGCGGAGCAGAGCCATCCGAACCTGCAGCTGTATTTCAATCCGCTGTCGTACCAGATTCCGAAAAACAACAAGGCCAGCCTCAAGCCCGAGCCGTATTCAGGTTTCCTGCTGTGCTTTAACCCGTGCCGCCCGACCAGTCGTGGTCACATCACGATTGCTTCGAAGAATCCCCGTGATGCGGCGTTGATCGACCCGAACTACCTGAGCACGCAAAAGGACATCGACGAGGTGATCCAGGGCAGTCGCCTGATGCGCAAGATCATGGGCGCTCCGTCATTGAGGGGCATCACGGTCGATGAAGTTTTGCCGGGGCCGGCAGTGGAAACCGACGAGCAGATGCTCCAGTACTTCCGTGACAACTGTGGCTCGATCTATCACCTGTGCGGCTCCTGCGCGATGGGTGCGGACGAGCAGAGTTCGGTGGTCGACAAGCGCCTCAAGGTGCATGGCCTTGACGGGCTGCGAATTGTCGATGCGTCGATCTTTCCCAACGTGACGTCGGGCAACACCCATGCGGCGGTGCTGATGGTGGCGGAGAAGGGTGCGGATCTGATTCTGCAGGATGCGTAATGCCCAGTGACAGTTGATCGCAAGCCACTTTCCAGCATGCACTAGGCTTTGAATGCCGGCCCATTACGGGCCGGCATCCTCTCAAAGCGTCTGCACCAGCCAATCCCGAAACGCCTTCAACGACGCCAATGATTCATTACGCGCCGGGTACACCAGGTAATAGCTGCGCCGGCTGCTGATCGGTTCACCCAGTTGCAGCAACTCACCGTTGTGCAATTCATCCTCCACCAGAATCCTCGGCACCAGCCCGATGCCGATATTGGCGCGCACGGCCTGGATCAAGTGCGAGGTCATCTCGAAGCTCGGCCCGATGCGCATGCTGCGATGGGGCAGGGCGTGATGGCTGAACCACTCGGACCACGCCTGAGCATTGCTGCTGACATTGAGAAGAAGCTGCCCGGCGATATCCTTGTTGGCCGCGAGACGTTCGGCGTCGGACAATTGCGCACTGGCGATCACCACCAGTTCTTCGGTGTGCAGGCGGTGGGCGGTCAGCCCCGGCCAGTCACCGCCGCCGACACAAATCGCCGCGTCGATTTCGCTGGTGTCGAAGTCGATGGCTTCGATGCGCGAATGCAGGTGCACGGTCATGCCCGGGTGCGCGGTGTAGAAATCCTTCAGGCGCGGCAGCAGCCATTTCGAGCCGAAAGTCGGCAAGGTCGCCAGGCGCAGGCTGTGAATCCCCGAGCCAAACGCCATGGCCTGCAACGTCGCGCTGCGGATCTGCCCGAGGGCTTCGGACAGTTCGCGCTGATACATGCGCCCCACGTCGGTGAGGATCACCCGGCGGCCTTCACGGCTGAACAGGCGCATGCCGAGCATCTTTTCCAGAATCTGCACCTGACGACTGACTGCACTCTGGGTCAGCGACAGTTCGTGGGCGGCGCGGGTGTAGCTTTCATGGCGTGCGGCGGCTTCAAACGCCAGCAGCAACGACATCGAGGGGGTGAGGGTTCGCGGATTCATTCGTTTTAGTCATGGATTGCGGGTCGATTTTACGGTTGTCCCGGCATCGCTCTGCAATGAACATAAGGCCTATGAGATGGCGGGAGCGTGACGCAATCATTCATTGCGCACAACTGTTCACCGCCACACGGCCCGTTTTTGACCGAGATTGCACGCCCGATGATTGCCCAGCTGTCGCCTTCCACCGCGTTGAACACCGATTACCAACACTTTCTCAAAGCCCTTGAAACCAACGGTTTTCGTGGCGAAATCAGCGCTGACTACGCCAGCCGCGTGGTGCTGGCCACCGACAACTCGATCTATCAGCGCTTGCCGCAAGCGGCGGTATTCCCGCGCGACGCCGATGACGTGGCGCTGCTGGCACGCCTGATCGCCGAACCGGCTTACCAGAAAGTCGTGATTACGCCTCGCGGCGGCGGCACCGGCACCAACGGGCAATCGCTGACCGATGGCATCGTCGTCGACCTGTCGCGCCACATGAACCGCATCCTCGAAATCAACGTTGAACAGCGTTGGGTGCGGGTGCAGGCCGGTGTGGTGAAGGATCAACTCAACGCGGCACTGAAATCCGCCGGGCTGTTTTTCGCCCCGGAACTGTCGACGTCGAACCGCGCCACCGTTGGCGGCATGATCAACACCGACGCCAGCGGCCAGGGCAGTTGCACCTACGGCAAGACCCGTGACCATGTTCTGGAATTGCACATGGTCCTGCGCGGTGGCGAGCGATTGCACGGCCGTCCGCTGGAAGAAAGTGAGCTGGCGGCGGAATGCGCCCGTGAGGGGCGGGCCGGCGAGGTGTACCGTTGCGCGCGGCAGATCATCGATGAGCAGGGCGAACTGATCCGACAAACCTTCCCCGACCTCAACCGCTGCCTGACCGGCTACGACCTGGCGCACCTGCGCGAGGCCGACAACCGTTTCAACCTCAACAGCGTGCTGTGCGGTGCCGAAGGTTCGCTGGGGTTTGTGGTCGAGGCCAAGCTCAACGTGTTGCCGATCCCCAAGCACACGATGCTGGTGAACATCCGCTACGCCGGCTTCATGGATGCCTTGCGCGATGCGCGGGCGTTGATGGCGCTCAAGCCGCTGTCGATCGAAACCGTCGACTCCAAAGTGCTGTTGCTGGCGATGCAGGACATCGTCTGGCATGGCGTCGCCGAGTATTTCCCGGAAAGCGCCGAGCGGCCAACGCTGGGGATCAATCTGGTGGAGTTCTGCGGCGACGATCCCGAGGAACTGCAAGGCCGGGTCGAGGATTTTGTCCGCCACCTGGGCTCCGACGCCACAGTCGAGCGCTTGGGCCATACGCTGGCCGTCGGTCACGCGGCGGTGAATCGGGTCTACGGCATGCGCAAGCGAGCGGTGGGTTTGCTCGGCAACGTTGCCGGTGAAGCGCGGCCGCAACCATTTGTTGAAGACACCGCCGTGCCGCCACAACATCTGGCGGAGTACATCGCCGAGCTGCGCGAACTGCTCGACAGCCACAATCTGCAATACGGCATGTTCGGCCACGTCGATGCCGGCGTGCTGCACGTGCGGCCGATTCTCGACATGAAGGACCCGCAACAAGCGGCACTGGTGCGACCGGTGTCCGACGGCGTCGCTGCGCTGACCCAGCGATATGGCGGTCTGCTGTGGGGCGAGCACGGCAAGGGCCTGCGCTCGGAATACGCGCCGGCCTTCTTCGGTGAGCTGTACCCGGCGTTGCAAGCCTTGAAGGCGGCGTTCGATCCGTTCAACCAGTTCAATCCGGGCAAGATTGCCACGCCGAATATTCCCGGCGCGGCATTGCTGAAGATCGACGAAGTGACTCTGCGCGGCGAACTGGACCGGCAGATCGACGAGAAAGTCTGGCAGGATTACGGCGCGGCCATGCACTGCAACGGCAATGGCGCCTGCTACAACTTCGATCCCGACGATGCGATGTGCCCGTCGTGGAAAGCCACTCGACAGCGTGCGCAATCGCCCAAGGGCCGTGCCTCGCTGATTCGTGAATGGCTGCGTTTGCAGGGCGAGGCGGGTGTTGATGTGTTGTCTGATGCCAGTCGTCGTCCGCCGTTTTTCAGCACATTGCTGCAGCGCTGGCGCAACAGCCGTGCGCAGGAAAAAGACTTCTCCCACGAGGTGTACGACGCCATGGCCGGCTGCCTGGCGTGCAAGTCCTGCGCGGGGCAGTGCCCGGTGAAGGTCAACGTGCCGGATTTCCGTTCGCGGTTTCTCGAGCTGTACCACACCCGTTACCTGCGGCCCGCGCGGGATTATCTGATTGCCTCGCTGGAATACACGATTCCGTATATGGCGCGGATTCCGTTTCTCTACAACGGTTTGATGGGGGCTTCGTTCAGCCGTCGCTTGATCGAGCGCCTTGGTGGCATGGTCGATGTGCCGTTGCTCAGCCGTTTCGATTTCCACGCAGCCATGCGTCGCTGGCAGGTCCAACCGGCGTCGGTCGAGGTGCTTTCGGCGCTGACTCAGGCGCAACGCGAACGCAGTGTGGTGCTGGTGCAGGACGCGTTCACCCGGTATTTCGAGGCGCCATTGCTGGCGGATCTGATCGAACTGATTTCGCGACTGGGTTATCAGGTTTATCTGGCGCCGTTCAGCGCCAACGGCAAGCCGCTGCATGTGCAGGGTTTCCTCTCGGCGTTCAATCGCGCGGCGTTGCGCAATGCCGGGCAATTGCGTGCTCTGGCCGAGATCGGCGTGCCGCTGGTGGGGCTCGACCCGGCGATGACCCTGGTTTATCGCCAGGAGTACCTCAAGGTGCCGGGGATGGAGCAATGCCCGGAAGTGGCGCTGGTGCAGGAGTGGCTGCTGAAAGTCATGCCGCAACGGACGGATTCACAGAATGGCGAAAGCTTCCGCCTGCTCGCGCATTGCACCGAGAAGACCAACGCGCCCGCCGCCACCCGGCAATGGGAGCAAGTGTTCGAACGCGTCGGCTTGAAGCTGACAACCCAGGCCACCGGTTGCTGCGGGATGTCCGGCACCTACGGGCACGAAGCGCGCAATCGCGACACCTCGGCGGTGATTTACGAGCAGTCCTGGGCGAAGCAGATCGAGGCACCGGCAGAGCGGGGCGAAGCACTGGCGACCGGCTATTCGTGCCGCAGCCAAGTCAAGCGCCAGGCCGACCGGGCGGTGCGTCATCCGTTGCAGGTGCTGCTTGAGCAACTGCAAACGGCTTGAGAACCGTTAGCAATTGAAGCGACTTTTCATGTTATAAGGTAACGCAAATAGTCGGGCCGTTTGCACACGGCCCGGTCGAACTCTTCACTCGATTGCGAACCCTTCATGACCCTTGCTGTTCCCCGAAACGTCCCGCCGGCGACTGGCCGGCTGCTGTCCATTGATGCGCTGCGCGGCCTGGTCATTCTGTTCATGTTGCTGGATCACGTGCGCGAAACCTTTCTGCTGCATCGTCAGGTGTCCGATCCGATGGACATCGCCAGCACCGAGCCGGCGCTGTTTTTCAGTCGCACCCTGGCGCATCTCTGCGCGCCGGTGTTCGTGCTGCTGACCGGGTTGTCGGCGTGGCTGTTCGGGGAGAAGTACGACGGCAAGGCTGACGTCAGTGCCTTTCTGTTCAAGCGTGGTTTGTTCCTGGTGGTGCTCGAATTCACCCTGGTGAATTTCGCCTGGACGTTCCAGCTGCCGCCGAGCGTGATCTACCTGCAAGTGATCTGGGCGATCGGCCTGAGCATGATCGCGCTGTCGCTGCTGGTCTGGCTGCCTCGCTGGCTATTGTTGACGCTGAGCCTGGCGATCATCGCCGGACACAACCTGCTCGACGGTCTGCACTTCGGAACGGAGTCGGCGCTGCACGTGCCTTGGGCAATCCTGCATGACCGGGGCTGGATCGAAGTCAGCGAATCTTTGCGCCTGCGTACTTCGTACCCGCTACTGCCGTGGATCGGTGTGATCGGTCTGGGTTACGCGCTGGGGCCATGGTTTGCCCGAATGGCCGATGCGGGTGTGCGCCAGCGGCGTTTGCTGATCGTTGGCATCGCCGGGCTGATGGGTTTCGTGGCGCTGCGGCTGGTCAACGGTTACGGCGAGAAACCGTGGTCGCTCAATGACAGCAGCCTGCAAACCCTGATGAGTTTTTTCAACATCACCAAGTACCCGCCGTCGCTGTTGTTCATCACGCTGACGGTGAGCGTCGGGCTGCTGCTGTTGCTGGTGTTCGAGCGTGCGCAGGATCGACGCTGGATTCGCTGGCTGACGGTGTTCGGTTCGGCGCCGATGTTTTTCTATCTGCTGCACCTGTATGCGCTGAAGGTGCTGTACCTGATTGGCGTGGCATTGGTCGGGCTCAATCAGGGCAGTTATTTCGGTTTCTCGACGGTGGCGGCGGTGTGGCTGGCGGCGATGGTGCTGGCGGTCGGGTTGTTTCCGGCCGTGCGCTGGTTCTCGGCATTGAAGGCTCGGCGACGGGACATCGCCTGGTTGAAGTATCTGTAGCTATCCCGTTTTACCGTCGCGAACGTTGCGGGCAAAGTCGATGAAAGCCTTGAGCGGCGCCGGTACATGGCGCCGGCTCGGGTAATACAGATGCAGCCCCGGATAGTACGGGCACCAGTCCGCCAACACTTGCACCAGACGCCCGGCCGCGAGGTGCTCGCTGACCATGTCTTCGAACACATAGGCCAGTCCCAGGCCTTGCAGCGCCGGGCCGACCATCAGGCTGACATCGCCCAGGGTCAGCGGCCCGTTGACTTCGATTTCCTGTTCAATGCCACCACGTTCGAATTCCCAGCGGTACATCGAACCGCTCGGGAACCGGTGACGGATGCAGGGCAGGGCATGCAGGTCTTCCGGTTTCTGTGGCGCGGGATGCCGCTGGAAAAACGCCGGCGAACCCACTACCACCGAACGCATGTTCGGTCCGATGGGCAAAGACACCATGTCCGCCTCCAGCCGATTGCCGAAACGCACGCCGGCATCGAATCCAGCGGCAACGATATCCAGCAGCGCATCGCTTTCGACCACTTCCAGACGAATGTCCGGATAAGCCTGCAGGAACTCGCTGGCAATCGGCAGCAGCACCAGCTCGCACGCCTGGCGCCCGCAGGTAATGCGCAGATTGCCCGAAGGCTTGTCGCGAAAATGGTTGAGGTCTTCAAGCGCATCTTCGATATCGCGAAACGCCGGTTTCAACCGGGCGTAAAGACGCTCACCGGCCTCGGTCAGGGCAACGCTGCGGGTGGTGCGATTGAACAGCCTCACGCCGAGGCGGTTTTCCAGAGCACGCAACGAGTGACTCAGCGCCGAAGGTGTCAGGCCCAGATCCACCGCAGCACGACTTAAATTCAGATGCTGGGCGATGCTCAGAAAGATCGACAGATCCGCCGTGGACGGGTTTTTCATTGATGAATGCCTTTCATAAAGTCATGTAATTTTGTTGGGATTATCACATCAGTAGCACGGCTTTAAAGTCGCATCAACTCATTGAGAAGGCCCGGCAATAACGCCAGGGTCACTGACAGGAGGAGTTGCTATGCGTACCTGGCTGATTACCGGAGCTTCCCGTGGTTTTGGCACCCTCATCGCAGAACATGCCCTGCGTGCCGGTGCCGCCGTGATTGCCACCGCCCGCAATCCGCAAGACATCACCGACCGCCTCGGCGAGCACCCGAACCTGCTGGCGGTGCGCCTGGAGGTCACTCGCGAAGAAGAGGCACACCAAGCGGTGGCGGAAGGCATCAAGCGTTTCGGCCGCATTGATGTGCTGATCAACAATGCCGGCTTCGGCGTACTGGGCGCGGTGGAGGAAACCAGCGCCAGCGAAACCGAGCGCCTGTTCGCCACCAACGTCTTCGGCCTGCTCAACGTGACTCGCGCCGTACTGCCGCACATGCGCGCCCAGCGCAGCGGGCGGGTGATCAACATCTCGTCCATCGGCGGCTATCAGGCCTACATGGGCTGGGGTGTCTACGGCTCCACCAAGTTCGCGGTGGAAGGCATCAGCGAAGCGCTGCATCAGGAACTGGCGCCATTGGGCATCAATGTCACGGTGGTCGAGCCGGGCTTCTTCCGCACGGACTTCCTCGATGAACAATCGCTGGTCAAGACCGCGCTGGTGCTGCCGGACTACGACGAAACCGTCGGCAAGATGCGCACTTTCGCCGAAGCCGCCAACCATGCGCAGCCGGGCGATCCGGTGAAGTTTGCCGAAGCCATGCTGGCGCTGGTCAATGCGCCGAACCCGCCGCAACGGTTGGCATTGGGCAGCGACACCGTCGCGCGGATCGAAGCGAAGAATCGATTGGTGGCACAGGAACTGGCGGAGTGGAATGCGCTGGCGCTGTCCACGGACTTCAAGGACTGACTCCCCCCGTTGAAGCCATCGCAGGCTGCGCTCTGTTGATCGCAGCCTCATTCTCTTTTCATTGGATGAAATCATGACAACCATCTCCCAGCCCCATGGCGAGGGCGACAAACTGCTGATCCTCGCAGCCATTTGCCTGTCGGCACTGGTCCTTCCGTTAAGTTTTACCGGTGGCGCGGTGGCGACGCCGGCCATCGGCCGTGACCTGGGCGGTAGCCCGGTGGCGCTGACCTGGATCACCAATGCGTTCATGTTGTCGTTCGGCAGTCTGCTGATGGCGGCGGGGGCGTTGGCTGATGTCTATGGGCGCAAGCGCCTGTTCACCGCCGGCATGCTGTTGTTCACCGGGGCGTCGATTGCCCAGAGTCTGGCGCCTTCGGTGTTCTGGCTCGACGTTTTACGAGCGATTCAGGGCGTGGCCGGGGCGGCGGCGCTGGCCAGTGGTTCGGCAGCGCTGGCGCAGGAATTCGAAGGTCATGCGCGCACCCGTGCCTACAGCATGCTCGGTACTACGTTTGGCATCGGCCTGGCGTTCGGGCCGTTGGTGGCCGGGGCGTTGATCGAGGCGTTCAACTGGCGTGCGATCTTTGTCTTCACGGCGTTGATCGGTGTGATTGCGATGGTCTTCGGTCTGCCGCGCATGCGTGAGACCCGCGACCCCGACGCCGCCGGTCTCGACTGGCCGGGTAGTGTGACGTTCAGTTCGATGCTGGCGCTGTTCACGTTCGGTGTAATCCAGGCCCCCGAAAGCGGTTGGGGCAGTCCGTTGGTGGTGGGTCTGTTGGGTGTTTCGGCGTTGTTGCTGGCGCTGTTCGTCATCATCGAAATGCGTGTCAAACGCCCGATGCTCGATCTGACCCTGTTCCGTTTTCCGCGCTTCATCGGTGTGCAGATGCTGCCGATTGGCACCTGCTTTTGCTACATCGTGCTGGTGGTCATGCTGCCGCTGCGGTTTATCGGCGTCGAAGGCTTGAGTGAAATCGATGCAGGCCTGTTGTTGCTGGCGTTGTCGGCGCCGATGCTGGTGGTGCCGATGCTTGCGGCTTCGATGGCCCGTTTTGTTTCGGCCGGTATTTTGTCGGGCGTGGGTTTCTTGATTGCCGCCGTGGGGCTGCACTGGCTGAGCTTGTACAACGTCGGCGAGCCGAAGTTCGCGCTGGTGGTGTCGATGGTGTTGATCGGGATTGGCGCGGGTCTGCCGTGGGGATTGATGGATGGATTGTCGGTCAGCGTGGTGCCGAAAGAGCGCGCCGGCATGGCGGCCGGGATCTTCAACACGGTGCGGGTGGCGGGTGAGGGGATTGCACTGGCCAGCGTGGCGGCGATTCTTGCCTCGCTGCTGCATACCGATTTGCAGGGAGTGGTCAGCGGAGCAGACGCCGCGCTGATTGCCGAGACTGCACACCGGGTGACGACCGGTGACATGGCCCATGCGATCAACACAGTTCCGGGGTTGGCTAACGACCGGCTGGTGCAGGGTTACGCCTCGGCGTTCCAGTATCTGCTGCACATCCTGACGATCATCACCCTCGCGTCGGCAGCCGTGGTGTTAGGGCTGTTGAGCAAGGAACGGACGGTATCGGAACCACAACAGGCTGCGGCGTAAATGAAAAAGCCCGGAAGCGCAAAACGCTTCCGGGCTTTTTTTCAGCGGATCAGTGGCGATCCAGCCACACGGTCTGCGCATTGCAGAACTCGCGCACGCCGAAGTGCGACAGCTCGCGGCCGAAACCGCTTTTCTTCACGCCGCCGAAGGTCACGCGCGGGTCGCTGGCGGAGTAGCCGTTGATGAACACACCACCGGTTTCCAGCTCGCTGGTCAGCTGCTGGGCCAGGGCGACGTTGGCGGTGTAGATCGTGGCGGTCAAGCCGAACTCGCTGTCGTTGGCCAGGGCCACAGCGTGAGCGCAGTCGCGAGCGGTGATGATCGAGGCTACCGGGCCGAACAATTCCTGTTTGAACGAGGTCATGCGGTCGGTGACGTCGGCCAATACGGTCGGCTCGTAGTAGTTGCCCGAACCCTCTACTTTGCCGCCGCCGAGCAGCAGGGTGGCGCCTTCTTCCAGGGTGTCGCGCACTTGTTGATCCAGTTCGTCACGCAGATCGAAGCGGGCCATCGGGCCGATGTAGTTCTCGGCAGACAACGGATCGCCCATCTTCAACTGGCGGGTGGCTTCGACGAATTTGCGGGTGAACTCTTCAACCACGCCTTCTTCGATGATCAGGCGTTTGGCGGCGGCGCAGACCTGGCCGGAGTTCTGGTAACGACCGATCACTGCTGCTTGTACGGCTTCATCGATATCGGCGTCGTTGAGCACGATGAATGGATCGGAACCACCCAGTTCCAGTACGCATTTCTTCAGTGCAGCACCGGCCTGCGCGCCGATGGCCATGCCGGCGCGGACGCTGCCGGTCAGGGTCACGGCGGCAATGCGCGGGTCGGCGATGGCAGTGGACACGCCTTCCGGGGTGACGTTGATCACTTCAAACACGCCATCGGCAAAACCGGCGCGAGTGAATGCGTCGCGCAACAGATAGGCGCTGCCCATTACGTTCGGCGCATGCTTG
The DNA here is from genome assembly GCF_059421845.1 of Pseudomonas sp. GW821-FHT02C04. Taxonomy (NCBI): domain Bacteria; kingdom Pseudomonadati; phylum Pseudomonadota; class Gammaproteobacteria; order Pseudomonadales; family Pseudomonadaceae; genus Pseudomonas; species Pseudomonas sp. GW821-FHT02C04. Next base: position 1,474,757 of record NZ_JBWKVT010000001.1, on the reverse strand, counting down.
AGCACGTAGGTGTTGCCGGCAATCAGCGCCGGGACTGCACCGCGCAGGACCTGCCAGATCGGGAAGTTCCACGGCATCACGGCGAGGATCGGCCCCAGCGGACGGTATTCGATGCGCGCCTTGCCGCCTTCGACCAGCGTTGCTTCGGCGTTGAGCATGGCCGGGCCGTGTTCGGCGTACCACTCGCAAAGCTTGGCGCACTTCTCGATTTCGCCACGGGCCTGGGCGATCGGCTTGCCCATTTCCTGGGTGATCATGGTCGCCATCGCTTCGCTGCTGTCACGCAGGGCGCCGGCCAGTGCGGTCAGGGCGCGGGAGCGGTCTTGCAGCGGCTTGCGTTTCCATTTGCCGAAACCGAACGCGGCACGGGTCAGCGCGGCATCGAGGGCCTCGGCGGATTCGAAGGCGTAGTGACCGATCTGCTCGCCAGTGGCGGGGTTGATCGAGATGGCGTGGGTCTGGCTGGAAATCGGGCTCATGGCATCGTCCTGCGAGGTCAGTGGATGCGCTCAGAGTAGGGTGGCGTTTGATTTCTGGAAACTGAATAATAAAGATCGTTTCTTTCACGATTGGAGAATGACTGTGGATCTCGTGCAACTGGAAATCTTCAAGGCTGTTGCCGAGCACGGCAGCATCAGTGCGGCGGCGGCGCAGATCCATCGCGTGCCGTCGAACCTGACGACGCGCATCAAGCAGTTGGAGGAGGATCTGGGCGTCGACCTGTTCATCCGCGAGAAAAGCCGCTTGCGCCTGTCGCCAGCCGGCTGGAGTTTTCTCGAGTACGCACGGCGCATTCTCGATCTGGTGCAGGAAGCGCGAGCCACGGTGGCTGGCGAGGAACCGCAAGGCGCGTTCCCGCTGGGCTCACTGGAAAGTACGGCGGCGGTACGCATTCCCGGTTTGCTGGCGACGTATAACCAGCAACATCCAAAGGTCGATCTGGACCTTTCGACCGGGCCGTCCGGGACAATGATCGACGGTGTGCTTTCCGGGCGCCTGGCGGCAGCGTTCGTCGACGGCCCGGTGTTGCACCCGGCGCTGGAAGGCATCCCGGCGTTCGAAGAGGAAATGGTCATCATCTCGCCGCTTCATCACGGGCCGATCAAACGCGCTGCGGACGTGAATGGTGAGAACATCTATGCATTCCGCTCGAACTGTTCCTATCGCCATCACTTCGAAAAATGGTTCAGCACCGACGCTGCCGTACCCGGCAAGATCTTCGAAATGGAGTCCTATCACGGCATGCTCGCCTGCGTCAGTGCGGGCGCCGGTCTGGCCCTGATGCCGCGCAGCATGTTGCAGAGCATGCCCGGTTGCGCGACGGTGAGTGTCTGGCCGCTGGCGGCGGATTTTCGCTATCTGACCACGTGGCTGGTGTGGCGCCGGGGCACGGTGTCTCGCAGTCTGAGCATGTTTGTGCGCTTGCTCGAGGAGCGCGGCGTGGTGCGTGCAGAAGAGAATTGACACTTTGTGTCATGGTTGTATCTTAGGCGTCCTGTTTCGCAATATAAAAAACTATACAGCGCAAGCGATGCGCGATTAGCCAGAAGGAATCAGCGATGACCACAGCCCTGAGCGGCAAAGAAGCAGTAGGTGAGCGTTTTGTGCTGGAAACCATGCGCCACGCCCAGCAGTTGACCTGGAAGGCCGTGGACGAGATCGCCAAGGTGATCAAGCCCGGCATGCGCGAATCGGAAGCCCATGCCCGTGGCAAAGAGATCCTCGTTGAACTGGGCATGGACCGGATCTGGCATCCGCTGTTGATCCGCTTCGGTGCCAACACACTGAAGACCTTCAAGGAGCGCTCCGAAGGCGATCCGGTGCTGGGCGAGGAAGACATTTTCTTCATCGACATGGGCGTGGTCTGGGAAGGCCATGAAGGCGATGCCGGGGCGACGTTCGTTACCGGGTCCGATCCGCAAATGATCGCTTGCGCGGCGGCCTCCAAAGAACTCTTCGACAAGGTCGAAGCCTTCTGGCGCAAGGGCGTGACCGGTGTCGAACTGTATCGCTACGCCACCGATCAGGCCGAGGCGATGGGCTGGAAACTGAACCTGGACATCAAGGGCCACCGGGTCAGCGATTTTCCACATGCGATTTATCGGGGCGGCAATCTCGGTGATTTCGATCAGGCTCCGAATGCCGGTGTGTGGATCCTCGAAATCCAGATCGAACACCCTGAGCTTCCCTATGGCGCCTTCTATGAAGACCTGCTGATCTGATTCACATTGGCGGTGCTAGAGTCAGGAGTCAATGTTCATTCAGGTGTAGCGCTGTAGTTGTAACTACATAGCGCTTGCTCAGATGATGCAGGCCGTTTCCTAACTCCAAAGTCAAAAAAAGGACGTCCATCATGAAAGTCAGTGCCCGCAATGTTTTCAAAGGTCAGGTCAGCCAGGTTCAGGAAGGCTCGGTCAATGCGGAAGTCGTCCTGACCCTTCCGGGCGGCGAAAAACTGGTCGCGGTCGTGACCCTGGCCAGCCTCAAGAGCCTGGGCATCGCGGTGGGCAAAGAAGCCGTTGCGCTGGTCAAGGCGCCTTGGGTGATGCTGATGACCGAGTCCGACGGCATTCGCCTGTCGGCCCGCAACTGCCTGCAAGGCAAGGTGCTGAGCGTGACCGATGGCGCCGTCAACGCCGAAGTGGTGATCGAGCTGGCCGGCGGCTCGAAGGTCTATTCGATCGTGACCCGCGACGCGGTGAACGAACTGGGCCTGGCGGCGGGCGTCAGCGCGACGGCGGTGATCAAGGCTTCGCACATCATTCTGGGTGTGCCGGCCTGATCTATCCGTCAGGCCAATGGCTGTAAAAAAGAAGTGCCGGGCTCAAGCGAGCCCGGCACTTTTTTGTTTCAATGTCCGGATAAAGCCAAGGACATGGAGAACGGCGAATGACGGCTCAGGAACACCTGCCGGATCAAGCGGCATGGAGCCCTTGGACACCTACTGATTTATTCCAGCGACTCGAACACATCGATCGGCCTTGGTGCATCGTCGGCGGATGGGCACTTGATGTCTGGCAGGGGCGGCAAACCCGAGCGCATGAAGATCTTGAATTCACCATCCTGCGCGAAGACTTCCCGGTGTTTCGCGAGGCGCTGGGGCATCTGGATTTCTATGCGGTCAAGGACGGCGTCTTCGAGCTACTGGCATCCAATCGCGAACCTGCTTCCGACATTTTTCAGGTCTGGTGTTTTGATACCGAGGCGCAAGTCTGGCGGGTCGACATGATGATCGAACCCGGAACGCCAGACAGATGGGTTTACAAGCGCGATACGTCGATCACTGGCGAGCGCAGTGAAATGGTCTGCACCAACGATGCGGGCATTCCCTACCTCAGGCCTGCGGCCATTCTGTTGTTCAAGGCCAAACACCTCAGGGCAAAGGATCAAGCCGATTTCAATCTCACCTTGCCCAGGCTTTCGCCCAGGGAGCGACAATGGTTGATGGAGCAACTGGCGTTGGTACACCCGGGGCATGAATGGCTGGCGCGAATTTGAACCTGCGTCCCGGTTCGGTATTGCGCCGAACCGGGACGGGTTTATTGGCCATCGACAAGACGCGGTAGCTGCAGCGGATTACCGCCGCGCAACACCTCCGGCAGCAACGTATCCGGAAAGCCCTGATACGCCACCGGCCGCAAAAAGCGCTCGATCGAGGTCATGCCGACCGAGGTGAAGCGACTGTCCGAAGTGGCCGGGAACGGCCCGCCGTGCACGGTGGCGAAAGTCACTTCCTGAGGATGGGCAAAGGCGTTGACCACGATGCGCCCGGTGCGGCGTTCGAGGATCGGCAGCAGGCGCCGGGCCAGATCCAGATCGCGGTCTTCGAGGTGAATGGCCGCACTCAGTTGGCCTTTGAACGAACGGGCGACCGCCAGCAATTCTTCCTCATCGTTGACCGTCACCAGCAACGCGGCCGGACCGAACACTTCATGGGCCAGCGCCGGTTCGTCGAGCAGGCGTTGGCCATCGACTTCCAGCAGCGCCGAGCGGCCTTCAAATTGGCCATCCGCTGGTGCGCCGACTGCCACCAGATTCGCACCAACGCTTTCCATCGCCACCAGCCCTTTGACGTATGAACCGTGAATCCCCGGGGTCAGCATCGTGCGTGCCGGTGCATCACTGATCCGTTTGATCAAGGCGCTGCGCAATGCTTGCAGGCCATCACCCTTGACCGCGATCAGGATCGACGGACACAAGCAGGCTTGCCCGACATTGACCAGCATCCGCTCGGCGAAACCATCACCGATTTCCGCGCCGCGTGCCGCCATTGCTGCGGGCAGGATGAAGGTCGGGTTGACGCTGGTCATCTCGGTGAACACCGGGATCGGGTCGGGCCGCAACTGAGCGCGGCGATAGAGCGCCATGCCGCCCAGTTCCGAACCGGTGAAGGTCACCGCTTTGATCAGCGGGTGATCGACCAGCGCTTCACCGATGGCATTGCCGCCACCGCGCACCAGGGAGAAAACCCCTTCGTGCAAACCGTGCTCTTGTACGGCCTTGCGGATGGCGCGGGCCTGGATTTCCGAGGCGCCGGGGTGGGCGTTGTGGGCTTTGAGAATCACCGTCGCACCGGCCGCGAGTGCCGAGGCTGTATCGCCGCCGGCCACCGAATAGGAAATCGGAAAGTTGCTGGCGCCGAAGATCGCCACCGGACCTATCGCGACTTTCTGCAGGCGATGATCCATCCGTGGCCGGGGCTGACGCTCAGGTTGTGCCGGGTCGATGGCCAGTTGCAGGAAGCGTCCCTTGCGCACCACGTCGGCGAACTGGCGGAATTGGGTGGCGGCCTTGGCGGCTTCGCCTTCGAGCTGTGCCTGAGGCAAACCGGTTTCTAGTGCGGCGCGGGCAGCCAGTTCCTCACGAACGGCGTCGAGGTTGTCGGCGATGCTTTCCAGAAACGCAGACCGTTCGGCCAGCGAAGTGTGGCTGTAGCTGTCGAATGCCTGATCGGCAAGGGTTGCAGCCTGGTCGACCTGCGCCACGCCGCCGAAGGCGAACTCTGGCTCGATCAGTTGATTGGTTGCCGGATTCAGCGCTTTCATCGTGCCCTCGGTGGCGGGGATGTCAGAGGCGCCGATCAGCAGGTGGCCGGTCAGACTCATTTCGACTCACCCTGTGTGTTGAGGCTGGTGATCAACTCGTCGGTGGTGGTGACGACATGGGCGAAGGTCGGGCCGTTCAGCTCATGGGCGGAATGCATCATTTCCGGTTTGAATGCAGCGGTCGCGTCGCGCACCAGCGTGACGTGGTAACCCAGTTCGCTGGCGTAGCGGGCGGTGGCTTCGATGCAGGTATTGGCCAGCAAGCCGACGATGATCACGTGGGTGATGCTCTTCTGCTTGAGGCGAAAATCGAGGTCGGTGTTGGCAAAACCGCTTGAGCCCCAATGTTCCTGCGCCACGATGTCGCCGTCCTTTGGCGCGAAATCCGGGTGCCATTCACCGCCCCATTCGCCACGGGCAAAGTGGTGCATGTGCATGATCTTTTGTTGGGTAGGGCTTGGGTGATCCCAGTTCTCGTAGTCGCCTTTGACCCAGCGGTGATGCGGTACGATGACCACCGGAATCTGCAGGCCACGCACGGCACGGTCGAGTTTGCGCAGGTTGTCGAGCAGGCCGTTCTGGTCGGCGATCGGTTTGATCAGGGGAAAGATCTTGCCGCCGTCGGAGAGAAAATCGTTGTACGGATCGACCAGCAGGTAGGCGGTTCTGTCGAGTGGATAGAGAGGTTTCGACATGGCTGTTTACTCCGGCAATGAGAGTGATCGATGCTCAGGGCTTGTTCCCGCATCGTGTTGATATGATAATCATAGTAACAATGAAAGAGGCAAGCCTTGATGGCTGTAAACGATAGTCTTCCCGATACGCTGTGCCCGATTGCCCGGGCCGAGGCGATCGTCGGCGACCGCTGGACGGTGCTGGTTTTGCGCGAGTTGTTCATGGGCAGCCATCGCTACGACGAGATTCAGGCCCAGACCGGCGGTACGCCGCAGATGGTCGCCGCCCGTCTGAAAAGCCTGGAGGCGGACGGGTTGGTCGAGCGTCGCTTGTACAACGAGCGGCCGAAACGCTACGAGTACCACCTCACCGCGAAGGGCGAGGCGTTCTACCCGGTGGTGATTGCGTTGCGCGCCTGGGGAGAGACCTGGTGCAAGTCGCCGGAGGAGGGGCTGGCCGTGAACATGACCCACAAGCACTGCAACCACAGCGCCGGCCTCGGACCGCTGTGCGATCACTGCGGCGGACTGTTGCGACGCGAGGATCTGATCAGTCAGCCGCAAGAAGCCTATGTCGCCGAGCGGCAGGCGCGGCGTGAGGCGTTCAAAGGCACTCGGACTTGAATGCGATCACTCCGTGGCGCCGATATGCAAGATCCCATTCGTGTGGCTTTTCTGTCTATGCACGTGGGCAAAAGTTATCAATCTAAATTAATGTCATGGGTGCTGTTTTGAGAAGCTTAAACGTCACCGAAAGGAAAACTAGACACAGGACTGCAAGGTATTAACTCTATGGCAAGAATGATTCCGTTGCATGGACCGCGCGATACAGACAGTTACGGTGAGCAGACAGTCTATTCATTATTAAAAAAACATCTAAGTGATGAGTTTACAGTCATACATAGCCTTCCATGGTTGTGTGCTGCTGTAAGGCAGTTGGATCGACGCGTTGCCCCCACAGGTGAGATCGATTTCATTATTCTTCATCCGGAGCTAGGGGTATTGGCTCTGGAAGTGAAAAGTGGACGCTATCGTGTTGAACACTCGGCCTTTGTGCATGTCCGGGATGGATACGTTGTAGATCCGGTTTATCAATTGAGGAAAGGTGTGCATGGACTGATAAGGTGGCTTGGGGTTGAGTCTACAAGTCAGCAGGTGGGCTATGGGTATGTTTTTCCGGATAGCGATTTTGGCGAATCAATCATAAGTAGTGCGATGGTTGATTGTTCAGTGAGTCCCCCGCAGAAGATTTTTATCGACAGGGCGCAGATGCCGAAATTGTGCTTGCGTATCGTCGAAATAATGCAGTATTGGAAAAGCACCATGAATTACCCGAGCATGGGTCTCAAAAAACTCAATCGATTGATTGAAGTCATTTGTCCTTGCTATGACGGTTCGCCGGGGTGGGGTGGTAGAGTTGTATATGACAATGAACTATGGTTGAGGTTGACTGACGAACAAAACAAGATAGTCAATATGGTGTGTAACCGGCAGCAAGCACTTATTACTGGCTGGCCTGGGACTGGGAAAACTCTGATCGGTATAGAAGTGGCAAGGAAAATGTCGTCGGAGGGGCGGCGAGTTCTTTTTGTTACTTATAATAGCGGTTTGAAAGCGTATATAAAAAATCAACTGGAAGGTAGCAAGAACTGCACGGTTACTACCTGGCATTCACTCTGTAACTTTGCAAGGTCCCAGCTGGGAGGTGCACGAAATGACTCTCAAGAGTGGCTGAGGTCTTTGTGTCATGCGGATCTGCTTGCTGCGGTACAGAAAAGTTTGATGGGTGAGTACGATTTGCTGGTCCTGGATGAGGCTCAGGCACTCGATTCTGAATGGTGCGAAACTCTTTTTTCGTGGTTTTCCGGTAAGCCGATCGCCTGTTTTTGTGACGAAACTCAGGTGTTTTCATTCGAGAGTCAAACAACAAGCCTAAATAAACTAATTGAACTGCTTGATGGAATATCACCGTTTTTTTTGTCCGTCGTGTCGAGAATGCCGAAAGCAGTAACGGAGCACTTGATTGAAGCAATTCCTCCCAATATTCAAGTGTCATCGCCAAGGGAGTTTGAAGATGACTCTATTGAAGAGATAGCAACAACTGATCCATTGGCTGAAGTGGCATATCAACTTTCCCGTTTTCACCATCAAGGGGTAAAGGAGGAGCATGTTATTGTTCTGGTGGATAATCTGATAGGCAAGACGCATATGGAGTATCTATATGCCAATCAGGTAAATTTCAAAGGTGTTGCACGCTTTCGTGGGCTGGAATCTCCAATTGTCATTATTCTTGGAGCCGAATCCCTGGATAATGCTGAGTTGTTCAGTGCCTATTCTCGTGCGACGACCATGTGCATCGCAATATTTGATGTGAAAAGTCCGCGATGGCGTCGGAGTGGTGTTTTTCAAAAGCTCTTTGAAAGGCACCCAGCTAACCGGGAGAAGCTGGCGATTGAACAGGATAAGTTGTTGGTATCGAATATCGTTGCTGAGAATGCAGCGGCCGTAAGTGTCTCGTTGAAAACTTTGAATCTTGCATGGTCGAAGAATTGGGGCGCGTGGGTTGTTGAATTCGAGACGCCGACTGATCTGGCCATCAGTTGGGTTGACTATTTGGCTTTCTTTATGGCTGCTCCGGTATTTTTCTGGTTCAAGAATACGCTCGAAAGAATATATCGAGTGCGTGCGTATTCCGATCGGATAGGGGTTTGTATTTCGGAAAATCCAATGCGGCTAAAGAGTTGTCAGGCTTGCTGTTGTATGACCCCGCATCTGGTTGGTGTTGATGAGCTCTGCGTAATATGTAGTGCGCGTTTTGAAGATGATAGGAATGGGAAGTTACTATATCCAGGGGTTGTCGAAGATTTGAAGGTTTATGATAACTTGGTTTTGCCTGTTGGCGGAGTGGTCGTTGATGTTCGTAAACTTAGATCACAATTACCTATATCCGTCGCCGCGGTTGGAGCTCGCTTGTTCGCTAAGCGCAAGAAAAAACGAGAAAAAATTCTGGAAATGCCACTTCCTGAAGGAGCGATGCTTTATCGTGCCGCCTTGGCGTTTGCTCAATCGCGAATTGCTGTCTGCGAGAAGAATGAGCTATTGATTATTAAAGATATTGCAAAAGATATCTATCAGAAATATCAGTGTCTCAGTGATGTCGGGATAAAACAATGGCAGGCCGCTCTCGCATCCGCCTTCGCAACCTGTTTGACAAAAATGTATGTCAGGAAAGTCGATAAGGGCGTTTACGCGCCTGTGGAAGATGATTATGTTCCGCAACGAAGTCTCAATGCCCGGGAACAAACCACCCGATACGTTTTCTGAAAAGTTGGCTTGATTGAAGTGCTGCGTTGAAAATAGGCTATGCTGGATTCGATAAGTCTATGAGCAAGGAGTGCCAGATGAGGGTCAAGAAACTTTTTATTATCATAAGCGAGTCAGGTGCGCATAATGATGGCGATCTCATTCTTAGCGCCAGAGGACTTTTTTATAAATATTGCGGCCGTGAAGGAACCGATGAAGTAACGATTTGGAAGCTTAAGACAGAAGACAGGAGCTGGACGCTTTTGGAGGAGTGGCACTCGAATAGTGCTTACTCTGGGGATTTTGAGATCATGAGCGCAGAGGCCGCTGAGGCTTTAAAAGAGCATCTTGCACCTGCGAAGACTCCCGAGAACAGTGATGCCGGTGCAATCATAGTTGCTCATGGCGCGGAATCTTCAATATCAAAGAGGCCACCTGAATATTTAGCGGATCGGGTGGTTGAGAAATCAAAAGCAGAAGGATGGCCAGCATTCAGAAAAATTGTTCTTGATGTTTGCAAGTCAGCCACGGTTTCCAGTAAAAAATCAATGCAAGACGAACCCGTCGTCGCGCAGCGTTTTCTGAAAAGATACGCTGAAGGGGTAGGGGCGTACGATATGGCGATAATGATTGCGGGTTACGATGCTGGGGTGTCGGTAGCGTATGAAGGAAAAGATACACTTCCTGATGATGGCTATGAAGAGAATGATGAAGGTCATCGCGGATTCGATAAATCGAAATATGGAAAAAAGTACTTAATGCCTCATTCAAGTAGAAGTGGTGAGGCGGCGTGGATGAGTGATGTCAAGGGTCACGAACGATCTTATTCAAATGATATCTCTGGCAGTGTAAAGCGGATCTATAATTACACTGCGCGTAGAGATGAAAAAGGGAATATCGCAACAGAGATCAATCTTTCCGGTTGGTCGGATAGGCAGTAAGAGTAATGGTCATGTCGCGGCGTATGTAAAAACTTAGTGTTTGTTTTTCTCGTAGGTGGGGGGGGCTGAGTTTTGACCGGATCGCGGAAGTTCGATCCGGTCCGAGATCATTTGAACAATGCCCTCCCTATATTTACTTACAGACTGCCCGCCAGCTTACCGGTCATCAGCCGCCGACGATAAGCGCTGTCACGACTGGCCAGCCAGAAATACAGCGGCGACGTCACCAGCAACCCCACCAGCCAGGAAAGGTCCGCGCCGTTGATGTGCGCCGACACCGGGCCGACGTACAGCGGCGTGTTCATGAACGGAATCTGCACCGCGATCCCGATCGCATACGCCAGCAAGGCCTGCGGGTTGTAGCGGCCGTAGATGCCGCCATCGACCTGGAAGATCGAGGCGATGTCGTATTTGCCTTTGTGGATGGCGTAGAAATCGATCAGGTTGATCGCCGTCCACGGCACCAGCACGACCAGCAGCACCAGCACCATGTCGACGAAGTGGCCGATGAAGTCCGACGACGCACCCACGGCAGCAAAGCAGCAGGCGAGCAGCACGATCAGCGAAATCACCGCGCGGCTCCTGGCGGTCGGGATCCAGCGGTGGGCGAAGGTCTGTACCAGGGTGATCAGCGACAGCACCGCGCCGTACAGGTTGAGGGCGTTATGGCTGATCACGCTGAGCAGGAACAGCACCAGCATCAGCGGGCCAATTGAACCCGTGGCGAGTTTCACCGCTTCCATGGTGTCCATGCCCACCGGGGTTGCCAGCACGGCGACGGCACCGAAAATGAACGACAGGCTGGAGCCCAGTGCGGAGCCGAGGTAAGTGGTCCAGAACGTTGCGGCCACCGGCACATTGGCTGGCAGGTAACGCGAGTAGTCCGACACATACGGCGCAAACGCAATCTGCCACAACGCTGCCAGCGACACGGTGGCGAGCCAGCCCGACAGGTTGAAACCGCCACGGGTAAGGAAGTCAGCCGTTTGCACGTGAGTCAGGATGTAGCCGAAGCCGACCACGATGCCGATCCCCAACACCCAGGTACCGATGCGGTTGAGCACATGGATGAAGCGGTAGCCGATGATCCCGATGATTCCCGAGCCCAGCGCGCCGATCACGATGCCGACCGGTACCGGAACGCTGTCGACCACGCCATGCAGGGACTTGCCGGCCAGCACGATGTTGGAGGCGAAGAAACCGATGTACATGACGCCGGCAATCAACACCACCAGCAGCGCGCCGAGGGAGCCGAATTGCGCGCGGCTCTGGATCATCTGCGGAATGCCCATCTGCGGGCCTTGCGCCGAGTGCAGCGCCATCAGCACACCGCCGACCAGATGGCCGACCAGAATGGCGACGATGCCCCACACCAGATTCAGGTGAAACAACTGCACGCCGAGGGCGCCGGTGACGATGGGCAACGGTGCGATGTTGCCGCCGAACCAGAGGGTGAACAGATCCCGAACCTTTCCGTGGCGATCTTCGGGCGGCACGTAGCCGATCGTGTGTTTTTCTATGAGCGGTGCGGACGTTGTTGCAGAGGTGGCCATGACGAACTCCAAGGCAAGGACGAGTACGTGGACGTACTTCAGTGAGCGCCGGCACGGACGGCGCATTTCTTGTTGGGGTTGATCATGGGCAATGCCCGGGGAGAGATAAATTAGTTGTTTTGTTGCTTCAGGCGTTAAAAAAACGAGGTTCTCCGTTCAGGTGAAAGCGCTCTGTCTCGGGTGTTTCAGCGCCATGAACGACAACGCAGCTGACCTCCATCGGAGCAGCTGTCTGTCGGTGATATTGCGGCTTGGCTGCGGACATGAATCCTGCAGCCAGCCGTTTTTTCAAAGGCGAATCGAAGCCAGCATCCGTTGCAGCATCTCATCGCAGGCCTTGAGCTGATCGCGGCTGACGAACTCGTCCGGCTTGTGACCCTGATCCATGCTGCCGGGCCCGCACACCACCGTAGGAATTCCCACCGCGTCGAACAGTCCGCCTTCAGTGCCGAACGCCACGGTGCCAAAATCGTCCGAGCCACAGAACGTGGCGATCAATTCCGCAGCCTGACTTCGGGCATCCGTCGCCAGTCCCGGATACGCCGACAGTTCGCTGAACCGAATATCGCTCTGCTCGCTGACGGCCCGCATGCGCGGCAGCATTTGCTGTTCGGCGTAGGCCTTGAGTTGCTGCGCGACGACCGCTGGATCCTGCGAGGGCAGGGCGCGGATTTCGAAGTCGAAACGGCAATCGGCGGGGACGATATTCAATGCTTTGCCACCGCTGATTACGCCGGTTTGCACCGTGGAATATGGCGGGTCAAAGCGCGGGTCGAGGTGTTCATCCTTGAGCTGCCGACCGATGCGCCCCAGCTCGCCGATCAACTCGGCGGCGCATTCGATGGCATTGACCCCGAGTGGCGCGTAAGCCGAATGACAGGCGTGACCCTGGACATCGCAGCGCATCGCCAATTTGCCCTTGTGCCCGAGCACCGGTTTCAGTTCGGTCGGTTCACCGATGATGCACAGCAGCGGTTTGACCGGACGCTGCTCCAGCACCTTGAGCAACGAACGCACACCGAGGCAACCGACCTCTTCGTCGTAGGACAGCGCAATGTGCACCGGCATGCGCAAGGGTGCTTTGACCAACGACGGCACCAGCGCCAGCACGCAGGCGATGTAGCCCTTCATGTCCGCCGTGCCACGGCCGTACAACTTGCCGTCGCGCTCGCTGAGTTCGAACGGTGGCAGCGTCCATGGCTGACCATCGACGGGCACCACATCGGTGTGCCCCGACAACACGATGCCCGGCTGATCGGCCGAGCCAATCGTGGCGAACAGGTTGGCCTTGCTGCGCTCATCGTTGTAGATCAGCTCGCACGGCACATCGAAACCTTCGAGGTAGCTGCGCACGAAGTCGATCAATTGCAGGTTGGACTCGCGGCTGGTGGTGTCGAACCCCACCAGCGTCTTGAGCAACGCGACGCTGTCGCTCATCGGTCGTCTCCGGCAACCCCGTAGCCCGGCGCCTTGGCCGGATCGAGGGCGCGGTCGATGTAGTCCTGAAGCTGCGGGCGATAGGCGTCCCAGAGTTTTTGCAATTGACCGATCGGGTCTTCATCGGCCCAGTCCACCCGCAGGTTGACGATGGGCCAGGTAAGCTCGCCGACCACGACCACGGCTGCCGAATGCACCGGGCCCGCTTCACCGCCCAAGGCCTGGGCAGCGTGCAGGGCCTTGATCAGACGGTCGGCCAATTGGCCTTCGCCTTCTTCGAACGCGCTGACCATGGCTTCGATGACGGAGCGCCCGGCGAGCATATTGCCCGCCGCCACGCATTGCTCGCCCGACACGGCGTTGTGCACGCCCAGGGTTTGCGCGCCGCTGAAATGCGCGGTCTGCCCGAGGTGGTTGATCGCGGTGATCTGCCGGTACTGACTGTAGCCGTTGCGGGTGAGCACCTTGTCCAGCGCTGCCTCGGGCGCCAGGCCTTGCTCCATCAAGGCGAGCACTTCCGGGCCGAGGGACGGCAGGGTGATGTTCTGGCTCGACACCGCGCCGACACCCGGCAACAGCCATGGACAACGGGCGCCGACGGCAATGCTGGAGGAACTGATGGCGATGCCGAACTGACCGGTTTCAGGGCAGCGGGCGGCGATGGAAAATGTCATGTGTGGCCTCCTTTCGCTAAGGTCGAATTACTCGGGAATCACCGCAACCACATCAATCTCCATCAGCCACTGCGGCTGGCCCAGCGCCGACACCACCAGCCCGGTGGAGATCGGGAAAACACCCTTTAGCCATTTGCCGACTTCCTGATACACCGGCTCGCGGTAGCGCGGGTCGATCAGGTAAGTGGTGGTCTTGACGATGTGGCTCAGGTCGCTGCCGGCCTCTTCGAGCAGTTGCTTGACGTTGCGCATCGCCTGTTCGGTCTGCGCGCGCGGGTCGCCGAGGCCGACCAGTTCACCATCGAAATTGGTGCCGACCTGACCACGGACATACACGGTATTGCCGGCGCGCACGGCCTGGCACAAGTCATTGTCCAGGGTCTGGTTCGGGTAAGTGTCCTTGGTGTTGAACATGCGAATGCGGGTGTGGGTTGGCTGACTCATGTGAGGCTCCTGACGAAATCGAACCCGGCGCAACCGGCGCCGGTATTGATGAGGGGAATCAAGCGTCGACGGTGTCGGCGGCTTTGTTGTGCTGCACGGCTTCGCGTTGTTCGGCATCGCGATAGGCCAGGTATTTGCGCTGGGTAGCGATGTGATCGGCCACGTGCTTGGCGTCGTGCCACACGCCCCAGATGAACGATGAACCGCGTCGCGACTGCCACGGCAACCCGAGGAAATACACACCCGATTCGCTGGACACACCGCGCTGATGTTGCGGCTTGCCGTGGTCGTCAAACGCCGCGACTTTCAGCCAGGAGTAGTCCACGGCAAACCCGGTGGCCCAGATGATCGAGGTGATGCCGGCGGCGGCCAGGTCAAGATTGGCCAGCGGGTTCTTCACGCATTCAGGATCCGGATAGGTTTCCCGGGCCTCCGGTTCCAGCGGCAGATCGAGGCCGTTGCGTTCGATGTAGGCGTCGGCGGCATCCAGCAGCGCAAGGTAGTTCTCGTCGCCACGCTTGAGGTTGTCGCGCAGGTCCTTTTTGAAGGTCACCACGCCGTCGCTGAACGATTCAGTGACGCCGACCAGAGTCATTCCGCGATGGGCCAGGCCACGGAAGTCGATGGTGCGGCCTCCGTGGGCGCCGCTGACGGCGATGGTCACGTGCTCACGGCCGGGTTTCATTGCGGCCTGATCCCACTCGCCGAGCACGCCGAGCCACCAGCAAAAATCGCGGTTGCGATAAGCGCGAGGAGGGCGGTCATGGGCGCCGACCGAGAGGAACACCTGCTTGCCCGAACGCTGCAATTCATCGGCGATCTGCACGCCCGACGAACCGGCACCGACCACCAGCACCGCACCGGCCGGCAGTTGTTGCGGGTTGCGATAATCGGCCGAATGAATCTGCAACAGGCGCTCATCCTTCGGCGCAATGGCCGGGATCACTGGACGTTGAAACGGGCCGGTGGCGGCGACGACGCGGGCCGCTTCGATCACACCCTCGGAAGTCTCGACGGTGAAGCCCGGGCGACCGACATTGCGCACCACGCTTTTCACGTCCACGCCGGTGCGGATCGGCGCGTTGAATTTCTTCGCATAGGCCTCGAAGTAGTCGGCGACGCGCTCCTTGTGGGCGAAACCATCCGGATCGACATCATCGAATTCCATCCCCGGAAACCGGTCGTGCCACGCCGGACCGTTGGCTACCAGCGAGTCCCAGCGCCCGGTGCGCCAGCGCTCGGCAACTCGGCTGCGCTCCAGCACCAGGTGCGGCACACCGAGTTTGCTCAGGTGTTCACTCATGGCCACACCCGCTTGACCGGCGCCGACAACAAGCGTGTCTGTTTTTATTATTTCAGTGGTCATCTCTGATCCCTTCTCACGAGGCCGTTGGATTCAGGCCGCTGTCGACCTGTTCTCTGTGCTTGGGATCAGACTAGGGAGGGGGTGGTTATCGGTAAAATATTATTAAGCTGGGATGTGAAGATAAAAACGTGATGCAGAGGCTTGAAAGGCCTGTAAACACGGGGCTTCACCATGGCACCGGAATCCGGGGCAACGAAAAAAATGGCCGCCGACAGGGTAGTCGACGGCCCTTTGCAAGGCTTCAGTTGACTGCGGACTCAGCGGTCGAGAAACGCCAGCAGGTCTTCATTCAATTGCTGCGCATGGGTGACCGCAAAGCCGTGTGGCGCGCCTGCGTAGACTTTCAGCTCAGCACCCTTGATCTGCGCAGCGGCCCGTTTGCCGGTGGTTTCAAATGGCACGATCTGATCACCGTCGCCGTGAATCACCAGCGTCGGCACATCGATTTTCGCCATGTCCGGGCGGAAGTCGGTTTCCGAGAACGCCGTGACGCAATCCACGGTGCCTTTCAGCGAGGCGAGCAGGGCGACGTTCAGGGTTTGCGTCAGCACGCCCTCAGAGACTTTCTGACCCTGATTGGTGCCATAGAACGGGGCGTTGAAGTCAGCGATGAACTGCGCACGGTCCTTCAGCAGGCCGGCCTTGATCCCGTCGAACACCGACTTGTCGACACCTTCGGCGAAGTCCGGTTTCTTGCCGAACAGCGGCGTCACCGCGCCCAGCAACACCAGCCCGGCAACGCGCTCGCTGCCATGGCGCGCAATGTAGCGGCTGACATCGCCGCCGCCCATGGAGAAGCCGACCAGGGTCACGTCACGCAGATCGAGGTGTTCGATCAACTGCGCGATGTCATCGGCGAAGGTGTCGTAGTCGTAGCCGGTCCACGGCTGCTCGGAGCGCCCGAAGCCACGACGGTCGAAGGCGATGGTGCGGTAGCCGCGGCTGCTCAGATATTCCATCTGGTATTCCCACATGTCGGCATCCAGCGGCCAGCCGTGGCTGAACAGCACGGGCTTGCCGCTGCCCCAGTCCTTGAAATAGATCTCGGTGCCGTCTTGAGTCGTGAACGTGCTCATGGAAACTCCTTGGGTGTGGGCCTGCGTGGATGCCGTGATGGCAACGGTCACTATCGCGGCAAAGTGCATCGGCCACTTGTACGCAGGTGCTAAGTTCGAGGCGCACGGCGTTATCGGTTTTGCAGCGCGGGTTGTAAGATGCAACCGCATTGAACCTGCCGATTTGCTGGAGACACCGAAATGAAGCGCAAAAGTCTTGCCGGCAATGCCTGCCCGGTCGCCCGGACACTGGACCTGATCGGCGACTGGTGGTCGTTGCTGATCATCCGCGATGCGCTGGAAGGCATTTGTCGTTTCGGCGATTTCGAGAAGAGCCTGGAGATCGCCAAGAACATGCTGAGTGTCCGGCTCAAAGGGCTGGTGGAGCGCGACATCCTGCGCCTGGTGCCGGCGTCCGATGGCAGCGCCTACAAGGAGTACGTGCTGACGGAAAAGGGCCGGGCCCTGCAAACCGTGATCGTCGCGCTGTCGCAGTGGGGCGGGGAGTTCATGTTCGAACCGGGAGAGTCGGGGTCGGTGATGGTCGATGCGCAGAAGGGGCAGCCGATCCGCAAGCTTGAGTTGCTGTCAGCCGATGGTCGAGTGCTGGCGCCGGAGGATGTGGCGACGAAACTGGCTGTTGAACATTGAGATGAATTGAGTCGAGTCCGTCGCAGACTTCATCGATACCGTTCGTCGGCAACACTATTTCGGTGAATCCATAAATTGACGTCAGAATAGTGGCTCATTAACATCGCGCCACTATTTTGATATCAATTCCGTCTCGAGGGATCGAACATGTACTCACCCGCCCTTGGGGCGAGGTTGTGCCTGGCTTTGCTGTGCCTGTCTCCGCTTAACGCTGTACTCGCTGCACCCACCCCTGGTGAAACCGACCTGATCCGCGAACGCCAGGATCGCCTGCTCGACGAGCAGCGCCGTCGCCTCGAAGAACTCAAGGACCTGCCGGGCAAGGATGCCAAGCCAGTTCAACCGGCGGCGCCGACCGACACTCGCTGCTTCCCGATCAAAGACATCGAACTCAAAGGCGCCGACAGCCTGTCGGAGAGCGACAAGACGCACCTGCTCAAGCCGTACATAGGCCAGTGCCTGGGCGTGCCACAGCTCAATGAGCTGCTCAAAGCCATCACCGAGCATTACATCGAGAAGGGGCTGGTCACCAGTCGCGCCTACTTGCCGCAGCAGGATTTGTCCGCCGGCCACCTGAAAGTGCTGGTGGTCGAGGGCAAGCTCGAAAGCCTGAAAGGTGCCGAGAACAGCAAGCTGTCGGAACGTGAACTGGCCATGGCTTTTCCCGGCAAGGCCGGCGAGCTGGTCAACCTGCGCGAGATCGAGCAGATGGTCGATCAGCTCAATCGCCTGCCGTCCAATCAGGCCAAGATGGAGCTTTCACCGGGCAAGAATGTCGGTGGTAGTGACGTGCTGGTCAACAACACCCCGCAAAAGCCTTGGCGTGCCGGGCTGTCGCGCAGCAACAGCGGCCAGCGCAGTACCGGTGAGCAACAGTGGGGGACTACATTCGACTGGGACAGCCCGCTGGGCCTGGCCGATCAGTTGAGCCTGCGCGGCGGTCACGATGCGATGAGCGATCATCAGCACACCTCCAACAACGCGATGCTCAACTACAACCTGCCGTGGGGCTGGTGGAACTTCAGCTACAGCTACAGCCAGAGCGAGTACCGCTCGCAAATCGCCGCCAACGGTTACAACTTCAAGCAGACCGGCGACAGTGAAAACCATCAGTTTCGCGCCGAGCGGGTGATCCACCGTGACTCGGTCAGCAAGACCTCTCTCAGCACCGGCCTGTCGTACCTGCGCACCAACAACTTCATCGAAGACAGCAAGCTGCGCCTGAGCAGCAACCGCATCAGCGAAGCGCAGTTCGGCATCAACCACGGCCGGCGGATCGGCAGCGCGTTCGTCAACATCGACGCCGGGATGCAGCAAGGCATCGGTGCGTTCGATGCCCAGGGCAGCCACGATCCGGGCCCCGGCGAACCGGACGCGCGCTACCGCAAATACACCGCGACCCTGAGCTACCTGCAGCCGTTCAAGCTGTGGGACGAATCGCTCAGTTTCAGCAGCCTGATGACCGGCCAGCGCAGCGAAGACGTGCTGTTCAGTTCGCAGCGCACCAGCCTCGGCGGGTTGTCGTCGATCCGTGGCTACAAGGATCAGTCGCTGTCTGGCGACAGCGGTGGCTACTGGCGTAACGATCTGCGTTGGGCGCGCCCGGTGACTGCCGAATGGCTGCGCCCGGTATTCGCCGAATACGGCACCAGCCTCGGCTACGACCAGGGCGTGATCCGTGGCGACCGCTACAACGGCGACCAGCACGGGCGCATGTCGAGCAACTCGCTGGAGTTGTTCGCTCGTGGCGAGCACGTCGCGGCCAGCGTGACCTTCGCCCATTCCCTGGAACGACCGGCCGCGCTGACCGAGCGCGAAGCGCCGATCTATTTCCGCCTGGACTTCTTCATTTAATTTCCGCCTGCCCCGAGATACTGATATGGACATTCGCCACCTGACCTTTCTGGCCGGCCAACCTGCTGCGGCCGTAAAAAGCCGCGAACACTTCTGGGGCATGCCCAAACGCGGACTGGCATTCCTGCTGGCCAACGTCATGTTCTGGCAACCGATGTGGGCGCAGGCGGACGGGATTGTGGTGGCCAATCCCGGCACGAGTCTGGGGCAGGCCGGCAACGGCGTGCCGATCGTCAACATCGCCACGCCTGACGGCTCGGGGCTTTCACACAACCAGTTTCACGACTACAACGTAGGGGCACAGGGCGTCATCCTCAACAACGTGGCAGCTCAGACCGGGCAGACGCAACTGGGCGGGATCATCGTCGGCAACCCTCACCTGACCAATCGTGTGGCGGCGCAAACCATCCTTAACGAAGTGGTGGGCGGCAACCCGAGCCAGTTGCGCGGTTATACCGAAGTGGCGGGGCAGTCGGCGCGAGTCATCGTTGCCAACCCTTATGGCATCAGTTGCAACGGTTGCGGTTTCATCAATACCCCACGAGTGACCCTGACTACCGGTAAACCGGTGCTTGATGGTGCGGGTCGTCTGGATCGCTTTCAGGTTGATCAGGGCAGCGTCGCCATCGAAGGTACGGGGCTCAACGCCAGCAACGTCGACCGTTTCGAAATCATCACCCGCAGCGCAAAAATCAATGCCGAAATCCGGGCGCAGAACCTGACCATTGTTGCCGGTCGCAACGACGTCAACGCGCAAACTCTCAATGCCACGGCCCGTGCCGATGACGGCAGCACCAAACCGCAATTGGCCATCGACTCTTCGGCGCTTGGCGGGATGTATGCGGGGGCGATCAAGCTGGTGGGCACGGAAGCCGGCGTGGGGGTGAAGCTGGCAGGCAACGTGGCGGCCAGCGGCGGTGATATCCAGATCGACAGCAACGGTCAACTGACCCTGGCGCAGGCCTCGGCCGCGAACAACATCAACATCACGGCGACCAGCCTCGACGCCCAGGGACCGGTTTATGCCGGCACGAACGTCAACGCTCAGACCCAGGGCAACCTGACCAACCGGCAGACTCTCGCAGCACGGGACAATATCAATCTCAATGCCGGCGGGCAGTTGACCAACAACGGCATCATCGAAGCCGGAGTCAACGCGGACAACACTCGCAATGCAGCAGGCAATGTCGCCATCAGCGCGCGCAGCATCGATAACGCCGGCAAAAGCGTGATTGCGAGCCGCGATCTGACGGTCGCGGCGGCACAGACCCTGAACAATCAGGGCGGTACCTTGAGCGCGCAAAACACGCGCGTGACCGCAGGCATTCTTGATAACCAGAACCAAGGTCGCGTACTGAGCTCGGGGGAGCTGAGTCTCAACGCCAGCCAGGTACTCAACACCAACGGTCTGATCAAGAGTTCCGGGCGTCTGGATGCCAACATCGGTCACCTGAATAACCGCAGCGGCGAACTGTCGAGCCTGCAAAGTGCGACATTGCGCATGGCAACGCTGGACAACGTTGCAGGGCTGGTAAATGCCGGAAAAGCCTTGAGCATTACCGCCACCGGCCAGATCAACAACCAGAGTGGCCAGTTGACCTCCCTCGACAACCTGACACTCAAGGCTGGCCACATCGTCAACAGCGACAAGGGGCGGATCGCCAGCAACGGTGCGTTGTCGGTCAATGCAGCAAGCCTCGATCAACACGAAGGTGGACAACTCACCAGCGATACGTCGCTGACGCTTGATCTCAACAACGGCGCCTTGAACAACCAGAAAGGTCTGATCAATGCACCGCTGCTGGTTCTGAAAAACCTGCAACAGGTCGACAACCGTAGCGGTGAAATCTCCAGCGCCCAGGCGTTTACGTTTGCTGCAGACAGCCTGGACAACAGCAATGGCAAACTGCTGAGCAATCAAACCCTGACCCTGCGCGTGCAGCAGGCATTGACCAATATCAAGGGACTTATCGCTGCAGCCAGCATCGACGCCCGCGCGGGTAGCCTCAACAACAATGGCGGTACCTTCACCAGTCGTGCCGGCCTGGATCTGCGCGTTGACGGTCAGCTCGACAATCAGGACAAGGGACTGATCAACGCCACACAAGCTCTCGCCATCAGCGCTGCCAACATCAACAACCAGAATGGCGGCTCGCTGCTCGGGAGTGCCATCGCCATCGATTTCAGCGGTGCGATGGGCGACCTCAACAACAGCAAGGGTCTGATTACGACCAAAGGCCGGTTGAGCATCAATCATCTGCGGGACCTGAACAACCAGGGCGGCGAACTCTCCAGCGACCTGAGCTATACGCTTGCCGCACGCAATCTGGACAATAGTGATGGCAAGCTTTTCAGTCGTCAGCGACTGGATCTGAGCGCTGACAACACGCGCAATCTGAATGGTCTGATTTCCGGCTGGCAAAACCTGAGCCTGCTCGGTGGCAATCTCGACAATCGCAATCACGGTACGTTGTCCAGTCGTGATGGCGATCTGGTGGTCGATCTCACTGGTGATATCCGCAACAGCAACACCGGGGCACTGGCCAGCAAAGGCATCTTGAAGATCACCGCGGCCAACATCGATAACTCGGACAAAGGCGCGCTCTCGAGCGAGGGCGCGCAGGCTCTGACCGTCACCGGCACATTGAACAACGGGCAGGGTGGCCAGATCGACAGCGGCGCGGCTCTGGATATCAGCGCCAAACGTCTCGACAACACCCATGCGACCATCAACGCCAAGCAGGACATCCGTTTCACCGGCACAGACCTGGATAACACTGAAGGGGTTCTGGCCAGTGAAGCGGCTGTCAATCTCGACTTGCTGGGCGCTCTGACAAATATCAAAGGTCAATTGGCCGGCGCTGGTCCATTAGTGATCACACGTGCCGCGCAAATCAATAACCAGGGCGGCAAACTGGTCAGCCAGAAACTGCTCAGCCTGTTGACCGGCGACCTCGACAATCGCAATGGCGGCACCGTAGCTGCCAACGACAACCTGGTGCTCACCGCGCGCGGTGCTGTGCAAAACAGTGGTGGTCTGATTTACAGCGATGCCGCTGATCTGCAATTGACCGCTGCCAGCCTCGACAACGCCAAGGGCACCCTGCAAAGCGAAGGCTTACTCACCGTCAAGGTCGATGGCGCCATCGATAACCAGAGTGGTCGCTTCGTAGCCAAATCCGGCGATCTCGACGTCTCCGCTGCCAGCCTCGACAGCCGGGGCGGTGTGCTGTCCAGCCTCAAAAGCGCCTTCACTGCGCAGGTCGGCGGCTTGTTGCGCAACGGACAAGGTGGGGTGATCCAGGCTCAGCAACTGACGCTCAAGGCCTTGGCCGGTCTCGACAACGACGCTGGACGGATCGCTGCACAGAGCGGTGACGCGACTATCGATCTGGGCAACAACGGTAATTTCAATAACCGCAACGGCGTACTGGTTGCCAGGCAACGCGCCAGCGTCACCGGTAGGGATTTTGACAACAGCGGCAGTACCGGCGGCCAGGTGGCTGGACAACAAATCGATTTCAGCTTGAGCGGTGCCCTGAACAACCGCAAAGGCATCATCGAAAGCGCCAGCACGCTGAGCGTGGGTGCTGCCAGTATCGATAACCAGACGGGCCAGCTGCGTGCACTCGGCAGCACCGGGAAAACCGCGTTCACCCTCGGCGGTCTGTTCGATAACCGCAACGGTACCGTAGAAAGCGCCAACAATGACCTCAGCCTCGGCGCGGGTGGATTGTTGAACGGTGGCGGTAACGTGTTGCACGTCGGTACCGGGGTTTTCGACATCGCCACCGGACAGCTCGGCAGTGCTGGCGGCAGCTTCGTCACCCGCGGCGGACTGACGCTGACAGCCGATGGCTGGACCAACAGCAGTCTGATCCAGGCCGATCGTCTGACGGTCAACATCAACAGCCTCAACCAGACGGCGAGCGGGCAGTTGCTGGCGGTCAGCAAACTGATCGGGAGCGGTGGCAGCTGGAATAACGACGGGTTAATTGCCAGTGATGGTTCGCTGGACCTGACCTTGTGGGGCAATTATTCCGGGAATGGTCGCACCAGCAGTCTGGGTGACTTGGCGCTCAAGGCCAATCAGCTGGATCTCAACGCCGGGACCAGCATTGCCGGTGGCGGCAACACCACCATCAATATCAATGGCGTGTTGAACAACCAGGGGCGTCTGACATCCAGCGGTGATCTGACCCTGGGCGCCGCCAACATCAATAACTACGGCACCATCGGTTCCGGCAAAGAGCTCACCCTGACCACCAGTGCCCTCCTGAACAGCGGGGGCCTGATCACCAGTGGCGGCGACATGCGTCTGCTGTTGGCCAGTTTCACCAACGCCTACGGCAATGTGTACGGCCTGAGCAACGTACACATCGGCCGGGATCGCGACAGTGGCAAGGCTGACTTGCTGGACAATCGTTCCGGCGAGATCTACAGCGCGCGAGACCTGACCATCAATGCCCTGACCGTGAATAACGTCAGGGACATTCTCGAATACACAGCGCATGAAAAAAACTCGGTGGTCATCACCCAGCTCGATTGCAATCTGATCCCGATTGCCGGGTGTGATTTTCGCAGTGGCGGTCGACGCAACGGGCATTGGGAGATTGCCGAGACCGATCGCCTGAAAGTCAGCAACAGCAGCGCGGCCGCGAGCCTGACCAGCGGTGGCAACATGTCGCTCAACGTCCAGGCTCTGAACAACAGCAGCAGTACCATTGCCGCCACCGGCAACATTTCGGTCAATGCCGGCACTATCACCAACAAGGGCGTGCAAGAGCAGGAGATCATCACCAAGCGTACCTACTGGAACTACGTTGACCAGATCTACGCCACCGAGCCCGCAGCCAAAGCATTCAACGAAAAGAACGGAGACACGCCGTCGCCTACTGTTGAGGCGGATCTGAGTCGTTTCATAAGCATGCTCGGCGGTGGCAAGCTCACCGAAAGCATCGTTACCGTCCCCGGATCCGGCAGTTCCTATGACGCTGTGATCCAGGCCGGTGGCAACATCACATTGAATGCGGCCCAGACCATCGACAACAGTGTGGTGCGTCCTTATTACAGCTACGTCGCGGCAGGCAAAACCAACACCGATACGGGCGCTGGCAGTGGCTACTCCACGGTGGTCAAGATCAACCCGCAACTGCCGCCGGATCTCGCCCAGCAGCAGGTCAGCCCGATCGACCTGCCAGGTTTCAGCTTGCCGACAGGCCAGAACGGCCTGTTCCGCCTGAGCACGGAAGGCAGCAGCAATCCGACCGCCACTGGCCCGCAGAGCTGGACGTTGAGCGGCGGCAAGGTCACCGCCGATCCATCGCCGACCCCGGTGACCATCAACCGGGTGCAAGGCCTGCCGAGCAACGCCGGCAAGTCTCAGCCGCACAAATACCTGATCGAAACCAACCCAGTGCTCACTGACCTCAAGCAGTTCATGAGCTCGGATTATCTGCTGAAGGGACTGGGCTACAGCGCAGACCAGAGTGCCAAGCGTCTGGGCGACGGCCTCTTTGAACAGAAACTGATTCAGCAAGCCGTGGTGGCCCGGACGGGGCAGCGTTTCATCGATGGGCAGAATTCCGATGAGGCGGTCTACAAGTACCTGATGGACAACGCCATCGCCAGCAAGAACACCTTGAACCTTAGCGTGGGCGTTACCCTCAGTGCACAGCAGGTCGCTGCGCTGACCCACGACATCGTCTGGCTCGAAGAGCGTGTAGTAAACGGCGAAAAAGTCCTGGTGCCGGTGCTGTACCTGGCCAACGCCAACAACCGCCTCGCGGCCAATGGTGCGTTGATCCAAGGCAACGATGTCACGTTGATCGCCGGTGAGAACCTGGAGAACTCCGGTACGTTGCGCGCGAGCCAGAACCTCGATGCAACCGCCAAAAAAGACCTGGTGAGCAGTGGTCTGGTCGAGGCCGGGAATGTCCTGAAGTTGACGGCCACCAATAATCTGACCAACAAGGCCGGGGGCATTATTGCCGGGCGCGACGTCACTCTGACCGCCGAACATGGCGATGTGATCAACGAGCGCACGGTTACCACCCACAAGAGCACTGACGGTCGCCTGAGCGAAGAAACCGACTTCGTCGACAACGCCTCGCGCATCGAAGCGGCGAACGCACTGGTGATCAGCGCAGGTCGTGACATCAACAACAGCGGCAGCGTATTGAAGAGTGGTGGGGATACCACGCTGACGGCCAGCCGCGATGTACACATCGACTCGACCGAACAGACCACTGACCGCAGCAATACCAACTATCAGTATTCGACGGTCAAGCAGCATGGCTCGGACGTCAACGTCGGCGGCACACTCAAGGTTACGGCCCAGCGTGACGTCAGCGTGGTGGCGAGTAATGTCGAGGCCAAAGGCAACGTTGACATCAATGCCAAAGGTGACCTGACGATCAGCTCAGCGGCTGACGAGTCCCATGCCACCGGCTGGAACAAGAAGTTCCGTGCGGAGGAGGATCACATCGCCCAGCAATCGAGCGTGATCAAGGCTGGTGGAAGCCTGACGCTCAATGCCGACAAGGATCTCAACCTGATCGCCAGCCATGTCAAGTCGGGTGGCGAGGCCTTTGTCTATGCCGGCGACGACCTGAACCTGCTGACCGCTGACAACCTTGATCACTCGTTTTACACCAAGACAACGAAGGGCAGCTTCGGCAAGAAAAAATCCGTGATGACCGAAAGCGAAAGTATCGCGTCGGTCAGTTCGAGTATCGAGTCGGGAAGCAAGCTGGTGATGTCTGCAGGTCAAGACATCAATGCACAAGGGGCAAAAGTCAAAGCCGATGGATCGTTGCTGGCCACTGCCGGCCATGACATCAATCTCGACGCAGCCGAGGACTATGCCAGCCAAGCCAGTGCCTCTTCGAAGAAGAACTGGAAATCCAGCAAATCCAATAGTGCCGAGGCCACTCAAACCCGCTTGAACAGCACCGAGTGGGTTGCCAAGAGCATGGAGCTCAAAGCCGACAACGACATTACGTTGAAGGCGGCCTCGTTGCGTGCAACGGATGAGATCAAGCTGACCGCCGCCAATGACGTGTTCATCGGCGCCGCCCAGGAAACACAAACCTCCAGCCAGTCGCAGAGCTCCAGCAAGACGGGGGCGACGATTACCGGGCTGCTGTCCAACACGCAGAAGTCGCAACAGGGTCAACAGACTTCCACCGAGAGCATCGGCAGCGATATCAGCGCCGGCAGCCTGCAGATCAAGAGCGGTCGGGACACGGTCGTTGAAGGCAGTACGCTGGTGGCCGACAAGAACATCGGTATCAACGCCGGACGCAACCTGGAAGTCATCAGCGCTGAAAACACCACGACCGCCAGTTCCTCTTCAGGCAGCAAGAAGGTGGGCGAGATCGGTTCCTGGTGGCAGGGCGCGACGGGGATCGTCAAGACCAAGGAATCGGATCAGAGCACCACGACTCGCCAGTCGGGCAGTCAGATCGCATCGCTTGGCGGCAACATCCTGCTGACGGCCGGGGATCATTACACCCAGACGGCCAGTCAACTGGTCGCGCCGGTGGGTGACATCGGGATCACGGCCAAGCACGTGGATATCGGCGAGGGCTATGACACGCTGAGTTCCACCAAAACCGCCAGCACCAATCGCACCGCCGTCGGTGGCACGGTGAGCATTCCGCTGGTGGATGCACTGCGTGGCATCCAGCAGATGGGCGAGGCCGCCGGGAAAACCACTGACGGGCGGATGCTTGCACTCGCTGCCGTGAATGCGGCCATGAGTGGCGACCAGGCGGTGGACGCGGCCAAGGCCCTGAAAGAAGACCCTCGGGTCGGAGTGAAGGTCAGCGTCAACCTCAGCAATAGCCAAAGCAAGATGAACAGCAGCCAGAGCGGCAGCAATGTCGTCGGCAGCGGTGTGATTGCGGGTGGCAACATCAACATCGTCGCCAAGGGCGCCGGTGCCGACAGCAACATCAATGTGGTCGGTAGCCGCATTGAAGGCGGTGGCGATGTTTCGCTGAACGCCGATGGCGCGATCAATCTTTTGTCCGCACAGAATACTGCTCATCAGGAAAGCACCAACAGCAACAGCGGCTGGAGCGCCGGTATCGGTTTCGGCTTCGGCGAGCAAAACGGTATTACCTTTGAACTGGCCGCCAACAAGGGCCGTGGCAGCAGTGATGGTGACGACGTCACGCACACCAACACCTCGGTCAAGTCCGGCGGCACGCTGAACCTGAAAAGTGGTGGCGACACCAACATCAAGGGCGCTACCGCCAGCGGGGAAACGGTCAAGGTCAACGTGGGCGGCGATCTCAATATCGAGAGCCTGCAAGACACCAGTACCTACACCTCCAAGCAGTCAAGCGCCAACGTCGGCCTGAGTGTCTGCGTGCCTCCGTTCTGCGTCGGCAACAGCAGCGTCAGCGGCGGCATCTCCCAGCAGCACATGCACAGTGAATACGCCAGCGTCTCCGAGCAGTCGGGCATCAAGGCGGGCAATGGTGGTTTCCAGGTCGAGGTCAAGGGCAACACTGACCTCGTCGGGGCGATCATTGCCAGTACCGACAAAGCGGTGGCTGACGGCAAAAACACATTAAGCACCGGCACGCTGACCACGTCGGACGTCAAGAACAAGGCTGAGTACGATGCCAGCAGCATTAACCTGAGTGGTGGATATGGCGGCGACATGGGGCGTGACGCCAATGGCAATGCCAGCGCGACGGCCAACAGAGGCGGGCCTGTCGTCGCCAGCAAGGATGGCGTCAGCGCAACGACTCCGATTGCTCTGTTTGCCAGCGGAAACTCCAGCAGCACCACTTACAGTGGTATCAGCGGCGCTGCCGTCACCATCACTAACAGCACAAAGCAACAGGAGCTGACCGGGCAAACGGCCGAACAGGCCATCGCTGCGATCAACACCGATGTTTCCAGCGAGCGTGACGGCAGCAACAAGCTAAAGCCGATTTTCGATGCCAAGGAAATTGGTGTTGATTTCGAGATTGTCGGTAAATTCGTGCAGAACGTTTCGCAGTTCATCGAGAGCCGCGCGCGTGAAATTGATGACAAGAAGAAACAGGCTGAAGTCGAGTATGCGCTTTCCAAAAGCGAAACCGATCCAGCCAAGAAGCTGGAACATCACGAGAAATACCTGGTGCTCCAGAAGCAGGTACAAGAAATCGGCGACAACTGGGGCGC
Source organism: Pseudomonas sp. GW821-FHT02C04 (assembly GCF_059421845.1). Lineage (NCBI taxonomy): Bacteria > Pseudomonadati > Pseudomonadota > Gammaproteobacteria > Pseudomonadales > Pseudomonadaceae > Pseudomonas > Pseudomonas sp. GW821-FHT02C04. Next base: position 1,446,577 of record NZ_JBWKVT010000001.1, on the reverse strand, counting down.
TGGTGGTACCTACCGACAGATTGCAACAGCTCTGGTCGCCGGGATCAGCGGTGGCGTCACCGGTAGCAGCTCGCAATTCGCACAAAACATGGTGGTCAACTACGTCCAGCAGCAGGGTTCGTCGTACATCGGCGACCTGGTGAAAAAAGGTCTGAAAGAGGGCAGTCCGGAACACGCCGCCTTGCATGCGATTCTCGGTTGCGCAGGCGCTGCCGCCAGCAATCAAAGCTGTTCGGCGGGTGCCTTGGGTGGTTCGGCGTCCAGTGTGCTGGCCGGCCTGTTTGCAGACTCCGACCCGAATGAAACCGCAATAGAACGTGAAGCCAAACGCAACATCATCACCAGTCTGGTGACCGGTATTGCGGCCATGAGCAATCCAAATGGCGCGGCGACCGCGAATAATGCAGCGACAGCCAACATCGACAACAACTGGCTGGCAACGCAGCAGTACGTCCAGGCCAAAAAGGAAATCGATGCAGAGCCCAACTTGGCCCTTAAGCTGGCGATCATCGCGAAGTGGGGACTCATTTCAGCACGACAGGATCTGCTGACAGCTTCCGGAGTCATGAAAGGCTTCACGGACGGCATGGCAGGCGCTGGACTGGGCGCTCTGGACAGTGCAGTGAATCTGCTGCGTGATCCGGTGGAAAGCTTCCACGCCATGAACGAGTTCCTCGCTTCTGATGAGGCGGTGAACATCCTCGGCAAAAGCGTCGCTGATGCGTTCAAATCGCAACTTTCACAAATCCTTGAAGCAGCCACCGTGGGCGGCGACGAGAACGCGGAGAACGTTGGCCGGCAAATGGGTCAGGCCGTTGCACTCATCGTCCAGCTCATGGCCGGTGGTGGCACCAGCTCCGCGAATGCGTCGCTGCAACTGTCGCGTATGGGTATCGACGTCTCGGTCAAGACCATCAAAGAAGTGGGATCGACGGTCAAGATTGACCATCTCAAGACGCAGATCACGAAGTTTTCGGAGAAGCTGCCGGATACGGATGTGCCGGTGTTGGATCCGCAGAAGCCGGTGGTACCGGTGTTGGATCCGCAGAAGCCGGTGGTACCGCCAAAAACGGATGTAACGCCACCAAAAGACCCGGAACGGCCAAATTGGACAGATGCTCAGCCTGACTATATTGATATTCTGTCTGATCAGTCGAAGCAGCATATCTTGTATGGCGACGGACCCGGGAGTGGTGGGCACCTTTGGCCAGGCCAGCCGGGGAAAACCGTTTTTCCACAAAGTTGGTCAGCAGAAAAGGTAATCCACGAGGTGAGCGACATCGTGACGTCGCCCGACACAAAATGGTATGCCCAGACAGGTACTGGCGGTATGTATACAAAAAAAGGGGATGCTGCAAAATGGGTCGCTTACGAAGAGCGTGATGGTGTGCGCATGCGCGTTGTCTGGCAGCCAGCAAATGGTAACGTCGTTACTGCATTTCCGGACAATGCACCTATCCCTCCGTATAAACAGATCAAGAGATAAATTATGTATTCGGAACGTATACTGAGTTTTGGCACTAAGTTGAAGGGTCGGCTGGAAGATTTTCTTCTTGAAGGTGCATTGGATTATGTAAAATATAATGAAGAGAGTTTGGCGTTGGAGATTCTTTGTGATCATATTTCTGAATATGATGTATCTCTGAGTAACGAGGAGTTTGAAGAGGTAAGGCTATTAATTGTTGATATGGGTTTTGATATGGGGGGCGCGCCTTTCAAATATTTGCAAGGGTTGACCACGCCCGTAGTTGAATAGAAGGTAAAAGCGGAACAAAGGAAAAGAATGATCAAGGGGGCGAATTTATCTAATTTGATAAGTTCGCCCTTTTTGCTTTTGCGAAAAGGGGACGGATTTATTTCGAAAAGGTGTCCTGTTAGTTCTGAGTCGATACATAGTGGTTAGTGCTATAAGTTTACTTTTGTGGATGGGAATAAGGTTAAGGTTATTGATCCTGCTACCTATAAGGTTAAATATAAACTCAACTCTGAGGGGGGGTGTCAGGCGGATCTTGAAAAAAGACAGCGTTTTATAATTCATCTGGTCAAAGGTTGGTTTGCAAGAACGACATATGGGTCTTGAAATGATTAAAGTGAACTGGTTTGCCCCCGTCGTCCCAGGTGTAGAACTGGCTGGTATTGAGTTGGGGGCAACGCGTGAGGAGTTTGAATCCATGCTCCTTGAGTGTTGTCTAGATCCGAAAGCGAGGGTGTATAAGTTTTCTGATACTCCATTGTTGGTTTTGGATGTTACAGAAAGTTCAGGTAAGGCATTTTTTCGGTTTGATATTTTTGATTTGAATCTCACGGGCTGGAATTTGCAGTTTCCAGGTTCAGAGAAAGTGTTATCCGAGACTAGGGCGCTTGTGGTCGGTTTTTTGAATGGTAGGGTTTCCAGTGTCTCCGTATGGATGTTCGATTATTTCGGCTCGCTGGGAGACAAAAGACTAACTTACTCCTATCAGGGGAAAGTGGAGGGTAGGGGACTTGGTTCGCGAGTTGATTGCGCAGCTACTTGTTTTGAGCTGATTTATGATGAGGCTGAAGAATGGTTTTATGCTCGTACCGATAGAATAATTTTCGGTGGTGGAGGAGGAGGCAGTCTGGAAGATTCTGAAGATCAATTGATTCATATGATTATGATTTTTTAGAAAGTTATTTGGAGTGGGCGTCGGTTGTTTTGAAATGAAAAGCGGGCTGGGCGGAAATGACACATTTAATTAATTAAATGTGTCTCCTTTTGAGTTTTGGCTTTTTTGACTGTTCTAATAATGCGGCGATCTACAGGTAATAAAATTGCCCCTTTTTTTAATCGAATGATTGACGCCAAAATAGTGGCCATCTAATATCGCGCCGATGTTTGATATCACCTCCGTCTCGCTGCGCTCATTAGGGAAGATTCACACGTGAACAAACCTGCACTCGTTACTTTGACCTTGGCGTTCGCGCTTTCAGGTTGCCATTCCAACGTTCGGGATTCTTCTCCCAATCTGCTGAAAGACGGTGTCCAACTGCGCCAGAATACGGTGGCGGTCGATGCGCAGCACGCCAAGGTAGTGATGAAAGCGTCGGGCTCGACGATCCCTGTAGAGTTTTCGATCCGTCGTGCAGACGATCCCGACCGCCGCATGGAAGAGCTGGGAACCGTGGTGGATTCGGGGCGAGGCAAGGTGTTCGGCTGGATTGCCAAGCTCAACGAAGTGGGCAACAGCGCAGTGGCCAAACGCTTCCCGCAACTGGAAACCCAGGCCGATGCCGATAAGACAATTGAAGTGTCGGGCTATGCGAATGGCCCTCGCACCGGAGTTCTCCATACCTGCGGGCCAGTGAGCAATTCGTTTACGCCAGAGCGTGGCAAAGCCTATCTGGTGGAGTTCGAGTTTGTTGGCGGCAGTTGCGAGCAGCACGTCTACGACGTTACTCAGCCCGAGCAGCGCATTCCTGTGAAGAGCTGATCTGCTGAATTCAGAGAGCCCATCAATGCGTGAGGAAGAATTTTGCCTGTGAGTGATGTGAGTTATCCGCGTCTGAAGGTTTTCCTGGCTTTTCTTCTTTGCCCGTTGGCGCCGGGTTTTATCGCCGGCCTCTTCAAGACGATTGCGACCGTCGCCCATCTGGCCACGAACCCACGGTTGATGGGGGAGGTCGCAGGGGCGGAATTGATGTTGATGCCATTCCTCGGACCTGTTCTGGCTCAAGTGGTATTTCTCGTGCCATTTCTGCTGTTTTCATTGGTGATCGCATCGATGAAAGTCAAAAGGACAAGTCGAGCCTGTTCCGTGATAGCGCTGTCGGGCGCGGTGCTGGCCACTTTATGGGTTACTCCGTTTATCGTCGCCGTTGTACGGGATGTAGAGAGTGCGAAGTTTTCCGATGAGATTTTCGGAATGGTCGTACTCTTTGTCACTTCAATGGCGACATGCTGGTTGACTGCCCGTTTCTTCCTGCCTGATCCGACAGAGCTGGAGACTGATATCCGCCAGGTTGGTTATTGAGCCGAAACCCAAAAAGACAATGCCCCGATTAGCTCGTGGCTTTTTCACAGGCTAAGCACAACAGGCTGCTAGATCATGAAGATTGAGAGCGATGAAGGTCACCTTCTGAATGTTGTTGCTGATATTGGCAGCCTGGAGTGGCGGAAATATCGGCAACGTTATCCCGACGTAGTGGTCGGAGGTAAAGTGCAGCGAGAGGATCATTCTGCTTTTCTCCCTTTCATCGCTTTCAGATTTAAATCTGTTAGAGACGGTGATATTGAAAAATTAAGATGTGTGGTAGAAAGTTATAAAGGGGCATTGTCATGGTCGCTTGTTGGGAGAGCGCGCGAAGGTCTCCCGGGGATTAACTGGATGATAGCCCCGTCAAGACTGTTGGAGGTTGATGAGTTGGCGTTGGGTTTAAGCATGGCTGCCGCCGATTACTTGTCTGTTTATGAGCCTTTACTTGGTCCGGCGGCGTACGAGGATTTGATGGGCCTTACCGAATATGTTCGCTCGGAGTTTTCAATTTCTTGACTGAAACTAATGCCCTTCGCTTTATTGTATTTTGGTCGAATTTATTAAAGTTAATGATCCAAACGCAGTTCCCTTGAGGTGATATTGTGGGTATGTATATCGCGATTGCTGATGGTGTAGGCTGGGCAACCTCCAGTGGCGTGTTTGATTGCATTGTCGAAGGTACGAGAATCAATCTTGAAGGAACAGACAGGTCATGCCTTCGAATAATATACAGATCGCTGGACGAAGAGGCTCAAAGCTTCATAGTGCTCAAGAGTGTCGAGGCAGAGTGCTTTAATGAGTTTTATTTTTGTTGCAAAAAGGCGATGTTGGATTTTTCGGTTGGCGATGTAGCTCAAGAGATGCCAAGCGATCACTTGGAGGGCATTCTCTGGAACTGGGATGAAGTGCTGAAATTGATGAGGCATGATCCTCGATATAGAAAGGGCGAATAATAGAAAAATGGGATTAATTAAGTTTGTCCACCTTTCAGTTCGTTCATTCAGGTGCAAGAATGACTAAGCAGTCCTCGTATTATAGAAATCTGCCAGACTCAATGTCTGTCGATGACCTGCGTGAAGAGTTTCTTTACGTTGAGTTTGGCAACGATGTTGGTAATCCATACAGCGGTATGCCAGTCGCATGAACTGGAAATTGCACTGCTAAGGGTCGGTATCTTTGCTCTGCTCAAGCGTAAGATTCTTTAGAATCCAGAGATGGACAGCTTTAATTAATATGTCTGTTTGTTTTTTAGAGTGCTTCTTAAAGGAGTCCGAGGGATGAAAATCAACCAAACAGTTTTTGATGAGCTCTGGAACGGTGATAAAAACATTTGCTTCTTCGTTTGTTCAGGCAAGAGCTTTTGGGTCGTAGACGAAAAATACAACTTCACCCTTGATGCGGAAAAAGACTACCGTGCTTACCTGGACGCCGGGAGTATAAGCCAGGAACAATATGAACTCGCTTGCAAGGCGTTTAGAGGGGGTGTCCTTAAAATGACTGCGGATAACTTCCCCAAGTACCTCCACGACTCAAGCGAAAAAATTCTGTCTTCCCACGATCTGCAGGATTTTATCGGGGCAGATGCAGAGGTTTTTGAAAGGGTTGAGCATTACTACCAGACAGGCGAGGGCTTGACGCCTGATGTGTACAAGCGTGCCAATGTTATCAGTTCGCGCTTCCCAAGTTTTTATATCAATTTTGATCGGAAAATATTCATGCACATGGATGATGTGCGTGTTCATGAGGATCTGGTCGAGCCGGACTGGACTGCGGAGAATGCTGATTTCAGCTTTTTGATTCCGTCGAGTGAGCGGTACTGGGTCGTGGCAGGGTACGATTACTGGAAACTCAGATTTGTATAAAAGGGTCCCTGTCGCGCCCTCGCTGATATGTACATTTTTTGCCAAACGCAAAATTGAACGCCAGGAAAAAGAATGGGTTTTGGAAGCGTGGGCACAAAAACGCCCTGGATTATCAGGGCGTTTTTATTGGGCAGATACAATCAGCAGAGTCGTTAACGAAACGCCGGCACCACCTGCTTGATAAACAGCTCCAGCGACTTCTTCTTCTCTGCATGCGGCAAGCTGTTATCACACCAGAAGCTGAACTCATCCACCCCCAATTCCTGGTAGTACTTGATTCGCGGAATGATTTCCTCTGGCGTACCGATCATCGCCGTCTTGTGCAGGCTCTCCAGTTCAAACTCTGGCCGTCCGGCAAATTTCTCTTCCGGGCTCGGGGCGAGGAAGCCGTTCACCGGCACTTCCTTGTTGCCGAACCAAGCGTCAAACGTGCGATAGAAACGTGAGATGGCTTTGGCACCAACCTTCCAGCCTTCCGGGTCATCCGCCGAGTGCACGTGGGTATGACGCAGCACCATCAATTGCGGACGCGGCACATCAGGGTTGTTGTCCAGCGCCGTCTGGAATTTGTTTTTCAGGTCGAGGACTTCTTCATCACCCTTCATCAGCGGCGTGACCATCACGTTGCAGCCGTTGGCCACGGCAAAGTTGTGCGAGTCCGGGTCGCGGGCGGCGATCCACATCGGCGGATTGGGCTTCTGGATCGGTTTCGGCACGCTGGTCGACGTGGGGAATTTCCAGATCTCGCCATTGTGGGCGTAGTCGCCTTGCCACAGGGCACGGACCACCGGGACCATTTCCCGCAGCGCCTGGCCGCCGGATGAGGCGGGCATGCCGCCGGCCATACGATCGAACTCCACCTGATAAGCACCACGGGCCAAGCCGACTTCCATCCGGCCGTTGCTGATCACGTCGAGCAGGGCGCATTCGCCGGCGACCCGCAGCGGGTGCCAGAACGGCGCGATGATGGTGCCGGCGCCCAGGTGAATCGTGGTGGTCTTGGCAGCGAGGTAGGCCAGCAGCGGCATCGGGCTCGGCGAGATGGTGTATTCCATGGCGTGGTGTTCGCCGATCCACACGGTGCTGAAACCGCCGGCCTCGGCCATCAACGTCAGTTCGGTCAGGTCTTCGAACAGTTGACGGTGGCTGACGCTTTCGTCCCAGCGCTCCATGTGTACGAACAGGGAAAATTTCATGACGCTACCTCGAATCTCTTGTGGTCGGCCGGTCGCTTGCAGGCCTGTTTAAGTGCAATCGTGCGGGTCAGGCAAAGGCGGGCAGAGCGCCCATCTTGCCGTGGCAATACACCAGCGGGCCGGCGTCCTGCTGAGGGACGATGAGGTTTTTCACCGCGCCGACCATGATCGCGTGGTCGCCGCCTTCGTATTCGCGCCACAACTCACATTCGATGATAGCTGTCGCGTTGGCCAGAATCGGGTTGCCCAGTTCGCTCAGCGTCCACTCGATGCCCTGCGCCTTGTCCTTGCCTTTGCGGGCGAACGCATAGGCTTCGCTCTGCTGGCCGCCGGACAACACGTGAATGGCAAAGCGTTTGTTCTTGATCAGGACGGGGTAGGAATCGGAGCTGTAGTTGGGGCAGAACAGCACCAGGGCCGGGTCCATCGACAGCGAGCTGAAGGCGCTGGCGGTGAGGCCGACGATCTGGCCGTCGTCATCAAGCGTGGTGATGACGGTGACGCCGGACGGGAACGAGCCCATGACTTGTTTGTAGACGGCAGCATCGATCATTGGTCAATCCTCGAGTGCGGTGAAGCGTGTTTTTATGTGTTTATGGGTCTGATGGTATACCGTAATACATCGATTGCAAGTGCTTTTTTGGTGAAACGATAAACGTGGTTCATCCGTCGGAAACTCAGCATTTACGGGGCTTTTGTCTAGCTGTAAAGCCTGGCGATCAGGGAGGATGCCGGATCAGATGCCGTCACAAACAGCGGATCAGTCTTGTGAAAATGTTGGAATACCATAATATGGTCTCCATCTGAGGGGCGGCCACGAAGCGCCCCCGGTTTGGCTTCATACAACGATAAGAACAGACCCAATCGAGTTCATTTTTATGTCCCAGATGTCCCGGCAAGATCCGCTGATCGAGAATCACACGGTCGACTACGTCCCACTCGCGGAACGCCACGGGAAGGCCCGCGACCTTTTCACTCTCTGGTTCAGCACCAACATTGCGCCACTGCCCATCGTCACCGGCGCCATGGTGGTTCAGGTGTTTCATCTCGACCTGTTCTGGGGGCTGCTGGCGATTGCGCTGGGGCACATGATCGGCGGCGTGGTGATCGCCCTGGCATCGGCGCAGGGTCCGCGCATGGGCATTCCGCAGATGGTGCAGAGTCGTGGTCAGTTCGGGCGTTACGGTGCGCTGCTGATCGTGTTCTTCGCCGCGATCATCTATATCGGGTTCTTCATTTCCAACATCGTGCTCGCCGGTAAATCCATCGTCGGCATTGCGCCGTTGGTGCCAGCGCCGTTGAGCATCCTGATCGGCGCCCTCAGCGCTACGGCGATCGGCGTGATCGGCTACAACTTCATCCACACGCTAAACCGCATTGGTACCTGGGTGATGGGCAGCGCGTTGCTGGCCGGGTTCATCTACATCTTTGCCCATGACTTGCCGGCGGACTTCTTCACCCGTGGCAGCTTCAACCTGTCCGGGTGGCTGGCGACGGTGTCGCTGGGCATCATCTGGCAGATCAGCTTCTCGCCGTACGTCTCTGACTATTCCCGCTACCTGCCGGCGGACATCGGTATCAGCAAGCCATTTATCGCGACTTACCTGGGCGCCACGCTGGGCACGATTCTGTCGTTCACGTTTGGCGCGGTGGCAGTGTTGGCGACCCCGGAAGGCACCGAAGCGATGGCCGCGGTCAAGCAGTCCACCGGTTGGCTGGGGCCGATTCTGATGGTGTTGTTCCTGCTCAACATCATCAGCCACAACGCGCTGAATCTGTACGGCGCGGTGCTGTCGATCATCACCTCGATCCAGACCTTCGCCAGCCAATGGACGCCGAGTATCAAAGTGCGGGTAATGTTGTCGAGCGTGGTGCTGGCGGGCTGCTGCGTGGTGGCGCTGGGGGCGTCGGCGGATTTCATTTCCGAGTTCATCGGATTGATTCTGGCGCTGCTGCTGGTGCTGGTGCCGTGGGCATCGATCAACCTGATCGATTTCTACCTCATCAAGCGCGGGAGCTACGACATCGCCTCGATTTTCCGCGCCGATGGCGGTATCTACGGGCGCTTCAATCTGCACGCGATCATTGCCTACTTCATCGGCATCATCGTGCAGCTTCCGTTCGCCAACACCTCACTTTACGTCGGCCCCTACGCCAATCTGGTGGACGGCGCGGACCTGTCATGGCTGGTCGGCCTGATCGTGACATGCCCGTTGTATTACTGCCTGGCGACGCGTGGGCAGGCGCAGGAGAGCAGGGCAACGCGGTTGGGCTTTACCGACTGATCCTGCATACGCTACTCAAACAATGCCCGGCCAATCGCCGGGCATTGTCGTTTCAGTATTCTGGCGGTCACTCAAATTGGCCATATCGATCCCCTTTTGGCCAACCGGCCACTGTGCTCCGACTACGCTGTCGGCAAGAATCGAAGCCACAACTAAATGCTGCACCTTCCTTGCCCTTGGCTGATCTGACAGCCGCTGCCGTGTACAGAACATAAAAACCATCGACTCACGCTGCATTCGGGGAAACACAATATGGTCACGATGAAACGCATTCTGGGCGCCACTGTGTGCGGGCTGACGCTGCTGGCAAGCGCCGTGCAAGCCGAACAGCGCGAACTGCGGGTGTACAACTGGGCGGATTACATTCTGCCAGCGGTGCCCAAGGATTTCGCCGCCAAAAGCAACATCAAAGTGACCTGGGACACCTTCGACACCAACGAATCCCTGGAAGCCAAACTGCTGACCGGCAACTCCGGCTATGACCTGGTGGTGCCGTCGAACCAGTTCCTCGATACCCAGATCAAGGCCGGCGTGTTCCAGAAACTCGACAAGTCCAAACTGCCGAACTGGAGTCACCAGGACCCGGCGCTGCTCAAGTTGCTCGACTCCAACGACCCCGGCAATCAGTACGGCGTGCCCTACATGGTCGGCACGGTGTTGATCGGTTTCAACCCGGCCAAGGTCAAGGCTGCGCTTGGCGAGAATGCGCCCGTGGACAGTTGGGATCTGGTGTTCAAACCCGAGAACATGGAGAAACTGAAATCCTGCGGCGTGGCGATGCTTGATTCGCCGTCGGAAATTCTCCCGCTGGCCCTGCATTACCTGGGCCTCGACCCGAACAGCCAGAACCCGGCGGACTATGAGAAAGCCAAGGACCTGATGCTCAAGGTTCGCCCTTACGTCACCTACTTCAACTCGGCCAAGTACATGACCGACATCGCCAACGGCGACATCTGCGTGGCCATCGGTTACTCCGGCAGCTTCTACCAGTTCGGCAACCGTGCCAAAGAGGCGGGTAACGGCGTGGTGGTCGACTGGCGCTTGCCGAAGGAAGGCGCGCCGATCTGGTTCGACACCTTCGCCATTCCGAAGAGCGCGAAGAACGTTGAAGAGGCCCACGAGTTCCTCAACACCTTGCTTGAACCGAAAGTCATTGCGTCGATCAGTGACTTCCTCGGCTACCCGAATGCGAACAAGGATTCGCTGCCGCTGATCAACAAGGAAATCACCGGCAACCCGAACCTGACGCCGACCAGCGAAGCGCTCAAGACGCTGTACGTGGTGCAGCCACTGCCGCAGAAACTGGAGCGGGTGCGGACGCGGGTCTGGACCAGCATCAAGTCCGATAAGTAAATTCAAAGCCGGGGGAGCGAATCCTGTTCGATCCCTCGGCTGTTATTTCGCCTGACTTTCTTCGGGCGACTTGCCCTTCGTCAGGACCAGACTGAGCAACACCGACGCCAGAATCAGTCCGCCGACAATCGCCAGCGACCACTCCACCGGCATGTGAAACCACGGCATCGCCGTCATCTTCCCGCCGATGAACACCAGCACCAGCGCCAGTCCGTATTTGAGCAGATGAAAGCGGTCGGCCATGTCCGCCAGCAGAAAGTACAGCGCCCGCAGGCCCATGATCGCGAAGATGTTCGACGTGAAAATGATGAACGGATCGGTCGTCACCGCGAAAATCGCCGGGATGCTGTCGACCGCAAACATCAAGTCACTGGCCTCGATCAGCACCAGCACCAGAAACATTGGCGTGGCCCAGCGCACGCCGTTCTGCAGCACGAAAAAGCGCTCGCCATGAAAACCGTTGGTGATCCGCAGATGTCCGCGCACCCAGCGCAGAAGCGGATTGTTATCGAGGTCCGGTTGCTGCTCGGCAAACACCAGCATCTTGATCCCGGTGATGATCAGGAACACGCCGAACACATACAGCAGCCACGTGAACTGCGAGACCAGCCACACCCCGGCAAAGATCATCGCCGCGCGCATCACGATCGCGCCGAGCACCCCGTACAGCAGCACCCGGCGCTGCAACTCCGGCGGCACGGCGAAATAGCCGAAAATCATCACGAACACGAACATGTTGTCGATCGACAGTGACTGCTCGATCAGATAGCCGGTGAGGAATTCCAGGGTCTTGCGCTGGGCGATTTCGGGGCCGAATTCGCCATTCAGATACCACCAGAGCAGCCCGGCGAAGGCCAGCGCCAACATGCACCAGGCAATCACCCAGGACGACGCCTCGCGCACCGAGACCCGATGCGCCTTGCGCCCACCGAAGACAAACAGGTCAACGGCCAGCATGGCGAGGACAAAAACGATGAAGGCGACCCACATCCAGGGTTCGCCGATGTTGATGGGGTGCATGTCGTTCTCCCTGTCTTTATGTTTTTCGGGGTAGACGGGGCCATGCTAGTAGGAGAATTCCGACGAAGAAAAATCGTTTATTTCGTGGGTATTGTTCGTTAAAAACGAAGTGTCGGGCGCTGCGGGCAGCGCACGGGTAATACTTCATTCAACACTTCTTTGCTAACCTCGCTGTCGAGTCAGTCCATCACGCCAGGAGCGACGATCATCGACACGCCAGATCCTCAAGCCGTCTGCAGCCCGATCACCAGTGCTGCGATATTCATCGTGGCGACCCTCAACGCCGAAGCCGAGGCGGCCGAAAAAGTCCGCGGCTGGTGCGCCGATATCGCCGGTTTGACGCGCTCGGTCGGTAAACGGGTCCCCTCGGGCAGCCTGTCCTGCGTCTGCGGGTTTTCTTCCAGCGCCTGGGATCGCCTGTTCGGCAGCCCGCGACCGGCGTCCTTGCATGACTTTCGCGAGTTCGGTGTAGAAGGGCGGCGCGCCGTCTCCACGCCGGGCGACCTGCTGCTGCACATTCGCGCCGATCAGATGGATTTGTGTTTCGAACTGGCGACGCAGCTGATGTCGGCGCTGGACGGTGCCGTTACAGTCACCGACGAGGTACAGGGTTTCCGCTATTTCGACATGCGCAGCATCATCGGATTTGTCGACGGCACGGAAAATCCGGTCGGGCGCAAAGCCGAGCATTTCACCCTCGTAGGCGATGAAGATCAGACGTTCAGCGGTGGCAGTTACGTGCTGGTGCAGAAGTATCTGCACAACATGAAGGCATGGAACGAATTGCCGGTCGAAGCTCAGGAGCGGGTGATCGGGCGAACCAAACTGTCCGATATCGAGCTGGATGACGCGGTCAAACCGAGCAACTCCCACAGCGCTTTGACGACCATCACCAAGGACGGCGAGGAAGTCAAAATCCTGCGTGACAACATGCCGTTCGGCCGGCCCGGCGCGGGCGAGTTCGGTACGTACTTCATCGGCTACGCGCGTTCGCCGGAGCCACTGGAACAGATGCTGGAAAACATGTTCGTCGGCAAGCCACCCGGCAACTATGACCGGTTGCTGGACTTCAGTACGGCGGTGACTGGCAGTCTGTTCTTCGTGCCTTCGGCGGATTTGCTGGAAACATTGGCAGAGCGATAACACAAGGTAGGATAGGGAAGCGGGTTAGCTGACTTCCCTATTTTCTAACATTTGCCAATTTTAGGGTTTAAGGTGAATCAAGAGCGGGCTCGCCACTTATTCAAGATGATTTCTTGTCGAGAGGCGAACCTTTGCTCGATTTTTAAAGGAGTATTAGTGCGTTTAAGTCGGAATGGTCTCTTCTACATGAAAGTCAATGTCTTCTACATGTTGCCTTTCTTGTTCATCATGATCAACTTCGAAATTGCCCTTGCCTGCAATAGAGTCATTGTTGATTTTTAAAATTAGAGTGCCGCCTTTTGCATGTCTAACCACTTGCTCTGCAATAAGTGCTGCTCTGACGGTCGCTTGCTGAGAGTCACTAATAGTGTAAGTTCCACTTGGAGTGCCGTTCTTGATAAAAAACCTATTTGCTTGAATTTGGCACCTGTACCCGAACTGCCAAGTACACTGATATGTCCATCAACTAATTCAGCGTTTATAAATTTAGTTGCTGTAAAATTTTTATCCCCGGAGGGGAGAGCAGGATTAAAGGTTGCTGTGAAACGCTCGGCGTCGGAACGTTTCTTTTTGGAGGTAGACAGAGGGCTCAGGTTTTTATCGATGTACTGCGCTTTGTGAAGTTCATCTTTGTTCATGGTTTACACCCCGTTAAAACATTCGTGAAATGTTGTCTTGGTTTGTTAATTAAACCAATCAATCATCACACTACTCGTGCGTTTTCTGTGAGGCTACTGTTAGAACTGACAGTTGTGTGAGGCTGGAATGTATGCGTTGACTCTTCATGTTGGAGAAGCGGGTGCCACAAATACTTCATGGCACCCGTTTTCCCGGGTGAAGCAATTTCAGCCCGCGACGAGCTTATTGAGCCTTCAACGTCGGCGTACGCGGCGGCACCAGACGCTTCGAACCGATCGCCTCGAACGCCGCTGCCAGGCGCAGCAACGTCGAATCGTCATAGGCACGACCAGCAAACGTCAGCCCCACCGGCATGCCGATGTCGGCCATCACGCCCATCGGCACGGTGACGGTCGGCACGCCGAGGTGGCGGATCGCGAGGTTGCCATTAGCGACCCAGATGCCGTTGCTCCAGGCGATGTCCGCCGAGGCCGGGTTGACGTCGGCGTCGGCCGGGCCCACGTCGGCGTTGGTCGGGAACAGCACGGCGTCGAGGCCGAGGCGATCCATCCAGTCTTCGAGGTCGAGCTTGCGGGTCTTCTCCAGACCACGCAGGCCGTCCGGCAGGGTTGGAATCTGATCCCACGGCGTGATGCCGCGCTCGGCCATGCGCACGTATTGGTCCATCCCGGCGGCGAGGTCGCCTTCACGGTTGGGCAGGGTGCCCGGGTCGTGCGGGAAGATTTTCGGCCCGTCGACGTCCTCCAGACGGTTGAGTTTCGGGTCGCCGTTGGCGCGCAGGAAATCATCGAATGCCCAGGCCGACAGATCCCACAGTTCGTGGTGCATGAACTCTTTGGAGACGATGCCGCGATTGAACACGGTCGGTGCGCCCGGACGATCGCCTTCGCAGTTGGAGACCAGCGGGAAATCCACTTCGATCACTTCGGCACCGGCCGCTTCGAGGGCCTGACGTGCCTGTTTCCACAGATCGATCACCGAGGCGCGGGTGTTGATACGTTGCCCAGTCGGGCCGCCGATGCCGGGCGCTTCGCTGGTGCCGGCCTCGGGGTCGGCGTTGATGTACATGCGCGGCACGCCCAGACGTTTGCCGGCCAGCGCATCGCTCTTCACCGCCAGATCAAGGTAGGAAGCAGGGCGCACCGAGGCGACGCTCGGGATCGGCACCCAGGGTTGCAGGCGCCACAGGTCGCCACGGGTGTCGGTGTCTTCGGCGACGACTACGTCGAGGACTTCCAGCAGGTCAGCCATGGTGCGCGCGTAGGGCACCACCACATCCATGGTTGGCGTCAGCGGCCAGTTGCCGCGCACCGAGATCACCCCACGGGACGGCGTGTAGGCGCACAGGCCATTGTTGGATGCCGGGCCGCGACCGCTCGACCAGGTCTCTTCCGCCAGACCGAATGCCGAGAAGCTAGCAGCGGTGGCAGTGCCGGCACCGTTCGACGAGCCGGAAGCAAACGGCGCAGTCAGATAAGCGGCGTTGTACGGACTTTCAGCGCGGCCGTAGACGCCACGCTGCATCCCGCCATTGGCCATCGGCGGCATGTTGGTCTTGCCCAGGCAGATCGCGCCGCCCGCACGCAGGCGCTCGATGGTGAACGCATCGCGCTGGGCCACCAGATCGGCGAACGCCGGGCTGCCGGACGCAGCGGTCAGGCCTTTGACCAGATAGCTGTCCTTGGCGGTGTAGGGGATGCCGTCCAGCGGACCGAGGGTTTCGCCCTTGGCGCGGCGGGCATCGGACGCCTGAGCTTCTTTCAAGGACTCGGGGTTGCGCACGATCACCGCGTTCAGGGCAGTGTCGGTTTGCGGGCCGTCATAGGCATCGATACGCGCCAGATAGGCCTGAACCAGTTCAACCGCAGTGGTCTGGCCGGATTCGAGCGCCGAGCGCAGTTGAGCAATGGAGACTTCAGTGACTTCGATCATGCTGTTACCGCCGACAGGTTCGCTAAAGGGTGGTTGATCATTGTTATCGTCGAAACGTGTCAATCATTCTTGATGGACGAAACTCTACCCTGAAGTTTGTCGAATGGCATGTCCTAATTCGATAAATATCGACAAAAATCAGCGAAAAAATTCTCCAGGCGTCTCGCCAAACTGTTGGCGAAAGGCTGCGATGAACGCCGATATCGAATCATAACCGCAGGCCAGAGCCACTTCAGTGACCCGTTCGCCACGCTCCAGCGGTGTCAGCGCGCCCAGCAAACGCAAGCGCTGGCGCCATGCGCGAAAGGTCAGACCGGTATCGCGCAGAAACAGCCGGCTCAGGGTTTTCTCGGTCACACCGAACTTTTCGCTCCAGTGACTGAGTGTGGTCTGCTGTTCCGGATGTTGCTCGAGACTTTGATATATCTGCCGCAAGCGGATGTCCTGAGGCAGTGGCAGCATCAGGTCGATTTGAGGAGCTTCAGCCAATTGATCAAGGATCACCTGCGCCAGGCGTCCGTGAGGGCCGCTCTGGTCATACTCGACAGGAATCTGACTGAAGGCCCGGATCAGCTCCCGTAAAAGATCGCTGACGCCGAGCACATGACAACGCTCCAGCGCCCAACCCGCCACGCTGCAATCGATGTACAGGCTGCGCATTTCCGTGTGCGGCGAACTGAATACCCGATGCGGCACCCCCGCCGGAATCCACACGGCCCGCTCTGGCGGAGCGACGAAACGACCGGCGGCGGTCTGCACTTCAAGTACGCCCTGGATCGCGTAAGACAATTGCACCCACGGATGGCTGTGGCGGCGGGTCAGGGCGCGATTGGGCAGTGATTCGGTGCGCCCGTACAACGGACGCGGCAGGCTCGGCAGCCCGGGAATGCTGCGTCTGACGCTCTTGTCGTGTCCTTTTGGCGGCATCTTGCGGCTCTTCGGCGTTAGTCGGTAATTTCCAGTCACGTTAGAGTCGCTTCCACGTACTGGCAACCCCCGGATGAGCAAACCATGACGCGCCCAAGATTTTTGCCCGACAACTTCACCCTGACCCTGATCGGCGTGGTGCTGCTCGCCAGCTTCCTGCCCGCCAGTGGTCAGGTTGCGGTCGGCTTCGGCTGGCTGACCAACATCGCGATTGCGCTGCTGTTTTTCCTGCACGGCGCCAAGCTTTCGCGCGAATCGATCATCGCCGGGGCCGGCCACTGGCGCCTGCACCTGCTGGTGTTCGGTCTGACCTTTGTCCTGTTCCCGCTGTTGGGTCTGGCGCTCAAACCGCTGCTGTCGCCGCTGGTAGGCGACAACCTGTACATGGGCATGCTCTACCTCTGTGCACTGCCGGCCACGGTGCAGTCGGCGATTGCCTTCACGTCGCTGGCCCGGGGGAATATTCCGGCGGCGATCTGCAGTGCGGCGGCGTCGAGCCTGTTCGGGATTTTTCTTACGCCGTTGCTGGTGACGCTGTTGCTGAATGTGCATGGTGACGGCGGCTCGACCGTCGACGCGATCCTGAAAATCAGTGTGCAACTGCTGCTGCCGTTCATCGCCGGTCAGATCGCCCGCCGCTGGATCGGCGCCTGGGTCGGTCGCAACAAGAACTGGCTGAAATTCGTCGATCAGGGCTCGATTCTGCTGGTGGTCTACGGCGCGTTCAGTGAAGCCGTCAACGAAGGCATCTGGCATCAGATTCCGGTGATCGACCTGTTCGGTCTCGTCGTGGCCTGCTGCATCTTGCTGGGGCTGGTACTGCTGGCGTCGACGGTGCTGGGCAAGGCATTCGGCTTCAGCCAGGAAGATCGCATCACCATTTTGTTCTGCGGCTCGAAAAAGAGCCTGGCCACCGGCGTGCCGATGGCACAGGTGCTGTTTGCCGGCAGCACGATTGGCGTGTTGATCCTGCCATTGATGCTGTTCCATCAGATTCAATTGATGGTCTGCGCGGTGCTGGCGCAGCGTTATGCCAAGCGGCCGGAATCGGTGCCTGAACTGATGGCGCAGGTGGATCCATGACAAGCGTCCCTCCACGAGAAACCGACCGCCTGATCCTCAGGGCTCCCCAGCCTGAGGATCTGCAGAGTCTGTTCGCCATTTACGGCGATCCCCAGACGAATCAGTTCAACCCGGCCGGCCCCATGCGCGAGATTGGCCAGGCACAAACGATGCTTGGAAAGTGGCTGCTTCATTGGGCACAGAAAGGCTACGGGCAGTGGGCGATCACGACTCGCGCCGCGCCGGAGGACGTGATCGGTTTTGGCGGTCTGGATGCGCGTCTGTACCTGGAGACCGAGCGTTTGAATCTGGGCTATCGTTTCGCCGCGAAAGCCTGGGGACAGGGGTATGCGACAGAGCTGGGTCGGACGGCGCTTGACTTCGGTTTTGCCGAACTGGCCGTTCCCGAGGTCTTTGCGGTGGTCAGGCCCGATCATGGTGCTTCGATCAAAGTCCTGGAGAGAATCGGCATGCTAAGCATCGATACCCTGGATGATGTGCCCGGGCACGCGCCGAGCGTGGTGTATCAGGCGTGTCGCGAGAGCAGGTTGATCCGTTAACCAGACAGGCATCATCGGAGATGAATGCAGGGAAATGCTGCGTCAGCTCTTCAACGAATACTTCACCGCCGCAGCCCGCGACGGCACGTTGAGCGCACGCAACAACGACGACACATGAATCCGCACCGTGAACGGAGAAATATCCAGTTCACGGGCGATTTCCTTGTTGGTCTTGCCTTGGGCGATCAGCCGCAGCACATCCTGCTGGCGCGGGGTGAGGGCGGCACCGCTTTCCAGTGGCAGCAGGCCGGACGGGGCAAACTTCACCAGCACTTCGCCTTCGCGGATCGCCAGGATTGCCTGGCCGATCTCGTCGGGGGCGATGTTCTTGCCAATGAAACCATCGATGCCGGCGGCCATGACCTCGCTGATCAGCGCCTCGTCATCGACCATCGACACCACGATCAGGGTGGTTCGCGGCAAGCGCCGCCGTAGCTCTGAGAGCTGACTGACACACGTCAGGCCGGGGAAGCGCAGGTCCAGGATCAGCGTGTCAGGCTCATTGCCGGATGGCAGCAGGGCGAGCACCGCCTCCAGGTCGCCGGCTTCTTCGATCAGTGCTTCCGGCAACAGGCGCCGGACCGTGTGTACCATCGCTTCGCGAAACAGCGGATGATCGTCGGCTATGATGATGCGGCATGTCATGACACAACCCTCCCTGGGTCCGCATTTCTCACGGCATGCACCTTAGCACCGGGCGAAGGCATTGCCTGTTGGTTCGTGTTGTTTATGACGACTGCCGCACAAGGACGTTCCCCCATGAAGTTCGAGAAAAACACCGAGCTCGATCAGGCGAATCTGCGCATCATCATCGCCAGTATCGCGTTGGTTTACATGGCCGTGCTCGGTTTCCTGCCGGGTCAGCGCTTCGATACTTATCTGCCGGTGATCACTTATATTTTCCTGTTTCTGCTGGCCTCCATCGGGCTGCGCCAGGCCATCGTGCGCTGGCCCGGGCATTATCCGGCGCGGCGGATTTTCGGCATGATCCACGATTACACCGGCACCAGTTTCGGGCTGGTGGTCGGCGGCGAGGCGGCGTTGCCCATCTACGCCGTCATGGTCTGGGTCAATCTCGGCAACGGCATGCGCTATGGCTCGCGCTACTTGGCGATTGCCACGGTAATGGCATTGCTGGCGCTGTTGGCGGTCTATCGGCTGACGCCATACTGGCAGGCGCAACCGTTCATGGTGTTGATGCTGATGATCACCAGCACGGTAATTCCGGTGTATGCACACCTGCTGCTGGAGCGCACGCGCAAGGCATCGGAAGAAGCGGTCGCTGCCAATCTGGAGAAGTCACGTTTCCTGGCCCAGGCCAGTCATGACCTGCGCCAGCCGATCCATTCCATCGGGTTGTTTACCGCGTGTCTTCGTGAGTCGCGGCTGGGCGAGGAGGAGCGACGGCTGGTGGACAGCATCGACCGTTCGCTGCTCAACGTGTCGCAGCTGTTTCGTTCGATTCTCGATCTCTACACCCTCGACAACGGGCGGATTCTGCCCCGGATGCAGACTTTCGAATTGGGCGAGTGGCTGGCAGATCAGGTCCGCCAGAACTCCGAAGCCGCGCGCTGGGCCGGGGTTGAGTTGCGTCTGCGGCCTTGTGAGCATTGGGTGCACACCGATCCGGCACTACTGGCGACCATGGTCCAGAACGTGCTCTCCAATTGCTTCAAATACGGCGCGCACCGGCCGGTGCTGATCGGTGTGCGCAAGCGCGGCGCGGGGTTGGCCATCACGATCTATGACCGGGGCAACGGCATCGCCGAAGTGCATTTGCCCAAGGTGTTCGAGGAGTTTTATCGGGTTCGCCAGTTGCGCGACAAGGACGTTGAAGGTGTGGGCCTGGGGCTGTCGATTGTCCGGCGTCTGGGGCAGTTAATCGGTGTCGACGTCGCGATCCGCTCACGGCTGGGGCATGGCACGGCGGTGACCTTGCATGGGCTGCCGCTGGCGCCGCCACAGGTTCCGGTCAATCGTGAGGAGGCCAGGCAAGTCGGTTTGCTGACGGGTTTGAAGGTGTGTCTGGTGGAAGATGATCGCAACGTTCTGCTGGCCACCTCGGCGTTGCTCGAGCGTTGGGGCTGTATCGTGCAGGCCGAGTTGAGCGGGCAGGGTCTGGTAACGGACTGCGACATCATCGTTGCCGACTATGACCTCGGTTCGCACAGTACCGGCATCGAGTGCATCGATGAGGTTCGCTGTCAGCGGGGATATGCGGTGCCGGCCATGATCATCACCGGGCATGACATCGAAAAAATCCAGGCGGCCCTGCATGACCGCCAGATCGCCATTCTGTCCAAGCCGGTACGCCCGGCCGAGCTGCGCGCGACCTTGCGTGCGCTGCGCGACCGGCAGACCGAAGCGGTCAGCGCTTACACAGATAGTCCTGCGTGATGGTGGTTTGCAGGCAGTTGTACTGACCCATGGTGCGGCAGATGTTTTTTTCCGAGCCGGACACTTCGGCGCTCTTGTAGCCCCAGACCTTGCAACGGCCTTCAGCCGTGGCCAACCCTTGAGCGGCGGAGGTTTGCCCGCTCTCGAACTGGCCCAGTTCATAGGAGACCTGGACAACGCCGTCGGTCTTGCTGCCGCCGGTGGCTTCCCATTGCTTGGGGGTGGCGCAGCCGGTGAGAACCATGGCTGCGAGGCTGAGGGTGGCGATGAGTGTTTTCATGATCGAACGAAATCCTTTACCGGATGAGAAGAGTCGCTGGAACGGTTTTTCTGCGCCGGACTACTGGTACGGAATCGGCGATGCGCCTTTGGGCAGGCAAGACAACGGAGGCGTCATGATGCCCATGCTGGCGACCGCGATGATCGCGCCGCTGGGCAATTCGCAGTTGTATTCGCCGGCGGCGGTGTAGGCGGTGTAGTAGGTCAGCGTGCTGTCGTTGCGGATGTTGCCGATCTTGGTGACCGGTTTGCCGATGACGGTCTGGGCACGTTCGCGCATGCTGTCTTCGGTGGGTTTGGCGGTCTGGCAACCGCTGGCGCCGAGGAGCAGGGCACCGAGAACCGTGATCTTGGCGAGGCTGAGGTGCAGTTTCATGGTGTTTCTTCCTTGGTGTTGTTGTTTTTCCAGGCACAACGATCCCGCGCACTGCGCGGCGGCAATGTTGGGGAGTGTCGGGGGGTTGCGAGGGACTATAACGCCAGAGAACGGGGTGGTCGATTAGCACAAATGTGCTAGTGCGGCGCAATCGGCAGGCCGCCGATTGCGCCGAAAAGCATCACTGAGGGTTGTTGAACTGATCCGAATAGCTGCCCGTCATGAGGGCGGAAGCGACCTGGTCAGAACCTACGCCAACGCGAGTGGACGCGAATCGACTGGCCCCCACTTTATCGCCGCCATCGGAGGCGAGGGCGCCCGCGCGGACATGGTCGGAGCCGTCAGAGGCTACAGCGCCGGCACCGACATGATCGGAGCCGTCAGAGGCTACAGCGCCTGCACCGACATGATCGGAACCGTCAGAAGCTACAGCGCCAGCGCCAACATGATCGGAACCGTCAGAAGCCACCGCGCCAGCACCGACGTGATCGGAACCGTCAGAAGCCACCGCGCCAGCACCGACGTGATCAGAACCATCAGAAGCCACCGCGCCAGCACCGACGTGATCAGAACCGTCAGAAGCCACCGCGCCAGCACCGACGTGATCGGAACCGTCGGAGGCCACAGCCCCAGCGCCAACGTGATCAGAACCATCTGAAGCTACTGCACCCGCGCCCACATGATCCGAACCATCCGAAGCCACCGCTCCAGCGCCAACATGGTCGGAGCCGTCAGAAGCTACGGCTCCGGCGCCAACGTGATCGGAACCATCAGAGGCGACTGCGCCAGCGCCAACATGATCCGAACCATCCGAAGCAACCGCCCCGGCTTTGACATGATCCGCCCCATCAGACGCCAGCGCCTGAGCCTGCGCAGCCCAGACACTGGGCATCACCACAACCGATGCAGCGACCGCCAGGACGACGCCTGACCAAAGCTTGTGTTTCATGATTTTCTCCACGACCCATCAGCCACAAAGCATCCGAGCATTGCCCGTCATTGGTTCCTCGACGGAAGGCTCGTTGGCCCGGGGTTAACCAGATTGGCGATTGGCACGGGCGCACCCCAAGGCGCACAGGTGTCGACGGTTTACATGAAATCCGGACAGCGAACTGAAAAGTATAGTTCGACCTTGGCGGGTGGCAGGTTGAAGGGGCTTGAAGGCGATAGTCGGTTACCTTCCTTGCAGGCCAGCGCTAGAAAACAATCAATCTAAAAAACGCGTAGCGCAAAGCAGCGTGTTTGCTAGGCTCAAGCATGTAGGCGAAGACGCAGACTGATGCGCAAGCGGATAGCGAGGAAGCGTTGGGCGCGTTCCGAAGGGTACACGGTTAGAAAGAACCCCGCGCTGGGTTCCAGCCCTTATGCCGTGTGAAGCAGCAGAGCACATTGCCTGTACTGTGAGAGTCCTGATAAACCTCGTAAGCCAGAGACCAGCACTGGCCGCCTACTCAAACACCAAAGCCCGCCTAGTGCGGGCTTTGACGTTTTTGCGAGTTAGATACTGGCCAGCGCCTGCGCCAGATCCGCCCGCAGGTCTTCGATGTCCTCGACGCCCACCGACAGACGCACCAGGCTGTCACCGATGCCGAGCTTGGCACGGGTTTCGGCCGGGATGGTCGCGTGAGTCATGATCGCAGGGTGCTCGATCAGGCTTTCCACACCGCCGAGGCTTTCGGCCAGGGCGAAAATCTGCACGTTCTCCAGGAAGCGGCGAGCGCCTGCCAGATCACTGTTCAGATCCAGGGAAATCATCCCGCCGAAACCACGCATCTGACGCTTGGCCAGTTCGTGCTGCGGATGGGATTCCAGGCCCGGGTAGTAGACGCGTTTGACCTGCGGCTGTTGCTCCAGCCAGCGCGCCAGCTCCAGCGCGTTGCTGCAATGACGCTCCATGCGCAGCGCCAGCGTCTTCACACCGCGCAGCGTGAGGAACGCGTCGAACGGGCCGGAGATTGCACCGACGGCGTTTTGCAGGAAGCCCAGGCGCTCGGCCAGCGCAGGATTGTCGCCAACCACCGCGATGCCGCCAATCACGTCGGAGTGACCGTTCAGGTATTTGGTGGTCGAGTGCAGCACGATGTCGAAACCCAGTTCCAGCGGACGCTGGATCCATGGGCTGGCGAAGGTGTTGTCGGCCACACAGATGATCCCGCGTGCCTTGCAGATGCGCGCGATGGCGGCGAGGTCGGACAGGCTCAGCAGCGGGTTGGTTGGCGTCTCCACCATGACCATGCGCGTGTCGTCCTGCAGCGACGCTTCGAACGCCGACAGATCGGCCAGGTCGACGTAGCTGAAACGATGCCCGGCACTGCGCTGGCGCACCTTGTCGAACAGACGGAACGTGCCGCCGTACAGGTCATTGCCGGACACGATGTGCGAGCCGGCGTCGATCAGTTCGAGTACGGTTGAAATCGTCGCCAGCCCGGAAGCGAAGGCGAACGCTTGAGTGCCGCCTTCCAGATCCGCCACGCAACGCTCCAGCGCAAAACGCGTCGGGTTGTGCGAGCGGCCGTAGTCGAAACCCTTGTGCACGCCGGGGCTGTCTTGCAGGTACGTGGAGTTGGCGTAGATCGGCGGCATCAGCGCGCCGGTGGTCGGGTCCGGCGTTTGCCCGGCGTGGATCACGCGGGTGGCGAAGCCCTGAGGGCGGGCGTTCTTGTCGTGCTGACTCATGCGAGGGATCTCCGTAACTGATTGAGCATGTCGACGCGGGTGATCAGGCCGTGGAAGCCGGAAGCGTCGGCAATGATCGCCACCAGGCCGCTGCTGAGCACGGCTTCGAGTTCAGCCAGCGTGGCGCCGGGGGCGAGGGTTTGCAACTTGTCTGTCATCGCATGGGCGACGGGTTTGCTGAAGAGCGAGGCGTCTTCGTGGACGCGCACCAGAATGTCCGATTCGTCGATCACGCCGACCAGTTGTTTGCCATCCACCAACACCGGCAGCTGCGAGACATCGGCCAGGCGCATGCGCTGGAACGCGGTCATCAGCGTATCGTCCGGGCCGACGCTGACGACTTTGCCGTCTTCGAAACGTCGGGCAATCAGGTCGCGCAGATCGCCGTAGCGTTTGCGCTGCAACAGGCCCTGATCGGTCATCCATTGGTCGTTGTAGACCTTCGACAGGTAGCGAGTACCGGTGTCGCAGACGAAGCTGACCACGCGTTTTGGCACAGTCTGCTCACGGCAGTAACGCAGCGCGGCGGCGAGCAGGGTGCCGGTGGACGAACCACCGAGGATGCCTTCGGCTTTCAGCAACTGGCGGGCGTGATCGAAGCTTTCTTCGTCGCTGATCGAGTAGGCGCTGCGCACGCTCGACAGGTCGGTGATCGACGGAATGAAGTCTTCGCCGATACCTTCCACCGCCCACGATCCGGCGGTGCCCAAGTGCTTGCTGCGGCTGTATTCAGCCATCACCGAACCGACCGGGTCGGCCAGGACCATTTCAAGATCCGGCTGCACGCGTTTGAAAAAGCGGGTCAGGCCGGTCAGTGTGCCGGCCGAGCCGACGCCGACCACGATGGCGTCCAGGTCATGCTCGGTCTGCGCCCAGATTTCCGGCGCAGTGCTGCATTCGTGGGCCAGCGGGTTGGCAGGGTTGTTGAACTGGTCGGCGAAGAAGGCGCCGGGAATGTCTTTCGCCAGACGGGCGGCGACGTCTTGATAGTACTCAGGGTGACCTTTGCCTACATCGGAGCGGGTGATGTGCACTTCGGCGCCCATGGCCTTGAGGTGCAGGACTTTTTCCGTGGACATCTTGTCCGGTACGACCAGCACTACACGGTAGCCCTTGGCGCGACCGACCAGCGCCAGGCCCAGGCCGGTGTTGCCGGCGGTGGCTTCAACGATCGTGCCACCGGGTTGCAGGCGACCGTCGCGTTCGGCGGCGTCAATCATCGCCAGGCCGATACGATCCTTGATCGATCCGCCGGGGTTCTGGGATTCAAGTTTGAGAAACAGGGTGCACAGGCCGGTATCGAAGCGGGTGACTTGTACCAGCGGAGTATTGCCGATCAGCCCAAGTACGGCAGGGCGTGATTCCTTTGACATTTCTTCACCTCTTTGTGGTGTTGATCGCGTTCCATTCGCGGGGGAAAAGCTCGCGTGCAACATAGGCGCAGACATCAACTGTCGCAACCATTAGTCAGCGTGCAATTCAGCCATTTCGATCTAACGATAGAACGAAATCAGAGAGGTGAAGGGTGCGATTTACAGAGGTTTATACAGAGGCGTCATTGAGTATTCAAAGGGCGTCTTCAGCGTCACGGACGGCTTGATTCGGCAGTGAAAATCCTGCAGCGAAAATCGCTCAGTGATTGCTCATCAGACCGTGCAGAACGCCCAGTCGCAATCCCGGCTCGGACGGCACCATTTGCGCGATCCCGAACACCTTGAATGCCGCCAGCATGACCACCAGGCCGCCGGGCAGAATGCTCTGGCGATGGGCTTGCAGACCGGCCAGTTTCAGCTGTTGAACATTGCTGACTTCCAGCAGGCGCAACGACAGCCGCAGCAGGCCACCGTAGGTGATGCCGTTTTGGCCGTAATCGTTCAGGCGATTGGCCTTGAGCACTTTGGCGAGCATCCGTGCGGTGCCCGAAGAGCCGATCGTTTGCTGCCAGCCCTGGGCGCGATAGCGACGGGCGACTTTTTCGAATTGCAGGATGGCCACCCGTTCGGCTTCTTGCAGGGCGCCGGCGGAAATCTCGCCATTGCGAAAGTAGCGCGCGCTCAAGGTGCCGCTGCCGATGGCAATGCTTTCGGTCAGCAGCGGCTGCGAGCCCTGGCCGAGAATCAGTTCGGTGGAGCCACCGCCAATGTCGACCACCAGTCGCATGTCATCGGCGACCGGCAGGGTGTGGGCCACACCGGCATAGACCAGACGCGCTTCTTCATGCCCGGAAATCACATCGATGCGAAATCCCAGATGCCGTTCTGCGCTGGCCAGGAACAACTGCGCGTTGTCCGCCTCGCGTACAGCGCTGGTTGCAACCGCTCGCACACGGCCGGGCTCGAAACCGCGCAGCTTTTTGCCGAACCGTGCCAGCGCCTGCCAACCACGGTCCAGCGCCATTTCATCCAGTGCCCGGCCATCGAACCCTTCGGCCAACCGCACCGGCTCGCGCAAGGTTTTGACCTCCTGAATCATGAAGCCCTTTCTGCTGCGCACCGACTGGCCAATCATCATGCGAAACGCATTCGAGCCCAGGTCGATGGCAGCAAACAGCGAGGTGTCTTCTTTCATGGGAGTCCTTGCAAATCTTCCGTCGGGAGGCTCGGGACGGTTTGCGAGGATTCTGCCGTGGGTTCGATGACAACCTGATGACGCGGGCGGGGCGGTTCAATGAATTCATCGCTGTCATGACACTGTCATTATCGGCCGCCCATACTTGGCCCCAATACATCGCGTGCTTTTCATGATTTGGCTGCCTCTTTCGGCAGCTTTTTTTTGCCTGCGATTTAGTGGACGAGCAAAGTTTGCAATCCGTGGTGATGCCCGATTAATATACGATCCATATACACTTCATATCGGATATTGCCATGGGCATCGTGAAGATTTCAGAGGACATGCACGAGAATCTGCGCATCTCCAGCAACGCACTCAGCCGCTCGATCAACGCGCAGGCCGAGCATTGGATGCGCATTGGCATGCTCGCCGAGCTCTATCCCGACCTTGATCACCACGCTATTTGCCGGTTGCTGATTCGCGCCGAGCAGGCGGGTGGTCTGGATCTGCAACAAATCTGTGCCCTGGCCGATGCCGCGCAGAACGTCCCGGTTCAAGAGGCAGCCAAGGCATGAGAAACCCGATCAAGATCAACACCCGGGCCGAGATCGCCCAGTCCCGCGTGGCCGGCCAACTGGCCGCCGAGGTTCTGGCGATGCTGGTGCCGCACGTCAAGGCTGGCGTCACCACCGATCAGCTCGACCGCTTGTGCAATGACTACATCGTCAATGTGCAGAAAGCCATTCCGGCCAACGTCGGTTATCACGGCTTCCCGAAAACCGTCTGTGCGTCGGTCAACGATGTGGTCTGCCACGGCATTCCATCGGGCCGGCTGCTGAAGGACGGCGACATCGTCAACCTCGACATCGCGGTGATCAAGGACGGCTGGTTCGGCGATACCAGTCGCATGTACGTCGTCGGCGAACCGACGCCTGAGGCGCGGCATCTGATCAAGACCACTTACGACGCCATGTGCGCTGGCATCC
The DNA here is from genome assembly GCF_059421845.1 of Pseudomonas sp. GW821-FHT02C04. Lineage (NCBI taxonomy): Bacteria > Pseudomonadati > Pseudomonadota > Gammaproteobacteria > Pseudomonadales > Pseudomonadaceae > Pseudomonas > Pseudomonas sp. GW821-FHT02C04. The sequence continues at coordinate 1,419,339 of NZ_JBWKVT010000001.1, read as the reverse complement.
GCGTCGTGCGGCCGGGCGCCACGTTGGGGGACATCGGCCATGCGATTCAAAGCCTGGCGGAAAAGGAAGGTTTCAGCGTGGTGCGCGAGTATTGCGGGCACGGGATTGGCAAGGTCTATCACGATGAACCGCAAGTGCTGCATTACGGTTATCCGGAGCAGGGCTTGAAGTTGAAGGCGGGGATGATCTTCACCATCGAGCCGATGCTCAATGCCGGCAAGCGCCATGTGAAGAGTTTGGCGGACGGCTGGACGGTGGTGACCAAGGATCAGTCGTTGTCGGCGCAGTGGGAGCACATGGTGGCGGTAACGGAAGACGGATTCGAAGTGTTGACGGCCTGGCCGGACCAGATCGAAGGCTACACGGCCATCGTTTAAAAAAATGGCCACCACAACCCGACGTTGTGGTGGCCAGAGAGTGACACGCAAATATCTGTTGAATCAGTGTGCGCCTGCGGCTTTGTTCAGATCGCTTTCGGCCCACTCGGTATAGACACAAGCATCCGCCGTCGCCCAACGCACCTGCACCGGATCCCCGGCTTTCAACGGCATCCCTGCCGCCGACAATGCTTTCACGGTCATGGACGTGCCACCCGACGTGACCACACTGCACGTCTGACTTTCACCCAGAAACAGCACCTCGACCACCTTCGCCGACACCTCATTCCAACCTGCCGCCAATGGCTCGCTGGCCGCCTGCTGCACACTCAACGCCAACGCCTTCTCCGGACGCACCATCAGCAGCACATCCTGCCCGGTCTGCAATCCGGCAGTCAGGCGAATCGACAGCGACTGCCCTTCAAAACTCGCCGCGCCGTTGCCCTGAGCCTTGAGCTTGAGGAAATTCGAGTTGCCGAGGAACGACGCCACAAACGCATTCGGCGGATTCTGGTACAGGTCATAACCGCTGCCGAGCCCGACAATCTTGCCGTGACTGAAAATCGCGATGCGCTGGGACAGGCGCATGGCTTCTTCCTGATCGTGAGTCACATAGACGATGGTGATGCCAAGACGGCGGTGCAACTGGCGCAATTCATCCTGCAAGTCTTCGCGAAGCTTCTTGTCCAGCGCCCCGAGCGGTTCGTCCATCAGCAGGATGCGTGGCTCGTAAACCAGTGCCCGTGCAATGGCGACCCGTTGCTGCTGGCCGCCGGAGAGTTGCGAAGGACGGCGATGGGCGAATTGCTCGAGCTGCACCAGTTTCAGCATCGCATCGACACGTTTGTCACGCTCGGCCGCGGCAAGTTTGCGGATTGCCAGCGGAAACGCGATGTTGTCGCGCACCGACAGATGCGGGAACAGTGAATAACGCTGGAACACCATGCCGATGTCGCGCTTGTGCGGCGGCACGTTGACCAGCGACTGACCGTTGACGAGGATCTCGCCGCTGCTCGGGGTTTCGAAGCCGGCGAGCATCGACAGCGTGGTGCTTTTGCCCGATCCGCTGGAGCCGAGGAAGGTCAGGAATTCGCCGTCCTTGATGTCCAGCGAGATGTTGTCCACGGCGGCGAAATCGCCGTAGTGCTTGTTCAGGTTGCGCAGGCTGACCAGGGGTTTGTCGTTCTGCTGGGATGCGTCTTTGATCACGGCACTCATGTCGTACTCCTGGCGCTCAGGCGCTGATTTCGTTGCGCCGGCGCAGAGCGGCGGCGATCACCATGACCAACACCGACAGGCCGATCAGCAGCGTCGAAGCGACGGCGATCACGGGCGTCAGGTCCTGGCGCAGGGTGGTCCACATTTTCACGGGAAGGGTTTGCAGGGTCGGGCTGGCCATCATCACGCTGAGCACCACTTCGTCCCAGGAAACCAGGAAGGCGAAGAGGGCGCCGGCCACCATCCCCGGGCGAATCGCCGGGAAGGTCACCTTGAACACCGCTTGCAGGCGTGACGCCCCGCAGATCACCGCCGCGTCTTCAATCGACTGATCGAACAGCTTCAGCGAGTTGATGATCGAGATGATGGTGAACGGCAGTGCGACGATCACATGGCTGACGACGAAGGCGAACATCGTCCCGGTGTAGCCGAGCTTGAGAAACAGCGCATACACCGCCACGGCGATGATCACCAGCGGCACGATCATTGGCAGCGTGAACAAACCGTAGAGCATTTCCCGGCCGGGGAAGCGTCCGCGCACCAGCGCAAAGGCCGTCGGCAAACCGAGGGCGACGGCGCAGATCGTGGTCAGCACCGCGACCTTGAGGCTGGCCAGTGCTGCGCTCATCCAGTCGGCGTTGGAGAAGAACTGCACGTACCATTTCAGCGTCCAGCCCGGTGGCGGGAACACCAGCCACTGGGACGAACCGAACGACAGCAGGACGATGAACACGATCGGCAACAGCAGGAACAGGCCGATCAGCCCGGTGGTGAAATACAGGCCGAAGCGCATCCGGCGACTCATGGCATTGGGCGTCAGGAGCATGTCGGCTTACCTCGCGTTACTGGCGCCAACCGGGGATTCCGGCTGCAGCTTCAGGTAGACGTAGAACAGCACCAGCGTGATGACGATCAGCAACGCGGCGCCGGCGCTGGCCAGGCCCCAGTTGAGGAACGACTGCACCTGCTGAATGATGAATTCCGGCAGCATCATGTTCTGCGCCCCGCCCAGCAGCGCCGGGGTGACGTAGTAACCGAGCGACATCACGAACACCATCAACCCACCGGACGCCAGACCCGGCCGGCACAGCGGCAGGAACACCCGGAAGAAGTTGGTCCACGGGCTGGCGCCACAGATCGAACCGGCCTGCAGGATCATCGGATCGATGGCCTGCATGGTCGCCTGCAACGGCAGCACGATGAACGGGATCATGATGTAGCTCATGCCGATCACCACGCCGGTCAGGTTGTGCACCATTTCCAGCGGCTGATCGATGATGCCCATGGCCATCAACGCTTTATTGATGACGCCCGAAGCCTGCAACAGCACCAGCCACGAATAGGTGCGGGCGAGGAGGCTGGTCCACATCGACAGCAGCACGATGTTGAGGATCCAGCGGCCCCAGCCCCGTGGCACCAGGGTGATTGCCCACGCCAGCGGAAAACCCAGCAGCAGGCTGAACACGGTCACCAGTCCGGCCACTGAAAAGGTGTTGAACAGCACCCTGGCATAAGCCGAGTTGGCGAACAGTTGTTCATAGTTGCCAAGGCCCGGCACCGGTTCCAGCACGCCGCGCAGCAACAAGCCAATCAACGGCGCGAGAAAAAACAGACCGAGGAACAGCAGCGCCGGCGCGAGGTTGCCGGCGCCGCGCCAGCGTTGCTTGAGGGACGGGGCTTGCGCCATGGCACTCGCCTTTTTTCCGGCGGCCGACCCGGCAGCGCTCGCGGCGCTCCCGGTGGCAGTGGAGGGACGGGACGCGGTGGCCGCCATTTTCATTTGACCAGCCATTCGTTCCACCGTGTCGCGATGGCCTGGCCGTTTTTGGCCCAGTACGCGAAATCAAGAGTGATCTGATCCTTAGCGTAGGCAGTCGGCAGGTTCGGGGCCAGCGTCGAGTCCAGACGCTGCACACTGTCGACGTTGACCGGGGCGTAGGCGGTCAGGTTGGAGAAGTCGGCCTGACCCTTCGCGCTGCTGGCGCTGGCCAGGAACTTCATCGCCGCGTCCTTGTTTTTCGCACCCTTTGGCACGACCAGAATGTCGGCCATGACCAGGTTCTGTTTCCAGCTCACGCCGACCGGTGCGCCGTCCTCTTGCAGGGCATGAATCCGGCCGTTCCAGAACTGACCCATGCTCGCTTCACCGGAGGCCAGCAGTTGCTGCGACTGCGCGCCGCCGCCCCACCAGACGATGTCTTTCTTGATGGTGTCGAGTTTCTTGAAGGCGCGATCCAGGTCCAGCGGGTAGAGCTTGTCGGCCGGCACGCCGTCGGCGAGCAGCGCCAGTTCGAGCACGCCGGGGCTTGGCCATTTGTACAGGGCGCGTTTGCCGGGGAAGGTCTTGGTGTCGAACAGCGCGCTCCAGTCCTGCGGCTTGTTGGCGCCGAGCTTGCCCTCGTTATAACCGAGGACGAAGGAGAAGAAGAACGAACCGACGCCGTAGTCGCTGACAAAACGCGGGTCGATCTTGTCGCGCTGAATCTGTTTGAAATCGAGGGGTTCGAGCAGGCCTTCGGAGGCGGCGCGCAGGGCGAAGTCGGCTTCAACGTCGACCACATCCCATTGCACGTTGCCGCTTTCGACCATGGCTTTGAGTTTGCCGTAGTCGGTCGGGCCGTCCTGCACAACGGTGATGCCGCTGGCCTTGCTGAATGGATCGGCCCAGGCCTGTTTCTGCGCATCCTGGGTGCTACCGCCCCAGCTGACAAAGTTCACACTCTCGGCGGCCATCGCGGCCTGACCGGTCACGCTCAGCAGTCCCGCAAGAAGAATCGCGGTTGCAGCTTTGTTCAACACCATTTTTACGCCCTCATTGTTGTGTTTTTGAGCGGGCTTGCGTTGTTGCCCGCCTGTCGGGAGCAGTAGCTGGACGGTTTTTCAGGTCGCCCGGTCTATGGAATATCATATTATGGTATTCCAAACATTGTGCAAGCACTTTGCCTTACCGGCTATCTGGCAAACGGGGTTATTCGGTGAACGGAATGCTCTCGACCACCTCAAGATCGTAGCCGGTCAAACCGGCGTATTTGAGCGGCGGGCCCAGGTGACGCAGCTTGCCGACGCCCAGGTTCTGCAGAATCTGCGCCCCGGTGCCGACCTCCGAATAGATCCGCGATTGCGAGCGACTGAACTGCCGTGGGGGTTGAGTCAGTTGCGGCACCCGCTCCAGCAACGCCTGCGACGACTCATGATTGGCCAACACCACGACCACGCCATGTCCTTCGGCCGCGACCCGTTGCAGCGCTGCCCATAGCGTCCAGTTCGTCGGCCCGCTGTATTCGGCGCCAACCAGATCACGCAGCGGATCGATCACATGCACACGTACCAGCGTCGGCTCTTCGCGGCGCAATTCGCCCATGACCATCGCCATGTGCACGCCGCCCTCGATGCGATCTTCGAAGGTGATCAAGCGGAATGTGCCATGCACCGTCGGTAGCTCCCGTTCGCCGATACGCTCGATGGTGTGTTCGGTGCTCAGGCGATAGTGGATCAGGTCGGCAATGGTGCCGATCTTGATCCCGTGCTTGCGCGCAAAGACTTCCAGATCCGGGCGGCGGGCCATGGTGCCGTCGTCGTTCATCACTTCGACGATCACCGAGGCCGGCGTGAACCCGGCGAGTCGAGCCAGATCACAACCGGCCTCGGTGTGGCCGGCCCGGGTCAGCACGCCGCCTTCCTTGGCGCGCAGCGGGAAGATGTGGCCGGGCTGCACCAGGTCTTCAGCGCGAGCATTTGGCGCCACCGCAGCGGCCACCGTACAAGCGCGGTCAGCAGCGGAAATCCCGGTAGTCACGCCGACCGCCGCTTCGATGGAAACCGTGAACGCGGTACTGAACACGCTGCCATTGCTCGGCACCATTTGCTCCAGCCCCAGGCGCTGGCAGTGATCGTCAGTCAACGTCAGGCAGATCAGCCCCCGAGCCTCACGGGCCATGAAACTGATTGCCTCGGGCGTGCAACGATCAGCGGCCAGAAGAAGGTCGCCTTCGTTTTCCCGATCCTCGTCATCGACCAGCAACACCATTTTGCCGAGGCGATAATCTTCGATGATTTCTTCGATGCTGTTGAAGGCCATGCTGGACTCTCGATAGGGATGAAATTCGTGGTATACCATAATACAAATTCAACCAAGAGGTCACTATGAAGGCGTACTGGATTGCTCACGTGGACATCACCGATCCCGATCACTACAGCCAATACACCCAGCGCGCGCCGAAAGCGTTCGCCGAGTTTGGTGCGAAGTTTTTAGCCAGAGGCGGGCGCAGCGAAGCAATGGAAGGGCGGGCGACGCCCCAGCGCAGTGTGGTGATTGAATTCGACAGCTACGAGCAGGCGGTGGCGTGCTATCGCTCGGCGGCGTATCAGGAAGCGAAGAGCTACCGCGAGGAGTGGGCGAAGGCGGAGATCATCATTGTGGAAGGGATGGCGCCGTAAGCAGCACGACCTCTGATCGTTCCCACGCTCTGCGTGGGAATGCCTCTTCGGACGCTCCGCGTTCGGCACTTCAGGGACGCGGAGCGTCCCGGGCTGCATTCCCACGCGGAGCGTGGGAACGATCAGAAAAGGAGGAAGGTGACTGTCAACGCATGAAATGAATCTTGCCGCTGTCGTCATTGCCCATGTACATGCCATACACCCCGGCCTGGCGTTCCTCGATGTAGCGTTCGAGGATCTGCCGGATCGCCGGGTAGTAGATCTGGTCCCATGGAATGTCTTCGGGGGCGAAGAACTGGTAGTCGAGGGTTTCCGGGCCGTACTGGCCGGTGATTTCCAGCGCGAGGGCGCGGAAGATGATGTAGACCTCGCTGATCTTCGGCACGCTGAAGATCGAATACGGCGAGACGATTTCCGCGCGTACGCCGCTTTCTTCCCAGACTTCGCGCAGGGCGGCCTGTTCGGTGGTTTCGCCGCTTTCCATGAAACCGGCGGGCAGGGTCCAGGTGCCGGGGCGCGGGGGGATCGCCCGTTGGCACAAGAGGTATTTGCCGTCCTGCTCGATGATGCAGCCGGCGATGATTTTCGGGTTCACATAGTGAATGTAGCCGCAGCCGCGGCACATCAGGCGCTCGTGCGTATCGCCCGGCGGCACCTGCTGACCGAGGTCAGCGCCACCGCATTTCGGGCAAAAGCTCGGGCTGAACATGTCAGTGACCTATGCGCGGTTCTTTCAGCGCGATGGGCAGGGTGATCGGCGGAGTGCTTTTGAGATCGGTGCCGGTTTCCTCCTGCTTGCGCTTGAGATAATCGAGGGCCACCGCAGCGGCGGCGCGAACGTGATCGACGCACGCCTGATGCGCCGCCAGTGGATCGCCGCTCTTGATCGCCTCGACCATTTTTTCCATTTCCTGGTTGCTCGCGCCGCGACGGTTTTCCTGGGACACCGACGTCGCGCGCAGATAGCTGATGCGCGCCTGCAACTGGCGCAGCTGAGTGGCCGCGACATGGTTGCCGGAGCCTTCCAGCAGCACGTCGTAGAAACCCTGCACCGAATCGATCACCTGTTGCAGCTCGCCATCCTTGAGCGCCTTGCGGTTCTCGTCGAGGGCTTTTTCCAGGGCCTTGATGTCCTTGGCCTTGGCGCGCAGGGTGAACAGCTGGACGATCAGGCCTTCGAGCACGCAGCGCAGTTCATAGATGTCGACCGCATCGGCGAGGGTGATGATCGCCACGCGCGGGCCCTTGGCGTCGGCGAACTCCACCAGGCCTTCGGATTCCAGGTGACGCAAGGCTTCACGCACCGACGTACGGCTCACGCCCAGGCGATCGCACAGATCGCGCTCCACCAGGCGATCGCCCGGCAGCAGCTGGAAGTTCATGATGGCGCTTCGCAGTTTATCCAGCACGATTTCGCGCAGGGTGACGGGGTTGCGATTGACCTTGAAGCTGTCGTCGAGTGGCAGGCGTTTCATGGGGTCCGCTCTTTAGTGTGGCTGTCCATGCCAGACGGGCATCAAAACAGCCGAGGGGTTAACTGGAGGCCTCGGCGTCGGCTTCGGCGAAGGCTTCACGGGCAAGCCGGAAACTGTCCACGGCTGCCGGGACGCCGCAATAAATACCGACCTGAAGCAGAATTTCGCGTATTTGCTCACGACTCAGGCCGTTACGCAAGGCGCCGCGCACATGCAGTTTCAGTTCATGCGGGCGGTTCAACGCGGAGATCATCGCCAGGTTGATCATGCTGCGCTCCTTGAGCGAGAGGCCTTCGCGTCCCCAGACATGGCCCCAGCAGTATTCGGTGACCATTTCCTGCAGCGGGCGGGTGAAGTCGTCGGCGTTCTCGATCGAGCGCTGCACATAGGCTTCGCCGAGCACCTGGGTGCGGATCTTCAGGCCCTGCTCATATTTTTCGTTGCTCATGTGTCCTCCGCTCAACCCAGCGTCGGCAACGCGCCGAGCTTGCCCTTGTGATAAATCATCGGCGTCACCGGTTGCGCCGGCAGGATCAGATTCTTCACCGCCCCGACGATGATCGCGTGATCGCCACCGTCGTATTCACGCCACAGTTCGCACTCGATGATCGCCGTGGCCTTGGCGAGGATCGGGTTACCGAGCTCGCTCAAATGCCAGTCGATGCCGTTGGCCTTGTCCTTGCCTTTGCCGGCGAAGGCGTAGGCCTCGGCGGTCTGGTCGGCGGACAGCAAATGGATCGCGAAACGCTTGCTGTCGCGCAGCACCGGGTAGGTGTCGGAGGCGTAGTTGGGGCAGAACAGCACCAGCGCCGGATCAATCGACAGCGCACTGAAGGCGCTGGCGGTGATACCGACGATGCCGCCGTCGGGGTCGAGGGTGGTGACCACCGTGACCCCGGACGGAAACGAGCTCATGACGTCTTTGTAAATGCCGGGTTCGATCATGTCGCAGGACTCCTAACGCATCACAAACGGATCAGGCATCGGTGCCTGGGAGAGGTTGATCCACACCGTTTTCAGTTCGGTGTAGGCCAGCACCGAATCGATGCCGCTTTCGCGTCCATAGCCACTGTTCTTGAAGCCGCCGATCGGTGCCATCGCCGACACGGCGCGGTAGGTGTTGACCCAGATGATCCCCGAGCGTACGTCCCGGGCCAGGCGATGGGCGCGGCCCAGATCACGGGTCCAGATGCCGGCGGCAAGGCCGAACTGCGAGTCGTTGGCAATCGCCAGCGCTTCGGCTTCGTCCTTGAAGCGGATGACCGAGGCCACCGGGCCGAAGACTTCTTCCTGCATGATCTTCATCGAGTTGCGGTCGCACTCGAACAGCGTCGGTTCGTAGAACCAGCCGTCACCGACGCCACTCGGCCGCTTGCCACCCAGTCGCAGGCGCGCACCTTCAGCGATGGCATCAGCCACCAGACCTTCAACCACCGCCAGTTGCTGCGCGGTGGCTATCGGGCCCATTTCGCTGCTGTCGTCCTGCGGGTTGCCGATGCGGATACGCTGGGCGCGTTCTACCAGTCGGCTGACAAATTCGTCGTAGATCTCGTCCTGCACCAGCAATCGCGAGCCGGATACACAGCTTTGGCCCGATGCCGCGTAGATCCCGGCAATCGCACCGTTGATCGCGCTGTCCAGATCAGCGTCGGCGAAGATGATGTTCGGCGACTTGCCGCCCAGTTCCAGCGAAAGCTTGGCGAAGTTCTCGGCGCTGCTGCGCACCACATGCCGGGCCGTGGCCGCGCCGCCGGTGAAGGCGATCTTGCGGATCAGCGGATGGCGGGTGAGGGCGGCGCCGGTGCTAGGGCCGTAGCCGGTGACGACGTTGACCACGCCCGGTGGAATCCCGGCTTCGAGAGCCAGGCGCGCCAGCTCCAGAATGGTTGCCGAGGCGTGTTCCGATGGTTTGATCACGATGGTGTTGCCGGCGGCGAGGGCCGGGGCCAGTTTGATCGCGGTCAGATACAGCGGGCTGTTCCACGGAATGATCGCGGCGACCACGCCCATGGCTTCGTGCACGGTGTAGGCAAACAGATCAGGTTTATCCAGCGGCAGGGTGCCGCCTTCGAGCTTGTCTGCAAGGCCTGCTGTGTAGTGGAAAAATTCCGGCAGATAACCGACCTGACCCCGGGTTTCGCGGATCAGTTTGCCGTTGTCGCGGCTTTCCAGCTGCGCCAGTTGTTCCTTGTTTTCAGCGATCAGGTCACCGAGACGCCGCAGCAGTTTGCCGCGCGCGGTGGCGGTCAGGCCGCGCCATGCCGGGCTGTCGAATGCAGTCTGCGCGGCTTGCACGGCGCGTTCGACGTCGGCCTCATCGGCGTCGGGCAGCTCGGCCCAAGGCTCGGCCAGTGCCGGGTTGAGGCTTTCGAAAGTCTTGCCAGAGAGGGCGTCGACCCATTCTCCGCCGATGCACATCTGGAAGCGTGCGAGTGTCATGCAACGATCCCCTTTATATGGTTTTGTCGGGCGTGTGCGGTTTCGAGAAATTCCAGCAGCGTCTGGTTCACCAGCCGAGGCGACTCTACCGGCATCATATGCCGTTGCTCGGACAACACGGCAACCTTCGCGCCGGGAATGCGCGCGGCCAGTTGCTCGGCCATTTCCGGGGTCGATCCGGGGTCCAGCTCGCCGGTGGCGATCAGCGTCGGCGCCTGGATGCTGCCCAGGTCGTCGGCGCGGTACATGTCCTGGGTGGCGAACAATTCGTAGGTGGTCAGATAGCCTTGCGGATCATTGCCGGCCAGGGTCTGGCGGATCGCGGCGATCTGCGCCGGATTGGCCGCCTGATATTCACGGCTGAACCAGCGCGACAGTGCCGCTTCGGCATTCGCGTCCGGCCCATGTTCGGCAGCCTGCGCGGTGCGGGCGATGACCCCGGCACGCTGCTCTTCACTGCGGTTGAACACACTGTTGAGCACCACCAGGCTTTTCAGGCGCTGCGGGTAATGCAGGGCGAAGGCCCGCGCCACCAGACCGCCCATGGAAAAACCGATTACCGATGCCAGCGGCAATTGCAGGTGGTCGAGCAGCTCCAGCAACTGATCGGCATAACCGAGCAGGGCGGTGCCGCTGGCCGGTCGCGGGCTGGCGCCGTGTCCGAGCATGTCGTAGGCGATCACCCGGTATTGCGTGGCCAGGCCAACGATCTGGCCGCCCCACATTTCTTTGTTCAGGCCCACGCCGTGGATCAACACCACGGGGTGGCCCTGGCCGGTCGCCAGATAACTGGTGCCGGCCGGGGTGAGTTCAGCGGTATGCCGAATCATGGAGCGCTCCTGCAGTGCCTTTTTATTGTGATTACTGGGCTTTTTCGGCGGCCAGTTCTTCCAGATCGATGTAGCGGTTGCCGATGCGCGGGTGCAGACGGCCACCGTCGGCGCAACCGAGCACCACGACGATTTCGTCGGCGCGCGGGGCGTCTTCGATCTGCATTTCCAGGGTGATGTAGTGCGAGCGCAGGCCTTCGTCGTCCTTGTGCATCATCGGGATCTGAATCGAGGTGCCCGGACCGCCGCGCTTGTTGGTGAAGCTCAGGTAACTCTTGGCCTTGACCGCTTCGCGGTAGTGATTGCCGAAGCGCAGGGTGTGGATCACCGCCGAGGCGTGTTCGATTTCGCCATCGGCGCCGACCACCGCTGCCTTGCCGTAAGCCTCGATCTTCTCGGCGCCGCCGATGATGCCCACCAGACGCTCGACCATCATCGCGCCGAGGTCGGAGCAGTTCGCGCGGATCTGCGGCTTGAGGTCTTCGACAAAGCCATTGCCGACCCACGGGTTCTTCATCACGACGGCAAGGCCCACCATGGTCACCGGGGTGTCGGAAGCCTTGCCGCCTTCAATGAAGGTCTCTTCGACATAGCTGACGATCTTGCGAATTTCGAAACTCATGAGCTGCTCCGTAGGGGATAAAGAGTGTCTGTGCGTCTGATGGTATACCATAATACCGATCGTGCAAGTCCCCCGCGCAAGATTCCCGCCCATCAGTCGGACGAATGCCCGTGCATTCAGCCGCTGCTGTAATCCCTTTCGGTTAACAAAAGATAACGTTGCGCCGATTGTCAGACGTTTCGAATGACCGATAGGATGAGCCAGCTTCCGAAGTGGCTCTGGATTGCGGGTTTCAGGACTATGCTTCTGACCAACCGTCGCTGGAGCACACTTGCGGCGCCCTTGAAGGCCGAATGGCCTAACAATAATAAATAGGGGAAGGTCTATGAGTCGTTGCCGCCCGCCGGCGTTTCGCAACACCGCGTTGCTGGCCACAGCACTCTCTTTGCTGGGCTTTGCCACCTTGTCGGCGCCCGTACTGGCTGCCGAAGCTCCAGCCGACGTGGTCTACGCCATCGAATCGGCCAAGGCCCCGAAAAGCCTGATGCTCGATGTCGTTCACGCCGGTTCACGGCTGGTGGCGGTCGGGGATCGCGGGCACATTCTCTACTCCGACGACCAGGGCAAGACCTGGACCCAGGCCAAGGTGCCAAGCCGCCAGTTGCTGACGGCCGTGTATTTCGTTGACGACAAACACGGCTGGGCCGTCGGCCATGACGCGCAGATCCTCGCCAGCGAAGACGGCGGCCTGACCTGGACCAAGCAGTTCGAAGACCTCAAGCGCGAATCGCCGCTGCTCGACCTCTGGTTCAAGGACGTCAACAACGGCCTGGCCGTGGGTGCCTACGGCGCATTGCTGGAGACCACCGACGGCGGCAAGAACTGGCAAGACGTCAGCGACCGCCTCGACAACCAGGACCAGTTCCACCTCAACGCCATCGCCGCCGTCAAGGACGCCGGGCTGTTCATCGTGGGCGAGCAGGGCGCGATGTTCCGCTCCGCCGACTGGGGCCAGACCTGGGAGAAAATCGAAGGCCCATACCAAGGCTCGCTGTTTGGTGTGATCGGCACTGCCCAGCCTTCCACGCTGCTGGCCTACGGGCTGCGCGGCAACCTTTACCGCTCCACCGATTTCGGCAGCACCTGGCAGCAGGTCGAACTCAAGGCGGCGCGCGGTGCCCTGGAATTCGGCCTGTCCGGCGCCACGCTTCTTGAAGACGGCTCGATCGTCATCGTCGGCAACGGCGGCACGGTGATCAGCAGCAGCGACAACGGCGAAACCTTCAGCGTGTTCAACCGCCCGGATCGCATCTCGCTGTCGTCGGTCACCGCCGCCGGCAACGGCAATCTGATCCTGAGCGGGCAGGGTGGCGTTCACACCACTACGCCCAACGGCACCGAGCTGGGCAAATGAGCCGAATCAATAATAAGAAGGCGGGGCTATGACTTCCTTGAGCACTCATCATCAGGACAAGGCGACGTTTCTCGAACGCCTGATTTTCAACAACCGCCCGGCAGTGATCGTGATCTGCCTGCTGGTCAGCATTTTCCTGTTCTGGCAGGCCACGCTGATCCGGCCGTCCACCAGTTTCGAAAAAATGATCCCGCTCAAGCATCCGTTCATCGAGAAGATGATGGAGCACCGCAACGATCTGACGAACCTGGGCAACACCGTGCGCATTTCGGTGGAGGCCAAGGACGGTGACATCTTCTCCAAGGAGTACATGGAGACCCTGCGCCAGATCAACGACGAGGTGTTCTACATCTCCGGCGTCGACCGTTCCGGCCTGAAGTCGCTGTGGAGCCCGAGCGTACGCTGGACCGAAGTCACCGAGGAAGGTTTCGCCGGCGGTGAAGTGATTCCGCAGAGCTATGACGGCTCCCAGGACAGCCTCGACATGCTGCGCAACAACGTGCTCAAGTCGGGTCAGGTCGGGCGTCTGGTGGCCAACGACTTCAAGTCGAGCATCGTCGACATCCCGCTGCTGGAGTCCTACCCGGACCCGCAAGACCAGGGCAAGTTGCTGGCGCTGGACTACCGCCAGTTCTCCCATGAACTGGAAGACAAGATCCGCAACAAGTTCGAAGCGCAGAACCCCAACGTCAAGATCCACATCGTCGGTTTCGCCAAGAAGGTCGGTGATCTGATCGACGGTCTGGTGATGGTGGTGATGTTCTTCGGCGTCGCCTTCGTCATCACCCTGATTTTGCTGCTGTGGTTCACCAACTGCCTGCGCAGTACGGTGGCGGTGTTGAGCACCACGCTGGTGGCGGTGGTCTGGCAACTGGGGTTGATGCACTTCTTCGGTTTCGGCCTCGATCCGTATTCGATGCTGGTGCCGTTCCTGATCTTCGCTATCGGTATTTCTCACGGCGTGCAGAAGATCAACGGTATCGCCCTGCAATCGAGCGAGGCGGATAACGCGCTGACTGCGGCGCGACGCACATTCCGGCAATTGTTCCTGCCGGGGATGATCGCGATTCTGGCGGATGCGGTGGGCTTCATCACGCTGCTGATCATCGACATCGGCGTGATCCGTGAACTGGCCATCGGCGCGTCCATCGGCGTGGCGGTGATCGTGTTCACCAACCTGATTCTGCTGCCGGTGGCGATTTCCTATGTCGGCATCAGCAAGCGTGCGGTGGCCAAGAGCAAGAAGGACGCCAACCGCGAACACCCGTTCTGGCGCCTGCTGTCGAATTTCGCCAGCCCGAAAGTCGCACCGGTGTCTATCGCGCTGGCCCTGATCGCCTTCGGTGGCGGCCTCTGGTACAGCCAGAACCTGAAGATCGGCGACCTCGACCAGGGTGCGCCGGAACTGCGTCCGGATTCGCGTTACAACAAGGACAACAACTTCATCATCAACAACTACTCCACCAGTTCCGACGTACTGGTGGTGATGGTCAAGACCAAGTCCGAAGGCTGCTCGCGCTATGAAGCCATGGCGCCGATCGATGAGCTGATGTGGAAGATGCAGAACACCGAGGGCGTGCAGTCGGCGATCTCGCTGGTGACCGTGTCCAAGCAGATGATCAAGGGCATGAACGAGGGCAACCTGAAATGGGAAACCCTGTCGCGCAACCCGGACGTGCTGAACAACTCCATCGCCCGTGCCGACGGCCTGTACAACAACAGTTGCTCGCTGGCGCCGGTGCTGGTGTTCCTCAACGATCACAAGGCTGAAACCCTGGATCGGGCGGTGCATGCGGTGCAGGAGTTCGCCAAGGACAACAACAAGGAAGGTCTGGAATTCATCCTGGCGGCCGGTAACGCCGGGATCGAGGCTGCGACCAACGAAGTCATCAAGCAGGCCGAACTGACCATTCTGGTGCTGGTGTATATCTGCGTGGCGGTGATGTGCATGATCACCTTCCGCTCCTGGGCGGCGACCCTGTGCATCGTGCTGCCGCTGGTGCTGACCTCGGTACTCGGCAACGCGCTGATGGCGTTCATGGGCATCGGCGTGAAGGTTGCGACGCTGCCGGTGGTGGCGCTGGGCGTGGGGATCGGCGTGGACTACGGCATCTACATCTACAGCCGTCTGGAAAGTTTCCTGCGTGCCGGCCTGCCGTTGCAGGAAGCCTATTACCAGACCCTGAAATCCACCGGTAAAGCGGTGCTGTTCACCGGCCTGTGCCTGGCCATCGGCGTGTGCACCTGGATCTTCTCGGCGATCAAGTTCCAGGCCGACATGGGCCTGATGCTGACCTTCATGCTGCTGTGGAACATGTTCGGTGCGCTGTGGCTGCTGCCGGCACTGGCCAAGTTCCTGATCAAGCCTGAGAAGCTGGCGGGGCAGAAGGGGAACTCGTTGTTTGCCCACTGATTGGGCCTCTGAAACGAAAAAGCCGCAACCCAAGGGTTGCGGCTTTTTTATGCCTGCGGTGCGGGCCGGCGGACTATCGACCTACGAAAGATCTGCCCCAAGCACAACACTCAAAGCGCTCCGCGCATCATCCAGCTGCACCAACGTCGCATGCCTAGCTCCCAGCGCATCCCGGTTCTCGATCGCGGTCAAAATCGCCTTGTGCCGAGGCAACGCCAACTCATGCAGATTCGGCCGCTGATTCGAATGCTTCAACGCCTCGGCAATCGCCACCGACAGCATGTTGCACAGGTTCGCCAGCAAGTCGTTATGGGTCGCGTCGGCGATGCGGCTGTGGAAATCCAGATCCGGTTGCAGCAAGGCCTCCGGGGTCGGTGCGGCCTCCATGCGTTGGTAGGCTTCGCCGATGGCTGCGATGTCGGCATCGGTGGCGTGTTGGGCGGCGAGGGCGGCAGCGGCCGGTTCGATGATGCTGCGCACGCTGGTCAGCACATTGAAGAATTCATTCTGCGGGCTGCTTTGCATCAGCCAGTGCAATACGTCCGGGTCGAGCATGTGCCATTCGCGGCGCGGCTTGACCACGGTGCCGACGCGCGGTTTCGAGTACACCAGCCCCTTGGCTACCAACACTCGCGTGGCTTCGCGCAACACCGGCCGACTGACCGCGTACTCCTCGCAGAGCAAGGCTTCGGCGGGCAGTTTGTCGCAAGGCAAAAAGCGTCCGGAAACAATCTGCATGCCCAGTTCCTGGACGATGCGCGAGTGCATGCTTTTGCGGTCGGAAGGTTTGCGGTAATCCATGGGGCGCGGGGCGATCCTGAACGATGGAGATGCCGCGCATCATAGCAGGCACGGCGTAATCTGGAGCTACGATCGTTCCCGCGTCGAGGCGTCGAACCGTCCGCGTGGGAATGCGTCAAGGGACGCTCCGCGTCCCAGCTCTCGAATGGGACGCAGAGCGTCCCGGGCTGCATTCCCACGCAGAGCGTGGGAACGATCAAACGTTCAAGGGTCAGTGGGAATGGCGGGGCACTTCAGCCCCTCGGCAGCCGACCAGGAAATCAAAATCACACCCCTGATCCGCCTGCAGCACATGGTCGATGTACAACTGACGATATCCACCCACCAACAATTGCTGCGGCGGTTGCAGATCCGCCATGCGCGCCGCCAGTTCGGCGTCCGGAATGTCCAGGTGCAAACGCCCGCTGGCGCAGTCCAGCTCGATCCAGTCGCCTTCTTTCACTGCCGCCAAAGGCCCGCCGGCCGCCGCTTCCGGGGCAACGTGCAACACGACGGTGCCGTACGCTGTGCCGCTCATGCGAGCGTCGGAGATGCGCACCATATCCGTCACTCCCTGGGCCAGCAGCTTGGCCGGCAAACCCATGTTGCCGACTTCGGCCATGCCCGGATAACCCTTCGGCCCGCAGTTTTTCATCACCAGAATCGAGTTCGCATCGACGTCCAGCTCCGGGTCGTTGATCCGCGCCTTGTACATATCGAAGTTCTCGAACACCACGGCGCGGCCGCGGTGCTGCATCAGTTCCGGTGTGGCGGCTGATGGTTTGAGCACTGCGCCCAGTGGCGCGAGATTGCCGCGCAACACACAGATGCCGCCGTCAGCGCGGATCGGATTGTCGAGGGTACGGATGACTTCGTCTTCACCGTAGATCGGCGCGTCCTTGGTGTTCTCGCCGATGGATTTACCGTTGACGGTCAGCGCGTTCGGATTCGGAATCAGATTGGCCTCGCCAAGACGCCGCAGCACGGCCGGCAAGCCCCCGGCGTAGTAGAACTCTTCCATCAGAAAACGCCCGGACGGTTGCAGGTCGACGATGGTCGGCATGCCGCGACCGATGCGCGTCCAGTCGTCCAGATCCAGCTCGACGCCAATGCGCCCGGCGATGGCTTTCAGGTGGATCACCGCGTTGGTCGAACCACCAATCGCCGCGTTGACACGAATCGCGTTTTCGAAAGCTTCCTTGGTCAGGATCTTCGACAGCTTCAAGTCTTCACGAACCATCTCAACCGCGCGCATGCCGGACATATGCGCCAGCACGTAACGCCGCGCATCCACTGCTGGAATCGCCGCGTTGTGGGGCAGGGACGTGCCCAGTGCTTCGGCCATGCAGGCCATGGTCGAGGCGGTGCCCATGGTGTTGCAGGTGCCGGCCGAGCGGGACATGCCGCCCTCGGCCGCGAGGAAATCGTCAATCGTGATGGTGCCGGCCTTGACCTGCTCGCTGAGCTGCCAGACCACGGTGCCGGAGCCGATGTCCTTGCCCTTGTGCTTGCCGTTGAGCATCGGCCCGCCGGTGACGACGATGGCCGGCACGTCGCAACTGGCCGCACCCATCAACAGCGCCGGGGTGGTCTTGTCGCAACCGGTCAGCAGCACCACGCCGTCAATCGGGTTGCCGCGAATTGCTTCCTCGACGTCCATGCTCGCCAGGTTGCGGGTGAGCATGGCGGTCGGGCGCAGGTTCGACTCGCCGTTGGAGAACACCGGGAATTCCACCGGGAAGCCGCCGGCCTCGATCACACCGCGTTTGACGTGCTCGGCAATCTGGCGGAAGTGCGCGTTGCACGGCGTCAGTTCCGACCAGGTGTTGCAGATGCCGATGATCGGTTTGCCATGGAACTGATGGTCGGCGATGCCCTGATTCTTCATCCAGCTGCGGTACATGAAGCCGTTCTTGTCGGCCGTGCCAAACCATTGGGCGGAGCGCAGGGTGGGGTGCTTATCAGACATGATCGATTCTCTTATTGTAAGACTATTGTTTGCGAGCTTCGGCTAAACATAAGCGCAAAATCGACGGTTTGGAAGTGTTGTTGGGTAATTAGTATTACTATATAGTCGTTTTCGACGGAGGGATGGCCCTGGCGGTTTTCCGCGAGAGGCGTCCCCCGAGGTTCCATAAAAACAACAATCGGAGACCGATCTCATGAGCCAGGAACTGCGGCTTGTCCGGCGCATCACGCTGAAACTGATTCCCTTCCTGATCCTGCTGTACCTGATCGCCTATGTGGATCGCTCCGCCGTCGGCTTCGCCAAGCTGCACATGGGCGCCGACATCGGCATCGGCGATGCCGCCTACGGCCTCGGTGCCGGGCTGTTTTTCATTGGCTACTTTCTGCTGGAGATCCCCAGCAACCTGATGCTCGAACGCTTCGGTGCGCGGCGCTGGTTCGCGCGGATCATGATCACCTGGGGCGCGATCACCATCGGCATGGCGTTCGTCCAGGGCCCGCACAGTTTCTACGTGATGCGCTTTCTGCTCGGCGCGGCCGAGGCGGGGTTCTTTCCCGGCGTTCTGTACTACATCACTCAATGGTTCCCGGTGCGCCATCGCGGCAAGATTCTCGGGCTGTTCATTCTCTCCCAACCCATCGCGATGATGATCACCGGCCCCGTGTCCGGCGGCTTGCTGGGCATGGACGGCATCCTCGGCCTGCACGGCTGGCAATGGCTGTTCATCGTCATCGGCACCCCGGCGATCCTGCTGACCTGGCCCGTGCTGCGCTGGCTACCGGACGGCCCGCAGCAAGTGAAATGGATGGATCAGGCGGAGAAGGACTGGCTGACCGGCGAGCTGAAAAAGGACCTGCAGGAATACGGCCAGACCCGCCACGGCAATCCGTTGCATGCGCTGAAAGACAAACGCGTGTTGCTGCTGGCGCTGTTCTACCTGCCAGTGACACTGAGCATTTATGGCCTTGGCCTGTGGCTGCCGACCCTGATCAAACAGTTCGGCGGCAGCGATCTGGTGACCGGCTTCGTCTCGTCGGTGCCGTACATCTTCGGCATCGTCGGCCTGCTGATCGTGCCGCGCAGTTCCGACCGCATGAATGATCGCTACGGTCATCTGGCGGTGCTCTACGTGCTGGGCGCCATCGGTTTGTTCCTCAGTGCCTGGCTGTCGTTGCCGGTGGCCCAACTGGCAGCGTTGTGTCTGGTGGCGTTCGCGCTGTTTTCCTGCACGGCGGTGTTCTGGACGCTGCCGGGGCGCTCTTTGCCGGCGCCAGTGCGGCGGCGGGCATTGCCTTGATCAACTCGGTGGGCAACCTCGGTGGTTACATCGGCCCATTCGTGATCGGCGCGTTGAAGGAATACACCGGCAACCTTGCTTCGGGCCTGTACTTCCTGTCCGGGGTGATGGTGTTCGGTCTGGTTCTGACGGGCGTCGTCTATCGCTTGCTGGAGCGCAAACACGTGTTGCCGGTTGATCAGTTTGCCGCCAGTGCTCGCGGTGCGACCCGCACCTGAAATCGATCCAGGATTTGTCTTAACAGGAGAACATCATGCATCTGGTTCAATTCGAATTGAGTAACGGCGAGCGCCGCGTCGGGGTGGTCGAGGACGGTCTGGTGCGTGAAGTGCAGGATGCGCGCACGGTTCGCGACCTCGCCCTGGCGGCGATTGAAGCCGGCAGCACCCTGGCGCAACAAGTACAAACTCTGGGCCTGGGCATCAGCCACGATTACGCGCAGTTGCTCAAAGACCTGCGCATCCTGCCGCCGCTGGACCACCCGGACCCGGCGCACCTGCTGGTAAGCGGCACCGGCCTCACGCACCTCGGCAGCGCGTCGGCTCGGGACAAGATGCATCAGCAGGCCGGCGATGAAGCGGCAATGACCGACACCATGCGCATCTTCAAGTGGGGCGTGGAGGGTGGCAAACCGGCGGCGGGGCAGGCCGGGGTGCAGCCGGAATGGTTCTACAAGGGTGACGGCAGCATTGTCGTGCGTCCCGGTCAGCCATTCCCGCTGCCACCGTTTGCCGAAGACGCTGGCGAAGAACCGGAGATGGCGGGCCTCTACATCATTGGCCATGACGGCAAGCCATATCGCCTCGGTTTCGCGGTCGGCAACGAGTTCTCCGATCACGTCATGGAGCGCAAGAACTACCTGTACCTGGCCCACTCGAAATTGCGCAGTTGCAGCTACGGCCCGGAGCTGCGCGTGGGTGAGTTGCCGCAACATCTGGCCGGCACCAGCCGCATCCTGCGCGACGGCGAAGTGCTGTGGCAAAACGAGTTCCTCAGCGGCGAGGCCAACATGTGCCACAGCCTGGCGAACCTTGAATACCACCACTTCAAGTACAGCCAGTTCCTGCGCCCCGGCGATGTGCACATTCACTTTTTCGGCACGGCGACCCTGTCGTTCGCCGATGGCATCCGCACTCAGCCGGGCGACGTGTTCGAGATCAGCCAGGCCGAATTCGGCGCGCCGCTGGTCAATGGCATCGCCCCGGTTGAAGCCGTTTTCCAACCGGACAGCATCGGTACCCTTTAAGGAGATCCCATGACTCAGATTCTCGGTCACAACTACATTGGCGGTCGTCGCAGCGCGTCGGGTAACGTCAAGCTGCAAAGCGTCGACGCCACCACGGGCGAAGCACTGCCCCACGATTTCATTCAGGCCACGGAAGCGGAAGTGGACGCTGCCGCCAAGGCCGCCGCCGCTGCTTACCCGGCTTATCGCAGTTTGAGCGCCGAACGCCGCGCGCAATTTCTCGATGCGATTGCCGATGAGCTGGATGCGCTGGGCGATGATTTCGTCGCTGTGGTCTGCCGCGAAACCGCATTGCCTGCCGGACGGATTCAAGGAGAGCGGGGACGCACCAGCGGCCAGATGCGGCTGTTCGCCAAAGTGCTGCGGCGTGGCGATTTCTACGGTGCGCGCATCGACCTGCCGCTGCCGGATCGTCAGCCGCTGCCGCGCCCCGATCTGCGTCAATACCGCATCGGCCTCGGACCTGTGGCGGTGTTCGGTGCCAGTAACTTTCCGCTGGCATTCTCGACTGCCGGCGGCGACACCGCGTCGGCGCTGGCCGCCGGTTGCCCGGTGGTGTTCAAGGCCCACAGCGGCCATATGGCGACGGCCGAGCTCGTAGCTGACGCGGTGATTCGTGCGGCGGAGAAAACCGCGATGCCGGCCGGGGTGTTCAACATGATTTATGGCGGTGGTGTGGGTGAGTGGCTGGTCAAGCATCCCGCCATTCAGGCGGTAGGTTTTACCGGTTCGCTGCGAGGCGGACGGGCACTGTGCGACATGGCCGCCGCGCGTCCACAGCCGATTCCGGTGTTCGCCGAGATGTCGAGCATCAACCCGGTGATTGTCCTGCCGCAGGCCCTGGCCGTGCGTTCGGAAACGGTCGCCCGTGATCTGACAGCCTCAGTGGTGCAGGGCTGCGGTCAGTTCTGTACCAACCCGGGCCTGGTGATCGGCATTCGCTCGCCGCAGTTCACGGCGTTCGTTGAGCAAGTTGCCGCGCTGATCGGTGATCAACCAGCGCAAACCATGCTCAATGCCGGCACCCTCGGCAGCTACGGCAAAGGTCTGGAAAAACTCTTGGCGCATGCCGGCATCGAGCATCTGGCGGGTAATCCGCAGCAGGGCAATCAGGCGCAGCCGCAGCTGTTCAAGGCTGATGCCAGCCTGTTGATCGATGGCGATGAAGTGCTTCAGGAAGAAGTGTTCGGCCCGACCACGGTGATCGTCGACGTGGCGGATCAGGCGCAACTGAGCGCGGCGCTGCACGGCCTGCATGGACAACTCACCGCGACGATCATCGGCGAGCCGGCGGACTTCGTGCAGTTCCCGGAACTGACGCCGTTGCTGGAACAGAAGGTCGGGCGGATCCTGCTCAACGGTTACCCGACCGGCGTCGAGGTGTGTGATTCGATGGTCCACGGCGGACCGTATCCGGCGACGTCCGATGCTCGCGGCACCTCGGTGGGTACGCTGGCGATCGATCGCTTCCTGCGCCCGGTGTGCTTCCAGAACTACCCCGACAGCCTGCTGCCGGAACCGCTGAAAAATGCCAACCCGCTGCGCATTCAGCGGCTGGTGGATGGCAAGCCCTCGCGCGACGCCCTCTGACTCACGCTGTATGATCGTTCCCACGCCGCGCTTTGTTGATCGTTCCCACGTCGAGGCGTCGAACCGTCCGCGTGGGAACGCCTCAAGGGACGCTCCGCGTTTCAGCTCTGGAAGGGACGCGGAGCGTCCCGGGCTGCATTCCCACGCAGAGCGTGGGAACGATCAGGGCAGGAGCTCAGCGGTCACATTGAGCTATCATTGCCACTTTCCCCCTGAAAGACATGATTGCCATGACTGCCGTAACCGACACCCTTCTCAACGCCCTCGAACACTGCGGTATGGTCGAAATCGACGGCCTGCACGCCTTCGAATTCGCCCTCGATGAAGACGACAATCTGCATATCGAGTGCATCGATGGCCGAACGGCCAGGCATTGGGAGTTCACGCCGGCTCAGGTTGAAGCAGCGACGTTTGACCAGGACCTGCAGAGCTGGTTGATCATCGGTTTTGCCAGCGACACCAAAACCGTCGGCGAACACCGTCTGGTCTGCCTTGGCGATGTACTCAGCAGCGCCGACGACGAGGATGAAGCCGAATGAACATGCGTAAATTCTGGCCATTGCTGATGGCCGGCAGCGTCGGTGCGATGGGCCTTTCCAGCGCGTCGGCCGAGAGCTTCCAGTTGCTGGTCGGCTCCTACACCGCCGGCACCAGCCAGGGCATCTACCGGATGAACTTCGACAGCGCAACCGGCCAGATCGACGCCAAGCCGCTGCAAGTGATCAAGAGCGAAAACCCGTCGTGGCTGACCCTGTCCAAGGATCAGCACCGGGTGTTCGTGGTCAACGAAAACGGTCCTGGCCAGAAAGACCCGGTCGGCCGCGTCAGCAGTTATTCGATCGATCCGAAAACCCGCGCCCTGACCCTGATCAATCAGGTCCAGAGCCTCGGCAACGAGCCGACCCATTCGAGTCTCAGCGGCGACGCCAGCCATCTGTTCGTCAGCAACTATTCCGTGGTCGAAGATCCGGGCGGCACCCTCGCGGTGTTGCCGGTCGGCAGCGACGGCAAACTCAAACCGGTGGTGCAGATGAGCGCTCACCCGGCGAGCCGGGTCAACCCTGAGCGTCAGGCCTCGAACCATGTGCACTCGACGATCTCTTCGCCGGACGGCCGTTATGTGTTCTCCAACGACCTGGGTGCAGACAAAGTCTTCGTCTACCAATTTGACCCGAAAGCCAACCCGGACCTGCCGCTGACTCCAGCGAAAACCGCTTCGGTGCAACTGCCACCGGGTAGCGGGCCGCGTCATCTGCTGTTCAGCGCTGACGGCAAACATGCCTGGCTGACCATGGAAATGAGCGCGCAGGTTGCGGTGTTCGACTACAACGACGGCGTGCTGACCCAGACGCAAATGGTCGACCTGGCGGCCGGCCAGCCGACCTCGGACAAAGCCGCTGCGGCGCTGCACGCGTCTGCCGACGGCAAATTCCTTTACGTCAGCAACCGTGGCACTGCCAATCAGCTGCTGGTGTTCGCCATCGACCCGGCCACCGGCCAGCTCAAGGAGCTGCAACGGCGTTCGGTGGAAGGCGATCACCCGCGCGAGTTCAGCCTCGATCCGAGCGGCAAATTCCTGCTGATCGCCAACCAGAAGAGCAACCAGATTGTTGTGGTTGAACGCGACGGCAAGACCGGTCTGCTGGGCAAAACCGTGCAAAAACTGCCGATGGACGCCCCGAGCGACCTCAAGTTTCTGCTGCGTCAATAAGCCGCAGGCCCCGGTCTACGGGGCCTGACGCTTTGTATTAATCCTGCTGATAACAGGTAATGGTACAAAGCATTTCAAGCGAGCAACCCTCGAGCGTTAAGTTTGCTTCACGGCCCAACCGGGCAAGCAAGCCAACCGAACACGAGGGTTACCGCCATGAACTTCAATCTCTTCTCGATCATCGCCGCTTCCGCAATCTCCGCCACCGTTGCTCTGCCAGCCAGCGCCAACGTTGAAATCAGCGACAAAAAATCCCACACCCAGAGCTACACCCAGAAATACCTGCAACAGAGCGCCAACTTCTACGCTGCCCTGGATCACAAAGCTCAACACTGAAATTCCCGCCACGTCAGGGTACTGCCAAAGGCTGCGATCTTTTGATCTTGTTTGTTAAAAGCAAAATCAAAAGATCGCAGCCTTGGGCAGTTTTTTGCGTGCGCAACTACCGGTAATAGGTATTTTCAAGCGGCGAGATAGACCGGCTAAATAATCAACGAAGCTGATGGTTACTATGCCAAACCCTGAGTGGTTACCCCGGCTTTTTTGATTGATTCTGTGGGCGTCGAAACATTGTCCACGGAGCACACATCATGGCCAGTTCAATCATCACTTCCGCCAAACGCGGCGCTTACCTGGCCATCGGTCTGTACCTGGTCATGGTGCTGTTCGTCAGCCTCTCGTCCCAATCGCAACACAGCTTCGATGCACCCATCCAGGTCGCGCATCCCGGTATCCAGTTCGAACTTCGTTCGCAAAACGCAGCGGTGGATTCAACTGAACTCGCGGGAGCCGTCGGAGCATGAAAGGCTACAGATTCTGGATCATCGCCGGTCTGGCGATCATGACCAACGGCACGTCTCTTTTGGGATTCGGACAAGGTTCGGTCGGCGGACTGGCCCGGGCCATAGAGGCCAACCACACCATCGCGCACAACATCGAACGCGCCAATGCGTTGGGGCTATTGGCTGGCAATCCACCGGTGAAAAGCTCCGCCGAGTTCTTCGGGCCGTTCGAGGTGGATTGCTCGGCGCTAGGGATGTGTGAAGTGCTGGCGTAAGGCACCTACTTTTTCATGATGGCGGTGAACAGGTCTGATTCCAGGAACCGCTGTAACCAGGCTTGCAACCGCACGTAAGGCGTCTGCGCAAACCAGTCACGATCAACATGGGCGAACTGGCGAACGAACGGCAACAACGCGATATCGGCCAGGCTCGGATGCCCGGTCAGCAAGTAATCGCGACCTTCGAGCAACTCATCCAGCTTTTGCAGAAACAGCGCACCTTCGGCGCGATAAACCTCCATCGGCTGTTCCGGGTAACGCTCGGCGTACTTGTAGCGATTCAGGTGCACCTTGAACACTTGGTCGTTGGCTTCGATCAATTCGGCAATCCGCGAGTCCCCACCCAGCAACCAGCCCTGCGGATCGTTCTGCGCCAGCGCCCAGCGCATGATCTCCAGGCTTTCATCGATCACCTGACCACCCGCATCCAGCACCGGCACCGTACCTTTGGGCGAGATCGCCAGCATTTCGGCCGGTTTGGCCTTGAGGCTGACTTCGACGATCTCCACCGGCACGCCCGAATAACGCAGGGCCATCCGCGCCCGCATCGCGTACGGGCAGCGACGGAACGAATACAGCGTGTTCATTTCACCTCCAGTGTGCTCAAGCCATTGCCCTGGCGCTGTACCTGAATCTGCACCGGAATCCGCTCGTGCATTTCCTGCACGTGGGAAATCACCGCGACCTTGCGGCCCTGGGCCTGCAATCCGTCGAGGGCGTCCATCGCCAGTTGCAGGGATTCCGGATCGAGGCTGCCGAAGCCTTCGTCGATGAACAGCGATTCGATTTTCAGCGTGCTCGACGCCATCGAGGCCAGGCCCAGTGCAAGCGCCAGCGACACCAAAAAGGTTTCACCACCGGACAGCGAATGCACCGAACGCAGTTCGTCGCCCATTTCGGTGTCCATCACCAGCAGGCCGAGCATGCTGCCGCCACGTTTGAGGCGGTAGCGCTTGACCAGTTGCCGCAGTTGCACGTTGGCGTGATGCACCAGCAGGTCGAGGTTGTAGGCCTGGGCGATCTTGCGGAAGGTGTCGCCGGTGGCCGAGCCGATCAAGGCATTGAGTCGCGCCCAGCGCTGATACTCGGCATAGGCGTCGGCGATCTGTTGCGCCAGCGCGGAATTGGCGTTCTGCCGGCGCTGATCTTCGACTTGCTCGGCACGCAGCTCGGCGCAGAGCTGTTCGCTCGCGCTGCACTGGTTCTGTACGTCGGCGAGGGCGACAGTGAGTTGTTCGGCTTCGAGGTTGCCGTTGTGCTGCGCCTGATGTTCGAGCAACTGGCGATCACGTTCCTGCAACAGCACTTTGGCGTGTTCCAGGGCTTTTTCGTTGCGCTGCAAACGCTCGCGCAGCTCACCAACCTGCGCGTCATCGACCCGCAACAGATCTTCGAGGCCGCCGTCGTCCAGTTCCGGGTGACGGGCGCGCCAGTCGGCAATTTTTCCGGCCAGATCGCGGTCTTCGGTTTCCAGTGCCTGCAAACGCTCTTGCTGCGCTTTGAGTTCGGCGGCGATTTGCACGAGTTGCGTGCGCACGCCTTGCAGTGCCTGAGTCGTGGTGGATTCGGCGTTGCGTGCCTGTTCTACCGCCAGTTCAAGCTGCTGCTGCCAGTGTTCGGCGCAGTTGTGATCGCCCAGCAATTGCGCGAGTTTCTCTTGGCTGGTCTGTTGCTGAGCGGTCAGTGCGTAGAGCTGCTGTTCAGCGTTTTGCAGTTGCTGCACGCGGCTTTGCTGACGGTCCTGTTCCTTCTCAAGCGTCTGCTGCCGTTGTTGCTGTTCGGCCAGTTCTTCCTTTTGCTGATCGACTTGCGCCAGACGCTCGGCGATCTGCCGGTCGAGTTGCATGAAGGTCGCAGCCGGCTCGGCGCGCAGGGCTTCGTGCGTCTCGGAGGGCAACAGCGTGGCGAAGGCCGCAAGTTCATCGTCCAGACGCTGCCGGTCAGCGCTCAGCTCGCGCTGTTGATTGCTCAGATGCTGCGTCGCTTGCTGGTGTGCGGTTTCGGCCTGACGCAATTGCTGGGTCAGGCGCGCCGCATCCTGTTGCAAGGTGAGCAGGGCAGTCTGGCGCTGTTCGTCCTGGGTGATGCTCTGGTTCAGTTGTTCGTTCTGGCGGGTCAGCCATGCAGCGCGTTTGTCGCTGTCTTGATTCAGCAACTGCACGGCCAGCGGATGAGCCTCGATGCTCGGCGTCAGCGTTTGCTGTTGTGTCGCCAGTTGTTCCTGTTGTTGCAGCAACTCTTTCTGTTGGGCAATCACACCACCGACGCTGGTACGCAGCTCGGTGAGTTTTTCCTTCAGTTGATCGACCGCTTGCTGCGCGCTGGCCTGCTCGCTTTCATCGTGACGACCAAGGCTTTGCAGCAGGGCCTCCGGCTGGTGATACGGATGCTCGCTGCTGCCGCAGACCGGGCACGGCTGGTCGTCCTGCAATTGCGCACGCAGCTCTTCGACACTGGCACTGCGCGCCAGACGCTGACGTTCGAGCAGTTCACGGGTGACGTTGAGGGTTTGTTCGGCAATGGTCAGTTCGGACTTGGTTTTCACCCCGTCCTGGGTCAGGCGCTCGCGCTCCTGTTGCGCATCGAGCTGACGCCGTTGCAGCTCGTCCCCGCGTTTGTCCAAGTCCTGCTGACTGGCCCAAAGGCGCGTCAGATCTTCGATGGCGCGCAGTTGTTTGCGGTTGTCCTGCAACAGAGTGCCGAGGATGCCGATCTGCTCGGCGACGGCGTCCGGTTCGGCGCCGGCCTCTTTGAACAGCACTTCAAGCTGCTGCTTTTGTGTCGCCAGTTCTTCGGTGGCGCGGGCAGCGTTCTGTTCGAGATTCGCCAGTTCGCTCTCGCCCTTGTTCAACCGGTTGCCGATCAGCATCAGTTGCTGCAAGCGGTCGCGGTAGGCATTCCAGGCTTCACTCAACGGTGCCAGATGACTGCTTTGCTCAAGATCGGCGGCGATGCGTTGCAGGCGCTCTGCGACCTGTTTTTGCTGTTCGAGCAGAGTCTGAATCGCGCTCTGGCCCTGAGTGCAGGCCTGTTCGGCGGCTTGCTTCGTTTCGGCACCGGACGCGACCTCTTTGGCGAGGCGGGCGAGGGTGCTTTGCTCATCGAAGGCCTGGCGCAACAACGGTGCACTTTCGCTTTGTTGCGTCTGTGCCAGGGTCAGGGCGATTTGCGCAGCATTCAGGTCTTGTTCAAATTGCGTCTGGCGTTCAGTCAGCTCGCTTTGTTGCTGATTGTGCGCGCTGATTTGCGCCGCCAGTGGCGTCAGCCATGCATCGATTTCAGCCTTGCGGGCGAACTGGTGCCGTTGCGGGGCGAGTTGTTCCAGGCGCGTCAAACGCAGGCGTTCGCCGGCCAGTGTTTCGCGTTCGTGTTCGGCGCTCTGCAGCTGCTCGGCGGCTGCCTGCTGCGCGTCTTGCAGCAGGTGCAGATCCTTGAGCCAGGTATGTTGTTGCTCAAGCTGTTTGAGCTGGGCCTGCTGCAACTTCAATTGCTGCTGGGCGGCGTTGAAGCGTTCGTCGAGTTCGGCGCGGGCCTCGGGCGGCAGCGGGGTCACGCCGGTGGCTTGATCCTGCAACTGCTTGTGGGCTTCGCGCGCCTCTTTGGTCTTGTCGAACGCGCGCCGGCCGAGGCGGGTGTAGAGCGCCGTATCGGTGAGTTTCTCCAGCAGTTCGCTGCGGTCGTTGTCATCGGCCTTGAGGAACGCACTGAACTCACTCTGGGCCAGCAGCACGGCGCGGGTGAACTGTTCGAAGTTCAGGCCCAGCGCTGCTTCAAGCTGAATCTTGTACTCGCCTTTCTGGCTGGCGAGCAGTTGATCATGATCGATGTCGCGCAGGCTCTGACGGCTGGCCTGCAACTTGCCGCCAGCCTTTTCCCGGGCGCGGTTGGCTTCCCAGCGAGCGCGATAGCGGCGGCCATCGACACCGACAAAATCCACCTCGGCAAAACCTTCACCCGTGCCGCGCCGCAGCAGCGTGCGTGGGTCGCCAGTGGCGATTTCGCCGTCGGCGTCCGGTACCTTGGCGTCACGGCTGGTGTTGTTCAAACGCGGCACAGAGCCAAACAACGCCAGGCACAGGGCATCGAGCAAGGTACTTTTGCCGGCGCCGGTCGGGCCGGTGATGGCGAACAGTCCGGCGCTGGCCAGCGGTTCGGCGGTGAAGTCGATCTCGAACGGGCCGGCCAGCGAGGCAAGGTTCTTCAAACGAATGGCGAGAATCTTCATGGCTGCTCGCCCTCCATTTGTACGTCTTGCAGCAGCTCGGCGAAGTCCTTGAGGGTTTGCTCGTCGACCTCGTTGCCGTAATTGTCGAGCCAGGCGCGGCTGAACAATTCCTGCGGCGTGAGTTGGTCCAGCTCGATCAGCGCGCTGCTGTCTTCTGTGCCTTCAGCGCCACGGTTGCCCGCGTACTCCGCCGCGATCCGCACCAGTCGCACAGCCTTGCCTTGCAGAGCGCTTTCGACTTGATGGCGCAAGTCTGGCTGTGGCTCATCGAGACGAACACGGACTTCCAGCCACGGCTGGCGCTGGGTTTCGGCCAGCAGGTCGATGTTCGGCAGGTCGGCCAGTTGCAACAGGATTTCCGCCAGCGGCGCAGGGCCGAGACGTTGCAGGTTGACGGAGCGGGGAATCAGCATTGGCTCGACGCTAACCAAGGTTTCGCCGTCCAGAACGACGTCGAGCACCTGATGCTGATAACTGATTTCCGAAAACGACAACGGGATCGGCGAGCCGCTGTAGCGAATCCGCTCTTCACCGTTGACCTTCTGCGGCTTGTGCAAATGGCCGAGGGCGACATAGCTGATGCTCGGCCCGAACAGGCTGGCCGGCAGGGCTTCGGCGTTGCCGATGATCAGACTGCGTTCGGAGTCTTCCGACACCGAACCGCCGGCCATGTGCGCATGACTGATGGCGACCAGTGCCTGGCCCGGCTGGCGCTTGGCGATGGCCGCTTCGATCAGCCATTCATGCACCTGACCAATTCCACGCAGATAGTTGTCACCCAGATGCGCGCCGGTCACTTCGGCAGGCCGTAGGAACGGCAGCGCCAGGCACCACGCGGCGATCTCGCCGGACGCATTCGGCAGCGGCAACAACAGGCGTTCAGCATCGAGCTGTCCGTCGTCCAGCCACAACACCCGACCCAGCGCATGGGTGCGCAAACGCCGCATCAACGGCGCGGGCAGCTCGATCCGCGAGCCGGAGTCGTGGTTGCCAGCGATCATCACGATAGTCAGCAACGGCTGCTGCTCGTGGGCGCTGACGATGAAATCGTAGAGGCGTTCCTGGGCTTTGACCGGCGGGTTCACCGTGTCGAAGATGTCGCCGGCGATCAGCAGCACGTCCGGCTGCGCCAGCTTCAATTGGCGCAGCAGCCACTCGAGGAAGCATGCATGCTCGAAATCGCGCTCCTGGCCGTGCAGGTTCTGCCCAAGGTGCCAGTCGGAGGTGTGAAACAGACGCAAGGCTGACTCCGCAATATAAAGAGGTGATGGCCGCCTGGAAGGAGGGCGGCGAAAGAGGGGAGAGTTTACAGATTATTGCGACGGGCAGGCTTGTCCGGGAGGTGGGGTGGGACGATCTCGGCGAATCCTTTAATTGACGGCCATATACCGGGTATCGACCGTATGGCCACTATATTGATATCATTTTTTTTGATCGAGCGGTCCGTCGGGCTTCAACCTCCGCAATCATTGCCAACCCGACCATAAATCTGTCCATTTTTTTTGATTGTTCCTTTTTTGATGATGGAGAGGTTTATATGATCTGCCCAAGATGTCAGCAGGATAATGTTGTCAAGGCGATGATTAAGGCGAATAAGACGATTATTTTTATTTGCCCAGAGTGCGATGCGACGTGGTTCTCGATCGAAAATATTGGGTTTCCCGGTTTTGTAGATTACGGGACTTATATGAAAGGCATTGGCCTTTCCATGCTGTGGGATGAATTGGAAGTTGTTTCGGAAGATTTGTAGGGGGGGCGCGAAGAGCAAAAAATGAGGGGTTGTTTTATTAAATAAATCTGTCCCCTTTTAGTGGGTGATGAACATTAAAGAGCGCTGGTGGTATTAGAGTGATTGCAGAAGATTTTGAAATCGTCAAAAAGATTTTTCAGATGATCGAAGGCGGTATCGTCCATGGCTACGATGCATTCCGCTACGAGGTGGAAGTGGGTGAGGGCTATATGGAAACTGAGCTGGAGGTGGAAAAAAATGGCGTCTGTGTGACGGATTCGGAAATAGATTTTGATATTTCGGATGTGTACTATTTGGTAAAAGAGCTAAAAGCTAACGCAGTACGACGTGGCGAATTATGGTCATCTTTCGTTATGTCTTATCGTGAGGGTGAACAAGTTAGAACTGAATTTAATTATGCTTGAAGCGAGGGGTTTGTCGAGGTGGCAGGTGTTGGTGTAAAGAAGTAAAAAAGTGGAAGGATTTATTATTGAAATTGAAAAATTGGGAAGATTTATTTGGATTAATAAATCTGTCCCCTTTTGACTCAAAAGCCTTTGAGGGAAGCGTTCCACAGTCGGTTCTGGATAGCTTAGGGTTGAAATGATGAAAATTTATAAGGGTAATATTTCCAAAGAGTCATTGAATCTGTTTGTTTCGGACATAGGTTTCGG
This sequence comes from Pseudomonas sp. GW821-FHT02C04, assembly GCF_059421845.1. Taxonomy (NCBI): domain Bacteria; kingdom Pseudomonadati; phylum Pseudomonadota; class Gammaproteobacteria; order Pseudomonadales; family Pseudomonadaceae; genus Pseudomonas; species Pseudomonas sp. GW821-FHT02C04. The sequence goes on along the minus strand of NZ_JBWKVT010000001.1, from coordinate 1,387,893 downwards.
CGAGTTCTTTTCGTATGTAGGTAATCTCGTTTCATTGGAACAAACAATTTCTGTTCTGGGTTTGCTTTCTCCTGATTTTATTGAGGTCGATGGTCACGTCTTCTGGCTGCCCAATGCTGAACAATATGATCCACATAAGTTGCCTTTGAGGGGGATGGTCGAGGCTGAAACTGGTGTGTTGGAACAGAGTGCATTGCGTAAAGACGTTGAACGGTATAGGAATGTTTTTTCAATAAGTCAGTTTTTTTCAAAGTGGGAAGATGCGCCGGATAGGCCGGTATTCAAGGTGGGGCTGTCAGAAGAAGATTATCGTCTTTGCCATTTGTTTGCCGAGCAGCTCGCTGGGTATTGGAAGCGCGCGTTGTCAGACTGCTTTCCAGGAAAGGATTTTCAGTTTGAAATTGCCGATGATCTTCTCGATGAATATGGGGTTTGCCTAACTTTCTGGCAGTCGTAGTTGAGAAAAGGGGACGCACTAAAAGGGGACGGATTTATTTGATTTTATAAATCTGTCCCCTTTTAGTGTGCTTTTAGTGTGTTCAGCGATAGGGCTTGGGAGCCGGATATGAGGTTTCGAGATTTGGAGCAAGGGCCGGATTTTTATGGGACTTCGAGACAGCTCTGGTCTTTGGATGAGTGGTATTTGTCCGTGCGCGATACGCCTTTGGATTGCCTGAGTGTGGGAGATGTTTGTCGTGCATTGAGGCAGGATCTGTATGTGCGGGAAATGTTGCCTATCGGCATCGCTTTACTGACCGATGACGTTCTGGAAGGCGATAGATATGACGGTGAGTTGCTGGTTGCGCTGGCGGGTTTGAGAGCTGTGTATTGGCACGAGAATGCCGAAGCATCCCGCAAGGCTGTTGTTGCTCTGGCCGAAGTGAATCGCTTGAGTGCTGACGCCGAGTTGTTAGGGGCTGCTTCAGCCTTGAGAAGGGTGCTTGACGCCGTGTAGATAAGTTGGGGGGGATGTGTGAGATTTAACAGTGAAATGGAGAAAATGCTCCGTCGGGTGGGACGTGCTTCTCTGGTCGGGGAGTTGGCGGATATTGCAAGGTCCGGTTTCGTAGAGCGGGATGGCTGTGTTTTTCTGGCGAACCTGGATAGCTTCCAGAGGAACGCAAGCCTGAAGAACTTCCCGGATAGAACGGGGTATGAGTGCTTCGTTAATTCGATCCATATCGATGATTACGTAAAAACCGAGTTTTTGGCATGCGCGCTCTCGTACTTGTCTTCAGTGTTTGAAACGTGGAACAAATCCGGTCTGCCGGGTGTTCTGCAGGGAGCCATTTCAGGTGATAAATTCGATGCGACGGTGAAGTTTCATCTGCAGCGACCTGGAGAAACCTGGTTGAGCGATGACCTTGAGGGATACGAGCAAGCGTTGTTTACCGTTGACTCGAGTGATGAGGCGTTTCTCGAAAGGTATGGGCGGTGAACAGTAACGGCGACAGGGGCGGGCTTAAAATAATTAAATAAATCTTTCCCCTTTTAGTGAGGATTAAAGTGATCGAATGGAGCCAGGCACCGAATGGCGCCTATTTCCCCAAGAGGGGAAATGACACAAAAGCCTTTGAGGGATGCGTTTCTCAGTCGGTTCTGGATGGCTTAGGGTTGAAATGATGAAAATTTATAAGGGTAATATTTCCAAAGAGTCATTGAATCTGTTTGTCTCGGACATAGGTTCCGGGGAGTTCTTTTCGTATGTAGGTAATCTCGTTTCATTGGAACAAACAATTTCTGTTCTGGGTTTGCTTTCTCCTGATTTTATTGAGGTCGATGGTCACGTCTTCTGGCTGCCCAATGCTGAACAATATGATCCACATAAATTTCCTTTGAGGGGGATGGTCGAGACTGAAACTGGTGTGTTGGAACAGAGTGCATTGCGTAAAAACGTTGAACGGTATAGGAATGTTTTTTCAATAAATCAGTTTTTTTCAAGGTGGGAAGATGCGCCGGATAGGCCGGTATTCAAGGTGGGACTGTCAGAAGAAGATTATCGTCTTTGCCATTTGTTTGCCGAGCAGCTCACTGGATATTGGAAGCGCGCGTTATCAGACTGCTTTCCAGGAAAGGAATTTCAGTTTTAAATTGCCGATGATCTTCTCGATGACTATGGGGTTTGTCTAACTTTCTGGCAGTCGTAGTTGAGAAAAGGGGGCAGATTTATTTTATTAAATAAATCTGCCCCCTTTTTGTTACTGGCGTCGACTGAGCGTAGCCGGGGATGACCTATGAGTATGTATTCCAGGTTTGATGTTTGTATAAGCCGGTACGCTGATGATGAGATTCCGACCGATTACTGGTCGGATGTCGAAGTTGTGAACGCGTCCGGGATACTTGAAGAGTTTTCCGACACCGACTGGTCGGAACTGCTGGCGGCCGTCAATGGCAAGAGTGAATTCTGGATTTTGCGCATGTGCGAATCCATGGGGGACGTTGCTGATGAACGCGCTCTGGCTGTATTGCTGGATGTCATGTTTCACGAAAGCGAAACCGTCAGGTATGCGGCGCTGGACGCTATCAGGTCGATGACAAGCTCAGGTGTGGAAGCGGGAAAGTGCTTCGCTCTGATTGCGTCGGCCATCGAGCGAGCAAAGCAGGAAAACAACCAGGCAGAACACTAAAAGGGGACAGATTTATTTGATTTAATAAATCTGTCCCCTTTTAGTGGTCGTCCCCTTTTAGTGGTCCCCTTTTAGTGAGTAATCGATCAATAACTCGAAAGGCTTTAATGAATGACCATTGATTTTGACTTGCTCGGCCCAGGAGACCTTGGACTGATTCGCGCAGGTATGACCCGTGAAGATTCGAGGTCGGCCCTCGAAAGCCCCTTTGACGAGTTTTTAAAAAGTCCGGATTCCGCTATCCCAACCGATGCATATGATGATCTGGGACTTCATGTCTACTTCGATAATGCCTTGATGGTCGTCGGCGTTGAGTTTTTGAAATGGGCTCAATTCGCCTGGCGCGGTCAGCGGTTGGCAGGCGAAGAAGTGTTTGTCGTTCAACAGTTCCTGATAGAGCAAGGCGAGTTTCTGGTTTTCAATAACTCAGGCTTCAATGTGGCCCGTCTGGGCCTGCGGTTCTACGCACCTGAAATAGGTGAGGAGGGCGCCATCGTCGAGGCTGTTTATGTGGACTTTACTGGCGTCGACTGAGCGTAGCCGGGGATGACCTATGAGTATGTATTCCAGGTTTGATGTTTGTATAAGCCGGTACGCTGATGATGAGATTCCGACCGATTACTGGTCGGATGTCGAAGTTGTGAACGCGTCCGGGATACTTGAAGAGTTTTCCGACATCGACTGGTCGGAACTGCTGGCGGCCGTCAATGGCAAGAGTGAATTCTGGATTTTGCGCATGTGCGAATCCATGGGGGACGTTGCTGATGAACGCGCTCTGGCTGTATTGCTGGATGTCATGTTTCACGAAAGCGAAACCGTCAGGTATGCGGCGCTGGACGCTATCAGGTCGATGACAAGCTCAGGTGTGGAAGCGGGAAAGTGCTTCGCTCTGATTGCGTCGGCCATCGAGCGAGCAAAGCAGGAAAACAACCAGGCAGGGCGGGTGTCGGTGTTGAATCTCGAGCATCTGCTTACAAGCAAATGAAGGAGGAGGGCAGACCACGTCGAGTGGTCTGCTGATCTTGCCAGAAACGAATTCGAGCGCGACGTGCGGCATCGTTTGATGTTGTTTGCTGGTGTTCTTTCGCTTACTTCGGATAAAGCGGCGGCAACCCGCTATCGCCCACAGGATCCTGCACCCGCTCCGCCGTCGGAATTGTCCGGATTGCCCGCCACAAATCCTCACCCTGCCAATGCTGCCCGGTCTCGCTGTACAGCGCGCCGTTCAAACCGTCGAGCGCATCCGACAGCGGCACAAATCGCGCAGCCATGTCCGCCAGGGTTTCCGGCTGCTGACGGGCCCACGCGTCGAGGGCCTGGCGGGTGGCGTGGGGGTCGTTGGCCTGGCTGGCACGTTTGATGTCGTCGAGCAGGGTGCGCGGGCTCGGGCCGGTTTGCGCGGCGCGCAGGATCGCCGGTTGCCAGCGGGCACGCCACCACAGGCCGAAGCCGAGCAGGGTGGTACAGGCCAGAATCAGTGTGCTGAGTTTCCACCACCACAGCGCTTCACTGTCGGCGGCGTTGAATGATGGTGCGCTGCCGGCCGGGGTGTCGACCTGCAGACTTGGGTTGTTCACCACTTGCAGGGTGCGCGCCGGCAGGCTGGTGTGTTCCAGGTGATCTTCGAAGGTGTTCCACCACACCACGTCCACGGTCGGCAGTTCGATCGAACCGCTGCGGCTCGGCACCAGCGCTTCGCGTTCTTCACGGCTGCCGATCAGACCGCGTTCGCTGCTCTGATTGTTGAGCACCGGCTGATCCGGATAACGGCGCAGGCCGTTGGCTTCGGTGGCGGGCAGGGCCGGCAGTTGTGAGCTGGCGAGGCCTTCGACCTTGAGCGTCAGGCTGCGCGTCAGAGAGTCGCCGACCTGCGTGTGATCCGGCTCCGGGTTCCAGCTCTCGCTCAGGCTCAGGCTGCGGGCCGGCAACCACGGCGCATCGCTCGGATAAGTGATCGGTTTGGGTTTGACGGTCAGCGGGATTTCCGAGGACGTGACTCGCAGCAACTTGCCGGTTTTCGGCCCTTGGGCGGTGGGGTCTTTTGCCGGTTGGGTGTCGACCAATGTGGCGCTGAAGGTCTGCGGAGTGATGGTCAGCAAGCCACTGTGCTGCGGATAGATCGCATAGCGCATTTCGATCACGCCGTGCCGCACACCGTTGATGTCTTTTTCGTAGGTGCGCGTGTCGCCCAGTTGCTCGATGCGCGCGTCGGCGATCTGCAACGGGGTCACGCTGCTGTCGTCGTACAGCGAAACCGAATGGTAGATGCGCAGGGTCAGGATCGCCTGGGCCTGCACGTAGACGTTGGTCTGGTCGAGGCTGGACTCGATGAACACCGGATCGAGGACATTCTTTTCTTCGTGAACGTCGCTTTCAACCACCTGCACGGTGATCGGCTGGCTCTCGGTTTCGCCCAGTTTCAGCGATGGGATTTCCATGCTGCCGTTCTGTTTAGGCAGCAGGGTGATGATCCAGCGGGTGGTAGCGCGGTTCTCGTTGTTGAGGGTGGTCAACTGGTTGACCTGACGCGTGCCGCGCACTTCGAACAGCGGCTCCAGTGGGGTCAGATCAGGTTTGCCGAACTGCGTGACATCGTTGGATTCGAGGGTGAGTTCGACCGTCTCGCCGGAGTTCAGGCGACTGCGATCCACACTGGCCGTCAGCCCGGCCGCCTGGGCGGTGGCCGTGCAGATCAGCAGGGGCAGCAAGAGAGCGGTGAAACGGGTCATCGAGTGTTTTCCTGATCCTGATGTTGTTGCTGTTCGTACCAGAATTTGCGTCGCAGCAGTTCGCCCGGATCGTCCGGGATCTTGCCCAGCCATTGTTCCAGTGCCTGGCGTTGCTCGCCTTCGACATTGTCTTCGCTGGGGCGCAGCGTCGGGCTGGTGTTCTGTTCTTCGTCCGGCGCGCTGTTGGGCACTTCGTTGGGGCCTGGCTGCGGCGGGGTGGTCGGCGGTGGTTCACTGGCCGACTCCGCGGGCTGGGCCTCGCTTGGCGCATCATTCTTGACCGCCGGTGGCGGTGCAGTGGCGGGCGGTGGTTCGTCGCCCGGCACGTTCTGCTGCGTCGGTTGCTTCTCGGGCTCGGTCGGCGGCGGAGTGTTTTTCTGCTTGAGCAGGTTTTCCACCAGCGCCTTGTTGGTCAGTGCCGGACGTAAATCCGGCTGCAACTCCAGAGCCTGTTCATAGGCATCGATCGCCGCTTCCAGCTCACCGCTTTTCGCCAGTGCGTTGCCACGATTGTAGTGGGCGCGGGCATCGCTGCCTTCGGCAAAACGCTGGGCGGCGCCACTGTAGTCGCCGGCCTCGTACAACGCCAGCCCTTGCCACTGATGATCTTCGAAGTGTTTCGCCGCTTCGGCAGGACGCTTCTGCTTGAGCAGGTGCAAACCCTGTTGATCGGGGCGCAGCCACAGGTCTTCGAAATCAAAAGCGTAGCTCGGCTGTGGCAGGCAAAACAGCAGCGGCAGGCAGAACAACCAGCCACGGCGCCCGGCGCACGCGGCGAGCAGCAACAGCGGCAACAGCAGCCAGTAACCCTGATCGGCCCAGGTATCGAGGCGCAGGGTCTGGCCGTCGTTGCGCAGGCTGCGCGGGCCGTTGAGCAGGCCAAGGCTGCCCAGATCCGACTCATCCAGCCGTGCGCTGTGGTACTCGCCGCCCACCGAATTGAGGAAGGCGCCGAGGCCGGGGCTGTCGAGTTGCGGCACGCGGATCGCGCCCTGGGCGTCCTTGAGGAAACTGCCGTCCTCCTGAGCAATCGGCGCACCCTCGGCGGTGCCGATGCCGAGCATCAGCAGCTGCGCCGATTGCCCGCTCAACGCATGGCGTATGCCTTGGCGTTCCTCATCGGACAGCGAAGAGCCGATCAGCAGAATGCGTCCCTGACCCAGCGCCCCCTGTTCCAGCAAGGCCAGCGCCTTGCTCACAGCATGATCGGCGCGATGGCCGCTCTCTGGCATCAGCGACGGCTTGAGGGCGTCGAGCAGATTGCGACTGGTCGCGAGGTCGTCCGACAGCGGCACCAGCGTGTGGGCACTGCCCGCGTAAACCACGATGGCGGTCTGCGCATCACTGCGCGCCTGCAACAGATCGAACAGCTTGCGTCGGGCTTGCTCCAGACGCGTGGGCGGCGAGTCGGTGGCGAGCATTTCCGGGGTCAGCTCCAGCACCACCACCAGCGGATCCGCCGGTTTCTGGCTGGTCTGTTCGACGCGCTCCCAACTCGGCCCGAGCAGCGCCAGGATCGTCAGCAACCATGCGCCGCCCAACGCTACCCACGGCAACTTGCTGTCGCGACCGCTGCCGCCACTGAGCAACGCCGCATGGAACGCTGGCGGCAGAATCATCTGCCAGCGTCCGGCGCGTTTCTGCCGGTGCCAGAGCTGCCAGATCAGCCAGCCAAGCAGCGGCAACAGCAGCAACCACCACGGACGGAACCAGTGCGGCCAGAGGGCGATCATCGGCGCCTCCGCAGACGCAAACGCTTGAGGCGCGCGCGCCAGTCAGGCAGGGGGCTTTGCAGATACAGCTCCTTGGTGAACAGCCGTTGCAACGGGTTGTCCGGCCACAACTCGCGGGCAACCAGCAATATGCTCAACAGCAACGCCAATGCCAGAGGCCATTGATACAACGCCTGGGCCGGGCGCGCCTGGGTCGGTTGCTGGGCCACCGGTTCCAGTTGGTCGAGGGTGTCCTTGATCGCTTGCAGTTCCTTGCCGTCGCGGGCGCGGAAGTATCGTCCGCCGGTAGCGTCGGCGATCGCCTTGAGTGCTGGCTCGTCGAGATCGAGGGTCGGATTGCCGCCGAGCAGTGCCGTGGCGCCACTTTCTTCGGGGTCGGCACCGATGCCGATCGGATAGATCTTCACGCCTTCGTTGGCGGCCAGTCGTGCGGCGGTCAGCGGATCGATTTCGCCGCCGTTGTTGGCGCCGTCGGTGACCAGAATCAGCACACGGCTCTGTGCCGGGCGCATGCGCAGACGTTTCAGCGCCAGACCGATGGCGTCGCCAATGGCGGTGTTCTTGCCGGCGATGCCGATCCGCGCTTCGTCGAGCCACACGCGCACGGTGCGTCGGTCAAACGTCAGCGGTGCTTGCAGGTAAGCCTGGCTGCCGAACAGGATCAAACCGACCCGGTCGCCATCGCGGCTTTCCAGGAAGTCGCCGAGCAAATGCTGAACCAGCGACAGGCGACTGACGTCTTCGTCGTTCCATTGCATGTCGGGGAAGTCCATCGAGCCGGACACGTCCACCGCCACCAGCAGATCGCGACCGCTCGCAGCAATCGGCAGCGGTTCGCCGAGCCATTGCGGGCGGGCGGCAGCGATCAGCAGAAACAGCCACAACAGCATGAGCGGTGCCTGCTGGCGCCAGGCCGGCAGATTGGCCCGGGCGCGGCGGCGGGCGAGACCTTCGAGGTCACCAAGGAAACTCACTTTCAACGCTGGCTCGCCGCTGTCCGCGACCGGCAGCACAAGGCGCATCAGCCACGGCAGTGGCAACAGCACAAAGATCCACGGCCAGGCGAACTCAAACATGCTTGCGGATCCAGGTGTCGACGGCTTGCGTCAGGCCGGCGATGGCCTTGTCGTCCAGTTTGCACTCGGGTTTGTAGGCGCCCTCGACCAACACCATCCAGCGGGTCAGGCCGGCGGCGGGGCAGCGGTTGTCGAGAAACGCCAGCCATTTGCGCCCGTTGAGGGTGTGACTCTGGCTGTAGGGATAGTGGTTGCGGCACAGGCGTTTGAGCAGGCCGTTGAGTTGTTGCAGCCACGCGCCCGCCGGGGCACCGTCGTAGGGTTTGACCATTTGTGCCAGCTCGGCGAGTGCGGCGATGCGCACCGGATCGAGCGGGATTTCGGCGCGCACGACGGGTTTCTTCTTGATTGGAATGAAACGGCGCAGACGCCAGAGCACGACGCCGATCAGCGGCAGCAACAGAAGCAGCAGCCACCAGCCCGGCGCCGGCGGCCAGAAGGCAATCGGTGGCGGGGAAATCAGCGGTTGCAGTTGTTCGAGGCCGTTCATCGAACTTTCCCCGGGCGCTGCGGATTGAGGAACTCGCGCATCTGCTCGACCATTTCGCTCTGGGTGCTCAACGGCATCAGCAACACCCGAAGTTTCTGCGCGAGCAATTCCCAGCGGGCGATGCGGGCTTCGGCCTGGGCACGATAGGTCTGGCGTAGGTCGAAGTTGAGGGTGTCGAGTTCCAGTTGCGCGCCTCGTTCGGCGAATCTCAGCAGCCCGGCAGCGGGCAGGGCGTGATCCAGCGGATCGGACAGCGGCAGCATCAGCAGGTCGCAATGACGCGACAGCAGGCTCAATTGCTGCTCGGCACTGTCGGTCAGTGCGCGCTCGTCACAGATCACGATCACCAGACTGCCGGGGCGCAGCACTTCGCGAGCCCGGCGCAACGCCACGCCAAACGCATCGCGATCCGGCTCCCGCTCGCTGTGCAGCGACTGGTTGACCTTCACCAACCGGTTGAGCAGTTGCAGCAGGCTCTGCTTGCTGCGGCGTGGCTTGATTTCGTAATGCTCGTTGTCGCCGAACACCAGCCCGCCAACCCGGTCGTTGTGGCCCAGCGCGGCCCAGCCGATCAGCGCTGCAGCCTGCGCCGCGAGCACCGATTTGAACATCAGCCCGGAACCGAAGAACAACCGCGTGCTTTGCTCGACCATGATGAAAATCGGCCGTTCGCGCTCTTCATGGAACAGCTTGGTGTGCGGCTCCTGAGTCCGCGCGGTCACGCGCCAGTCGATGGTGCGCACGTCGTCGCCGGCCTGATAGACCCGCACCTGATCGAAGTCCACGCCACGGCCACGGAATTTCGAGTGGTGCAGGCCGATCAGCGGGCTGCGCTGGCTTGGCGTGGAAAACAGCTGCACTTCGCGCACGCGGTGACGCATCTCGATCAGCTCGGCGAGGCTGACGCGAATACCCGGTTCGGAAGGCAGAGAGGCGTTCATCGGGGTCAAGCGACGGCTACGACGTCGAGAATCCGTTGCACCACGCGATCCTGATCGATGCCAGCGGCTTCGGCTTCAAACGACAGAATGATGCGGTGGCGCAACACGTCGAACAGCACAGCCTGGATGTCTTCCGGGCTGACGAAGTCGCGACCGGCCAGCCAGGCGTGGGCGCGGGCACAGCGATCAAGGGCGATCGAGCCACGCGGGCTGGCGCCGTAGGCAATCCATTCGGCCATTTCCGGGTCGAACTTGGCCGGGTTGCGCGTGGCCATGACCAGTTGCACCAGGTATTCCTCCACGGCGTCCGCCATGTACAGGCCGAGGATTTCCTTGCGCGCGGCGAAGATCGCCTGCTGGCTGACCCGGCGTTCGGGCTTGGTCTCGCCGTTCAGGGCTTCGCCCCGGGCCTGTTGCAGGATCCGGCGTTCGACGGCCGCGTCCGGAAAACCGATTTTTACGTGCATCAGGAACCGGTCGAGCTGCGCTTCGGGCAGCGGGTAGGTGCCTTCCTGCTCGATCGGGTTCTGCGTGGCCATCACCAGGAACAGCGGCGACAGCTCATAGGTGCTGCGCCCGACACTGACCTGACGTTCGGCCATCGCTTCGAGCAAGGCTGATTGCACCTTGGCCGGGGCACGGTTGATTTCGTCCGCCAGCACCAGGTTGTGGAAGATCGGGCCTTGCTGGAACACGAAGCTGCCGGTTTCCGGGCGATAGATCTCGGTACCGGTGATGTCGGCGGGCAGCAGGTCCGGGGTGAACTGAATGCGATGGAACTGGGCTTCGATGCCCTCGGCGAGCTCTTTGATCGCTTTGGTCTTGGCCAGACCCGGAGCGCCCTCGACCAGCATGTGGCCGTCGGCGAGCAGGGCGATGAGCAAGCGCTCGATGAGTTTTTCCTGGCCGAGAATCTGCGTTGAAAGAAAGGTTCGCAGCGCCAGCAGCGCTTCACGATGTTCCATCGATGACTGTTCCTGGAAAGGGTGGCCACAGGCGTTCGGATAACGCCGGGGCTGGGGGCGTTACTTTAATCCATCGCAGGGGGTGGCGACTAACGGCATTTTGCGCAAAGTGCGGGAAATGACCGGGGCAATTGTTGGAATTTTGTAGGGCGGGGGAGATGTGGTGTTCTTTGAGGCCCTTTCGCTCGCGAAAGGGCCGGCCCAGACGCCATCAAATCTGGCTGATAAAGGTGCCAGTACCGTCAAGAATGTTCTTCAGGGTTTCCTCGACCTCGGCCAGATCCACCATGTCCGGGTTGTAGGTGATTTCCAGCACATCATCGCCATTCAACGCATCGGCATCCGCCGCCGCGATTTCGATTTTCAGCAGGGTCTTGGTCAAGGTGACTTTCACGCCATCGAGGGTGGACGGCTCGCCATCCAGCGTGATCTCCAGCTCATCCTCGTCCGGATAGCGGCTCATCAGAAACATTTCACCCTTGTCGCTGTGGCAGCAGAGCATGGCCATGTTGTCTTCTTCGTCGTCGCACGGGTTGACGATCAAAAGGGCGGTGGTCATTTGCATGGGTAATTCCTGCCTCGGCGGGCTCGGTGGTCGCAATAAAGCGCGATTCTGCCAGCCCTCGGGAATTTCTGCTCGCCTGAGTGTCAGAGGATGTGTCGTGAACGCGACGCAGGTCAATGGTCATTTCTGGCACGCATGTACCGTAAAACCGGGGATTCAGACCGGCGTTCTGCCCCATGAATGCTAGTGTTTACCGATGCGCCTGCCTTGGTTTACGTGCCAATGACCGAATATGTCGCAGCACCGCAAGCAGACACATTGTCGCACCCATTAAGCTGCGCAACGGATGAGCACCCGTAAAGGCATTGCCATGGCCCCGCGAGCGGCGCCGGACAGTCGTTTTTGCAGATGCCCATTCATGGAAGGTGAATGTGACCTGAGTGTCTCGTCCAGCTTCACCCACCTGTCACCCTGTTTCCTCTGCCCGAGATTCAGGAACAGGGCGACGGAACGCCCCGAAAGGGGTTTTGTACGCGACGCTTTCCATCAATAACAAGCCCAAGCGGAGTACCACAGATGGCGTTCTTCACCGCAGCCAGCAAAGCCGACTTCCAGCACCAACTGCAAGCGGCACTGGCGCAGCACATCAGTGAACAGGCACTGCCACAAGTGGCGCTGTTCTCTGAACAATTCTTCGGCATCATTTCCCTGGACGAGCTGACTCAACGTCGCCTCTCCGACCTCGCTGGCTGTACTCTTTCTGCGTGGCGCCTGCTTGAGCGCTTCGATCACGCGCAACCGCAAGTGCGCGTCTACAACCCCGATTACGAACGTCACGGCTGGCAGTCGACCCACACCGCGGTCGAAGTGCTGCACCACGACCTGCCATTCCTGGTGGACTCGGTGCGTACCGAGCTGAACCGCCGCGGCTACAGCATCCACACCCTGCAGACCACCGTGCTCAGCGTGCGTCGTGGCAGCAAGGGCGAATTGCTGGAAATCCTGCCTAAAGGTTCGACCGGCGAAGGCGTACAACACGAATCGCTGATGTACCTGGAAATCGACCGCTGCGCCAACGCGGCCGAATTGAATGTGCTGACCAAGGAACTGGAACAGGTCCTGGGTGAAGTCCGCGTCGCGGTTGCCGATTTCGAGCCGATGAAGGCCAAGGTGCAGGAAATCCTCACCAAGCTCGATAACAGCGCATTCGCCGTCGAAGCCGACGAGAAGACCGAAATCAAGAGCTTCCTGGAATGGCTGGTGGGCAACCACTTCACCTTCCTCGGCTACGAAGAGTTCACCGTTGTCGATCAGGCCGATGGCGGCCATATCGAATACGACCAGAACTCCTTCCTCGGCCTGACCCGGATGCTGCGCACCGGTCTGACCAACGAAGACCGTCACATCGAAGACTACGCCGTGAACTACCTGCGCGAACCGACGCTGCTGTCGTTCGCCAAGGCTGCGCACCCGAGCCGCGTCCACCGTCCGGCTTACCCGGACTACGTGTCGATCCGCGAAATCGATGCCGACGGCAAAGTCATCAAGGAACACCGCTTCATGGGCCTGTACACCTCGTCGGTGTATGGCGAAAGCGTACGTGTCATCCCGTACATCCGCCGCAAGGTCGAAGAGATCGAGCGCCGTTCCGGCTTCCAGTCCAAGGCTCACCTGGGCAAGGAACTGGCACAGGTTCTGGAAGTGTTGCCGCGTGACGACCTGTTCCAGACCCCGGTCGACGAACTGTTCAGCACCGTGATGTCGATCGTGCAGATCCAGGAACGCAACAAGATCCGCGTGTTCCTGCGCAAAGACCCGTACGGTCGTTTCTGCTACTGCCTGGCCTACGTGCCGCGCGACATCTACTCCACCGAAGTTCGTCAGAAAATCCAGCAAGTGCTGATGGAGCGCCTGAAGGCGACCGACTGCGAGTTCTGGACCTTCTTCTCCGAGTCCGTGCTGGCCCGCGTGCAACTGATCCTGCGCGTAGACCCGAAAAACCGCATCGACATCGACCCGCTGCAACTGGAAAACGAAGTCATCCAGGCTTGCCGCAGCTGGCAGGACGACTACGCCGCCCTGACCGTTGAAACCTTCGGCGAAGCCAACGGCACCAACGTGCTGGCGGACTTCCCGAAAGGCTTCCCGGCCGGCTACCGCGAGCGTTTCGCTGCGCACTCGGCCGTGGTCGACATGCAGCACCTGCTGAACCTGAGCGAGAAGAAGCCGCTGGCCATGAGCTTCTACCAGCCGCTGGCTTCCGGCCCGCGCGAGCTGCACTGCAAGCTGTATCACGCCGATACCCCGCTGGCCCTGTCCGACGTGCTGCCGATCCTGGAAAACCTCGGCCTGCGCGTGCTGGGCGAGTTCCCGTATCGCCTGCGTCACAACAACGGCCGCGAGTTCTGGATCCACGACTTCGCGTTCACTGCCGCTGAAGGCATGGACCTGGACATCCAGCAGCTCAATGACACCCTGCAGGACGCGTTCGTCCACATCGTGCGCGGCGACGCCGAAAACGATGCGTTCAACCGTCTGGTGCTGACCGCCGGCCTGCCATGGCGCGACGTCGCGCTGCTGCGTGCCTACGCTCGCTACCTGAAGCAGATCCGTCTGGGCTTCGACCTCGGCTACATCGCCAGCACCCTGAACAACCACACCGACATCGCTCGCGAACTGACCCGGTTGTTCAAAACCCGTTTCTACCTGGCACGCAAGCTGGGCAGCGATGATCTGGACGACAAGCAACTGCGTCTGGAACAAGCGATCCTGACCGCGCTGGACGACGTTCAAGTCCTCAACGAAGACCGCATCCTGCGTCGTTACCTGGACCTGATCAAAGCGACCCTGCGTACCAACTTCTACCAGACCGACGCCAACGGCCAGAACAAGTCGTACTTCAGCTTCAAGTTCAACCCGCACTTGATCCCTGAACTGCCGAAGCCTGTTCCGAAGTTCGAAATCTTCGTTTACTCGCCACGCGTCGAAGGCGTGCACCTGCGCTTCGGCAACGTCGCTCGTGGCGGCCTGCGCTGGTCCGACCGTGAAGAAGACTTCCGTACCGAAGTCCTCGGCCTGGTAAAAGCCCAGCAAGTGAAGAACTCGGTCATCGTGCCGGTGGGTGCGAAGGGCGGCTTCCTGCCGCGTCGCCTGCCACTGGGCGGCACCCGTGACGAGATCGCGGCCGAGGGCATCGCCTGCTACCGCATCTTCATCTCGGGTCTGTTGGACATCACCGACAACCTGAAGGACGGCAAACTGGTACCGCCGGCCAACGTCGTGCGTCATGACGACGATGACCCGTACCTGGTGGTCGCGGCGGACAAGGGCACTGCAACCTTCTCCGACATCGCCAACGGCATCGCCATCGACTACGGCTTCTGGCTGGGTGACGCGTTCGCGTCCGGTGGTTCGGCCGGTTACGACCACAAGAAAATGGGCATCACCGCCAAGGGCGCGTGGGTTGGCGTTCAGCGCCACTTCCGCGAGCGCGGCATCAATGTTCAGGAAGACAGTATTACTGTAGTCGGCGTGGGCGACATGGCCGGTGACGTGTTCGGCAACGGTTTGCTGATGTCCGACAAGCTGCAACTGGTTGCCGCGTTCAACCACATGCACATCTTCATCGACCCGAACCCGAACCCGGCGACCAGCTTCGTCGAGCGTCAGCGCATGTTCGACCTGCCGCGTTCGGCATGGTCCGACTACGACACCAGCATCATGTCCGAAGGCGGCGGTATCTTCTCGCGCAGCGCGAAGAGCATTGCCATCTCCCCACAGATGCAGGAACGCTTCGACATCAAGGCCGACAAACTGACCCCGACCGAACTGCTGAACGCCTTGCTCAAGGCGCCGGTGGATCTGCTGTGGAACGGCGGTATCGGTACTTACGTCAAAGCCAGCACCGAAAGCCACGCTGATGTCGGCGACAAGGCCAACGATGCGCTGCGCGTGAACGGTAACGAGCTGCGCTGCAAAGTCGTGGGCGAGGGCGGTAACCTCGGCATGACCCAACTGGGTCGTGTGGAATTCGGTCTCAATGGCGGCGGTTCCAACACCGACTTCATCGACAACGCCGGTGGCGTGGACTGCTCCGACCACGAAGTGAACATCAAGATCCTGCTGAACGAAGTGGTTCAGGCCGGCGACATGACGGGCAAGCAACGCGATCAGTTGCTGGCGAGCATGACCGACGAAGTCGGTGGTCTGGTGCTGGGCAACAACTACAAGCAGACTCAGGCTCTGTCCCTGGCGGCCCGCCGCGCTTATGCGCGCATCGCCGAGTACAAGCGTCTGATGAGCGACCTGGAAGGCCGTGGCAAGCTGGATCGTGCCATCGAGTTCCTGCCGACCGAAGAGCAACTGGCTGAGCGTGTTGCCGAAGGCCACGGTCTGACCCGTCCTGAACTGTCGGTGCTGATCTCGTACAGCAAGATCGACCTCAAGGAGCAGCTGCTGGGCTCCCTGGTGCCGGACGACGATTACCTGACCCGCGACATGGAAACCGCGTTCCCGCCGACCCTGGTCAGCAAGTTCGCCGAAGCCATGCGCCGTCACCGTCTGAAGCGCGAAATCGTCAGCACCCAGATCGCCAACGATCTGGTCAACCACATGGGCATTACCTTCGTTCAGCGACTCAAAGAGTCGACCGGCATGACCCCGGCGAACGTGGCTGGCGCTTACGTGATCGTGCGTGACATTTTCCACCTCCCGCACTGGTTCCGTCAGATCGAAGCGCTGGATTATCAGGTCTCCGCTGACGTGCAACTGGAGCTGATGGACGAGCTGATGCGTCTGGGCCGTCGCGCTACGCGCTGGTTCCTGCGTGCCCGTCGCAACGAGCAGAACGCTGCCCGTGACGTCGCGCATTTCGGTCCGCACCTGAAGGAGCTGGGCCTGAAGCTGGACGAACTGCTGAGCGGCGAAATCCGCGAAAACTGGCAGGCGCGTTATCAGGCTTACGTCGCAGCCGGTGTACCGGAACTGTTGGCGCGTATGGTGGCGGGGACTACCCATCTCTACACGCTGCTGCCGATCATCGAAGCGGCCGACGTGACCGGTCAGGACCCAGCCGAAGTGGCCAAGGCGTACTTCGCCGTGGGCAGCGCGCTGGACATCACCTGGTACATTTCGCAGATCAGCGCCTTGCCGGTTGAAAACAACTGGCAGGCCCTGGCCCGTGAAGCGTTCCGCGACGACGTCGACTGGCAGCAACGCGCGATCACCATCGCCGTTCTGCAAGCGGGCGGCGGTGATCTGGACGTGGAAGCGCGTCTGGCACTGTGGATGGCGCAACACGACGCGATGATCCAGCGCTGGCGCGCCATGCTGGTGGAAATCCGTGCCGCCAGCGGCACCGACTACGCCATGTACGCGGTGGCCAACCGTGAGCTGAACGACGTGGCGTTGAGCGGTCAGGCCGTTGTGCCTGCTGCGGCGACTGCGGAGCTTGAGCTTGCTTGAGTAGCCGCTGAATGAAAAAGCCCCTGCATTGTGAGATGCGGGGGCTTTTTTTTTGCCTGACGGTTTTCTCGTTACTGCAAGTTATGTCCTTGTTTGTTATCAATCATCGACACTTTATCTGCCGGCCCGGTCAGTAAATTACTGAGCGACTGGTCAAACTTCTGCAACGCCCGAACCTGAACTTCCTGTTGCTGATTAATATCCGCAACAATCTCCTCTGAACGCTTGAAGTCCGCCCAGACCGGCGTCAACTCTTTCGCCTCAGAGCCCTTGGCCGTCCCGATGTAGTTCAACTTCCCGTCATAAAAGTCCGCACTCACATCTGCCTTGATGTCGGAACTGCGCGAGGTAATCAACTGGCTGTGAGTGTCGACGATCGCCACCACATCCGGGTTGGCCGCACGCAGGCTCTGCATGTCCGGGTACACCGTGACCGAGCCGAACTGACGTTGCAGGGACGCTTTCACCCAGTCCACGGCCATGTCCGGTTTCGATGTGGCGACGTAGGCATCGTGGATCGGCTGTACCAGCAAACTCTGGCCGAAACCGGTGCCGGCGTTGGCCTGATAGTCGCGCAGGTATTCGCGGTTGGTCTGGGTGCTCGGGCTGTAGACGACGCCCAGCGAGACACCGGGACCGCTTTTGACCTGGGCGGCGCTGCTGCGGCCGACCGGTTGGGTGAACAGTGTGTCGAGGGAGGAAACCGCTTTTGGAGCGGTAGGAACGGAGCAGGCGGACAACGCTAAAACTGATATCGCCAAGGTACTGGCAAAGGCAAGTTTCATGGTGAGTCTCCCGTGAAGCAACTTCAGTCGGAAAGTCAGAGGTGTCGGGGTTGATTAAATGGAACCGGCGACAGTTGCCTCAGACTACTCCCGCGAAACTGAAAACAACCTGACAATTTGCTGAATGACTGTCATGCAATAGTTTTATTGGCTGTAAGCGTTTTTGATTAATTGCCGCGGGAAATAAAAAAGGCGCCAATCAACGATTTGCGCCTTTTATTTATGGCTGGTTAAACAACCATCAGTTTTTCAATGGGATCAGCACTTGCTCGTCCGGCGACAGCACCATGAACACCAGCAACTTGGCAGGTTTGGTTTTGCTGGCGTTTTTCGACACCAGATGTTCGGAGCCGGCCGGCTCGTACCAGAACTGGCCCTTCTTGTAGGTGATTGCCTCTTCACCCTTGACCTGGGACGTCACTTCGCCTTCGAGCACATAGGCCATGGCCGTGCCGTCGTGCTTGTGGGCGATGGAGGACTGGCCGGGTTTGTAGTCGACTTCGATCATCATGGCTTTTTTGCCCGGGACATTTTTCAGCATCTGATCCTGCAGGACCGAGACCTTCTCGGAGGCATCGTGAGCCATGGCGGCGGCAGAAACAGACAGGGCGAGAGCGGCGGCGAAAATGTGCAGGAGTTTCATGGCGGGTCACCTGTGAAGTGGGGGAGTCGGTCTTCACAGTAGTCCGCGTGCCGGTCTAATCAAACGGCCAATATTCGGGAAGATCGGGTGACCAATCCGGATTCCCCGCAAACCAGAAAAACCACAGCCTTCGGCAGCCTCGCGGGTTTCCCCGAGGCTGCCGAAGGCTGCAATTTTCTTGAGTTTCAAACGATAGGAAACGAGTTGAAATCGACGCTATTGGCCAGCCGACTGTCGATCAGATCGATAAACCCCTGAGCCTCAGGCCGGTTGAAATGCGCCTGCATCGCGGCCTCCGACTGCCAATGGGCACTGACCGTCCAGCGGTGGCTGTCGTCGGGGCAGCGGTCGACCATATAGGAATCGCAGCCCGGTGTTTCGCGCAGGGTTTCGACGATCTTCTGCAACTGCTTGCCCAGCTCCTCGGAGCGGCCGGCCGCAGCCTGCACCTGTACGGTGTTGATCACTTCGTTGGACATTGCTCACACTCCTGAATCAGGCCGGACGAATCCTGCTCATTGAGGGATAACGCCTGTGCAGAATAGGCCTGCACCCCCGGATCACCAATAACCAATCGGCGGGTAATCCGTTAGACCAATCTATCAGGCGACCTGTTGCAGAATGTCGCGCAGGCGATCCAGCGCGATATCGATGTCCAGCGTCTCGATGGCGCCGAAGCCGAAGTACATTCCGCTTCTCGCCGGCTGCTGGTAATAGAAGCCGTCGATGGCGTACAGCCCGACTTCGACCTTTTTCGCCAGTTCGATCACCAGCGGCAAGTCGATCGGCACCCGGCAGAACACCGCCATATGAAAGCCCGCGCTCGCCGGCACGGCCTCCAGCCACGGCGACAGGTCTGTGGCCATGCGCGCCAGGATCCGCTCGCGGCGCTGGGCGTAAATGGTGTGGCAGCGGCGAATGTGCTTGAGCAGGCAACCCTCGGCGATAAACTTGGCGAGCGCCCATTGCGGCAGGGTGGACGCGTGCAGATCGGTGAGCTGCTTGGCGCGGATCACCGCTTCGAGGATCGCTGGCGGCAGGATCGCATAGCCGAGGCGCAGCTCTGGCAGCAGGGTCTTGGAGAAGGTGCCGACGTAAGCCACGATGCCGCGCTGATCGAGGTTGTGCAGCGAATCCGTCGGCCGGCCCTCGTAACGGAACTCGCTGTCATAGTCGTCCTCGATGATGATCGCGCCGAGTTCATAGGCCCGGGCCAGCAACGCCTCGCGCCGCGCCTGACTCATCGACATGCCCAGCGGGAACTGGTGCGACGGCGTCACGTAGATCAACCGGGTGCCATCGGGAATGTGCTGCACCTGAATCCCTTCCGCATCCACCGGCACCCCGACCACGGTGGCGCCATGAGTGCCGAACAGCAGCCGCGCCGGCGGATAACCCGGATCTTCCATCGCCACCAGACTGCCGGGGCGCAGCAGCACCCGGGCGATCAAGTCCAGCGCCTGTTGCGCGCCGTTGCACACCACGATGTCTTCGTCCTGGCAGTTCACGCCGCGAGAGAACGCGATGTGCCGGGCAATCGCATTGCGCAGCGCCGGCAAGCCTTCCGCCACGCTGTAGAAACCCTTGGAACCCGCCATTTGCCGCATGGCGTGAGAGACACAGCGGCGCCAGTCATCGTGGGGAAACTGGCCCTTGCTGGTGGCGCCGCCGATGAAGTCGTAGCGCAGCGAGCCTTCCAGCGTCGGATGGCGCAGGAACACCGGCAGGTTGCACCAGCTCTCGATCACCTCGGAACTGGCCAGTTCGGAATGACTTTGCTTGCGCTGGACCGGCGTCGAGCGCGCGTTGACGTAAGTGCCTTTGCCGATGACGCCTGTGAGGAAGTTTTCGTAAGTCAGCTGCGCGTAAGTGTCGGAAATGGTCTTGCGCGAAATCCCCAGTTGCTCGGCGAGCAAGCGGCTGGGCGGCAGTTGCGTGCCGGCGGCCAGACGCCCGGATTCAATGGCGCCACGCAGTTGTTGGTACAACTGACCGGCCAGATCCTTGCGGCCGTTGATCACGACATGAAGTTCCATACCGACGGGGCTCCTGGGGGCGAATGAGGCGGATTGTGCGCCCGCCAGATTACTCCCGAATGCACGCGGGGCAGAAGTTGCGCGGAGCAAAAACCGGAAATTGGTCAAGGATCAGTGGTCTGCCGGTTTTCCGTGGAATTGGGGCTGTAACCCTGGCGCACCAGCGCTTACCGTGAAATCACTCTTCTGCTGCCCGAGACCCGCCCATGTCCCCGCGTCTGGATTACTACAGCGCTTCACCCAAAGCCATGAAAGCGATGATTGCCCTGGAAGCGCTGACCTGCAGCCTGAGCATCGAGGCGCCGCTGCTGCACCTGATCAAGATCCGCGCCTCGCAACTCAACGGCTGCGCGTTCTGCACCGACATGCACTCGGTGGAAGCGCGGCGGGCAGGGGAGACGGATCGGCGGCTGTACGCCATCGCGGTCTGGCGCGACAGCGGCTTCTTTAACCTGCGCGAACGGGCGGCGCTGGCCTGGACCGAGGCGGTGACGCTGCTGGCGGATAGCCGGGTGCCTGACGATGTTTACCAGCAGGCGCGGGAACAGTTCAACGAGACGGAGCTGGTGGACCTGACCATGGCCGTCAGCACCATCAACAGCTGGAATCGCCTGGCGGTGAGTTTTCGGCAAGTCCCCAGTGACTGATCACTAGCCATCTCCCAAGCCCCTACACGGTGATCGTTCCCACGCTCTGCGTGGGAATGCCTCTGGGGACGCTCCGCGTCCAGTGACGCAGAGCGTCACGGGCTGCATTCCCACGCAGGAGCGTGGGAACGATCAGGTAAAAACTAGTTCGGCGGCCGCTGCGGTTTCACCGACGTACCAAACGTGTTGCCCATCCGCGTACTGGTGGCCGCCGGCGTCGCCAGCCCCACCTGATTCGGCGGGCGCTTGTTGACCGGCACATTCATCGCTTCCTGATTCTTCTGCGCAGCCGCCGCGCCGTCGGGGTTGTTGCCCATCTGCTGGCTCAGGCAGTCGTAATTCGGCGCCTTGTAACCGCCCACAGTCACCTCGACGCAACCCACTGCCTGCTCGGCATGCACGCCGCCCGACAGCATCAACAACATTCCGCTCAGCGCCAATGTCCACAGTGATTTCATGCTGGCCTCCTGGCCGGCCCGAAGGGGCCGCTCTAGCTCAAGAGTCTAGTGCAACGGCGGCGCCGATCCCGTGATGGTTTTTTTGCAGTGGCCGTCACACCAGATTCATAAACAGCCCTCAGGATGACGGTTTTCAGGGGTGCATCAGCCGTGCAGCGAGGCCGTGCCAGGGAGGATGTTGTGCGCTCAGCGCTCGTGCGCCAGCTCTGTCTGGGGCTGCTGCTTGGCTTGTTTCTGAGCCGCGCCAGCGCCGACCCGGTGCCGGCGACGATGCGCATGACGCTGCACATCCCGGCCCAGGAACTGGCCCGCGCCCTCGATCAGTTCAGCCGCGCCACCGGCATGGCGGTGCTGGTCGACAGTCAGTTGAGTCGCGGTCGACGCTCGTTGGCGGTGGATGGCGAATTCACCGCCGCCGAAGCGTTGCGCCGGATGCTCGGCGGCAGCGGGTTGATGGCCAAGTACAGCCGCGACGACGCGTTCACCTTGCAGGTTGCGCAAGTCGAGGACGTGCCAATGCCGGCGGAGAAACCAACCCCCGCCAGCATCGCGGTCAACCGCAGTTACGCCACGGCGGTGCAGGCCGCGATTGAACGCAACCTGTGCCGTTCGCCACTCACCCGGCCCGGCAGTTTTCGCGCGGTGTTGCAGCTGTGGATCGGCCGCGACGGCGTGGTGCAGCACAACCGGTTGGTCACCTCGACCGGCGATGTTCGGCGCGATGCCGCGCTGGTAGACAGTTTTCACACGCTCAAAATCGACCGGCCGACACCCGGCGCATTGCGCCAGCCAGTCACCTTGCTGTTGTTACCCGAATCGTCAGGAAAGCGCATGGAATGCACACAATGGGAAGGAGTTTCCGGGGGATGAAAGACGCCGGACAAAGTTCGATGGTCCAGCTGTTCCTGACGTCCTACGAGGACTTTCGGGTGCGCCTGCGACGCCGTCTCGGCTCGGAGGACCTGGCCAACGACGTGCTGCAGGAAACCTACCTGCGGGTCGACCGCATGGAAGCGCCGCCGAACCTGCTGCGGCCCAACGCCTACCTCTATCGCATGGCCCTGAACATCGCCGCCGACCGCCGCCAGGCCGATGCGCGATTGCTCACCGGCAGCGAAGTCGAAGAACTGCTGCAAGTCAGCGACGAAGCGCTGGACCCGATGCGTGTAGTCGGCGGCCAGAAGGAAATCCAGTCCCTGCTCAGCGCCCTCTACGAGCTGCCGGCCCGGCGCCGCCGGATCTTCATCGCCGCACGGCTGGAAGAGGCGCCGCACCTGGAAATCTCCCAGCGTTTCGGCATCTCCACACGCATGGTCGAGAAGGAAATCAAGGCTGCCCTCGGACACTGCGCGGCCAAGCTGGAAAGAAAAGTGTTTCAGCGGTTCGGTCGCGGGGCCGGAAAACCGTCTAGTGAATGAAGCTCCGATTGAGTGTCCCGATCAACCCGTCGAGTACCTGTGCGTTTGAACATCTTCCGTCTGACACCTGCCGAGCCCACGCCTGCCGAGCGTCTGCAAAGCGAAGCCCGCGACTGGCTGATCCTGCTGACCTCCGGCCGCGCCACGGTCGCCGACGCCCGAGCGCTGCGCCAGTGGTGCGCCCAAAGCCCCGAACACGCCCGCGCCTTCGAAGAGTGCAAGGCCTTGTGGCACCTGCTGCAACCGGCAGCCGAAGCGACGCAGGCGCCACGAGGGTTTGGACGCCGGGCTTTTCTCGGCGGCGCGATTGCCGCATCGGCGGCGTTCCTGCTGGTACGCGGCACGATTCCGGGCGGATTCTCCGGGCTCGGAGCGGATTACATCACCGAAGTTGGCCAGCAACGCCGCGTCGAACCGGCCGACGGCTTGAGCCTGGAATTGAACACCCAGACACGCATCAACCAGCGTTCGGTGGATGAGGGCGTGCAAGGCTTTGAACTGGTCAGCGGCGAAGTCGAAGTGCAGACCGCGCGGTTGCCGATGGCGATGCAGGCCGGTGGCGGCTGGCTGCGGGCGAGCAGGGCGCGGTTCAACCTGCGCAACCTTGATCAGCAGGTTTGCGTGACGTGCCTTGATGGTGCAGTGGACGTGGAAGTCGAAGGCCGCAGTCTGCGCCTGGAACCAGGCCAGCAACTGACCTACGACGCGCAACAAGTTGGCACTGTGCAAAGCGTCGACACGGCGGCGGTGATGAACTGGCGTCAGCAGGTGTTGGTGTTCAACGGTGCGACCCTCAGCCAGATGATCGACGAGATCAACCGCTATCGCCCGGGGATGTTGTTGCTGCTGAATCGCGATCTCGGCCAGCGCCGGGTGCAGGCGCGGTTCTCCCTCGATCAACTGGCCGGCGTAGGTGCACTGATCCGTGATGCCTACGGCGTCAAATGCACCGAGTTGCCGGGCGGTGTAGTCGTTCTCAGCTAATCACTGCAAGGGTCCCATGACCTGCCGGTACTTCTCCGGCCCTTGCGGTGTTTGCCGAGTCAACCGCACCTCCAACCCCAACGGATCCTCCCGCCGATTCCCGCTCAACTGCCGCCACCCCTTGTCCGCCTCCCAAACCCGCACCTGCAAATCACTCACCTCACCCAAAATCGCCACCCCAGCCGTCGGTGCCGGCAACGGATACCGACTGCGCGCCGGCGCCACCGCGCGATACAGCGTGTCCCCCTTGAGCCACCAGCGCACCCGCTGCAACGCCCCCGGCTGATCCGCCGCGCTACGAATGATGTCCAGCCGAAACCCCTTGCTGTCACTGCTGCGCACCGTAACGGCAGGCGGCGCCGTCGCCGGTTCATCCTCGGTGCCGACCTTCTTCGGCTCCGTCAGCTCGATCCCGGCGCGCATCTCCACATCCCGCTGCATCTGATTCAGCGCCCGCAACAGGCTGTCACTCTGCTCACCACTGGCCTGCAAATGGCTGTCGGCGCGGGTGACACTGTCCAGCCCCTTCCAGGCAATCAGACTGACCACCGCCATCAACAGAATCGCGACCATCACCTCGATCAGCGTAAAACCTTGTTGTCTGTTCATTGCACGCTAATCCGGCCCGAAGCATCGCGCAGCACACTCAACCGATTGAGCCCGTCAGACAGCGTCAACTGTAGCGGCGGATTGATCCACTCCGCGTTCAGCACCACTTTCTGCCTGGGCTCCACCCGCACCTCCAGCTTCGGACTCTGCCAGGGACGCGGCCGCAACTGCGGGTCCCGATCGAAATGATCAAAACCCTTGCCACTGTCGCTACGCCGACTGAAACGAAACCCCTTGCCATCGCTCAACCACGCAATCGGCCGGCCATCCGCGCGGGCCTCAGCCTGGGCAATCTGCAGCAACTGCGCCACGCGCTCGGCGTCCTTGCGCAGCAACTGCAACGGATCGGGCTTGATACTCAGACTGATCGCCGCACTGGCGATGCCGATGATCACCAGCACCACCATCAACTCGATCAGCGTAAAACCCTGCTGCCTGCACCGGTTCATCGAATGCGCACTCCCTTGCGTCCAGCCCCGTCCCAAAAAACCATCCTGCACGGCCAACATGTAAGGCGTGTGAAATAAAACCGTGAGAATTGCCGCGTAGTCTGGTCACCGGGACTAAAAGGAGATTCAGCCCATGAGATACACCGCACGCTTTTCACCCCCCCAAATCATCCAGGCCGCCGCACTGCTGACCGCCCTGGTCGGCATCGCCACCTGGTCATCCCTACTTCTGACCACCGCCGAATCCCACACCCCGGCGGCCACGCCGCAACTGCTCGCCGCGCGTAGCGACAATCCGGCGTTGCAGTGGTTTTCCAACCGCACGGCGCCGGTGGAGATCAAGGTCAGTGGGGTGATGGCGGGGAGTCGGGGGGCGGTGGCGATTTTGAGTTTGAACGATGGGCCGCCGAGGAGTTTTTTACAGGGGGAGCGGGTGAGTCCTGGGGTGAAGTTGGTGGCGGTGGAGGGGGATGGGGTGGTGATTGAGCAGGGTGGGGAGAGGGTGCGGTTGGAGGTGGAGAGGTTGGGGGAGGGGGTGGAGATGCCTAGGTTGGTGAGGCCGTGAGTTCTGGGGTTGGAGGTGGTTATTTTGCTTTTTAGCTGGGGGTGTAACTTTTGAAGTATCGGTTAAAGCGGATGTGTGAGAGAGGAGAACAGGTACTCGGGTGGCGAAGTGATGTCACTTGTGTGGGCTATGGCAAAGAAATCCCCTAGATTCTCGGCAAATTGTCATGGATGTCGAGATGGACTCGAATGATTCAGGTGGTGTAGCCGCCAAGCACGGTTTTCTATTTCAGGATTGTGTTGCCGCCTACCACGTCACCCAAATGCTTCGCGATAAAACTATCCGAAGTGTCCGCTGCGAGGTCACGGACGATATCGATATCGTATCCGACGGATACGTCGATTTCGTGCAAGTGAAAAGTACCGAGAAAACACGCTGGAACATCTCCGACATCGTCAAAAACTCCAAGGGCGCCAACAAGAAAACAATCGCCTGCAGTTCAATATTGCATAAGTCAATGCAATGTGAATCAGGTGCCAATTTGTTGCCTAGGTATTTGATCGTCACCGAGGACAAGGTGAACAAAACCCTTGAGTATTTGACGATCAGCCCAAAAGCTCGGGCAGGTAAGGCCGGCCGGCAGGAGTTGATCGACGACCTCAACAAGCGAACGGCCAATTATCAGACTGCGTCTGGTGTAAGCGTCGCTGACTGGGTCGATGCGGCCACTTGGGAGGTTTACCACACCCTGCGCGAGTTGGAGCTCATGGGGATCAGAAATATAAGAATGGCCTCTCAGGATTTGCACGGGGTCATTCTTAGCTCTGAAACCGTTTCTGAAGATATATGGTGCCGCATTCTCGACACCGTGACACGTAAGGGCGAGCATTCTCGGCGCATCCACAGTGCTGATGAAAAGTCCTACTCCCGGCCAGACCTTCTAGGGTGGTTCAAATTGCGTGTTGAGGATGATCAATCTCGATCAGGCCGCAAAATTTACGTCAAACGGGACTTGCCCCAAATTCTTACGCCATTCAGAACTCCCATGGCTTCGACATGTGCCAAGCGCAACGGGCAGGTTCTGCATCAGGAGTACTCGCTTAAGAGATACCGCTACAAACATATCGTGGACAACGTTTGCCAATGGTTAGATGAGATTTTTCTTCGGCCAAAAGAAATGTCCGATATTCACAAACTGACCCTTATAGAAAAGCGAGAACGGCTGCGAACGTCCATCTTCAAGTCTCTCCATGATGTTAGTGAATTTTTAGGGCGCGTGTTGTTGCACGCCACAATTCGGCAACACCATGAAAGCCAGCCAATACCATGCATGCTGCACGTGGAAAGAATTGGGCCCGAGAAAATTCTTGAAAACGTGCACATTGTCCGACGCGACCCAGAAGGTGATCAGCTCTGGATTGGCTTCAGTGAGTTGGTAACTGATATCGACATTGCTGTGAGACTTCCGGAAATACGGGATCGGTTGTACGAGGAAATTTCGGAGTGTTTCGATACCGCACGCAAAAAAATCCTTGATATCAAAGACGACGACTACCTGCTTCGCCACGACATCGACGAAATCCTCGATGGTAGCCAACCCTTCGATGCCCACCTTGATCGTTTCACCTTCGTTCTGTTCGTGGGCTATGACTCGCAACTGCTTACCGAGCCTGAAACACCGGGGCACGAGGATGAGTTGGAGAAGGAAACGACAGCGTTGTTTGAAAAATTCGCTGCAGATCTCATCGAGGATTCGCCGTTCGCTGATCTTTGCATCCACATCTTCATCTACCCCGCTCCGAGCCTTGAGCGGTTAACCAAATTGGTCGAGGACAAGGTAAGGGAAGTTGTATGACTGAGTTCTACGAAAAGGCGAAGAACAGCCTACAGGGCGAGGACTTCTCGTCTTTCAAATATCTTTCCGTAATCAACAAACTTCTTTCCAACCCTGTCTCATATGACCTGGGGCGAGATTTGATCGTGCGCGCCCTCGATGCGCGCGAGCGATTCACTGAGCACACCGGCCTCCTGAAAAACATGGTTAGAAAATCAGGTTTGTTTCCTTATCTGAAAAAGGAGTTCACAGACCTCACGCCGGACGATTTTAGGGTTTTGGATCTGTACCGAACACCGTTCTCTGACAGCTTCGTTTTCCACTCGATGCAATTCCATATATTCGATCTGCTTAAGGCTGGTCAGAACGTGGTGCTGAGTGCGCCAACAAGTATGGGCAAAAGCGCTATTGTGGATTCGCTGCTGGGTCTGGGCACCTTGGAACGGCTTGTCTTGGTTGTTCCAACTGTAGCTCTTGCCGACGAGACTCGTCGCCGCTTGCAAGAACGGTTCGGCGATCGATATCAGATCATTCACCACAGCTCCCAAGAGTGCCGTTCCAACCGAGCTGTCTATGTGCTTACCCAAGAGCGGGTGAACGAGCGAAGCGACATCGTCGACATTGACCTCTTCGTCATCGACGAGTTTTACAAACTGGCGTTTCGGGAGCTCAAAAGCGGCAACGTGGATTATCAGGACGAGCGAGTCATTGAGCTCAACATCGCACTGAGTAAACTGCTTAAGGTTTCCAAACAGTTCTATTTGACTGGGCCATTCGTTAATAGCATTTGCGGCTTAGAAAGGCTCGGATACCCACATACTTTCGTTTCCACCGACTTTAACACGGTTGCACTTGATGTTCAGACGTTCGGCATCAAGGCAAATGATGACAAAGCCAAGCTCAAAGCGCTGGCTGCGATTGCGAGCGCATGTGTCGGCGCCACGATCATCTACTGCAAGTCCCCAACTGTTGCGGGGCTAGTGGCGCGCGAGTTGATAAGGCTTGGGCATGGTTCTCAGACTACGAGTTCTCATATCGATTGGGTCAGTGAAGAGTTCGATGCTGATTGGGACTACACGGTTGCCCTCAAAAACGGTATCGGTTTGCATTTTGGGGCGCTGCCAAGGGCGTTGCAGCAATACACAGCCGATTTGTTCAATGCGGGAAAACTGCGCTTCCTGCTTTGCACTTCCACAATTATCGAAGGTGTCAACACCGTCGCGAAGAACGTTGTGATCTACGACAATCGCGATGGCACTCGCAGCATCGACAAATTCACTCACGGGAATATCAAGGGGCGCGCCGGGCGGATGGGGGTTCACTTCGTAGGTAAAATTTTTTGCCTAGAGGAAATTCCAGAAGATAACCTGAACCAAGAGGTTGAGATTCCGCTCGGTATTCAAGATGTAGACACCCCAATCAATCTTCTGGCGAGCATTCAACCAGATCATCTATTTGAGTTTTCACAGGATCGATTCGATAAGATTTTTACGAGCGATCGTGTTTCTATCGATCTAGTAAAAAAGCACTCGTATTTCCGAGTGGAGCAGTTCGAAGAACTGCAAAGCATGATCGAGATGATGGACGACATCGAATTTGCCACACTTGTATTTCACTGGACCCCCGCGACCAATTTCCTCAAGACTTTTGCAAAAGTTATCGCCCGGCTTGTACCGCAGACGTTCAGTCGTAACGGGGTCCAGGTTAAACCAACGGATGTCATGATCGCCAAACTTGCCGGCTACCTTAGCGCTTCGAGCTATTCGGATTATCTGAAAAGCCAAATATTGTATGCACAGAATTGGATAACTGAGGGAGAGAAGCGCACGCTTTCCAGCGCACTTAACAATGATTTGAAAATTATAACTAATACCTTCGGATATACCCTGCCAAAGTTACTAGGCTTGATAGAGGATGTCGTCAAGCACCATGCAATCAAGCGAGGTATCCGCAGTAAGATCGATTACACGCATGTCAAAATGGCGTTCGAAAGCTTCCACCTTCCCGCAGGAGTCAATGCTTTGGAGGAAATCGGAATTCCTATTCAAACACTACATCGGTTGACAGAGAGACTGGGGTTTCCTGAGCAGGCCGACGTCGATGGCCTTAGTCAATATCTTCGGGATACCGAGGGATCTTGGAGTCGATTTTTGGGGGATGTGGATCAGATGTTCCTCAGGCGTGCACTCGGCACCGTATGACGCCGGCCTTGAACTCTGATAGTGGGTTGCTGAGTACCGAAAAATATGTTGTAGACGAACAGCGCCATGAGAAAAAAACACTCGCTGAGCTATTTGTTAGCAATCATAGATGTTGGTAGCGCTGGAGCGCCGATATTGCTCGCCGCAATAACGAACAGGCAAAAAAACATGGGCTGATTTGTTTGATGAAAACGATATAAGTCTAGGCTTGACAATTGATTATTTAAATTTTTGATCAGGGATAGGATATGGCTATACTTAGCGAGAAATCACTGGACTTTGCGCGGGAACATATAAGCAAATACTATGACTCGGACTTTTTTCCTAAGTCGATTGAGTACGAAGCTCTCTGGCATCACTGGGATGACGTTAAAAAAGAGTTGATGTCAAAGAATGTTTCAAAGTTGTGGGTGACGCAGCCGCGAACTATGACCATCGCGAAACCTAAGGGTGGCTTTCGAATTGTTCATCAACTTGAACCTATTGATTCTGTAATTTACACCGCGTTAGCTTGCGAAGTAACTGATGCGATTGAAAAGGCGCGTATACCGATCGAAGAGCATATTGCATGCTCATACCGTCTTAATATTTTAGACGGGAATTTTTTTGGTGCAGGTTCTGGGTGGGCAGACTTTACCAAGAAAACAGAAGATTTGGCAGATGAATACGATACCGTACTAGTAACCGATATCACGGACTTCTATAATCAAATTTATTTACACCGTTTGAATAACGCAATCGAGATCGCTGATTCATCTCTTAAACCGTTAGGTGATGATATAGAGACATTTCTATCCACGCAAAATAGCAAGTCTTCCCAGGGGATTCCGGTTGGGCCCGCCGCTAGTATTATTATGGCTGAGGCTGTATTCATAGATATTGACCGCTTTTTGAAAGATCAAGGGGTGCACCACACGCGATATGTCGATGATATTCGAATTTTCTCAAATTCAGCAAGACAATTGTCCAGCGTACTTGAAAGCCTCACTTTGTATCTTTATGAAAATCACCGTCTAACTGTCTCTTCTGAAAAGACTTTTTTGATGAACTCGGAAGAGTTTGTCGAAAAGCATCTTCATAATCACTATGCTGAAGAGAAGATTCAACTTCTTGAAACTCTTGAGGTTTTTAATTCTTACACTAATGAGATGGAAGAAGTCGAGGTTGAAATAGATGATGAGGAGTTAATTCTAGAGGCTAGATTGTTGGCGGCTATAGAGAAAATTGTCACCTATGAATACCTTGATTTGGGGCTTGCGAGAAGCATTATAAGATCTGCGCGACGACACAAAATATCAAATATTGCTGCCACAATATTTTTGAATTTTGAGTTTTTTGCTCCTGTAATAAATGATGTTGCGTTATATCTTCATGAGGTTACGGATGATCTTTTTGCAAATACTTTTTTGTCCACTATCGAGGCGGTAATTGGAAATCCAGCTGTAGATAGTCAAATATGCCGCTTCTGGCTGGAGTGGTACGTTGCCCAGAACTCTACTTTGCTAAAGTCGTCAAAGTTACATGCGTTTATTTTTAATGGTCCTAACATTGAGAACCAAGCTCAGGCGGCAATTACTAATAAAAATGTAGCTTGGGTGAGGAATCATAAAGCAACTGTTTATAATCTTGGTGGAAAGGCTAGAAGAGCGGTTCTAAATTCTTCAAGAGTCTTGCCGAGTGATGAGCGTACGCACTGGCTTAAGTTGTTTATTAGCAACTCTCCCGTTTTGTTAGACCGGTTAGTGGCGCAATGGGTCCAGAAAACTGCTTGAATTATGGATCTCAATTGCCACTGACGCTCATGTTGCCAAAGTGCTTAGCTCGCAGTGGTCTGTAGAAAAAGGGGACTGATTTATTTTCTGAGAAATAAACCAGTCCCATTTTTCGGTTCAATGGAGGCGATGGCTCCATATCAGCTTCAGGGGGATGTGTTCGACGGACGCTTACGTTTGTTGGGGCAAGGGGACGGATCTGTCGTGGGGGCCGAGACGCAATGAGAATTCCGATAAACACGAACGTTTAAAAAGACATCTCCAGACACTCTCTCAGGCTACATATCCTTGCGCCATTGCCTACAGCTACGCCAGAATCCGCCGGCTTGTGCGCTTTGTACCTGGTCTTTATCGTCTACGGGTCGCTGGCAACCCAGCGACCGGGTTTAGCGACCCGACCAGGTATAAGTTCAACGACGCTCCAGTTTGTCGCAGACATTTGCGATGACGATATGGTGGCTGTGCGTGGGAGACCTTCGGGTCTGCCGGGTCTTATACCTCTCGGTTCGCTAACCCGCGTACAGCTGCCACCCTTACTTGTTTAGCGACAGGTGTTGGTGGTTCCACCAGGTATAAAAATGGAGCTTCACCATGATCAAACCAACACCCAACCCGCCCGAAACCGACTCGGTTTCCCCCTACGAATCCATAGATTCCAGAAAACTCCACGAAGCCGCCGACCGCGCGCTCGACCATTACCTCTGTCCCCCCGGCTCCACGCCGCCCCCACGTAGAACCCGCGGGATGTATGCCGTGACTGCGGACAACAAAAACGAAGAACTGCTGATTGATGCCAGTGAAACACTTGCTTCGGCCCAAACCATTGCCCAAAACATCGCCAGTCTGGTGCCGGCTTCGCAGCGTCGGGCGTTGGTGGGCATTGCGCAGTTGATCATGCTCGGGGAGTTGGCGGTGAATCGGGCGTTGGATAATTTGCAATTGCCGGTGAGGCAGAGCTCGGGATCACCTGCTGATTAAATTGGTGTCAATTCTGGCGCCTTCGCGAGCAAGTCGAATCGTCGCACCGTCGCTCCCACAGGGATTTAGGTTGATCACAGATATTGTGTAGGACGCTGAAATCTGTGGGAGCTGGGCTGGCAGCATAAAATGGGGGCTGATTTACTTTCTGGCATTCAATCAGTCTCCTTTCATGCTAGAACCCTTCAGCCTCTACCACCGGCACCAACGGAATGAAAAAGCTTCTAATCGCAGCTATCCTCGTCGTAACGACGGAGCTCTACGTCGGCTACTACGAAGCCCTTGAAGACGGAGACATCGAGACCATTGTCTTCATCAAGAAGCACCCGACGTTTCAGATGAAGTTCTACAACATCCACGCGAACGATGGAGAGATCAGGAAGGTAGAACACCTGACAGCAGAGGAGCGGGGGTGGATTATTGATTACTGCAGGTATCGCTTGGGAATCGACACAGACCTGAAGACTCAGGATGACGTCGAGATGTGCCGCAAAAAATAGAACTGCTCAATTGGCCGAGGCTGTCAGTCACACCTGATAACCTCGGCCATTTTCTTTCCGGCTGTTGAGCTACAGCGCTCAGCCGCTTACGTCTTCACCTCAACATGATCCAATGCCTGATTCACCGCCAGCTCGCTCAACATCACCAACTGCGCAATCCCGATCGCAGTCTTGCGATGGGCAGGCTCCAGCGTGGCGGCGAAGTTGTTGAGCATTCACTCGCTGATCCCAGTGATTCGCTGGCATTGGCCAGGAGCGATTCGGTGTTGTAAGCCGGGTTGGCCAGGAACATGGAGTTAGGTTTGTGGTGGCTGCCCACGATGCGTTGTTGTGTAGTTAGGTCGTGATGAAGGGCGCGTTCGGCGGTTTCGTTGCGGTTTTGTAAGTCGGGAATTGGTACGCGAAGGGTTTGATCATGGTGAAATACCCAATCCCCCAAAAAAACTGCTTACATACTCAAATGACAGGAGTTAGCATCCTTTTATCAAAAGGATGCCGTTACAGTTTTTCAGATCCTTCAATTCATTTATTCGAAACGTAAATACATTAGGTCTGTTCTCCTTGGAGTAATAAGTATTCATATCCACTTCGCTTGCCTTTAAGCCGTTTTGTAAGCAGCTTTGTATGAGTTTGCAAAATTTGACTGGCTGCTGATTTCTTGGGTCAACTTCATAGTAACCCGTATTGGGATTGACTCCGATAGTTTTAGTCGTCCAGTCGATTCCTTTGCAAGTTGAGTAGGCTGAGCTTTTTATCCACTCTGATTGACACTCTGCATCATGGGTTTGAGCGACGACAGTAAAGCTTAGAAAGGCGCCAAAATATAATAAATTCCCAACGGGTTTCATCTCTTTTACCTCGTTTAAATACTTAAGCAAGACTGCGCCGATATTAATTAAATGGCACCTGTCATAATTGACAGTTTTTTATATCGATTAATTATTAACTCGGTGCTCGTTCGTACGGACAGTACTATGCCGTTCACTGTGCTTCGATAAAATACGGATAGGATTGATTGAGCGTAAAAAATCGTTCCCTTGGAGGATTTCCCCTACACAGCGGGACAGGTGGATCAGAATTGTCCCCAATTCAAAAGTAACGACGATATTTGTTGCACCTGCGGCTTAGCCTCTGACAGGTAAAGGAGCAGGATCGGGTGATTGTTGTAAGTATCGGTTAGGAACCGATACGGACCTGAAATCCGGCTGGCATTAAAGGTAGAGCCGCTCATTTGGCGGAGACCGGCAGTCTCACCTGACAACCTCCGCCACTTTCTTTCCGACTATTGAGCAGCAGCGCTCAGCCGCTTACGCCTTCACCTCAACATGATCCAGCGCCTGATTCACCGCCAACTCACTCAACATCACCAACTGCGCAATCCCTATCGCAGTCTTGCGATGAACAGGCTCAAGCGTGGCCGCAAAGTTATTGAGCATTTCGCTCGCCGATCCCAATGATTCGCTGGCGTTGGCCAGCAGGGATTCGGTGTTGTACGCCGGGTTGGCCAGGTACATGGGATCGTGTTTGTGGTGGCTGCCCATGATGCGTTGTTGCGGAGTGAGGTAGTGGTCGAGGGCGCGTTCGGCGGCTTCGTTGAGGGTTCGGGAATCGGGGAATTGGTAGGGGGAGACTGGATCGGTTTCTGGTGGGTTTGGTGTTGGTTTGATCATTGATGTAACTCCAGTACTGATTAAATTGGAGTCAACCACTCTCGCTACCAAACGAGGGTGTGGCGACCATACGCAGGTTGGTAGACCGGAGCACTGGAACCGGCGCTTCCGAAGAAGCCCTGAGCATGGCCACCATAAATCCAGTCGCATGAATGCAACTGCATGAGGTGACGCAATGCGTCAGCGCTGCGGGCTACCAAACCCGATCACTGGTTTTCAGTGACCATGGAACGATAAGACCCGCGTACTAGACGCACAAGCCGGCGGATTCTGGCGTAGTCGTAGGCAATGACGCAAGGTTGTGTAGCCTTGGGGACGTTACGGTTGGTGTCTTTTAAACGTGGTTTTTGGGGGTGGGTAAACGGGTGGGGCAAGGGCGGCCCTCACCCCAGCCCTCCCGAAACGTCGGACCGCCCGGAGGGAGAGGGGGCCGACGGAGGTGTCTGGCGTTGTACATCGACCTGGGCGACCGCGTTGATTATGGATTTGGAGGCGGGCGTTCGAGTTGATTATGGGTTCAACGCGGTGTGTGCGTGGTGGTGAAGATTTTCAGGTGGTTGTCGGAAATATCTCTCGGTCAATTCTGCTGCATACCAGCGGTCTGACGTTTCGGGAGGGCTAGGGATTTTCGGGGCGGCTGAGTAACGTCTCCAACCGCGCCAACGCCGGCCCCTCCTGGCTGCGATCAAAAACTTGCACCCCAACCTTGAGCAACCGCCCATTCTCCACCCCCCCAATCACCTGCTCACACCGCAACAGCAACCTCCCTTGATCACACTCCATCGCCTTAACCCCCATCGGCAATTTCCCTTCCAACCGAAGTTCCGCCATCCGACTCTGCGCCGCAATCATTGCAATCGAACGATCCCGCAAAACCCCGCTGCTCTGCGTCATCAACCCCGCTACGCGCACGGCGGCGGACATGGCGACGGCGATGATGGCCAGCGCGACGAGCACTTCAATCAGGGTGAATCCGGCTTGCGGGGTGGGGGTGCGCATCGGGGGCTCGGGCAGTCGGGCAGCCCTTGACGCTAACGCCCGTGCTTGACGGCTTGACGACGAAAACACCCGAGGATTTTCAACATCCCTGACATATCTTCTTGCAACACTGCGCGTCGAATCGAATCAAGCCAGGGAATGACGAGATGGATATCGCGCAATTCAAACAGCCCAGTCGACCGAGCCGGATGCCCCGTGGGCAGCAGGGTTTCACGCTGATCGAGATCATGGTGGTCGTGGTGATTCTCGGGATTCTGGCGGCGATGGTGGTGCCCAAGGTGCTCGACCGGCCGGATCAGGCGCGGGCCACGGCGGCGAAGCAGGACATTGGCGGGTTGATGCAGGCGCTGAAGCTGTATCGCCTCGATCACGGCACTTACCCGAGCCAGAGCCAGGGCCTGAAGGTGCTGGTGGAGCGGCCGGCCGATGCGAAGAACACTAACTGGCGCTCGTACCTGGAGCGCCTGCCGAATGACCCGTGGGGTCGTCCTTATCAGTACCTCAATCCCGGTGCCAATGGCGAGATCGACATCTTTTCCCTCGGCGCCGACGGCCAGCCTGACGGCGACGGCGTGAATGCCGACATCGGTTCCTGGCAGTTGTAAGGCCGGTCATGAACAGCCAATCGAACCAGCAGGGGATGGCGATCATCAGTGCGCTGCTGATCGCGGCAGTGGTCGCGGTGATCGCCGCCGGCATGCTGACGCGCCAGAGCGTTTCAACCCGTGCGCTGGAAGCCGAGCAACTGCGTGTGCAGGGCCGTTGGGTGTTGCACGGCGGGCTGGAGATCAGCCGGCAATTGTTGTGGGATGCCCGGCAGCGAGATCCGCTGACCCGACTCGATCAGCCGTGGGCGCAGCGGTTGAACACTCAAGGTTTCGAAGGGCGGCTGGAGGACGAGCAGGGCAAGTTCAACCTGCGCAATCTGGTGGCCAACGAGCGGATCGATGATGTGCAGGTGCAGGCATTCGAGCGTTTGTGCGAGTTGATCGGTGTCAGCAGCGGCTTGAGCCGGCGCATCAGTCAGCGGGTGATCGGCTCTTATCCGCATCTGTTGAATGCCCAAGTGGTGGACAAGCCTGTGGCGAAAAATACGTTCGACAGCGGGCGCGCCACGTCGCCGTCCGCGTCGCGCAAACCGCAGTCGCCGACCTTGCCGATGCTGCGCACGCTTGACGATTTGCGCAGTGTCGACGGGGTCAACGATGCGCTGTTGGCGAAACTGGCGCCGTACCTGACGGTGATTCCGGCGACCACCTGGCTCAACGGCAACACCGCCACGGCGCCGGTGCTGGCGGCTTATGTGCCGGGGCTGTCGCTGGAGCGGGCGCAGGCGTTGATCAATGAGCGTGACGCCGGGCGCTGGTTTATCAATCGTGGGGATTTCGTCAATCGGCTGCGACTGCCGCAATTGGAGATCACCAGCGTCAAGGTCGGCATTACCAGCGACTGGTTCCGGCTGCGCGGGCAGGCGCGGCGTGATCAGCGGCGGGTCAGCCTCGATGCGTTGTTGCATCGCAGTCAGGATCGATTGCCGCAAGTGATCTGGTCGCGGGTGGGCGTATGAGCCAGTTGCGCGTGAGTTTGCCGCCGCTGGCGGAGCTGAGTCTCGACAGTGAAGTGGATGCTGCGTGGCTGGATCGTCAGGGGCAGGTCACTCGCCAGGAACGCGTGCGGCTCGGTGCACTGCCGAAACAGCCGCTGGTGTGCTTTCTGCACCCGTCGGACAGCCTGCTGGCGAGCATCGATTTGCCGCCGTTGCCCGCGAACAAAACCGCTGCGGCTGTGCAGTGTGCGGCGCAGGCCTTGATGCTCGGCGACAGCGCCGAGATGCACATCGCCCACAGCACTCGCAATGAAAGCGGCCAGGTGCAGATTGCCTGGGTATCACGCAAGGATTTGCAGCACCTCGGGCAGTTCGGTTTGAACCTCAAAGGCCTGTACCCGGCGGCCTACAGTTTGCCGGTGATGGCCGGCGGCGTCGGCTGCCTGCACGACGATCATCTGTTGTTGCGCCACGGCCCGAATGCGGCACAGGTGCAGCCGATGATCGACGAAGCATGGTTGCTGGAAACCGGTCTGCCGGCGCACTGGATCGGTGACGGCGCGCCGGAAGCGGTGCAATCGACATTGGCTGACACGCAACGCTGCTCTGGCCCGTTGCCGAGCTGGGGACTGCACGGCGGTCTTCAGCAACCGGGCACTGAACATCGCGGCTGGGGCAGGGCGCTCGGTTGCTGTGCGCTGGCGCTGGCGGTGTGGGTGATCGGTTTGAATCTGTACGCCGCCCGCGAGGCCGGGCAGGGCCAGCAGCTCAAGGCGCAGATGGCGCAGCGGGTGAAGCAGGCATTCCCCGAGTTGCCGGTGATCCTCAATCCGCTGCAACAGGCCCGTCAGCAAATCGCGGCGCGTCAGCAAGGCGCGGTGGATGCGCCGGGGCAGGATTTCACTCGATTGGTGTCGCAGGCCGGCAGCGGCATGCCGTCCATGGCCGGGACGGTACAGCGGCTGGAGTTTGTCGACGGCGTGTTGCAATTGAGTCTGCTGCCCGAGGCCCGGCGTTCGGGCAACGACAAGGATTGGCAAGGCACGCTGACCCAGGCCGGCATCAGCATCAGCCCGAATGACGACGGCTGGGTCCTGCGCCCGGCCGGCGAGGCGACCGCCGCCACCGACAACGATGACAGCAGCGGAGCCGAAGATGAATAGCCCATCGCTTGCGAAGTACCGCGCCGGTTGGCAGCGCTTCAATGCTCAGTTGCAGGCCCGTTGGCAGCCATTGGCGTTGCGGGAAAAACGCATGGTCGGCGGGATGGCGGCGCTGTTGCTGGGGCTGTTTCTGTGGGTGGCGTTGATTCAGCCGCCGCTGAAGAAGATCGCCGCCTCGCAAGTCGAAACGCCAAAACTGCGCGCCCAGGCTGAAGCGCTGGAAGTGCTGTTGCGCGACGTCAGCGTGCGCCCCGACGGGCAAAACCTGGAGCAGTCGCTGCAACAGACCTTGCAGGCCAGCGGACTGGGCGGCCATTACCAATTGGCGGCGGCGTCCGCAGGCTGGCAGTTGACTTTCGATGCGGCACCGGCTGATGCCGTGCTCGACTGGCTGCTGAGCCAGCCCCGGAATTTTTCACTGCAAGTGGTCGAGGCCCGTCTGCAACGCGCAGACGACGCCGCGACCGATGACACGGCCGGCACTCTGTCGGGCACCGTACGCATGGATCAGGCGCTGGGCGCTAAGGAAGCTTCATGAAGGGGTCAGGGTCCAAACGCATGGCGTTGCCGATGCTGTTGATGGCATTGAGCGCGTGCAGCAACACCACACCACCGAATCAACCGCCGCTGCTGGTGGACAGCGAACTCGGCCGGCCGCTGGCCAACACCCAGCGCAGTGGCGACGCGGTGCTCGACCGCGAGCGCGCGCAGGCTCAGGCAAGACCTGCGCCGAAGCAATTGCACAACATCACCGAACGCGCCCGCAGTGGCGGTTCGGCCCGGGGCACGACGTTGCCGGCCAATCCGTTGGGCGATCAACCGGTGACGCTGAATTTTGTCGATGCGGATATTCAAGCAGTGGTACGGGCGTTGTCGCGTTCCACCGGCCAGCAGTTTCTGGTCGACCCTCGGGTCAAGGGCAACCTGACACTGGTCTCTGAAGGCCAGGTGCCGGCGCATCAGGCTTACGACATGCTGCTGGCGGCGCTGCGCATGCAGGGTTTCAGCGTGGTGGATGTGGGCGGCGTGGCGCAGGTGGTGCCGGAGGCCGACGCCAAGTTGCTCGGCGGGCCGATCTACAGCGCCGACAAACCGGCCGGCAACGGCATGCTCACCCGCACGTTCCGCCTGCAATACGAGAACGCGGTGAACCTGATTCCGGTGCTGCGCCCGATCGTCTCGCCGAACAACCCGATCAACGCCTATCCGGGCAACAACACCATCGTCGTCACCGACTACGCCGAAAACCTCACCCGGGTTGCGCAACTGATTCAAGGCATCGACACCCCGAGCGCCATCGATACCGACGTGGTGCAGATCCAGAACGGTATCGCGGCCGACATCGCGCCGATGGTCGCCGACCTGCTCGACGCACCGGGCAACGATCCAACGCAGAAAATCGCGGTGATCGGCGACCCGCGTTCCAACACCATCATCATCCGCGCCGGCAGCCCCGAGCGCACGGAGCTGGCGCGCAACCTGATCTACAAACTCGATAACGCCCAGAGCAATCCGAGCAACCTGCACGTGGTGTATCTGCGCAACGCCCAGGCCGGAAAACTGGCCCAGGCACTACGCGGATTGTTGACCGGTGAAAGCGACAGCGGCACCAGTGACAGTGCGCGTTCGGTACTCAGCGCCATGGGCAGCTCGACCAATTCGGGCGGCGGGCAGAACGGCCAGAGCGGTACGCAAACCAACGGCAGCACTTCGACCACCAACAGCGGCAGCACCGGCGGCAGCTACGCCCAGGGCAGCAGCGCCACCAGCGGCAGCAGCAACGCGCAAAGCAGCGAACAGAACGTGGCTTTCAGCGCCGGCGGCGTGACCATTCAGGCGGACGCCACCACCAACACCTTGCTGATTTCCGCGCCGGAACCGCTGTACCGCAACCTGCGTGAAGTCATCGATTTGCTCGACCAGCGCCGCGCGCAAGTGGTGATCGAGAGCCTGATCGTCGAAGTCGGCGAGGACGATGCCAGTGAATTCGGCGTGCAATGGCAGACCGGCAATCTGGCCGGCAACGGCGTAATCGGCGGCGCCAACCTTGGCGGCTCGGGGATCAACGTCAATGGCAAGACCAGTGTCGACGTGTTGCCCAAAGGTCTGAACCTCGGCTACGTCAACGGCACCGTCGATATCCCCGGCATCGGCAAGATTCTCGACCTGAAAGTGCTGGCCCGGGCGTTGAAGAGCAAGGGCGGCACCAACGTGCTGTCGACGCCGAACCTGCTGACCCTGGACAACGAAGCCGCGAGCATTTTCGTCGGTCAGACCATTCCGTTTGTCAGCGGCAGCTACGTCACCGGCGGCGGGGGCACCAGCAACAACCCGTTCCAGACCGTGACCCGCGAGGAAGTCGGTTTGAAGCTCAACGTGCGGCCACAGATTTCCGAGGGCGGCACGGTGAAGCTCGACATCTATCAGGAAGTCAGCAGCATCGACGAGCGCGCTTCGGCTGCCTCCACCTCGGCGGGGATCGTCACCAGCAAACGTGCGATCGACACCAGCATCCTGCTCGATGACGGGCAGATCATGGTGCTCGGCGGTCTGCTGCAGGATGGCTACAGCCAGAGCAATGACGCGGTGCCGTGGCTGTCGAACATTCCGGGGTTGGGTGCGCTGTTTCGCAACGAACGCCGCTCGATCACCAAGACCAACCTGATGGTGTTCCTGCGCCCGTACATCATTCGCGACAGTGCGGCGGGGCGCAGCATTACGCTTAACCGCTACGACTTCATGCGCCGCGCTCAGGGCGGTCTGCAACCGGAACGCAGCTGGGCGATGCCGGACATGCAGGCGCCGCAATTGCCGACCGCTGCGCAGGGCGTGCCGGC
Organism: Pseudomonas sp. GW821-FHT02C04; assembly: GCF_059421845.1. Lineage (NCBI taxonomy): Bacteria > Pseudomonadati > Pseudomonadota > Gammaproteobacteria > Pseudomonadales > Pseudomonadaceae > Pseudomonas > Pseudomonas sp. GW821-FHT02C04. Next base: position 1,347,330 of record NZ_JBWKVT010000001.1, on the reverse strand, counting down.
GTCGCTGCCGGGGACAGGCCCGCGCGCGACCATCAAAGCGGTGCCGATCCAATGAACGTGGCGAGGGAGCTTGCTCCCGCTGGGCTGCGCAGCAGACCCAGAAACTGCCGCCCCATTGTTCCAGACACACCTTGCATGCTGGGTTTGCGGGCGCTTCGCACCCGAGCGGGAGCAAGCTCCCTCGCCACAGAGGTCAGGAGCAACACTCGGGAGGGCATGAGATGAGTGCATTGCCTTACGCCTGGGCCAAGGCGCAGCGGATTCTGCTGCGCGACGGCGTGCTGACGGTGTGCCCGTCGACACCGGGCTGGTCGATCAGCGAGGTGCGCCGACAGTTCGGCGCGGCCAGGCTTGAGCGGGTGCGCGATGACGAACTCGACGGCTTGCTCGCCACAGCCTACGCCGACACTGGCAGCGCGGCGGCGGTGGTTGGCGCGGCGGAAAACGAAGTCGACCTCGACCGCCTGATGCAGGACATGCCGGAAATCACCGACCTGCTCGACACCCAGGACGGCGCGCCAGTTATCCGCATGATCAACGCCTTGCTCACGCAAGCGGCGCGGGATGAGGCCAGCGACATTCACATCGAACCGTTCGAAACCCATTCGGTGGTGCGCTACCGGGTCGACGGTACGCTGCGCGACGTGGTCTCGCCGCGCAAGGCGTTGCACGGTGCGCTGGTGTCGCGGATCAAGATCATGGCGCAGCTCGACATCGCCGAAAAACGCTTGCCGCAGGACGGGCGCATTGCGTTGCGCGTGGCCGGGCGGCCGATTGATATTCGCGTCTCCACTGTGCCCACCGGTCACGGCGAACGGGTGGTGATGCGTCTGCTGGACAAACAGGCCGGGCGTTTGCATCTGGAAACGTTGGGCATGGATGCGCAGGTGCTGGCCAAACTCGATCACCTGATCCGCCAGCCCCACGGCATCGTGCTGGTCACCGGCCCGACCGGTAGCGGCAAAACGACGAGTTTGTATGCGGCACTGGCGCGGCTCGATGCGAGCACCAGCAACATCCTCACCGTGGAAGATCCGGTGGAATACGACTTGCCGGGCATCAGCCAGATTCAGGTCAACGCCAAGATCGACATGACCTTCGCCCTGGCCTTGCGGGCGATTTTGCGGCAAGACCCGGACATCATCATGATCGGCGAGATCCGCGACCTCGAAACCGCGCAGATCGCGGTGCAGGCTTCGTTGACCGGTCACCTGGTGCTCGCGACCCTGCACACCAACGACGCGGTGTCGGCGGTCAACCGCTTGGTCGACATGGGCGTCGAGCCGTTTTTGCTGGCCTCGTCGATGCTCGGCGTTCTGGCCCAGCGGTTGGTACGACGTCTGTGCAATCAGTGCAAACAGGAAGACCCGGCCACGCCCGGCACCTGGCGTCCGGTGGGTTGTGCGGCGTGCAATCACACCGGTTACAGCGGCCGAACCGGCATTCATGAATTGTTCTGCATCGATGACGACATCCGCACCCTGATACACCAAGGGGCAGGGGAGCAGGCCTTGCGTGCAGCGGCGAGCAAGGCCGGGATGTTCAGCCTGCGCGAGGACGGCGAGCGCTGGATTCGCAGCGGTGCCACGGCGCCGGAAGAAATCCTTCGTGTGACACGGGACGCCTGATGAATCGCTATCGTTTTGAAGCCGCCGATGCCAGCGGCAAGATCGAATCCGGGCATCTGGAAGCGGAAAGTCAGGGTGCCGCGTTTGGCGCGCTGCGCGGTCGTGGTTTGACGGCGTTGTCGGTGGAGAAGGAAAGCAACGTCTCCCAGCACGGCGGCGGTGGAATGTTCAGCGCCAGGATGTCGGATAACGATCTGGCCTGGGCCACACGGCAACTGTCGAGCCTGCTCGGCGCCAGTCTGCCGCTGGAGGCTGCGCTGAGTGCCACGGTCGAACAGGCCGAGAAAAAACACATCGCCCACACCCTCAGCGCCGTACGCGCCGACGTGCGCAGCGGCATGCGCCTGGCGGAAGCGCTGGCGGCGCGGCCACGGGATTTTCCGGAAATCTACCGGGCACTGATTGCGGCGGGCGAGGAGTCCGGTGATCTGGCGCAGGTGATGGAGCGGCTGGCGGATTACATCGAGGAGCGCAACAACCTGCGCGGCAAGATTCTTACCGCGTTCATCTATCCGGGTGTGGTCGGGCTGGTGTCGATCGGCATCGTGATTTTCCTGCTCAGCTACGTGGTGCCGCAGGTAGTCAGCGCGTTTTCCCAGGCGCGGCAGGATCTGCCGGGGCTGACGCTGGCGATGCTCAATGCCAGTGATTTCATCCGTGCCTGGGGCTGGTTGTGCGCAGGCGTCATGGCCGGTGCGTTCTGGAGCTGGCGCCTGTATTTGCGCAACCCGGCGGCGCGCTTGAGTTGGCATCATCGGGTGCTGAAGTTGCCACTGATCGGGCGGTTTGTGCTGGGGCTGAACACCGCACGGTTCGCCTCGACGCTGGCGATTCTCGGCGGCGCCGGGGTGCCGTTGTTGCGCGCGCTGGAGGCGGCGCGGCAGACCTTGTCCAATGATCGTCTGAGCCTGAGTGTGAATGAGGCCACCGCCAAGGTGCGAGAGGGCGTCAACCTGGCGGCCGCGCTGAAAGTGGAGAACGTGTTCCCGCCGGTGCTGATTCACCTGATCGCCAGCGGCGAGAAAACCGGTGCGCTGCCACCGATGCTTGAGCGTGCGGCGCAAACCCTGTCTCGTGATATCGAGCGCCGGGCGATGGGCATGACCGCGTTGCTGGAGCCGTTGATGATCGTGGTGATGGGCGGGGTGGTGTTGGTGATTGTGATGGCGGTGCTGCTGCCGATCATCGAGATCAACCAACTCGTGCAGTAGTTTTCTCATCTTTTTTCAGCGGCGCCAGCTCTCACCCGAGCGCAAAAAACAGCATCCTCGGGTTCTCCTTTCTGTCATCTGCAACGGCCCTTCAAGGGCTGTGGCCGATTCCCTCGAAAAGCTTGTCTTAGACACTCCGGATAACCAGCAGAACACCCGAGAAAATCCCTCGTAAATCAGCCTGCACCTCCCGAGGTTTTTTCCTTTATCTGTCACCGGAAACTGCGAATTTCTCAGTGCGACTTAACCACGGACCCCGCTTGCGAAGGTCAGCGGTGAGTCCTCCCAGTGTCATGCAAGTCCCCTGAAAACCTGTGTTCACAACCAACGTTGAAAAGGAGATTCTTCATGTTCAAGCGCACTCTGATCGCAGCTTCCCTGACCGTCGCTGCCCTGGCTTCCGCCCAGGCCATGGCCGCCAACGTAACCGGTGGTGGCGCGACTCTGCCTGCCGCTCTGTACAAAGGCTCTGCCAACAGCATCCTGCCAGCCAACTTCAGCTACCTGGGCACAGGCAGCGGCGTGGGTAAAGTGGCTTTCCTGACCAACGATTCGACGCAGTTCAAAACCACTGGTACGGTTCACTTCGCTGGCAGCGACTCGGTGCTCAGCGCTACCGAAATCGGTAACTACAACACCGCTTACAGCACCACTTACGGCCCGCTGATCCAACTGCCTTCGGTCGCCACTTCGGTTGCCATTCCTTACAAAAAGACCGGCCAGACCGCTCTGAACCTGACCAGCGCTCAGCTGTGCGACGTGTTCTCGGGCACTGCCACCAAGTGGGGCGACCTGCTGAACAACTCTGACGCCACCCCGATTCGCGTTGTGTATCGCTCCACTTCCAGCGGCACTTCGGAAATCCTCACTCGCCACCTGAACGCGGTTTGCCCAACCAAGTTCGCCGTCACCACCACGTTCGCCAACACCCTGAAACCAGCCGGCACTCCACTGCCAACCACTTTCGTAGGCGTGGTTAACACCTCTGACGTCGCTGCTGCCGTGAACGCTGTTGACGGTTCCATCGGCTACGTGGGTCCGGATGGCGTGAATGCCAACAGCAATGCCGTCGTTTCGCGCGTCAACGGTGTTCAGCCGACCACCGCAAACGTCACTACCGCATTGTCTTCGGCCACACTGCCAGTCAACCCGGCTGATCCAGCTCAGTGGGCTCCGGTTGTTGCCAACCCAGCCACCGGTTACCCAATTGCTGCCTACACCAACTTCATCTTCGGCCAGTGCTACAAGGATGCATCCGTGGCTGCTGACGTGAAGGCCTTCCTGACCACTCACTACAGCGTTCCAGGCAACACCGTTGCGACCGTGGCTCACGGCTTCAGCGTGGTTCCGACCAACTGGAAAAACGCTGTGACCGCCAACTTCATCACCAACTCCACCGGCAACAACCTGGACATCAACAACGCCAGCGTCTGCAACACTGTTGGCCGTCCTCTGTAAGGTTTCACTTCAAGTCAGCGGTTTGAATGGCAGCCCCTTTTGGGGCTGCCATTTTTTTTGCCGGAACCGCGCGCAATTACTCCCCCAACATGAAGTTTGTGTGACATCCGTTCGGTCGTGCCCCTTGCCAACCGCCTATGTCCTAACAGCAGGTGGTTGCCGACCTGCAGCTCTTAAAAGGATCTCGTAGTGATGCTCGCTCGCCCATCCCGTCGTCGTACCCACGTCCAGTCCTTCAAGCGTGATGCCATGGACCCGGCATTGTGGCTGCTCAAGCCGCTGGCTCAGGCGGTGGCGTTGTGTCTGGTGGCAGGCAGTGCGCACGCGCAAACGGCGTTCAGCTCGGGCTGGTTTGCCGCCAAGGGCGCCGCCCAGCAAGCCGCCGCTGCAAGGCCCGGCACCGGTGGGTTACCGGGAATGACGCCGCCATTGGCGCAGCAACAGAAAGCCAATCAGCAATTGCAACGTTCGATTCAGACGTTGAACAACACCGTGGCCGCGATTGCCGCGCAGCAAGCGGCTCAGGCTGCCGGGCGCTCGGCGGCGTTGGGTACGGTGCAGTTTGTGCCGGATGGTCTGGGCGAGGGCGGGTTGAAGGTCGATAACAGCCTTGCCCAGGGTTGGCAGAATGCCAAAGGCCCGCAGCAGTCCCAGGCCGATGGCAAGACTACGGTGAAGATCGAACAGACCGCCGACAAGGCGATTCTCAACTGGGAAACCTTCAACGTCGGCCGCAACACCACGGTCGAGTTTGCCCAGCAATCGAATTGGGCAGTGCTCAACCGGGTCAATGATCCGAGCGCACGCGCCAGTCAGATTCAGGGGCAGATAAAGGGCGACGGCACGGTGATGCTGATCAACCGCAACGGCATCGTGTTCAGCGGCAGCAGCCAGGTCAACGTGCGTAACCTGGTGGCCGCTGCCGCCAATATCACCGACATCCAGTTCCGTGACCGCGGCTTGTACTTCGACAGCAACGCCAGTCAGCCGACCTTTACCGACGCTGCCGGCAAGGTACTGGTAGAGCGCGGCGCAGCGATTGCAACCCACGCGCCCGCGACGTCCACCGATGCCGGCGGCTATGCCTTGCTGCTGGGCAACGAGGTGCAGAACGACGGCAGTATCAACACCGCCAAAGGCCAGACCGTGCTCGGCGCCGGCGATCGTTTCTATATCCGCAAAGGCTCGGGTACCGAAGGCAACGGCTTCTCCACGACGTTCGGCAGTGAAGTCGTTCCGGGCTTCAAGGCTGGCAGCAGTGCCGGCAAGGTCAGCAACAGCGGTTTGATTCAGGCCGCCACGGGCGACATCACCCTGACCGGCCATGAGGTGCAGCAAAACGGTGTGCTGCTGGCCAGCACTTCGGTGGCAACGCGCGGCACCATCCACTTGCTCAACCCGGCCACCGACACCAACGGCAGCGTCACCCTGGGGCAGGGCAGCGCCACGGCGATCATGCTCGACAGCAGCGATCTGACGGCACTCGACAGTCAGCACAAAGCCGCGCTGACCGGTGTCAACGCCAACAACAAGGTGCGCGGCGACCAGTCGCGTATCGAGGTGCAGAGCGGCGGCAGCGTCGAGTTCCAGAACGGCTCGATCACGCTTGCCACAGGCGGTCAGGTCGCCGTGACGGCAGGGCGTCGCAGCCTGGTGCGTGACGGCGCGATGATCGATGTGTCCGGCGCCATCGGCGTAAAAGTCGCGATGGAATCCAACAACATCAAAATCAACGTACAGGGCAACGAGCAGCGTGATGCGTCGGTCAACCGCGAGAGCGGTGCGCTGAACAGCAATGACGTGTGGGTCGATGTGCGCGAACTGGTGTATGTCCCCGCCGGCACCAACGGCTATGCCACGGACCGCTGGTACACCGCCGGCGGCTTGCTCGAAGTCGGCGGCTATCTGGGCACGCAGAACCACAGCATCGGTGAGTGGATGGCGCAAGGCGGCCGGGTCAGTTTCGCCGGCAATGATGTGGTCACCGAGCAAGGTTCGTTGATCAATCTGTCCGGCGGTACGCTGGATGTACAGAGCGGCGAGATTCGCCAGAGCTGGCTGCGCGGTGCCGACGGGCGTCTGTATGAAATCTCTCGAGCGCCGGGAGATATTCTTTACAGCGGTTTGTACAAAGGCTACGAGGACAGCAGCAAGCGCTGGGGCCAGACGAATTATTACTACAGCCCGCTGATCGCGCCGACCAAACGTGTCGAGTCGGGCTACACCGTGGGCCGCGATGCCGGGCAACTGGTGATTGCGACCAGCAGCGCCGTGCTCAACGGGCAAATGCTCGGCGAGGTGTATCAAGGTGAGCGCCAGACCCAGACACCGCGTGCTGTACTGGACGGTTATGAACAGTCTCAGACAGCCGTGGCGCGGCGTGCGCAACTGATCGTCGGCAGTTATGACCCGGCCTATGTCGCCTCCGCTGGCGGCCTGTTGTACGGCCTCAATCCAACGTTCGACCAGGTACGTATTGGCGGTGAGAAACCGGCCGATGGCAATGACCAGAATCTGCTCGCTTCAGTGTCCGAGGCGCGCAAAGGCAAACTGTTTCTCGATGCCGATCAACTCAACGGTTTCAGGCTGGGCGCTCTGAAAGTGTCTGCCAAAGACCTGATCGACGTTAACGATGCGCTCAAGGTCGATGCCGGCGGCGACATCACGCTGTACGCGCCGGATGTGCAGATCGATGCCGATCTCACGGCCCGCGGTGGCAGTGTGCGTTTGGGTAACGTGCTCAATCAGCTGCAGCTCAACAAGGTCGCTGACACGAAGATTTCTGCCGCGACAGGGCACGCAACCCGCGTCACTGTGGCTGACGGTGTGCAACTGGATACGCGCGGTCTGTGGAGCAATCTGGGCACCAACCCGGATGACGGCAGCCACCTTGCGTATTTGAACGGTGGCCTGATTTCGATCCGCAGCAGTGGCGATATCGACGTCCAGGCCGGGAGCTTGCTGGATGTTTCGTCTGGCGCCGCTGTGCTGGCGAACGGCAAGACTCGCGGCGGAAAGGGCGGCAGTGTGACGCTGGAGTCCAGCGCCAACGCCGCGCCAGGTAACACACAGCTCATCCTTGATGGTGATGTGCGCGGATACGGTGTCACCGGGGGCGGCACGCTGCTGGTACAGGCCAACAAGGTCATGATCGGGCAGACCGACCAGACGCTGGCCGAACGCACCTTGCAACTGGCACCGAACCTGTTCGGCAAGGGCTTCTCGGCGTACAGCATTATTGGTTTGAACGGCCTGGAGGTCGCCGACAACAGCGTGCTCGACGTCACGATGCCGGTCTATCGTTTCGCTGAAGCGGCGTCGAAACAGGTCAGCGGCGTCGATCCGCAGACGGCACTGGAGTTGTGGACGCCGACGCTGTTCCAGGAAAACCCGACCAAGGCTGTGTTGACTCAACGAGGTGGCGCCAGCCTGTCGTTGCAGGCTGGATCGAGCGAGGCCGGCCTGATCGATCCGCTCAAGTCCGCGTTGACGCTTGGCGCGGGTTCACGCATCAGCGTCGATCCCGGGCAACGGATCGGTCTGCGCGGGCCGGGGCAGATCACGGTGAATGGCGAACTGAACGCGTGGGGCGGCACCCTTGATATTCGCCAGCAGCAGTTCGGCTTGAGCGATCCGGCCGAGAATGCCCTGGAAGCCGCCAATCAAGCCCATAACCGTTCGATCTGGATTGGCGAACGCGCCGTGCTGGATGTGGCCGGTCGCGCGACCACGGCAGTCGATGCACTGGGACGCGTCTATGGCCAGGTCGGCAAGGGTGGCAGCATCATCATCGGCGGTGAAATCGATGCGAAGAAGGCCACCGCCACGTCGGCCGACGCTTATGTCATCGTGCGCAACGGTGCACGTCTTGACGCTTCTGGCACTCAGGCGGTGCTGGACATCGCCGGTCAGGGGCCGACCACGGTTGCCACGGATGGCGGCAAGATTTCCCTGAGTTCCTACAACGGCCTGTTTATCGACGGCGATCTGCGGGCGGCGGCGGGCGGTGCAGGTGCTGCCGGTGGTCGACTGGACATCGCACTGGAAACGCCGATCTACAATCCCAACCTGGCCACCAACGAGGTACGCCTGCCAAGGGAACTGATCATTGGCCAGGGTAAGGGCGAGCCGCTGTTGCCGGCGGATCTTGAGCCCGGTGAGGCAGACCGGCAGTTGGTCTACGGTCGCACGCGGCTGAGTGCCGATGCATTGATGACAGGCGGTTTCGATCATCTTGGCCTGTTGAGCAACGGCTTGATTTCCTTCGACGGCGATGTCGACCTGCATCTGAATCAGAGCTTGAGCCTGTATGCCGGCGCCGTGTCGCTGGCCGAAAACTCGAAAGGCACCGCGCGAATCAATCTGTCTGCGCCTTACCTGCGAATGCTGGGCACGGGCGTCTATTACAGCTCCAACGCCGTCATCCGCCCAAGGGTCATGAATGCGCCAACACCGAACCTGTCGGCGGCGCAGTTCGTCGCCACGTCGAACCTGCTGGACATCGGCAACAGTCTGTCATTCGGTACGTCGGGTTCGATTGCGCAACTCAATGGCCCGGCCCGGCAGGTTGGTCGCCGTGGCTTCGCCCAGGTTTCTCTCGCCAGTTCGGGTGACATGCGGTTTCTTGCCTCCACCACTGGAACACAGTCCGAACTCTGGGCGGCGGGTGACTTGAGCCTCAGCGCGGCTCAGATCTACCCGGTGACTGGGGCGAGTGCCAGGGTGCGTGCCGGTTTTCAGCAGGAGACGTCACCCTCTGAAGGTACTCTGCGCATTCTCTCCAACGGCGCGGCGCCGACTGCGCTGCCTTACTCGGTGTTCGGCAATCTGACGCTCGCTGCCAGCCGCATCGAGCAAGGTGGTGTGCTACGGGCGCCGCTCGGTTCGATCATGCTGGGCGAGAACACCAAGTCAGTGCTGACCCGTGAAGTCCAGCTATTGCCCGGCAGTCTCACGTCCGTCAGCGCTTCCGGGTTGGTCATGCCTTACGGCGGTACAACCGATGGCATCGACTATCGCTACAACGGCAGCCCTGTAGCGCTCAAAGGGATTGTCGGCGCTTCGACGGGAGTGACCCTGCTGTCGCAATACATCGACGTCGCGCCAGGTGCCGTGATTGATCTTTCGGGTGGCGGCGACTTGCGTGGCGCAGGCTTTGTCTCCGGCCGTGGCGGTTCGACCGATGCGCGTTTCAACCCGTTGGTACGCAATGCCAATGACGGCACCTTCAGCCTGCCAGGGCTGGCGAGCAATCCGGTTTATGCCATCGTGCCGGGTAATCAGAGTGTTTATGCGCCGGTGCTCGCCGAGGCGGGGGCGGTCGATCCGCGTATCGGCCAGCAAATTACCATCGCCGCCGGTGTGCCGGGGCTGGCGGCCGGCACTTATACCTTGCTGCCGTCGACATTCGCCTTGTTGCCCGGTGCATTTCGCGTCGAGGTCAACGGTCAGGTCATGGGCGGGCAGACCGGTGCTGCGTTGCAGATGCGCAACGGTTCATGGACCAGCAACGGGCAGATGTCGATCGCCAACAGCGGTGTACGCGACAGTCTCTCCAGCGCGCTGATTCTGACCTCGGCCGATGTACTGCGGCGTTATTCGCAATACAACGAAACCGGCTTCACCCAGTTCATCAAAAACGATGCGGCGCGCCTGGGCGTGTCACGGGCGCTGGCGCCGATGGATGGCAAGTTGCTGGAGCTGCGTTTCAACAGTGGCGGGGACCGTGACATTGCCATGGACTTCAACGGACAGGTGCTGTTCAAGCCGACCGAGGGCGGTGTGGCGGGTACCGCCGTTGTGCGTTCAGTCGATGGCACCATCGAGGTGTTGGGTGCGGGTCGACAGCGTACACAGGGTTTCACGGGTATTTCGCTGTACGCCGACAGCCTGAATCAAATGAATGCCGGGAGGCTGGCGATTGGCGCCTTGCCAACGGTGGACTACGGCAGTGGGGGCAATATTGTCACCTTCGCCAACAACATCGGCTCCGACAACATCACGGTGCGCGAAGGTGCCGTGCTTTCTGCGCCGGAAGTGGTTCTGCGGACTCGCAAGATCGACGGCACCATCACCCTTGAGGCCGGCGCGGGTATCAACACGCTGGGACGTGGTGACGCCCCGTTCGATTCAACCGACGGGTTTGTCTACGACCCCGGCAATGCCAGCCTGCTGCTGGTTTCCAATGGCTGGAACAGCGTGCTGGCACCGGCGAAGGCCGTGGGTATCAATGGAGCGGGCAGTATCCGTATCGGCAGCTGTTCGCTTGAGCCGTGCAGCAACCCGGCGATACTTTACTCCAACGGGAGCATCACCGCGGCGACCGACAATCAGTTTGAGCTGAGCGCCGCGGTGCGTTTCGGCACACGCCACCTGGGGCTTGCGGTGGGTGCGATCAATGTCGGTAATGCGCAGGCGCTGACGGGTGCAGAAGGGCGCGTGCCAGTCGGCCTCACGCTGAGCCAGAACGTGCTTGATCGTCTGCTGCGGGGCGATACGCAATTCGGTGCTCCGGCGCTGGAGTCCTTGAGCCTGACAGCCCGTGACGCCTTCAACTTCTTCGGCAGTGTCTCGCTCGATACGCTGGACCCGCAAACCGGTCGCAGCAATTTGCAAAACCTGATCCTGACCACACCGGCGATCTACGGACAGGGTGATGCCCGGGATGTCGCAACCATCCGTACCGCCAACCTGATCTGGAATGGTGCCCCGCAAGAGCCGGGTGCAGTGGTCAAGGGCGGGGCCGGCAGCGGTCACGGGACCCTCGACATCCAGGCGCAGCGGATCGAATTGGGCTATGGGCCAAGTCCGCAACCGAGTGGACTGGATCAGAACGATCGCCTGGCGTTGGGTTTCGCCAACGTCAATCTCACGGCCAGTGAGCGCATTACCGCCAACCACAAAGGCAGCCTGTCGGTGTACCAGGAACAGGGCGCGTATGACCCGGCCAAGGGCTACACCTACAGCGGCGGCAACCTTACGCTGCTGACGCCGTTGCTGACGGGCGAAGCAGCATCGGTCAACGCATTGAAGGCGGGCAACAATTTGACGCTCACCGGTACCGGTGGCGCTGCATTGGCCGATGCGCTGGGCGCAGAGCTGAGTCTTGAAGCGCGCAACGTCGTACTCGACGGCCGTATCGTGCTGGCCAGCGGCAAGCTGCAGGTCAAGGCAGAAGGCGACCTGAGCCTGACCGGCAACGCGCAACTGGATCTGGCCGGGCGCACCTTGCCGTTCAATGACGTGAAGAAATACAGCTGGGGCGGAGACGTGTCGCTCTATAGCCACAACGGCAACATTCGCCAGGCGGCGGGCTCACGTATCGACTTGTCGGCGCAGAACAATCAGGCCGGCAATCTCAGTGCTGTGGCACTGGCGGTGAATGCGGGGGAGGTCGATCTGCAAGGTGAAATCCTCGGTGCCAGCAGCGGCTATTACGATGCCGGCGGTACGCTGGTGCCGTACAAGGCCGCCGGTGTGGACATCCGTGCGCAACGGCTGGGTGGCGATTTGAATGAACAGTTCGCCGCACTCAATCAGCGCTTGAACGCCGGGCAGGTGTTCGGCAGTCGCAGCTTCCAGTTCAAACAGGGTGACCTGCTGATCGGCGACGGGCTCAAGGCCGGCGAAGTCAATGTGGTGGTGGACAATGGCAGCCTCACCATTGGCGGTCGTGTCGATGCCAGTGGTGAGCGGGTCGGCAGCATTCGCCTGTCCGGCAAAAACGGCCTGACCCTCTCCGGTAATGCCGTGCTCGATGCCCATGGTCGTGTGTTGCGGGTCGACAGCTACGGCAAGATCATCGACGCGCCGAACCGCGCCATGGTCGAACTCAATTCCGGTGATGGCTTGCTCACACTGGCCTCCGGTGCACGGATCGATCTGCGTCATGGCACCGATGCAGTCAATGGCAAGCTGCCAGGGCAAAACGACGGGATGCCGCGCGGTACGCTGGAGTTGAACGCGCCACGGCTTGGCGTCGGTGATATCGCCATTGATGCCAGCGGTACGCTGACCATTGAAGGGGCGCGCTCCATCGGCCTCAATGGCGTGCGACGTTACGCGGATGCCCGCGATGGTATCGATCCGGCCGCCAGCGGCCGGCCGTATCAGGTGATCGATCAGGCCATGTTCGTTCGTATCGACGGTGACAACACCACGTTCATCGATGCGGCGCTGGCCAACAATGATCTGCTGCAACGCAAGCTCGCCGGGCTCAACAATGCGTCCTACGCCGATGCGTTCCATCTGCGACCCGGTGTCGAGATCGTCAGCAAGACGGCCGATGGCGATCTGGTGGTAGAAGGTGATGTCGACCTGTCGCATTACCGCTACGCCAGCCTCAACCCGAATTCGCAGAAGACGCCGGTCTATGGCTCTGGTGAGTCCGGCAGCCTGGTGATTCGTGCCGGCGGCAATCTGGATATCTACGGCAGCATCAACGACGGTTTCGCCAAGCCCCTGGAAACCGTCGATGATGCTGGCTGGAAACTGCTGCCGGGTGTCCAGCCGTTTGGCGGCGACCTGATTGTACCGGGCAGCGGCGTGACTCTGGCCGAAGGCACTCTGTTTCCGGCGGGCACCACGCTCAATTACGACTTGCCGATTCAAGCGGCCACGCTGGCGGGCGGTACGTTGCTGCCGACCGAAGGCGTTCTGGTCAACGCCTATACGATCAGCGCCGGCACGGTATTGTCAGGCGCCGTGCATGATGCATCGGGCAACCTGTTGTACGCCGCCGGCACCTTGCTCAATGACCGCGTGACATTGCCGGCAGGCAGTCGGCTGGGGGCTGGCACTCGATTGAACGATGCCACCAGCCTGCTTGCCATGCTCTGGCCAAAAGATGTGCCGCTGCCTCGTGCGATCGGGGCGGATAACAACGCTGTGGGCGTTAAATTGCGCGGCCCGCTGGCGTTGTTGCGCGGCTCGCTGATTCCGTCCATGACCGACGTCGTGCTTGCCGATGGCACTGCATTCATTGAGCTGCGCGGTTACTCAAGCACAACGCAGCAGGGCAGCAACTGGGCCATCGCGAGCATGCTGGCACCGGGCAGCACGTCGTGGTCGATGCGCGTAGTGGCCGGCGCCGACCTTGGGTCCGCCGACAGCCGTGCGTTGAAGCCGCTGACGGCGGACGGCAATCTGCGTCTGGCGGATACCCATTACGGGTTGAAAGTGACCGAGAAAAAGCTCGACACCAAATGGGCTGAAGGCAACTCCAAGAACCGCCCGGCCGGTTCGGTCGTGACCGATGCCGATCTGCATTTCTGCGATGAAAATCCGGCGGACTGTGTCGCTCCCGCCAAGTTCCTGTGGGCCGAAGGCAACTGGTTGGGCAAGGAGCCGGGTACACCGATCAGTGAAGAGGATCTGTACTGGTGCGACATCGATCCGGGTGGCTGCATGCCGAACAAGGGTGGCATCGCTGTCACCACTCACTCGCAAATGTTCAGCGTGCTGCGCACCGGTACCGGCGATCTCGATCTGTTGGCGGCCGGCAACCTGAGCATGGATTCACCTTACGGTGTGTACACGGCCGGCACTCAGTCCAGCGACATCGATCAGCGATATAACCAGCCACGTGGACGTTTGACCGACGACAACTCGGTGCTGGGCAGTAAAGGGGCGGACTACGAAAAATGGGGCAATGGCGGTACCGAAAGTCTTTATCAGGCCTGGTACCCGACATTGGGTGGCAACCTGACGATCAATGCCGGCGGCTCGGTGTCCGGTGATGCGGTCGGACGTCGTGGGCCGAGCAACACGGCGGTCTATCGAGAGCAGGTGGCCAGCGCATCGGTGGGCAACTGGCTCTGGCGTCAGGGCACGGGCAACAGCAATGTGCCGACGGCGTGGTGGATCAACTTCGGCAGCTATGCTACCCAGCCGCTGCCTGGTGCGGGCAGTGATACCGCCCCTTACCTGGTGGGTTTTACCGGTTTCGGCGCACTCGGCGGCGGCAACGTCAGCCTGCGAGTCGGAGGCGATGCCGGTATGCTCAAGCCGCTGGGCGACAGCGTGACCAACCCACGCAGTCAGGGTCTGATCGTTGCAGTGGGCAGTACCGGGCGAGTGGGCAGTGATGGCAGCCTGCAATTGACCGGTGGCGGCGACATGGACATTCGCATTGGCGGCATGCTGAACCCGTCATTGCAGGCACGTGCCGGGCAAACCGGTACTGCCACGCCACGCCACGATTTGCAGGGTGCGTTGATCAACCTGCGCGGAGCGGCACAAATGTCGGCTGGCGCATCGGGTGCGATCAAGCTGCAGTATGGTGCTTACGCAACCTATCAGGACCCGCGCGAAACCCGGGCTTTCGATCCGTTTACCTCGACTCTGGGCAGTGCTTCCGGTGGGCTGGTGCTGATACCCGGCGACTCGGGCATGCGCTTGAGCACCCGTGGTGATCTGGTCCTCGGTGGCGCAGCCGACCCTGGGCGGGTCCAACTGCAGAACTCCACGCCGTTCACGGATGCAAACGGTGTTGTTCACGCAGGAGGCGGCTTGTCGGCTTTCTCGTTGTGGACCGATCACACGGCTATCGACCTGTTTTCGGCGGGGGGCAACCTGACGCCAAGTACCCAATTGGCCGAAACCGACTCGCAGGGGACTGTCCCGAATCTCAACACGTCCCCCACTGACGGACGCTTCGTGTATCCGTCGATTTTGCGTGCCGTGGCAGGGCAAGGTTCCATCTATGCCGGTGCTTCGGCCACGTTCAGTGAAAACGGGACGCCTGCCGCAACGAACTATTCACTCTTGCTGGCGCCTTCAAGGGCGGGGCAACTGGAAATGCTGGCCGGTGACTCGATCTACGCCGGTGGCTACGCGATCAATCAGTCCGGCGCCAGCCTGTTGGCCATTGCAACGCCGTTTGCCCCTGCGTTCACGGGGTATGCGCAATACACCGACAGCAGGCCGACAACGAGTAACTACAGCAACGATGGCATAGCACCGCGCCTGAACTCGCGTTATCCATTGTTCGCTTTTGGTGCCGACACCTACTCGGGATTGAGCGGCGTACAGGCACCGGCTCGTTTTTATGCATTGACCGGTGATCTGGTGGGTGTGCGCAGCGGCGAAACCCTGTCTTTTGCAACCACACTGCGCACCTGGTACGAAGCGGCAGCACCGGTATGGATGCTGGCGGGGCGCGATATCGTGGCGTCGGGTGCCAATCTGGGCCAGCCGACAAGGGCGCCGAAGGAAATGGGGAATAACGAAGCCATCAGTTCTTCGGGCAACCTGTTCATACACAACAGTGCGCATGACGTGTCACGGGTTTCCGCCGGCCGCGACATCCTCTACAGCAGCTTCGACATCGCCGGTCCTGGTCTGCTGGATATGAGTGCCGGGCGCAACATCCTGATGGAGGATCGTGCCGGCATCAGCAGCATCGGGCCGCTAGTGGCCGGGGATAACCGGCCTGGCGCCAGTGTGGTCATGCAGGCGGGTGCGGGCGCGCAGGGCGTGGATTATTCGCGGTTCATTGCGCATTACCTGAACTCGCAGAACCTTGCCAATCCTGATGTGCCCCTCAGTGGTCAACCGGGCAAGGTGGTCAAAACCTACCTCGACGAACTGCAGAGCTGGCTGACCCTCGGCTACGGCTTCAACGGTAATGCCGAACAGGCGCAAGCCTTCTTCGCCGCGTTGCCAAGTGCCGAGCAGGCGATCTTCGCCCGCCAGGTGTACTTCGCCGAATTGCGCGCCGGTGGCCTGGAATACAACGACGCCGATGGTCCACGCAAAGGTAGTTATCTGCGCGGTCGTAATGCCATTGCCTCGTTGTTCCCGACCACCGATGTGGCCGGCAACCCGATCCGTTATGACGGCGACATCACTCTTTACGGTGGCTCCGGGGTCAAGACGCTGTTCGGCGGCGATATCCAGATGCTTACGCCGGGTGGTGGTCAGGTGTTCGGCATCGAGGGCGCGGCGCCGCCATCCACGGCGGGCATCATCACCCAGGGCTCGGGCAACATTCAGCTCTACTCCCAGGGCAGCATTCTGCTGGGGCAGAGCCGGATCATGACCACGTTTGGTGGCTCGATCCTCGGCTGGTCCGCCGAGGGCGACATCAACGCCGGTCGCGGCTCGAAAACCACCGTGGTCTACACCCCGCCGAAACGCGTGTACGACACCTGGGGCAACGTGACCCTGTCGCCATCGGTGCCGAGCACCGGCGCCGGTATCGCCACGCTCAACCCGATTGCCGAAGTGGCACCGGGGGACATCGACCTGATTGCGCCGCTGGGCACCATCGATGCGGGCGAGGCGGGGATTCGCGTCTCGGGCAACGTCAACATCGCCGCGCTGACGGTGGTCAATGCCGCCAACATTGCGGTGCAGGGCAAGGCAACCGGTGTGCCGGTGGTTTCGGCGGTCAACACCGGGGCGATCACCTCGGCCAGCTCGGCTGCGTCGTCGGCGACCCAGGCAGCGGAAGACGTCGCCCGTCAACAGCAAGCCGCGTCACGGCAGAACCAGGCCTCGGTGTTCACCGTGCAGGTACTGAGCTTCGGCAACGAACAACTGGCCCCGACCCGCGACGGCGCGAGCCGTGCACCGACACCGGGTTACAACCCCAACAGCCCGGTGCAGGTACTGGGCGCCGGGGCGCTGGATGAACAGGCGAAACAGCAGCTGACGGAGGAGGAGCGGGGGCAGCTGACGTTGTAAAGGACTCTCGTGTAGTACGCTTCGGGCGGCCATTTGGCCGCCCTTTTTTTATGTTGATGAGGTTCGTGGGTATTGTCGTCGGGTGTGGACTAACGTCAGTATTCTGATGCACCCGTTCACCCGATAGACCAGCAGATAGTTTGGATTGATCACCATTTCCCGAGTGCTTGGCACTCGACCGGACCGGTAACCATAGGGGATTGATGAAAGCCTTTTCGTTGCTGCACCAACCTTGTGTTGCAGAGCAACTGAAGCGTTTGAGTTGTATTGTTCAATGTAATCAATAATGTCAGCCAGATCGTTCAGAGCTTGATCGCTCCATTCAAGCAGCAGCGCGGCGCTTCCTGCGCATCTCTTCCAGCATCTGGTCGAGCATTGCCATAGCTTCATCATGGGGAATGCCAGGGCTGGGATCATCGAGAGCCTCCTGAACCTTGGCACGAAACCAGCGATCGTAGCTCTCTGCCTCTTCTTCTGATTCGAAGTCAGAGTAAAACGGGGAATGCAATATGCTCATAGTGATCTCCGTGATCAATTTCAGCAGTCTAAGGGGGGATTGGCCCATTGTCGTCACTGGCAGACGATGCACTCCATGAGCCCTTGAAGAACCATGAAGCTGCGGGATCCAGTATCTGCAAACACCCCCTTTGAAATCTGCCGGACGTTTCTCTCCGTTGTCCGGCAATCTCGACCGCCGCTGTAGGCCTATTCCTCCTCTTTGTTTTTCAGGTTTCCAGCCTACAAATCTGCGCGCGCCTTCCTACAAATGCACTCAGAACGCATACGGAATACTCACTTTCGCCCACAACATTTCCCCCTCCGGCCGGTTCTCCACGTCGAATTCCTTGGCCCAGCGAATCTCCGCGCTGGCGTACTTGAGGAAGGTGAAGTGCAACGCCGGGCCGATGGCGAACACCTTGCCGCGTACGCCGTCATCAACGTCCTGGCCGGCGAACTGCACGGTGTGGCCGAACTGTTTGTCGTCGGTGGTTTGCTTGAGGTAGTAGCCGTTGATGCCGAGCATCAGGTCGTCGGTGATCTTGTAGCTGGCCGAATAATCGAAGTGGAAGATCTGCCCGGATTTGTAGTCGGTGTCCTTGTTCTTCTCGTTGAAGCTGTAGGTGGTCTTCATCGAGACTTCGGTCTTGTCCGTCGGCAGCCAGGTGAAGGAGAACAGCGGTTTGTAGGTGTAGAAGTTGTTGCTGGTGTTGGCCAGGCGATCGACGCTGTATTCACCGGTGGGAACGGTGATTTCCAGGGCGGCGCCGAGGGTCAGGTTCTTGCCCATGTCCCAGAGGATGATCGGCGCGATGGTGGTATCGCCCATGCCTTCGCGGGTGTCGCTCAGGCCGAACACCGACACTTCCTGCTTCAGCCACGGCTGGGCGATGTAACCGGCGAGGCGTCCGCCGAACACCCGTACCGGGCTCAAGTAATCGATGCGCGGGATGACGGCGGTGGATTCGATCTCGACATTCGGCACTTTGCCGCCGAACGAGCTGATGTTGAGCTTGGTCGCCTTGTAGTGGTTGTAGTAGAGGTTGAAGGCAACCATGTTCTCGGGAAGGCTGTCGACTTCCAGCGGCAGCATGAAGAAGCCGTCGGTGCCGGTGCCGATGTTGTCGACACCGGCTTCGGTGGCCAGCGCCGGCAGGGTCACGGCGCAGCCGAGCAGGCTCAGCGCCAGTCGCACAGGGAATGTCGCGCGGTTCGGGGTCATGTCCGTCCTCATTATTATTGTGTTTGGGCGCACCGCCGGCGCGCAGGACGCCCGGCCACTATAGAAATAAGCCCTTGGCGCACGACGGGGCAGGGTATTGGCGGACACGGAAGGGGACTTCTGCGGACAGTCCGCCAACCCTGTGCTAACTTCCTTCGACATAACCGGTTACAAAAATAACAATTCAGCGTGATCCGGAATGTCAGCCCCCATGAATGTAAAAGTCCAAGACCCCACCTTCGAACTGGCGCTGGTGTCGCCCTTTCTGCTGCAGACCCTGGCCGAAGTTGCGGCCAACAAGGGTATTGAGGCCGAAAGCCTGTGCCGTGGCCTCGGTTTCACTTTCGAAGACCTGCAGGATCCGTCACAGCGGATTTCCTACCGCCAGGCCGTGGCCATGATCCAGCGCGCGCTCAAGGCGTTGCCCAATCAGGGGCTGGGTCTGTGGGTCGGTGCGCAGAACGTGCTCGGCACCCTCGGCCTGCTCGGGCATGTGCTGTCGCTGTGCAAGAACCTGCGCGATGCGTTCGAGCTGGGGATTCGTCATCAACACACGTCCGGCGGGATCGTCGTTTCCAGTGTCGATGTCGTGGGCGAGCAGGTGTACCTGGACGTGGAATGCCGCTTGCCGTTCGCCGAAGTGCAGGTGTTTGCGGTCGAAGAGTTTTTCGCCAGCCTTTTGGTCTACGGCCGTGCGCTGGTGGGCGAGACGTTCAAACCGATTGCCGTGGAGTTCATGCACGCGGCGCCGGATTACGTTGATGAATACCGGCGACTGCTGGGGCCGGATGTACGCTTCGGTTGTCTGCACAATCGCATGCTGATCGATGTGCAGTGGCTGGATGTGAACCTGCCCAATCATCATTCGCTGGCGCTGCGCCAGGCGGTCAAACTGCTGGAGTTGGAGGCGGCGCAGGTTCACCAGAAGCTCGATCTGATCCAGGCCGTGGAGCGCGCCATTGCCCGGGACCTGAGCCGGGGCAGCCACATCGAAAAGATCGCTGGCGACCTCAACATGAGCAGCCGCACCTTGCGCCGGCGCCTGACCGAGCACTCGCTGACCTTCGAGGCGTTGCTGGAGCAAGTGCGCCAGGCACGCACGATGAGTCTGCTGGCCAATCCCGACATGCCCATCGAGCGCATCACCGAAGAAGTTGGCTACAGCGACGTGCGCAGCTTTCGCCGGGCGTTCAAGCGCTGGACGGGCAAGAGCCCGAGCGCGTGGCGCAACGAGTGCGTCATCTGAACCCACACAAACCCTCCGGCTACAGTTAAACTCCGCGCTCTTTCCCAAGGAGTTCACATGAGTTACTACCAGCCGGGCATCCTCGCCACCCCTGTTCCGCCGCAAGCACGTCACCTGTTTTTCGCCCTCGAATCGGTGGAAGCATTGCCGCAGGCGATCGACAACCTGCTGAACCTGGTGGACAGCAAGTCGGCGGTGGTCGGTTTCGGTGAATCCCTGGCCAAGGCCCTGAATGTGAACATCGACGGCCTGCGCAGCTTCCCGGCGCTGACCGGTGTCGGCGTGGAAAACCCGTCGACCCAGCACGCCCTGTGGGTCTGGCTGCACGGCGTCGACCGTGGCGAGTTGCTCAATCGCAGCACTGCGCTTGAGGCTGCACTGGCCCCGGCGCTGCGTCTGGTGCAGATGCAGGAAGCCTTCCGCCACAAGGACGGCCATGACCTCACCGGTTATGAAGACGGTACCGAAAACCCGCATGACGAAGCCGCCATCGCCGCCGCACTGCAAAGTGAAGGCGCCGAAGGCCTGGTCGGTGGCAGCTTTGCCGCGATCCAGCAGTGGCAGCACGACCTCAAGGGTTTCCATGCGTTGTCCGCCGAGGACAAGGACAACATCATGGGCCGTCGCCTGAGCGACAACGAAGAGATCGACGACGCCCCGGTGTCCGCCCACGTCAAGCGTACCGCTCAGGAAAGCTTCGCTCCGGAAGCCTTCGTCGTGCGCCGTTCGATGCCGTGGATCGAAGGCGACCGCGCCGGCCTGATGTTCCTGGCGTTCGGCTTTTCCCTCGACGCCTTCGAAGCACAACTGCGCCGCATGAGCGGTCTGGAAGACGGCATCACCGACGGTCTGTACCGCATCAGCCGGCCGATCACCGGCGGCTACTACTGGTGCCCGCCGCTGCAAAACGGCCACCTCGATCTGCGCGCACTGCGCATCGGCTGAGGCACAAGCATGAACGTGGTGCGTTGGGGCATGATCGGTTGCGGCAGTGTCGCCGAACGCAAGAGCGGGCCGGCCTTCTACAAGGCGCCCGGCTCGGCGTTGGTGGCGGTAATGGGCCGCCGCCTCGAAGCCGTGACCGATTACGCCACGCGCCACGGCATCGCCCGGACTTACACCGACGTCGATGCCCTGATCAACGACCCCGAGGTGGACGCGGTATACATCGCCACGCCACCCGACAGTCACCACGCCTACAGCCTGAAAGTCGCCGCCGCCGGCAAGCATTGCTGCGTCGAAAAACCCATGGCGCTCAACGCCGGGCAAAGCCGCGAAATGCAGCAGGTGTTTGCCGATGCCGGTCTGCACCTGTTCGTCTCCTATTACCGTCGTTCGTTACCGCGTTTCCAGCAGGTTCGGCAATGGTTGGAGCAGGGCCGCATTGGCGAAGTGCGGCACTTGAGCTGGACGCTGACCAAGGCGCCATCACCGAAGGATCTGGACGGCAGCGCCAACTGGCGCACCGATCCGGCGGTGGCGGGTGGCGGGTATTTCGCGGATCTGGCCAGCCATGGTTTTGACCTGTTCCAGTACCTGCTCGGCGACATCGTTGAAGTCGCCGGATTCACGGCGCGTCAGGCCGGGTTGTACGCGGCGGAGGATGCGGTCAGCGCCAGTTGGCGGTTTGCCTCGGGCGCGTTAGGTATGGGTTGCTGGAGCTTTGTTGCGGATCGCCGTGAGGATCGGGTCGAGATCATCGGCAGCCAAGGGCGAATCGGTTTTTCGGTGTTCGATGAGCATCCGGTCGAGTTGCATGCGGAAGAAGATATCAGCCTGGAAATCCCCCATCACGAACACATCCAATGGCATCACGTACTCGGCATGAACGCGCAGATTCGCGGTGAGTCCCGGCACCCCGCGGTCGCCGCCGAAGCCCTGAAGACCGATTGGGTCATGGATCAAATCCTCAAGCGCCACTGAAGGCGCGTCTAAGGTTATGCCCAAACAATATTTCTCAAGCTTGTCATAACGTCTCTAAGATCACGTCATAACTCGTTATGACAAGTGATTTCGTGATGACTGATAACGTTCTCTCCTTGGGCAGCGTCCCGCTGCACACTCAACTGCGCGACGTGCTGCGCACCCGGATTCTCGACGGCGAATACCCGCAAGACAGCCAGATGCCGTCCGAAAGCGAGCTCGGCACGCTGTTCAAAGTCAGCCGCATCACCGTGCGCCAGGCCCTGGGCGATCTGCAGAAGGAAGGGCTGATCTTCAAGATCCATGGCAAAGGCACCTTCGTCGCCAAACCCAAGACATTCCAGAACGTCAGCACCCTGCAAGGCCTCGCCGAGTCCATGACCGGCCGTGGCTACGAGGTGATCAACCGCCTGCGCAGTTTCAAATTCATCGCCGCCGACAAACTGGTCGCCGAGCGTTTGCAGATCGCCGAAGGCGAAATCGTCGCCCAGATCAAACGCGTACGGCTGATCAACCGTGAGCCGATCTCGCTGGAAATCACCTACCTGACCAAAGCCGTCGGCGAGCGGCTGGAGAAGGCCGACCTGGTGACCCGCGACATCTTCCTGATCCTCGAAAACGACTGCGGCATTGCCCTCGGCCACGCCGATCTGGCCATCGACGCCGTGCTGGCCGATAGCGACCTGACCCAGGCGCTGAACGTCGAGGCCGGCTCGCCGATCATGCGCATCGAGCGTCTGACCCACGACGCCCACGGCCAGCCGCTGGACTTCGAACACCTTTACTACCGTGGCGATGCGTTCCAGTACCGCCTGCGGATCGACCGGCAAAAAGGGGCGTGACATGACCCGCAATACCTTAGAGCAGGAATACGACATCGTTGTCATCGGCGGCGGCACCGCTGGCCCGATGGCGGCGATCAAGGCCAAGGAAAAGAACAAGGAACTGCGCGTGCTGCTGGTCGACAAGGCCAACGTCAAGCGCAGCGGCGCGATCAGCATGGGCATGGATGGCCTGAACAACGCGATCATTCCCGGCCACTCGACGCCGGAGCAGTACACCAAGGAAATCACCATCGCCAACGACGGCATCGTCAATCAGGCGGCCGTCTATGCCTACGCGACCCACAGCTTTGAAACCATCGAGCAACTCGACCGCTGGGGCGTGAAGTTCGAGAAGGACGAAACCGGCGATTACGCGGTGAAGAAAGTCCACCACATGGGCGCCTATGTGCTGCCGATGCCGGAAGGGCACGACATCAAGAAAGTCCTGTATCGCCAGTTGAAGCGGGCGCGGGTGAGCATCACCAACCGACTGGTCTGCACCCGTTTGCTGACTGACGAGGAGGGCGCCGTCAACGGTGTGATGGGGTTCGACTGCCGCACCGCCGACTTCCACGTGATCAAGGCCAAGGCGGTGATCCTCGCTTGCGGCGCGGCCGGGCGACTCGGTCTGCCGTCCTCGGGTTACCTGATGGGCACCTACGAAAACCCGACCAACGCCGGCGACGGTTACGCGATGGCGTATCACGCCGGGGCCGAACTGGCGAACCTTGAGTGCTTCCAGATCAACCCGCTGATCAAGGACTACAACGGCCCGGCCTGCGCCTACGTCACCGGCCCGCTAGGCGGCTACACCGCCAACAACAAGGGCGAACGCTTCATCGAGTGCGACTACTGGAGCGGGCAGATGATGTGGGAGTTCCACCAGGAACTGGAGAGCGGCAACGGCCCGGTGTTTCTCAAACTCGATCACCTGGCCGAGGAAACCATCCAGAACATCGAGGAAATCCTCCACAGCAACGAACGCCCGAGCCGTGGCCAGTTTCACGCCAATCGCGGCACCGACTACCGCACGCAAATGGTCGAGATGCACATCTCGGAAATCGGCTTTTGCAGCGGCCACTCGGCGTCCGGCGTTTGGGTCAACGAGCGCGCCGAAACCTCGGTGAAAGGTCTGTACTCGGCGGGCGACATGGCCGCCGTGCCGCACAACTACATGCTCGGCGCATTCACCTACGGCTGGTTCGCCGGCCATAACGCGGCTGAATTTGTCGCCGGACGTGAGTTCTCTGCGCTGGATGCCGAACAGATCGAAAAGGAAAAGGCCCGGGTCTACGCACCGCTGGATCGCGAACACGGTCTGCCGCCGGCGCAGGTCGAGTACAAGCTGCGGCGCTTCGTCAACGACTACCTGCAACCGCCGAAAGTGACCAAGAAAATGGAAATCGGCCTGCAGCGCTTCAGCGACATCGAACGCGACCTCAACGAGATGAAGGCCAACAACGCCCACGAACTGATGCGCGCCATGGAAACCAGCGTGATCCGCGACTGCGCCGAAATGGCCGCCCGGGCCTCGCTGTTCCGCGCTGAAAGCCGCTGGGGCTTGTACCACTACCGGGTCGATCACCCGCAACGGGACGACCGCGAATGGTTCTGCCATTGCCACCTGAAGAAGGGCGAAGACGGGCGCATGACCAGTTTCAAGAAAGCCGTCGAGCCTTACATCATCCCGCTCGATGCCGAGGAAATGCAGGCCTACGACCGCCTTCGGGTCGGCGCTTTCGCCGCTTGAGGCATCACTAGAGAGAGTCCGAACCATGGCCTACCAAGCCCAGGAAATCTTCTTCCGCTCCAACGCCCCCGTCACCGTGGACGAGGACAAATGCATCGCCGAAAAGGGCTGCACCGTGTGCGTCGACGTCTGCCCGATGGACCTGCTGGCGATCAACCCGGCCACGCAAAAGGCCTACATGGCGTTCGATGAATGCTGGTACTGCATGCCGTGCGAAAAGGACTGCCCGACCGGCGCGGTGAAAGTCGAAATCCCGTACCTGCTCCGCTAAAACGCTATCCGGCAACACCGGACGCCTGATTCAAGACACCCCTCGTTTCCCACCGCGCCCTGATCGCGGCGGAGACGAACATCCTATAAATGATTCGAGGGGATTCAACCATGTTGCGTGCAGCAATCGCCGGTCTGGTACTGGCTTCGTTCACCTTGTCGGCCTCGGCCGAAACCATCCGCATCGCCATCGGCACCCAGGACACCACCATCAACTGCGCCGCCGGCGGGCTGTTGATCCGCGAGCTGGGCCTGCTCGACAAATACCTGCCCCACGACGGCGCCTACAAGGACGCCAAATATGATGTGCAGTGGAAGAACTTCACCAGCGGTGCGCCGCTGACCAACGAGATGGTCGCCGGCAAACTCGACTTTGGCGCCATGGCCGATTTCCCCGGTGCGTTCAACGGCGTGGCGTTTGAAACCGCCGGCAAACACAGCCTGTTCATCAGCGTGTTGTCGGGCAGCATCAAGGGCAGCGGCAATGGCATCGTGGTGCCGAGCGCGTCCGGCGTGCAGTCGCTGAGCGAACTCAAGGGCAAGACCATTTCGGTGCCGTTCGCCTCCACCGCCCACGGCATGCTGCTGCGCGCGGTGGCGGAGCAGGGCTGGGATCCGCTGAAGGATGTGAACATCATCGCCCAGCCGCCGGAAGTTGCCGGCTCCGCGTTGCAGGCCGGCAAGATCGACGCCCACGCCGACTTTGTACCGTTCGCCGAACTGTTCCCGAGCCGTGGCTTCGCCCGCAAGATCTACGACGGCGCCCAGGCCAATGCGCCGACCTTCCATGGTGCGTTGGTGGATCAGGCCTACGCCAAGAAGTACCCGGAAATCGTCGTCGCCTACCTGCGCGCAAGCATCGAGGCCAATCAACTGCTGGCCGCCGAACCGGAGAAGTACAGTGAACTGATCGCCAAGGTCACTGGCGTCGATGCCGAGGTCAATTACCTGTTCCACGGCCCGCTCGGCGTGCAGACCCGTGACCTGAGCTGGAAACCGGAATATCGCCAGGCCGTGGGCACTGCCATCGACACGCTGAAGCTGCTGAAGAAGGCGGATCGCGGGCTCGACCTGAATACCTTTATCGACGATCAGTACATCCGCGCGGCGTTCAAGGCCTCGAATCTGGATTACACCGCGCAACTGGCCAACTACGCACAGACGCCGTTGAAGTCTGTCGATGCGGTGACTGGAAAAGCCATTTCTGATTTCAGCCATGTCGCGGAAATCTGGGTGCGCGGTGAGGACAAAGTCCGGCGTTATGCCTCGGCTGAAGAGGCGTTTACCGCACTGGCCGGTCTGAAATCGGAAGGCAAGAACATTCGGGCGGTGTATGCCCAGGCGAGTGACAGCGGGATCAAGTTGCTGGCGGAGCAGGCGTGGTTTGCCAGTGATGGGAAGGGGCGGTTGAGTGCGTTCCTGCTCAAGGGGCAGGCGCAGCAATTTGCTTCGGCGCAGGGTGGGAAGGTCTTCGACTTCACTGATGCCACCGCGCAGGCCGTTGCCACCCGCTGATTTACAGATCGTTCCCACGTAGATCGTTCCCACGCAGAGCGTGGGAACGATCAGAGGTGATATATGTTTTCACGCTGGATCCCCCGAGCCGCCTCACTGCTGCTCTGCCTGCTCTTCTGGCAACTAGCCGCCAGCCACCACTGGAACCTCGGCCTCGTCACCTTCGCCAACGTCCCAACCCCGTTGGCCGTGATCGAAGCCGCCCTCGGCCTCGGCGACTCCGGCAAGCTCATCCAACACCTGACCGCCAGCCTCAGCCGAGTCTTCGCCGGTTACCTAGCGGCACTGATCATCGGCATCGCCCTGGGCCTGGCCATCGGCCGGTCGAAATGGGCCGAAGACCTGCTGCTGCCACCGCTGGAAGTCCTGCGCCCGATTCCCGCCGTCGCATGGATTCCACTGGCGATCCTGATGTTCCCGTCGTCGGAGCTGTCGATGGTCTTCATCACCTTTACCGGCGCGCTGTTCCCGATCCTGCTCAACACCGTGCACGGCGTCGAAGGCGTCGACCCGCGCCTGATCGCCTCGGCCAGAAGCCTTGGGGCAGGGCGTCGGGCGATCCTGCTGGAAGTGATCCTGCCGGGCGCTGCGCCGAGCATCATCACCGGGCTGGCGATCGGCATGGGCACGTCGTGGTTCTGTCTGGTGACCGCCGAAATGATCTCCGGCCAGTTCGGCATCGGTTACTACACCTGGGAGTCCTACACCATTCAGAACTACGCCGACATCGTGGTCGGCATGTTGCTGATCGGCGTGTTGGGCATGGGCAGCAGCCTGCTGATCAAACGCCTGGGCGGGCTGTTCACGCCCTGGCACCGACCACGAGGAAAAGCCTGATGAGCGTGATGCAAACCCCCGAAGGGCGGATCGACATCCGCCAGTTATCCATCGTTCTCGGCGAAGGTCGGCAAGCGTTTGAAGCGGTGCAGGGGCTGGATTGCCAGATCGAGCCGGGCCAGTTCGTGTGCATTCTCGGCCCGTCCGGTTGTGGTAAATCGACCTTGCTCGGCGCGCTGGCCGGGCATCTGCAACCCCATGGCGGGCAGTTGAAAGTCGATGGCGCCGAGGTGTCTGGCCCGTCGCCGCAGCGCGGCATGGTGTTCCAGCATCACACCCTGTTCCCGTGGCGCACGATCCGCGACAACGTTGCTTTCGGCCTGAAGATGCGCGGCATCGGCAAGGCCGAGCGCCATCGTGCCGCCGATGAAATCCTCAAACTGGTCGGCCTCGAAGGTTTCGCCGACCGCTGGCCGGATCAACTCTCCGGCGGGATGCAGCAACGGGTGGAAATCGCCCGAGTGCTGGTCAACCGGCCACGGCTGTTGCTGATGGACGAACCCTTCGGCGCACTGGACGCGTTGACCCGACTGAACATGCAGGAACTGCTGCTGGACATCTGGACGCGGATTCGCACCACCGTAGTGTTCGTCACCCATGACATCGACGAAGCGCTGTTCCTCGCCGACCGCTTGCTGGTGATGAGCGCACGGCCGGGGCGGATCATCGAAGACTTGCGTCTGGACTTCCCCCGGCCACGCACCACCGAACTGGTCACCAGCAGCGAGTTTTCGCGCCTCAAGCGCCACTGCCTCGACCTGCTGCGCCACGACAACGACCGACCGCTGCCGCGCCTCAACCCGCTCGGTTTGCCTCCTGAAAACTCCTTGCCGCGATTTGCCCTATGACCTCATTTTTTGCTGTGACCGATAACGACGAGATTCTCGCCCTGCAACCACGCCTGACCGCCGATGATGCCGGAGTGCGTCGGATAGCCCTGATCGACCTGGCTGACCTCGAAGAGCCGGACGGCTTGCTCTGGCTGGTCGAGCGACTGGCCGAAGACCCGGCCGAAGAAGTGCGTGCCGAAGCGGCGCGTCTATTGGAAGCCTGGGAAGACGAGCCGGTGGTTGAAGCGCTGTGCCAGGCCCTGACGGATCCGTCCCCGGCCGTGCAAGCCGCTGCGGCGCAGAGCCTGAGCCTGCTCAAAACCGAAGCGGCGGGCAGGGTAATTCTGCCGTGGACCGCCCATGCCGAAACCGGCGTACGGATTGCCGCGTTCCGGGCCTTGCGTGAATTGCGTTTCCCCGGCGCTGCGCCGGCCGCGATTCAGGCGCTGAACGATGCCGACGCCAGCGTGCGCCGCGAAGCCGTCGGCGTGCTCGGCTGGCTCAAGCAACTCGACGCGTTGCCAGCCTTGGCCCGCTTGGCGAGTGATGACCCGGACACCGAAGTGCGCCGCGCAGCCACCGGTGCTCTGGGTCTGGCAAGTGGCGCCGAGGTGCTGCCCGCATTGCGTCAGGCTTTGCAGGATGACGCCTGGCAAGTGCGCGAAGAAGCCGCGACCACACTTGGCAAAGTCGGCCATGCCGATGCAGGCCCGGCACTGATCGAAGCTTTGGCCGACGACTACTGGCAGGTTCGCCTGCGCGCCACTCGCAGCCTCGGGCGCCTCAAGTACGTCGCAGCCCTCGACGCCCTGATCGATACCCTCGGTCATCGCATCAGCAACCTGCGCAAGGAAGCGGCGCTGGCGCTGGGCGAGTTGAATGATCGTGGGGCCGTGGCGGCATTGCAGGCCGCGCAGGATGACGGCGACCCGGAAGTGCGCAAGGCCGTGCGGATTGCCTTGAGTCAGCTGCAATGAATCCGCTGGCGATCGGCAATTCCCAAAGTGAACACCGGTTGCGGCTGAGCTGGCCGGATGGCCGCGAGCAGTTGCTCGACCACGCCGAACTGCGCCGCCAGTGCCCGTGTTCGCAGTGCCGGGCGTTTCGCCTGCGAGGTTCGATTCCGCTGGTGGATGATCGAGTGCGTGTGGTCGAACTCAACCCCCAGGGTTACGGCCTGCAACTGGTGTTCAGCGATGGTCATCAGCGCGGGATCTACCCGTGGCAATACCTGGCGCAACTCAAAGCCTAGGCTCACCACAATCAACCGGGGCTCAGAAGGATTTGCTGACGCTGGCCACCACCGTCGCCGTGCACACATCCTTGAAGCCCCAGTTGCTCAGGCATTGGTTCTGCGAGAGGTCGGTGTCGATGTAGCTCAGACCCAGCACCACGCCGGCCAGGTTGTGGGTCAGTTTGACTTCCCACTCCCGGTAGGACTCTTCGCTGTGACCGGATGCCGAATACAGGTGCGGGTCCTTGAAGTCCATGTTGCCGTAGCGCAGCTTCAGCCCGGAATCGAACGGCAATTCGGTTTCATAGCCGATGTAGCTGTAGAGCGAACTCTGTTTGCTGTCGATGCCCGGCGCATCACTTGAGTAGTACGCCGCCAGCTTCACGCCGTAGACGCCGAGAATCCCGTAGACCTCGGTCTGATTGAACTGGCTTTCCCTGGGGTAGGCGTAGCGAATGCTGCCCAGGTCCAGGCTCACCTGCTCGGTGGCCTGCCACAGCCAGCCAGCGTAGTAATCGACTTCCTGACGGGTTTTCAGGCCACCGCCGAAATCGACGTTCGAACTCCACGCGCCGAGGTACAGGCCGCTGCTGTGGGCCAGGGTCAAACCGGCCTGCACCGCCGGATCGTTCTGGGTCTGGGAGATGCCGCGAGTGCGGTAGTCGCTGGCCAGGGTCAGGTCGACCAGCACCGCAAAGTCATCGTTCAGGGGAATCGCGTGGCTGCTCAAGGGCAGCAGGCTCAAGGACGTGAGGGCGAGCAGGGGCATGGCTTTCATGTGAAGTCCCGATGTTGTGATTGTTATGGGCAGGAAGCGGGCAAGGCTGCGCCGGACCCCGGCGGTTGGCGCGGGGGCGGGCAGGGGGTACGGCGATTGTTATTAGAGGGTCGGTGCGTAGACCTGACGGCCGGCGAACCAGGTTTGCAGGACCTGGGTGTCATGCAGGGCCTTGTCGTCGACGCTGAACACGTCGCGATCGAGCACGATGAAATCGGCCTGTTTGCCGGGGCTCAGCGAGCCGATCTGTTGCTCCAGGCCGATGGTCCGCGCGGCATTGACGGTGTAGGCGTAGAACATGGTTTCGCGGTCCAGGCGTTCGTCGGCGTTGAGCACGCCCAGCGGCCCGACGCGGGTGATGGCCTGGGCCATGGCATTCCACGGGTTCGGCGAGGACACCGGCCAGTCGCTGGCGCCGGCAATTGTCGCGCCTTGCTTGAGCAGCGAATGCGCCGGGTATTGATAGCGGAAGGCTAGGGCGCTGACGTAAGGCTTGATCATGTCGGTGGTGTAGTCGTCGGCGCTGGCCCACAGCAGTTGCATCGAGGCAATCACGTTCAACGGCTTGAAGCGGGCGAACTCCTTCGGGTTGACCATTTGCAGGTGGGTGATCGAGTGCGTCACGCCGCTCTGTCGATCCTTGCGCGCCTGGGCGATGCCGTTCAGTGATTCGCGCACCGCGCGGTCGCCGATGGCGTGGATGTGCACCAGCCAGCCGCGCTGGTCGATGGCGCTGACCAGTTCACCGAAGTGCTGCGGATCGATCAGCAACTCGCCCTGTTTGTGGGAGTTGCTGTAAGGATCGATCATCGCTGCGCTCTGGGCCGGGTATTCGATCACGCCGTCAGCGAAGATCTTGATTCCGGGCAGGGTCAGGTTGGGAATGCCCTGAAATTGCTGGCGTACCTTGTCGAGGGTATCGAGATCGGCCGGGACGCTTTTCGGATTGGCCACCAGCAGCGCGGCAACGTGGGCGGTCATGCCGCCGCTTTCCGACAGGGCTTTGTAGGCCGGCAGCACGCCGACAGTTTTCTCGGTGGGCTTGAGCGCGAACACCGGCTCGCCCGGGGCGGCGTTGGCGGCGGGGTCCATCCACGCGGTGATGCCGAGGCTGTTATTGAAACGCACCGCCGATTGCGCCGCCTTGAGCATGTCGGCAGGGCTCGGTACCGGCATTTTCGAGGCGACGCG
This sequence comes from Pseudomonas sp. GW821-FHT02C04, assembly GCF_059421845.1. Classification (NCBI taxonomy): domain Bacteria; kingdom Pseudomonadati; phylum Pseudomonadota; class Gammaproteobacteria; order Pseudomonadales; family Pseudomonadaceae; genus Pseudomonas; species Pseudomonas sp. GW821-FHT02C04. Next base: position 1,316,228 of record NZ_JBWKVT010000001.1, on the reverse strand, counting down.
ATCCCAACCGGCATCGACCACAAAGCCGTTCGGCTCGCCGCTGGGCAGTTTGCCGATGGTGTCTTTTTCCGCGTCAGGCAGGGTTTTCAGCAGCGCGGCGTCGATGCCCGCACGCTTGAGCATCACATTGTTGGCCCACGCCGTGTGGTGATCACTGCCGGTGAACACCACCGGCACGTTGGCCCATTCGCCGTGGTTGAAGATTTTGCCCAGCGCTTCAGCCTTGGCCCAGTACGCCGAACTCATGCCGGCCACGCTCAACACATCGCCATGCCGGGCCTTGCCGTCGTCACGCCAGCCGCGCAGGCGTTTTTCCAGTTCATCAAGACCGACCACGTCGTCTTCCATGTTCGCCGAGACCATTTCCAGCCCGCCGAAAATCGCGTGGGAATGGCTGTCGATCAGGCCGGGCATCAGCGCCTGGCCTTTAAGGTCGATGACTTGGGTGCCGGGCTCGATCAAGGCTTTGATCTGCGCATCCGTGCCGACTTTCAGCACCTTGCCGTTCTCCACGGCCAGCGCCTGAACCTTCGGCTGAGCACGGTCGGCGGTGAAAATCTTGCCGTTGAGCAGCACCAGATCGGTGGCGGCCATGGCTTCCATCGAGGCAAAACTCACAGCGGCGATCAAGACATTTTTGGTGAAAAGCGGGATGAATCTTTTCATTGAACATTTCCTTGTTATTGCGTCTGATGGCCAGATTAGTGGCTGCCAACGCCCGACAGAACGCCTCCCTCACGAAAAACGTTTTTGCCTGAATGGAAAAAGCATGGACAAGCTGGGTGCACTGAAAATGTTCGTGGTCACCGCGCAGCTCGGCAGTTTCAGCCGCGCCGCCGAGCAATTGGGCAAGACCCCGTCGGCCCTGACCAAAGCGGTCAATCATCTGGAGTCCGAACTTGGCGCGCGGTTGTTCGAGCGCAGCACGCGGCGGATCCTGCTGACCGAAATCGGCCGGCTCTATCTGGAAACCGCACGACAGGTGTTGCAACGGCTGGACGAGGCCAGCGAAGAAATCGAGCAGTTGCAGCACGGCCTGCGCGGCAGCCTGAAAATCACCGCGCCGCTGGCTTACGGGCGAGCGTTTCTCGATCAGGTGTGTGACGGCTTTTTGCAGCAATACCCGCAGATCAGCCTGCAAGTGGACTTGTGCGACGAATTCGTCAATCTGCTGGAAAGCGGCTACGACCTGGCGCTGCGCGAAGGTCATGACGATTTGCCGGGGCTGATTGCGCGGGTGGTCGGCAGCAATCGTCTGGCGCTGTGCGGCAGCCCCGAATACCTGGCGCGCAAGGGCTTGCCGGTGACGCCGCAGACCCTCGATCAGCATGAATGGCTGCTGTATCGGCATCCGTTGCTCAGCCGCGAATTCTGGTGGGCCGAACGCGACGGCCAGCGCCTGAGCCTGGCGCAACCGGCGGCGCCACTGTTGCGCAGCGACAATTACGACCTGCTGCTGGCCAGCGCCCTGGCCGGGCGCGGCTTGCTGCATACGCCGTTGTGGAGCGCTGCGCCGTATATCGCCGACGGGCGACTGGTGCGGGTCATGGCTGATTACGAGATCGACCCTGACAGCTTTGGCCCGCACATCCTGGCGGTGTACCCGAGCCATCGGCGGGCGACGGCCAAGGTTGTGGCGTTTATCGACTACATCGCGGGGTTTCTGGCGGAGCGCGGTTTGAGCTGATGCCGTGCTTCTGATCGTTCCCACGCTCCGCGTGGGAATGCCTCTAGGGACGCTCTGCGTCCAGTGACGCGGAGCGTCACGGGCTGCATTCCCACGCAGAGCGTGGGAACGATCAGTCACAGGATTCGAGCTGACTGGCGGTGCTTGTCAGGAAAATCCCACAGGAGTACAAATGTACTCCATGACGACTCTGACTCCCCGCCGTACCGCCATCCTGACCTTTATCCGCGAACGCATCGCCGAACACGGTCAGCCCCCAAGCCTCGCTGAAATCAGCGAGGCTTTTGGTTTTGCCTCCCGCAGCGTGGCGCGCAAGCATGTGCTGGCGCTGACCGAAGCCGGGTTTATCGAGGTCAATCCGCATCAGGCCCGGGGCATTCGTTTGCTCGGGCAACCGGCGCGGCCGGAACTGCTCGAAGTCCCGGTGCTTGGCCGGGTGGCCGCCGGTGCGCCCATCGGCGCCGATGCCGACATCCACAATCGGCTGATGCTCGACCCCGCGCTGTTCTCCCGTACGCCCGACTACATGTTGCGGGTGCAGGGCGATTCGATGATCGAAGACGGGATTCTCGACGGCGATCTGGTCGGCGTACGCCGCAACCCCGAAGCGCTCAACGGCCAGATCGTGGTGGCGCGGCTCGACGGCGAGGTCACCATCAAACGCTTCGAGCGGATCGGCGATGAGGTTCGCCTGTTGCCGCGCAACCCGGCGTACCAGCCGATTGTCGTGCGGGCCGATCAGGACCTGGCCATCGAAGGGGTGTTCTGCGGCCTGGTGAGGCAAGGCTGATGGGTGCCGTCGTCGCGCTGGATACGCTGTTCAATGGCGGCCAGGTCTGGAAGGGCCGGCCTGCGCCACCGGCCGCCAGCCCGCAACCCACCGGGCACGCGGCGCTGGATGCCGCCTTGCCCAGTGGCGGCTGGCCGGAAGCGGCGCTGAGCGAAATCCTGCTGGCCGGGCCCGGTGTCGGCGAACTGCAACTGGTGTGGCCGACCCTGGCGCGGCTGTCGGCGGCGGGCGAGCGCATCGTGCTGGTGGCGCCGCCGTTCGTGCCGTATCCGCAGGCCTGGGCCAATGCCGGGGTCGATCTGCGTCAGTTGTCGGTGATCCAGGCCAGCGAGCGCGATGCGTTGTGGGCGGCAGAACAATGCCTGCGTTCGGGCAGTTGCGGCGCAGTGCTGTGTTGGCCGCACAAGGCCGATGACCGCGCCTTGCGCCGTTTGCAGGTAGCGGCGGAAACCGGCCAGACCCTCGCGTTCGCGTGGCGACCCTTGAGCGAAGCGGTCAATCCGTCGCCGGCCGCATTGCGCATTGCCATCGATGCCCGCCCGGCGCAATTGCGCGTACTCAAATGCCGGGGCGGGCTGGCGCGCAGCGCACCGATTGCCTTTACCGTGGGGCATTGAGGTCGCCATGCGCTGGGTTTGCATTCTGTTCCCGCAATTGGCCCTCGACGCCGTGCTGCGCCAACGTCCCGATCCCGACCAACCGTTGGCGCTGCTCAGCGGCCCGGCCCAGCGCCGGGTGCTGCAAGCGGTCAACCCGGCGGCGCGGGCATTGGGGTTGCGTCCGGGGCAGTCGATGACCGCCGCGCAGGCCATGAGCAAAGGTTTTGTCACCGTCGATTACGACGCGGCCGAGGTCGAGCACTGGCAGCAGTTTCTCGCCGCCTGGGCCTATCGTTTCAGCGCGCAGGTCAGCGTGCATTACCCGCGCACCGTGGTGTTCGAGATCGAGTCGAGCCTCGGGCTGTTCGGTTCCTGGGCGCAGTTCGAAGCGCTATTACGTACTGAGCTGACGGAGCTGGGCTTTCGTCACCGCATCGTCGCCGCGCCCAACCCGGTGGCGGCGCGGGTGTTGGCCAACGCCTATGACGGACTGGTGGTGCCGGATGGTGAAGCCCTGCGCCATCACCTCGGGCAACTGCCGGTCGATCGCATCGGGCTTGAACCGAGCGTGGCCACGGCGTTGTCGCGCATGGGACTACGTAATCTCCATCAGGTGCAGAGTCTGCCGCGTCAGGCCCTGGCCCGGCGTTTCGAGGCACCGATGCTCAAGCATCTGGACACGCTGTTCGGCGCACGGCCGCTGGCGCTGGCGTTCTACCTGCCGCCGGATCGCTTCGATGTGCGCATCGAACTCAATTTCGACGTGCAGTCTCATCAGGCGCTGCTGTTCCCGTTGCGCCGCCTGACCGGTGATCTGTCGGCGTTTCTGTGCGGACGCGACAGCGGCGTGCAGCGCTTCGATCTGCATCTGGAACATGCGGGGTTGCCGGACACGCTGATCAAGGTCGGCCTGCTCAGCGCCGAGCGCGATCCGGCGATGCTCTTTGAACTGGCCCGTGGCCGATTGGAGCAGGTGCAGGTCGAGGCCCCGGTGCGCGGTTTTCGTCTGCGCGCCGAGGACCTGCCGAGTTTCGTGCCGCAGTTCCAGGAGCTGTTCGACGACCGCCCGCAGCAGACCTTGCCCTGGGAGCAACTGCGCGAACGCCTGCGTGCGCGGCTGGGCGATGACGCGGTGCAGGGCCTGCGCTTCCAGGCCGATCATCGACCGGAGTGCGCGTGGCAGAACGCCGACGACAAACAGCGTTGCGCTGCATTGCCGGGCGTGCAGCGTCCGGGTTGGTTGTTGGGCGAGCCGCAGACCGTGCCCGAAGGTTCGGCGCGCATCCTCATGGGCCCGGAACGGATCGAATCCGGCTGGTGGGACGGTGACGACGTGCGCCGTGACTATTACCTGATCCAGAACCGCGCCGGCCAGCAAGGCTGGGCGTACCGGGCAGTGGGTGAGGGCGGCCCGTTGTGGCTGCAGGGCTGGTTCGCGTGAATCAGGGCTATGCCGAGCTGCACTGCCTGTCGAATTTCAGTTTCCAGCGCGGTGCGTCCAGTGCGCTGGAGTTGTTCCAGCGGGCGAAAAAGCACGGCTATCAGGCGCTGGCGATCACTGATGAATGCACCCTCGCCGGGATCGTTCGTGCCTGGCAAGCGGCGAAGTCCGTGGAGCTGCCGCTGATCATCGGCAGCGAGATGCGCATCGAGAACGGCCCGAAACTGGTGTTGCTGGTCGAGAACATCGAGGGTTATCAGGCGTTGTGCGGCTTGATCACCCAGGCTCGACGGCGTACCCAGAAAGGCCAGTATCAAATACTGCGCGAAGATTTCAATGAACCGCTGCCGGGATTGCTGGTGCTGTGGGTGCCGGATACGGTCGATGACGTGGAAGAGGGCCGCTGGCTGAAACAGACCTTCGGTGAACGTTTGTGGCTGGCGGTGCAGTTGCATCGCGGGCAGAACGATCAACAGCGGCTGGCCGCGCTGCTGAGTCTGGCGGGTGAGTTGCAGATTCCAGCGGTGGCCAGCGGTGATGTGCACATGCATGCCCGTGGCCGCCGTGCCTTGCAGGACACCATGACTGCGATCCGTCATCACGTTCCGGTAGCCGAAGCCGGGTTGCGTCTGCACCCCAACGGCGAGCGGCACCTGCGCAGTCTCGACGCATTGAGCGAGTTGTATCCGCAGACCTTGCTGGACGAATCGGTGAGGCTGGCCCACCGCTGCACGTTCGACATCGGCCAGTTGCGCTATCAATACCCCAAAGAGCTGGTGCCCGAGGAACACGACGCCAGTTCCTGGCTGCGTCATTTGACCGAAGAAGGCATCGCCTGGCGCTGGCCACAAGGCGCGCAACCCAAGGTGCTCAAACAGATCGACGATGAGCTGGAACTGATCGCCGAGCTCGGCTACGAAAGCTACTTCCTCACCGTGCACGACGTGGTGCGTTACGCACGGGCGCAGAAAATCCTTTGTCAGGGCCGGGGTTCGGCGGCCAACTCGGCGGTGTGTTTTGCCTTGGGCATCACCGAGATCGACCCGGATCGCACCACGCTGCTGTTCGAACGTTTCATGTCGAGGGAGCGCAACGAGCCGCCGGACATAGACGTGGATTTCGAGCACGAGCGCCGGGAAGAAGTCCTGCAATACGTGTTTCGCCGATATGGCCGCCGTCGTGCGGCGCTGACGGCGGTGGTCAGCACGTATCACGCCGCCGGCGCGGTGCGCGACGTGGCCAAGGCGCTTGGCTTGCCACCGGACCAGATCAATGCGCTGGCCGACTGCTGCGGCCACTGGAGCGATGAAACGCCGCCCGTGGAGCGCTTGCGCGAAAATGGCTTCGACCCGGACAGCCCGATCCTGCACCGGGTGCTGAGCCTGACCGGGCAATTGATCGGCTTCCCCCGACATTTGTCGCAGCACCCCGGCGGTTTCGTGATTTCCGAGCAACCGCTGGACACGCTGGTGCCGGTGGAAAACGCCGCCATGGCCGACCGCACGATCATCCAGTGGGACAAGGACGATCTCGACGCCGTCGGGTTGCTCAAGGTGGATATCCTCGCCCTCGGCATGCTCAGCGCGATTCGCCGCTGTTTCGACCTGCTGCGCCGTCATCGCAATCAGGATCTGAGCCTGGCCACCATCCCGCCTGACGATCGCCCGACCTACGACATGATCAGCCGCGCCGACACCATCGGCGTGTTCCAGATCGAGTCCCGGGCGCAGATGTCGATGCTGCCGCGTTTGCGACCGCAAAACTTCTACGACCTGGTGATCGAGGTGGCCATCGTCCGGCCGGGGCCGATCCAGGGCGGGATGGTGCATCCGTACCTGCGCCGCCGGAACAAGGAAGAAAAGGAAACCTACCCGTCACCGGAACTGGAAGTGGTGCTCAAACGCACCCTCGGCGTGCCGCTGTTTCAGGAACAGGTGATGCAGATCGCCATTGTCGCCGCCGACTACAGCCCCGGCGAGGCCGATCAGTTGCGCCGTTCCATGGCCGCGTGGAAACGCCACGGCGGGCTGGAGCCGCACAAGGAACGGCTGGCTGCCGGCATGAAGAAAAACGGCTACACCCCGGAATTCGCCGCGCAGATCTTCGAACAGATCAAAGGCTTCGGCAGTTACGGTTTTCCCGAGTCCCATGCCGCCAGTTTTGCCTTGTTGACCTATGCCAGTTGCTGGCTCAAGTGCCACGAACCGGCGGCGTTTGCCTGTGCGCTGATCAACAGCTGGCCGATGGGTTTCTACAGCCTGGATCAGATTCTTCAGGATGCGCGCCGGCATCATTTGCAGATCCGTCCGGTGGACGTGCGCGCCAGTGACTGGGATTGCAGCCTGGAGCCGATCACCGGCGAGCAACCGGCAATCCGCATGGGGCTGCGGATGATCAAGGGGTTTCGCGAGGAAGATGCACGGAGTATTGAAAAGGCTCGCACGAGGGGCGCGTTTGCCGATGTCGCCGATCTGGGCGAACGGGCCGGGCTCGACAGTCGGGCCCAGGCATTGCTGGCGGATGCCGGTGCGTTACGCGATCTGGCCGGTCACCGCCATCGGGCACGCTGGGAAGTGGCCGGGGTGCAGAAGCAGCTTGGACTGTTTGCCGGGCTGCCGAGTCAGGAAGAGCCCGATGTGGTGCTGCCGACGCCGAGTGTCAGCGAAGATTTGTTCACCGATTACGCCACTCTCGGCACCACGCTGGGGCCGCACCCGCTGACGTTGTTGCGCGATGAGTTGCGGGCACGACGCTGTCGCAGCTCCCGGGAGTTGCTGGAGGTCGAGCACGGGCGACCGGTCAGCGTGGCGGGGCTGGTGACCGGCCGCCAACGACCGGCCACCGCCAGCGGCGTGACCTTCGTGACGCTGGAGGACGAGTTCGGCAACGTCAACGTGGTGGTCTGGCGTGATCTGGCCGAGCGCCAGCGTCAGGTGCTGGTCGGCTCGCAATTGCTCAAGGTCGATGGCCGCTGGGAGCGTGAAGGCGAAGTCCGGCATCTGATTGCCGGACGCTTGAGTGACCTCAGTCCGTTACTCAACGGGATTCGGGTGCAAAGCCGCGATTTCCACTGACAACCTCTGAACCTGTGTTGATCGTTAGTGATCGTTCCCACGCTCTGCGTGGGAACGCCGCCATGGACGCTCCGCGTCCACTGTGACGCAGAGCGTCACGGGATGCATTCCCACGCGGAGCGTGGGAACGATCGGCAACTGACGGCTGCTGGCCGATACGAAAGCCAATTTGCTGACGTCAAAAAAACCTGTCTTCAGTGGTGGCACTTTGGCATAATGCCGCCCCTTTCCCGATCCCCCACGACTTTGCGGTGCCGGGACACATCATTTTTCAGAAGGAATGCACAGTGAGAATGATCTCCCGGATGTTGGTCTCGGGCGTTGCGATTGCCGTCCTCGGCACCCTGGCCGGCTCGCTTTCCGGTTGCGCCACCGAAAGCTCCCGCGCACTGCCGGTGGCCAAGGTGGAAAGCGCCTCTCAAGCCTGGTCCGGTGTCCGTATCCCGATGGCCGTGGGCAAGTTCGACAACCGTTCGAGCTACATGCGCGGGATCTTCTCCGACGGCGTCGACCGTCTCGGCGGTCAGGCCAAGACCATCCTGATCACTCACTTGCAGCAGACCAACCGTTTCTCCGTGCTCGACCGCGACAACATGGGCGAGATCCAGCAGGAAGCGGCGATCAAGGGCCAGGCCCAGCGTCTGAAAGGCGCCGATTACGTGGTGACCGGTGATGTCACTGAGTTCGGCCGCAAAGAGACCGGCGATCACCAACTGTTCGGCATTCTCGGCCGTGGCAAGACCCAGGTCGCCTACGCCAAGGTCAACCTGAACATCGTCAACATCAGCACTTCCGAAGTGGTGTATTCGACCCAGGGCGCCGGCGAATACGCCTTGTCCAACCGCGAAATCATCGGCTTCGGCGGCACCGCTGCCTACGACTCCACCCTCAACGGCAAAGTCCTCGATCTGGCCATGCGCGAGGCGATCAATCGTCTGGTCGATGGCATGAACGCCGGTGCCTGGAAACCGGGCAACTGATAGACGCCCATCGCAAGGAGCAACACACCATGAATCTGTCCCTGTCCCGGTCGCTGATGGCCCTGACACTGACCGCCAGCGCCTTGCTGGCTGGTTGCAGCAGCCCGCAAACCCTGTATCAGTGGGAAGGCTACCAGCCACAAGTCTACGAATACTTCAAAAGCGAAACGCCGAAAGAAGCCCAGGCCGAAGCGCTGGAAGCCGATCTGCAAAAAATCCGCGCCAGTGGCAAGCCGGTACCGCCGGGTTATCACGCACACCTCGGTCTGTTGTACCTGAGCATGGGCAAGGACGATCAGATGGTGCAGCAGCTGCGCACCGAAAAGACCCTGTTCCCCGAGTCCGGCACGTACATGGATTTTCTGCTTAAAAACGCCAAGACCGAGGACGCCAAATGATCTCGCGTGCCTTGAAACTGCTGGCTGCGGGCCTGGCGCTGACCGTTCTGGGCGGCTGCGTTGCACCGAAGGCCGTGGACTATTCGGCTTACAAGCAAGCGCGCCCGAAATCCATTCTGGTGCTGCCGCCGCTGAACACCTCGCCGGACGTCAAGGCGTCCTACAGCCTGTTGTCGCAAGTGACGTTCCCGCTGGCCGAAGCCGGTTACTACGTATTGCCGATCACCCTGGTCGACGAGACGTTCCGCCAGAACGGCCTGACCACGCCGGATGACATTCATCAGGCACCGACCAACAAACTGCATGAAATCTTCGGTGCCGACGCGGCGCTGTACATCACCGTCAGCGAGTACGGTACGCGCTACATGGTGATCAGCAGCGAAACTGCCGTGACCGCCAGCGCCAAACTGGTCGACCTGAAAACCGGCACCACCCTGTGGACCGGTTCGGCCCGGGCGTCGAGTGAAGAGGGCGGCAACAACAGTGGCGGCGGCCTGATCGGCGCACTGATCACCGCAGCGGTGAAACAGATCGTCAACAGCTCCACCGATGCCGGCTTCCCGATTGCCGGTGTGGCCAGCAATCGTCTGCTGTCGGCCGGTCATCCGGCAGGCCTGTTGTACGGGCCACGGTCGCCGAAGTACGGCACTGACTGATCGACCTGTTTCGCACTGATCGTTCCCACGCGGAGCGTGGGAACGATCAGCACGGCGGCCCACTTCGGTGGGCCGCCGTTTTATTTGGCGGGCCAGAACCGCTCGCCACCCCCCGGCGCCTCCGTCCACGCTTGCAACGAGCGGGTCGGCAGGTCGAAGTAATCCCGGGTCCGTGCATAACCATGGCCGCCCATGCGCCCGATCGCATCCAGCCCCAGTTGATCGATGTAAAGGGTTTTCGGATCGATCAACTCGTCGCGTACATGGGCCATCAACACCTCGCCAAAAATGATCTCCCGCGACTGACCGATGTTCAGCGCCATCATCCGCCGACATTCCAGCGCCACCGGTGCTTCGCCGATTCGCGGGCATTTGACCGAAGTCCCGGGGATTGCCGTCAGGCCGGCAGCCGTCAATTCATCGAAACCCGGCGCGAACGGCACGGCGCAGACGTTCATGGCCTCCACCAGCGCATCGTTGACGATGTTGACGGTGAATTCCTGGTTCATCTGGATATTGCGGGTGGTGTCCTTGGGACTCTGGTCGCCGTAGTTCTCGACACCAAGCGCGAGAATGGGCGGGTCCGCCGACAGCGCATTGAAGAAGCTGAACGGCGCCGCATTGACCCGGCCTTCGCCGTCGATGGTGGTGACCAGTGCGATCGGGCGCGGCACCACGCTGCCGATCAGAATCTTGTATTTTTCCCGTGGGCTCAGTTGGCTGAAATCGAAGCTGTGCATGGCAGTGTTCTCTAAAGAAGTGGATCGATGGCGCTCAACGGCGCCTCGGCGCTGTAGTCGTCGGCGAACGGAATGGCCGGCTGGAACAGGGTTTTCCAGTCCGGTCGGCCAAAGGCCCGGTCGCTGTGGCTGCGCATCAGTTTTTCGTATTGGCGTTGGGCCTGGCGTTGCAGGGCGGGGTAGTCGACGCCGTTGACCTGGCCGTCGTGCATCACGCAGCGACCGTCGATGTAACTGGCGATGCAGTCGTCGCCGCACCCGGCCAGCAGCAAATTTTTCAGTGGATCGAACAGCGGGCCCAGATGCAGGCCGCGCAGGCTGAACACGGTGATGTCGGCCTTGGCACCGGGGGCCAGGCGACCGAGATCGTCACGGCCCAACGCTTTGGCGCCGCCGAGGGTGGCGGCGTTGTACAGATCGAGGCTGCTGGTCAGCGCCGGGCCGCCCTCCATCAATCGGGCGATGTTCAAACCGTGGCGCATGTTGGCCAACAAGTCCGCCGGCCAGGTGTCGGTGCCGAGGGCAAAGTTGATGCCTTTGGCGCGGTAGCGGCCAAACGAGTTCAGCGCTTCGCCGTCACGGGCGAACACCAGCGGGCAGTGCACCAGACTCGCGCCGCCGTCGATGACCCGTTGCAGATCGTCATCGCCCGAGGTGTAGATGCCGTGGGGCAACAGGCTGCGCGAGGTGAGCAAATCCAGTTGCTGCAACCAGCCCAGCGGCGAGGTGCCGCGCAACTGCTCGACCATCGCCACTTCACCGGGCGCCTGACAGCAGTGCAGACGCATCGGTGCATTCAGTTCGCGACTCAGGGCGGAGGTGCGTTGCAGCAGCGCCGGGGTGCAGGTCTGGATGCGATCCGGCAGCAGCGCACCGCGAATCAGCCCGGCATGCGCACCATCGAAATCCTTGAAAAACCGTTCGGCTGCGTCCAGTCCGGCCAGACCCCGCGCCTCATCCCAGTGATGGGCGAGGGTGCCGTCGGCGCGCCAGTAACTCATGCCGCTCATGTAGCAGGGGCCGAGGTAGGTGCGCAGCCCCAGTTCGCCCGCCACGTCGGCGACAGCGGCGAACTCGTCGTAGGTCTCCGCCCATTCGCGGTAGTACATTGAGGTGATCGGCATCGCCGTGGTGATGCCGTTGCGGATCAACTGGGTGAAGGCGTAACGGTATTTGAAGACTTCTTCTTCGGGGCTGAACGACTCACGCGGGCCGGCCGCCAGATACTCCGCCGACCACATACGACCCATGCTGCGTTCATCGCCGTTGTCCAGGGTCAGCACGGTGGAATCGAGATCGCCGAGGGCGTCGAGATCGATGAAGCCGGGGCCGATCAGCGCGTTACCGTAGTCGATCCACTGATCCACCGGCCCTTGATAACCGCGCCCCACAAACTCGATGCGCGAGCCGGCAAACACCACTTCGCCGTCGCGCCACAGCATATGCTGCGTGCCGTCGAAACCGACCACGCAACTGGCCTTCAGGCCGATCCGTTTCACAGACGGCTGCCCAGCAAGCGACCGCCGCTGGCGATCAATTCGCCGCCGCGATAGACCTGACGCACCGGCCGCGCGACCACTGCTTCGCCAAGGGTTTCGACCGGCATCAGCAGAAAGTCCGCCGGCCGACCGATGGCGAAACCGTAATCCTTGATCCCCAGTGCGCGCGCACCGTTGACCGTCGCCGCTTCGAACGCCGCCGCCAGTTCATCGTCCTTGCCCAGGTCGAAACGAAACGCCAGCAACATCGCCCGTTCGAGCATGTCGCCATTACCCATCGGCGACCACGCATCGCGAATGCCATCGGAGCCCAGGCACACGTTGACGCCGGTCTCGCGCAGCGCCAGAAACGGCGGCACCGCGCAATCGGCCGGCGCCGAACTCATCAGCGAAATCCCCAGTGCCGCAAGGCGTTCGGCGACCGGTTTGACCTGGCTCCACGGCAACATGCCGAGGCAATAGGCGTGGCTGATCATCACCCGGTTCTGCAGGTTGAAACGTTCGGTGTAATCGGCGATCCGGGCGATCTGCCACAGACCCAGTTCACCCTTGTCGTGCAGGTGAATATCGACGCCACGCTGGAATTCGCGGGCCAGTTTGAACACGAATTCCAGTTGCGCGATCGGGTCGTTGTCGATGCCGCAGGGGTCGAGCCCGCCGACGTTTTCCACGCCCAGTGCCATGGCTTCGCGCATCAGCTCGGCGGTGCCGGGGCGGCTGATCAGGCCGGTTTGCGGGAAGACCACCAGTTGCAGGTCGATCAGGTCGCTGTAGGTTTCGCGCAGTTGTTGCATGGCTTCGACGTGACGCAGGCCGAATTCCGGGTCGATGTCGACGTGGCAACGCATGGTCAGCGAACCCCGGGCGATGCAGTTTTCCAACAACGCGCCGGCGCGTTCGGCAATCGGCGCTTTGACTTCGCGCAGGACGCGGCGCTCGTTGCTGATGTAGTCCTTGAGCGTCGGGCCGGCGCTGTTCGGGCGCCAGGGTTGGCCGTACAGGGTCTTGTCGAGGTGGACGTGGCTTTCCACCAACGGGGCGGTGAGCAGCTGGTTCTGGCCGTCGATGTCGGTGGCGGCCAACGGCGTATTCGAGGCCGGACGGCGTTGGGTGAACTTGCCGTTTTCAATCAGCAGGTCTTCGGCGGGGGCGCCGTAGGGGCGGGTGTTTCTGAGCCAGCGGGGGTGGGACATTTCATACCTCTGTTTCTATGTTGTCTGGGCGGGCCTCATCGCTGGCATGCCAGCGATGGCAGCGCCACCGGTTCAAGTCAGGCAATCAACCCTTAAGCTTCGACCAGATCCGATCCTGCAGCTCCCGCGCCTTGTTGCTGCATTCCTTCTCCGGCCGCAGTCGCGAGGCGTATTCCTCGGGCATGTTGATCGCGTCCATGACCTTCCATTTCGCATCCAGCAACTGATCGCTCTGTATCCCGTTGGCATAGGCAATCGCGTTGGACACGGCCGCCGCGTTCTCCGGTTTCATCATCCAGTCGATAAAGATCTTCGCGTTGCCCGGATGCGGCGCGCTTTTCGGTACGGCGAAGTTGTCCTGGAACATCGCCAGGCCTTCTTTCGGGTACACGTATTTGATCGTGCTCTTCTGCAACGTGGCGCGGGCCGTCGAGCCGTTCCAGTTCTGCATCATGATCACTTCGCCCGAGGCCATCCGGTCGACGGTGTTGTCGGAGCTGTACATCTTCAAAAACGGTTTCTGCTTTTGCAGCAGCTCGAGGATGCGCTTAGCGTCCTGCGGGTTTTCCGTGCATTCGTCGACGTTCAGGTAATGGCTGGCGGCGTTGATCACGCTGCTGGAGGTGTCGAGGGCGGCGAGCTGGCCTTGCAGTTCCTTGCGCGGCTCGAAGAACTCTTTCCACGAATCATCCAGTTTGCCGCCGGGCACCCGGGCACTGTCGTAGGAGAAACCGGTGGTGCCCCACAGATACGGCGCCGAGAACTTGCGGCCCGGGTCGAAGCTCGGGTCGCGGAACGGGCCTTTGACGTACTGGAAGTTGCTCAGGGTTGGCGTGTCGATTTCCAGCAGCAGATCCTGTTTGATCAGCGTCTGCATGATCGACTGCGACGGCACGATTACGTCATACGCCGCGCCGCCGGCCTGCAACTTGGCGAGCAGGGTTTCGTTGCTGTCGTAGCCGTCCATGGTGACCTTGATCCCGGTCTCTTTTTCGAACTTGGCCAGCAGGTCCACCGGGTAGTAATCGGTCCAGTTGTAGAAAAACAGCTCTTTGGGCTCGGCGGCGTGGGCGCCGAACGCGGTGAAACAACTCAGGGCCAGACCGGATACTGCCAGACGCATGTTTTTCAATTTCATGAGAGCGCTCCAGGTTTATTGTTGTTTGCCGCGTTGGCCGAGCCAGAAGGCCAGCACCACGAGCACGATGGAAATCACCAGCATCAGGGTCGAAATCGCGTTGATCTCGGGCGTTACGCCAGCCTTGATCGCCGAGAAGATGTACACCGGCAACGTGGTCGAACCGGGGCCGGCGACGAAGAAGGTCATGATGAAATCGTCGAGGCTGACCACGAACGCCAGCACCGAACCGGACAACACCGCCGGCCACAGCAGCGGCAAGGTCACGCGGCGGAACACCTGCCACGGGTTGGCGTACAGGTCGTTGGCGGCCTCCAGCAGGCTCTTGTCCAGATCGTTGAGCCGTGCACGGATCGGCAGGTAAGCGAACGGAATGCAGAAGCCGATGTGCGCGACGATCACCGTCATCAGCCCGAGCTTGATCCCCAGCGCCATGAACAGCAGCAGGGTGGCCACGGCGGTGACGATCTCCGGCAGGATCAGCGGCAGGTTGATCCCGCCCTCGACCATTTTCTGTCCGTAGAACGGCCGGTAAGTCGCCAGTGCTGCGAGCAGCGCAATTGCCGTGGCGCACACCGTGGCGATGGTCGCGACGATGATCGAGTTCAGCGCGGCAGTCTGGATCGACGGGTTGGCCAGGATCCGCCCGTACCAGGCAAACGAGAACTCGGTCCACACCGTCGCCGAGCGGTTGGCGTTGAAGCTGTAGGCGATCAATACCAGGATCGGCACGTACAGGTAGGCAAGGATCAGCAGGCTGATTTCCCGGGTCGCGGGGAGTTTTTTCAGGTGCAGAGAAATCATGCTTTCGCTCCCCGGTTCAGGGTTTTCGCCGCGCTGCGGCTGTAGAGGGCGTAGAGCACCAGTGACAGCAGCAGAATCCCCAGCAACAGGAACGACAGCGAACTGCCCAGCGGCCAGTTGCGCGCGGTGCCGAATTGCTGCTGGATCAGGTTGCCGATCATCAAAGTCTTGCCGCCGCCGAGGATCGCCGGGGTGATGAAGGCGCCCAGGCTCGGCACGAACACCAGCAACGCACCGGCAATCACGCCGGGCATCGACAGCGGCAGGATGATCCGGCGCAGGGCATGCCAGCGGTTGGCGCCCAGGTCGTAGGCGGCTTCCACCAGACGCCAGTCGAGTTTTTCCAGGGTCGAGTAGATCGGCAGGATCATGAACGGCAGGAAGCTGTAGACCAGGCCGACGCTGACCGCGAAATCGTTGTAGAGCAGGGTGATGCCGCCGGCACTCGGGAACAGCGCGTTGAGGCTCTGGGCAACCCAGCCCTGTTCACGCAGGATGATCAGCCACGCGTAGTTGCGGATCAGCAGGTTGGTCCAGAACGGAATGGTGATGAGCAACACCATCAGGTTTCGTCGGCGCGGGGTCAGGCTCGACATCCACAGCGCCACCGGAAATCCGAACAGGAAGCACAGCACCGTGGTGCCACCGGCCTGGAACACCGAGCGCAGCAGCGCCTGGGCGTAGACCCAGTTCAGCTCCAGTTCGCCGTCGAAACCTTCCTGGAAAAACAGCTGCACGTAACTCTGCAGTTGCCATTGGGCCTGCCAGTCGACGCCGCCGTAGGTGTTGCGTGGCAACAGGCTGATGTAACCCATGATCCCCAGCGGAATGGCGATCAGGGCGAGCAGGGTCAACACCACCGGGCTGAGCAGCAGCGCGCGGTTGAGGGAGGGGGAAGTGCTGCTGACGCTCATCTCAGGCCTCCATCAACAGGCAGGCCTGAGGCGGCAGGTGCACCGCCACGCGCTCACCTACTGCACGACCACGGTTCAGACCTTCGTTGTTTTCCCGCAGCATGACTTTGATGTCGTTGTTCAAACGGCACTGGTACAGGGTCGCGGTGCCGACATACAGCACGGCCTCGATCACCCCGCGCAGATGATGCGGCTGATCCGCTCCGACCAGTTGTGAACGCTCGGGACGAAATGCCAGTTGCACGCTGCTGCCATTGACGCCTTGGGGCGGGCAGGGGATTTCCACCGGCATGCCGTTGGGCACGAAAATGTTTTCGTTGTGCTCGCCGCGCTTGAGCTGGCCGGGGAGGAAGTTGATGTCGCCGATGAACTGGGCGACGAAACGGTGCTGCGGGCGTTCATAGATGTCGGTCGGGGTGCCGATCTGCAGGATTTTGCCGGCGGACATCACCGCAATCCGGTCGGACAGGGTCAGGGCTTCTTCCTGATCGTGGGTGACGAAGATGAAAGTGATCCCGGCTTCCTGCTGCACGCGCTTGAGTTCGACCTGCATTTCCTTGCGCAGCTTCAGGTCCAGCGCCGACAGCGGCTCGTCGAGCAACAGCACTTTCGGTTTCGGCGCCAGGGCCCGGGCCAGAGCCACGCGCTGCTGCTGGCCGCCGGACAGTTCCGCCGGTTTGCGCCCGGCCAGGTGCTCCATCTGCACCAGCGCGAGCATCTCGTCGACCCGTCCGGGAATCGTCTTGCGATCAAGACCCTGCATCTCGAGGCCGAAGGCGATATTCTGCGCGACACTCATGTGCGGAAACAGCGCGTAACTCTGGAACACTGTGTTGACCCGACGCTTGAACGGCGGCAGGTGATTGACCGTTTCGCCCGCCAGACGGAT
Organism: Pseudomonas sp. GW821-FHT02C04; assembly: GCF_059421845.1. Classification (NCBI taxonomy): domain Bacteria; kingdom Pseudomonadati; phylum Pseudomonadota; class Gammaproteobacteria; order Pseudomonadales; family Pseudomonadaceae; genus Pseudomonas; species Pseudomonas sp. GW821-FHT02C04. The sequence goes on along the minus strand of NZ_JBWKVT010000001.1, from coordinate 1,299,426 downwards.
CTCGCCGTCGCTGACGTGTTCGAAACCGGCGATGGTGCGCAGCAAGGTGGTTTTGCCGCAGCCCGAAGGGCCGAGGAGGGTGAAGAACTCGTTGTCGGCGATGTTCACCGACACGTTATCGAGGGCCGGCGCGAGGCCAGGATCGTCAGAGTACCGTTTGGAGACATTACGCACTTCAATTGCTATTGGTTGACCCATAATGGTGCAATCCTCTAATTATTGTATGCAATATTTGAATGCAATTTAGAAATACCCGGATTAATCTGCTTGCGCAACCCCCATTTCCCAGACTGAGTCGTTCGTCGGGCAGCGTTGCCAGCATTGAAGGAGCTTTTGAATGACCGAGAAGAAAACGGAAACCACGGTCGACCGCGTCTACCAAGGGGTTTACGAGGCGATCAGCAAGCGCTCGCTGCGTCCGGGGATGAAACTGGGCGAGGCGTCGCTGGCGGAATTGTTCAATGTCAGCCGCACGTCGGTTCGGGCCGCGCTCAAGCAATTGGAGGCCGACGGACTGGTCACCACCGAGCCCAATAAAGGTGCGTCGGTGTCGCTGCCCAGCGATGAAGAGATCCGTTCGCTGTTCGAAACCCGGCGCCTGATCGAGATCGGCATCGTCACCGAACTGTGCCGACGCAAGGACTCCGCTGCGATGCAAGACCTGCGCGAGCACCTGCTGCTGGAAGACGAGGCCCATGCGGCCGGTGACCACGAGCGGCTGATTCACCTGCTTGGCGAGTTCCACCTCAAACTGGCCCGCAGCCTCAACAACCCGGTGCTGCTCGACTGGTTCCAGAAGCTGATTTCCCGCGCCTCGCTGTATGCCGCCGCGCTGGATGACGACAGCCACGAAGCCTGCCGCGACGACGAGCATCTGCGCCTGATCGAGTACATCGAGGCCGGCAATCAGAGCGCGGCCATCGAGCTGACCTGCATGCACCTGGACGGCATCCAGAAGGCGATTCTCGACGTCGCTGCGAAGCTCAAGACCGGCTACCACCCGCTCAAACACCTGATCGAAGTCTGAGCGCCGGCCGCCAGTGAAATCGGCTATACCTCTATGAAACCATCGCTGCCCGATGCGCTCGAAACAGACGGGTGCCACGTCATCGGGCGTAGCGATCGAGCGAACCAACCACAAGGCGTTGAAGCAGTCGATGCAGTTTTTATCCGATAGCCACGGGTGTGACGGCTGGCAGGGCGAGATGGCCGGACGCATCCGCGCCTTTGACTGGAGCGGGACCGACCTGGGCCCTCTCGAAACCTGGCCGGCCAGCCTGTGCAGCACGGTGCAGCTGATGCTCGCCTCGCCGTTGCCGATGGTCATGCTCTGGGGCCATGCCGGCCACATGATCTACAACGACGCTTACTCGCGATTCGCCGGCGGCCGGCATCCGTACCTTTTGGGCGTGCCGGTGGAACTGGGCTGGCCGGAAGTCGCCGATTTCAACCGGCATGTGGTCGACACCTGTCTGGCCGGCGGCACCCTCGAATATCGCAACAAAGTACTGGTGCTGCTACGCGATGGCGTGCCCGAGGATGTCTGGCTCGACCTTTATTACAGCCCGGTGGCCAATGATGCCGGGGTGCCTTCGGGCGTGATGGCGATGGTGGTGGAAACCACTGAACTGGTGCTGTCCGAACGCCTGCGCCAGGCCGCTGAAGATGCCTATCGCGCCGACAACGAGCGGGTTCGCCTGGCGCTGAATGCCGGGGCATTGCTCGGTTCGTTTGTCTGGGACGTGAGAAACAACGTGCTGTCGGCGGACGAGCGATTCGCCCGCACCTTTTCCTTTCCGCCGGACCAGGACCTGACCAACCTGCCGCAGCACATTGCCGAAGCGCACATTCATCCCGATGACCGCAGTTGGGTGCAGGAATGTGTCGAGAACTCGGTGCGCACCGGCGAACCGTACAACGCTGAATACCGCGTACTGCGCGCCGATGGCAGTCATCTGTGGGTACTGGCCAGCGGCGGATGCGAGTTCGATGAGCAGGGCCAGGCGTTCCGTTTCCCCGGCGTGCTGATCGACATCCACGAACGCAAGACCGCCGAAGAATCCCTGCTCAAGTTCACCCGCAACCTCGAACAGCGCGTCGCCGATGAAGTCGAAGCGCGCCTGAGCGCCGAAGAGCAACTGCGCCAGTCGCAGAAGCTCGAAGCCATCGGCGGCCTTACCGGCGGCGTGGCCCACGATTTCAACAACCTGTTGCAAGTGATCGCCGGCAACCTGCACCTGTTGGCGCGGCACGAACCGAACAATGCCAACGTGCAACGGCGGGTCAGCGCCTCGTTGGCGGCGGTGGAGCGCGGTGCCAAGCTGTCCTCGCAACTGCTGGCGTTTGCCCGGCGCCAGCCGCTGTCGCCGGCGGTGTGTGATCCACGGCAGATCTTCGAGGGCGTCGGCGAATTGCTGCAACGGGCGCTGGGGGAAACCATTCAGATCGACGTCCAGTTGCCCAAAGAACCGTGGCACATCAACGTCGACCGCAACCAGCTGGAAAACGCCATTCTCAATCTGGCGATCAATGCCCGGGACGCCATGAAAGGCGAGGGCACCATCGTGCTCGGCGCCGCCAACACCTCGCTCGACCGGGCGTTCTGCGCCGGCAAGGGCATCGTGCCGGGGGATTTCGTGCGGGTCTCGGTCAGTGACAGCGGCGTGGGCATTGCGCCGCACATGCTGGAGCAGGTCTTCGAACCGTTCTTCACCACCAAGGCCGACGGGCAGGGCACGGGCCTCGGATTGAGCATGGTGTTCGGTTTCGTCAAACAGAGCGGCGGGCATGTCGAGATCGACAGCCAGGTCGGCGAGGGCACGCGGGTGCAGTTGTATTTCCCGCGCAGCCTGCGGCCGCTGATCGATGAGACACCCGGTGTGCGTCGACAGCAGGCGGGCGGCAACGAAACCATTCTGGTGGTCGAAGACAACGAAGCGGTGCGCACCTCGGCGGTCGAACTGTTGCGCGAAGAAGGCTACCGTGTGCTGATCGCCGGTAATGGCGACGCAGCCATGCAGATGTTGATGGAAGGCGCTCGGGTCGACCTGATCTTCACCGACGTGGTCATGCCCGGGCTGATCAAGAGCTCCGATCTGGCGGCGTGGGCCAAGGTGCAAATGCCGCCGGTGGCGGTACTGTTCACCTCCGGCCACACCCGCGACATCATCTCGCGCAATCACCAGCTCAGTCCCGACACCCATTTGCTCGGCAAGCCTTATGGCCCCGAAGCGTTGTTGCAGATGATCCGTTCCGTGCTCAGTGCCTGAGCTTCGAATCCCCTGACCAAGGCTGGCCAATGACCTCCAAGCGCAGCTCCAATTCCGCCGCCGGCATGGTTCGCGTGCGCGGCGCCCGTGAACACAACCTGAAGAACGTTGATGTCGACATCCCCCGGGATGCGCTGGTGGTGTTCACCGGCGTGTCGGGCTCGGGCAAGTCGTCGCTGGCGTTTTCGACGTTGTACGCCGAAGCCCAGCGGCGCTACTTTGAATCGGTAGCGCCTTATGCGCGGCGGCTGATCGATCAGGTCGGTGTGCCGGACGTCGACTCCATCGAGGGCCTGCCACCGGCCGTGGCCCTGCAGCAACAGCGGGGTACGCCGAGTACGCGTTCGTCGGTGGGCAGTGTGACCACGCTGTCGAGCCTGATCCGCATGCTGTACTCGCGCGCCGGGAGTTACCCTCCGGGCCATCCGATGCTGTACGCCGAGGATTTTTCGCCGAATACACCGCAAGGCGCCTGCCCCGATTGTCATGGGCTTGGCCGGGTCTACGAAGTGACTGAAGCGTTGATGGTGCCCGATCCCGAGCTGACCATCCGCCAGCGTGCCGTGGCCTCCTGGCCGCTGGCCTGGCAGGGACAGAACCTGCGCGACATCCTGGTGACCATGGGCATCGACGTCGATATTCCATGGCGCAAGCTGCCGAAAAAACAGCGCGACTGGATTCTCTTCACCGAGGAAACGCCGACCGTTCCCGTGTACGCCGGGCTGACGCCGGAAGAAACCCGCGTCGCCCTCAAGCGCAAAATGGAACCGAGCTATCAGGGCACGTTCACCGGCGCCCGGCGCTACATCCTGCACACCTTCACCCATTCGCAAAGTGCGCTGATGAAGAAGCGCGTGTCGCAATTCATGCTCGGTAGCCTGTGCCCGTTGTGCGATGGCAAGCGCCTCAAGCGCGAGGCGCTGTCGGTGACGTTTGCCGGCCATGACATCGGTGAGTTGTCGCGAATGCCGTTGCTGCAAGTCGCCGAAGTCTTGAAACCGGTGGCGGACGCGAGCTGGCTGGAACACGCCGATGAAACCGGCGAAACCCTCACCCACAACCAGACCCGCGAAGCCCGGCAGCAGCGTGTGGCCCATGGCGCCAGCGGCCACGCCAACGCGCCGGACGTGCGCCATACGCCGAACCTGTCGCTGGAAAAGCGCCTGGCCGCACAGCGCATTGCCGAGGATTTGCTGGAGCGGGTCAGCACCCTGACCGATCTTGGCCTCGGTTATCTGGCGCTGGAACGCAGCACACCGACCCTGTCGTCCGGGGAATTGCAGCGCCTGCGCCTGGCCACCCAATTGGGCTCGCAACTGTTTGGTGTGATCTACGTGCTCGACGAACCTTCCGCCGGCCTGCACCCGGCGGACGGCGAGGCGCTGTTCGAGGCCTTGCAGCGTCTGAAGGCCGACGGCAACAGCGTGTTTGTGGTCGAGCACGACCTGGACACCATGCGCCGCGCCGACTGGCTGATCGACGTCGGCCCGGCAGCGGGCGAAAAGGGCGGACAGATTCTCTACAGCGGTCCGCCTGCCGGGCTGGCGGTCATCGAGCAGTCGCAGACCCGCGCCTACCTGTTCGCCGAACAGCAACGGCCGACCCGCGTCGCGCGCAAACCTTCGGGTTGGCTAAAACTCGACGGCGTCACACGCAACAACCTCAATAACCTCAGCGCCGAATTTCCGTTGGGTTGTTTCACCTCGGTCACTGGCGTCTCCGGTTCCGGCAAATCGAGCCTGGTCAGCCAGGCGCTGCTGGAACTGGTCGGCGCGCAGCTCGGGCGCAGTGTCAGTGACGCCGAGCAGGAAGAACTCAATCTGGAGGACGATACCCCGACTGCCAGCACCGGCCAGGTCAGCGCCGGGCTTGAGTCGATCAAGCGTCTGGTGCAGGTCGACCAGAAACCCATTGGCAGAACACCGCGTTCGAATCTGGCGACCTACACCGGGCTGTTCGACAACGTGCGCAAATTGTTCGCCGCGACCAGCGAAGCGAGTGCGGCGGGATACGACGCCGGGCAGTTTTCCTTCAACGTTGCCAAGGGTCGTTGCCCGACCTGCGAGGGCGAGGGTTTTGTCAGTGTCGAGTTGCTGTTCATGCCCAGTGTCTATGCGCCATGCCCGACCTGCCATGGCGCACGCTACAACCCCGAAACGCTCGCGGTGCAGTGGCAGGGGCTGAGCATCGCGCAGGTGCTGCAATTGACCGTGGACGAGGCGGTGACGGTGTTTGCCGAACAACCGCCGATCCGCCGTTCGCTGGAGGTTTTGCGAGATATTGGCCTCGGTTACCTGCGCCTTGGGCAACCGGCGACGGAGTTGTCCGGCGGCGAAGCTCAGCGGATCAAACTGGCCACTGAACTGCAGCGCAACCAGCGCGGCGCGACGTTGTATGTGTTGGATGAGCCGACCACCGGGCTGCACCCGCGAGACGTCGACCGCTTGCTCGAACAACTGGACACGCTGGTGACGGCGGGGCATACGGTGATTGTGGTCGAGCACGAAATGCGCGTAGTGGCGCAGAGCGACTGGGTGATCGACATCGGCCCGGGTGCGGGAGATCAGGGCGGCAAAATCGTCGTGACCGGCACGCCGCAGAAAGTCGCTGCGAGCAAGAAAAGCCGGACTGCGCCGTTTCTTGCCCGTGCCCTCAGCCGCTAGCCGTAGCGCCTCGAATATCGCCCTCGCCAGCAGGTTGGCGAGGGCGGCGTGTCAGGCGCCGTCGAGCGTACGGCGCACTTTGTCCAGCAAATCGCTGATCTGGAACGGCTTGACCAGCATGTCCATGCCGGCCCCGAGGAACACCTGGCGGTTGATCGCGGTTTCCGCATAACCGGTCATGAACAGGATCGGTAACCCGTCGCGCCAGCCCCGGGCAACGTCCGCCAGTTCGCGACCGCTCATGCGCGGCAGGCCGACGTCGGTCAGCAGCAGGTTGATCGACGGATCGTTCTGCAGGCGTTCCAGCGCGGTCTCGATATCGCCGGCCTGGGTGCAACGGTAACCGGCGTCTTCCAGCACTTCGGTGACGAACAGCCGCACTGAAGGCATGTCCTCGACAATCAGCACGTGCTCGCCGGAACCCTGCGGATCGACCACGGGTGGCACCAGATCGACGGCAGTCGGGTCGCTGGTGGCCGGCAACATGATGGTCACTTCGGTGCCGCGCCGGGCAACGCTGCGGATGTGCGCATCGCCGCCGGACTGCCGGGCGAAACCGTAAATCGTCGACAGCCCCAGCCCGGTGCCCTGGCCCAGCGGTTTGGTGGTGAAGAACGGATCGAACACCTTGTCGATCACGTTGTGCTCGATGCCGGTGCCGTCATCGCGCACCGACAGCGCCACGTAGGAACCATCGGTCAGGTTCGGATCGCCGTGAGAGTACGCGGCATAGGTGCTGACCCAGATATTGCCGCCCTGCGGCAGCGCATCCCGGGCGTTGATCACCAGGTTGAGCACCGCGCTTTCCAGCTGAATCGGGTCAACCAGGGCGATGGCCGGTTTGGTGGTCAGCTCAAGCTTGAGGGCGATGCGTTCGCCGATGGTGCGCACCAGCAACTCTTCGAGCGAGCGCACGTGATCGTTGATGTCCACCGGCCGGGTGTCGAGCGGCTGTTGCCGGGCGAAGGCCAGCAGGCGATGGGTGAGGGAGGCCGCGCTCATCGCCGAGTTCAGGGCCGCTTCGGCGTAGAACTGCACCTTGTCCGGACGTGCATCGGCGACGCGTTTCTGGATCAGTTCCAGGCTGGTGATGATCCCGGTCAGCAGGTTGTTGAAGTCATGGGCGATGCCGCCGGTGAGTTTGCCCAGCGCATCCATTTTCTGCACTTGCAGCAGCTGCGACTCGGCGCGTACCCGGTCGGCGACTTCCTTGGCCAGTTGCGTGGTGGTGTCGTCCAGTCGCGCCAGGTGCGAGCGTTCACGATGACGGTGTTCGGTGACGTCTTCGACGAACACCAGGCTCAGCTCCGGGGTGCGATAGGGTGAAATCTGCCACTCGGTTTCACGGATCTCGCCTTGCACGCGCATGTTCAGCGTGCCTTTCCAGCGTTCGCCATCCACCAGCCGCAGGCGCAGTTCGTCGAGGATCGCGCCCTGATCCTCGGCAAAGCATTCGCTGAGGATCTGCGGGTCACGGTTGTCCTGGATCAGTTGAGCGAAGGCGTGGTTGCACTCGTGGATTTTCAGGGTCGCATCGATGACGGCAATCGGCGCCGAGACGTTGACGAAAATCTCCCGGAACCGCGCCTCGCTTTCGCGCAGGGCGTTTTCCGTGTCGCGTACCCGCAGTAAGGTGCGCAGGGTCGCCAGCAGCACATCGGGATCGACCGGATGAATCAGGTAGGCATCGGCCCCGGCGTCGAGGCCGGTGATGATGTCGCCGGTCTGGATCGATGCCGCCGATACGTGGATCACCGGGAGCAGGGCGGTACCCGGATCGGTGCGCAGTTTGCGCACGATGTCGAAACCGCTCATGTCCGGCAGGTTGACGTCGAGAATCAGCGCATCCAGCGTTTCGCTGGCGATCAGCGCCAGACCTTCGCCGCCGGTGCCGGCCTCCAGCACTTCGTAGCCGTGGCGTTCCAGCCGTCGGCGCAAGGCGTAGCGGGTGGCGACGTTGTCGTCGACGATCAGCAGGCGGATGTCATGTTTCATCGACGTTCTCCAGAGCGATCGCCAGCGGGATGATCACGAAAAAGGTCGAGCCGACGCCGGGCGCGCTTTCCACGCCGACTTCGCCACCCAGCAACGCCGCAAAGCGCTTGCACAGGGACAATCCGAGCCCGGTGCCGCGCAGGCGTTTTTGCAACGGTGAGTCGACCTGGGAAAAGTCTTCGAACAGCGCACCGTGCAGTTCCGGGGCAATGCCGATGCCGGTGTCGCTGACCGCGAAACGCACCTTGTCCTGACCTTCGAGGCGCGCCGAAACCCGGACTTCGCCCCGGGTGGTGAACTTCAGCGAGTTGGAAATGAAATTGCGCAGGATTTGCGCCAGCTTCTTGTCATCGGTGTAGAGCCTTGGCAGGCCCACCGGCTCTTCGAAAATCAGGTCCACTGCCGTGGCGTCGACAATCGGCCGGAACATCCCCCGCAGTGCGGCGAACAGATCGAACATGTCGAACCACGCCGGGGAAATGGTGATGCGCCCGGCTTCGATCTTCGCCAGATCGAGCAGGTCATCGACCATGTCGCTGAGTTCTCGGGCGGCAGTGCTGACAAACGCAACCTGCTTGTGTTGCTCGGGGCTGAGCGGGCCGTCGAGTTCATCGGCCAGCAGGCTGTTGATGCTCAGGATCGAACCCAGCGGCGTACGGAATTCGTGGCTCATGTACGACAGGAAGCGACTTTTCAGGTCCGACGCCTGGCGCAGTTGTTCGGCCTGGGTATCGAGTTCGGCATACAGGGCGAGGACGCCCTGATTGGTCTCGTCGAGCTCTTCGCGCAGCGCGGCGGTTTCGCTCTGCAATTGGGCGATCAGCGCTGATTGCTCGGCGCTGTTCAAGGTCGGGGACTCAGCCATGGGCGGCCTCCAGGGCAACGACCAGCACCGTTACATCGTCGCGCCCGCGACAGAAGTCGCGGTGCAGGATGCTGGCTATCACGGCGGGATGGCGGTGCACCAGGCCGGGGTAGTCTTGTAGGTTCCAACGGGACTGCAAGCCGTCGCTGTACATGATCAATAGATGTCCATTCACGTGAGCATAGTCAAAGGGCTGGGCTTTTCGGTATTGAGCGCCGACGATCCCCGGGTGCGAGGCCAGTCCGCGGGACTTGTCGGCCGTCACCAGGCTGGCACCGACGTTGCCGACACCGGCAAACGTCAGGCTGTCGCGCGCGCCATGGAACTGCGCAAATGCGACGGCACCGCCACGGGTGCCGATCATTTCCCGGTGCAGGTCTTCCATCAGCAACACCGGGGCGGCGAAGGGGGTCAGGGCGAAGGCCTTCTCACCGGCCCGTCCGGCGCGCTCGGCGTCTTCGCCATGGCCGAGGCCGTCGACGATCAGGGCGCTGATGTCCGGCCCGTTGAATGCCAGATGCCAGACATCACCGCACGCCGGGTCGTTGTGCAGTGAGTGCTGGCTGACGCCGAAGCGCAGATCCGCCTGCCGATCGGTGCGCGGATAAAGACGCGCCAGCAACACCGCGCCCCGGGCGTCGGCGTACACATCGAACACCTCGGTCTGGCGCGATACCGCACCCAACCCGATGCCCTGCGTGCCACCCGTGGAAAACCCGTCGGCCATGCAGGCGTCGAGATCGAAGCCTCCGGCCCGGTCGACCGCGAGCATTTCGATGCCGAAACCGTCGACCCGTTGCAACACCCGCAAGTGCAATTCGCCGTGCGTCGCATGCTTGAGCACATTGCTCGCCAGCTCCGTGGCGACCAGCGCGACACGCCCGGCATCGCGTTCATCGAAGCCGTGCTGTTCGGCAAGTTGCTGCGCCGTGCGCCGTGCATGGCCGATCTGGCTGAGCTCTTCGATCGGCAACACTCGGGTCAGGCTCCCGCTGATGTTCATGTCCATCGGGTGATCGTTATGCGAGTGCCTTTGCCGGGCGCGGTGTCCAGTTCGAACTCGTCCACCAACCGCTTGGCACCGGTCAGGCCCAGACCCAGGCCGCTGCCGGACGTCCAGCCGTCGGTCATCGCCAGTTTGATGTCGGCAATGCCCGGGCCTTCGTCGCGGAACGTCAGGCGCAGGCCAACCTTGTGGTTGTCGTCGAGGATCTGCCAGTCCATGTCACCGCCACCGCCGTACACCATGGTGTTGCGCGCCAGTTCGCTGACGGCGGTCACCAGTTTGGTCAGGTCGATCAGGCGCATGCCGCACTCGGTGGCCAGTTTGCGCGCCAGTTGCCGGGCGAGTACCACGTCCTGCTCTATGTTGATCGGATGCGTACCGCTGCTGCGCACCGTCATTGCTGGCGTACTCGTTCCTGGAGCAGTTTCATGCCGCGCTCGACATTCAGCGCGGTGCTGACGCCGGGCAGGTTCAGGCCGAGCTCGACCAGGGTGATCGCCACGGCCGGTTGCATGCCGACCAGCATGGTTTCGGCGTCCATGATTTTCGACAGACCGGAGATCGTGCCGATCATCCGGCCGATGAACGAATCGACCATGTCCAGCGCCGAGATGTCGATCAACACCCCGCGCGCCGAGGTCTTGCTGATGCGTTCGGACAGATCGTCCTGCAGGGTGAGGGCGAGTTGGTCATGCATGTCGACCTGGATGGTCACCAGCAGGAAGTCGCCCATCTGGAGAATCGGGATACGTTCCATCGCTTAAACCGTCTTGGCGAGAGTGATACCCAGGCGGGTCAGGGCCAATTTCAGTGCATCAGCCAGGTTGGCTTTGGTCACCACGCCTTGCAGGTCGAGGCCTAGATGGACGATGGTCTGGGCAATCTGCGGACGCACGCCGCTGATGATGCAATCGGCGCCCATCAGGCGGATCGCGGTCACGGTCTTGAGCAGGTGCTGGGCTACCAGGGTGTCGACGGTCGGCACACCGGTGATGTCGATGATGGCGATTTCCGAACCGGTGTCGACGATGCGTTGCAGCAGTGATTCCATCACCACTTGCGTGCGTTGCGAGTCGAGGGTGCCGATCATCGGCAGGGCGAGGACGCCGTCCCAGAGTTTGACTACTGGTGTGGACAGCTCCAGCAGCTCTTCCTGCTGACGCTTGATCACTGCTTCGCGGGATTTCTGGAAAGTGCGGATGGTGTGCAGGCCGAAGGCGTCGAGCAGTTCGGAGATTTCCCAAAGCTGTTCGGCGAGCAGTGCCGGTTGTTCCCGGTAATGACTTTGCAGCAAGGTGAACAGCGGGCCTTTGAGCGAGAAAATGAAACTGGCGGTCTGCTGCGAATCCTGGCCCAGCAGGGCGCGGCTGTGGGAAAGCTTTTCGAGGAACTGGCGGGTCGCTTCCCAGCCCGGCGCGGCAATGTTGGTGCCGTTGTCGTTCTCAAGGCCGCTGACCACCAGTTGCAGGAACTCGCTGGTCTGTTGCTGGATGTCGTGATCCTTGAGGTTGCGGGTGGCGCCGCTGTCGACCAGCCCTTGGGTCCATTCGCCCAGCAGTTGTGCCTGTTTGTTTTTCATCGCCTCGAGTGTGCTGTTCTGCAGTGCTGCCATGTGCCTGTTGCTCCGTCGCGAAGTGGGGGCCGGTGTGCGGGAAAACGACCGGCGCGAAATGAATGACATTTGCCGTATGAAATAGTTGTTCGTTCCCGAGTGGATATTTTTGATCTGTCGCAAGGAACGTTCCGGTAACTCTAGTCGGCGTGGGTGGCGGCGGAGGTTTTTTGGCGGATTTCGGGGGGCAGAAATGAAAGGGCCGCATCCAGTGGATGCGGCCCTTTTGCGCGTTTGGCGTTTATTTGCTCGGGTGTTTGGCTTGCAGTTCCTTGGCGGCGGCCAGGTGTTTTTGCAGCCCCGGGAGCATTTTCTGGGCAAAGCCCTTGAGTTCGGTGGCGCCCTTGACCTGGTCGTCGGTCACGGTGTTGGCCTGTTTCTCGAACAGTTTGATGGCTTCTTCGTGGGCCTTGACCTGATTGTTGGCGTAGGCGGCATCGAAGGACTCATCGCGCATGTCGAGGATTTTTTCCTTGGCTTGTTTGACCAGAGTCGTGGAGTCCGGGACCTTGATGTCGTGGGCCTGGGCGATTGTGGCCAATTCATCGTTGGCCTTGCCATGGTCGGTGATCATCATGTTGGCGAAGGCCTTGATGTCGGCCGATTGGCTCTTCTCGAGCGCCAGGCGACTGGTCTCGATTTCGGCGATGCCGCCGGCGGCAGCGTTGTCGACGAAGTCATTGTCGGTAGCGGCAAATGCCGAGCCCATGCCAGTGCTCAACGCCATGGCCAGAAAAAGATGACGCAGATTGAATCCGTCCATTGGTGTTTCTCCACGCAGGTATTTTGGGGGTGTTACTCAATGGAGGGAGGCCTGCGGGCGAAGGTTTTATTGCATTTGCGACAGGGCGACGAACGGGCACCGCTGGTCTGACAGGTGGTCGACAGAACCGGTCAACCAAGGCCATTCTGATAACTGGCCAGCGCAATCGGTCGCGTTGGCTGCCGATCAACTGACGGAGGTGTTCCATGCCGGTGACCCATGATCTGTTACAGGACTTGAAGCTTACGAAGGAAGAGATCCAGCAAAAACGCACCGCGGATCCGTTTCTGGATGCACTGATCAACAAGTACTCCCAGGCGGACGCCGAAGTCGTCAAGGCCGAGACGGCGACCTCGGATGCTCCGAGCGACGACACCCTGAAGAAACTCAAAGAGAAACGCTTGCAGGTCAAAGACAAGATCGTCCAGCAGTTGCAGGCGCGATCCTGACCGTCAGTCGCGCCATTGATCTTCGATGGTGCACGACTGGAACGACAGCCACGACGGCACCTCGAATGTACAGAGTCTTCACTTAACGACTCTTTGCGAGGTGCCTCATGAACAAACCCAAGCTCCCCGATTACAAGTTCCCCAGTGAAGAGCAGGGCGCATTCGACCCGGTTCCGACGCATCCCGAGCCCAACAGTCCAGCGCATACCGTCCGCCATCCTGAGGAGGAACGGAAGATCGCGGATCTGCCGGAAGATGAAGACCCGGAAAAATTCGATCGGTCCAACAACTGACCGTCCGCCATCGCTGGATCGTCGGCCCGCCGCATCGCAGCGATGGCGCCCGCCGGTTCAACGCGAATTTCAGGCCTTCATTTCAAGGCCGCATCCAGCGGCATCCGCGCCATGTGCGTGGCCTTCAGCGAGCCGAAATACAACCATTCGCCATACTCGCGCGCCGTGGTGATCGGCGAGTAATTGCCGGCGCTGGCATCCTGCAGATTGGCGATCACCTTGCCGTCCAGATCCAGCCCCAACACGAACCCGCGTTTTTCCAGCGGTTTGGGCAGGACGGTCATTGCCCGCACGAGCATCTTGCGCACGAACGGATGCCCGGCGGTGCGATCCAGCAGCGGATTGCGCGGCGTGTACAGCGCCACCCAGAAACGATCCCGACCATTGAACGCGAGGTTGTCGGGCAGACCCGGCAGGTTGTCGATGAACAGGTCATGGGTGCCGGCCTTCGGCCCGGTCAGCCAAAAGCGGCTGATGCGGTAGGCGCCGGTTTCGTTGACCAGCACATAGGCGTCATCCGGGCCGAGGGTCACGCCGTTGGCGAATTCCAGTTTATCGAGCAGAACGCTGGTCTTGCCGGTCTGGAAGTCATAGCGCAGCAGACGTCCGTCACCGCCGTGCTCGATGATCGCTTCGCCGTCATGGCCGTAACCCCAGCGACTGGAGGCATCGCTGAAGTAGGCGTAATGCCCGGACTTGTCGATGGCCACGTCATCGGTGAAACCGAACTTCAGGCCATTGGCTTCAGTGGTCAGCGCGGTCAGTCGGCCCTGGGCATCGAGTGACAGCAAACCCTTGACCCCGTCGGCGATCACCAGCAAGCCGTTGGGGTGCCGCGCCAGTCCCAGCGGACGCCCGCCAGTATCGGCCAGCACTTTGCGTTGCTGGCCGTCGAGGCTGGTGCGGATCAGACGCCCGTCGTGTAGCCCGGTAATCAATGCGTCGCCCTCCAGCAGCAGGGCTTCCGGGCCTTCAATGTCGCTGGGGCCGACCTGCGCTGCGCTTTTGAGACGCTGGTTTTCGGCGTAAATCCCTTCGGTCAGCGACGGTGCCGGTTGCGGTGTCCAGGCCACCGGTTCGACCTTGGTTGGCATCAGCATCAGGAAGGCCAGAATCAAGACGATCAGCAGCAAAATCACATGGCGCAACTTCACACGTGAGCTCCTGCGAGTGCCAGATGCCGAGTCGCCTTGTCGCGCAGGGCCAGCATCGAGGCCGCCGATTCACGTTCAATGCGGCGTTTGAGCAACAACTGATTGGCGATGCGCATGCCCAGGCTCTCGAAGCGGTAATCGAGGGTGCGCACAAAAGCCGTGCCTTCGCCTGCGGCCGAGCATTCGTAGGTCAGATGCAATGACAATCCATGATCGCCCTGGGCCCGGGCACACCAGCGCCGACCTGGCAGGTATTCGGTGACTTCCCAGCTCAAATGTCCCTCGCGGCCACCGGCATGAATGTCTTCTTCGAAACGGGCACCGGCATGCAACGGGCCGGCGGGGCCATCGATTTTCAGCGAGGAAGGGTGCCACTCCGGCCAGCGGCTGACGGTGGCGGCGTAGGCGAGTACGGCAATCGGGTCGCCGGCGATGTCGATCGGATGCTGCATGCGGGTCATGGGCGTTCTCGAATCGGTCAAAGGGACGGGCTCCGGCTCCCAGTAGAGGGAGCCGAACAGGTAATCCATCAGGGGCAGGACGATGTTGAAATTTCGCTCCTGCATGCGCTCGCGACGGTGATGCAACTCGTGCAGACGGCGCATCTGGCGGATCCACGGCAGGCGGCTCAGCGGGTGTTGCGCCGGCAAGTGCTCGCAGGCGTGAAACACCTCGTAGGTCAGGTAACCCAGCACCATGCTGCCTCCGAACAGTCCGGCGACGTTGGCGTTGACCTGCGAAAACAGCCACCACAGGGGCAGGGTGATCAGCAGCGTGTGCACCACGATCAGCCACGCCGGAAACAGGATCACCCGCCAGTCGCGGGCGCTGTCCCAGGTCATGTGGCCAGGGGTGAAGAAACTATGATGGTCGCCGGCATGACGGGCATAGAACATCTTGGCGAAGGCTTTCTTGTGATGCCCGAGGTGGCGGTGCACCACGTACACGCCGAAGTTGAAGAACAGCAAGGTCAGCGGCACGGCCAGCCATTCCAGCGGACGCACCTGATGTGTGCTGCTCCAGAACGCACCGATGGCCAGCACGCCGAACAGCAGCACGAAGGCGCCGTGCAGCCACGGGTTGTACAGCGGATGAATCGCCGCACGATAGCGGCTGCGAAATGCCTCGGTGGTCTGCCTCACTGCGGTCACCTGCGGATATTGTCGTTATACCCGGCAGATTAGCCGATCCCGCCGTTTGTGCAGGGTCTACCTTGAGGTCACAACTGCCATGCTCCGGTGCATAGCGGTCGTCAGCTCAACGGGTTCCAGCGTTGCGACCAGTCGTCATCGGCCTTGATCACTTCGCGCAGCAGATCGAACGCCTGTTGCAGGGTTGCCGAATCGCGGTCACGGGAGTAGACGAGGTAGGTCGGGTAGCCGAATTCCGGGGCTTTGGTGGCGGTTTCCAGTGCGCCGCTTTCCAGATAGGTGCGCACCACCCGGGTGCGGAAATAGCCGCTGCCGCCGTTCTCCAGAATGTATTGCAGGGCCAGCGGGCCGAGGTTGAAGCTCAGGGCCGCCTTGGCTTTTTCCGGCAGCGCGGCGTCGTGCTGGCGACGGAAATCGGTGCCCCAATCGATGTACACGTAAGGCGCGGGGCGGTTGGGGGTTCGGACCAGAATCAGTTTCTCTTCCAGCACTTGCTCAACCTGTAATCCCGGCCAGTATTCCGGTTGATAGACCAACGCTGCGTCGAGCACGCCGAGTTCAAGTTGGCGCAGCAGGTTTTCGCCGTCGCGGATGTCCATGCGCAGGGCATGGCTGGGAATCTTCTCGCGCAGTTCGGCGGCCCAACTGAGCATCAACGGGTTGCACAGGCTGACTTCGCCGCCGATGTGCAGCACGTTGTCGTAGCCTTCGGGCAGCGGCAGGTCGCGGCGTGCGGCCTCCCAGGTCTGCACCAGTTGATTGGCGTAGACCACGAAAGCCTCGCCATTGGCGGTCAGGCGCGCACCGGCACGGTTACGTACGAACAGTGTGCTGCCCAACTGGCTTTCTAGCTTCTGCACACGGGCGGTAATCGCAGTCTGGGTGACGAACAGCTTCTCGGCCGCCGCAGCGAGGCTGCCGTGGCGGACGATTTCCAGAAAGGTGCGGGCGAGGTCGATGTCCATGGGCGGGCCGGTGGTTGAGGTGCCCGCATTGTAGGTGCAGGCTCGCGATCGCGTCATCGTGCAATCGCGAACCTGCATCGGGACTCAACCGGCGAGCTCAGCCTCACGCACTCTCGCCCAATCCTCCACCAACCGCGCTGGCGTGCAGCAAGTCTTGCGCTTGTACACAAAATTCCGGCACTTCTCGGCAAACTGATTGCGGTTGTACAGCATGTCTTCCTGCATCTCCTGCAGTTCGGTTTCGCGGCATTGGCGGATCAGTTCGTGATCAACCCGCAGCTTGCGTTCACGCACTGGCGCATACGTCGGATCGCTCAGTACCGAATTGGCCCGTTGCAGCAGCCACAAACCAAACTCGTCCGGGCAGCGCGGGCCGACTTCCTGGACCATGCCCAGTTGCAACGCCTGGGTGGCGCTGACCGGCAGACAGGCCTGGGTCAGTTGTTCGGCCATGGCCGGGCCGACGGCGCGGGGCAGGCTGTAGGTCCAATATTCCGAGCCGTACAGGCCCATGCTCTTGTAGTGCGGGTTGAGCACGATATCGGCGCGGGCGAACACGATATCGGCAGCCAGGGCGAGCATCACGCCGCCCGCGCCGGCATTGCCGGTGACCCCGCTGACCACCAGTTGCCGTGCGCTGAGCAGTTCCTCGCACACATCGTCGATCGCCTGGATATTGGCCCACGCTTCGGCGCCCGGATCTTCGGCAGCCTGAATCACATTCAAATGCACGCCGTTGGAAAAACTGCCGCGTCCACCCTTGATCAACAACACTTGAGTGTCGCGGGACTTGGCCCAGCGCAAAGCCTCGACCATGCGTTGGCACTGCTCGGTGCTCATGG
The DNA here is from genome assembly GCF_059421845.1 of Pseudomonas sp. GW821-FHT02C04. NCBI lineage: Bacteria > Pseudomonadati > Pseudomonadota > Gammaproteobacteria > Pseudomonadales > Pseudomonadaceae > Pseudomonas > Pseudomonas sp. GW821-FHT02C04. Next base: position 1,282,399 of record NZ_JBWKVT010000001.1, on the reverse strand, counting down.
CGCCGTTGTAGAACTCCAGCGTCAGCTCGCCGACCTGTCCGGACTCGCGATAGCGAATCGGCTGATACGTCTCGTCGCTGAACGGCGCATTGGCAATCGACCAGTCCAGCACCGGCACGTGCGCCAGTTGCCCGGCCAACACATGCCGTGCCGGACGCTTGAAGGTTTCTTCGCCGGGTTGCGGTTTGCGCCGCAGCGATCCGATCCACAGGCTGTGATCACCGGTCGCCACCAGCACCGCATCGTCGTGCACCGCGAGAATCTCGCCGGGCATCCCGGTGCGCTGATCGAGGTGCGCGTCATACACGTAATACTGCCCGCCGGCGAGGCTGGCGAGCACGCCGGGCTGGCCGTCCGCCGCGTCGATGCAGCGTTTGATGAAGCGCGAGCAGTCGTGCCAGCCGAAGGTGCGGTCGTCCTGTTTCATGTTCGGTTGCAGACGTCCCAGAACCTTCGGATCGGCGTAATCCAGGGCCACCGGCACATAGCCGTCGATGAATTTCTCCACCACTTCACGGATGCAGCGGATCGCCGCGTCGCTGACTCGGCCGTTGTACAGCTCGGATTTGCGCAGGCCCGTCGGCAGGTTGAATTCGCAGGTGGCCCAGACCGGGCCGGCGTCCATTTCTTCCACCGCTTGCAGGGCGGTCACGCCCCAGGACGGCAGTTCGCGGGTAATCGCCCAGTCCAGTGCGCTGGCGCCGCGATCGCCGATGATGCCGGGGTGAATGATCACCACCGGACGTTGCGGGTTACTCCACAGCGCGTGGGGTACGCGGTCCTTGAGGAACGGGCAGATCACCAGGTCGGCGCCGCTGTGTTCGATCTGTTCGCACACGGCGGTTTCGTCGGTGAACAGCACGACGCTGGGCGAATGGCCCGCCTGACGCAGGTCCAGCCAGGCACGCTGGGTCAGGCCGTTGAACGCCGACGACAAAAGAATGATGTTGAGTGATCGCATGATTGCTCTTCCTTGAAGGGTCAGCCGCAGGCTCCCGGTGAGCCGTCCGTGGCTATCGATGGAGGCGCAAGGTTAGAGACTGGCGTGGCCGGCGCCACTGATCGAGATCAACGTTGTGTCAGCCAATGTTGCCGTGGCGACGACGTGTCTTATTCTCAAAGGTTTGCTGATCCTGATTTTTTATTACTTCAAATGTCCGCGATGCTATTGCACAGTCGCTCCCCTGATCAACGCCGGACGATCCCGGCGTATCCATGGATTTTCGCAGCGGGTGGAGCCCGTTTTCAGGGAGTAAGGCATGGGGAGTCACAACCCGCATTACCAAGTCATCGGGCAAATGTTCCAAAAGGACTACCGATGGTTATGCGCAGCGGTCAGCCGTACCCTCGGTTGCCCGCACAGCGCACAGGACATTGCTTCGGAAACCTTTCTTCGGGTGCTGGCGTTGCCCGATCCACTGGCCATACGCGAACCCCGCGCACTGTTGACGACGATTGCCCGGCGTCTGGTCTATGAAGGCTGGCGCCGGCAGGACCTGGAGCGTGCCTACCTGCAAAGCCTGGCCCTGGCGCCAGAGCCGGTGCATCCGTCACCCGAGGAGCGGGCGTTGGTGATCGAAGCACTGCTGGCGGTGGATCGCTTGCTCAACGGCCTGTCGGCCAAGGCCAAGGCTGCGTTTCTCTACCATCAGCTCGACGGCCTGACCTACAGCGAAATCGGCGAGCGCCTCGGTGTGTCCACCAGTCGCGTGCAGCAGTACATGGTCGAGGCGTTCAAGCGTTGCTATCAGGCGATGCAGGCATGAGACCGGACGAAACGCTGATCGACGAAGCCGCGCAATGGATGGCGTTGTTGCAGTCGGGGGATGTCAGCCTGCAGGAGCGCGCAGCCTTCGACGAATGGCGTGCGGCGGATCCACGGCATCAGCAGATCATCGAGCAAATGGGCGGCGGGCTGAATCTGCTGCGTCATTCGAACCTGCGCGGGTTGCCGCGTGAGAGTGTGCTGCACAGCCTGAATGCGCCCGCCAGCAGTCGCCGCCGATTCATCAGCGGCAGCTTGAGTGTGCTCGGCATTGCGGTGTTGGCCGGTTTGCTCGGTCGACGCTATGGCTGGCTGCCGGAGGCCGGCGAGTTGTCGACGGGTACAGGCGAGCGACGTCAATTCACGCTGGAGGATGGCAGCGCCCTGACGCTGAACGCCCGCAGCCGCGTGGTGCCGCGATTCGATAACGTCGAGCGTCTTCTGGCCTTGCGCAGCGGTGAACTGCTGGTCGACGTGGCGAAAAATCTGGCCCGGCCGTTTGTGGTCGAAACCGAGCACGGGCGGATGCGCGCCCTCGGTACGAAATTCCTGGTGCAGCGTGCTGAGGATTCGACGCGGCTGGTGATGCTGCATTCGCAGGTCGAAGTGGTTACTGCTGGCGGCGCGCGGCAAGTGGTGGAGGCGGGCGAAAGCCTGCTGTTCAACGGTCAGGAGTTTCTCGCGCTGGAACGCAGCAAAGGGCAGGAAAGCGCCTGGGTGCAAGGGCGACTCGAAGTGCGTGATCGTCCCTTGAGCGAAGTCATCGACAGCCTGCGCAGCTACCGTCGCGGCATTCTGTACCTGAGCCCCGACGTCGCCGGTTTACGCCTCAGCGGCCTCTATCCGCTGGACGACAGCGACCGCACCTTGCAATTGCTCGAACGTTCGCTGCCGATCCGTGTCACCTGGCACAACCCGTACTGGGTCAGTATCGAAGCACGGTTATAAAACCATAACTTCCTGGTCTATCCGCGACCCTATAAAAAGCGCCGGCCCGCTGCTCATTCCCTGCAGACGCCTTCAACAGGGAAGCCCCTCGATGTTCTCATTCAAACAACAATTACCCCGCCTGACGCTGGCCGCCGCGCTGGCGATGGGCATCGTTCCTTCGGCCGTATTGGCGCAAGACGCCGCCACTCAGGTCTTTACCTTCGACATCGCCGCAGGAGCCCTCGACGAGGTGCTGCTGGATATCTCGCGCCAGACCGGCGTGCCGATTTCCTTCAGCCAGAATCTGGTGCAGGGCAAGCGCAGCAGTGCCGTGCGCGGTGCGTTGGGTGGCCGGCAGGCGGTGGAGAAGGCGTTGCTCGGCAGCGGTCTGCAAGTCGAGCAGGGCACTCAGGGTTTGAGCATTCGCCAGGCCGATGTGCCGAGCGCTGCGCCCGTGAAAGCCGCTGCTGTGGTGCCCGCCAGCAGCGCCGATTACCGCATGGAAAAAGTCACGGTCACCGGCTCGCGGATCGCCCGGGCCCAGAGCGATGGCGCGACGCCGGTCAACGTCATCACCCACGAAGAAATGGAAGCGCGGGGTTACAAGAACGTCTACGACGCCCTCGCCACGCAGACGCAAAACACCGGCATGACCCAAGGCGAAGACTACGGCAACACCTGGCAACCGGCCGCCAGCGCACTCAACCTGCGCGGCCTGGGGCCCAACCACACGCTGGTACTGATCAATGGCCGGCGGGTCGCCGATTACCCGACGCCGTACGACGGCAAGGTCAACTTCACCAACCTTGCGAACATTCCGTCGGCGATCATCGACCGCATCGAAATCCTCAGCAGCGGCGCCTCGGCGATCTATGGTTCGGATGCGATCGCCGGGGTGGTGAACATCATCCTCAAGGACAAGATGAATGGCGTCGACGTCAACCTCAAGGGCGGTACCAGCGAGCGCGGCGGCGGTGACAATCAGCGGTTGCAGATCAGCGGCGGCGGCAGTTGGGGCGACTTCGATGGTTTGTTCGGACTTGAGCTGACCAATCGTGATCCGATCTGGGCCGATGACCGAGGTTTTATGCAGAGCGGGCCGCTGGCGGACGTCGGTTACCGCCGTGACCTGAGCAACAACCGTTACCTGGGACCGGGCTGCGGCGCTTATCAAGGCACGTTCGATAACAAACTGTTCAACAGCGGCGGGCGCTGCCGCACCGACCAGATGTACAACGATTACTGGACGATCCAGACACAAAAGGAAAACTACGACGGCTACACCCGTGGCACCTGGCATTTCAGTGATAGCGGTCAGGTGTTCGCTGATCTGATGTATGGCCTCGACCACATCCAGAACAACACCCGTGGTCCGACCTTCACTTCGCCGGATTTCATCAACCAGAACAGCGGCAGTCTGGAACGTTGGTATCGCCGTTTCGGTGAAGAGGAAATCGGCGGGCGCACCAGCAACAACAGCAAGTGGCGCGACACCTCGTGGACCGGCACGTTGGGGCTCTCGGACAAGATCGCCGACACCGGCTGGCACTATGATCTGGCGGCCAACCGCTCGGAATACAAAAGCGTGCGCACCACACGCTACACGCCGCTGTCGTCGATCCAGGATTTCTATCTCGGCCCGCAGCTCGGTACACGCGGCGGCTACCCGGTGTTCGCCCCGGACGCCTCGCGCCTCGACCGGCCATTGACGCCGCAGGAATGGGAGCAGTTTCGCGGCAACCTGAGCCAAAGCAGCAAGTCGGTGTCCACCAGTTACAACGCCTCGGTCAATGGCGATCTGTTTGACCTGCCGGCCGGCCCGGTCGGCTTTGCCGGCGTACTGGAAGCAGGCAAACAGGAATACCGGATCGATCCGGACGACAGCCTCAACGACGGCAGTTTCTATGGCGTGACCCCGGCGCAAAGTTCGGGTGGTTCGCGCAAGCGATACGCGGCTGGCGGCGAGTTCAGCATTCCGGTCACCGACACCGTGCTGGCGACAGCGGCGGGGCGCTGGGACCAATACAAATTCAGCGGCCGCACCGAGCAGCAGAAAACCTACAACCTCGGCCTGGAATGGCGACCAGTCACCAGCCTGTTGTTGCGCGGCAGTTACGGCACCAGTTTCCGCGCGCCCGACCTGAACTACATCTACCAGTCCGACAGCAATGGTTACTATCCGGCGCAGATCGACTATTACGGTTGCAGTCAGGGCGTGGCGGGCGCGTGTGATCGTGGGCGGGTCGACTACACGCAAAGCGGCACGGCGGATCTGGAGTCCGAGCGCGGCAAGTCGTGGACCTACGGTTTTGTCTGGTCGCCGTCGCGCAACTTCGATTTTTCCACCGACTTCTGGCGTGTGGAAATCGATGACCTGCTGACCACCGTCGACGAAAACCGCCTGTTGCAGCAGGAGAACGAATGCCGCAATGGCACCCAGGACATCAACTCGGCCAATTGCCAGTCGACCCTCGCTCGCGTCGATCGCAATCCCGGCAATGCCGCCATCGATCCCAACCAGTTGCAGCGGGTGCGGGTGAATGCGATCAACGCGGCGAGCGAGCGGGTCAGCGGTCTCGATTTCAAGAGCAATATCCGTTGGGGCGCGGGCCAGTACGGCGCGTTCAGTTCGGCGCTGGGCTACACCTTGGTGCTGTCGCATTTCTACAAGGAATCGGACGAAGCCCCGACCCAGGATTGGCGCACTTCGCGCACCAACTACGACTGGCGCAGCAAGGTCAACGCCAGCCTGACCTGGGACTATCAGAAGGCCACGGCGACGTTGATGGGCATCCGGTATGGCTCGGTCACCAACGGCGCGGGTGACGGACGTCTGTCGCCGTGGACGGTGTTCAACGCCAGTGCGCGCTATCGCTTGAACGACCGGGCAAGCGTCGGGCTGACCGTGAACAACGTGCTCAATCAGGTCAAGCATGACGACTCGGCAGGCTGGCCGTATTACCCGACCGGCAACTACGACCCGTACGGCCGTCAGTGGTGGCTGGATGTGAGTTATCACTTCGGGAGTTGAGTACGGAATGATGCTCCACAGCGTCCTACGGAAGTTGCCGGATTTTGAGTGAAATCAGGGATATTTCCGACGACTTTTTAAGGTTGGCCGTCGGAAGCGGGGCCTATAGCATCGGTCGTGACATGAAGTCACTGACCGGCCTGAACGCTCGGGCCCCTGACATTGGATGGATTATGCGAACCGCACATCTCGAGCACGAAAACTCTACTTATTCCCCTCGTGATTTCTGGCGTGCCGATCACGCCAGGTGCCCTACGGAGGGTGCTCCCATGCCCCAGACAAAAGCACCCAGACTTACCGGTCTGAAGAAGATCGAGGGCAAACCTGTGGAGTTGTTGCTGCATGGCCGGATATGGGACCGGGATACCATGTACATCATCCGTTATGCGCTGGAAGGCTTTGATCTGCGCGACGTCGTCAACATGATTTCAACGTCTGAGCTGTACCGGGAAAGCGAACTTGTGCAGCTCATCACCGGAAGGTCCGTCAGAACCGTACGGCGCTTGCTTAACAGCGACGAGCCTACGCGCCTGAGCCGCCAACAGAGCATGATCGCCTTCCAGTATGCGCACGCTCTGGAGTCCGCCATCGAGGTGTTCCACGATCAGTCGAGCGCCGAGGAATGGTTGAACAAGGCAACCAAATGGTTAAACGGTTACAGGCCCGTCGCATTGATTGAGAGCTCTTTGGGGTATCAATCGGTCGATGCTTATCTGCACCGAATCAAATACGGGGTTTATCAATGAACCCGTTGCCTTGGGACGACCGTTGGTATGCGTGGCGGCTGGACCCTGAGGTTTATCGATGCACCTGGGACAGCGGAATTGGTTCGGAACTGCAGGGCGGTCGATGGAACCGGCCCGGCCGGCGCGTCGTTTATGCCTCGATCGATCCCTCTACAGCCATTCTGGAGGTGGCAGCTCATGGGAGCTTTAACGCACTGGATAGAAGTCCCTATGTGCTGACGTGCTTTGAGGTGATCAGTGAGGCACTTGTGAAAATCGTGCAACCCGAGGAGCTGCCCAACCCCTACTGGATGAGCCCGGCACAGGCGTCGCCCAACCAGCAGGATTTTGCCGATGCATTGCTGGCCGAGCATCCGTTCGTACTGATCCCCTCGGCAGCCACCCGGCATTCATGGAATTTGCTGGTGAGCTGCGATCTGGCTGAGGGGCAATTCAGGATGGTCTCTCAAGAACGGTTCGGGCTGGATACGCGATTGCTGCGGGACGCGGAATTGATCTGAGAAATTCACATGCCTCTTTTTTGCATAACCTCATCACCCAACGGTCTAAATCGCGCCCTATAAATCCCTATTGGTCATCGCACATCCCTGCATAAACCAAAACGCAGGGATGGCTGTTCATGATTCGATTTTCACCCGTTAGATCCCCGTTGAGCCTGGCCTTGCTGCTGGCGATCAACACATTGCCGGCGATTGCCGCCGACAGCAGTGCCACAGAACCGACCACTCAACTGCAACGGGTCGAAGTCACCGGCACCGCGATCCGCCGGGTCGATGCCGAAACGGCGGTACCCGTCACCATCCTTCGGGTTGAGGAACTGCAGAAGCAAGGCGTGACCACCACTGAAGAACTGGTCAATCGCATTTCTGCCAACCAGTCTTCCGTGGGCTCCGGACGTTCGGTGGGTTCGAGCAGCGGCGGGGCGTCTTACGCTGACCTGCGAGGCATTGGCCCGAACAAGACGTTGGTACTGCTTAACGGCCGGCGTTTGAGCAATAACGCGACCAACGCCATCAACGGCTCCGGCGTGGACCTCAATACCATTCCGTTTGCCGCCATCGACCGGGTTGAAGTGCTGCGCGACGGTGCTTCGGCGCTGTACGGCACTGATGCCATCGGCGGGGTGATCAACTTCATCACCAAGACCAGCCTCACCGAAGGTCAGATCAGTACCAACTACGACACGCCGACCCATTCCGGCGGCGGTGAAAGCCGCAACTTCAGCGGCAGTTGGGGTTTTGGAGATTTGCAGGACGATCGCTTCAACGTGTTCGGCGTTGTGAGTTACGACAAGCAGCAACGGCTGGCCGCCGAAGATCGCGCCTACACCTACAATTACCAGCCGGGGCGAGGGCTGGATTACACCTCCGGTACGGCGTCACCCGCCAACTGGAGTCAGGGCAGCAACGCCACCAACCCGTTGGCCGGTTCCGGTTGCAATGCACCGGGCCTGCTGTCGCGTAACGGTATCTGCCGCCAGAGCCTGTGGAGTTACCTCGATCTGGTGCCGGAAACCGAAAAGACGTCGGCCTTCGCCAAAGCCACCGGCAAGCTGTCGGACGATCACAACGTCAGCCTCGAATACTTCTGGGCACGCAACGAAAACCGCACCCAGATCGGCCCCGGTACCTTGATGGGCAATCAGGTCAATCCTGGTACTACGTTTTATCCGGGCAACGGCATCACCCCGGGGCCGAGCGGTTTTGCCCTTGATCCAACGCAACCGGTAGACGTGAACTGGCGCGAAACCGCTGTCGGTGCTCGCCAGCATGAGGACGACAACACGGGTCAGCGCCTGCTGCTGAGCTTCGACGGCACGCTCGTCGGTTGGGACTACAACGTCGGTGCCTCGTACAACCAGAACAAAGTGGTCAATACCATCCGTAGCGGTTATGTGAACGACCGGGCTGTCAGCCAGGGCATTGCCAACGGTGTGATCAATCCGTTCGGCCCGCAGACGGCTGCAGGTTCCGCGTTGCTGGCGGCCAACGCGGTGGATGGCGATTACGGAACAGCCGTCGGCCGGGTGAAGGCCATTGATGGCCGTGTCAGCCGCGAGATCGGTGACTGGTTTGGCGCCGGCCCTTCGGCGCTGGCGCTGGGTGGCGAATACCGCAAGGAAGACTTCCATCAGGATTTCGCCCAGTTCGCGGCCGATGTGCAGAGCCTGGGCGTTGACCCCAATGCCAGCGTCACCGGGGACCGCAGCGTCTCGGCGCAGTACGCCGAGGTCAACGTGCCGGTGCTCGACAGCCTGGAACTGTCCGCCGCTGTGCGACACGACAAATACAGTGATTTTGGCAGCACCACCAACCCGAAATACTCGTTCCGCTTCCAGCCGTTCAAGGAGCTGGTGGTTCGCGGCGCCTACAGTGAAGGCTTCCGGGCACCATCGCTGTACGAGTTGTACAACCCGAACTTCACCACGTTCACCGTGGCCAATTACAACGACCCGCGGCTGTGTGCCGGTGGCAACCCGAGCAACGGCGGGATTGCCAACCGCGACTGCGCTCAGCAGTTCAACAGTCGGACCGGCGGCAACAAGGACCTGAGCCCGGAAACCGCGCGCAACGTCACCCTCGGTTTCGTGTATCAGCCGTTCGATCGCCTGACCACCGGGCTGGATTTCTGGTGGATCAATATCGCCAACCAGATCGCCGAGTTTCCCGAGTCGGCGGTGTTCGAGAACCCGGAACTGTACCCGGAGCGTTTGATCCGCAAGCCTGATGGCTCTATCGATCACGTCGTCACCGGCCTGGCCAACCTGGGCAAGATCAAGACCAACGGCGTCGACGTGAGCTTCGACTATCGCCTGCCGAGCACGGCCTACGGCGATTTCGGCATCGGTCTGCAAGGGACCTATGTCAGTCGTTACGAGTATCAGCAGCAACTCAAGGGCGACTACATCGACAAGCTGGGCGATTTCCGCGGCGGTGACTTTTCCTCGGCCGGCGCCGTTGCCCGCTGGCGCCACAGCCTGACCGGCAGCTGGAACTACGGCCCGTTCGGCGCAAGCCTGACCAACCGCTACACCAGCGGTTATCACGACTCGGATCGTGAGACCCACGACTACGTTGGCTCGTACAACGTCTGGGACGTGGCCGGCACTTACACCTGGCGCAAGACCCTGGCCGTGACGCTGGGGGTGAAGAACCTGTTCGACCGCGAGCCGCCATTCAGCAACCAGACCTATACGTTCCAGAGCGGCTACGACCCGAAATACGGCGACCCGTTTGGGCGCACGCTGTTCACGCGAGTCAACTACAAGTTCTGAGAATGACCAGTCGGTGCCGGTTTTAGTAACCCATTGTTCTAAAACCGGCCCTATAAAAAATGCCTGCCCGCTGCACATCAAAGGTAGGCAGGTACGTGGTTAAAGGATCTGCCCATGTTTTCCAGACTCACTTTGCTGGGCGTATGTCTTGTGCTGAGCCAGGCTATTTTTGCGCAGCCCCAACACGCCCTCACGGTCTACGGCGAAGCCCCGAAATACGCCCCGGACTTCCAGCACCTGGCCTACGCCAACCCCGACGCACCCAAGGGCGGCAGCCTGCGGCGTTCTTCGCTGGAAAGCGGTCCGTTCGATCACCTGATTCCCTATGTCGAAAAAGGCACCGGCGTCGCCGAGATCGATGGCTGGCTCTACGCGCCGTTGGCGTATCGCAGCAAAGACGAACCCTACAGCGTCTACGGCCTGGTGGCGCAACGCATGGAGCTGGACGCGGATCGGCGCTGGGTGCGTTTCTATCTCAATCCAGAGGCGCGTTTTGATGACGGCACGCCGATCACCGCCGAGGACGTGCGCTACACCTTCAAGCTGTTCACCACCCAGGGCAGCCTGAAGTACCGGCAGCAGTTTCGTGATGTCGCCGAGGTGCAGGTCGAGTCGCCGACGCAAGTGCGCTTCGTATTCAAGAACAACGACAGCCGCACCTTGCCGCTGGATCTGGCGGTGCTACCCGTACTGCCCGAGCACTGGTGGCGCACGCGGGACTTCGCCGAAGGCGCTGGTTTCGAGATTCCGCCCGGCAGCGGCCCCTATCGGGTCAGCGGGGTGGATGCCGGGCGCAGTGTGAAATTCCAGCGGGTTAAGGACTGGTGGGGCCAGGATCTGCCGGTCAGTCGCGGGCTCTACAACTTCGATCAGTTGAGTGTGGAGTTCTTCGCCGACACCGACGTATCACGGCAAGTGCTCAAGGCCGGCGGCTTCGATTACAACCGCGAATTCTCCGCCACCAGTTACACCATCGGTTACGCCGGTGCGGCGCTGGAGCAGGGCAAGTTGCTGCGTGAACACCTCGCTCCCGGTGCTGCTCAAGGCGCTCAGGGTTTCGTGTTCAACCTGCAGAAACCGATGTTTCAGGATCGCCGGGTGCGCCAAGCGATCGCCATGCTCTGGGATTTCGAATGGAGCAATCGGCAGATGATGCGCAGCATGTACCTGCGCCAGCGCAGTTACTTCTCCCACAGCGCGCTGTCAGCCACTGAATTGCCGGACGCCGAAGAACTGAAAATCCTCGAACCCTGGCGCGGCAAGATTCCCGATGAGGTGTTCAGCGAGGTGTTCGAGGCGCCGCGCACCGACGGCAGCGGCAACATCCGCGCGCAACAGTTGCAGGCGCTGAAACTGCTGGAGGCCGCCGGTTGGAAACCCCGTGGCGATCAGCTGGTGAATGCCGCCGGCGAGCCGCTGCAATTCACTTTTCTCAACGGCCAGAAAGGTTTCGAGCGCTTGCTGCTGCCGTTCAAACGCAACCTGGCGCAGATCGGCATCGGCTTCGATATTCGTCAGGTCGACACCGCGCAATACACCAACCGCGTGCGCAATCGCGACTACGACATGATCGTCGTCGGTTATCCGGTGAGTCAGGCACCCGGGCGCGAAATGTTCAATTACTTCGGCTCCGACGGCGCCGATGATCCGGGTTCCAACAACTACATGGTCCTGCGTGATCCGGCGGTGGATGCGCTGCTCGAAGGCGTGGTGCAGGCCGACAGTCGCGCGAGTCTGTTGCGCCATGCCCGGGCGCTGGATCGGGTGTTGCAGTGGGGCTACTACTGGGTTCCCAACTACTACCCGCCGGGAATCTCCACGGTGTGGTGGAACCGTTTCGGCCGGCCGGCGATTGCGCCGCTGTACGACGCTGGCCTCGACACCTGGTGGGAAATCAGTCCGACGGCGTTGACCGCCACACAGGCGCAAAAACAGCAAAAGGAGTTTGCCCATGTGGGGTTATAGTCTGCGGCGTCTGCTGCTGATCGTGCCGACCTTGTTGGCGATTCTGTTGGTGAACTTCGTGATCGTGCAGGCTGCGCCCGGTGGCCCGGTCGAGCAAGCCATCGCCCGTTTGCAGGGCATCGGTGTCGGCGGGGCGGTGGGCGCAAGTCATGTCGAAACCATTGGCGGCGAGTCCCGCGCGACCCGTGGCCTGGACCCGAAACTGGTGGCCGATATCGAGCGTCAGTACGGGTTCGACAAACCCGCCAGCGAGCGCTTGTGGCTGATGCTCAAGAGCTACGCGCAGCTGGATTTCGGCAAGAGTTTCTTTCGTGGCGCGACGGTGACGGAGTTGATCTGGCAGAAATTGCCGGTGACCTTGTCGCTGGGCCTGTGGGCGACGCTGATTACTTATCTGGTGTCGATCCCGCTGGGTATTCGCAAGGCGGTACACAACGGCTCGGCGTTCGATGTCTGGAGCAGTGCGGCGATCATCATCGGTTACGCGATGCCGGGCTTTCTCTTTGCCCTGTTGTTGATCGTGGTGTTTGCCGGCGGCACGGCGCTGGACTGGTTTCCGGTGCGCGGGCTGGTCTCGGACAACTTCGCCGAGCTGACGCCGTGGGGCAAGGTGGCGGATTACTTCTGGCATCTGGTGTTGCCGGTCAGCGCGTTAGTGATCGGTGGTTTCGCGACCCTGACGATCCTGACCAAGAACAGCTTCCTCAACGAGATCTCGCGGCTGTATGTCGTCACGGCCCGGGCCAAGGGGTTGAGTGAGCGGCAGGTGTTGTACGGACACGTGTTTCGCAATGCGATGCTGCTGGTGGTCGCCGGGTTGCCTCAGGCGCTGGTGACTGTGTTCTTCGGCGGCTCGCTGCTGATCGAGGTGATTTTTTCCCTCGATGGCCTCGGGCGCCTCAGTTACGAGGCGGCAGTGTCGAGGGATTACCCGGTGGTATTCGGTTCGCTGTTCATCTTCACCCTGTTCGGACTCTTGATAAAACTGCTGGGCGACCTGTGCTACACGCTGGTCGACCCGCGCATCGACTTCTCTGCGAGGACCGCCCGATGCTGACGTTATCTCCCATCGGACAGCGCCGCTGGGCGCGGTTCAAGGCCCATCGGCGCGGCTGGTGGTCGTTGTGGCTGTTTCTTGCGCTCTTTGGTTTGAGCCTTGGCGGCGAGCTGGTCGCCAACGAAAAACCGCTGTTGGTGAGCTACCAGGGCGGTTGGTATTTTCCGGCGTTCAAGCGTTACACCGAACAGGATTTCGGCGGCGAGTTGCCGTTTCAGCCCGACTATCGCAGCGCCCAGGTGCGCGAGCTGATCGAGGGGCAGGGCGGGCGAATGTGGTTTGCGCCGATCCCGTTCGGTTTCGACACGGTCAATTACGACCTCACGGAACCGGCACCGAGTCCTCCCACCGGTGAGAACTGGCTGGGCACCGACGATCAGGCACGGGATGTGCTGGCGCGGGTGATCTTCGGTACACGGGTATCGCTGCTGTTTGCCTTGGCGCTGACCGCGACCAGTGCCCTGATCGGCATCGCCGCCGGTGCACTCCAGGGCTATTACGGGGGTTGGATCGATCTGATCGGGCAGCGTTTGCTGGAGGTCTGGTCGGGGCTGCCGGTGCTTTATCTGCTGATCATTCTGTCGGGCTTCGTCGAGCCGAATTTCTGGTGGTTGCTGGGCATCATGGCGCTGTTTTCCTGGCTGAGCCTGGTTGACGTGGTGCGCGCCGAGTTTCTGCGCAGTCGGGGGCTTGAGTACGTGAAAGCCGCGCGGGCGCTGGGTGTCGGCGATGCCCAAGTGATTGTGCGACACATCCTGCCCAACGCCATGAGCGCGACGCTGACGTACCTGCCGTTCATTCTCACCGGAGCCATTGCGACGTTGTCTGCGCTGGATTTCCTGGGTTTCGGCATGCCGGCGGGCAGTGCTTCGCTGGGTGAATTGATCGGCCAAGGCAAGACCAATCTGCAAGCCCCGTGGCTAGGCCTGACTGCGTTCTTTGCGCTCGCGCTGATTCTTTCATTGCTCGTATTCATCGGCGAAGCGTGCCGTGATGCCTTCGACCCCAGGACTTGATATGCGTGAACACTTGATCGAAATACGCGACCTGCGAGTCGCCTTCAAAGGCCAGGAAGTGGTCCACGGCATCGACCTCGACATTCGTCCGGGGGAATGCCTGGCGCTGGTGGGGGAGTCCGGTTCCGGCAAATCGGTGACGGCCCACAGCATCCTGCAACTGCTGGACCCGGCCATCACCCGCATTGACGGCAGCATTCGTTATGGCGGCGAGGAATTGTTGGGCGTGCATGAGCGTTATCTGCGGCAACTGCGTGGTAACCGCATCGCGATGATTTTTCAGGAACCGATGAGTTCGCTGAACCCGTTGCACAGCATCGAACGGCAACTCGGCGAAAGTCTGGCGCTGCACAAAGGTCTGGCGGGCGCGGCGGCACGCAAACGGATTCTGGAGTTGTTGGAGCTGGTGGGCATTCAACGCCCGAGCGAGCGTCTGCAGGCCTATCCGCATCAGCTCTCCGGCGGGCAACGGCAGCGAGTGATGATCGCGATGGCGCTGGCGTGTGAGCCTCATTTACTGATCGCTGATGAGCCGACCACTGCCCTCGACGTTACCGTGCAGCGCAAGATCCTGCTGTTGCTCAAAGAGCTGCAACAACGACTGGGCATGGCGTTGCTGATCATCAGTCATGACTTGAATCTGGTGCGCACCATTGCCCAGCGTGTCGCGGTAATGCGCGGCGGCGAGATCGTTGAACAGGCGACTTGCGAGCAACTGTTCCGGGCGCCGGAGCATCCTTACAGCATCGAGTTGCTCAACGCCGAACCCGGTGGCGCGGCGCTATGCCGCGACGCCGGGGAGGATCTGCTGCTGGTTCGAGATCTCAACGTGCGCTTCCCACTCGGTGGCGGCTGGCTAAGACCCAAGTCGTATCTGCATGCGGTCAACGGTATTGATTTGACGCTGCAGCGAGGCAAGACCCTGGGCATTGTCGGTGAATCCGGCTCGGGGAAATCCACCCTCGGTCAGGCAGTCCTGCGATTGATCGAGGCCGAAGGCAGCATTCGATTCGAGGGCGAAGCGCTGGAGCAACTGAGCGGAAAACAACTGCGGCCGCTGCGCAAACGCCTGCAAGTGGTGTTTCAGGATCCGTTCGGTAGCCTCAGCCCACGCTTGTGCGTGGAGCAGATCATTGCCGAGGGCTTACAGGTGCACAGTGACTTGAATGCGCTAGAGCGTGAACAGGCCGTGATCGATGTATTGAAGGAAGTCGGGCTCGACCCTGCTACACGCCATCGCTATCCCCACGAGTTCTCCGGCGGGCAGAGGCAACGCATTGCGATTGCCCGGGCGCTGGTCCTGAAACCGGATCTGATATTGCTTGATGAGCCGACTTCGGCGCTGGATCGCACAGTACAAAAACAGATCGTCGCGCTGTTGCGCCGATTGCAGGAGGAACACGGGCTGGCCTATTTGTTTATCAGTCATGACCTGGCGGTGGTACGAGCGCTGGCCCACGACTTGATCGTGATGAAGGATGGCGAGGTGGTGGAGCGTGGGGAAACGGCCGAATTGTTTCGCTCGGCACAGCATCCGTACACGAGGGAGTTGTTGGCGGCATCGATTGTGGCACCGGTCACGACGGGCCAGAGCAGACAGGAGATCAGCCTTTCAAACACGGCACACATCCGGTAAATTCCGCATCCCCACTCGTACAAGGATGTAAACGATGGCAAAGCCTGCCGCGCGCCTCAGCGACCTCAATGCCTGCCCCGTCACTGGCCACGGTACCAATCCCAGCACCAGTGGTTCGCCCAATGTGAACATCAACGGCATGCCGGTGCTGCGCGTCGGTGACGCCACGGCTTGCGGTGATAGCGTGACCGAAGGCATCGGCAACATCCTGATCAATGGCAAGCCCATCGCCTTTCTCGGCAGTGCCACCGCTCATGGCGGCATGATCATTACCGGTTCCGGCGATGTGTTCGTCGGCACCCAGGTCGGCTCCGCTCCTTTCACTCCGATCATTACCGTACCCAAGCACAGTGAGCGCTTCCAGCTGGTGGACGAAGGCACCGGCGAAGCCATTCCCGACATGCTCTATTGCATCGAAACCGGTGACGGTCAGCGTCTGGTCGGCCACACCGACAATCACGGTAATGCGGCACGGGTATTCACTGCCGATCCGACATCGATTGTCGTGCAATGGGGCAAGGAAGCTGCCGCTCACCTGGATGCCCTGGGCATTGATTACTAAGGAAAGTTGAACGTGCCACCACCGAAAAAAAAGCAGGTACAGACCAGTGATCAACATGGGACTACTCAGGTCAAGGGGACGCTCAAGTACGATTATGTGACGGTGGTAGGCTCCTACCACATCAGTAGCTGGACCGAGTTTCGCGGGAATTACGGCAACAAGATGAGTTTCATCAACCAGGGTGTCGGACAGCTAAGCGACTACTTGCGTATTAAAATGGGGGCTGCGGACAAAACCTTCTTTCTGCTGTTTACAGCCGAGTACGACCCCAAAATGCGCGCGACGCTCAAAGAGCTTGTCGTCAATAAATACAAAGCCGAATACCTGGAGATCGATTCCGCCGCCGAACTGGTTGCCTTTATAAACAAGCGGGTCGAAGAGAAGCGCGAGATCAAACAGCTCGACATTTTTGCCCACGGCGTGGTGTTCAATATCGAGTTCGGTTACGAAATCGAAGGCAAGGACACCACCTATCGCTTCGGGCCTGCCCAGGCCAGCCAGTTGAAGCCTGACGCCTTTGCCCTGGGCGCCAATATCTTTTCGTACGCTTGCCGAACCGGGTTAGGTGTGAACGAGACGGCGGTGGTCAGAGAAGGTCAGGAGCATTACGAACTCAGCCTCGCACAACAACTTGCCGAGGCAACCGGGGCAACCATTCATGCTTACCCGCGACGCAGTCTTTACGATCAAACGTATGGCAGCGATGCAGATCGCGATGGTTTGGAGGGGGCGAAAGCGCGTATAGCGTCGGACGAAAAAGCCAAATCTACGTTCAGGATCAAGAAAGCGGGTTATGAACGACGTCTTGCTGAATATAGATTGTCAAAAAAGGACGACACCCTGGCGCTGCCCGGCGAAACAGCTCCGGTCCAGCCGCCGGATCAGGCGACCGAAAACGATAGAAAGCTGTCGATGCATGCCCAGAGTCGTGCGAAGAACGAAAAGAACATGAAATTTCCGCTGGACGATTACGGCGCTGTCGGAAAAGTTCGTTCAGGCAATACGCCTTTGGGGCCACCGAAGCAGCAACTGAAGTTTAAAAAGGGGCAACCGGCGCAACCATGACTGTCAATTTTCATAAGCGCGTGGTCGTCATAGCGGCTTTTTTGCTGGTTTTTAGTGCAATGGGTTTGTATCTGCACACAAGGGAAGATGCGATGAGCGAGAAAGTAATGATGTATTACGGCGACTGGAGCCCGGAAGAAAACCGTTTTGATGCAACAAAATGGTTTCGTAACGACCTGTACCGTCGTGATGTTGTCGAGGGCAAGGCAAGCGCCGTGACCATGTTGCGTAATCGACCATTGCCTTTCAAGTCGAGCGACAACGATGAATTGGTAGCGGGTGCCATTGTGGCCCTTGAAGCGGCCGATCCAGCGGTCAATGGCGACTCGCTCGGCAACGCCTGGCCGATGCTGATTCCGCGAATTCGTTATCGCTACAGCGCTTTTGAAGCACCGGACAAGCCGCAGGATTATTACAATATTTATTTGAAGTATCAGGGTGAGCGGTATGTCATCACCTTCGCCCGTGATGCGCAGACAGGTGAAATCATCCCCGGGGGCAACGTCCAGTTGATGTACCCCGACAGTGAGACCCAGATCGCCGATCGTGAGGTCTTCAAGGAGCTGGACGCCGCCGGCATCCAATGACGCTGAAATGAAAAATCCCGCCATCAAGGCGGGATTTTTTTGGGCTGGCCTGCGACTTACGCCGGGAACAGCTCGGACAGTTTCATCGACAGCATCATGTCGCCTTCAACGCGCAGCTTGCCGCCCATGAAGGCCTGCATGCCGTCGGTTTCGCCGCTGACGATGCCTTTCAGGGTTTCGCTGTCCAGCACCAGTGTGCAGTTGGCGTCGGCGTTTTCGCCTTCCTGGATGTCGCAAGTGCCGTCTTTGACGATCAGGGCGTAGTGCTTGTCTTCGTCAGTGATGTTGAAACCGAAGATCAGATCCAGACCGGCAGCAGCGGCTGGGTTGAACTTGGCTTGCATTGCTTTTACGGCATCAGCTACGGAGGTCATGGTTCGATCCTTTTTGGTTGATTGCAGCAGGGTCACAGTAATCCGGACTCAGCGAAAAGTGATGAGTTCCGGGGCCTTCAGCAGTTGCAGGTGTGCATGACTGTTGAAGGAAGCCAGAGCCACCTCGCGACCGCGGAACTTCAGCTGGTTGAGCGAGGTGTTGACGATTTGCCAGTTCAGTTCAAAGGCCTGCCGGGCAGGCATTTGCGTTATCAGGTGGAGCAGGGCGGTGATGGTGCCGCCCGAGGTGAACACTGCAATTTTCTGGTTGTTGTCGGCCTGATCAAGTAGGCGGTTCAGCCCGGCCTGGACCCGCTCGACGAACCCCAGCCAGCTTTCCAGCCCCGGCGTGTCGTAGGTGCCGGCCAGCCAGCGTTCAATGATCAGGGCGAAGATGCGCTGGAACTCGCCACGGTTCTGTGCGGCGTTGCGCAGGATCTCCAGCGCTTCGGGTTCTTCGGGCAGCATGGCCGGGAGCAGGGCGCGGATCACGGCGTCGGCGTCGAATTCGTTGAAGGCCGAATCGATTTCCAGAGCAGGGACCGGCAGGCCGACGGCGGCGAACTGTTCCAGCGCGCTGTTGGCCGTGTGTTGCTGACGTCGCAGATCGCCCGACAGGCAGCGATCGAAGCTGACGCCTAGCTCGGCGAGGTGGCGGCCGAGGATTTCTGCCTGGCGTACACCGGTCGGCGACAGGACGTCATAGTCGTCTGCACCGAAGGAGGCCTGGCCATGTCGAATCAAGTAGATGCTGCCCACGTCCGCGTCATCCCGGTACGTTGAAGGTTGTGGCGAGGTTATGGGGATGGCGGAGAGCTGTCAATGAAAAAACATACGCTTGTTTGAAATGCCCGTTACAGGCCTGTTTCCAGAGGTTTCACGGCTGGCCGACGAAGCAGTGCATGGGTATGCTGGAGGTATCCCGCGCGTGTTAAGCAATTGCGCATCGTTTGAAGGAGTCACTGTGGAGTTTTTGACTGAATACGCCAGTTTCCTGGCCAAGACCGTGACACTGGTCATCGCGATTCTGGTGGTGCTGGCCAGTTTTGCTGCATTGCGCAGCAAGGGCCGACGCAAGTCCGCGGGCCAGTTGCAGGTCAACAAGCTCAATGATTTCTATAAAGGCCTGCGTGAGCGGCTGGAGCAGACCCTGCTCGACAAGGATCAGCTCAAGGCCTTGCGCAAGGGCGAGGCCAAGGCCGAGAAGAAACAGAAGAAGAACCCGGACGCCAAACCGCGTGTATTCGTGCTGGATTTCGATGGCGACATCAAGGCGTCGGCCACCGAAAGTCTGCGTCACGAAATCACTGCGCTGCTGACCCTGGCTACACCGAAGGATGAAGTGGTCCTGCGTCTGGAGAGTGGCGGCGGCATGGTTCACAGCTATGGCTTGGCCTCGTCGCAACTGGCGCGCGTCCGTGACGCCGGCGTGCCATTGACGGTGTGTATCGACAAGGTCGCGGCGAGCGGCGGCTACATGATGGCCTGCATCGGCGAGAAGATCATCAGCGCACCGTTTGCCATTCTCGGCTCGATCGGTGTGGTGGCGCAGCTGCCGAACGTCAATCGCCTGCTGAAAAAGCATGACATCGATTTCGAAGTGCTGACCGCTGGCGAATACAAGCGCACCCTCACCGTGTTTGGCGAAAACACCGAGAAGGGCCGGGAGAAATTCCAGGAAGACCTGGACATCACCCATAAACTGTTCAAGAACTTCGTCGCCCGTTATCGCCCGCAACTGGCGATCGACGAAGTGGCCACGGGCGAGGTCTGGCTCGGCATCGCGGCGCTGGAAAAGCAATTGGTGGATGAACTCAAGACCAGTGACGAATACCTGGCCGAGCGCGCCAAGCAGTCAGAGGTCTATCATCTGCACTACGCCGAACGCAAAAGCCTGCAGGAGCGTATCGGCATCGCGGCCAGCGGCTCGGTGGATCGCGTGTTGCTGAGCTGGTGGAGCCGGCTGACCCAGCAACGTTTCTGGTAAGTGTTGCGTACGCTCGTGAGGTTTCACCCTCGCGAGCGTGAAACACTTTTATCGTAAGACAGTGCGGTATATAGGTATTTTATCGTCGCGTAATGTTGTTGTTTTGGTGGGGAATACATCAACTAATCGCGCTGTATTGAATGTTGTTTCAACTTTATTCTGAATGTTCACTTCAGGATGAGAGTTGTTAAACATGGATGTTGAAAAGAGTCGATCAAGTTTGCCCGGCATGACGCCAGCTCAACAAGGCGTCTTCTTTGAGTTATATAAAAAACAAATGCCCGCCTGGCTGCTTGAATCTTCAGAGGTCGCTCGCAATGATCTCTATGAAAGTTTCAAGGCCAGTTTCAAATCCCGCCATGCCGCGCTGGAAAAACTGCGGACGCTAAAATCCCCACAGAGCTTTTGCACACCCCTTCTGGCCAAGGCCATGGCTGAGAAACTGGGCGAGCCCTTCGAAGTCGATGGGGCGATTTTTCAACACGTACGCTCCACATCCAGTCTGTTGGGGCTGCGCAAGAAACTGGTGTTACCGATCGATCGCAATCTGTTGACGGCCGCTTGTGAAAATTTCGAGTTGTCTGAAACCTTGGCCAGCAGCTATCACGAGAGCTCTTTGCTCTACATTCCACAGAAAGTAACGGGGCGATTCAATCGGGTATTGCCGATAAAGCCCCATGAGTTCGCCAGACTTTGCCGATACCTGGATCTTGGCAAGCAATACCAGAAACATGTGGAAGGTTTTTTTGGCAGCGACACTCAAATCGCCAGTTTGCAGGAAACATCCGTCGCTTGTTCCAGAGATCAGTTCGATGTTGATCGGCATATCGCCTATATGCGTGGTCACATCGGTGCCGATGTTTATCAGATGCTCAACTCGGTCAAGAACTCTGAATCCCCGATCAAACTGGGCAAGAACACGCTTGGCTATCAAAGTCTTGAAATGCTTGGGGTGCAACTTCGAGGCGCCATGTTCATCGGCCTGATCAGCGAGCCAGAGGAAGACGATTACCGTTGTGTGATCTATATGCCGGGCGATCATGATCATCCCTTGAAAGAGTATGCGTCGTTCCAAAAATTCGAACTTGAGCTGAGCGGGCGTTTACGCAATCCCGAGTTTCGGCGTTTTTTCATGCGATTCCTGCCTATGCAGGATCGCTCGCTTTTCCTTACGGGTCTGAGTGTGCGCTTGTTGGATGTCAGGCCGAACCAGTTTCCCATTACTTCGAGCTATCTGCCTCTGACAGGCATCGATCTTGAAGGTGACGCAAAACAAGATCTGTTTCTGGCCATCTTCCAGCACCGCGCAGCGCAGGTGCGGGCCGACACTCGTTTGCTGGTGGTGCCCACCGATGATGAAGATGAGAAAACCCGTCTGGCCAGGCTGGACACCTACAAAGCCATCGGACTGAATACGCTGTTGTTTTTTGTCTCCTTTGTGCCGGTTCTCGGCGAAGTCCTGTGCGCCGTTGCCGGGCTGCAATTACTCGGCGAGATTTACGAGGGCATCGACAGCTGGGCTCACGGCGATCAGGAGCATGCCGCCGATTGTCTGTTTGACACCCTCGAGAACCTGATCCTCATGGCGGGCTTCGCCGCTGGCGGTGTGGCCACCGGCAAGGCTTATAGAGTCGTGCGTTCGTCGAGTTTCATGCAAGGGTTGCGGCGTGTCCCGGTTGGCACGATGTCGCATCGACTCTGGAATCCGGACATGACCGCTTACCGATATCGTGAATCCTTGCCTGGCAATCTTGCTGCCGATGCGCAAGGGTTGGTCTGGCGTGCAGACAAGCGCTATTTGCCGCTGGGCCCCGATGCGTACGCGGTGCGTCCGGTAACCGGCACCGGCTTGTGGGAGGTGCATGACCCGCAGTTGCCCGAACGCTATTCACCTTTACTTGAGACCAACGGTGCGGGCGCCTGGCGTCACGACTCCGAGCTGCCTCACGAATGGAGCTCTTTGACCCTGTTCCGTCGTTTGGGATTCCGGGAAGAGAAGGTTTCAGATACTCGTGCGCTGCAAGTCATCGCGGCCAGTGGCATCGACGAGGCGGCTATGCGCCAGTTGTTTGTCGAAAGCGGCAAACCGATGGCGGTTTTGACGGACTCTGTAAGACGTTTTCGCGCAGATACCGACGTCGGGTTGTTCATGGAGCAGATCGCCGTACCGGCTTCTGCACCCATGGCAGATGCCGATTTGCAGTTGTATTTGTTGACGGGGGCAGGGCGTTGGCCACGGGACATGGCAATCATTGTGGAGGACGTCGCCGGCTTCGAAGTGACGCGCTATGGTGCAGACAATGCGGCCCGGCAGGTGAAAATCAGTGAGGACGTGCTGAGCAAGGGACAGTTCCATGCTCCACTGTTGGCCGCACTCAATGCCAGTGAGCGTTCACGCTTGCTGGGTTCGGCCACTGTGGAGTCGAAAAACCAGTCTGCGCTATTGGCCAGTCACATTGCCGCGCTGGCACCGCGCATGCGCATGGCGATGATGGATCGGCTGTTCCGGCGAGCCGATATCTGCGAACTGTCCAGGGGCGAGCCGATCATCAAGGCCTTTCCAGGACTTTCAGCCAGTGCCATCGACGAACTGGTTCAGCATGCCGATGCGCGTGAGTGGGAGCAGTTGGAGTCCGATACCGTACCGCTGCGTCTGGCCGAAGAGGCGCGGCGCTATCAGCAGATCCAGCGTCTGAACCGGGCATACGAGGGTTTGTATCTCGATGCGGCCTGCGGACGCGATCCCGACATGCTGATACTCGACACGTTGATCCATTTGCCCGGCTGGCCTGGCGATGTGTTTGTCGAAATTCTGGATTGGGGTGTATATGCCGATCAGCGGGCAACCGTCGGCCCGAGTGACGCCGCACACAAGGTGCTGATCGAAGCCTACGCCGAGCGCTATCAGGGCCAGGACACGCGTCACACTGTCGTCTCCAGTCAGCCGACGCGCACCCGGGCGAATTTCTTCCAGACATTGTGGGAAAGCCTCCCGACCCACAGTCGCAAGGCCATCGGGGTCGACAAGGACATCGATGGCACTGGCTTGCGGCAGAAAATCACTGCATTGGCACTGCAGCGGCGCGAAGCATTCGCCAAGGTGCTGGAAATTGAACCGGTGAGCGCCGATTACCGTTCACCGATGGGCCTGGCGGATCGTCGGATCGAGCAAGCCTTCGTCCAGCAGTCGGCTCCTTCGAGTTCTGCACCGGGAACATCTCCCGTGCTCATGCGCCGGGCGCAGGAGCTGTATCCGGCCCAGTCCCCCGCGCAGCTCAAACGTTTCGTGACCTCGCTGGGCACCGACGAAGTCTTGGCCATCAGATCGCTGGAGCGGCTGCGCGAGCAATACCGGACGATGGTCGAAACCCTGGAGCGCTGGACTCACCGCGATACGTATTATCAGGAAAAGGAGGGACCGAGACTCAAGGTGCCGACCCATAGCAAGGCCCGGGCAATGCAAGCCATTTTGCGCGCCTGGCGCAAGGAAACCCGCCACTCCGTGCACTCGGGTCATCCGACCTACAGTCTGACATTCGATGCAGCGCCGCTGGGGGAAATGCCGACCCTCGTTGGTGATTTTGCCCACATCACCGCTTTGGAGATGAGTGGCGTTGGCGCCAGCGCGGGGTTGAACACATTTTTGCGTAACTTTACCGGATTGCGGGTGCTGAATTGTCAGGGAACGGGTTGACGCGCATTCCTCTTGCGATCGGGGATATGCCGGCGCTGACCGGGCTGGATCTGAGCAATAACAGCATTCGCCTGACCGAGCGATCGATGCAGGAGCTGGGCGGCAAACAGCATTTGCGCACGCTGGATCTTGGGTTCAACTCGACGTTGGGGCAGACGCCTGATGTCAGTGCGATGCGCAGTTTGCGTCATCTTAATCTGCGTGACACCGGCATCAGCGAATGGCCCGGGAAAACCGATGTACTGGCGCATCTGGAGTCTCTCGATTTGCGCAACAACAGGATCGTCGATATCCCGTTGTCTGTGTTCACCTCCCGCGCGGTACTGAATCGTGGCACCACGATCGATGGCAACCCGCTGTCGGCGGCAAGCCTGAAAGACATCGCTGCGTACCAACAGTCACAAGGCATAAGCCTCGGCGTGCTCACCACCGAGTACGCCCGCACCATACGATTGGCGGGTGATCGTGAGGGGGCCGGGTGGGTCAACGGCTTGCCGACTGTGGAAATCGGCCGGGCGAAGCAAGTGCTGTCATCGCTGTCGGCGGCCCCGGACTCCCGGGATTTTTTTGAAGTGCTCATGCAACTGCGTGAAACGGCCGATTACTCCCGAACCCGCGAACAGCTCGGGCAGCGGGTGTGGAATGTGCTGGAGGCAGCTTGTGAGGACGACACGTTGCGTCGAGCCCTGTTTCGCATGGCCCGGACAGGTTGGGTCAGTGCACCCAATGTTGCGGGGCTGTTCAGCGATCTGGAGGTCAGGGTGCTGTGTTATCGGGCAGCGGCGGCGGCCCGCACCGGTACACAGACACTCGAAGGCGACCTGGTCCGTCTGTTGCGCGGGTTGTTCCGTTTGCAGCAGGTGGAAAAGCAAGCGTTGCTCGATATTGCGCGACGTTCCCGCTCGGGGACCTTCACTCAACGTCAGGCGCTGGATGTCAGCCTGATTTACCGGGTGAGACTGGCACAACGCCTGGCGTTGCCGGCACAACCCACAGAGCTGAATATGCCGCTGGATACCGAGGTGACTGACGCGCAGATCGATCACGCGTATCTGGAGGTCGTCAGGGCCGAGCAGACGGCACAACTGTCCGAGTCGGTCAGCAGGCAGGAGTTCTGGGCGGAGTATTTGCTGACGACACGTCAGGATGCATTTACCAGCGTTCTCGATCGCAGTGCGCAAGCGTTTTCGCGATTGGAGGCACAGGTCGGGTTGTCTCGTGAGGCTGCCAGTCAGCAAATGACGACGATCTTCGACAACTTCAGAAATGAAAGCCTGGAACTGCGCAAACAGCTGACCAATGCAGCATTGGCGAGGCATCCAGGTTTGACCTTGCCAGTCACGCCGGGGCCCAACAGGTTAGGAACGAGAGAGGGATAAGCAGAGACACCCGAGCCCGCGCAGGCGGGCTCGGGGTACACGGTCAGCGGCGACGGAACAGCGGCAGCGGTTCGTCAGTGGCGGCCTGATAGGTCACCGAGAAGTCCTTGAGGCTTTCAAGGGCGTCGTACGGGTCTTTGTCCGCACGCAGGGCGAAGGCATCGAAGCCGCAACGGCGCATGTAGAACAGTTGGTCGCGCAGCACGTCGCCAATCGCCCGCAGTTCGCCTTTGAAACCGTAACGGTCACGCAGCAGGCGGGCGTTGGAGTAGTTGCGGCCATCGGTGAACGCCGGGAAGTTCAGGGCAATCACCTGGAACTCATTCACGTCGTCACCGATTTCCTCGGCTTCTTCGTCGGCATCCAGCCACACACCCAGACCGCCATCGCGGGCCTTGAGCATGCGGCTGTGTTCACGCCACAGCTGCAGCGGGACGATCAGGTCGTCGCAGTTGCTGATCTCGTCGATATTGAAATCCTTGGGCAGCAGGTGCCAGGTTTCGTCGACGACCTCGTTGTTCTTAATGATTCGCTGCATAGACGCGTTCCTTGAAGAGGTCGATGCCAATACGCTGGTAGGTGTCAATGAAGCGCTCGTCTTCGGTACGTTGCTCCACGTACACGTCGATCAGCTTGGAGATCACATCCGGCATGGCGTCTTGGGCGAAGGACGGGCCGAGGATCTTGCCCAGGCTGGCGTCACGGCTGGCGCTGCCGCCGAGGGAGACCTGATAGAACTCCTCACCTTTCTTGTCCACGCCGAGGATGCCGATGTGGCCGACATGGTGGTGACCGCAGGCGTTCATGCAGCCGGAGATGTTCAGGTCCAGCTCACCGATGTCGAACAGGTAGTCCAGGTCGTCGAAGCGGCGCTGGATCGATTCGGCGATCGGGATCGACTTGGCGTTGGCCAGGGAGCAGAAATCACCGCCAGGGCAGCAGATGATGTCGGTCAGCAGGCCGATGTTCGGCGTAGCGAAACCACTCTCACGCAGCTCGCCCCACAGGGTGAACAACTGGCTCTGCTCGACGTCGGCCAGAATGATGTTCTGTTCGTGGGAGGTGCGCAATTGACCGAAGCTGTAGCGGTCGGCCAGGTCGGCGACGGCGTCGAGCTGCTTGTCGGTGATGTCGCCCGGTGCAACACCGGTCGGCTTCAGGGACAAAGTCACGGCCACGTAGCCCGGCTTCTTGTGTGCCAGGGTATTGCGGGTGCGCCAGCGGGCGAAACCCGGGTGTTCCTTGTCGAGGGTGGCCAGTTCGGCGTCTTGATTGCTCAGCGCCTTGTAGTCCGGGTCGACGAAGTGTTTGGCGACGCGATGCAGTTCGGCTTCGGTCAGGGTGGTCTGGCCGCCGCGCAGGTGTTCCATTTCGGCATCGACTTTCTGGGCGAAGACTTCTGGAGTCAGCGCTTTGACGAGGATCTTGATCCGCGCCTTGTATTTGTTGTCGCGACGGCCGTAGCGGTTGTAAACCCGCAGGATCGCGTCGAGGTAGCTCAACAGGTCCTGCCACGGCAGGAACTCGTTGATGAAGGCGCCCACCACCGGAGTACGACCCAGACCGCCGCCGACCAGCACGCGGAAACCGAGTTCGCCCGCGGCGTTGTGCACTGGCTCAAGGCCGATGTCGTGGACTTCGATGGCCGCACGGTCGGAGGTCGAACCGTTGACGGCGATCTTGAATTTGCGTGGCAGGTAGGCGAATTCCGGGTGGAACGTGGTCCACTGACGAACGATTTCGCACCACGGACGCGGGTCGATCAGCTCATCGAACGCAACACCGGCAAACTGGTCGGTGGTGACGTTGCGCAGGCAGTTGCCGCTGGTCTGGATCGCGTGCATCTGCACGGTGGCCAGTTCCGCGAGGATGTCCGGGATGTCTTCGAGTGCCGGCCAGTTGAACTGTACGTTCTGGCGGGTACTGATGTGGGCGTAGCCCTTGTCGTAGTCGCGGGCAATCTTGGCCATCATGCGCATCTGACGCGAAGTCAGTTGGCCGTAGGGCACCGCCACTCGCAACATCGGCGCGAAACGCTGGATGTACAGGCCATTCTGCAGGCGCAGGGGGCGGAATTCTTCTTCGCTCAGCTCACCTGCCAGATAGCGTCGGGTCTGATCACGGAACTGCTTGACGCGGTCCTCGATGATCCGCTGATCGTACTCGTCGTATACGTACATATAAGTCCTGTTCTCAGGCTTTGGGCTACTCGGAAAACGCTGCGTTTTCGCTTGCTGGAGTCCGATGGTGCCTCTGCAATTACGCGCGCACGGCCGCGCACTCCCTAATGGAGCCGGGGCAATATACCCGTTTGCAGTTATGCGCAAAAGTGATGTTTGAGTATATGGAAAGAACCAAAACGACTAACGAGAATCACTGTTAACTAACCCACATTTGTCGTGCGGACAATCATCGTCTTAACTGTGGTCGAGTCTTTCTGCAATCACCGATAAAACCGACAAGAGGCGATGCAATGAGCAACCCAACCAAGGCAAGGAAAAGCGATAGCAGTGTCGATGCATGGGCCATTCTGTTCCTGATCATTCTGGTCGTTGGAACAGCGGTGTTCTGGGTCAGTCATCAGTAAAACGACCCCTCCGGGCCCGCCTCCGACGATTGTCGGACAAAAAGCGGGATCAGGCGCTAATGGCCGGCGATTGAATGGCTATAATGCGCGGCCATTTTTCCCTGGGCCCGGATGCTTCATGTTCAAGTTTCTCCACATCAGTCTGCTTTTGCTGGGCATGGCCTTCGGGACCAGTGCGCGGGCGGAGTCCGTGCTGTTCCTGAATCCGGGTTCGACCCAGGAAGCGTTCTGGGTCAGTTATTCGCAATTCATGCAGGCCGCCGCTCGGGATCTGGGAGTCGACCTGCACATCCTCTATGCCCAACGCCAGCCCGAACTGACCCTGGCGCAGGCGCGATTGGCGTTGCAGGGGCCTGACCGCCCGGATTATCTGGTGTTCGTCAATGAACAGTACGTCGCTCCGCAGATTTTGCGCATGGCCAACGACAGTGGCGTGAAGCTCTTTATCGTCAATTCGGCACTGACGCCCAACCAGCAGGCGCTGGTAGCGGAGCGCGCCGATCGCATCGGCAGTCTGGTGCCCAACGATGAGGAGGGTGGCTACCTGATGATGAAGGAGCTGATTCGCCTGCACCCTGCGGTGGCTCCCGGTGAAACCATCGATCTGCTGGCGTTTTCGGGCCTCAAGATCACACCTTCGGCACAGTTGCGCGAAAAAGGCATGCAGCGGGCGCTGGCCGAGCATCCTCAGGTACGTTTGCGGCAACTGGTCTACGGCGGCTGGACGCAACAGCGTGCCTACGAGCAGGCGAAGCAATTGTTGGTTCGATATCCGAAAGTGTCATTGGTGTGGGCGGCCAACGATGAAATGGCCTTCGGTGCGATGCGCGCCGTTTCCGAGGCGGGGAAAGTACCGGGCAAGGACGTGTTGTTCAGCGCGGTCAATACCTCGCCCGAAGCTTTGCAGGCCATGGTCGACGGTCGCCTGAGCGCGCTGCTCGGCGGGCATTTCACCCTCGGTGGCTGGGCGCTGGTCGAACTGCATGATCACGCGCAAGGCGTCGATCTGAATCAGTACGGCGGCCGTGACCGGCAGATTCCGTTGTTGCAACTGATCGACAGAGATCATGCCCGTCGAATGCTGGCCATGGGCACTTCGCCGGACTACGGCGTGCATTTTCGCAAGCTCTCGGCGAAGGGCCGTCCGGCTTCGTATCGCTATCCGTTCAACCTGCAAACCCTGATGCGCTGACGCCGGTCAGGCACCCGCCAGGTGCACCACCAGTTGCACGATGCCAAACAGCGTCAGGGCGAACACCGCCGTGAACGCAATGCCCAGGAAGATGAAGTGGCTGGGCTTTCCATGGGTGAAGTCCCTTGCCCGGTTCTTGCCGCTCTGCACCCCGAACGCCGCCGCCATGACGCTTTGCACCATCTGCCAGAAGGTCGGTGGCTTGTTGTCGACTGGATCGTCCATAAATCCCTCGTCTGCCGTGTGTGTCAGACAAGCATAGCCAACCCTTTTCAGGTCGCAGAAATACCTGTGGGAGCCAATAGGCTCCCACAGGGTGTCGGGTGAAGCTGGATTGGTTGTCGTAACTTAGTTGTCGTAACTTAGTTTTCGTAACCCAGGTTCGGCGCCAGCCAGCGCTCGGTCAGGCTCAGTTCCTGGCCTTTGCGCGAGGTGTAGCTCTGCACCTGGTCCTTGTCGACCTTACCCACGGCGAAGTACTGCGCCTGCGGATGCGCGAAGTACCAGCCGCTGACCGCTGCCGCCGGGAACATCGCGTAGTGCTCGGTGAGGAACACACCGCTGCGGCCGGCGCGCATTTCCTGAGCTTCAGGGTCGAGCAGGGCGAAAAGCGTGGCCTTCTCGGTGTGATCCGGGCACGCCGGGTAGCCTGGGGCAGGGCGGATGCCGGAATACTGCTCTTTGATCAGTGCTTCGTTGTCGAGGACTTCATCCTTGGCGTAACCCCAGTGTTCTTTACGCACTTGCTGGTGCAGCCACTCGGCACAGGCTTCAGCCAGACGGTCGGCCAACGCCTTGACCATGATCGAGTTGTAGTCGTCGCCAGCGTCCTGATAGGCCTTGGCCACTTCTTCGGCGCCGATCCCGGCGGTGGTGATGAAACCACCGACGTAGTCGGTCACTTCGCTGTCCTTCGGCGCGACGAAGTCGGCGAGGGAGAAGTTCGGCTTGCCGTCGGTCTTGATGATCTGCTGACGCAGGTGATGCAGGCGGGCCATTGGCTTGCCGTCATCGCCGTACAGCTCGATATCGTCGTCGTGTACCTGATTGGCCGGCCAGAAACCGAACACCGCACGGGCGCTGATCAGCTTCTCGTCGATCAGCTTGGTCAGCATCTCGCGGGCATCCTTGTACAGCGAGGTCGCGGCCTCACCGACTACTTCGTCTTCAAGGATGCGCGGGAACTTGCCGGCCAGGTCCCAGGAGATGAAGAACGGTGTCCAGTCGATGTACTCGGCCAGCACGTTGAGGTCGATGTTATCCAGCACGCGGCTGCCGGTGAACGTCGGTTTGACCGGGGTGTAAGTGGCCCAGTCGAACTGCGGTTTTTTCGCGATCGACGCCGCGTAGCTCAGGCGTTCGGTGCGGGCGCTGCGGTTGGCGGTGCGCTCGCGGACTTCGACGTACTCTTCGCGGGTCTTCTCGACGAAACCGGCTTTCAGTTCTTTGGACAACAACTGCGTCGCCACGCCCACGGCGCGGGAGGCGTCGGTCACGTAGACCACCGCGTCGTTGCTGTACTTCGGCTCGATCTTCACCGCCGTGTGCGCCTTGGAGGTGGTCGCGCCGCCGATCATCAACGGCAGGTGGAAGTCCTGGCGCTGCATCTCGCGGGCCACGTGGACCATTTCATCCAGCGACGGGGTGATCAGGCCGGACAGGCCGATGATGTCGCACTTCTGCTCCTTGGCCACTTGAAGGATCTTCTCGGCCGGGACCATCACGCCGAGGTCGACGATGTCGTAGCCGTTGCAACCCAGCACCACGCCGACGATGTTCTTGCCGATGTCGTGCACGTCGCCTTTCACGGTGGCCATGAGGATCTTGCCCTTGGCTTCCGGCTTGTCGCCTTTTTCCAGTTCGATGAACGGAATCAGGTGGGCCACGGCCTGCTTCATCACGCGGGCGGACTTAACCACCTGCGGCAGGAACATTTTGCCGGCGCCGAACAGGTCGCCGACGATGTTCATGCCGGACATCAGCGGGCCTTCGATCACTTCGATCGGACGGGCGAAGGACTGACGGGACTCTTCGGTGTCTTCGACGATGTGGGTGGTGATGCCCTTGACCAGCGCATGCTCCAGACGCTTGTTGACGTCCCAGCTGCGCCACTCTTCGGTCTCGGCTTCCTTGACGCTGCCGTCGCCCTTGTACTTGTCGGCAATGGCGAGGAGGGCGTCGGTGCCTTCCGGGGTGCGGTTGAGGATCACGTCTTCAACGGCGTCGCGAAGTTCCTGCGGGATCTGGTCGTAGATCTCCAGCTGACCGGCGTTGACGATACCCATGGTCAGGCCGGCGCGGATCGCGTACAGCAGGAACACCGAGTGAATCGCCTCACGCACAGGGTTGTTGCCACGGAACGAGAACGACACGTTGGACACGCCGCCGGACGTCAGCGCATACGGCAGTTCGTCACGGATGTAGGCACAGGCGTTGATGAAGTCCACAGCGTAGTTGTTGTGTTCTTCGATACCGGTGGCTACGGCGAAGATGTTCGGGTCGAAGATGATGTCTTCCGGCGGGAAGCCGACTTCGTTGACCAGAATGTCGTAGGAGCGTTTGCAGATTTCTTTCTTGCGCGCTTCGGTGTCGGCCTGGCCGGCTTCGTCGAACGCCATCACCACCACGGCGGCGCCGTAGCGTTTGCACAGTTTGGCGTGGTGGATGAACTGCTCGACGCCTTCTTTCATGCTGATCGAGTTGACGATGCCCTTGCCCTGAATGCATTTGAGGCCGGCTTCGATCACGTCCCATTTCGAGGAGTCGATCATGATCGGTACGCGGGAGATGTCCGGCTCGCCGGCAATCAGATTGAGGAAGGTCACCATGGCCTTCTTCGAATCCAGCATCCCTTCGTCCATGTTGATATCGATCACCTGGGCGCCGGCCTCGACCTGCTGCAGGGCGACTTCCAGGGCTTCGGTGTAGTTGTCTTCACGGATCAGGCGGGCGAATTTGGCCGAACCGGTGATGTTGGTCCGCTCGCCGACGTTGACGAACAGCGAGCTGCGATCGATGGTGAACGGTTCCAGACCCGACAGGCGGCAGGCCTTGGGAATGTCCGGAATCTGCCGTGGCGCGTAGCCGGCAACGGCTTTGGCGATGGCTTCGATGTGGCCCGGCGTGGTGCCGCAGCAACCGCCGACGATGTTGAGGAAACCGCTCTGGGCGAATTCTTCGATGACCTTGGCGGTGTCCACCGGCAGTTCGTCGTACTCGCCGAATTCGTTCGGCAGGCCGGCGTTCGGGTGCGCCGAAACGTGAGTGCTGGCCTTGTCCGACAGCTCTTCCAGGTACGGACGCAGTTCACGGGCACCGAGGGCGCAGTTCAGACCGACCGAAATCGGCTTGGCGTGCGCCACGGAGTTCCAGAACGCTTCGGTGGTCTGGCCCGACAGGGTACGACCGGAGGCGTCGGTGATGGTGCCGGAAATCATGATCGGCAGTTCGATGTGCAGTTCTTCGAACACGCCTTGCACGGCGAAGATCGCCGCTTTGGCGTTGAGGGTGTCGAAGATGGTTTCGATCAGGATCAGGTCGGCGCCGCCCTCGATCAGGCCTTTGGTGGCTTCGGTGTAGTTTTCCACCAGCTCATCGAAGGTGACGTTGCGGTAGCCCGGGTTGTTGACGTCCGGCGACAGCGAGCAGGTGCGGCTGGTCGGGCCGAGCACGCCGGCGACGAAACGCGGCTTGTCCGGGTTCTCGGCCGTCTTGGCGTCAGCGACCTTGCGGGCCAGTCGTGCGCCTTCTACGTTGAGTTCGTAGGCCAGCTCTTCCATGCCGTAATCGGCCATGGAAATGCGGGTGGCGTTGAAGGTGTTGGTTTCCAGGATGTCGGCGCCGGCATCCAGGTAGGCTTTCTCGATGCCGCCGATCACGTCGGGACGGGTTATGACCAGCAGGTCGTTGTTGCCCTTGACGTCGCTCGGCCAGTCGGCGAAACGCTTGCCGCGATAATCCTGCTCTTCGAGCTTGTAGCTCTGGATCATCGTGCCCATACCGCCATCGAGTATCAGGATGCGCTCTTTGAGGGCTTGCTTGAGAGCTTGAAGGCGGACGCTGCGATCGGACATTGGGACTACTCGAAAAAGACCATGACGAAGGAGCGGGATCATAACAAACCTGTGCGGATTTAGAGCATGTGGCGCTTTTGCATGAATATCGCTCATGTTGGCACGGGCGTCATAACGGTAGAATCGCGGCGTTTTTATTCAGGATCAGGATCAGGGATATGTCGTACCGCGTCGTCAGCATGGTGTTGCTGTTTTTGAGCTTTGGCGCGGCGGCGCAAAGTCCTGCGATCTCGCCTTCGATTTCTTACACCCGCGACATCCAGCCGATCTTCACCGAGAAGTGCGTGGCCTGCCATGCGTGCTACGACTCCGCCTGTCAGCTGAACCTGGGCAGCGGTGAAGGTGCGGCCCGTGGCGCAAGCAAGATGCCGGTCTACGACGGCGAACGCACGCAAGCGGCGCCGACCACGCGGCTGTTCTACGACGCCTTCGGCAAACGTGCCTGGCAGCAGAAAGACTTCTATTCGGTACTCGACGCCCAGGGCAGTCAGGCGGCGCTGATGGCGCGCATGCTGGAATTGGGGCACAAAACGCCATTGACACCCAACGCCAAGCTGCCGGAAGACATCGTCCTCGGCCTGCAACGGGAAAATATGTGTGCGATGCCCGCCGAGTTCGACGGCTATGCCGGCGCCCACCCGAAAGAGGGCATGCCGCTGGCGGTCACCGGCCTGACCAACCAGCAATACCAGACGTTGCAGCGCTGGCTGGCGTCCGGCGCGCCGATCGACGAGCAGGGCCTGGCGCCGAGCGCCAAGGAAGCGCTGCAGATCGTGCAGTGGGAAAACCTGCTCAACCAGCCTGGCGCGCGGGAGAGTCTGGTCGGGCGCTGGTTGTACGAACACTGGTTCCTGGCGCACATCTACTTCAAGGACGGCGAGCCGGGGCATTTCTTCCAGTGGGTGCGTTCGCGCACGCCGACCGGCCAGCCGATCGACCTGATTGCCACCCGTCGCCCGAACGATGATCCGGGCACCCAGGTGTATTACCGCCTGTGGCCGGTGCAGGGCGTGATCGTGCACAAGACCCACATCACCTATCCGCTGAGCGCGGCGAAGATGGCGCGGGTCAAAAGCCTGTTCTATAACGGCAACTGGCAGGTGCATGCGCTGCCGGGTTACGGGCCGCAGAGCCGCGCGAACCCGTTTGCGACCTTCGAAGCGATTCCGGCGCAGGCGCGTTATCAGTTCATGCTCGATAACGCCGAATACTTCGTGCGTACCTTCATTCGCGGTCCCGTGTGCCGTGGCCAGATCGCAACCGACGTGATCCGCGACAACTTCTGGGCGCTGTTCCAGGCGCCGGAACATGACCTGTACATCACCGATCCGAACTATCGCGGCCAGGCCACGCCGTTGCTGGCCATGCCGGGGCAGAACGACGACGTCGGCAGCGTCCTGAGCCTGTGGCACGACTATCGCAACAAGCGAAACCAGTACGAAGCCTTGCGCCGTGACAGCTACGCCGACCAACCGGCGCCGAGCTGGTCGACCCTGTGGGCGGGCAACGACAATGCGCTGTTGAGCATCTTCCGCCACTTCGACAGCGCTTCGGTGACCAAAGGCCTGATCGGCGAGGTGCCGCAGACCATGTGGCTGTTCGACTATCCGCTGCTGGAACGCACCTACTACCAGTTGGCGGTGAATTTCGATGTGTTCGGTAACGTCTCCCATCAGGCGCAGACCCGGTTGTATTTCGACTTGATCCGCAATGGCGCCGAGCAGAACTTTCTGCGTCTGATGCCGGCCGATTCCCGCGAGGATTACCTCGACGATTGGTATCAGAGCAGCGGCCAGTTCAAGATGTGGTTGGACTATGAGTCCATCGACGACGACAAGCCAACGGCACTGAAACTCGACGGTAAAGACCCGAAACATGACTTCGCCATGCAGTTGCTCGCCCGTTACGGCGACCTCAACGCACGGCCCGATCCGATCAACCGCTGCGTGGATGCCTACTGCTCGCGGCCGAACATCGACCCGGCGCTGCAAAACGCCGAACAGGCCCTGAGCCGTCTGACGGCGCGTCCTGCGGCGGGGCTGAAAGTGATCGATCAGTTGCCGGAAGCGACCATGCTGCGCATCGAAACCCGCAGCGGCAAGCGCGAGGTCTACAGCCTGTTGCGCAACCGCGCCCACAGCAACGTAGCGTTCCTGCTCGGTGAGTCACTGCGCTATCAGCCGGGCCTCGACACCCTGACCATTTATCCGGGTGTGCTGAGCAGCTACCCGAACTTCATGTTCAACATCCCGGCGGATCAGGTGCCGGCGTTTGTCGATGCCATGGAAAGCGCGAAGGATGCGCCGCAGTTCGAGAAAATCGTCGAACGTTGGGGCATTCGCCGCAGCCATCCGCAGTTTTGGTTCTACTTCCACGATCTGAGCCAGTACATCCATGAAACCGACCCGGTGGAAGAGGGCGTGCTGGATATGAACCGGTACGAGAATCTTTGATCGTTTGAACGATGGCCGCTGTCCCAATTCTGTGTAGCACGGGATCGGGAGCGCCATCGATGTTGATTTCAGTGCAGGCCCTGCGAGCGCTCGCTGCGTGGGCGGTGGTCTGCCATCACTTCATGCAGATTTTCTTCGATTTCAAGGCGCGCGGGCCGATAGGGCAACTGTTCATCGACAAGGGCGCGGTGGGCGTCGATATCTTTTTCGTGATCAGCGGGCTGGTGATTTTCCTGTCCACCGAAGGCAAGGCGCTGCTGCCGGCGCGGTTTCTGCTGTATCGATTGTTTCGCATCCTGCCGGCCTATTGGCTGTACACGCTGTTGATGGCATTGCTGGTGGTGTTCGCCCGGCCGTTGCTGCCGGATCAGGTGCTCGATTGGCCTCATCTATTGCTGTCGTTGCTGTTCATTCCCAGCGAAAATCCTGGCGGCTATGGGTTCTATCCAACGCTGAACGTTGGCTGGACCCTCAACTACGAGATGCTGTTTTACCTGTTGTTTGCATGGACTTTGTTGTTCCGCCTGCGCATGCGGTTATTGGTGGTCGCAGCACTGCTGTTTGCCGTGTCTCAGGCGTGGACCGGGTTTGGCTGGGTCAGTGAGTTCTACCGTTCGGATATCGTTTACGAGTTTCTGCTCGGGATTGGCATCGGCATGCTGTATCACCGTGGCTGGATCAGCCAGGGTTGCTGGCTGCCGCTGATGGCCATCGGCGCGGCGCTACTGGCGATCTATCACTTGCCACCATCGCCCCGATTACTGAACTGGGGCGTTCCGAGCGCGTTGCTGGTCATGGCGTGTATGGCGCTGGAGCGCTATGTCGAGCGCAATCAGGTGCTCAAGTTGCTGGGTGACTGTTCCTACTCGGTTTATCTGATGCACGTTCTGGTGTTGTCCGCCGGCGGGTTTCTGGCCCGGCGCTACGCAATCAACCCGTATCTGATGTTTGTCCTGTGCGCGGTGGCGATCGGCGTGGGTTCGTGGCTGAGTTACGAATGGGTGGAGAGGCGCAGTTATCAATGGCTTAGGGCGCGAATCGACGGCAAACTCGCGGATTAGGCGATTGCGAACTATTCCTACGTAAATACTGGGACTTTGTGCCGCGCGCCGATTGGCGTAAACTCCGCTTCAAGCCTGCGAGGAGTTTCCATGACCGCTATTACCATTACCGACGCCGCCCATGATTACCTGGCCGATCTGCTGTCCAAGCAGAACACCCCGGGTATCGGCATCCGCGTCTTCATCACCCAGCCTGGCACCCAGTACGCCGAAACCTGCATTGCCTATTGCAAGCCGGGCGAAGAGAAACCTGAAGACACTGCGCTGGGGCTGAAAAGCTTCACTGCCTACATCGACTCGTTCAGCGAAGCGTTCCTCGACGATGCTGTCGTCGACTACGCCACCGACCGCATGGGCGGCCAACTGACCATCAAGGCGCCGAACGCCAAAGTACCGATGGTCAACGCCGACAGCCCGGTCAATGAGCGCATCAACTATTACCTGCAGACCGAAATCAACCCGGGGCTGGCTAGCCACGGCGGTCAGGTCAGTCTGATCGATGTCGTTGAAGACGGCATTGCCGTGCTGCAGTTCGGCGGCGGTTGCCAGGGCTGCGGCCAGGCGGACGTCACCCTGAAGGAAGGTATCGAGCGCACCTTGCTCGAGCGCATTCCGGAGCTCAAGGGCGTTCGTGACGTGACCGACCACACGCAGAAAGAAAACGCCTACTACTAAGGCGTTCGCTGCGGCATAAAAAACGGCGCCCCGTGAGCGCCGTTTTTTTATGGTCGATACAAGTGCGCATGCCCCGCGCGATACAGCGACGACTCACTGAAGTGATCGCTGCCCAACACCCGCCCGACCAGAATCAGTGCCGTACGCCGAAATCCCTTGGCGGCCACCTTCGCGGCAATATCCTCCAGCGTCCCCACCACCCAGTCCTGATCCGGCCACGTCGCCCGGTGGATCACCGCGATCGGGCAGTCCGCGCCGTAATGCGGCAGCAGCTCGACGAGGATTTTCTCCAGATGATTGACCCCCAGATGAATCGCCATGGTCGCCCCGTGCTGTGCCAGATTGCCCAGTTCCTCGCCGGCGGGCATCGCGGTCTTGTCCGCATAGCGGGTCAGGATCACGCTTTGCGAGATGTCCGGCAGGGTCAGTTCTGCGCCCAGTAGCGCGGCGCATGCGGCGGTGGCAGTTACACCGGGGATGATCTCGAACGGGATATCCAGCTCGCGCAGATAACGGATTTGCTCACCGATGGCGCCATACAGGGTCGGATCACCCGAATGCACGCGCGCCACGTCCTGGCCTTTGGCGTGGGCAGTCTTGATCAGATCGATGATCTGTTCCAGATGCAGTTCGGCGCTGTTGACCACGGTTTCAGCCGAATGACCGTCCAGCACCGCCGCTGGCACCAGCGAACCTGCATAGATGATCACCGGGCAGCTGCGGATCAGCCGCTGGCCTTTGACAGTGATCAATTCCGGGTCGCCGGGGCCGGCGCCGATGAAGTAAACGGTCATCGTTGGATCCTGTGAAAGTAGGGCAGGTCGAGGCTTCAAGAGCACTTCAGATGAAGAATGCTCATGATCGAAAGCGGGGATTATCGGGAATTTACGCCGCGCCGGCCAATGCCAGGGTTGCCTGGGCGTATTTTTGTCTGGAAATCAGCAGTTTTGCCGGGGCCTGGATCAGTTGTTCGGCGAGCGCCAGCGCGGCACTTTCCGCTACGCCATAGCAACCGGTGCGTTCGAAGGCGATCTGTGAATGATGACTCAAACGTTGCTGATAACTGGCCAGTTCTTCGCTGCTGAAATACAGCAACGGCAGCGCCAGTTGGGCGGCGAGTTCCTGCAAACCGGGTTCATCGCGCTTGAGGTCGATGCTGGCGAGCGCCTTGACCTTCTCGAGGTCAATTCGATGCGCCTGCAAGGCCTGGTCAAGCAATGCGCGCAGCGTGCTGGCCGGGCAGCCGCGCTGGCAGCCCAGGCCGACCACGAAGGTCGGCGCTGCGCTGTCATCGGTCATGCGTGGTACTGACCTTCGCTTTTGCGGCGGAACAACCAGGCGCTGATCAGGCCCAGGGCCAGCCAGAACGCCACGTTGGTCAGCTGCGAAGCGATTTTGAACTGAGCTTCCAGTGCTTCCGGAGCGAGCATCGAGTGCACTTCCGGTTGCGGGGCGCCGATCACGTGCGGAACAGCGAGGATCGCCACGCCGAGGATCTTCAGCAGCCAGTTGCCACCGAACGCGATCAACGCCAGGCCGACAGCGGTCGACGCGGCAGTGCCGATCCACCACATCTGACGCGACGCCAGGTCTGCGGCAGCGGTGCCCGGCAGCTCAGGCGGCAGACCCAGTGTCGGGGCGAGCACGAAAGTCGCGTAACCCGCCAGACCCCAGAGCAGGCCTTGCGAGGTCTTGGTCGGTGCACGCAGGGTGTACAGACCGGCCAGCATCAGGGCAAAACCCACGGCCACGACCAGATTGCCGCCGGTTGTAGAAACCACGCGCTGCCAGCCGTTTTCCGGCTCCCAGGCTTCGGCATCGTGGGTGTGGGCGGCGGTGCCGGCGGCGTGTTCGTGAACGGCGGCAACCGGCTCGGCTTTCTCGAAGGTCTCTGCCTGAAGAATCAGCGGCGACACCCAGAAGCTTTGCAGCAACGTCAGGAGCAGGGCGGCCAGAAGGCCGGTGAAACCTGCGGTCTGCGCAATACGCTTGATCATGTCGTCAGGTCTCAGTGGCACGGGAACGCGGCGCTGTGGCGGGTATCGTGAGCGGCGTTGTGAACCGCTTCGATGTGCGAGAAACCGGCGAAGTAGACCAGGCTGGCACCCAGGATCGACGCGAAGATCGCAGCGGTCAGGCGTTGGCTCAGGGTGGTGGTGCTGGAGATTTTGTCCGTGTTGCTGCCGGTGCTGCTGATGATCGACATGGCGCTTCCCTCTGGAGTGTCAGCGGGTGAACGGTGCGCATGAAAACCCCTGCGAGTCGGGCACGCAGAGGTTCGAACAGCGCCCGCCCACCGCGGGTTTGTTATGTTCAGTGACGCAAGATGCGCACTGTGTGTTGCGGGCCGGTCTCCGGGCTCACGAGGGGTTGGCGTCAGGCCGACCTGCAAGCGTCACCTTCCCATGCCCTTGGGCACAGTGGATCTGACGCTTCGCTCGCTTACCGTTGCGGGGGCAGCACCGGACTGACATGGCTTTAGAGTAAAGCACATGATTCACCGGTTTCCCGTTTCACCCTGTGAAGGGCACCCGTAACAAGTTGTGTAGGAGACCATGGGTTGGGGAATTTAGTCAATTTTGTGGGCATATCCGTTTTTGTGGGCATATCCGTTGCTGCGGTTATGGCCACTTAGGGTTCCGCCCTTACGGCGGGTCACTTTTTCCAAACGCCGAAAAAGTAACCAAAAAGGCTTTACCCTGACGTTCGGCCCCTCGCTGAGGCTCGGGGTTCCTTCGCTCCGGGATTGATCCGGGGGCATCGCCTACGGTTTGCTTCGCTGCACCTCCTCTCGATGTGTTTGGCTTCGCCAAACGGTCGCTGCGCTCCCACCCCCGGATCAATCCCTCCACTCAGCCTGCCGACGGGCCTTGAGATCAAAAGCTTTACTCGAGCTAACGCTCATCGTGGTGAGTGGTGAGTGGTGAGGGGGCTCTTGATCGGGCTTTGCTCTGGCTTTGGCTTTTGATTTTTTGCCCCTTCGGCAGGCCGAGCGGAGGTGTTCATCAGGGGGTAGGCGCGCAGCGCCGTGCGGCGAAGCCGCATACATCGAGAGGAGGTGCAGCGAAGCAAACCGTAGGCGATGCCCCCTGATGGACACCGTAGCGAGGGAACACTGAGCCTCAGCGAAGTGCCGTACGCCGGGGCCAAGACTTTTTGGTTACTTTTGAGGCGTTTGTCAAAAGTGACCCGCCGTAAGGGCGGAACCCTAGGAAGCCGTTACCGCAGCAACGGATATGCTCACAAATCCAAAAATCAAAAAACAACGGCCATTGACCCATCCCAATACCCTGCGTAGCCTTGCGCTTTCGAGGTTCTTCGGCCCACGCCGAAGCTAAGAAGGGAACGCGGTCCAAGCCGCGGCTGCCCCCGCAACTGTGAACGGTGCTGTTCGCTGCCACGCCACTGCCAACTCAATCCAGAGCCAGCGGGAAGGCGCAGCGAATACCGGGCCAAGGCCCGAACACCGTCAGCCAGGAGACCTGCCTCGTCACAGATTCTCACTTTCAACCGGGCGGGGTGATCCGGTGGCGAACTCTCCAGGCACGCACCCGCGTTGCCGGTCTCGTCCCGTATGCCCGCCACCTTGCCAAAGGGCATCCGATGAAAACACTGGCCAAACTCCCCGTCACCATCGTCACCGGTTTCCTCGGCTCGGGTAAAACCACCTTGCTGCGGCACATGCTCGACAACGCTCAGGGTCGCCGCATCGCGGTGATCGTCAACGAGTTTGGCGAGCTGGGCATCGACGGTGAAATCCTCAAGCAGTGCACCATCGGCTGCACCGAAGAAGAAGCCACCGGTCGCGTCTACGAACTGGCCAACGGCTGCCTGTGCTGCACCGTTCAGGAAGAGTTCTTCCCGGTGATGCGCGAACTGGTGGCCCGTCGCGGTGACCTCGACCACATCCTCATCGAAACTTCGGGCCTGGCTCTGCCAAAACCGCTGGTGCAAGCCTTCCAGTGGCCGGAAATCCGTAGTGCCTGCACCGTTGACGCGGTGATCACCGTGGTCGACAGCCCGGCCGTGGCCGCCGGCACCTTCGCCGCGTTCCCGGATCAGGTCGATGCCCAGCGCAAGCTCGATCCGAACCTGGACCACGAATCGCCACTGCACGAGCTGTTCGCCGACCAACTGGCCAGCGCCGACCTGGTGATCCTCAACAAGGCCGACCAGACCAGCCCTGAAGACCTCGCTCGCGTGCGTCTGGAAGTCGCCGAGGAGCTGCCGCCAGCGGTGAAAATCATCGAAGCCAGCAACGGTCGCCTGCCGCTGGACGTGCTGATCGGCCTCGGTGCCGGTTCCGAAGAGCACATCGACAGCCGTCACAGCCATCACGATCACCACCACGGTGAAGGCGATGACGATCACGACGACCACGATCACGATGCTTTCGACTCAATCTCCATCGAACTGCCGCAAGCTGACGAAAGCCTGCTGCTCGACGCGCTGACGCAACTGGTGGTTCAGCACGGCATCCTACGGGTCAAAGGCTTCGCGGCGATCCCGAACAAGCCGATGCGCTTGCTGATCCAGGGCGTGGGCACGCGTTTCGACAAGCATTTCGACCGTCAATGGGGCGCCGATGAGGCACGTGTGACGCGTCTGGTGTTGATCGGCCAGGAACTGGACGCCGCCCAGCTCGAAGCGCAACTGCGCACCGCGCTCAGCGTTTAAGCCATGCACCTGCTCAGGACCCAGCCCGGCGGTTTCGTGTCGGATGACAACATTGCCGACCTTGGACAAACCCCCGCCGAGCTGGTGATCCTGTGCAGCGGCGACTCCAGCCTTGCGCTGCTCGCCGAAGCCGCGCAGCAGCTGCCCGAAGATTACCCGAGCGTGCGGCTGGCCAACCCGATGCAGGTGCAGAACCATGCGTCGGTCGACCTGTACGTCGATGAAGTGCTGCGTCACGCCAAGGTCATTCTGATCTCGCTGCACGGCGGCATCGCTTATTGGCGGTATGGCGTCGAGCGATTGGTCGAGTTGTCCGAGCGTGGTGTGCAGGTGATTCTGGTGCCGGGCGATGACCGTCCCGACCCGGAGCTCAGCGACTTGAGCACCGTGGGTGCCGAGGATCGTGACCGGCTCTGGCAGTTTCTTCGTCAGGGCGGCATGGGCAATGCGCTGGACTTCTTCCGCTGTCTGGCCAATCGCTGGCTGGCGCGGGATTACGTGTGGGGCGAGCCGCAAACGCTGCCGCGCACGGCGATTTACCACCCAAATAAAAACACCGCCGCACTGAGCGACTGGCAAGCCGATTGGCGGCCCGGTCAACCGGTGGCGGCGGTGTTGTTTTACCGCTCGCATTTGCAGGCGGCAAACACGGCGTTTATCGACGTGTTCTGCCAACGGCTGCAGGCTGCCGGACTCAATCCGCTGCCGATTGCCGTGGCCAGTTTGAAAGAGCCCGGCTGCCTGTCGGTGGTCGAGGACTGGCTGGATGAGGTCGAGGCTGGGGTGACTCTGAACACCACCGGTTTCGCCCAGTCCAGCCCGGAAGCGCCGCATCTGCGGCCATTCCGTCGCAACATTCCGGTGATCCAGGCGATCTGCGCCCAGGACAACGAGCCAGGTTGGCGTGACAGCGAGCAAGGCCTCGGCCCTCGGGATCTGGCGATGCACATCGCCTTGCCGGAGCTCGACGGCCGGATTATCAGTCGGCCGATCAGCTTCAAGGACCTGGCCTGGCGCAGTGAGCGCAGTCAGTCCGATGTCGTGTGTTATCGGGCGCAGCCTGAACGCATGGATTTCGTCGCAGAACTGGCGCGACGCTGGGTCGATCTGGCGCGGGTGCCGAACGCTGAAAAGCGCATCGCCCTGATCCTCGCCAACTACCCGACCCGTGACGGGCGCATCGGCAACGGCGTCGGTCTCGACACACCGGCCGCCGCGCTGAATATCCTGCGGGCGTTGCAGGCCGAGGGTTATCCGCTGCCGTCCGAACTGCCGGACAGCGGCACGGAACTGATCCGGCAACTGCTCGGCGGTGTCAGCAACGACCTCGACACCCTCGACCAGCGCCCGTGCCAGCAAAGTCTGGCGATGAACGACTACCTGACGATGTTCAACGCACTGCCCGAAGCCAATCGCGTGGCGGTGCTGGAACGTTGGGGTTCGCCGCAAAACGATCCGATGTGCCGTGACGGGCGGATGATGATCGCCGGCCTGCGGTTTGGCCTGACCTTTATCGGTATTCAGCCGGCGCGGGGATATCAGGTCGACCCGAGCGCGGTGTATCACGATCCGGATCTGGTGCCGCCGCACGCGTATCTCGCGTTCTATTTCTGGCTGCGCCAGACCTACGGCGCTCACTGCGTGATCCATGTCGGCAAGCACGGCAACCTCGAATGGCTGCCGGGCAAAGGCGTGGGCCTGTCGGAGAACTGCTGGCCGGACGCGCTGCTCGGGCCGCTGCCGAATATCTATCCGTTCATCGTCAACGACCCGGGCGAGGGCGCCCAGGCCAAGCGTCGCACTCAAGCCGTGATCATCGACCACTTGATGCCGCCGCTGACCCGCGCCGAAACCTACGGTCCGTTGCGCAATCTCGAATTGTTGGCCGACGAGTATTACGAAGCGCAGTTGCTCGATCCGCGCCGCGCCCGGGAATTGCAACGCGACATTCTGCAACTGGTGCGGGACACGCAGATCGATCGCGAACTGCAACTCGACGAAGCCCTCGACAGCGACGCTGACGCGGCGATCTGGCTGCCGCGTCTGGACACTTATCTGTGTGATCTGAAGGAATCGCAGATCCGCGATGGCCTGCACATCTTCGGTGAGTCACCGACCGGGCGTTTGCGCATTGATACCTTGCTGGCGCTACTGCGCATTCCTCGGGGCGACGGCAAAGGCGCTCAATCGAGTTTGTTGCGGGCGCTGGCCAAGGCGTTTCAACTGGGTTTCGATCCACTGGATTGCGCACTGGCTGATCCCTGGACCGGCCAGCGTCCAATGGAGCTGCAATCGCTGAGTGATGAAGTCTGGCGTACGGCGGGGGATACCCGAGAGCGTCTGGAGTTGTTCGCGGGGCAGTTGATCGAGCAGTCACTGGCGGGTGATGTGGCGCAGTTGGACGCTTCTGGCTGGTCGGATGTGCAGGCGATCATCAGCGCCCTGCGCGAAGTGATTGCCCCACGCCTCGACGCCTGCGGCCCGGCCGAAATGCACGGTCTGCTCGACGCTCTGAGCGGTCGCTTCGTCCCGGCCGGCCCGAGCGGCGCACCGAGTCGCGGTCGTCTCGATGTGTTGCCCACCGGGCGCAACT
This sequence comes from Pseudomonas sp. GW821-FHT02C04, assembly GCF_059421845.1. Classification (NCBI taxonomy): domain Bacteria; kingdom Pseudomonadati; phylum Pseudomonadota; class Gammaproteobacteria; order Pseudomonadales; family Pseudomonadaceae; genus Pseudomonas; species Pseudomonas sp. GW821-FHT02C04. The sequence continues at coordinate 1,238,020 of NZ_JBWKVT010000001.1, read as the reverse complement.
TCTATTCGGTGGACGTGCGCAACCTGCCGACCACCACCGCCTGGCGGATCGGTTTCCAGTCCGCAACCCTGATTCTCGAACGACACCTGCAGGATCACGGCGACCATCTACGCCAGCTCGGTTTGTCGGTCTGGGGCACGGCGACCATGCGCACCGGCGGTGACGATATCGCCCAGGCCATGGCGCTGATGGGCGTGCGTCCGGTATGGGCGACGGGTAGTCAGCGCGTCGATGATTTCGAGATTCTGCCGCTGAGCCTGCTCGACAGGCCTCGGGTCGATGTCACGCTGCGAGTCTCCGGATTTTTCCGCGATGCGTTCGCCAATCTGATTCGTCTGTTCGACGCTGCCGTGCAAGCCGTGGCAGAGCTGGACGAGCCGGACGACCTCAACCCGCTGGCCGCCAAGGTGCGCGCCGAACGCGAGGCGCTGCGGCAGTCGGGGCTGGATGAAGACGCTGCCCGTCGTCAGGCTGGCTGGCGAATATTCGGTGCCAAACCCGGTGCCTATGGCGCGGGCGTGCAGGGCGCCATTGACGGTCGCCTGTGGCAAACCCGCGAGGATCTGGCCGAGGTCTACCTGAACTGGGGCGCCTACGCCTATGGTGGTTCCGATGAAGGCACCGCCGCCCGCGAGCAATTCGTCCAGCGCCTGAGCCAGGTGCAGGCCGTGCTGCAAAACCAGGACAACCGCGAGCATGACTTGCTCGATTCCAACGACTACTACCAGTTCCAGGGCGGCATGCTCGCTGCCGTGGAAAGCCTGCGCGGCGAGGCGGCGGCCAGTTATCACGGCGATCACAGTCAGCCGGACCTGCCGAAGATCCGCACTCTGAAAGAAGAGCTGAACCGGGTGATCCGTTCCCGGGCGGCGAATCCGAAATGGATCGACGGCGTCAAACGCCACGGCTATAAAGGCGCGTTCGAACTGGCGGCCACCATCGACAACCTGTTTGCCTTCGACGCCACCACCCAACTGATCGACGATCACCAGTACGCATTGCTGGCCGACGCCTATCTGCTGGACCCGGCGACCCGCGAGTTCGTGCGCGAGCATAATCCCCACGCGCTGCGCGACATGACCGAGCGCATGCTCGAGGCGCAGCAGCGCGGGATGTGGCAGGAGCCGGGCGCGTACCGCGAAGCGCTGGAAAACCTGTTGTTGGATATAGAAGAAGAGAGCTGAACATGACCGATACCCCACATTTTCCGCTCTCTGCGGTGGTCGGCGCCGACGATCTGAAGCTGGCGCTGTATTTGACGGCCATCGATCCGAAAATCGGCGGCGTGTTGATCGAAGGCCCGCGTGGTATGGCCAAGTCGACCCTGGCTCGGGGTCTGGCGGATCTGCTGGCCAGCGGTCAGTTCGTCACCTTGCCATTGGGCGCGACTGAGGAACGGCTGGTCGGCACGCTGGATCTGGATGCGGCACTCAGTGACGGTCGTGCGCAGTTTTCTCCCGGTGTGTTGGCCAAGGCTGACGGCGGCGTGTTGTATGTCGATGAAGTGAACCTGTTGCCGGATCATCTGGTGGACCTGCTGCTCGATGTGGCCGCCAGCGGCACCAACCTGATCGAGCGCGACGGCATTTCCCATCGTCATTCGGCGAAGTTCGTGCTGATCGGCACGATGAATCCGGAAGAGGGCGAATTGCGCCCGCAACTGCTCGATCGCTTTGGTCTGAATGTCGCCCTGACTGGTCACACGGCGCCGGTTGAACGCGGGCAGATCATTCGCCGGCGACTGGATTTCGACAGCGATCCGCAGGCCTTCTGCGGGCAGTGGGAAGCCGAGCAACAAGCCCTGCGTGAGCGCTGTGAAAACGCCCGCAATGCCTTGGCGAATATTCCCCTCGATGATGAAGCGTTGGCGCAGATTACCGAGCGTTGCTTTGCGGCCGGTGTCGATGGCCTGCGTGCCGATCTGGTCTGGCTGCGTGCCGCGCGGGCCCATGCGGCGTGGCGTGGCGCCGAAGCCATCGCCGAGCAGGACATCGATGCCGTGGCTGAATTTGCACTGCGTCATCGCCGCCGCGAACAGTCTTCGACCAGTGCGCCGCCACCGGCGCAATCGCCGTCCGGCTCTCAGGCTGATCCGAGTGAAGGGCAGGGCCAGTGGGGTGAAATGCCGGCGCCGGCCCTCGCCACTGGCACGCGCCGTGAAGTCCCTGCCTGGCCAAAAAAGCCGTAGGCATTCGCCCCCGATCCGACGCGGGGGCGAATGCCAGACCCCGCGCCGGACGCCTCGATAACGGTCGCCAGGGCAAACGTCACGCCGCTCGCAGTGGTTCGGTGAACTGGCCGGGCACATTGCTCAATGGCCGCCCGAAAGTGCGCGCGGATCTGCTGTTTCAACTACGCACCCGCACCCCTCATGAACTGTGGCTGGTGATCGTGGACGCCTCGGCCTCGACCCGTCGTCATCAAGCGTTGAGCGATGCCAAGGGCGTGCTCGCGCAATTGTTCGATGACGCTTACCGACAACGGGCGCGGCTCGCCTTGCTGACCGCCAGCGGCGCAGCGCCGAAATGGCAGGTGCAGGGTTTGAAAGCTTCCAGCGGATTGCGTGCGTGGCTCGAGGATTTGGGCGCGGGCGGTGGCACGCCATTGCTGGCGGCGCTGACTGAGGCTGAGCACTGGCTGACCGTGCGTCGCAAGCGATTCCCCGCCGAGCAGCAGCGCCTGCTGGTACTCACTGATGGGCGCTTGAAAGAATGCTCGGGATTGCCGGTGCTGGCCTGTCCGGGCCTGTTGATCGATATCGAACGCGGGCCGATCCGGTTGGGCCGGGCCAGGCAGTTGGCGACTGCACTGGAAGCGGATTACCGTCATATTGACGATTTATTGTCGATATGAGGTCTATGCTGCAACCAGCCCATCTCACAAGGAGTGAATCATGCGCGTATTGGTTGCCAATCCTCAGGACGATTTTCGCGTAAAGGCTTACGCCGGTACCAACGGCGTGCTGCTGGCAATGGACCTCGCTGAACCCCGCCGCAAAGGCATGCTGGGGTTTGCCATCGAGAAGCAGCAGGGCGACAAACCCTGGCAGTTCCTGTTCAACAGCCTGACCTTTCCCGGCAAGGCTCACACCTTCCCGCAGTTTCACGCCACGCCCAGCGATATCGCGCCCTTGCAGAAATTTCGATGGGCCGACTACGCGGTCTATCCCGGCACAACCATGCACTACCGCGTGCACTTGGCCTATGGCACTGCCGACGCGCCGGTGCTGGGGGAGTCGCTGGAACTGAGCATTACCTCGGATGACGGTCATCCGGCCAACCAGAGCGTGATCTTCAATCGCGCTGTGGCCGCCAGTCAGGCGTTCCAACGCAAGTTTCCCGATCTCGACGCACAGATCAGCGCCAACAAGAACATGCCTATCGAAGCCTGGCCAGACGCCGCTCGACAATGGCTGGAAAACGGCCTGCTCGGGCGATTGCAAGGGTTTATCGAGCGCGCCGTCGACGGGCAATGGGCGTTGGACATAGCGATCTACGAGTATCAACTGCAAGCCATCATCGACACGGTGAACGCCGCATTCGATCGCGGTGTGCAGGTGCGGGTGCTGTATCACGCCAAGCCCGGTGACGAAGACACCACGATGAACGAGGCCAGCCTCGCCAAATTGCCGGAAGCCAGCAAGCGCGGCCGGGTGACCCACGATATTTTCCATGACAAGTTCATCGTCCTCAGTCGTATCGCTGGCGGTGAGCGGCAACCGCAGGCCGTGCTGTGCGGCAGCACCAATTTCACCGCCAACGGCGTGTATCGCCAGGCCAACGTGGTGCATGTGCTGGACGACACGGTCATCGCAGCCAGCTATCTGCAGACGTTCGAGCAGGTCTGGGCGACGCCGGCGGATGTCGGCGCCACCCGCGACTGGATCACCCAGCACAACCCTATGAACCCGGCGCAACCGCTGTTTGCCGGGTTCTCACCGCGCAGTGGCGGTGCCGATCTGCGGGCGTTCGTCGACATCATCAATGCGGCGAAGAAGGACGTGCTATTCGTCACGGCATTTACCTTGCCCGACGCGATTCTCAATGCGCTGCTCGGTCAGCCCCACGACGACATCCTGCGTTACGGCCTGCAGAACACCGTGAGTCGCATCACCGGATTCCACGCCGACCGCACGGCCGAGTTCGCTGCCACCGCGCTGCTCAACACCGGGCTGGAAGGCTGGCTGAAAGAGAACATGAAAGGCCAGAAGGGCAACCTGCTGGTGCACACCAAAGCGATCGTCACCGACTTCACCAGTGACAACCCGACCATTATCAGCGGTAGCCACAATCTCAGCGCAGCGGCCAGCAACGGCAACGACGAGAACTTCCTGATCATTCGCGGCGACACCGAACTGGCGGACCGTTATGGCCTGGAACTATTGCGGTTCTACGAGCATTACCGCTTCCGCTATTTCGCGAAAAAACTGGCGCTGAAGCAGGTGCAGCCGCTGGCGGCGGATGACAGCTGGACCAACGACTATTACGTCGAAGGGGATTTGCGCCAGCTGTCTCGCCTGCGGTTTGCCGGGCGCTAGCGCTTATACATCCATCGCCTGACGGTACTGCCGGGTTCGGCGACTGAGGTACAAGCGGTCGCGAATCAGCGCCCAGAGTGCCGACACTTCCGGATGCGGCTTGCGACCCCGGCTCAGGCGCACCATCTGGAAGCGCACCACGGCCATGTTCGCCAGCGCCGCCAGCGGTTTGCGTTTCCAGCGGATCGGCGGCAGTTGCGGATGACTGTTGCGGCCTTCGCGCCAGTGTTTGACCAGGCTCGGTTCGATGGCCAGTGCCGTGGCGATGCCGGCCATGGCGAGGCCGCTGTCGAGCACTTGTTCGACGACTGGCAGGCGCCGGATGCCGCCGGTGACCATCACCGGCATGCGCGCCACGCTGGCCAGTTCGCTGGCCATCTCCAGAAAAAATGCCTCACGGGCCAAGGTGCGCCCGTCGCGGGCTTCGCCTTGCATCGCCGGCGCTTCGTAACTGCCACCGGACAGTTCCAGCAGGTCGATTGGCTGTTCGTTGAGCCATTCGATCACCTGACGAGCGTCGTCCGTGTCGAAACCGCCGCGCTGGAAGTCCGCCGAATTGAGCTTCACCGCCACGCAAAAATGTGGCGACACCGCCTGACGCACAGCCTCGATCACAGACAGTAGCAGGCGTGCACGGTTTTCCAGCGAGCCACCCCAACGGTCGGTACGACGATTGGTCAGCGGCGACAGAAACTGGCTGAGCAGATAACCGTGGGCGGCATGGATCTGTATGCCTGTGAACCCGGCCTTCTCGGCAAGCGCGGCGCTTTTGGCAAAACGTTGAATCACATCTTCGATGTCGTCCTCGGTCATCGGTTTGGGCTCGGCGAACAGTTTCGAGAACGAACCCATGTCCAGTGCCACCGCCGACGGCGCCAGCGCTTGCTGGCCCATATTGGCGAAGGTCTGGCGGCCGGGATGGTTGAGCTGTACCCAGACCTGCGCGCCGCCACTGCGGGCGATTTCGGCCCATTGGCGGAAACGGTGCAGATGCCGTTCGTCTTCCAGCACCACGCCGCCGGGGCCGGTCATGGCGCGGCGGTCGATCATCACGTTACCGGTCAGCAGCAGCCCGGCACCGCCGTCGGCCCACGCCTGATACAAGCGGAACAGTTCGCGGGACGGTGCCTGGTCACGGTCCGCAAGGTTTTCTTCCATGGCGGCTTTGGCGATACGGTTGCCGACGGTCTGGCCGTTGGGCAGATTCAAAATCTGGAAGGGCGACATTGCTTGACTCCTCATCAGTGATGGAGAGAGGCTAAGCTTAAAGTTAACTTTAATGTCAAGCAGGCAATTCGAGGCTGAAATGAAAATTGGTGAATTGGCGCAACAGAGCGGGCTGAGCGCTTCGAGCATTCGTTTCTACGAAGCGCAGGGCCTGATTCCCAAAGTGGAAAGGCTGGGCAATGGCTATCGGCGTTACCCGCCGCAAGTGCTGCAAACCTTGAATATCATCCGTTGCGCCCAGCAGGCCGGGTTTACCCTTGAAGAGCTCAAGCAGTTGCTGCCAGCCGCCGGAACCGGTGAATTCAAGCACGATGAACTGGTGGAAGGCCTGACGCGCAAGGTCGAGCAGATTGAAGTCATGCAACAGCATCTGGCCCAGAGCAAGGCGCGTTTGCTGGAGGTGATCGACAGCATTCAATCGAAGCCGGAAGGCATGAGCTGCGGTGCGAATGCCGAACGGGTGTTGTCGACGCTTTACCCGTAAAAGTCCGGATATGTCTGCGGCGTACAGATTTTGAAATGATTTCCAGCTGTAGGAAAAGTCATCTGAGCCTGTACGCTTCAAGGCCTTTTTTCATTCAGGATTTGCATGAACACCCTCTTGGAGCCTCCCGGTTCGATTCAACGAACCACGTTCCCCTCGCGCCACGGCGCGGTCTTGACGCACTCGCAGCATCCAGTCTTCCGACTACCGACTATCGTTGATGGCGCAGCCCTCGAGCTTTCGCGCCGCACTTTGCCGTGTCCGGCAGCCTGAATTCACTGAAGAGAGATAGAGACAGAATATGGAATGGTTAGCGGATCCCACGGCATGGCTGGGCTTGTTGACACTGATCATGCTGGAACTGGTACTCGGTATCGACAACCTGGTGTTCATCGCGATCCTGGCAGACAAACTGCCGCCGCATCAGCGCGACCGCGCGCGAATCATCGGTTTGAGCCTGGCGCTGATCATGCGTCTTGGCCTGCTGGCGAGTATTTCCTGGCTGGTCACCCTCACCGCACCGTTGTTCGAAGTGTACGGCAAGAGTTTCTCCGGCCGTGACCTGATCATGCTGTTCGGTGGTGTGTTCCTGTTGTTCAAGGCGACCATGGAATTGCACGAACGGCTGGAAGGCCATATCGGCGAGCGCTCGACCAACACGGCTTATGCGTTGTTCTGGCCTATCGTGGCGCAGATCGTCGTGCTCGATGCGGTGTTCTCCCTCGATGCGGTGATTACCGCCGTGGGCATGGTCGACGAACTGGCGGTGATGATGATCGCGGTGATCGTGTCCATCGGCGTCATGATCGTAGCCAGCAAGCCGCTGACCCGTTTCGTCAACGCGCACCCGACGGTGATCATGCTCTGTCTGGGCTTCCTGATGATGATCGGTTTCGCCCTGACTGCTGAAGGCCTGGGCTTCCACATCCCGAAAGGTTATCTGTACGCGGCCATTGGTTTCTCGATCCTGATCGAGGTGTTCAACCAGATCGCCCGTGCCCGTCGCAAACGCTCGATGCAGGGCTTGCGCCCGATGCGTGAGCGTACGGCCCACGCGGTGATGCGTTTGTTGGGCGGTCGTAAACTGGCGGTGGAAGAGGTGGGCGAGGAGATTTCCGACTTGCTGGACGATGGCCAAGCGCCAAGCGCGGAGCTGTTCGACCGTCGCGAGCGGGTGATGATCAGCGGTGTGCTGCAACTGGCCGAGCGGCCGATTCGCGCCCTGATGACCGTGCGCGCCGATGTCGATCACATTGATCTGGCTGACGATGCTGAGGCGATTCGTACGCGACTGATGCATTCGTCCTACTCGCGCCTGCCGCTGATTCGCAACGGTGCGGTGGACGAACCGCTGGGCTTCGTCCACAAGAAGGAGCTGCTCAAGGAATATCTGGCCGGAAACGAGCCAAACCTTGAACACCTGGCGCGCAAGACACTGAACCTGCTCGACAGCTATTCGATCCTCAACGCGCTGGAGCAGATGCGTGCAGCATCGACCCATATCGCGTTTGTAGTAAACGAATTCGGTGATTTTGTTGGTGTATTGACCATGACCGACATTCTCGAATCGATCGCCGGTGAATTGCCGGACGCCAGCGAAATCGCTGGCCCGGACGTGGTCGAGGAGCAGGGCGGGTTTGTGGTGAATGGCGCTTTGAACCTGACACGTATTCGTCAGCGCACCGGCTTCACCGCCGAGCCAACCGAGGATTACCAGACCCTCGCCGGGTTGGTGATGAGTCTACTGGATCGGTTGCCGATGAAGGGTGATCGCTTGGTACACGACGGTTGGGGCATGACCGTGATGGCGGTCGAGGAGCGACGGGTGACGCGGGTGTTGCTGGTGCGTGAGGCCTGACAGCCTCACTGATGAAAGGTATACCGGTCTTTCCCGGTGTGCTTTGACTCATACAACGCTTCATCAGCTTTGATCAGGGCCTGGTTTAGGGTGTCACCATCCTCGACCCGGGCCACACCGATGCTGATGGTCACCGGGTGCCGGGTGGTTTGCTCACGTACCACCCGGCACAACTCACCGGACAATGCCTCGACGTCGTCGCGGCGCACACCGGCCAGATAAATCGCAAACTCCTCGCCGCCCAGTCGCGCGTACTCGAACGGCGCCATCACCGCTTTGATGTCCGCCGCGATCCTCTTGAGCACTTCATCGCCGATGTCGTGGCCGTACACATCATTCACTTTCTTGAAGTTGTCGATGTCGATCATCGCCAGATAATGGTCGTGCTCGCGAGGTACCGCTTGCAGGCTCTTTTCGGCACGGGTCATGAACGAGCGGCGGTTGGGAATTTCAGTCAGGGTGTCGTTGTAGGCCTGATCCAGCAACAGCTTGGACATGATGTAGTTGTAGAGCTTGGTCTCGCGCAGTTTGAGGAACGTGTAGATCGTCAACGCACAGAGAAACACGCTGTAGGCGATGGTCATGACGCCTTTGAGTTCCAGCAGGCCGATACCGGTGCCCATGAACGGGTTGAGTATCAGCCAGGTGATGACCTGCGCAGCGAAGAACGACCAGCGACTGAGTGGCAACACTGAGGCGCTGTAGAGCGTGGTGGCCGCCGCGAGCACCAGCCAGATGCCATGAAACGTCGGCGGCAGGCCATCAATCACCAGCCTGATGCCCAGAGTAATGACGAACACGAAGGTCAGGTTCAGCCAGTCGAAGTGACGGGCCTTGCGTGTGAACATCAGCACCACGGCAAGCACCGCAAACGCGGCGATGAAGATCATCGAACGCCAGGTGAAGCCCTGATCGCCCAGGAAACTGACGATCAGGTCGAAGGCCAGCCAGATGCCCATGCTGGCCAGATAGATCAGCAGGCAGAACGAATGCAGCCGCTCAAACTCATGCTGGATGAACTCGTCCCACAGCTCGGCGGGCGCGGTTCGTTTCAGGACTTCGTCTTCAATGGTTTTGTACATTGCTGCCCGAATGCTTGCGCTGGTTGTCGAGAATCACCTGTCCCCACGGTCGATAGCGCAGGGAAAACACTGCACTTTGATGACAGCCGGTCGGGGTCGCATCCGGGGTCGCCGGTTCGGCGCGGAACGGCTCGCCCTCGCGGCTGACCTGGCGGAACGCTTCATGCACGATACCGACGGAGCAAGGCAGTGCGCTGGCATATCCATTGCGCACCAGCACTGGCAGGCGCCCGGTACCGGCACCGTCCTGCCACCAGACGTGCGCGCCGGCCGCCGTCAGATCTTCCAGCCATTGGGCATTGACTGTCGGCGCAAGCTTGCCGGCACTGAAGGCGCTGACATGCAGCGGCGCATCCAGTTTTGCCGCGAAGTCTTTCAGTTGACGCTGGAGCGTTGCCCGTCGATCGGCCGCCAGAAAGTGCAAGTCATCCAGCTCCAGCGGCAGATACCAACCGCTGACCGGCAGTTTCCATTCCTGGCGCAACTTTTGTTGTTGCGCCAGCGATTGCCCCAGTTGCGCCTGCCAGTAGGCACCGAGGCCGGCGCTGTCCAGTTCGTCTATGCGCTTGTAATACGCCGGGTCCATTACCAGCCCGAGCACCAGTTGCAGACCTTGTTGCCCGGCGAGTTTCAGGCTGTTGGCGAGCCAGCCATTGGCACCGCCAAAGTCCGAGTCGCCATACGCGGTCCACTGCACAATCACCGTTCGCGTGCCTTGTCTGGCGGTGTCCTGCCAGACTTTCTGCCATTGCGCCTGCGTCAGGTCGGCGTCGACATTCAGCGGCTGATAGAACACCCGCTCATCGGCCCGTGCGAGCGTGGCGCCCATCAGCAGGCAGAAAAACAACATCCATCGAGCCATCAGAAATTCCACTCCACGCCCAGCAGCACACCGTTGCCGCCTTCATACAGATTGCCGCCCAGCGACTGTTGATATTCGGTGCGTACCGTCAGTTTCGACCGGTAGGCGTTGTAGCGATCTTCGTCGTACCACCACTGCCAGCGCAGACCGACGCCAGTGCGCAGATCCTGGCGCCAGTCGTTGCTCGGGTCCTGGCTGGCAAATTCGAGGAAGCCGTAAGGCATGATTGTCTGAGCACCACTGTTTGGCAGCTTCCAGGCATGCCCCTGCTGGAACCGCGACAGCCATTGATGATCGCCGGCCTTGGTCCACCAGGCGGCGTCGAGGTAGAGGAAACGTTCGTCCCAGTCATTTTCGTCGACGCGCCAGTCGTTACGGTACTTGCCCTGATCGAGGAACGAGGCAGTCGCGCGCAGCAGATAGTCGGTGGTGGTGTGGCCGTCCTGGCGGTGATCGTTAACCTGATCCAGCAGTTTTTCCGGTACCAGCATCTGGCCGAGGCTCAGGCTGTGGTTATCGTCATCGTTGAACTGGCTCTGTTTGTAGATTTCGCCGTAGAAGTTGATGTTTTGCGTGCCCCACGGCTTGTAGCGCAGGCCGACACCGGCGGCGAGGGATTCGGCGTAACTGGAGCGACCCTGGCCACCGAGCAGGACCCGGCCATACACCGACAGCGTGCTGCCGGCGCGGCTCGGTTCATCGCCGAGGGCGTGATCCCACATCGCCAGTTGTACGTTTTGCGAGTCGGCGCGGCGGTGCGAACCTTTGCTCTCGTCCGGTCGCACGAAGTCATTCGTCGATACGCCGGCCGGTGACCAGGTGCTGGCAATCGTCCGGCTGTCACGGCGGGAGAGGGTTTCATGGGCGCGGCGCTGACGGTAACGCCGCGCTTCCATGCTGCCATCCTCGTCGTCGGCGGCCACCGGGTTCTGTTCCAGATCGATCACCCGGCGCAATTCCTTGCGGGCAGAGGCGCTGTCTTCCACTTCGTCGTAGCGCCAGGCCAGGGTTTCACCGAGTCGATAGTCCTCTGGAAAGTCACCGGTGGCCTGTTGCAGATAGGGGATTGCGGTGGCGCGTTCCTCTCGGGTTTCGGCGCCGGCCAGCCGCATGCCGTAATCGGCGCAATACCGTGGGTTGTTCGGGTCGCGGCGTACCGCCTCGGCCAGCCATGCGGTGCTTTGTGGCAGGTCGCCGGCTTTTTGCGCAGTGACCGATGCCGCGTAGAAATGTCCGGCGTCCGGTGCTTGTTGCAAGGCTTTACGCTGACGTTCAAGTGCCTGGGCATGATCGCCACGGGCATCGGCGATTGCCGCGCCGAGGGCCCATTCATTGGCGCCGCGCGTTGTGCTTTGCTGCCAGTAGCGTTCGGCTGTCTGGCTGTCACCGGCATTCAGCGAGCTGCGGCTGGCGGTGAGGCGCGCGTTGTCACTCAGTTCCGCTGACGGGAGGCTGCGCCAGATAGTCAGTGCGCCAGCCGAATCACCGGCCGCTTCAAGGGCGTAGGCCAACGGCAGACGGTTGCTGCGGTCACCGAGTTTTTCCGCTTGCTGGTAATAGACGACGGCTTCACCCGGCCGATCCGGCATCGCGCAACGACCCAGGGCACGGTAATCCCCGGCGGCTTGCGGATGGTTGCCGATGGCTTGCTGAACGGCGTCGCACTGACCGTTTTCCGCGAGTTGCGCGAGTAATTGACCCCGGGTAGCGCCATCCACATGGGTAAGCAATGAAGCCATTCGCCGTTGCTGTTCCGGTGTCGTGGTTTTCGAAGCCGCATAAAGTCCGGCCAGGCGTTGCAGTGCTGTGGCCGGCAAGCGCCCTTGATGGCGGTCATACGCCGTTTCAAGTAATTGCTGCGCATGCTCACGATCGCCGCTGTTCACCGCCAGATAAGTGGCCTGATTCAGCGAAGCCAGATTGCCGGTCTGCCGGTAATGCAGCTCCCACAGGGTTTGTGCTTCGGTCATCCGGCCCATGCGTTGCGACAATTCCGCCCGACGCTTGACCACATCGGCGGTCTGCGTCTGACCAGCCAGCCAGGCGTCGACCTTGTCACTGCGTCCCTGTTCCTGCCAGACACCCAGCAATTGCTCCTGACGGCGACTGTCCCACGGCTGCGGCAGTCGGGTGGTCTGCAGCAGGTCAGTGGCTTGCAGGCGTTGGGCGAGTATCAGCCAGGTGCGCGGGTCGTCGTCAGGCGTGCAGCTGCGAAATTGCTTTAGCGCTGCTTCCGGGTCCTGGCGCGACAACCATTCGGCGGTCTCCAGGCAAGGACGCTGCAAGTCGTTGCTCAAGCGCTGTACGGTCGGAACGTCTTCGGTCTTGCGCGCCAGTTCCCACAGGCGCTGACGTTGCGCCGGGTCGGCCAGATCGGAGTCCGGCAACGACTGAATCCAGCGTTGTGCCTGTTGTTCGTGGCCCATGGCAATGGCGCGGTCGACCATTGCCAGACGGATCTTGCGTGCAGCCTCCGGAGTCGGTGCCTGTTGCAGCAGTTGTTGCAGCGGTTTTTCGTCGAGGCGCTGTACATAAGCATTGGCCAGGCGTTGCCAGCCTTCGGCGTCCAGCTGTTTGCGGGCAGCGAGCGGTGCGAGCTGATCGATGGTGCCGCTCCAGTCGCGCAGCTGTTCCGACCAGTTGGCCCGTGCCAGACGCAGGATATTGTCATCGCCCTTGGGCGACAACTGTGCCAGCCAGTCGTGAGCCTTGGCCGCGCCGCCGAACTTGGCGAGACTCAGACTGTAGGCCTGCCACAGACGCACGCGATCATTCAGGCTGCTGGTGGCCATCCAGCTTTCAACCTGAGTGCTGGTGGGTGGATCCTGTTCGATCCAGGTCAGGCGCAGGTCGAGGAGGGCGTCGCTGTTGTCCGGCAGCGCCTGCATGGCGTCCTTGTAGCGGCGTTGTTTGGCCAGCGACTCAACCAGCAGCGCTCGGGCCTCGTCGTTTTTCGGGACCTTTTCCAGCAAGTGGCGCATCAGTCGTTCGACTTCTTTCCAGTTGCCCTTTTTCGCTTCGCGATAGCTTCGGTCCATGTAGGGATAGCTGCGAAATTGCTCGAAGTCGCTAAGAGGCGCGGCCTGTAGCGGATACGCGGTGCTCAGACCCAGCAGCAGACTGCCCATCAGCAGGGTGTGACGATGCACAGGCTTCATGCGACCTCCCGGACAATGCGGTAGGCGGCTTGCTGTTCGCTGGCCTGATCGGCGAGGGCTTGTTCCAGGACTTCCTGGGTGATCATGCCGCGGGAAATCAGATGCTCCCCGAGTGACATGTTTTCGGCATCGAAATCGATCAACGCCTGATTGAACAAGGTTGGCGGCACCATACCGCGAACCTGCAGCAGATTGCCCAGCAGCACCTGATGGCGGCTGACCCGCTCCAGCAAGGCTTCATCGTCCTGATGGCGCTCAAGGACTTCGAGCATATGACGCACTTCCTCATTCTGGCGGGGGCTGGCGTACCAGTAACGAATCCCCAGCGTAACGCGGCCCTGGGGTGCCAGACGGCTACGCACCGGGCGTTTCAATTGACGGCTGATCGCGCCGAGCGAAACCTGGCTGACCGGGCCTTCGGAGGCCAGAATCAGGGTGTCGCCTTCTTCGGCCACCGGCAGCACGCCGTAGTGCGATGCGACCCGGCGTGGCACGGCATCGATCAGGCGCTTGTCGAGCTTGAACGGGTTGAGTGGCGCCCATTCCAGGTCAAGCTGTTCGGCAAGTGTTTGAACCAGCTGAGTGCTGTCGATGTACTCACGCAGCAGCAGTTCGCGACCAAGTCGACGACGCACCGGACTGGTGATCGCCGCTTCCAGTTGTTCTTCGGTCAGCAGACCTTTTTCTACCAGCCGATGGCCGAGCGGGGTGCGCTGCGCCTTGGTCAACGCCGGGAATTCGTGGGTGGTCTTGTCCCAGGCCACACGGCGCGAATCGCCCATCTCCATGACCTGACGCAGGGCGCGCAGGTTGGCGAAGAAGTTGACGAAGTTGCTCCACATCATGCGCGGCGCCGACAACAGACCTTCGACCAGCCCGTAGTAGCGAGTGACAAACCAGCCACGCTGGAACAGGCGGTTGAACAGCATCAGACCGTTGAGCCACAGCAGCACCGACAGCAACGAGCTGTCAGCGAGGATCGAGGGATAGCGCCACGAATCCGGAGAAATCACCGTCACGGCCCACATCGCCAGCAGCACCAGGAACAGCAAGTTGACCAGAAAGCTCAGCAGGTAGGCGATCAGCCCGCGACGGTCACGCCACAGGAAGTAATTGAGCAGGCCTTTGCGGCTCCAGCCGAGGTTCTTGGTGCCCTGAAACACGATGCCGACGATCCAGCGTGATTTCTGCCGGATCGCGTGTTGCAAGTCGCGGGGAAAGTGCTCGCGAACGCAGATGACCTGGGAGAACTCGCGGTTCATCCCGAACACCCACGGTTGCTCCAGTGCCAGTTTTGGATCGCTGACCGAGTAGCGGGCGAAGATGCATTTCATGCCTTTCTGTTTGAGGCGGAAACCGATGTCGTAGTCCTCGGTGAGACTCTGCACATCGAAGGCAATACCGTCGCCGTCTTCCAGCAGCGCGCTGATGGCTTTACGGCTGAAGCACGTGCCGACGCCGGCGCTGGGCACCTGGCCGGTGAGGGCTTCGCGGACGATGACGTCCTTGCCGTGGTTCTCGGCGAACTCATCGACGTAGTGCCCGGCAGTGAAGCCTTTCCATTCCGGTGCATAGGGGTAGACCGGAATCTGGATCAGGTCCTTGTTCGGCAGCAGGTAGTTGTAGAGGCGCAACTCCATCGGCGAGATCACGTCTTCGGCATCGTGCAGGATGAAGCCGGCGAACTGGATCTTCGCCTCGCTTTCGAAACGCAGGATCGCATCGATGATGTTGTTCAGGCAGTCGGCCTTGCTCGTCGGACCCGGTCGGGCGCAGACCACTTTGTGCACGTTGGGGTAGTGCTGGCAGACCGCATCGACGTCGGCCTGGGTTTCGGCGTCGTTGGGGTAGGTGCCGACGAAAATCTGATAGTTCTCATAATCGATGGTCGAGGCCGCCAGCCGCGCCATCTCGCCGACCACGCCGACTTCGTTCCACGCCGGCACCATGATCGCCAGCGGCTTCTCGGGAATCGAATACAGGCGTTCCTCGTCAGCGCGCTTGAATTTCTCGTAGATCCGCCAGCGTCGGATGAGCTTGCGGCTCCAGTACACCAGATCGATGAACAGGTCATCGAGACCGAGGATGAACATCAGCAGGGCGAGGAGGATCGCCACATACTTCAGACCAAACAGCACATACGCAAAAAAATCGACCCAGCCCAGGCTCATACCCCGTTACCCGCCGTCGAGCGTGCGCTCAACCAGGCGTGGAGGCGTTTGGCGATACGTTCGCTGGCGTGACCGTCACCGTATGGGCTGTGGACGCGGCTCATGCGTTTGTAGGTCGCTTCGTCATCGAGCAACTGGCTGGCTTCCTTGACGATCTTCGCGGTGTCGGTGCCCACCAGCAGCACGGTGCCGCCCTCGAGCACGGAGGGGCGTTCGGTGACGTCTCGCAAGACCAGCAGCGGCTTGCCGATGGCCGGCGCTTCCTCCTGGACGCCGCCGGAGTCGGTCAGGATGAAATGCGCACGGCCCATCAGCCAGACGAAGTTCGGGTAATCCTGAGGCGCGACCAGATAGATGTTGGGTTTGTCGGCGAGCATGCCGTACACCGCGCTCTGCACCTGTGGGTTGAGGTGCACCGGGTAGACGAATTGCACATCCGGGTAGCGCAGGGCGAGATCGGCCAGGGCCTGGCAGATGTTCTGGAAACCGTCGCCGAGGTTTTCCCGGCGATGGCCCGTGATCAACACCATGCGACGGCTGTCGTCGAGCACCGCCAGAGGTGAATCGGCAACCGGGCGCCAGTTGCTCTGTTGCTGCTTCGTGCGCATCCACAGCAGCGCATCGATGACGGTATTGCCAGTGATTTCGATGTTGTCCTGCGGCACGCCTTCACGCAGCAGATTGGCTTCGGCTTTGCCGGTCGGCGGGAAGTGCAGGTCGGCGATCACGCCGGTCAGACGTCGGTTGGCTTCTTCAGGCCAGGGAGCGCGCAGGTTGCCGGTGCGCAAACCGGCCTCGACGTGGCCGATGGGCAGCTGCCGGTTGAACGCGGCGAGGGCGGCGATGAAGCTGGTGGTGGTGTCGCCGTGTACCAGCACGATGTCCGGTTTGACCCGTTCGTAGGCCTGGTCGAGTTGTGCAAGCAGATGTTGCGACAGACCGTTGAGTGTCTGGCCCTGGGTCATCACTTGCAGGTCTTCATCGACCGTCAGTTCGAACGCGTCGAGTACCTGTTTGAGCATCTCCCGATGCTGGCCGGTCGAGCAGATGTTGAGTTTGATGTCGGGCCACTGACGCAGAACCCGAGCCAACGGGGCCATTTTGATGGCCTCCGGGCGAGTACCGAAAACCATCATGACGTTAAAGGACATTGACCCCTCCTGGGACGAAGCAAGGCTGTAGCCGGATAGCCAGCAGCACCTATCTCTTTCTGAGAAATAAAGAAAAGCAGCCGGATGGGAGCTTGTCCAATCCGGCCTTGAGGCTAGTTGTTACAGATCAATTGGAACGAAAGTGCCATCTCTGATGGCTCTTAGGTGGCACTTTCAGGAAAAGTTCCATCGTTTTGCGCGGGGGATGGTGCAGAGGGTACGCAGGGTGTGGCGAAGCCAGCTCAGGTCATGGGGCGATTTGCGCGGCACGGCGGGGTGTCTGGTTTTGCCGAGGAATTGGCTGAAGTCTTGCTGGAGTGATTCATCCGTACCGATGCCCTTCAGTTTTTTGAGCAGTACGCCTTCCTTGTAGAACAACACCGTCGGAGTTCCCGTGACATCAGGATGTCGACACGACTGTGTGGTATCGAGCATGAAGATATCCATCCAGGGCCGGAAGGGCTTGGCGACTTCGAGAAAAACGGGGCCGGAGAACACGCAGGCACCGCAATGCTCGTTGAAGAAGTACAGGACGACGAGGCGCCTGGCTTTCAAGACCTTCTGGTACGTCGGGGGCAACGCTGAATATCGAGTCGGCGTCGTCATTGGAGCCTCCTGATCAATGAATCTGAAAGGCCTTTGACGTTAAAGCAGGGCAAAACGGCGGTCTACTGTCAGAAATTACAGGTAGGTCCTGCGAAGGATGGTTTCGTCCTACTTTGCTGCAAGAGCATTCCCTCAGAAGACTCAGATCCACGGACGCCAAGCAGCTGGTATCGTTTTTCAGGCATTTATCAAAGGAGCTCCTGATGGGCAGCGATGCAGGTTTGAAAGCAGTTTCCGTAGCACAAACCGATGAGGTCCTGACAAATCGTCTTGAGGATCTGGAGCTGATAGCTCTCTGCAGTGAGCGGGAAAATGATCCGACCATAAGAGTTTCGATAGAAGACTTGTGCGCGGAGTTCTCGGGGGATAAACACCGCCCCTGAATCGATCACCCGTGCACCGACTGGGAACCTGCTACCCGCATTGTTGTAGCCAACGGTAGCGCTCGCTTCCGGTTCATCACCGCTTTCTCATTTCCCTTTTTTCGTATCTGTTTGATTCTTGTGAATTTTCAACCCGCTACAGATTACCCTCGATTCCTGTGGCACACTTTCTGCTGTTCATTCCGTAGTAACAAACCGTGTTCCGGTATAGCGGAATAAACAATCCTCTGGAGTGCTTGCCATGCATCGCCGACCTTCCTTGTTCAAAGCGTGTGTTTTTGTTCTTGCGGCTTCGTCCGCTGTCATGGGTATGGCCCAGGCGGCCGACAGCAAGCTCGACAGCGTCCTGGCCCGTGGAAAACTGATCGTGGGGACCGGCAGCACCAATGCGCCGTGGCACTTCCAGGGCGCGGACGGCAAGTTGCAGGGCTTTGATATCGACATCGCCAGAATGGTGGCCAAAGGTCTGTTCAATGACCCGAGCAAGGTCGAGTTCGTGGTGCAGTCATCCGATGCACGGATTCCCAACCTGCTGACCGACAAGGTCGACATGAGCTGTCAGTTCATCACCGTCACCGCCAGCCGTGCGCAGCAAGTGGCGTTCACCCTGCCGTATTACCGCGAAGGCGTCGGCCTGCTGCTGCCGAACAACAGCAAGTACAAGGAAATCGAAGACCTGCAGGCCGCCGGTGACAGCGTGACTGTGGCGGTGCTGCAAAACGTGTACGCCGAAGAGCTGGTGCACCAGGCGCTGCCCAAGGCCAAGGTCGATCAGTACGACAGCGTCGATCTGATGTATCAGGCCGTGAACTCCGGTCGCGCCGATGCCGCCGCCACCGACCAGTCTTCAGTCAAATACCTGATGGTCCAGAACCCTGGCCGCTATCGCAGCCCGACGTACGCCTGGAGCCCGCAGACCTACGCCTGCGCCGTCAAACGCGGCGATCAGGACTGGCTGAACTTCGTCAACACCACCTTGCATGAAGCCATGACCGGTGTTGAGTTCCCGACCTACGCGGCATCGTTCAAGCAATGGTTCGGCGTTGATCTGCCATCGCCCGCTATCGGTTTCCCTGTCGAATTCAAATGATCCCGTGAGAGTGGGGCGCCCTGATGCGCCCCGCTCAAGGTACTGCCAACCATGAACTATCAGTTGAACTTTGCCGCCGTGTGGCGCGATTTCGACACCTTGCTGGCGGGGCTCGGTCTGGGTCTTGAGCTGGCGCTGGTGTCGATCGCCATCGGCTGCGTGATCGGCCTGCTGATGGCGTTTGCCTTGCTGTCGAAGCATCGCGCCTTGCGGGTGCTGGCATCGGTGTATGTGACGGTGATCCGTAACACGCCGATTCTGGTGTTGATTCTGTTGATCTACTTTGCGTTGCCGAGCCTGGGGATCCGGCTGGACAAGATCCCGTCGTTCATCATCACGCTGTCGCTGTATGCCGGGGCGTACCTGACCGAAGTGTTCCGGGGCGGCTTGTTGAGCATCCCCAAGGGTCAGCGTGAAGCGGGACTGGCCATCGGCCTGGGCGAGTGGCAGGTGAAGGCCTACGTCACGGTGCCGGTGATGTTGCGCAACGTGCTGCCGGCGCTGTCGAACAACTTCATTTCGCTGTTCAAGGACACCTCGCTGGCCGCCGCGATTGCGGTGCCGGAGCTGACCTATTACGCGCGCAAGATCAACGTCGAAAGCTACCGGGTGATCGAAACCTGGCTGGTGACCACGGCGTTGTATGTCGCGGCCTGTTACCTCATTGCCATGCTGCTGCGTTACCTCGAGCAGCGTCTGGCGATCCGCCGATAGGAGGCTGCGATGTACGAATCCCCCAGTTGGTTGCATGAGTTGTGGATTGCCCGCGAAGCCTTGTGGCAAGGCTTTCTGACCAGCGTGCAGGTGTCGGCGCTGGCGATTCTGTTCGGCACGGTCATCGGTGTATTTGCCGGGCTGGTGCTGACCTATGGCAAGTTCTGGATGCGCGCACCGTTTCGTTTTTATGTCGACCTGATTCGCGGCACCCCGGTGTTCGTGCTGGTGCTGGCCTGCTTCTACATGGCGCCGGCGCTCGGTTGGCAGATCAGCGCGTTTCAGGCCGGTGCCTTGGGTCTGACGCTGTTTTGCGGCTCCCACGTGGCCGAGATCGTGCGCGGTGCGTTGCAGGCATTGCCACGCGGGCAGATGGAAGCGGGCAAGGCGATCGGCCTGACGTTCTATCAGTCCCTCGGCTACGTGCTGTTGCCTCAGGCACTGCGACAGATCCTGCCGACCTGGGTCAACTCGTCCACGGAAATCGTCAAGGCCTCGACCTTGCTGTCGGTGATCGGCGTGGCGGAGCTGTTGCTCAGCACCCAGCAGATCATCGCCCGGACGTTCATGACCCTGGAGTTTTATCTGTTCGCCGGTTTTCTGTTCTTCGTCATCAACTACGGCATCGAATTACTCGGCCGGCACATTGAAAAGCGGGTGGCTTTGCCATGACTCAAGCTCAAGTTTCCAACGTCCAGAACGGCCAGCCGCTGCTGGACATCCGTGGCCTGCACAAACAATACGGCGCGGTCGAAGTGCTCAAGGGCGTCGACCTGAGCATGCAGCGCGGCAACGTGGTGACCTTGATCGGCTCCAGCGGCTCGGGCAAGACCACGCTGCTGCGTTGCGTGAACATGCTGGAGGAGTTCCAGGGCGGACAGATCCTGCTCGACGGTGAATCCATCGGTTATGACGAACTCAATGGCAAACGCGTGCGCCACCCGGAAAAAGTCATCGCGCGCCATCGGGCGATGACCGGCATGGCGTTCCAGCAGTTCAACCTGTTCCCGCACCTCACCGCACTGCAGAACGTCACCCTCGGCTTGCTCAAAGTCAAAAAGATGCACAAGGACGAAGCCGTGGTCCTGGCCGAAAAGTGGCTGGAGCGGGTCGGACTGCTGGAGCGGCGCAATCACTTTCCCGGCCAGTTGTCCGGCGGCCAGCAGCAGCGCGTGGCGATTGCCCGGGCGATTGCGATGAACCCGAGCCTGATGTTGTTCGACGAAGTCACCTCGGCCCTCGACCCGGAACTGGTCGGCGAAGTGCTGAACGTGATCAAGGGCCTGGCCGAGGACGGCATGACCATGTTGCTGGTGACCCACGAAATGCGTTTTGCGTTCGAGGTCTCGGACAAGATCGTTTTCATGAATCAGGGGCGCATCGAAGAGCAGGGGCCTCCCAAGGAGCTGTTCGAGCGTCCGCAATCGCCGCGGCTGGCGGAATTTCTTAAAAGCACGCGGTTCTGACTTTTCACTTTTTCAATCAGGAGACACATCCATGAGCATTACTCGTTACGGCACCGGCAGCACCGCCGCTGGCGGCCAGCCACGTCCATTCGCCCGCGCAGTCGAGGCCGATGGCTGGCTGCACGTTTCCGGTCAGGTGCCGGCGGTGGATGGCGAGATCATCGTGGGCGGCATCGTCGAGCAGACTCACCAGACCATGAAGAACCTGATCGCGATTCTCGAAGAGGCCGGTTATGGCCTGGAAGACGTGGTCCGTGCCGGGGTCTGGCTGGACGATCCGCGGGATTTCAGCAGTTTCAACAAGGTTTTCGGCGAATACTTCAAGCCCGAACACGCACCGGCCCGGGCCTGTGTGCAGGCGAGCATGATGGTCGACTGCAAGGTCGAGATCGACTGCATTGCGTACAAGAAAAAGGCTTGAGCGTTGACCGTTCCCGCGCAGAGCGTGGGAACGATCTTTCGCGATAAACTCCCGGCACTTTGAATGGGAACCACTGAAATGACCGAAGACACCATCAAGCGCCGGGCACGTGGTCTGGACCGGGCGTTCGATATCCTCGATTTCCTCAAGGAGATCGGCCAGCCACTGCGCCCGAACGACATCGCCAATGGCATCGGCAGCCCGAAATCCACGGTCTACGAACTGGTGGCCTCGTTGCTCGAACGGCGGATTCTGGAGCCGGTGGGCAAGGATGGTCACGTCTATCTCGGTCGTCAGCTGTATTTCCTCGGCCAGGCGCATCTGCGGCATTTCGACCTCAGTCGCGAGGCCGATCACGCGTTGCAGGAGATCGTCAGCCAGACCCGGGAAACCGCGCAGATGTGCCTGCTCAACGGGCGCAAATACACGGTGGCGTTGATGAAAGAGGGCGAGCGGCATTTCCGCATTTCCTCCGATATCGGCGAGAACGCGCCAATCCCGTGGACGGCGTCCGGACGCTTGCTGCTGGCGCACTTGAGTGATCAGGCGATCAGCGACCTGATCGACCCCGACGACTTCATCCTGCCGGGTGGCGAACGTCTGCCGATGGAGACGTTTCTCAAGGAAATTCGCCAGGCCGGCATCGACGGTTTCTTCTCGTTCGACAGTGTCGCCGATACCTTCACCCATTGCTTCGCCGCGCCGGTCAAAGACCCGAGCGGCGTGGCCATTTGCACCCTGTGCATCGTCGCCCCGCGCGCCGATGCCAAGAACAATTACAACGACTATCGCCGGGTCTTGATCGAGAGCGCCAACAGCCTCGCCCGGCGAATCAACGAATAACCGCGCCCGCCAGCGGACGCGACTGTGAGGAGTTCGACCATGACGACTGCCAACAACACTGCTGCGGTGGAAAAGGGCGATGCCGCCCTCGGCGCGCAACTGGTGCGTGACATCAGCCTGCCGGCGCTGGTCCTGCACCGCGAAGCGCTGGAGCACAACATCCGCTGGATGCAGACATTCGTCAGCGACAGCGGCGCCGAGCTCGCGCCCCACGGCAAAACCAGCATGACCCCGGCGCTGTTTCGCCGTCAGCTCGACGCCGGCGCCTGGGGCATCACTCTGGCCAGCGCCACCCAGACCCGCGCCGCTTACGCCCACGGCGTGCGCCGGGTGTTGATGGCCAATCAACTGGTCGGCACTCCGAACATGGCGTTGATCGCCGATCTGTTGGCGGCCGATTCGGGCTTTGATTTTTATTGCATGGTCGATCACCCGGATAACGTCGCCGATCTGGGCGCTTACTTCGCGACTCGCGGTGTGCGCCTGAACGTGATGATCGAGTACGGTGTGGTCGGCGGTCGTTGCGGTTGCCGCAGCGAGCAGGAAGTCATCGAGCTGGCCAAGGCCATCGGCGCACAACCGGCGCTGGCTCTGACTGGCATTGAAGGTTACGAGGGCGTGATCCATGGCGATCACGCTGTCAGCGGAATCCGTGAATTCGCGGCTTCGCTGGTGCGCCTGGCGGTGCAATTGCAGGACAGCGGCGCTTTCGCCATCGCCAAGCCGATCATCACTGCGTCGGGTTCGGCCTGGTACGACCTGATCGCTGAGTCGTTCGAGGCGCAGAACGCTGGCGGGCGTTTCCTCAGTGTGTTGCGTCCCGGCAGTTACGTGGCTCACGACCATGGCATCTATAAAGAGGCGCAGTGCTGCGTGCTCGACCGTCGCAGCGATCTGCATGAAGGCCTGCGCCCGGCGCTGGAAGTCTGGGCGCATGTGCAGTCGATGCCGGAGCCGGGGTTCGCGGTGATTGCCTTGGGCAAGCGCGACGTGGCGTTCGATGCCGGGATGCCGGTGCCATTGCTGCGTTACAAGGCTGGTGTGCTGCCGGCGGTAGGCGACGATGTCGGCGCCTGCAAGGTGACGGCAGTGATGGACCAGCATGCCTTCATGACCGTGGCGCCGGGTGTGGAATTGCGCGTGGGCGACATCATTTCCTTCGGCACTTCGCACCCGTGCCTGACCTTCGACAAGTGGCGCGTGGGACTGCTGGTGGATGAGCAGTTGTCGGTGATCGAAACCATGGAAACCTGTTTCTGATGAACACGCTCAGTCCGTTGGGGCCGAACACCCCGCGCATCGCCCTGATCGGCGAATGCATGATCGAACTTCAACAGCGTGCCGATGGCAGCCTGCAACAGAGCTTCGGCGGCGACACGCTGAACACCGCGGTCTATCTGTCTCGCGCCATGGGCGACAAGGCGCAGGTCGATTACGTCACGGCGCTGGGTGACGACAGCTTCAGTGACGCCATGTGTCGCAGTTGGGCCGATGAAAACATTGGCCTGGATCTGGTCCAGCGCTTGCCCGGTCGTTTGCCGGGCCTGTATTGCATCCAGACCGACGCCGCCGGCGAACGTCGCTTTCTGTATTGGCGCAATGAGGCCGCCGTACGCGACTGCTTCACGACCCCAGCGGCCGCGCCGATTCTGGCGGCGTTGCCGGACTACGACGTGCTGTATTTCAGCGGTATCACGCTGGCTGTGCTCGGCGCGCAGGGTCGGGAAAAGCTGATCCAGACCTTGATCGAAGCCCGCCAGCGCGATGCGCGGATCGTCTTCGACAACAATTACCGGCCACGGCTGTGGGCCTCGGTAGAAGAGGCGCGGGCGGCGTATCGCAGCGTGCTGCCGTATGTCGATCTGGCGTTGCTGACGGTGGACGACGAGCAGGCGCTGTTCCATTTCGAAGACTGTGACGCGGTGTTTGAAGCGTACGCGCAGATCGGCATGCCGGAAGTGGTACTCAAACGCGGCGCCGAGGCCTGTCTGATCCGTTGCGACGGGGAAGCGTTCGAAGTGCCGGCGCAGAAGGTCGAGAAGGTGGTGGACACCACGGCCGCGGGGGACTCGTTCAGTGCGGCGTATCTGGCCAGCCGCTTGTCGGGCGCAAGCCCTGCGCAGGCGGCGGAGGCTGGGCACCGGTTGGCCAGTCGGGTGATTCAGGTGCCTGGCGCACTGATCCCCAAAGAATGAATACGTTCCCTGAAGGCGCTGCCGAAAGCCGCGCCATCAGGGCTCCGGATCAATCGCGGAAAAACACCTGCACCAGGTGATAGCCGAACTTGCTCTTGATCGGCCCGTGCACCGTGCGCAGCGGCTTCTTGAAGATCACTGCGTCGATCACGCCGACCATTTGCCCCGGCCGTACTTCACCCAGATCGCCGCCGCGCTTGCCGGACGGGCAGGTCGAGAATTTCTTGGCCAGCACATCGAACGCTTCACCGTTGGCGATGCGTTGTTTGAGTTTTTCAGCCTCTTCGGCGGTTTTCACCAGAATGTGGCGGGCTTGGGCTTTCATCGTGCAATACCTGTAGCGGGGTAACGGCGGGGCGCGGATTATGCCTCAAGTCACGGGTTTTGGCTGATCATCGTGCGGATCTTGCCGGCCAGAAGCTCAATGGAAAACGGCTTGGCCACCATGTCCATGCCGTCCTCCAGGAAACCCTGACGTTCGGCGGCTTTCTGCGCATAACCGGTCATGAACAACACTTTGAGCCCCGGACGGTGCTGGCGAGCGATCTCCGCCAGTTGTCGGCCGTTCATGCCCGGCAGCCCGACGTCGGTCACCAGCAGGTCAACACGCAGGTCGGATTCCAGCAGCGGCAAGGCACTCTTGGCGTCTTCGGCTTCATGGGCGCGGTAACCCAATTCCTTGAGCAGGTCCATGACCAGCATGCGCACCGCCGGATCGTCCTCGACCACCACCACGGTTTCGCCGGTGGCGGCTGCCGGGGCCTCGGTCGTCGTTTCGATCACCGGCCGCTCCGGTTCCAGCGCATACAAACGCGGCAAGTACAGGCGCACACAGGTGCCCTGGCCCGGCAGGCTGTCGAGGCTGACATGCCCACCGGTTTGTTGGGCAAAACCATAAATCATCGACAACCCGAGCCCCGTGCCCTGGCCGATCGGTTTGGTGGTGAAGAACGGGTCGAACGCTTTCGAACGCACCGACGGCGTCATGCCGGTGCCGTTGTCACTCACCGCTAGCATCAGGTAATCACCGGCCTTGACCGGTTCGAGGGTGGTGATGTCGTTACCGTCGAGGTAGACGTTGGCGGTTTCGATCAGCAGTTCGCCACCGTCCGGCATGGCGTCGCGGGCGTTGATCACCAGGTTGAGCAGGGCGTTTTCCAATTGGCTGACATCGGTGCTGACGGGCCAGACACTGTCGGCCAGGCGCAGGGTCAGTTCGATCGGATCGCCCTTGGTACGGCGGATCAGGTCTTCCAGTGAGTGGATCAGCTCGTTGACGTTCAAGGTCTTGCGATCCAGCGACTGGCGCCGCGAAAACGCCAGCAAGCGGTGGGTCAACGCCGCGGCGCGATTGGCCGAGGACACCGCGGCATCGGTGAATCGACCGATTTCATCAGTACGGCCACTGGCGATATAGCGCTGCATCAAGTCGAGGCTGCCGATGATTCCGGTCAGCATGTTGTTGAAGTCATGGGCGATGCCGCCGGTGAGCTGGCCGACCGCTTCCATTTTCTGTGCGTGACGCAGGGCATCTTCGGCGCGTTCGCGTTCGAACATTTCGTTCTGCAAACGCTGGTTGGCCTGGGCCAGTTGCTCGGTGCGCGCACTCACGCGTTCCTCAAGGGTTTCATTGAGGTTGCGCAAGGCTTCTTCGGTCTTTTTGCGTTCGGTCTCGTCGATCACGAAGATGTAGAAACCGTTCACCGCGCCATCCGGGCCGTGGCGCGGCAGGTAGTTCATCAGGGCGTGGCGCTGGCTGCCATCGCGATGGGGTGTGTAAAGGCTGAACGAACAGGGGCGGCCGGCCAGTGCCTCGGCAATGTACGGGGCACGCAGAAAGTAGGATTCTTCGCCGATCACGTCGCGGATCGTGCGTCCGTACAGCTCTTGCGGCGTCAGCCCGTACCAGTCCAGGTACGCAGCATTGTTCAGGCGAAAGCGTTCTTCGCGGTCGACGTAGCTGATCAGGATCGGCATTGCGTTGATGATCAGTTGCAGCTCGGTCTGGCTTTGGCGCAGTGCCTGTTCGGTGTGCTTGCGTTCGGTCAGGTCCAGCGCCGCGCCGAGAAAACGCATCGGCCGTCCGTGGTGATCCTTGTAGCAACGCCCGCGGGCGAATACCCAGCGCACGTCGCCATTGGCCTGCAATAGACGGTATTCCTCGGCGTATTCGGTGCCATGGGTGATGCAATGCTTGATGCTGCGGGCGATCAGCGCGCGATCTTCGGGGTGCACGCCGTGCAGGTATTCACTGATGGGTAACTGACTGGCCCGCGCCGGGTCGACGCCGTGCAATTGGGCAAAATGGGCATCGGCGATGAAGCGATCTTCACCAATGTCCCAGTCCCAGGTGCCGACCGCATCGGTTGCCGCCAGCGCCAGTTGCAGGCGCTCTTCGCTTTCGCGCTGGGCCTTGAGACTGTCTTCGGAACGTTGCTGCAGTTCCAGGGCGATGCGTCGGCGTTCGTTGGTTTCAATGGCGGTGACCAGAATGCCGGCCACTTGCGCGCTTTCGTCACGAATCGGGCTGTAGGTCAGGTCCAGCCAGAAGTCGGAATCCTTGCCGTCCCGTTGCAGGGTAAAACGCCGTTCGCTGTAGGTTCGCACCTGGCCTTGTAGGACGGCGCTGTAAATCGGGTCGGTAAAGTCTCGAAGTTCCGGCCATATCTGGTGCGCCGGCTGTCCGAAAGCGTGTGGATGCTTGCTGCCGGCCAGCAGCGCAAAGCCGTTGTTATAGATCTGGGTGAGCTGTGGGCCCCACAACAGCAGCATCGGCATCGGCGAATGAATCACGATGTCCACCGCGGTTCGCAGGCTCTGCGGCCAATTGTCGGCGCTGCCGAGCGGGCTGCGGCTCCAGTCGGTGCGGGCAATCAATGCCTGGGCGTCATCGGTGTGCGGTACAGCGTTCATCAAAAGGTCCTGAGCGTCGGTCGGTGAGGCGGCGTCTACTATCCTAGTGCGGTAGACGCTGTAAGGCCCGTCGCGTCACGACGCACGGTCTTAAGTTCATTGAAAGCTTCGCAGGTGCTTTTGGCCATGGAAATCGACGCACTGCTCAAACAGCTGGCGAGCCGCCACGGTTCAGATCTGTTCCTGTCCACGGGGGCGCCACCCAGTGCGCGGTTCGACGGTGTGCTGACACCGTTGAGCGAACAGCCGTTCAAGCCCGGCGAAGTGGCGACTGTCGCCGTCTCCCTGATGGACGCCGAGCAGCGCCGAGAGTTCGACCGGGATCTGGAAATGAACCTGGCGATTTCCCGAACCGGGATCGGCCGCTTCCGGGTCAACATCTTCAAGCAGCGCAATGACGTGTCGATCGTGATCCGCAACGTTAAACTCGACATCCCCCGATTCGAAGACCTGAAGCTGCCGCCGATACTGCTCGAAACGGTGATGCTCAAGCAGGGGCTTATCCTGTTTGTCGGCGCTACCGACTCCGGGAAGTCTACTTCGCTCGCCGCGCTGATCGACCATCGCAATCGCCACAGCAGCGGGCACATCATCACCATTGAAGATCCGGTTGAATACATTCATCGCCACAAGAAATCGATCATCAACCAGCGAGAAGTCGGGGTCGATACGCGCAGCTTTCATGCCGCGCTGAAAAACACCCTGCGTCAGGCGCCGGACGTGGTGCTGATCGGCGAGATCCGCGACCGCGAAACCATGGAGCATGCGCTGGCATTCGCCGAAACCGGGCATCTGGTGTTGTCGACGTTGCACGCCAATAACGCCAATCAGGCGCTGGACCGTATCATCAATTTCTTCCCCGAAGAGCGCCGCGCGCAATTGCTGCATGCCTTGGGCAATCATCTGAAAGTGTTTGTATCCCAGCGTCTGGTGCGAACACGGGACGGGCAGCGGCGGGCAGCAGCAGAAGTGATGCTCGGTACGCCGACGATTGCCGATCTGATTCGGCGCAATGACTTCGGCGAACTGAAAAACATCATGGAAAAGTCGGCGGAACTCGGCATGCAGACTTTTGACGGTGCGTTGTTTGCACTGGTGGCAGAAGGGGTGATCGATGAAGACGAGGCCCTGAAAAACGCAGATTCGGTGAACAACCTGCGCCTGCGTCTGAAGCTGCACGCCGATACCGTGCCGTCCCCACCGCCATCGACTGGCGAATGGGGACTGATGGACTGACAGGCGTCAGTCGCGAAGTTCGACCCGATTGCGGAACTGCTCTAGCGCTTGAGGATTGGCCAGCGCATCGGTGTTTTTCACCGGCTCGCCGTGCACCACATTGCGCACGGCGAGTTCCACCACTTTGCCGCTGATGGTGCGCGGAATGTCCGTGACCGCGACAATCTTCGCCGGTACATGGCGGGGCGTGGTGTTGGCGCGGATCACCTGACGAATCTGCTGTTGCAGCGCCTCGTCCAGCGTTACGCCCTCCTTGAGGCGCACGAACAGCACCACTCGCACGTCGTCCTGCCACTGTTGGCCGATGGCAACGCTGTCCAGAACTTGCGGGACTTTCTCCACCTGACGGTAGATTTCCGCCGTGCCGATGCGTACGCCGCCGGGGTTGAGCACGGCGTCGGAGCGGCCGTGAATCATCATCCCGCCGTGAGGCAACTGTTCGGCGTAGTCACCCTGGGCCCAGACGCCGGGGAACTGGCTGAAATAGGATTTGCGCAGCTTCTCGCCGTCCGGGTCATTCCACAGTCCGATCGGCATGGCGGGGAATGGCCGGGTACACACCAGCTCGCCTTTTTCGCCGATCACCGGTTGCCCGGCGTCGTTCCACACTTCGACCGCCATGGCCAGGCTCTTGCCCATGATCTCGCCCCGGCGTACCGCTGACATCGGGTTGCCATTGACGAAACAGGACACGATGTCCGTACCGCCGGACATCGAGGACAGGCAAACGTCCGGTTTGAAGTCGCGATAAACGAAGTCATAACTCTGCGGCGACAGCGCGGAGCCGGTGCAGAGCAGGGTTTTCAGGTGGCTCAAGTCGTAGCTTTCGCGCGGCTTGATGCCGCTGCTTTCCAGGGTCGCGAGGAATTTCGGGCTGGTGCCGAACACGCTGACCTGCTCGTCGTCGAGCAGCTCCAGCAACCGCTCGTTGTCCGGATAAAACGGTGAGCCGTCATACAGCACCACCGCACTGCCGACTGCCAGTGCCGAGACCAGCCAGTTCCACATCATCCAGCCACAAGTGGTGTAGTAGAACAAACGGTCGCCGGGGCCCAGGTCGACATGCAGTCCGTGTTCCTTGGCGTGTTGCAGCAACACGCCACCGGTGCTGTGAACGATGCACTTCGGTACGCCGGTAGTGCCGCTGGAATACAGCACGTACAGCGGATGGGCGAAGGGTACCGGGACAAATTGTGGCTCATCGCCCGGCTCATAGAAGTCGTCCCACAACGTGACGTTGGCGGGTGTCCGGTAATCCGTGGCATGGGCGTGAGGTCGTGCGTACGGCACGATGATCAGTTGTTGCAGTGAAGGTAGTTGCTCGAGGATTTCGTTGATCTTGACGGTCTGGTCGATCTCTTTGCCGGCGTAACGGTAGCCGGCGCAGGTGATCAGCACTTTTGGCTCGATCTGGCCAAAACGGTCGATTACGCCGTGGGTGCCGAAGTCCGGTGAGGAACATGACCAGATCGCGCCGAGACTGGTGGTCGCCAGCATCGCCACCAGGGTTTGCCAGGTGTTGGGCATGCAGGCCGCGACCCGGTCGCCGAGCACGACACCGGCTGCTTGCAGGCTGGCCTGAAATCCGGCGACTTGCTGGGCGAGTTCGGCCCAGGTCAGCAGTTCACGTTGGCCGTTTTCCCCGATAGCGATCACGGCGATGGCGTCGTCGCGGCGACTCAGCAGATGCTCGGCGAAATTCAGGGTGGCGCCGGGAAACCATTCGGCGCCCGGCATTTTCAGGCCTCCACGCAGAACGGCGTCCGGCTGGGTATGAAAACGGATACCGAAGAAATCAACGATCGCCTGCCAGAACGCTTCGCGCTGGTCGATGGACCATTGGTGCAGGGCCGGGTAGTCGTCGAGATGCAGTTGATGGCGCTGATTGATGAAGCGCCGAAAACCGTCCATGCGGGACCGGGCAATGCGCTTGGCATCGGGCTGCCAGAGAATGTCGGACATGGTTTGCCTCTTATTGTTTGTCAGAAAGCTCCCACGACAGCGTGGGAGCGATCAGTTGCAAGCTTACTGCGCGAGCCACCCGCCATCGATATTCCACGCGGCGCCTCGCACCTGGCTGCCGGCTTCGCTGCACAGAAACAACACCAGTTCACCCAGATGTGCAGGGGTGACGAACTCCAGCGACGGCTGTTTCTCGGCCAGTAGATCGTGCTGCGCCTGTTGCGGGTCGACACCTTTGGCCGCGCGATCGTCGATCTGCTTCTGCACCAGCGGCGTCAGTACCCAGCCCGGGCAGATGGCGTTGCAGGTGACGTTGCTGGCGGCGGTTTCCAGGCCGACCACCTTGGTCAGGCCGATCACGCCATGCTTGGCCGCTACATACGCGGCCTTACCGGTGGAACCCACCAGACCGTGCACCGAGGCGATGTTGACGATCCGGCCCCAGCCCTTGGCACGCATGCCCGGCAGGCTCAGGCGGGTGCTGTGAAACACCGACGACAGGTTGATGGCAATGATCGAATCCCAGCGTTCCACCGGAAACTCTTCCACCGCCGCGACATGCTGGATGCCGGCGTTGTTGACCAGAATGTCCACGCCACCGAACTCGCGCTCGGCGTAGGCGATCATGTCGGCGATCTGTTCAGGGCTGCTGACGTCTGCCGGGTGATGGCCGACCTTGCCGCCGAACTGCTCGACTTCGGCAATCACCTTCGAAGCATCGCCAAAGCCGTTGAGGATCAGGTTGGCGCCGGCCTTGGCCAACGTCAGCGCAATGCCAAGCCCGATGCCGCTGGTGGAGCCGGTGACCAGTGCGGTCTTGCCAGTAAGAGTCGTCATGAATACCTCACACAATGCCAGTGGCGTAGAAAGTGCCGATTACCACGAAAACCGCCAGGGTCTTGATCAGCGTAATACAGAAAATGTCTTTGTAGGCCTCACGGTGGGTCAGGCCGGTGACCGCCAGCAGCGTGATTACCGCGCCATTGTGCGGCAGGGTGTCCATGCCGCCGCTGGCCATCGCGGCTACCCGGTGCAGCACTTCCAGCGGAATGTTGGCAGCGTGGGCGGCGCTGATGAATTGTTCGGACATCGCCGCCAGGGCGATGCTCATGCCACCCGAGGCGGAACCGGTGATGCCGGCCAGCAGGGTCACGGTGATTGCTTCATTGACCAGCGGATTGGGAATGCTTTTGAGCCAGTCGGCCAGCACCAGAAAACCCGGCAACGAGGCGATGACCGCGCCGAAACCGTATTCCGACGCGGTGTTCATCGCCGCCAGCAGCGCGCCGCTGACCGCGCTTTTGCTGCCTTCGGCAAGCTTGCTGCGAATCGCCTGAAAACCGAACGCCAGCACCATCAGAATCCCCACCAGCAGTGCCGCCTGCACCGCCCAGATCGCCGTGAGTTTGGCGATTTCGGTGGTCACCGGCGCGGCCATGCCCGGCAGCGCGAGGCTGTGGGTTTTGCCGTACCACTGCGGAATCCACTGGGTGAACAGCAGGTTCATGATGCCTACCGCCAGCAGCGGAGACAGCGCCAGCCACGGGTTCGGCAGTTTCAGGTCT
Source organism: Pseudomonas sp. GW821-FHT02C04 (assembly GCF_059421845.1). Taxonomy (NCBI): domain Bacteria; kingdom Pseudomonadati; phylum Pseudomonadota; class Gammaproteobacteria; order Pseudomonadales; family Pseudomonadaceae; genus Pseudomonas; species Pseudomonas sp. GW821-FHT02C04. The sequence goes on along the minus strand of NZ_JBWKVT010000001.1, from coordinate 1,206,096 downwards.
TCGGCAGTTTCCGGCTCATTTCGCAGTTCAGTGCCATAGCCTTCGCCGGCGCGCTGAGCCTTGTTGCGTTGACGCTGCAAGAACAGCATGCCGGCGCAGAACACGAAAATCGTGCCGATCAAGCCCAACCAGGGCGCCGCCCACGCGGTGGTGTTGAAGAAGGTGCTGGGGATGATGTTCTGGATCTGTGGCGTGCCGGGCAGGGCGTCCATGGTGAACGAGAACGCGCCGAGGGCGATGGTTGCCGGGATCAGGCGCTTGGGGATGTTGCTCTGACGGAACATTTCCGCTGCGAACGGATAGACCGCGAACACTACGACGAACAGCGAAACGCCGCCGTAGGTGAGCAGGGCGCAGACCAGCACGATCACCAGCATCGCCTGGCGGGTGCCGAGCAAGCGAATCGCTGCCGCGACGATCGAGCGGGAGAAACCGGACAGTTCGATCAGTTTGCCGAACACGGCGCCGAGCAGGAACACGGGAAAGTAGAGTTTGATGAAACCGACCATTTTCTCCATGAACACCCCGGTGAAGGCAGGGGCGACGGCGGACGGGTCGGTGAGCAGGACGGCGCCGAGGGCGGCGATCGGGGCAAAAAGGATAACGCTGTAGCCACGGTAGGCCGCGAGCATCAGCAGCGCGAGGGCTGCCAAGGCGATGATCACACTCATGGTGTGCTCCTTCGATTGTTATTTTTGTGGGTGGAACGGGTGTAGGAAGGGGCTTTAGCGAGAACTGTGCCAGATGGTTAAGTTATTGAAATATATGGAATTAGTTTGGTTCTGGATGATGGTTTTCGAGATTTTGTCTCTGTTTTGAGACTTTGATGGCCGGGAGGGCGTTTTCGCGGGCAAGCCCGCTCCCACAATTGAGCGAATTTCCCTGCGGGATCGGGTTTGCCCGCGATGCTTTTGATGTTGTCCCTTTTTGGAGAATTTCGTCTCTTTATTGAGACTCCACAATTCCCAGCGCAATCATTTTCTTGTAAAGCGTTGACCGCCCCAGTCCCAGCCGTTCAGCCGCCTCGATCACCTTGCCCCCGCATTGCACGAGGGTGGATTGAATCAATTGCCGGTCAAACCGTTCGCGGGCTTGACTGAAGGTTTCGTTGGTTACCGGCTCTGACAGAGACATCAGTGTTCGCTCAACCGGTGTAAACGTGCCAATCGCTGCACGAATGTCTTCCGTCGTGAGCATCAAGTCATCACTGAGCAACGCCGCTCGTTCAAGCACGTTGCGCAACTCGCGAATGTTCCCCGGCCAGGCGTGCTGCCCCAGCAACTCCAGCGCTTCACGATTGAGTTCATGCTGACTCCGCAACTCTTCAAGAATCGCTTCACTGAGCGCCGGCAGATCATCCAGCCGTTCACGCAGCGGCGGCACCTGAATCGGCAGCACGTTGAGCCGGTAGTACAAGTCTGCGCGGAACTCGCCGCGCTTGATCGCTGCCTCCAGATCCGTCGACGTCGCGGCGATTACCCGCACATCGCTCTGGATCACGTCGTTGGAACCCACAGGTTCGAACTCTTTTTCCTGAAGCACCCGCAGCAATTTGCTTTGCAATGGCAACGGCATGTCGCCGATTTCGTCGAGAAACAGCGTTCCGCCCTGAGCAATCTGCAACTTGCCGGTGCGGCCCTTGCGATCGGCACCAGTGAAGGCGCCGGGCGCCGTGCCGAAGAACTCGGCTTCGAGCAGCGCTTCGGGAATCGCCGCACTGTTGATACTAACGAACGCCTTGTTGGCCCGGGGCGAAGCGCCGTGAATCGCCTGAGCCAGCAACTCCTTGCCGCTGCCAGTCTCGCCCAGCAACAGAACCGGCGACTCGGCGCTCGCGCTGCGTCGGGCGCGGCGTTTGACTTCCAGGCTGGCAGCGCTGGTGCCGATGAAGTGGGCGAAGTTGTATTTGGTCTGGCGTGCGCGCAGCAGCGAACGGGTCGAGGCCAGTTCCTCCTGCATGCTCAGGTAGCGCTTGAGCATCGGCGACAGTGTGCGCAATTCGTCGAACAGGGCAAAGCCGATGGCGCCGATCACCGCGCCGGCGTCGTCATGGATCGGCAGGCGCATCACCACCAGCGGTTCTTTCGGGGTGTCCTGCATGTCCAGCAGAATCGGTCGCCCGGTGCGCACCACTTCACGCAGCAGGCTGCCCGGAATCACGCTTTCGCAAGGTTTGCCGATGGCTCCGGCCGCAGAGTCGAGCCCGAAGCGCCGGGCGTAGCGCTCGTTCATCCAGACGATGTTCGCATCGCGGTCGACAATCACCGTGCCTTCACTGGATTGCTCGATGATCTCGAACAACGAACGGATCGCCAGCGTGCGAACCCGTTGGTAGTCCTTGAGGCTTTCAGTGGTGTTCATGGCGGCGTCCATTGGCGGAAGTCAGGTGGCGCGATTATGCCTACCCCGGATGCGCCGCTGCCAACAGCTCTTTGGTATAGGGGTGCTGCGGCGAGTCGAACACGTCGTGACTGGCGCCGCGTTCGACCACTTTGCCGTCCTTGATCACGATCATGTCGTGGGCCAGTGCCCTGACCACCGCCAGGTCGTGGCTGATGAACAGGTATGTCAGGCCATGTTTTTCCTGAAGCTGGCGGAGCAGGGCGACCACTTGTTTCTGCACGGTGCGATCCAGCGCCGAAGTCGGCTCGTCGAGCAGGATCAGCGCCGGTTTGAGCACCAGTGCCCGGGCAATGGCGATGCGCTGACGCTGGCCACCGGAAAATTCGTGGGGGTAGCGATGACGGCTTTCGGGGTCGAGGCCGACTTCCTTGAGCACGCGGATCACCTGGGCGTCGCACTCGTCGGCGGTGGACTGGCAATGCACCTCCAGCCCTTCGCTGATGATCTGCGCCACCGACATGCGCGGGCTGAGGCTGCCGAACGGGTCCTGAAACACCACCTGCATCTGCCGGCGCCATGGGCGCATTTGCTTCTGAGTGAGGCTGTCGAGAGATTGTCCCTGAAAGCGAATGCTGCCTTCGGACTCGAGCAGACGCAGGATTGCCTGACCCAGCGTTGACTTGCCCGAGCCGGACTCGCCGACAATGCCCAGCGTCTTGCCGCGCTGGATATTCAGGCTGATACCGTCCACCGCCCGCAGGTATTGCTTGCGCTGGAACAGCCCGCCACCGACCGTGAAATCAACCCGCAGGTCATCGACTTCCAGCACGTTTTCCCGTTCGTCCCGGGGAAGCGCTTCTCCCTCGGGTTCGGCGTTGAGCAACACACAGCTGTAAGGGTGTTTCGGCTCTGTGAACAGGGTTTCGCACGGTGCCTGCTCGACGATTTCCCCGGCCTTCATCACACATACCCGTTGGGCGATGCTGCGCACCAGATTGAGGTCGTGGCTGATCAGCAGCAGCGACATGCCGAGGCGTTGCTGCAGGGATTTGAGCAGCACCAGGATCTTGCGCTGCACGGTGACGTCGAGGGCCGTGGTTGGCTCGTCGGCGATCAACAGTTCCGGTTCGCAGGCCAGTGCCATGGCGATCATGACCCGCTGCCGCTGGCCGCCGGACAATTGATGGGGGTAAGCCTTCAGCCGTTCTTGCGGTTTCTGGATACCCACCAGTTCGAGCAGTTCGAGAATGCGTTTCTGCGCCTCTTTGCCGCCCAGGCCTCGGTGGAGCAGCAGGGTTTCGCCAATCTGCTTTTCGATGGTGTGCAGCGGGTTGAGCGAGGTCATCGGCTCCTGGAAGATCATCGCGATGCGGTTGCCCCGCAAGTCGCGCAAGGTCTTGGGATCAGCTCCCACCAGTTCCTGGCCGCGATAACGAATGCTGCCGGTGGTTTGGGCTTCACTGTCCGGGAGCAGTTGCAGGACCGAGTGAGCTGTCACCGATTTGCCCGAGCCCGACTCGCCGACCAGCGCCAGGCACTCGCCGGGGCGGATGTCCAGGCACAGATTGCGCACCACGGCCTGGCCATGGAAGGCGACGCTGAGGTCACGGATTTCGATCAGGTTGTCAGTCATATCAAGTATCCGTTCATGAGCGCGGGTCAAAGGCATCGCGCAACGCTTCGCCGATGAATACCAGCAAGGACAGAATCAGCGCGAGGGTGAAAAACGCCGTCAATCCCAGCCACGGTGCTTGCAGGTTCTGTTTGCCTTGGCCGATCAGCTCGCCCAGCGATGCGCTGCCGGCGGGCATGCCGAAGCCCAGGAAATCCAGCGCCGTCAGGGTGGAAATCGCCCCGGTCAGAATGAACGGCAGGTAGCTCAAAGTGGCATTCATCGCATTGGGCAGGATGTGCCGGAAGATCACCTTGCGGTCGGTCAGGCCCAGCGCCCGCGCAGCCTTGACGTATTCCAGGTTGCGCCCGCGCAGGAACTCCGCCCGCACCACATCCACCAGCGCCAGCCATGAAAACAGCGCCATGATCCCCAGCAGCCACCAGAAATTCGGCTCGACAAACCCCGAAAGAATGATCAGCAGGTACAGTACCGGCAGCCCCGACCAGACTTCGAGCAGACGCTGACCGAGCAAGTCGATCCAGCCACCGTAGTAGCCTTGCAGGGCGCCGGCCGCGATGCCGATCAAAGCACTGACGAAAGTCAGCATCAGCGCGAACAGGATCGACACCCGAGCGCCGAAAATCACCCGTGCCAGCACGTCCCGCGCCTGATCGTCGGTGCCCAGCCAGTTGACCGAAGTCGGTGGGCTGGGCGCCGGTTTGTTGAGGTCGTAGTTAGGTGTGTCGTCACTGAACGGGATCGGCGGAAACAGCAACCAGCCACCGTCCTTGCGAATCAGGTTCTGGACGTAGTCGCTGCGGTAATCGGCCTGGAAGGGCAGTTGGCCGCCGAACTCCTGTTCGGTGTGGCGCTTGAACACCGGGAAATACCACTGACCTTGATAGCTGACGACCAAGGGCTTGTCGTTGGCAATCAGTTCGCCGCCGAGGCTGATCACGAACAGACCAATGAACAACCACAGCGACCACCAGCCCCGGCGGTTTTTCTTGAAGCGTTCGAAACGGCGACGGCCCAGAGGCGAGAGCTTGAACATCAGGCATTCCTCGCAGCGAAGTCGATGCGCGGATCGACCAGCGTGTAGCACAGGTCACCGATCAGTTTTATCAGGAGGCCGAACAGGGTGAAGATGAACAGCGAACCGAACACCACCGGATAGTCGCGAGAGACGGCCGCTTCGTAACTCATGCGCCCGAGGCCGTCGAGGGAGAAGATCACCTCGATCAGCAATGAGCCGGCGAAGAACACGCTGATGAACGCCTGGGGAATGCCCGACACCACCAGCAACATCGCGTTGCGGAACACGTGGCCATACAGCACCCGGCGTTCGCTCAGGCCTTTGGCGCGAGCGGTGACCACGTACTGACGGGTGATTTCATTGAGGAACGAGTTCTTGGTGAGGATGGTCAGGGTCGCAAAGCCACCGATCACCAATGCAGTGACCGGCAGAACAAGGTGCCAGAAATAGTCGGCAATCTTGCCCAGCGTCGACAGCGATTCGAAGTTGTCCGAGACAAGCCCGCGCACCGGAAACCAGTTCAGCGATGTACCGCCGGCAAACACCACGATCAGGAACATGGCGAACAGAAACGCCGGCATCGCGTAACCGATGATGATCGCCGTACTGCTCCAGATATCAAAATGACTGCCGTGGTGCACGGCTTTGCGAATGCCCAGCGGGATCGACACCAGATAGGTGATCAGCGTCGCCCACAGCCCGAGGGAAATGGTCACCGGCATTTTCTGCAGAATCAGGTCGGTGACCGTGGCGCCGCGGAAGAAGCTCTTGCCGAAATCCAGCTGCGCGTAGTTCTTGAGCATCAGCCACAGACGCTCATGGGCCGGTTTGTCGAAGCCGTACTGTTTTTCGATGTCCTTGATCAGTTGCGGGTCGAGGCCGCGGCTGGCGCGGGAGGTGCTGCTCATGGTTTCGCTTGCACCACCGCCGACATTGGCGCCACCGATGCCTTGCAAATGAGCGATGGCCTGTTCCACCGGACCGCCAGGGGCGGCCTGGATGATCACGAAGTTGACCAGCAGAATGATCACCAGCGTCGGAATGATCAGCAGCAGGCGCCGCAGTATGTAAGCCCACATCAGTGCGGCCCTCCGGGTCTGCCACGGCTGATTTTCTCGGCCGTCATCTGCTGGTTGGTCAGCGGCGTGCTGCTGATTTCCCACCAGCTCTCGATCGCTTCGTCATTGCTCGCCTGCACGGTAGGGATGCCGAAGCGGTTCCACCACACGGTCGACGTGCCCGGCGGGTAATAGTTGGGAATCCAGTAGTAATTCCATTGCAACACCCGATCCAGCGCGTGGGCGTAATGCAACATGTCTGGCTGGGTCGAGGCGCGGATCAGGCCATTGATCAAGCCGTCGACCGCGGGGTTTTTCAGCACCATATAGTTGTTGGCGCCGGGATCGTTGGCCGAAGCGGACCCGAAGTAGTTGAGCAGTTCCCCACCGGGCGACGTGGTGACCGGGTAACCGGTGACGATCATGTCGTAGTCGCGGCTCATCAGTCGGTTGACGTATTGCGAGGAGTCGATGCGGCGGATATCGAGATTGATGCCGATCTGTTTCAAGGTGCGCTTGTAGGGCAGCAGCAGGCGGTCCATGCCGTTCTGGCTGACCAGGAAGGTGAAGCTCAGCGGCTCGCCCTGCGCGTTGACCAATTGGTCGCCGTCGGGTTTCCAGCCAGCCTGTTCAAGCAGTTCGAGTGCCTGAAGCTGCTTGTCACGGATCAGTCCGCTGCCGTCGGTTTTCGGCGCCTCGAAGACCTTCGTGAATACCTCGTCGGGGATTTGTCCGCGCAGTGGTTCAAGGATCTTCAGTTCGGCAGCGTCCGGCAGTTCACGGGCGGCGAGGGCGCTGTTGGAAAAGTAACTCTGCTGGCGGATGTACATGTTGCGCATCATCTGCCGGTTGCTCCATTCGAAGTCCCAGAGCATGGCCAGGGCCTGACGTACGCGGCGGTCCTGGAACATCGGTTTTTGCAGGTTGAACACGAAGCCCTGGGCTGATTGCGGCGCCTCGGTTGCCAGGTGAGCCTTCTGCAGGCGCCCGTCGCTCAGGGCCGGGCTGTCGTAGCCGATCGAGTAGCCGGTAGCGGAGAATTCGCGGTTGTAGTCGTAGGCGCCGCCGCGCAACACCTGGCGGGCGACATCGGTGTCGCCGAAGTACTCGATGCTGAAGTGATCGAAGTTGTAGAGCCCGCGGCTGACCGGCAAGTCCTTGCCCCACCAGTTGCCATTGCGCTCGAAGGTGATGCTGCGCCCGGAGTCGACTTTTCCGACTCGGTACGGGCCGCTGCCCAGCGGAGGTTCATAGCCGCCACCGCCAGCGAAATCCCGGGTCTTCCACCAGTGCTCGGGAAACACCGGCAGGGTCGCGATATCCAGTGGCAGGGTGCGGTTTTCATTGCTTTTGAAATCGAAGCGCACGGTGAGCGGCGCTTCGACTTCGACGCCTTTGACGTCGGCGAACTGGGTGCGATAGCGCAGGCTGCCCTGGGTCATCAGTAAATCGTAGGTGTAGCGCACGTCTTCGGCGGTGATCGGTTTACCGTCGGCGAAGCGTGCCTTGGGGTTGATGAAGAAGCGCAGGGACAGACCGTCCTCGGAACGCTCCATCTTTTGCGCCACCAGTCCGTAGACGGTGTAGGGCTCGTCCATCGAGCGCTGGGCCAGCGGGGAATACAGCAGGCCATCGATCTGGGTGACGCCGATGCCTTTGTCGATGTAGGGCAGGACATGGTCGAAGTGACCGATCTCGATCGCCGAGCGGCGCATCGTTCCGCCCTTGGGCGCTTGCGGATTGGTGTAGTCGAAGTGACTGAAATTGGCCGGATACTTTGCCGGTTCGCCGTAAACGGTCAAAGCATGCTGCGGTGCAGCGCTCACACCGGCGGCGCTCATCAGCAGAGCCACGGCAGTGAACATCAAAGTGGAGAAAGCCAGTCGCATTGTCAGCCTTAGAGCCGGGTAATCGATAAGCGCAATTTGTACGCGAGCGCAGCGCTGTTCGCCAGTCGCGTGGTGTAACCAAAACACAACGGCCCGCCATCTGGCGGGCCGTTACACAGCAGGACGGGTGAGGGATCAGTCCTGACGGCTGGTGACTTCCAGCAGGTGATAACCGAACTGGGTCTTGACCGGGCCCTGGACGACATTGATCGGGGCGCTGAAAACCACGGTATCGAATTCCTTGACCATCTGGCCCGGACCGAACGAGCCCAGATCACCGCCCTGACGGCTGGACGGGCAGGTGGAGTTGGCTTTGGCGACTTCAGCGAAATCGGCGCCGGCTTCGATCTGGGCCTTGAGTTCGTTGCACTTGTCTTCGCTGGAAACCAGGATGTGGCGGGCGGTGGCTTTAGCCATGGGGAAAATCTCCAATCAAATCAGTAAAGGGTGGAGCCTACCGGATTCAGTGGCCGATTTCTCGGCAAAGTTCCGTTCGGCTGTCTGATGCCGGCACTCAGAGATTAGCTGCCTGCAGGCGCAAGGCGTGCTCGACGTACAACTGGATCGAATCGGCTGAGCCGGCAGGCTCACCGGAGGCCCGACGCAAGCTGCGCAAATGATCAAATGGGTAGTCGGAACGGATCACGGTGCCCAGATGAGAGCTGTAGCGGCCGACGAAACCGTCGTTCTGACCGGGCTCGGTGATGAAGTACTGCGACAGCGCCCGGCAAATGCCATGAACGGGATCGAATGTTTGCAGTTTCATTTCCGGCACAACGCCGCTCCAGGAATAGTAGCGGACGCCATTGACCCGTTCGGCTCCCTGCGCGCCCCAGCTCTCCGGCAGGGCTTGCGGATATTTGTCATTGAAATCACCGACCCCTACGGTCGTCAGTGCATTCAACGCGGCCAATGCATTTTTCGGCAGGGTCGTGGTTCCACCGAGCAGGCATAGAAAGTCGGAAAACAGCGTGGCCACATTCTGCGCGACGCTCTCCGGTAACCTTCCGGGAATCAGTGCCTTGCGCAAGAAGTCTGCGAGCTCCGAGCCGTGGTTCGGTCCACTGACCGAAGTCACGGAAGCAACCCTTTGTGGGGCAACCGCTGCGGCATAGCGAGCCGCCAATGCGCCCTGGCTATGACCGATCAGGTTGACTTTGCTCGCGCCTGTGCCTCTGAGCACAGAGTCAATCTGCCCGAGCAGTTGTTTGCCTCGCACTTCATTGTCATGAATGGCTGACAGATGCGGCACGAACACCTGTACGCCGACGGCCTTCAGCGCCTGTTTGACGTCGTGGAACAGCTCAAAAGGACCAATGCGCTCGAACCCGAACAGGCCGTGCACCAACAGGATGGGATAAAGAGTTGTGGTATTTCGTTGCATTTTTCATCCTTGATCGCAGAAGTTCATCGATATTTGCACGGTGCCACTCTAAAACAGTCGTTGAGCTCACGATGTATGAAGAGTCCCGGTTCAGCGCCGGAAACTGGATCAGCACCTGAACGAAACTTCCCTGATGTTTGAAGTCCGGATCGGAATGTTTGGACATCTCCTGCGTTGCCCCATGTGTTTTCCCTGCCGTTGCCTACTTCATGTGATGCACTTGCCCGCGTTCTGCACTGCGTACGGACGACATTAAATTTTTGATGAAGCGGCTTGAATAGAGGTTCTTCGACGCAGCGAGCCAGCTGCAGGGTATTTCCAGGGAATGGAGCTACGAATGAATACGCAGAACGCGCAGGAAGCAACGCAAGGCAACGCTTTGGTCGCAACAATGATCGAGTCATCCGGGCAGTCTTGCAGTCATGAGCCGGTTGACTCACTGCCCGCTGTCACCCTCGACGCTGTGGAGGATGCGGTTCTTGATCCCTCGCGGAACAAGGTCGTCGTGCGGATTGCGCCTTATCCCGATATGGCTTGCGGCGACAGGGTGGTATTGAGCTGGCACGGTCTTGATATCGAGGGCATGCCGTACCGAAACGAAGGCGTTCGATTCGTCAGCGAAGCCCAGTTGGGAAAGGAAATTGTATTTGTCGTCAGAAGCCCTCACATCGCGGCATTGGACGGCGGTTCACTGGAGGTCTTCTGGACATTGACCAGCGTTTCAAGACCGATGCCGGTGACCTCCGATCGAGAACGACTGGATGTCGGAGATGTTCGTTACAGTCTGCTGCCGGCCATCATTGATGATGCTGTCGGAGGGAGTCTTGAGCCTGCGCGTGTCATCGATGGAACCACGGTCACCCTGCAGCCTTACGCCGGAATGACAGCGGGAGACCGGGTGGCGTTGATCTGGCAAGGTCCCGTAGAGCACGCGTCCTTTCGGGACTGTCTGATCGTCGAATCCTTTGCTGTTGGAGAGCCGCTGGTATTCGGTGTCGACCCACAATTCATCGCCCCGCACCTGGGTGGAGAGGTGGTGGTTCAGTACTGCATAGAACAGAAAAGTGGTGCGATTCGTGAGTCAGGGGTTACGCGAGTCAACATTGCTCCGCTGGTGCGGGGCGAACTGGCCATGCCACAAGTGTTGGAGGCGGAAGGCCGGGTGCTCGACGTAAAGGACACCATTGACGGTGTCAGTGTGGTGATCAGCAATGCGCAGCTGGAGGTTGGAGAGCTGGTTTATCTCAAGTGCGATGGAGAGTTCTTCTTTCATCGTGATGATCGGGAAATCAGCAGCGGAATGGAAGTTGAGCCAATCGTCTTTATCGTTCCCCATCGATTCTGGCGTGAACACATCAATACGGTCGTGCGTGTGTCTTATTCCGTCGAGCGACTGGACGATGTCAGCCAGGTTTCCGAGGGTGTCTTGTTGCACGTACAGGAATGATCAAACAGCCTTCCGCGTGTATCCGCTGCGGAAGGCTGCTTTTGCAATCAAGGCAGAGGTTGTGTCCGAAGGCGGTCGGCTGCATTGAGCAGCAGGTGTTCCGTGGCACTGAAGCCCAGGCAGCCATCGGTCACGGAAACGCCGTAACGCAACGATTCGCTCAGGGGCTGACATCCTTCGAACAGGTGCGACTCGATCATCATGCCGACCAGTGAGCGGTCGCCTTGCAGGCGTTGTTCCAGCACATCGTTGAATACTTCAGGCTGACGCAGAGGGTCCTTGCCGCTGTTGGCGTGACTGCAATCGACCATGATCCGGCTCGGGATTTTCAGGCGGCTCAGTTCGGTATGGATTCGGGACACGCTGGCGCGGTCGTAGTTCGGCCCTTGATGGCCGCCGCGCAGGACCAGGTGTGTGTCCGGGTTGCCCGAAGTCGGAATGATTGCCGGATGGCCCTGACTGTCTACGCCGAAATGACGATGTGGATGAGCCGCTGAGCGCATTGCGTCGACGGCAATGGATACGCCGCCATCGGTGCCGTTCTTGAAGCCGACCGGCATGCTCAGTCCGCTGGCCATCTCGCGATGAATCTGTGATTCGGTTGTTCGCGCACCAATGGCAACCCAGCTGAGCAGGTCGTCGAAGTAGCCAGCAGCCATGGGCTGCAGAAGTTCGGTGGCAACAGGCAGGCCGAGGCGGATCATTTCCAGCATCAGTTCGCGTGACAATGTCAGGCCGGCGGCCATGTCATCGCTGCCGTCCAGATGGGGATCGTACGCGAGACCCTTCCAGCCGACGGTGGTGCGGGGTTTTTCGACATAGGCACGCATCACGAGCAGCATTTCCTGACTGACGTCGTTGGCCAGTCGGGCAAGTTTTTCGGCGTATTCGAGCGCTGATTCGGGGTCGTGAATGGAGCAAGGGCCGACAACGACCAGCAAACGGTGGTCTTCGCCGTTGAGAATGGCGCGGATGGCCTGGCGGTGATTGGCAACTTGCTGGTTCAAGGCATTGCTCAGGGGCAATTGCTGCTTGAGTTGCAGCGAACTGGGCAGACGCAGGGTCAATGCTTCGTTGGCCGGGTTCAGGGTGGACAGTGGCAGAGCAGAAACGGACGAGTTCATATTCGGTCTTCCTGGGCTGGTCGCGGGTTTTTCCCGCCGACTCGGCCCTATTGGGGTGTTCGACAGTTGGCCGTATTGGCTACATGTGTTGGCTTGCCACCTGTGGGTGACCGATCGGAGGCGGCAGGCTGTCCCGAGCGGAGGCTGCTAAATCGCCAGGCGGTAAAACTGTCGTAGCGGTAATAAGTGGCGTAGTTCATGTCGTGATTCCTCAAATGTCTGGTGTGTCGCTGAAAGTTCAGGGCCTGAAAAAACAAAACCCCCGGTCGGGAGGCCGACCGGGGGTTGAGAATTCTCTGGTAGGCGACCCGTCTATATGGGCGCCGTGTGGGTATCAGGCGCGCCAGTGGCTAAACCAATACCCAAAATAAAAGCTGGCTGGAGCGCAAATGTCGTTCACGCGCGCAGCCGCAACCGAGCGCTGGGCGCTGGTGGCAAGAAGCTGTGCAAGGGCGTTGAACATGATGTGTCTCCGATGAATGCGCCGAGCTTACTAGAGCCCGATGCGCGTCAGCAATCAGAAAATGCTATCGAAGGTATAAGACGTGCTCTATCGGTTGAGCCTTCGGCAAGCTATGACACACTCTGCCGTTTTCAGCGGTTCAAGGTTGAGTCGCGTCGAGGTTGGCATCAGGGGAGGGCAAGGCATGAAGGTGGTGGATGTGCAAACAAGGTTTCATTTGCGATCGGCGACACCCGATGACCTGTCGTTTACGCGAGAAATTACCTGCCAGAACATGCTCCGCTATTACATCAGCTACGATCTGCTGTGGCTGGACGAAGCTTTCGATATCGCCTGGGCCGGGCGCGAAAACTGGATGATCGAATGCGATGGCAGGCCTGTAGGCTATTTCAGCCTCAGTCGTGATGCTCGTGCGTTGTACATTCGCGAGTTACAGGTCTGCGGGGGATTTCAGGGACAAGGCGCAGGTTCCTGGGCGATCGATCAGATTGTTGCAATTGCGCACCTTGAGCGCCGCCCGGCATTGCGTCTGACAGTGTTCAAGAACAATCCGGCGCAAAACCTGTATCGCAGAAAGGGAATGGTTGTGCAGGGCGAGGACGAGTGTTTCCTGAGGATGCATCTCGAATTCAGTACACGTGTGCTCTGAAACGCACGGCCGGCAAGCCCTGAATGATGAATTGAAACTTTTTATATGCTGCTTGCCGCTAGGTCTGTCTGGCACTTTTTGCTAAGGTGTCCGGCATCCCAATAAGACCATATCGCGAGGTGTCTGCTTGATTAGGGTGCTAGTGGTCGATGACCATGATCTCGTTCGTACGGGCATTACACGGATGCTGGCCGATATTGATGGCCTGCAAGTGGTTGGCCAGGCCGAGTCCGGGGAAGAATCCCTTATCAAGGCCCGTGAGCTGAAGCCAGACGTGGTGCTGATGGACGTCAAGATGCCTGGCATCGGCGGCCTGGAAGCCACGCGCAAACTGTTGCGCAGCCATCCGGACATCAAGGTGGTTGCAGTCACCGTGTGTGAAGAAGATCCGTTTCCTACCCGATTGCTGCAGGCGGGAGCCGCGGGTTACCTGACCAAGGGTGCTGGATTGCCGGAAATGGTACAGGCTATACGCCTGGTCTTTGCCGGTCAGCGCTACATCAGTCCGCAGATTGCCCAGCAACTGGCAATCAAGTCCTTCCAGCCAACCAATGATTCTCCGTTCGATGCCTTGTCGGAGCGGGAAATCCAGATTGCCTTGATGATTGTCGGGTGCCAGAAGGTGCAGATCATTTCCGACAAATTGTGCCTGTCGCCAAAAACCGTAAACACCTACCGTTACCGCATTTTCGAGAAGCTTTCGATCAGCAGTGATGTCGAGCTGACGCTTCTGGCAGTTCGTCACGGCATGGTTGATGCCAGCCTCTGACCATGACTGAAACATTCGATTCCGGCGCCTTCCTGTCGACTGTCAGCGGGCGCCCCGGCGTTTACCGCATGTTCGACAGCGATGCGCGTCTGTTGTACGTCGGCAAGGCCAAGAATCTGAAGAAACGCCTGGCCAGTTACTTTCGAAAAACCGGGCTGGCACCCAAGACCGCCGCGCTGGTTGGACGAATCGCCCAGGTCGAAACGACCATTACCGCCAACGAAACCGAAGCCCTGCTGCTTGAGCAAACACTGATCAAGGAGTGGCGGCCGCCGTACAACATCCTGTTGCGCGACGATAAGTCTTATCCGTATGTGTTTCTGTCTGACGGACAATTCCCTCGCCTGAGCATTCATCGCGGTGCCAAGAAGGCCAAGGGCAAGTACTTCGGGCCTTATCCGAGTGCAGGGGCAATTCGCGAAAGCCTCAGCCTTCTGCAGAAGACATTCTTTGTGCGTCAGTGCGAAGACAGCTACTACAAGAACCGGACGCGTCCGTGCCTGCAGTACCAGATCAAACGCTGCAAGGCTCCCTGTGTCGGGCTGGTCGAGCCTGAGGTTTACGCCGAAGACGTGCGGCACTCGGTGATGTTCCTCGAGGGGCGCAGCCATGCGTTGACCAACGAACTGTCCACTGCGATGGAAGAGGCTGCCATCAACCTCGAGTTCGAGCGCGCCGCTGAACTGCGCGACCAGATTGCATTGCTGCGTCGGGTTCAGGATCAGCAGAGCATGGAAGGCGGAACTGGCGATATCGATGTGATCGCAGCCTTCGTCAACCCCGGTGGCGCCTGCGTGCATTTGATCAGCGTGCGGGGAGGGCGGGTTCTGGGCAGCAAGAACTTTTTCCCGCAGGTCGGGATCGAAGAAGACGTTGCGGAAGTCATGGCTGCGTTTCTTGGCCAGTATTTCATCAGCAGCCCCGAGCGCGATTTGCCAAGTGAACTGATCGTCAACGTCGTTCATGAAGACTTTCCCACATTGATCGAAGCGATCCAGGAGCTGCGCGGGCGCGAACTGTCCATCAGTCATCGGGTTCGCGGTACGAGGGCGCGCTGGCAACAACTGGCCGTGACCAATGCCGAACAGGCGCTGGGTGCGAGGCTCGCGAACCGTCAGCACGTTGCGGCCCGTTTCGAGGCATTGGCCGAGGTGCTGAAGCTGGACGAGCCACCGCAGCGCCTGGAGTGCTACGACATCAGCCATTCCAGCGGCGAAGCAACCGTCGCGTCCTGTGTGGTATTCGGGCCAGAAGGGCCGATCAAATCGGATTACCGCCGATACAACATCGAAGGCGTGACGGCGGGTGATGATTATGCCGCCATGCATCAGGCGTTGACCCGGCGCTTCAGCAAGCTGAAGGACGGTGAGGGCAAGTTGCCGGACATTCTGTTGGTGGACGGCGGCAAAGGGCAGTTGTCGATGGCGCGTGATGTGCTCAACGAACTGGCCGTGCCGGACCTGATTCTGCTGGGCGTTGCAAAAGGCGCGACGCGCAAGGCAGGGTTCGAGACTTTGTATCTGAATGATGCCGCGCATGAATTCACATTGCGTGGCGACTCCCCGGCGTTGCACCTGATTCAGCAGATTCGTGACGAAGCTCACCGGTTTGCAATCACCGGACACCGTGCGCGCCGTGGCAAAACCCGTCGTACGTCAACGCTGGAAGGCGTGGCGGGTGTGGGGCCGACTCGGCGCAGGGACTTGTTGAAACATTTTGGTGGATTGCAGGAGCTGTCTCGTGCAAGCATCGAAGAGATCGCCAAAGCGCCGGGGATCAGCAAAAAGCTAGCAGAGTCGATTTATGCAAACCTGCATAGTGAGTAGAATGCCCATTCACCTCGTAGCCAGTTGTGCCGATGAATATCCCTAATCTGATTACCGTTCTCCGTGTCCTGCTCATCCCGATCTTCATATTGCTGTTCTATCTGCCTTACCAGTGGAGTTATCTGGCCTCAAGTTCGGTCTTTGCCTTCGCGGCAGCAACGGACTGGCTGGATGGTTATCTGGCGCGCCGCCTGGAGCAAAGCACTCCGTTTGGAGCGTTTCTGGATCCTGTCGCTGACAAACTGATGGTTGCTGTTGCACTGGTGTTGCTGGTGCAGGAGCACGGCAACCTGTGGCTCACGTTGCCGGCGGCCGTCATCATCGGTCGCGAGATCGTCGTTTCGGCGTTGCGTGAGTGGATGGCCGAACTCGGCGCGCGGGCTCATGTGGCTGTGTCGAACCTGGGCAAATGGAAAACCGCTGCGCAAATGCTTGCACTGGTGATCCTTCTGGCCAACCCCAAGGTTTTCAGCTTCTGGGTTTTCATCGGTTACACGTTGCTGATGGTTTCTGCAGGCCTGACCTTGTGGTCGATGGTTCAATACCTTCGGGCTGCCTGGCCGCATCTGAAGACCGATGTTGAAAAGAAATAAAACTTTTTTGAATCAAGGGGTTGACGGCGCTTCTGATTTCTATAGAATGCGCCACACCAAGCGGGAATAGCTCAGTTGGTAGAGCACGACCTTGCCAAGGTCGGGGTCGCGAGTTCGAGTCTCGTTTCCCGCTCCAAGTTTTACAGCGTTTGTTGTTGCGCTACTGACAGCAAATGTTTTTGAGGCCGAGTAGCAAAATGGTTATGCAGTGGATTGCAAATCCACCTACGCCGGTTCGATTCCGACCTCGGCCTCCACTATAAATAAGCTCCGTAGATCCATGATTTACGGAGCTTTTTTTTATTGCATTGTGCTGAAAGATTTAGTCTTTAAAACGGCCTTTGCCAACTTGCTTCACGGGGGAGTGATGTATATATTTCCCCCTCTGCTGTACGGGCAGCAATCTGTCAGGATTGTGAACCGGCATCAGGGCAACGCAGTACCGCGCTACCGCCCGAATGGCGAAACTGGTAGACGCATGGGACTTAAAATCCCCCGCTCGTAAGGGCGTGCCGGTTCGATTCCGGCTTCGGGCACCATCTTGAATCAAGGGTTTGCGGGCGAAAGCTGATGCAAACCCTTGTTTGTTTCTGGGTCGCAATTTTGATCTCAACCCTGATTGATCTTGTTGTCATGACCTTTTCCCTGCCATTCGGATCGTGCTGTTCAACCTCGTCGCTATCGCGGTCAACTGAGAGGTGGGGCAGGAGCATTCAGTCTCCATCGATGATGTAATAAGGACGTTACGTGTTTCGCAAAGCAGTTTTACTGGTGTTGATCGCCAGTCTGAGCGGTTGTGCAGCAACCGCCATGCGGATGGATTACGACGAGCATCGATGCCCCTATATCGGAGTGCGGTTTGATTGGTGGGCGGTGGGTGCATCCAAAGGAAAGTTGATTCCGTTTTTACTCATAGACGCACCGTTTTCATTAGTGGTCGATACGGTATTTTTCCCCTTCGAGTATCAGTACAGCTGTAACCTTTGATTTGCTGGAATGCCTCCGTATCGGGATGAGGTTTCGACCTGGATTTCAATCACTGGACAGTATGGAATACGAACCGATTGAGCTCTCCAGAGGGGCATTGGTTCAGGCTCGGCTTTCGATACATCGAATATAAAGGCTTGCATGACGTTTTTCATGCAAGCCTTTTTTGTGCCACAAAAACATCCGCCCTTCATTCACGGTCGCGCATTCCAGACCCCAGTCGAAGCCGTACGTATGGCATAAGCACTGAAGTCTGCCGCCGACCGTCCCAACGCTTGCCTCACACCATCGGCAACAGCGGTATTGCGCCCGTCCAGTACAGTGGTGAAGAGATAAAGCACCAGGTCGACCCACGGCGCTGGTAGTTGCGCATTTTCAAGTTCCTTGCGGTAACTCTCCGCCGGCACTTGTATGAACTGAATTTCGCGCCCTGTTGCCGAGCCGATCTCCCGAATCGCCTCAGCGAAGGTCAATGCTTTTGGCCCGGTCAGTTCATAGAGTTTTCCAACATGACCCGGTTTGGTGAGTGCCTGCACGGCGACATCAGCAATATCTTCCGCATCCACAAACGGCTCAGCGACATTACCAACTGGAAGCACGAGCTGACCTTCGATGATCGGATCGAGGAAATGTGCCTCGCTGAAGTTCTGGAAAAACCAACTGGCTCGCAGAATTGTCCAGTCGATGCCGCTGTTCTGCACAATCCGTTCAGCTTCTTGCGCTTCAATTTCACCGCGCCCTGACAACAACACCAGGTGTCTGATTTGGTGCTCAGCCGCGAGCGATACGAATGCTTGCAGTGTTTCCAGGGCTCCGGGCATGGCGAGATCAGGCTGATAGGATATATAGACTGCACGCACATCCGTCAGGGCAGTGCTCCAAGTTGAAGGATTGTCCCAATCGAAGGGGATGGGTGCATTGCGCGAGCCCGGTCGAACCGGATGTCCTTCTTCGGTCAGTCGTTGGCTGATGCGGCATCCGGTTTTTCCGGTGGCGCCGAGTATCAGAAAGGGTTGGGCTTCTGAGCTTGTCATGATCATCTCTCCGTCTGAACGTGAGTGCTCCTCACAAAAAAGACGATAGATGCTCATGTTATTGCGTCAAGAAAAGCTCGCCCTTAGCCGACGACAGGTCATTTTCTGAAGGTCACGAACTTAAATCGAGGTATTGAGAGACTCGGCGAGGGCAGGGTGCAGTATTTCTCGAAGTGACATGCGCTTGAAGGCTTCGACCAATCGACGTCCTTCTTCCGGGGTACAGGAAATGGCCAGGCGCATTGTCGATTCACCCAGTTGCCAGACCAGAAAAGCCGCATCGCTCACTTGCTGTTTATCCGCGTCAGGAAAAGCACGCAGCATTGCGCTGGTCAGCATTTGCGCCGCAACGCGACTTTCCTGCAGTTCCAGGTCCAGCAGTTGTTTGTCGGTCTGCATGCCAGACCAGATATCGCGCATGACCGGTTCCGCAGTGATCACCTGGTAATACAGATCCAGCAGATCCGAATAGGCGGTTTTCAGCGTTTGCGCGTCGTGGGCCGCTTCCAAGGCAACTTGAATGCAGCGGCGGCTTTCGGCGTTATAACGCTGCGCGAGGCTGAGGATGATCGAACTCTTGTCAGGAAAATACTGGTAGAGAGAGCCAATGGATATCTCGCAGAGTGCAGCGATTTCGCTCATCTTCAGTTGATCGCTGCCCTTGCTGGCAATCAGCCGGGTGGCCACACCAAGAATTCGTTCCTGCCGTTCACGGCTACGTTTTTGCAACGGATTGCGGCGAGGTAAGGGGGAAGCCCCGACACTTTCTTCAGGATCAATGGATGCTTGCACTCTGAGTTACCGAAACTGGAACGGACAGGACTTACCATAGCATCGGCGGATCTACACAGTCATAAACACATCAGCAGAAATGGGCCGAACAGACGGCCCATTGTCGTCGGCCGCTTAAACGAATGCTTGCCCGGTAAAACCTCTTGGCAGGCGCTGGAGACCAGTCATCGCTGTCAGACGCTCGATCCACTCCGAGCGCCAACCGGATGCATGGTGCGTTGCTTTTGCATGGCGAGCGAGCCGACGCGCAGCATTACGTTGGTCTTTGCGTGCGTTTTTATAAGCTTCTGTGTTGCGGCAGCTGCGGCATTTGACGCGATTGAGCTCGGGGCTGGAACTGAGGTTGTTGCCCTTGTGACCACAGGCCAGATGCCCATCGACTTTGAAGTGAATGACCATGAGACGCCTCCTTGGTGACGTGTAAAGGGTTTGACCTCTCACCACCAAGGACGTTCTTTTTTGCAGCATTGCGCCAATCAGCGGATCACCTGAAGCGTGGCAGAGGCCGATCAACAGGTTTGAGCGACGACAGGGTGCTGCGAATCAGCGGAGCATCCTTTTCGATGTCGTTCAAACGATCGCGAATGCGCAGGGCGGTCGGGTGCCCGCCTTGATGATCGACCCAGTCGGCGATCTCTTTGCAGGCCGCGGCGAGGCGGGCCTCCCGGGCATCGAGCAAGGTGAGGAGAGTGGTGATGGACTCTCTTTCGGACATGGAACACCTCCGTTCAGGAAACCGCTCTGAGGCAGCAAAAAGCCCGCGAAGCGCGAGCTCTCTGCCGTTGGGGCGCTGCTCCTTCAGCTGGTTTGAGTATAGACCCGTAAATGACAGCTATCAGCCAGAAGACTCACTGACAGTCACCCGTGAACTGGCGGCGTTGAGTCGCAGACATTCTCGCCGAGCGTCCTCTTCCAGATCGTAGCCATCCCCGATGAAGCCGCCGGTACGCGTGTCACTGATGCGGTACCAGCCGGTGGCTTCGGCAGGTTCATGGAGACTTTCTCCGGCGCGGCGACCGTGAATGATGATCTTGTTGCAACGCTTCACGACGAATATGTCTTCCATGGCGTCACCGCAGTTGATTCGTGTCAGATCAACTATAGAAGCCCTGACAAATCGTGCAAAAAATAGGCAGGTCAGTTCGTCGGCTGAAGTACCCAGCCAGAGCGGTGCCAGTTCAGATGGTGAGTCGGATTCAATGCCTTGAGAAAATTCCGGTCGTGTGAAACCGCAACGATCGCTCCCGGAAATGTCTGCAAGGCCTGTTCGAAAGCTTCCACCGAGGGCAGATCCAGATGATTGGTCGGTTCGTCCAGCAACAACAGTTGCGCGGGGTCCGGTCGCCACAATGCGAGCGCCAGTGCGGCTTTCAGACGTTCGCCACCGCTCAATGAAGCGCAACATCCCGTGGCGCGGCTCGCATCCAACTGCAAGTGGGCGAGATAGCTGCGCAGGGTGCCCTCGGTCAGTGCAGCCCCCTGCATCATCAGCTGTTCGGTGATGGAACGGTGATCGTCCAGTAGGGCCAATTGCTGATCAAGAAACGCGAAGGGCACGTGAGTCGCGGCGACTCCGTCGACAGGCGCCAGTTGCCCGGCGAGTACCTTCAGCAGGGTTGTTTTTCCGCACCCGTTGGGACCGCTGACAGCGATCCGCATCGGGCCGTGGATCGTGAGATTCAGCCGGCTCGTCGGTGCATCGTTCGGTAACCATGGCAGCCGAGCGTCAATCAGCGTGCAGATCTGACGGTTGTTCGGCACCGCGCTCCCCGGCAAGTTGATAAGCACGTTGTCCTCGGGTTGCACCTTGGCGTAAGCCTCCCGCACCTGGGCATCGAGTTCGGACTTGCGGGCCTGATGTCCCTGACGGACATGCCCCATGATTTCCCGGGCGGCACCCTTTATCGCCACATATTCGAAACTGGCAATGTTGGCGGTTTCGGCGTTGCGTCGCGAGTTGGCGGCGTGGCGCTGTATCGTGTCATGTTCACGCCGTAATCGAAGGCGCTCGCGCTGACGTTCGCTTCTGGCTTGCTCAAGGCGCGCTTGCGCCGCTGCTTGATGAATTCGCTGATGCTCGCGGAATGCCGAGTAATTACCGCCGAATTCGATAGCCCCAGACGCGCTCAACTCGACGATCCGCTGCATGCGGTCGAGCAATTGCCGATCATGGCTGACGACGATCAACCCGGTGTGCCAGCGCTCCAGTGAATTCATCAGCCATCGCCGTCCCGATGAATCCAGATGGTTAGTCGGCT
This sequence comes from Pseudomonas sp. GW821-FHT02C04, assembly GCF_059421845.1. Taxonomy (NCBI): domain Bacteria; kingdom Pseudomonadati; phylum Pseudomonadota; class Gammaproteobacteria; order Pseudomonadales; family Pseudomonadaceae; genus Pseudomonas; species Pseudomonas sp. GW821-FHT02C04. Next base: position 1,184,829 of record NZ_JBWKVT010000001.1, on the reverse strand, counting down.
CATCAAGAACCAGCAACGGGGCTTGACTCAAAAACGCGCCGATCAGTGCGACTCGTGCTTGCTGACCGCCACTGAGTTGTTCGGTCAAGTCAGTGAATGCGACCTCGGCCAGCCCGGCGTCATCGAGCAAGCGCCGCAAGCGCTCCGCCAAATCCCATTGTTCGCCAATGAGGTCGAAATCCTCGACTGAGCCGCAGCCCCGGTTCATTCGCTCCAGAGCCTGAAGAATGGAGGCGCTGCCGGTGGTCTTGGCGACCGTCTCGCCGGGCGCCGCAACACAGGTCTGCGCCACGTAGGTTGTTGTCACGGCGCGCGTCACGCTGCCGGTGGTGGGTTGCCATTGTCCGGCGATCAGGCGCGCCAGTACGCTTTTGCCAACACCGTTGCGTCCAACGATGGCGGTCGGCGTGTGATCAAACTTCAAATTGAGTGCATCGAAAATCATCTCGCCGTTGGCGAACTGGAAACCCAGCTGATTCAGGGAGACGAGGGCAGGCGTACGCGAGACGTGAGTCATCGGCACCTCCAAAAAATGTCGGGAACACTGACAGGCGCCTTTGAAGGCGTGTCGCGATTACATTTTTGAAGGCTTAGTTGTTCACTTCTGCGGTCGTCCTTGGGAGGGAAGGGTCGTTAGCCTAGTCGAGACATCCGACGGGTTCAAGGCGTAGCGGCCATCTCAGCCATACGCTCCAGGAATAGCGCCAGTGCGACTTCTTCCTTGCGCAGACCTTTGCGGATCCGTGATCTTGGAAGCTCAGCCAGCGCTCCCAGCATGAAATGCTCCACCACGGCCGGATGGATGTAGCACTTTCGACACACCGCCGGCGTGTTCCCCAGTTGCCGCGCCACACCTTTGACCATCTCCACCACATGCCGCTTGGCTTCGGCCTCCGATTCCCATTGCAACTCCCGCAGCACCGACAGTGCGAGGGCGCTGCCGGCCCAGGTCCGGTAGTCCTTGGCGGTGAAGTCTGCGCCGGTCAGGGTTTGCAGGTAGGTGTTGACGTCGGAGGAACTGACGGTGTGCCGCTCGCCGTTTTCATCCAGATACTGGAACAGATTCTGCCCCGGGATTTCCAGGCAGCGCTTGATGATCCGCGCCAGGCGCCGGTCCTTCACGGTGATCTGATGCTCGATGCCGCTTTTGCCGCGAAACTGGAACAGGATCGCGCTGCCATTGATCTCGACATGCCGGCTGCGCAGGGTAGTCAGTCCATAGGATTTATTGTCTCGTGCGTATTGAGTATTGCCGACACGGATCAGGGTCGCATCGAGCAAAGTGATCACCGTGGCCATGACTTTGTCGCGGCTGAACCCCGGTGCTGCCAACAGCGCTTCCAGTTGTTTGCGCAACTTCGGCAGCGCCATGCCGAACTCACGCAGTCGCGAGTATTTGTCGGCATCACGGACCTCGCGCCAGCGCGGGTGATAGCGATACTGTTTGCGCCCCCGAGCATCGCGACCAGTGGCTTGAAGATGACCGCGAGGGTCAGCGCAGATCCAGACATCGGTGTAGGCCGGTGGCACGGCCAGCGCATTGATGCGTTTGATTTCGTCAGGATCAGTGATGCGCTGGCCTGCTGTGTCGAAGTAACAGAACTTGCCGCGCAGCTTCTTGCGGGTGAGCCCGGGCTGGGTGTCATCGACGTAATGCAGGTCCGAAGGCAACACATCGGTCAGCGCGGTATCGGGCATGGCGGGAATCCTTGGCGGCAATCGGGCTGTTACAGCGATTGACCGCATGCCATGGCAGTCGTGCCGACCGATTCAAGCCAGAACCGCGACAGCCTTGATCTGCGCCCACAATTGTTGACCCGCATGCACGCCCAACTGGTCTCGCGAATACCGGGTGATTCTTGCCAGCAGAGGCGTGCCACCCGCATCGAGGCGGATCAGCACATGAGCGGCATTGTCGGCGGGCATTTCGCTGGCAACCGTCACCGGCAGGCGGTTGAGGATGCTGCTGTGCTCGGTGTTTTGCAGGGTCAGGCTGATATCGCGAGCCTGCACTTTGCAGCGCAGCGTCTGACCGACTTCCATGGGGGAGTGGGTCACGCGAATGCTCAGTAACGTGTCGGGCAATTGCAGGCAGAGCAATTGGTAGTTGTGATCGTAGGAGATAACTTGCCCCTCGATCACCACTCCGGCGTCATCGCCCATTGCCAGTGGCAGATCCAGGCGGGCCAGAGTTTCGCCGATCGGGCCGCTGGCCAACGCTTTGCCGTTGTCGAGCAGCACCAGGTGATCGGCCAGGCGCGCGACTTCATCCTGAGCGTGACTGACATACAGAACCGGGATATCGAGTTCGTCGTGCAGCCGTTGCAGGTAAGGCAGGATTTCGCTTTTACGCTGACTGTCGAGGGCCGCGAGCGGCTCGTCCATCAGCAACAGTTTCGGACTGGTCAAAAGCGCCCGGGCGATGCCGACACGCTGACGTTCGCCGCCGGACAGATGCTGCGGATGACGCTCCAGCAAATGGCCGATTCCCAACAGTTCGGTGGCTTGTGCCATGTCGACCCGGCGTTGATTCCTGGCAATCCGTTTGAGGCCGAATTGCAGGTTGGCCAGCACCGAGAGGTGCGGAAACAGGCTCGCTTCCTGAAAGACATAGCCGAGCGCACGTTTGTGCGGCGGGACGAAAATGCCTTTATCGCTGTCCTGCCAGATTTCGTCGTTGATTTGCACAAAGGCGTGCGAAGCCCGTTCCAGTCCGGCAATACAACGCAGGCAGGTGGTCTTGCCTGAGCCTGATTGTCCGAACAATGCGGTCACGCCACGACCGGGCAGGTGCAGGTCAACATCCAGGCCGAAGCCGGAGTAAGCGAGTTTCAAGCGTGCTTCAATCATCGATCAACTCCAGCCTGCGCGCGACTTGCGGCTGGAATAGAGCGCCAGCAACACCAGAAACGAAAACACCAGCATCGCACCGGCGAGCCAATGTGCTTGTGAGTATTCCATGGCTTCGACGTGGTCGTAGATTTGTACCGAGACCACCCGGGTCTTGTCGGGAATATTGCCGCCGATCATCAGTACAACGCCGAATTCACCGACGGTATGGGCGAAACCCAGGATCGCCGCCGTAATGAAGCCGGGACGTGCGAGCGGCAGGATGACGCTGAAAAACGTGTCCCATGGATTGGCGCGCAAAGTGGCGGCCACTTCCAGGGGGCGAGTGCCGATGGCGGAGAAGGCGTTTTGCAGCGGCTGCACCACAAAGGGCATGGAATAGAGCACCGAACCGATCACCAGTCCGGTGAAGCTGAACGTAAGCGTGCCGAGCCCGAGCCATTGGGTGAAATGACCCAGAAAGCCATTGGGCCCGAGCGCGAGCAACAGATAAAAACCGATGACGGTCGGCGGCAGCACCAGGGGCAGGGCGACAATTGCCCCGATGGGGCCGCGCAACCAGGACTGGCTGCGCGACAACCACAGAGCAATCGGAGTGCCGATGACCAGCAGGATCGCGGTGGTCAGGGACGCCAGCTTCAGGGTCAGCCAGATCGCCGCGAAATCGGCACTCGTCAGCGACATTTACAGCTGATAACCGTAGGACTTGATCACCGCAGCGGCTTTCGGGCCTTTGAGGTAGTCGACCAGCGCCTTGGCAGCGGCGTTGTCCTTGCCTTTGTTCAGGATGACGGCGTCCTGTTTGATCGGGTCGTGCATGCTCGCCGGCACGATCCACGCCGAGCCGCTGCTGACCTTGCCGTCCTTGTAGATCTGCGAGAGGGCAACGAAGCCCAGTTCAGCGTTGCCGGTGGACACGAACTGGTAGGCCTGGGTGATGTTCTGGCCTTCGACGATCTTGGCTTTGGTCGCTTCAGTCAGTTTCAGCTTTTCCAGCACCTGGGTGGCAGCCAGACCGTAAGGCGCGGCTTTCGGGTTGGCGATGGACAGGTGTTGGTATTCGTTTTTCTTCAGAACGTCGCCTTTGGCGTCGACGTAGCCTTCTTTGGCCGACCACAGCGCGAGGGTGCCGATGGCGTAGGTGAAGCGCGAGCCCTTGACGGTGTCGCCTTCTTTTTCCAGTTTCTCAGGGGTGGTGTCGTCAGCCGAGAGGAACACTTCGAATGGCGCGCCGTTCTTGATCTGGGTGTAGAACTGCCCGGTGGCGCCATAGGCCGCGACCAGTTTGTGCCCGGTGTCTTTTTCGAAATCGGCGGCGATCGCCTGGATCGGTGCGGTGAAGTTGGCCGCGACGGCAACCTGCACTTCATCCGCCTGAACAGCGCCGGCGGCAAATACTGCAAGCAAGGAGGCCAGGCAGGTAGGGGCAAAACGTGAGGCACGAATGGTCATGAACAGCTCCGTTGTTGGCAAGTGCAGTGGGCAGTTATTGTTGGAGGGGTAGACTGCGCCGATGCGAGGGGGTGAATCGCTATATAGCTGAATATATAGCGAAATGCCTCTAAACGGAAAGTGCTGGTTTCAGGCTGGCAGGTGAGGGCATGAAATCCCTCAGTCTGCCGTGCTTTTACCGAGCCAGTTTTGCGAGCGCTCCTTCGGCCAGTTGCCGAGTCAGTTCAGCACTGCTCAACTCCTTGCCCAGCGTAAACGCCTGACCGGCCCAAAGGTTGCTGAAGTCGGCCTCATCCTTGGCGCGCAATGGCATCAGGGCACCGCCGGCCAAGGGAAACGCCGGCGCTTTGTCCGACATCGGTCCCACTTCACGCATCACTCGATTCAGAATCCCCCGTGCCGGACGCCCGGTAAACAGGTTGGTGATAGCGGTCTCACTGTCTTTCGCCGTGCGCAGCGCATTGTGATGAGAGGCGCTGACTTTGGCCTCTGGTGTAAACAGATAAGCCGTGCCGACCTGAGCAGCAGATGCACCGAGCATGAACGCCGCTGCAACGCCTCGCGCATCGGCGATCGCACCGGCAGCAATCACCGGCACTTTGACCGCGTCGACGATTTGCGGAACGAGGGCAAAGGTTCCGACCTGACTGCTCAGGTCATTGCTGAGGAACATGCCCCGATGCCCTCCGGCTTCGTAGCCCATGGCGATGATTGCGTCGCAACCGTTCTGTTCGAGCCAGATGGCTTCATCGACGTTGGTTGCCGAAGACAGAATCTTCGCACCAGTGGCCTTGACCCGGTCCAGCAGGGATTTTTCCGGCAGGCCAAAGTGGAAACTCACCACCTCAGGGCGAAACTCTTCCAGCACTTCGCAAGCTGCTGCATCAAACGGTGCACGGTTGGATACCGGCGTCGGGGCGTCGAAATCAGCGCCCAGTTCGCGGTAGTAGGGCTCCAGCAGATTCTTCCAGTCCCGTGCCCGCTGTTCATCGGCGGCCGGTGGCTGGTGGCAGAAGAAGTTGACGTTGAACGGTTTATCGGTGCCCTGGCGGATGGCTTTCAGTTCTTCGCGCAATTGCTCGATGCTCAACATCGCTGCCGGCATTGATCCCAAACCGCCCGCGTTGCACACGGCGATGACCATCGACGAGTTGGTGGCACCGGCCATCGGGCCCTGGATGATCGGCAATTCGATGCCGAGCAGGTCAAGAATGCGGGTATCTGGCCATTGGTTCATGGAAAAGACTCCGAAGGACAAAGCAGGGCAGAGAAGCTGAAGCCGGTTTTTTTACCAGCAAAACCGGGTGCAGGGCCAGCCGAGATTTGTAGCCTCGCGGGATTCAGGTCAGCGTCGATGAAATCCACCACCGCCTCCTCCGCCGAATGAATGGTTCATGAACTGCGAAGAATTGTGGAAGTTGTTCAGACGCTGATTGCCCACGTTACGCGCCGCGGAGTCGCGGTTGAGGTTCTGCAACTGAGCATTGTTGTTGGCCGATGTGCGGGTCGCGCCACCCTTGACCATCGACTGCCAGCCGTCATCGGTCTTTTTGTAGACGTTGCCGTCATGGCCGGCATACACGTTGTCGCCAACCCGCGCGGCGCCGCTGTTGCGTCCGTGAATCCCGCCGTATTGCGTGGTGTTGCCGGTGTTCGGGTTGTAAACGGCGCCACGATTGGCCGTTACCTGAGTGCCATTGCGAGCGTTGCCTGCGGTTACCCGGCCCCCTGCGATTGCGCCACCGTTGGGCCCAACCACTTCACCGCTGCGGCCAGCTGCATAGTTACCGGTGTAGACATTGTGTACCGCTCCACGCTGGCCTGCGGTCGCAATCCCGGTCCGTGAGTTGTAGGAGGAACCGACCTGGCCAGCCCAGCGGTTGCCAGTCCAGGCGTTGTAGCCTGCGCCATAGCGGCTGACGGTCGCCCGGTCGCCCCATTGCCGGTAGATGTTGCCGGTGGTGCCGGCCCAGCCGCCAGGGCCCCAGGCCACGGCGCCGCCGTGATAACCATAGGCAGCGCCGCCCCAGGCCAATGGTGCCGGATACAGGTGTGGCCCCCACGCGTAACCCCATCCGTAATTGCCCCACCATGGATAGGCGCCCCAGCCCCAGCCCATGGCGGCAGTGCTGCCGCCCCAGCTCCAGCCGAACCCGAAGCCGAAGGTCCAGCCAGTCCACGGCGTGTAGCGAATCGCGACCCCAAAGCCGTAAGTCACCGGCGGCCCGTACCAGGCGCTACCGACCCATGGCGTGTACGGATAGCCGGTGCCGTAAACCACAACGCCGGTCGCCGGATCCAGCGTCGATCCCTGGTAGCCCGGGGTATAGCCGACGACGACCGTGTCACCACTGGACTCATAGACTTTGACGTAAGTGAGGTAGTGCATCGGCGAGTTCGGCGGTATCGAATAAATCACCGCTGGCACTGAGCTGGCGACGGTCCATGGCCCGGTTACTGCCGTGGCGACGAACCAGATGCCGTTCTCCACGGCGTACCAACTGTTGTTGTCGACCCGGATGATCGGCGTGGCGCTATTGATCACATATTGAAGCGGGGTCCCGCTGATGGCTTTGAGTTGAGGCTCGCCGTCAAACTGCGGTGCAGTCATTTTTACCGCGTTTTTCTTGATTGCCGACGTCTGCGGGATGGTGGCGGCAATGGCCGCTTCCTTGGCCTGGGGCGTTCCGGCGACCGAGGCTTTGACGTTTTCCTTCGGGCTGTCGTCGGGGATGTTGGCGAAGTCGGCCGGCAGTTTGTCCGCCGGGGTAAATGTCCACGGGCCGTTCATGTCACCGGCGCGGAACCAGCGGCCGGAGATCAGCACATAACTGTTCTGATCGCCGATTTCCTTGAAGATGTGCCCGGTGGTATTACTGACGTACAGCAGTTGCGTGCCCTGGATCGGCAGCCACTGTGGCGCACCGTCGGTGACGATCAGTTCGGTCGGGGTCGTGGCGACGAATATCTTCGGCTGCGGCGGCTTGGCCAGGCTCGGCACTTTGTCCTTCGGATCGCTTTGCCCGGTGAGAAGATCCACCTGCCGGCTCTCGATCGCCGCTTTCTTGGCTTTCTCCAGATCCGGCGGAGGCGATGAGAGCAGGGCGTAGGGCCCCGTCAATTGCTCGGCAACCATCCAGCCATCGAACACGTGCAGATAGTGTTTGCCCTGGGCGTCCTTGAGCAGCAGAGGACGGGTGTTGATCACCCGTTGCAACCCGGTGCCGTCGACCTCGCGATACGCAGCCTCACCGTCGATATAGACAAGCATGGCTGGCACGTCCGAACTGAGGATGGTCGGTGGCGTGTTTTCCAGGGGCGCGGTGTCGGCTTTCTGTTCGGCGGCCAGTACACCGACGGCAGCCTCCAATTGATCGAGTGAAATGGTTTTCTTGCGCTTGGCCGCATCGTTTTGCAGTGTCGTAATCCAGGTGTCGGCCTGGCTGGCGTCGGCAGGGAAATCAGCCTTGATGATTTTGTACTGGTCGAGCGCGACCCAGCGGGTGGCCTTGTCGACCAGCGTGTGAGCGCTGAACTGGACGATGCCATAAGTCGCCTTGCCGTCAGCGCCGGTGGCCTCTACGGCGGCGCGGGCCTGCAAGGTGTAGCCGTCCCAGCTGTCGAGCTGCGGCTGATACACGGTGAGTTTTGACTTGCCGCTAGTGATGACTTGCGGCCATGTCGGCTCAACGGCAGCGGCGTCCGTGGTCTTGGCCGCAGGCGCCGCCCACGCGGTATTGAATGCCAACAGACAGAGCATCAGCCAGGCAAGAAAAGGGCGAGCGCGGGACATTGTCAGCTCCATCGACAAGGGCTTCTCGGGGATAAGTGGAAGCCGTCGAAAGAGCATAGCCGGCCGATCCGGAATCATCCGGCGGTTTAAGTGATTGGCGGAAGGTCGAGTGGGGCAAAATGTTGCGATGTGCTATTTGAATGCCACGAGACCCTGAATTCATTCCCTGAGAGGCAATCATGTTCAACGGCATTCTGATCGACAAAGACGACAGCGGTTATCGCGCCAGCCTGCAGAAAATCGACGAGCAGCAGTTGCCCGAAGGCGATGTGACGGTGCGCGTCGCGTACAGCACGCTGAACTTCAAGGACGGGCTGGCGATTACCGGCAGCAGCCCGGTGGTGCGCAGGTTTCCGATGGTGCCGGGGATCGATCTGGCGGGTACGGTCGAAGTCAGTTCGCATCCCGACTATAAGACTGGCGATCAGGTGCTGCTCAATGGTTGGGGCGTCGGTGAAAACCACTGGGGCGGCCTGGCCCAGAAGGCGCGGCTCAACGGCGACTGGCTGATTCCGCTGCCCAAGGCGTTTTCCGCGGCGCAAGCCATGGCCATTGGCACGGCGGGCTACACGGCGATGCTGTGCATCATGGCGCTGGAACGTAATGGCGTGACGCCGGAGCACGGTGAAGTATTGGTCACGGGTGCCAATGGTGGGGTCGGCAGCTTTGCAATCGCCTTATTGCACAAGCTCGGCTATCGCGTGGTGGCCTCTACCGGCCGGGTGTCGGAGCATGAGTATCTGCAACAATTGGGCGCCAGCGAAATCATCGATCGGGCGATCTTGTCCGAACCCGGCAAACCACTGGCGAAGGAACGTTGGGCAGCGGTCATCGATTCGGTCGGTAGCCACACATTGGCCAACGCCTGCGCCAGCACCCGCGCCGAAGGGACTGTCGCGGCATGCGGTCTGGCTCAGGGCATGGATTTCCCGGCATCGGTGGCACCGTTCATCTTGCGGGGCGTTACGCTGGCCGGAATCAACAGCGTAACCCAGCCCAAGGCCCGTCGAATCGAGGCCTGGGAACGTCTGGCCAAGGATCTGGATTTTGCATTGCTGCCCCTGATCAGCCACGAAATTGGCCTCAGCGAAGCCATCGAAGCGGCCCCGAAGCTGCTCGCCGGGCAGCTGCGCGGACGGGTTGTCGTGGACGTCAATCGCTGACACATTAAGCGCCATCGCGGACCTGCCGGGCCGCACTTCAAAAAAAGGGAGTGGCACTTCGATGGATTTACAACAACAGCACGTTGAGTCGTTCACGGTTTCAGGCTTGCGCGTTCGCACCACCAACGCCGCAGAACACAAGGCCGAGACCGCGAAAATCGGCCCGATGTGGGGGCAATTCTTCGGCAAGAACCTGGCGGAGGCCATTCCCGGCAAACTGACCGAGTCGCCGATTTACGGGGTGTACTCGGCCTATGAGTCGGATGCCTCGGGTGCATTCGATGTGACGGCGGGTGTTGCGGTTGCCAATCCGCTGACTGATTTCGAAACCATTAGGATCGAAAGCGGCGAGTATCTGGTGTTCCAGGGACATGGCGCATTGCCCGATGCGGTCATTGCCACTTGGGGGCGGATCTGGAAACACTTCGAAGCCAATCCGCAGATTCAGCGACGTTACGCCACCGACTTCGAGGCCTATCTCGGCCCCGAGTCAGTGTCGATTTACATCGGCATCCGTTAAGGCTGCGTTTCCCGGGACAACAACTCACGCTTGCGCTCCACGCCCCAGCGATAGCCCGAGAGGTTGCCGTCGCTGCGGACCACGCGATGGCAAGGGATCGCCACCGCAAGGCTGTTGGCGCCGCAGGCCTGAGCCACGGCCCGAACCGCTTTGGGCGAGCCGATACGCTGGGCGATATCGGCATAACTGGCGGTGCTGCCAACCGGTATTTCGCGCAGCGCCTGCCAGACCCGCTCCTGAAACGCGGTGCCCCGTACATCCAGTGGCAGATCGAGACCGATGGCCGGCGTTTCAATGAACCCGACGACATGGGCGATCAGTTGCTCGAACCCGGCATCGGCGCCAATCAGGTTGGCCCGACGAAACTGATCCTGCAGATCACAGACCAATTGATGGGGATCGTCCCCCAACAGAATCGCGCAAATCCCCCGGTCACTCTGGGCCACCAGAATGGCGCCAAGCGAACATTGACCGACCGCAAAACGAATGTTGTTGTTTTGCCCGGCGGCCCGGAAGTCGCCGGGTTTCATGCCCAGCAACTGGTCAGCGGCTTCATAGAAACGGCTGTTGGAGTTGAAACCAGCGTCGTACAACGCGTCGGTCACCGAGTCGCCATCCGCCAATCGTTGCCGCACTCTGCGGGAGCGGTGTGCGGCGGCGTAACCTTTGGGCGTCAGGCCGGTGGCGGCTTTGAATACCCGATGGAAATGGAATGAGCTCAGGCCGGCGGCATCCGCCAGTTCGTTGAGCGCTGGCAGGGTTTCGGCGGTTTCGATCTGTCGGCACGCAGCGGCTACGGTAGCTGCATGTTGCGCGGCCACGTCGCTCTGATCCTTGCTCGCCCGCTTGCTGGGGCGATAACCCGCTGCTTCAGCCTCTTCGGCGGTGTCGAAGAACTCGACATTCTGCGGTTTCGGCAAGCGCGCCAGGCTGCTTGGGCGGCAATAGATGCCAGTGGTTTTCACTGCGTAGACAAATTGACCGTCCGCCCGTGGGTCCCGGGCGACGACGGCGGACCAGCGTGGATCGTCTTCAATGTTCAGCGGGATCGAAAGCGTTTTCATGATGGAGAGTCCGTTGACCTGTTGAATTTCAGGTTAACCAGTGCCGCCAACCGTAACACTCCGGCCCTTGCGGTCAAACTTTGCGCGGTTATCCGGCGGTGCGGAACGTCAGGTTGAAACGCTGTTCGCCCAACTGCGGATGCCGGCCGTACTTGATCGGCAGGACGCCGTGGTAGCGCAGCCGATCAGCGCCACCCCAGATCACCATGTCGCCGTGCAACAGCGGAATGCGCTGGCTCCTGTCACTACGGGCGAAACCACCGAACAGGAACATGGCGGGCAAACCCAATGACAGAGAAACGATCGGTGCGGTGTAGGAATGTTCGTCCTTGTCCTGATGCAAAGACATTTTCGCGCCAGGGACATAACGGTTGATCAGGCAGGAGTCCGGTATGAAATCGGAAAATCCGACTTGCTTCGCCGCTGTCTGCGCCAGGTCGCGAAAGACTTCGGGCATCTCCGGCCAAGGCTGGTGGCTGAGCGGGTCATCGGCCGAGTAACGGTAACCGCTGCGGTCGGTAATCCAGCCAAGCGCTCCGCAACTGCTGGTGGCTACTGACATGCTGAAACCGCCGGGCGTCATCATGTGTCGCAACGGGGCGCGTTCGATGACCGATTTCAGAGCCGGCAATAAATGTTCGATATGGGGAAGGGCGAAGCCACGCAGTACCCAGGATTGTTCGCCGATCTGCTCAGCGCGTCGGGGCTGCTCGGATTCGGTGTCGGCGAACAAATCGAAGTGGGTGTGCATGATGGTCAGGTAGCGTCGTGAAAAATGATGCCCAGAGTATGCCGTTTTCCGCTGTGCAGGCGGCTGACGCCGTGGCGCATGGTGACCCGATAGTCGCCGCGCACGCCTTTGACCGGGCGTTGGTTGACGGCAAAGATCAGCGCGTCGCCTTTTTTCAGGTCCATCACCAGTGGGCGAGATTGCATTCTCGGGCGTTGTTCGGTCAGGACGAATTCACCGCCGCTGAAATCCTCGCCAGGTTCTGACAAAAGAATCGCGACTTGCAGCGGAAAGACGTGTTCGCCGTACAAGTCCTGATGCAAACAGTTGTAGTCCTGTGGGCCGTATTGCAGCAAGAGCGGGGTAGGCCGCAGTTGACCGGCGGCATGACAGCGCGCAAGAAACTCTCTGTGCAGGGGTGGAAAGCGTTGCGGCAAGCCCATCCGTTCATGCCAGTGATTGGCCAGGGGAACAAGGCGCGGATAAAGCGCATTGCGCAGGCGCTCCACCAATGGAGGCAACGGGTAGCGCAGATACTTGTATTCGCCGCGACCGAAACCGTGGCGGGCCATGATCACCTGTGAGCGGAACGGTTCGCTTTGCGGGTACAGCGCACTCAGGCGATCACAGGTTTCCGGGCGCAGCAGCGAGCGGATGATGGCGCAACCGTCCTGATCCAGTTGTTGTTCCAGTGCGGCCCAGTCGAGCGCATCGAGGGGCGATTCGGGTGACATCGGCATACTGATTCCTTGGCTTGCGTCCAGGTGATCAGTCTAGGCAGCCCGCCAGGCCGGAACACTCCGGCGCTTGCGGTCGAATTGTCACCCGCGTCTTACAACGCCTTGCTGACGCTGATGTCGCTGATCACGTCTTCGCTTTGGCCGTGCAGGGCATCCAGCGCAGCCTTTGCTTCTTCCGGCGTACCGTTTTCCAGCTGAGCGAATTCGAAGCGGCGCTCGCCGTTCAGTTTGTACTTGATGACGTATTTGGTCGTTTGGGCCACGGTCATGCTTACCTGATTGCGTTGAAGGAGCCGATCAGCTGAGTTTCGAGCTGGAACGGCGAATGATCTTGATCGAGTGCGTCAGGGTCGGCTTGCGGGTCACGCTGATTGCACGACGGTTGACGGTGTCGATAGTAATATTCCAGAACCCGGTGCTCGGCGCAGTGATGCGGGCCGGAAAGGTGTCGAACGCGCCGCCGTGATAGGTGTGACGGCCGCCGTTCTTGAAGCTGCGAAAGTTGGCGTCGTTCATCAGACGGATGTTGCAGGTTTGTGAGCACTGGATGACGACGATGTCGTCTTCGTTGAGGTGCTCGCGCTGGTGAATAAATTTCATGGGCGCCTCCAGAAGGGCTTTTTCTACAAAATCAAAACGATAGCAGGGTCGATTGGCGCAGTTTATCAGCCCGGACAGGTTATTATCCGGCCGTCGGGCGCCGCTTTGACAATTAAAAACAGTTATTCGCGATTTCATGTGCGTTAAATGCAATGAGCCTCGGAGAAAAACGGCATTCACGCTGTCCGAGGGTCTTTATAGGAGATTCTGTATGAAGTGGGGTGTGGTCTTTGTGCCGTTGGCATTGGCGATGGGTGGTTGCGCAAGTGTTTCGGAAATCAATGAAACACTGCCGACCATGAGCGTCATTTCCGGCAAGAAACCCCACGAGTACGCACAGTGTCTGGCCGACAAGCTGGCGCAAAGCCGCGGGGCCCTGCAAATGGAGCCGCACAAGGACGGGGTTCGGGTGATCGTGCCCGGGAAGTTGTCGTCCGGCCCGGCAGCGGTGTTTGACATTGAGGACCGCTCCGGCGGCAGCAGCATCAAGTTGCACGAGCGCATGTCCAACGTGCCGATACGCCCAAGGGATGTGCGCAATGCCGCCACGGTGTGCATTTCCGGCTGATAAACTGTCAGTCATCGGTATTGATGCCGTCCAGGTCACGCCTGGGCGGCATTGTCATTTCTGGAGATGTGCATGAAGCGAGAACAGGTGCGCGAGCGCCATAAAGAGGGGCTGATCGCGGCCACCCATGTGATTCAGAACCCGGCGAATTCGGGTGAATGGATCGTGTTTTTCAAGAAGAGCGCCGGGCGCAGTTATTTTCTGGTGGATGAAAACGACGAAGTCGAATCGTTTGGCCGTCTGGATGACCTGATTGAGGTCGTCCGCGGGCTGGGGATCAAGTTCGCCGAAATTCACATGTAAAACCTACTTGCAGACCACCACGACACTACGGTTCTTGTAGTTGCCGACATCGATACCCAGCGTTTTGTCGCTTTCCTTGGGCGCCGGTGTGCCATCGGTTCCGACGATGCGATAGCCGGTGCCGGCGCAGGAGGCGTCAGCCTTTTCATAACAGGTTGCCCAGGAATTGGCCTCGCCGGAGCAATCGATACTCAACCCTTGCTCGCCATTGTCCAGGTAAGTGGGTTGAGAGCTGGCGCAGCCGGCCAGGGTCAGAAGTGCTAACAGGGGCAGCATGCTGTGCAGCGTACGGGTGTTCATGGCGATGTCGTCTTCGGAAGGAGAGGGCTAGACGCTATGACAGCGCCGGCATGAAAAGGTTATAGCGATTGGCCACATCTTCATGTTCAAAAAAAGCCCCGCGCTATGGCAGGGCTCTGGATGCGTTACAGCTGATCAGTCCTGATCCTTGCCGCGACGTTTCGGTGCAGGAGGCGTGTAATCAAGCACCGCGGCTACCTCAATCGCCATCGCTTCAGTGGGCAATGGACCGGACACATCTTCGCCGTTGGCGGCGGTGATATGCCACTGGCCATCTTTCGCCTTGGCGATGGTGTACCCGTTGATGATTTTTGCTGCGGACATCTAGCGGCCTCGTTGGCTGGTTCAAAGGCGTCATGATAACGGGAAACGGGCGAACGGGCGCGGGTCGATGCGGTGTTCCTGAATCTTTGGGCTACGCTGAATGCGCAGCTTCTGCGTGCGGATTGAACTATCCGCCAGAATATTTCTCTATGTTGACATCGGTTAGCCAGTGCGGGGCATTGTAAGGTGCACGCCGCCTGATTAGACTGCGCCGAAACTCGTACACACAGCCCTTTCAAGGACTTATATGATCAAGAAATGCTTGTTCCCAGCAGCCGGTTACGGTACTCGCTTCCTTCCAGCGACTAAAGCCATGCCCAAAGAAATGCTGCCGGTGGTAAACAAGCCACTGATCCAGTACGGCGTCGAAGAAGCTCTGGATGCTGGTCTGACTGAGATCTCCATCGTGACCGGCCGTGGCAAGCGTGCTCTGGAAGACCACTTCGACATCAGCTATGAGCTGGAAAACCAGATCAAAGGCACCGACAAAGAGAAATACCTGGTCGGTATCCGCAAGCTGTTGGACGAATGCTCGTTCTCCTACACCCGTCAGACTGAAATGAAAGGCCTGGGTCATGCGATCCTGACCGGTCGTCCGCTGATCGGTGATGAACCGTTTGCCGTGGTGCTGGCGGACGACCTGTGCGTCAACCTCGAAGGCGACGGCGTACTGACCCAGATGGTCAAGCTGTACAAGCAGTTCCGTTGCTCGATCATTGCTATCCAGGAAGTCGATCCGGCAGAAACCAGCAAGTACGGCGTCATTGCCGGCGAGATGATCCGCGACGACATCTACCGCGTACACAGCATGGTCGAGAAGCCAAAGCCGGAAGACGCGCCGTCCAACCTGGCGATCATCGGTCGTTACATCCTGACTCCGGACATCTTCGACCTGATCGAACAGACCGAGCCAGGCAAGGGTGGTGAAATCCAGATCACCGACGCCTTGATGAAACAAGCCCAGAACGGCTGCGTGATGGCCTACAAGTTCAAGGGCAAGCGTTTCGACTGCGGTGGTGCCGAGGGTTACATCGAGGCAACCAACTTCTGCTTCGAAAACTTCTACAAGACTGGCAAGGCCTACTGATAGCGCCTGACCTGTCTGTACGAAAAAGCCACCTTCGGGTGGCTTTTTCATTTTCCGCCCCTATATCGGCAGGAGTGCTTGCCCAACAGACGACGCCGGGTATGCTGATCGCCTGCCGAGGAGAAAGAAATGGCCTACGATTTTGACCTTTATGTGATTGGTGCCGGTTCCGGCGGTGTGCGGGCTGCGCGTTTTGCTGCCGGTTTCGGTGCGAAAGTGGCGGTTGCGGAGAGCCGTTATCTGGGCGGCACCTGCGTCAATGTCGGCTGTGTGCCGAAAAAACTGCTGGTGTACGGCGCGCATTTCGCCGAAGACTTTGAACAGTCGTCCGGTTTCGGCTGGAGCCTGGGCGAGGCGAATTTCGATTGGGCGACCCTGATCGCCAACAAGGATCGCGAGATCAATCGCCTGAACGGCATTTATCGCAATCTGCTGGTCAACAGTGGCGTGACCCTGCACGAAGCGCACGCGAAGATCGTTGGTCCGCATGAAGTCGAGGTCAATGGTGAGCGTTTCACCGCGAAAAATATTCTGATCGCCACGGGCGGCTGGCCGCAGATTCCGGAAATCCCGGGACATGAGCATGCCATCAGCTCCAATCAGGCGTTTTTCCTGAAAGAGCTGCCGAAACGTGTTCTGGTCGTCGGCGGCGGTTACATCGCGGTCGAATTTGCCGGAATCTTCCATGGCCTGGGTGCGGAGACCACGTTGCTGTATCGCGGCGATCTGTTCCTGCGCGGCTTCGACGGTTCAGTGCGCAAACATCTGCAGGAAGAGCTGACCAAGCGCGGCATGAATCTGCAGTTCAATGCCGACATCGAGCGGATCGACAAGCAAGCGGATGGCAGCCTGAAGGCGACCCTCAAGGATGGTCGTGTACTGGAAGCGGACTGCCTGTTCTACGCCACCGGTCGGCGTCCGATGCTGGACAATCTCGGGCTGGAAAATACCGAGGTGCAGTTGGATGAGAAGGGCTTTATCAAGGTCGATGAGCAATATCAGACCACCGAGCCGTCAATTCTTGCGCTGGGCGATGTCATCGGCCGCGTTCAACTGACGCCAGTGGCGCTGGCTGAAGGCATGGCGGTGGCGCGACGTCTGTTCAAGCCAGAACAATACCGTCCGGTGGATTACAAGATGATCCCGACGGCGGTGTTCAGTCTGCCTAATATCGGCACCGTCGGTTTGACCGAAGAAGAGGCGCGGAAGGCGGGGCGCGACGTGGTGATCTACGAAAGTCGTTTCCGCCCGATGAAGCTGACCCTGACCGAGTGCCAGGAGCGCACGCTGATGAAGCTGGTGGTCGATGGCAAAACCGACAAGGTGCTTGGCTGCCACATGGTCGGGCCGGATGCCGGTGAAATCGTGCAGGGCCTGGCGATTGCGCTGAAGGCTGGCGCAACCAAACGTGACTTCGACGACACCATCGGGGTACACCCGACGGCGGCCGAAGAGTTTGTCACCATGCGTACGCCGGTTGGCGCTTAAGTATCCTTTGAAGCTTTTGCGTCTGGCGCTGCCGCAACGGTAGTGGCCAGGCGCAAGCTGTCCTGAGTCTGGGTCAGTTGCTTTTCCAGTGACTGATTGAGCTGCGACTGCTCGTCGATGTTCTGCTTGAGCGTCTGGCTTTCCAGCAGGGCCACGCGCAAGCGTTCCTGGAGGAGGGTGCGTTCGCTGTCGACACGCGTCGCTTGTTCCAGCAGTTGATCCTGACGTTGATTGCTGTGCTTGAGCTGATCCTGCAGCAGGCTCAGTTCCCGCAGTGTGCCGCGGTTTTCGGTCAGCAAGCGTTCGTTGTCGCGGTGCAATTGAGTGATCTCATCCTGGCGTACCAGCGCGCTTTGCTGCGCCTGACGCAACTCCATCTGCAATTGCTGAACCTGACTTTCGTGACGGCTCTGTTCCTGTTCGCGCTGCTCCTTGACGGCGTTGCGGTAGTGCTCGAGCGCGTCGCGAGCGTGCAGGTGCTTTTCTTCCAGCGAGCGGATCTGCTCGTCCTTGTCCTGCAAGCGTAATTCGAAATCTGCCAGCGCCTGATTCAGGCCGGCATTGCGTGTCTGTTCGGTCTGCAGCATCGAGCGAGTGTCGCTCAGGGCTTCGGACTCCTTCGCTAGCGCTGCGCCCTGGATGTCGTGCTTTTGCTCCAGTTGCGCATGGTTCTGGCGAAGCTGATTCAGCTCTGCCTCCAATGCCTGGCGTTGTTGCTCGTACTGTTCGCGAGCCTGGTCAATTGGCTCCTGCGCCTGTTCTTTCAGGCGTTGCGCCAGGCGCGAGACGAGCGCCAGCAGCTCGTCATCAATCGGTTCTGCCGACGGATCAGCCGGTTCGCTGCCGTCATCCAGCTCCTTCAGATATCGATGAATAGTGGTTTTCGACCCGGTGTTGCCCAGCTCGATGCGTACTGCGTCGATGCTTGGGTGTTCGCCACGGGCGAGGATCGCTGAGCGCGCGATCTGGACTACTGCTTTGTTAACGCCGCCACGGGCCATATGTGCTCCTACGATTACGTACTGTGGTACATGCCACCAAAGTACGCAGTGTACCATGCTGAAAATAAAGTTAAATGTTTCAAGATGAACGGGCGGGATATACTGGTATTACCCCGTGTGAAGCGCCAGAATCCGCTTTTCAATCTTCAAATCAGTACATCTGCGAGAAATCAGCCCATGAGCGATATCGATCGCTATCTGCAAGCCGCCACCCGTGACAACACCCGCCGCAGTTATCGTGCGGCCGTCGAGCATTTCGAAACGGTATGGGGCGGGTTCCTGCCCGCGACGGCTGACAGCGTCGCGCGGTATCTGGTGGCTCACGCGGGCGTGCTGTCGGTCAATACGCTGAAGTTGCGTTTGTCGGCGCTCGCGCAATGGCACAACAGTCAGGGGTTCGCCGATCCGACCAAGACGCCGGTGGTGCGCAAGGTGTTCAAGGGCATTAGGGCACTGCATCCCGCGCAGGAAAAACAGGCCGAGCCGTTGCAACTGCATGATCTTGAACAGACCGTGGCCTGGCTTGAACAGGAAATGAAAGAAGCCCGAGAGCAACAGGACCGGCCGTTGCTACTCAGAGCCTGCCGGGATCGAGCGCTGATTCTTCTGGGTTTCTGGCGCGGCTTTCGCAGTGACGAACTGTGCCGGGTGCAGATCGAGCACGTGCAGGCCCACGCCGGCAGCGGCATCACCCTGTACCTGCCGCGCAGCAAGGGCGACCGGGAAAACCTCGGTCAGACCTATCAGGCTCCGGCGTTGCTGAAGCTGTGCCCGGTGCAGGCCTACATCGACTGGATCACCGAAGCGGCGCTCGTACGCGGCCCGGTGTTTCGAGGTGTCGATCGCTGGGGCAATCTGAGCGAGGAGGGCTTGCACGCCAACAGCGTGATTCCGCTGCTGCGTCAGGCCCTGGAACGCGCCGGGATCTCCGCCGAGCGCTACACCAGCCACTCGTTGCGGCGCGGCTTTGCCACCTGGGCCCATCAAAGCGGTTGGGATCTCAAGTCGTTGATGAGTTACGTGGGCTGGAAGGATATGAAGTCCGCCATGCGCTATGTTGAAGCGAGCCCTTTTCACGGGATGGCCCGGATTACGGATAAGCCGCTGTCGCCGTAGATATCGTTTTCTTCTATTAATACAGTCCGCTAATAGCGAAAACAAATCAGCAGCATCAGGTTTGCCAATGAGCCATCCGTCGAGTGAGTGGGTAGGATTCACCCATCGAATTCACAACCCTGACGGAGAGTCATCAATGCCTATCATCAACAGCCAAGTAAAACCGTTCAAAGCTACCGCGTTCAAAAACGGCGACTTCGTACAAGTCTCGGACGCTGACCTGAAAGGCAAATGGTCCGTAGTGTTCTTCTACCCAGCCGACTTCACCTTCGTTTGCCCAACCGAGCTGGAAGACCTGGCCGACAACTACGCTGCCTTCCAGAAACTGGGCGTAGAAATCTACAGCGTTTCGACCGACACCCACTTCGCCCACGCTGCCTGGCACAACACTTCGCCAGCCATCGGCAAAATCCAGTACACCATGATTGGCGACCCGACTCAGGTCATCTCCCGCAACTTCGACGTGCTGATCGAAGAAGCTGGTCTGGCGGATCGTGGCACCTTCGTGATCAACCCTGAAGGCCAGATCAAAATCGTTGAACTGAACGATGGCGGCGTTGGCCGTGACGCTTCCGAGCTGCTGCGCAAAATCAAGGCTGCTCAGTACGTTGCTGCTCACCCAGGCGAAGTTTGCCCAGCCAAGTGGAAAGAAGGCGAGGCCACTCTGGCTCCGTCCCTGGACCTGGTCGGCAAGATCTAAGTCTGTGACACGCAACGCAGGGCGGAACTCCGCACCTACTTAAGTAAGCTGCACCGCCCAATAGAAAAGCCCGGGCGAGATTCGCTCGGGCTTTTTTTCGCCTCAAATAAAGTCAGGAGATCGCCCGTATGTTGGACGCCAATCTTAAAGCCCAGTTGAAATCGTACCTGGAACGGGTCACCCAGCCGATCGAGATCGTTGCTTCACTCGACGACGGTGCGAAATCCCGTGAAATGCTCGACCTGCTGAAAGACGTTGCCAGTCTTTCGCACCAGATTACTTTGATCGACAGCGGCGACGATGCACGCAAGCCGTCGTTCTCGATCAACCGCCCGGGTGCCGACATCAGCCTGCGTTTCGCCGGCATCCCGATGGGCCATGAATTCACTTCGCTGGTGCTGGCCCTGCTGCAAGTCGGTGGCCACCCTTCGAAGGCCAGTGTCGAGGTGATCGAACAGATCCGCTCGCTCAAGGGCGAGTTCAACTTCGAGACTTACTTCTCGCTGTCCTGCCAGAACTGCCCGGACGTCGTTCAGGCGCTGAACCTGATGGCCGTGCTGAACCCGAACATCCGCCACGTCGCCATCGACGGCGCGCTGTTCCAGGACGAAGTCAACGATCGCAAGATCATGGCTGTGCCGAGCATTTACCTGAACGGCGAAAACTTCGGCCAGGGCCGCATGGGCCTGGAAGAAATCCTCGCCAAACTCGACACCGGCGCCATCGAGCGTCAGGCCGAGAAAATCAGCGCCAAGCAGGCTTTTGATGTGTTGGTCGTCGGCGGTGGCCCGGCCGGTGCTTCGGCTGCGATCTACGCCGCACGTAAAGGTATTCGTACCGGCGTTGCGGCCGAGCGTTTCGGCGGTCAGGTGCTGGACACCATGGCCATCGAGAACTTCATTTCCGTGCAGGAAACCGAAGGCCCGAAACTGGCGACCGCGCTGGAAGAACACGTCAAGCAGTACGACGTCGACATCATGAACCTGCAACGCGCCGACAAGCTGATACCGGGCAAGAACGGCGAGCTGCATGAAGTACATTTCGCCAGCGGTGCGACCCTCAAAGCCAAGAGCGTAATTCTGGCGACCGGTGCGCGGTGGCGTGAAATGAACGTGCCAGGCGAGCAGGAATACCGCAACAAAGGCGTTGCGTACTGCCCGCACTGCGACGGCCCGCTGTTCAAAGGCAAACGTGTGGCGGTGATTGGCGGCGGTAACTCCGGCGTCGAGGCGGCCATCGACCTGGCCGGTATCGTGTCCCAAGTAACCTTGCTTGAGTTCGACGTACAACTGCGTGCCGACGCGGTCTTGCAACGCAAGCTGCACAGCCTGCCGAACGTCACCGTGATCACCAGTGCGTTGACCACTGAAGTCACCGGCGACGGGCAGAAGGTCAACGGCCTGCGTTACAAGGATCGCAACAGTGACGAGCTGCGCACTGTCGAGCTGGAAGGGATCTTCGTGCAGATCGGTCTGCTGCCTAACACCGATTGGCTCAAAGGCACCATCGAGCTGTCGCCGCGTGGCGAGATCATCGTCGACAACCGTGGTGAAACCTCGATCCCCGGCATCTTCGCTGCCGGTGACGTGACCACCGTACCGTACAAGCAGATCGTGATTGCGGTAGGCGAGGGCGCCAAGGCTTCCCTCAGCGCCTTCGATCACCTGATCCGCACTTCAGCGCCGGCGTAAATCCCGGGCCTGAAAAAGAAAAACCCCATCAGCGATGATGGGGTTTTTTATTTCTACAACGTCCTCTTACCAAGGGAGAGAGGTTTCAGCTTTTACAGCGGCGCCGGCTGAATGATCTCGACCCAGTAGCCATCCGGATCCTTGATGAACGCCAGGCTTTTCATGCGGCCATCGGTCAGGCGCTTCTGGAAGTCGCAGCCCAGTTCTTCGAAGCGCGCGCAGGCGGCGACGATGTCCGGGACCGAGATGCAGATGTGGCCGAAACCGCGCGGGTCGGTGTTGCCGTTGTGATAGGCGAAGTCCGCGTCGTTTTCGGTGCCGTGGTTGTGGGTCAGCTCGAGGATGCCGGGAATCGACTTCATCCACTCGGTGCGGGCAGCGGCGTCGGCCGGAATCTGCGATTTGTCGACCAGGGCGAGGAAGTACAGGCTGAATTCCGCTTCCGGGAAGTCACGTTTTTCCACCAGCGAGAAGCCCAGTACGCGGGTGTAGAAGTCCAGCGACTTGGTGATGTCTTTTACGCGCAGCATGGTGTGGTTGAAGACGAAATTGCGGGTTGCGCTGTCCGGGGTGGCGGTCACGCCAGGGAAAGTGTTCAGTTCTTGCAGGCTCATGAGCCCTCCGTAACAAATTGGGGCGAGTGAATGGGCGCAATGATACGCATGCCTTGCGGCATCGCCAAACCGAAAGCGCGGGCTTGCCCTGCAAGCGGGCGAGCCTCAGACTTTACGGCTCAATCCGCGAGTGCCTCTGGTAATGATCCGACCGTTCAAATCGCTGTTCGTTTTCTTCGGCTTGTCCCTCATCGCGGCTGCGGCCTGCGCTGAGGCGCCGAGCATTACCTGGCCCGCCGGCTGGCAAGTCGAAGCGCTGCCCGAAACCGCGCCGGAAGTTTCCCGTCAGCGGGCGGTGAAGACTGATGCCGATGGCAATCAGGTCATGGTGATGGAGTTGACGATGACGCGTGTGGAAACGGGTCATCAGGTCAATTTGCAAGGCGTGTTGCTGGAGATGCGCAAGTCGGTACAGAAAGACTTTTTCCAGGGCGGCTATCAGAGTGTCTGCAACAAGGTTCATTCGAGCACGCTCGGTTCACTGGCGGCGCTAGAGACCACTTGCACCGTCACCGAAAACGGCCGTCATGTGCTGTCACAAACATTGGTTGCCGCAGTAGAGGCAGACAAAGCCTATGTACTTTCCTATGCCGGGCAGGCCGAGGTTTACAAGGCCAGTGCGGATGAAATAGTGGCGGCGAGAAACAGCTTGAAATTTTAGTCAGCTGTTCGGTGGTCCGTGGGGCGTTAGATACCTGAAGTGATTAAATACAAAGTTGATCGCCCGGCAATGACGCAACATCCGGAAGCATAGTTCCAGTGCAAGACGGTGTTTGGCTCTCAACTTTCGCAACAAGAAATTGTTGCATTTGTTAGATATCGTCCAAAAAAAAGCCCTGCAAATGCAGGGCTTTTATGTTTGCGAGGGATTAACCGCGCAACCAGGAATCAACGGTGGCTGCACCGTATTGTTCCTTCCAGGCTTTCAGCCCGCGATGGTTGCCGCCCTTGGTCTCGATCAGCTCGCCGGTGTGCGGGTTCTGATAGACCTTGACCACGCGAGCGCGGCGGGTTTTAGGTGCCGCGGCCTGTTGCAGGCCGGATTTTGCCGGATTCGGATCGAGGATGGCGATGATGTCGCGCAGGCCTTTGCCGTAGGTTTTCATCAGCCCCTGGAGCTTTTCTTCGAATTCGATTTCTTTCTTGAGCCCGGCATCGTTCTTCAGCGACTCCAGCTGCTTGAGCTGTTCTTGAAGGGCCTTTTCGGCTGCGCGAAATTCAGCGAGTCTGGACAATATCTTTACTCCAATAGTGTGTTTGGCTGATACCAACCGCAAACAAAGCTATAAGCCAAGAGCCTTGAAGCGACTCGGTGATAGTGGCTCACCTGCCAATCTAGCAACAGGTAAGAAAAATTGTAGTAGTTAATGCGTCAAGAGTAAATCCTGACTTTTTCTTTATGTAAAAACAGCGATGTCTTGTATCAATTTGGTGCGAACGGTCTGAGCCCGCCGGTTTTATCGCGTTTAGTTAATGGTGAGTTAATGCATCGATGAAGTCTGCGGCCGGCATCGGTTTGCCAAACAGATAGCCTTGCAGAAAGTTGACGTGGTGCGCGGTCAGGTAATCGGCCTGGGTCTGTGTTTCCACGCCTTCGGCTACCGTGCCCAGTTCCAGTTTGGCGGACAGTTCGATGATGCTGTCCAGAATGTGGCGGGACAGGGCGTCCTTATCAATCATGGCGACAAATGTCTGGTCGATCTTCAGGAAGTCGACATTGAATGTTCTCAAGTAACCCAGGCTCGAATGACCGGTACCGAAGTCGTCGATGGCGATCTTCACGCCCATGGCGCGCAGTTGTGCAAACAGTTGATGGGTGATGTCGGTGGGCTCGATCAACTCCCGCTCGGTCAACTCCAGCACCAGACTGATGCTGCCGGGGGCGAATGCCGCCAGAAACTCGCGGCAATCTTCCAGCAACTCCAGATCCTGGCAGTGACTGGCCGTAATGTTGATACCGATGTGAAAGGGCGCCGCAAAGGCAGACGACAGCGGCCCGAGTGCAACAGCGGTTTGCTGCATCAATGAGCGGGTCATCGGCACGATCAGCCCGGAGTGTTCGGCAAACGGTATGAACAGGTCCGGACGCACCAGGCCTTCTTTGGGATGCTTCCAGCGCATCAACACTTCAGTGCCTGACCATTGTTTGCTGTCGCCGTGAACCACCGGTTGAAAGTACGGAATGAATTCCCCCGCTTCCAGTGCGCGGAGCATTTCGTGACTCGGCGACGTAGAGCGTCTTTGCATGCTGTAGCCGATCGCGCCGGACACCGCACCAAAAAACATCAGCAGGCTGAACAGCGGCGGGTACTCGTTGCTCATGTACCGCCAGATCTCGCCTTCAGGGAAACCGGCCGACACCGTGAAAGCGTAGTGCGATGAATTCAAGGTACTTTGCGCAACCGGCAACTCGGGCAGGGGGCCTTGGTGCACTTTGCCGTCGGCGGAAAGCCAGGTGTTGCCCACTTGCAGCAACAACAATGTTTGCCGACCGATCAGGCGCAGGATGTTGCTCAAGTGATAACCGTCCAGCGTGGTCAACGCACCACCCCGGCCGTCGCTCAGCCGATACACCAGCAGCGCAGTGTCTGGCGTGACCGGGTTGCCGTTCATGAGCCACAACTTGCCTTGGGCATAATCGCCGGGATTGACCGCTTCCTTGAAGTCGCCGAACAGCGAGCTGCAATAGAGGTTGTTGTCCCACACCAGGTTGGTTGAGCGAACGAACGGGCGGCGGGTCACCTGTTCGCGCAAGGCCAGTTTGACGTTCTCGCACGTCTGGCCTGCCAGCGGCAGCAAGTCACGCGCGGCCTGGGCGGTGTTGTCGAGCATCAGTTCGAATTGGCGCAGGGCTTCGTTGGCGGTTTCCCGGGAGCTTTGCTGGAGCGTGCGTTCGGCCTGCATGTGGAGAATGACGCTGCCGATGATGATCGGAAGCGCGCCACAAAGCAGTGTCACGATGATTCGGGTGCTGCGTTTGCGGCGGGGCCGGGCGGTCAGCGGCATGGGCGCATCCTGTCGCGATGAAATGGGATTCTCGATTGCAGACGGGGCAACGGGGCACCTTCCGGAAAGCGTTTGGTCTGTGCCCATGATAGATGGCCGATGGCGCTTGCGCCGCTCATCGATAATTCATCCGTGTCGCCAGCTGGATAAAGGCCAGGGCGGCGGGTGAAGCCTGACGTTGGTCAAGCACGGCCAGACCGACTTGTCGTTGCACGATGGGTGACAGCGGTCGCTTCACGTAGCGCGAATCCGCCTCAACCGGCAGAGAACCTTCGGCCACGACCGTTATGGCATCGCCCCGGCTCACGGTGTCGAGGGTGCTTAGCAACTGCGAGCAGCGGTAGCGGATATTCGGGCTCAACTTTGCTGCGTTGAACATCCGCGACACCAACTCTGAGGACCCCGCCTCGGTCAGCACGAACGGGTCGTTGCACAGGTCTTTCAGGGCCAACGTTTCACGAGTTGCCAGCGGATGGTCGAGAGGGAGCAGGGCGACCATCTGATCTTCCACGAGGGCAAACGTGTCGAATCGATCTTCAGGCAGGACCACGAAACCGATATCGATCCGCCGCTCCTCAAGCCACTGGACCACTTGCCGATCCGGCCCTTCGTCGATGTGCACCTCGATGCCCGGATGCGCCTCGCGGTAATGCCGAAGAATGTTCGGCAGCAACCTGATCGAAGACGTCGGGCCGAACGAGCCGATACGCAACGTGCCGCGTTTCATGCCCCGCGCATCGGCGGCCTCCTGACGCAATGTATTGGCCAGCCCGAGCATCGCCCGTGCGCGCAATAGCAACTGTTCCCCAATGTCGCTGAGCTCCACCTGCGATTGATGCCGGCGCAGCAATTCGACGCCCAGTTCCTGCTCCAGCGACTTCAAGGCGTGGGACACCGCCGACTGTGAAATCCCAAGGCGATGGGCGGCGAGGGTGAAGCCGCGTAGCTCGGCCACCAATGAAAAGATCTCGAGTTGGGTCAGGGTCATGAGTAAAGACTCATTTTACGATGATGTTGAATCAATCGAATGATACGTCATTCGTCAGTTTCATCGTCGGGAGTGTTATGAACAGTCATGAATCCATTCGTCCGGTCGCCTCGGACATATCGGTCTATCTGAACCTGGCCATGGTCAGCATGATCTGGGGCGGGACCTGGGTGGCCGGGCGGTTTCTGGCCGGCAGTCTGAGTCCGATCTTCGCTGCCAGTCTTCGGTTCTTGCTGGCCAGCGTCGCGCTGCTTGGATTCTTGTGGCTGGCGCGGATTCCCTTCGCACGGCCGACTGCGGGGCAATGGCTGCAACTGGCATTGCTGGGGTTCTTCGGGATTTTCTTCTACAACCTGTGCTTCTTTTACGGCCTGCAATACATCAATGCATCGCGGGCCTCGCTGATCGTTGCATTGAATCCGGCAGTGATTGGCCTGGCATCATGGCTGCTGTTCAAGGAGCGCCTGAGTCGCTTGAAAGTCATCGGCATCCTGGTTTGCATCGGTGGTGCGGGTGTAGTGATCGTCAGCCGCGATCCGCAATTGCTGGCCGCAACGCCAGACGCCTGGATCGGCGATCTGCTGATTCTCGGCTGCGTGTTGAGCTGGGGTGTTTACTCGCTGTTCTCCCGCCGCCTCAACCAGAGCATCGGCCCCTTGCAGACCGTGACCTTTTCGATTCTGCTCGGCACGCTGATGCTCTGGGCACTGGCTGCCGTTCGCGGCGAAGTGAGCGGGGCGGCGGTGGCCAGTCTAGGGATGACGCAATGGCTGAGCTTGATCTATCTCGGGGTCTTGGGTTCGGCGCTGGCCTACATCGGTTACTACGATGGCATCCGCAAAATCGGCGCGACCCGCTCTGGTGTGTTCATCGCGCTCAATCCGCTGACCGCCGTGCTGGCCGGTGCCGTCCTGCTGGGCGAGCAACTGACGATGCCGATGTGCCTGGGCGGCGTGCTGGTTCTGGCGGGCATCTGGCTGTGCAACAAACCCCTTGCACCGGGCCGAAAAAAGCGGATTTTATAGAGAGGGCAGACAATCCTATTTACGCTGTGTAGAATCGGGTTACGCATACAATAATAATCGTCTTCTGGCAGCAGAAGCCTCGCCCGCAAGAGCCTTGGGTCGACAATGAAGATATTCGGGTTTCAACTGATCTACGGTGACTTCCTCGCCCGCAGTGTGCGTGGCATCTCCTGTGCGCCACCCACCGGTCTCAGCATTACTGACAAATAACTCTGGTTAATTGATAAGAATGATGAGGCGCCAACCATGGCAGATTTATACGAAAACCCAATGGGCCTGATGGGCTTCGAGTTCATCGAGTTCGCATCGCCGACACCTGGCACCCTGGAGCCGATCTTCGAGATCATGGGCTTCACCAAGGTCGCGACCCACCGTTCCAAGAACGTGCACCTGTATCGTCAGGGCGCGATCAACCTGATCCTCAACAACGAACCCCACAGCGTTGCTTCGTACTTCGCGGCTGAGCACGGCCCGTCGGTGTGCGGCATGGCGTTCCGGGTCAAGGATTCGCAAAAGGCCTACAGCCGCGCACTGGAACTCGGCGCCCAGCCGATCCACATCGAAACCGGCCCGATGGAGCTGAATCTGCCGGCGATCAAAGGCATCGGCGGTGCGCCGCTGTACCTGATCGACCGTTTCGGCGAAGGCAGCTCGATCTATGACATCGACTTCGTGTTCATCGAAGGCGTTGACCGTAATCCGGTCGGTGCCGGTCTGAAGATCATCGATCACCTGACCCACAACGTGTATCGCGGTCGCATGGCCTACTGGGCCAAGTTCTACGAGACGCTGTTCAACTTCCGTGAAATCCGCTACTTCGACATCAAGGGCGAATACACCGGCCTGACCTCGAAAGCGATGACCGCCCCGGACGGCATGATCCGCATCCCGCTCAATGAAGAGTCGTCGAAAGGCGCCGGGCAGATCGAAGAGTTCCTGATGCAGTTCAACGGCGAAGGCATCCAGCACGTTGCCTTCCTGACTGACGACCTGATCAAGACCTGGGATCAGTTGAAGAAGATCGGCATGCGCTTCATGACCGCGCCGCCGGACACCTACTACGAAATGCTCGAAGGCCGTCTGCCGAACCACGGCGAGCCGGTCGATCAGCTGCAATCGCGCGGCATCCTGCTCGACGGTGCATCGGACAAAGAAGACAAGCGTCTGCTGCTGCAGATCTTCTCGGAAACCCTGATGGGCCCGGTGTTCTTCGAATTCATCCAGCGTAAAGGCGACGATGGTTTCGGCGAGGGCAACTTCAAGGCACTGTTCGAATCGATCGAGCGTGACCAGGTGCGTCGTGGCGTACTCGCTACCGAGTAATCTGCAGATGTAAAAAAGCCCGGACTGCAATGTTGCAGGCCGGGCTTTTTATTGCGCGTCTTACGGGCGTCGCTGGCGCATCAGATGCTTGAACCCTTCAAACACCAGCACCACGACTGCCAGCCAGATCGGGATGTAGGTCAGCCATTCACCGGGTTTGATGCTTTCGCCGAGCAACAGCGCCACACCCAACAACAGCACCGGTTCCACGTAACTCAACAAACCGAACAGGCTGAACGGCAGCAAGCGGCTGGCAATGATGTACACCACCAGTGCCGACGCACTGATCAGACCAAGCAGCGGAATCAGCCACGCCAGCGCCGGGTACTGATCGAACACGCCGAAACCCTGTTCACCGCCGCGCACAAACCAGTATGCCACCGGCAGCATCAGCGTCATGTCGACCCACAATCCGCCGAGGTTGTCGGTCTTGAGGTATTTGCGCAGCACGAAATACAACGGGTAACCGACCACCACCACCAGCGTCGCCCAGGAAAACCCACCGACCTGATACAACTCGTTCAACACGCCGAGGCTGGCAAAAAACACCGCGACTTTCTGCAGGTACGACAGGCTTTCGCCATAAGCGATGCGCCCGGTCAGCACCATGGCCAGCGGCAGCAGGAAGTAACCCAGCGATACATCGAGGCTGTAGCCATTGAGCGGCGCCCACATGAACAGCCACAACTGCACGCCCAGCAACGCTGCCGAAACGATCAGGCCACCGATCAACTTCGGCAGCGCTGGGATCCGGCGCAGCAACTCCAGCACGCGCCGCCATTCGCCGGACAACAACATGAACACGGTCATGCAGGGCACGGTCAGCAGCATCCGCCAACCGAAGATTTCCACGCCGCTCAACGGAGTGAGCAACGAGGTGTAGTAATACATGACGGCAAACAGCGTCGATGCTGTCACCGATAGAGCAATGCCTTTAGACAAACTGTCCTCGCGGGGGTGATGGTCAAACGGGGCGCGCAGGATACGTGGTTTTTGTGGTGAATATTGGCCGAGTGATCAATATTTCCAACATTCGACGCAGGTCCCGTGAGAGCAGGGACCTGTGTCGAAGCATAGGTGCTTAAGCCTGATGCGGTTTACGCCCCGACACAAAATGGCTCATATCATTAAACCCCGGCGTAGACGCATGCCCAGGCGTCACCAGCAAATCGATAAACGCCTCATCCTCCGCCGTGATCTTCACCGCCTGCGCCTTGGTGTACGCATCCCACTGTTCCTCAGTACGCGGCCCGACAATCGCCGACGTCACCGCGCCATTGTTCAGCACCCAGGCAATCGCAAACTCGACAATCCCGACCCCACGCTCTTTTGTGTATTGCTGAATCTGCTGGGCAATGCGCAACGACTCCACGCGCCATTCAGTCTCCAGAATCCGCTTGTCCTGACGCCCGGCGCGGCTGTTGGCGTCCGGAGTTACGTCCGGCGCGTACTTGCCGCTGAGCACGCCACGGGCCAGCGGGCTGTAAGGCACCACGCCGAGGCCGTAAGTCTGGGCGGCAGTGATCTGTTCGGTTTCGGCCTGACGGTTGACGATGTTGTACAGCGGCTGGCTGATCACCGGGCGATCGACGCCCAGTTTGTCCGCCACGCGAATCACCTCGGCAATCCGCCAGCCGCGATAGTTCGACAGGCCCCAATAACGGATCTTGCCCTGGCGAATCAGATCGCCAATCGCCGAGACCGTCACTTCCAGCGGCGTGTTGTGGTCTTCGCGGTGCAGGTAATAGATGTCGAGGTAGTCGGTGCCGAGCCGGGTCAGGCTGGCCTCCAGACCATTGAAGATGTGTTTGCGGCTCAAACCGCTGCGGTTCGGCACACCGTCCACCGGGCCGAAACCGACCTTGGTTGCCAGTACCCATTCATGCCGATGACGGGCTATGGCTTCACCGACGATCTCTTCCGAGCGGCCGTTGGTGTAGACGTCGGCGGTGTCGATGAAGTTGATGCCCTGATCCCAGGCCTTGTCGATGATGCGCAGCGAGTCTTCTGCGCTGGTCTGCTCGCCGAACATCATCGTGCCGAGGGTGAGGGTGGACACCTGCAACCCCGAGTGACCCAGTGTGCGATAGCTCATGCCGAAATCCTTTTGTCGGTGGGAAAGCTTCCATCAAATACCAGAAGCGCCCGGTACGGCAAAGTGAATTTATCGGCGCAATGCCTCGCAACGCTCGCGCAAAAACGCCTGCAACACCTTCACCCGTTCCGACACCTGCACCCGGTGCGGGCACAGCAGATTGAACGGAACGCTCTCGCCGTGCCAGTCATCGAACAGCGTCACCAACCGCCCGGCACGGACGTCTTCGGCCACGTCGAGCCAGGCCTTGTAGGCGATGCCGTGCCCGGCGAGCGCCCAGCGGCGCGCGACCTCGCCGTCGTCGCTGAGGTAGTCGCCGCGTACTTCGACCTCGACCGTTTCGTCGTCGCGATGGAAACGCCAGGTGTTATAGGGCCGGCCGTTGCGCAGGTAGAGCAGGGCGCTGTGCTCGCTCAGTTCAGCAGGATTTTGCGGCGTGCTGTGGCGCTCCAGATACGCAGGACTGGCGCAGGCCACACGCCGATGCTCAGGCAGAATCGGCAACGCCACCAGCGTCGAATCACTCGGCACGCCAAAACGCAGCGCCACATCCACCGTTTCGCGAAACAGGTCCGCATGCCGGTCGTTGAGCAGCAATTGCAGCTGAATGTGCGGATGCTCGCGCTTGAAATCGTCCAGCCACGGCAGCAACACATTGCGCCCGAAGTCCGACGGCGCCGCCAGTTGCAGCACGCCGCTCAGGCCTTCGGTCTGCTGCTTCAGCGCCTGCTCGCCCTCGGCCAGTGTGGCCAATGCCAAGCGCACGCTTTCCAGATAACGCCGGCCTTCTTCGGTCAGGCGCATGCTGCGGGTCGAGCGGGCGAAGAGGCGGATGCCGAGGCGGGTTTCCAGGCGTTTCAGCGCGATGCTGGCTGCGGCCGGCGTCAGCTCCAACGCCCGGGCGGCGGCGGAAATGCTCCCGGAGTCGGCGGTGCGGACGAAGATTTCCAGATCGAGGATTGAGCTCATTAGTAAAAATCCGTTGAAGATCCTTGGCGTTTTGCGGGATTTTTCCAGGATTGGCAAGCGCTGATACTGAAGTCCTGAATAACCACAGGAGACAGACATGACGTGGACATTTGATCATCTGGCCTTCAACACCGCTGACGGTCAGGCGCTGCAGGACGCTTTTGGCGGGTTACTGGGACTGACGCCGGGGCGCCGGCCGCCGTTTCCGTTTCCCGGGCGCTGGTTGTACCAGGATGAGCAGGCGTTGGTGCATGTGATTGAGCAGCCGGCGCTGGATGAGGCGGCGTTGAGCCATATTGCTTTTCGCACCGATGAAGACGCGGCGGTGGTTTTGAAACGGGTGCAGGGCAGTGGGTTGCCGTATCAGGTGGCGCAGGTGCCGGAGGATGGGATCTGGCAGATTTTTGTGCAGATGCCGGGAGGGTTGGTGCTGGAGCTGGATGCAAAAACCAGTGTGTGACACTCGTTCTCACGCGGACGGTTCGACGCCTCGACGTGGGAACGATCTGGAGTGGGGTGTTTAAGTGCAGTGTTTAAAGTACACGTCCAGACACGCCTCCCAGGCTACACAACCTTGCGCCGTTGCCTACGACTAAGTCAGAATCCGCCGGCTTGTGCGCTCAAGGGCCGGGTTTTATCGTTGTCCAGTCGCTGAAAAACAGCGATCGGGTTTGGTAGCCCGGATCTGACTTGTTGCGCAATTCACCGTATTCGGACGCTTATCCGTCCGTGCTTTTATGGTGGCCATGCGTGGGGCGCTTTCGAGCGCGCCGGTTCTCCAAGTCACCGGTCTACCAACCCGTGTATGGCCACCACCTCTTCGTTTGGTAGCGAAGTTTGATGGCTCCATTTTTCTGATTTGGAGATTCAAACGTGATCAAACCAACACCCAACCCACCCGAAGCCGATTCAACTTCCCCCTACGAAACCCTCGACTCCAAGAAATTCCACGAAGCCGCCGACCGCGCCCTGGATCACTACCTCAATCCGTTCCACCCCAGAAAACCGCTCCTCAAACCCAACACCCGCTACCTCATCGCCCCCGGCATTCCGAACGAAGAACTGCTGGCCGACGCCTGCGAAACCCTGACCTCGGCCAAAACCATGGCCAGCGATTTCGCCGGGATGCTCGATACGCCGCAACGGCATGTGCTGTTGGGGATTGCGCAACTGATCATGCTGGGTGAACTGGCGGTAAACCGGGCGCTGGATAATCTGGAGTTGGCGGCGGAACCTCGACCCTGAGTGTTGAAACCAAAACGGCCCCTTTACGGGGCCGTTTTTGCGTCTGCAGGAAAACCGTTCACTGATGACCATTCGTCTTGAAATCACGCTCACCTGTCAGATCTGACAGGTGACGATTCACTCCTTTTCGCGGTGTCATGAGATTCGATCCCGATATGGCTTCCCACTGTACGCCAGGAGAGCAGCATGAGCACGAGCATCAACATCAATTCGACACAAATCAGCGCCTTGCTCCAGCTGTATCCGATGGCCATCCCGGGCGCAGAAGAGAACCTGCAACCGCCAGGGGCCTACCATCTCGGCATTTCCGAAAGCATTCATTCGCCATCCACCAAACTCTTCATGGTGATCGACCCGGTCACGTTGTTTTCCGCCTCCTTTGCCGTGGGTGACTCCGTAAGGCTGTGGGTAAACAGCCAGGAGACATCCGAGATCAAGCCGATCTATCCGGGCGAAGAGAACATCCGCATTTTGATGTCGTTGCCATGGGGACGGCTGAAGAATGGCCTCAATACGCTGTACTACGAAGTCACCCGGGTCAGCGGTAATAAAGATCAATCCACCCCGATACTGAATGTGCTGTTCAACAACCCGGTCTCCGGTATCACGGTCAGCCATCCGCCCAGCATTGGCCCGGGGCAGTCGGCTACCGTCACTTTAACCCGGAGCGACCCGCGCCAATTTGACGAAGTGGAACTGACCATAGGCTCATGGAGTAAAACCATTCCCTATGTCCATCCTGCCAACCCGATCACCTACACCTTGACGACTATTGACCTCCAGCAGATCGGTGACGGTACCCGTTCAGTGAGCGCCACCAATGAAGATCAACTGAACAACTTCAGAGTGTCGCCGACGAGCTCTATCGTTATCACTGCCAACCAGCCACTTATCGTTCCGAAGCTCATTTCCGTTCTTGACGCAACCGGCAACGATGTTCCAGAAGGGAATACAACGAGCAGTACCTCGCTGACACTCCACGGCGAGGCAAGTCCGGGCAGGCAAGTCGAAATCTATGACGGCAGCGGCCCAAGTGCAGTACCAAAGGGCAAGGTAACGGCTGACCCGACGACAGGAAAATGGGTACTGACGATCACAGTACCGTCGGGCGCGCGGCGTCTGTATGCCAAATCGCTGTATCACCCGACTAATACCTATTCGAATGTACGCAATTTAACAGTGGTGGCAGATGTGGTGGTGGCGTTTCTCAACGGGCCTTACACCGTGGCTGCCGGCGGGCAAGTAAAGGATATCCAACTGAGCCTGAGCCAGGCAGGCCAGCCGGTTGCAGGCGTAATCGAGGTCAAGCTTCCAGTGGGTACGGTTTATGCCGATGGAACAGGGGGGGCACGCGATTTTCCTACCCGGCAGGACGGCACGGTTAACGTCAGCGGGGTTATTGCCAGTGATACGCCTGGAGTCTTTTCACTCACTGCCAGTAGTCGAGGTGCAGCGACAAATGTTGCCTTTACAATCAAGGCCTATGGTCCCGCCGGGGTAGTGCCAGTAGGCGCACAGCCGCTTGGCGTTACGATCAGTGCAGATGGCACCCGATTGTATGTCGCCAAATCCAGCAGTTCATCGGTGGCCGTGATCGATACGACAACGTCACGTGTTATTCAGAATATAGCGGTGCCGGGACAGAAAATTTCTTGGGACATAGGTGTCAACAAAGAGGGGACGCGCGCTTATGCATGTGACCTCGATAGTTCATCGGTAAGTACACAGCCGCTTGCGATCATTGATCTTGAGCGTTCGGTAGTTGTTGCGACGCTGGCTGCTGTCAAGAATACCGCTGGGGTTGTATTGAGCCGATCGGGCGGTCTGGCCTATGTGTCCAGTTATCACGAGCGCTGCGTTTCAGTGGTTGATCTTCAAAGCCAGTTGGTCGTCAAACGTATCCCGGTAGGCGTCAATCCGTGGTCACTGGCGATCACTGCGAATCAAGATCGTCTCTTTGTTTGCTGCGTTGATGGTGCTACAGGAACAAACAAATCGATTTCGATCATTGACACGCAATCATTGACGGTGACTGCCACGATTCCATTAATCGGGACAAATGTTCCGTATGGTTTGGCTGTCAGTCCAGACGGTAGATACATTTATTGCTGTTTTTGGACATCTACCTATAACGGTGAGATACGGCAAATAGATACTCAAACACGGGCAGTTGTCAGAACAATCCCTGTTAACGGAACACCAAGAGATATTGTTCTCAATCGTGCCGGTACGCTGGCTTATTGCTGTCTGGCGGAAACCAACAAGCTTGCGACCATCGACTTGCTCAGGGGGACAATCACCGCTTACACATCGATCGGACCTGGATCTGTCAGTGTCGCGATCAGTCACGATGACACGCGAGCTTATGTCGCCAGTGGTGGTGGTGACAGTGTGTACGTCATTTCTCTCGAAGCCGGATTGCAAAGCATGTCGTCTAATGTTGCTGGCGTACCAACTGATGATCCGCAGTTTGGCGGCGGGAGTGTTGCTGATTCGCCTCTGTTTCGGTGATCGTTCATGGAAAAGGGCACTTGCCTATTTCTCGCCATTTCGGATGGTTTAGGGGCAGGTTCACAGGTGTATGAAAAACGGCCCGCAATGGGCCGTTTCTGTATTTCGACTAAGGCTTAAGCCCGCAACGTCCGCGTCATCCGCAACGCCAGCAGACTCCCGCCAACAATCACCCCCGCCAGCAGATACAGCGCCGCATCAGTCGACCCGGTGCTGTCCTTGACCCAACCGACGAGGTAAGGGCTGAGGAACCCGGCCATCTGCCCCATCGAGTTGATCAACGCCAACCCACCCGCCGCAGCACCCGCGCTCAGCATGGCAGTCGGCACCGGCCAGAACATCGGCAACCCGGTCAGCGCACCCATCGTCGCAATGGTCAGGCCAAGAATCGCAATCGCCGGATTTGCCGCGAAGTTCACCGCGATCAACAGGCCGATAGCACCCATCAACATCGGCACCACCAAGTGCCAGCGACGCTCTTTACGCAAGTCCGCCGAACGCCCGACCACCAGCATGAACACCGCCGCCAGCAGGTACGGAATCGCACTCAACCAGCCAATCACCAGGTTGTCGCTGAAACCGAGGTTCTTGATGATCGACGGCAGCCAGAAGTTGATCGCGTATACGCCGCTCTGGATGCAGAAGTAGATCAGGCCGAAAGCCCAGATCGCCGGGTTTTTGAACACAGCAATCAACGAATCGGAAGTGGTTTTGGGTTTGTTCGCCAGGTCTTCTGCCTGATCCGCTTCCAGCACCGAACGCTCATGCGGGGTCAGCCATTTGGCGTTGGCGAAGTTGTCGCTCAGCAGGAAGTAGGCGAGTGCACCGAGGATTACAGTCGGAATACCTTGCAGCAGGAACATCCACTGCCAGCCGGCGAGGCCACCTTGGCCGGCGGCGAAGTGATTGAGGATCCAGCCGGAAAACGGGCTGCCGAGCAGGCCGGACACCGGGATCGCCGACATGAAAAGCGCCATGATCCGGCCACGGCGGAAGGTCGGGAACCACTGCGAGAGATAGAGCACAACGCCCGGGAAGAACCCGGCTTCGGCGGCGCCAGTGAACAGGCGCAAGGTGTAAAACTCGGTCGGCGTGGTGACGAACAGCAGGCAGGTCGACAGCGTGCCCCAGGTGATCATCATCACGGCAATCCAGCGCCGTGGGCCGAATTTGGTCAGGGCCAGGTTGCTCGGTACGCCGCACAGCACGTAGCCGATGAAGAAGATGCCGGCACCAAGGCCGTACACGGTTTCGCTGAATTTCAGCGCGTCAAGCATCTGCAGTTTGGCGAATCCAACGTTGACCCGGTCGAGGTAGTTGAACAGGTAGCAGATGAAGATGAAGGGGATCAAACGCAGGGTGATGCGTTTGTAGACGGCATTTTTATCGTCATCGATGGTCTGGGCGGCAGCGGCGCTCTGCGACATGGCGGCTCTCTCTTTATTATGATTTTTTGCGATGCAAAGGGTAACGTTGATCGCCCTGAGAGTCTCGGCCACCTTTGGCCGGATTGTCTTTGTGCCTGAGCACAGGGTTTGCCGCCAGACCCTGTGCGGGTGAACAACCGTCCGCGCCTGTTTTCAAGGATTCCAGCCCTTATGTTCGAACTCGATCACGACCTCGCCCAGGACATCGTCGACCGGGCCATGGCCATTTTGCCGTACAACGTCAACGTCATGGACAGCCAGGGGCTGATCCTCGGCAGTGGCGAGCCGGAGCGGATCAACACCCGTCACGAAGGTGCGCAACTGGTGCTGGCTAACGGGCGAGTGGTGGAGATTGACGCGCAGACGGCGGTGCATCTGAAAGGCGTGCAGCCGGGGATCAATCTGCCGTTGCTGCTCGATCAGCGTTTGATCGGTGTGCTCGGGATCACTGGTGAGCCGGAGCAACTGCGCACTTACGCCGAACTGGTGCGCATGACGGCTGAAATGCTCGTTGGCCAGCGCAATCAGCAATCCGAGCAGCAGTGGCGGCGGCAACGCTGCGATGACTTGCTCGCGTTGCTGTTGAGCGAAGCAGGGGACTCGCCGCGTTTGGTCGATGAAGCTCAGCAACTCGGGCTGAAACCGCAACTGACGCGGGTGCCCTATCTGTTTGAATTGGGTCTGGAGCATGGGCCGGGGCAGACCGTCGAGGCGCTGAGTGCCTGGCTGATGACGCGCTATCCGGACAGCTGGTGCGTGAGTTCCGCGAAGTCGTCGCTGCTGTGGTGCCGGCCGGCGAGTCAGAACGTCGAGCATGATCGTTTGCTGGAAAAACTCGATGGCCTGGGCTGGAACATCCTGCGCATCGCCGTCGGTGGACAGGCCGATGGGCTGGCCGGGTTGCGCCGTTGCTATCGGCGGGTCGGCGACTTGCTCGCCTATGGCCGCGAAGTGTTGCCACGTTCTCGACTGCTGACTCTCAATCGCTATCGCTTGCCGGTCATGCTCTGGCGCCATCGCAACGATGATGCGCTGGATGAACTGCTCAAACCGTTGCGCAAGGTCATCGCCAAGGACAACAACGGCCAGTTGCTCGCGACCCTGCGCAGTTGGTGCGATCACGACGGGCAGAGCCAGGCCTGCGCCGATGCGTTGGGGATTCACCGCAACAGCCTGCGCTATCGGATGGAACGAATTGCCGAGTTGAGCGGGGTCGATCCGCTAAGGCTCGACGGGATGCTGGCGTTGTATCTGGGTGTGCAATTGCTGCCGCAGACTGACGATTTGTCGAAATGAACAATAAACGCCTGTCCAACTTGTGCAGCGGACAGGCGTCAACGCGCAAAGCGACTGGCAGCATGAGGGGCATTGGAACTGGAGAATTCGCATGAAAATCGTCATCGCCCCCGATTCGTTCAAGGACAGCCTGAGTGCCCAAGGCGTTGCAGAAGCCATTGCGCTGGGTCTGGCGCAGGTCTGGCCGCAGGCGACGCTGGTCAAATGCCCGATGGCCGACGGTGGCGAAGGCACGGTGGAGTCGATTCTCGCCGCGTGCGAAGGCGAACTGCGTCGCACCCGTGTGCGTGGCCCGTTGGGCGCAGCGGTTGAAGCCGCGTGGGGCTGGTTGCCGCACAACCACACCGCAATCATCGAAATGGCTGAGGCCAGTGGTCTGCAACTGGTACCGCCGGGGCAACGCGATGCGTGCATCAGCAGCACGTTCGGTACCGGTGAACTGATCCGCGCAGCGCTGGATGCCGGCGCACAACGAGTCATTCTGGCCATCGGCGGCAGCGCCACCAACGACGGCGGCGCCGGGGCGATGCAGGCGCTGGGCGTGAAACTACTGGATGCTCAAGGGCAATCGTTGGTGCCGGGCGGTCTCGCACTGGCGCAACTTGCCAGACTGGATCTCGCCGAACTCGACCCGCGTCTGGCGCAAGTCCGTTTCGACATCGCCGCCGACGTCAACAATCCGCTGTGCGGCCCCCACGGCGCCTCGGCGATTTTCGGCCCGCAGAAAGGCGCATCACCCGCGCAAGTGCAGCAACTGGATCAGGCCCTCGGTCACTTCGCCGAACTCTGCGCGCAAGCGTTGGATAAAGACGTTCGTGATGAGCCTGGCAGCGGTGCTGCGGGCGGACTGGGTTTTGCCGCCAAGGCGTTTCTCGGCGCGCAGTTCCAGGCCGGGGTTGAAGTGGTCGCCGAATTGGTCGGGCTGGCCGATGCAGTGAAAGACGCAGATCTGGTGATCACCGGGGAAGGGCGCTTCGACGCGCAGACCTTGCGCGGCAAAACCCCGTTTGGCGTGGCACGGATCGCCAAACAACACGGCGTACCGGTGATTGTCATTGCCGGCACTCTGGGCGAGGGTTATCAGGAGCTTTACGATCACGGTATCGACGCAGCATTCGCCGTCACCAGTGGCCCGATGACCCTCGAACAAGCCTGCGCCGAAGCCCCGCGCCTGTTGCGCGAACGTGCCACAGACATCGCTCGCATCTGGCGCATGGCGACCCCGACCTGACCTGTCACCCATCATCTAAAACAGCGGGTGTTTCAACGTTGAAACACCCGCAACACTTTGAAAAATATTTCTTCTTTACACGCAAACTTCCTAAAGCCTGGCCGATATAGCTAACAGGCGCACACAAGATTTCCCAGCACAGTGACGCCGGACTGAAACCCGCCCGAAGGGTCAGTGATCACGGCATGGACGCTCGTAGTTTCAATCATCCGAGAGTCCTACTATGTCCTTGCGTAATCTGAATATCGCGCCCCGTGCCTTCCTCGGTTTTGCCTTTATTGCCCTGCTGGTGATCGTGCTCGGCGTATTCGCCGTCAACCGCATGTCGGTCATCCGCCAGGCCTCTGTCGAAATGCAGACCAATCAGTTGCCCAGCGTCACTTACCTTGGCGTGGTGACGGAAAACGTATTGCGCCTGCGGATCCTGTCGTTCCGCATTCTGGTCAACCGTGACGCTGCCGGCCTGCAAGAAGCACAGACTCGCATCGGCGTGCTGGTGGACAAGGTACGCAGCGCTCAGGCCGCCTACGCCGCATTGCCGGCCGAGAGTGAAGAGCGCGCGCAATACCAGGCTTTCGCGACGACCCTGGACAACTACCTGCAAGCCCAGAACCAGATGATGGACTTGTCGCGTCAGGACAAGGTCGAGGACATGCGCACCCTGATCAACACGAAGATCAAGGACGGCACCGACCAGATGGGCGAGCAGCTCAACAAACTGATTGCGATCAATGCCGCCGGTGCCAAGGACGCGTCCATTCAGGCTGGTGAACACTACGACAGCGCGATCACTGGCATTGTCATCGTGGCGGTCTTCGCAGCATTTGCCACGGTGTTGTTGGCCTGGTTGCTGACCCGCAGCATCGTCACCCCGTTGAACCGCGCCGTCGCTGCCGCGCAAACCATCGCTGGCGGCAACCTGACCAAAGCCATTGAAATCGACGGCAAGGACGAACCGGCGCGCCTGCTTGAAGCACTGGCCGCGATGCAGACCAACCTGCGCAAGACCATCGAGCAGATCGCCGGCTCCGCCACGCAACTGGGCGCCGCTGCCGAAGAACTCAGTGCCGTGACCGAAGAAGCCTCCCGTGGCCTGCAACAACAGAACGACGAAATCGAACAGGCCGCCACCGCCGTCAACGAAATGACCGCAGCGGTGGAAGAGGTCGCACGCAACGCGGTGTCGACCTCCGAAGCGTCGAACCAGTCGACCCACGCCGCCCGCGAAGGTCGCGACCAGGTGGTGAAAACCGTCGACGCGATCCAGACCATGACCCACGACGTGCAGAACACCGCGCAAATGATCGAAGGCCTGGCGGCTCAGGGCCGCGACATCGGCAAGGTGCTGGACGTGATTCGCGCCATCGCCGAACAGACCAACCTGCTGGCGCTCAACGCCGCCATCGAAGCAGCCCGTGCCGGTGAAGCCGGACGCGGTTTCGCCGTGGTAGCGGACGAAGTTCGCGCACTGGCTCATCGCACCGCGCAATCGACCCAGGAAATCGAAAAAATGGTCGCCGGCATCCAGAACGGCACCGGCGAAGCGGTCGAGTCGATGCAGCAAAGCAACCAGCGCACCCAGTCCACTCTTGAAATGGCCCGCGCCGCTGGCGTCGCACTGGAGCAGATCACCCAGTCGATCAACCAGATCAACGAACGCAACCTGGTGATCGCCAGTGCCTCGGAAGAGCAGGCGCAGGTGTCCCGTGAAGTCGACCGCAACCTGGTCAACATCCGCGACCTCGCCACCCAATCGGCCGCCGGCGCCAACCAGACCAGCGCTGCGACCCACGAACTGTCGCGTCTGGCGGTGGATTTGAATGCGATGGTGGCGCGGTTTGTGATTTGACCTAGGGTGAAGGCTGGAGACCGCGCAATCAGGAGACGTACATGCGCTATTCAGCCTTGACCCAACGAATCGCCGGGGAGGGTGCAGCGGCCTGGCGGATTCACGACCGAGCGCTGGAGCTGCGCGCCGGGGGCATTGATGTCTTGCTGCTGTCCGTGGGTGATCCGGATTTCGATACGCCGCTGCCGATCATTCACGGCGCCATCGACAGCCTGTTGGCGGGTGATACCCATTATTCCGAAGTGCGTGGCCGGCTGGAGCTGCGCAAGCGGATTGCCGAACGCCATCGGCGACGCAGCGGTCAGGACGTCGATGCCGAGCATGTGATCGTGCTGCCCGGCGCGCAATGCGCGGTGTATTCGGTGGCGCAATGTCTGCTCGATCCGGGCGATGAAGTCATCGTCGCCGAACCCATGTATGTCACCTACGAAGGCGTGTTTGGCGCTTGCGGCGCGACCGTGGTGCCAGTGCCGGTTCGTCCGGAAAACGGCTTTCGAGTCGACCCGGCGGATGTCTCGGCGCGGATTACACCCAGGACGCGGGCCCTGTTGCTCAACAGTCCCAACAACCCCTCCGGCGCCAGTCTGTCTCTGTTGATCTGGCAGGAGCTGGCGGCGCTGTGCATTCGTCATGACTTGTGGCTGATCAGCGATGAGGTCTACAGCGAATTGTTATACGAGGGTGAGCACGTCAGTCCGGCGAGTTTGCCGGGCATGGCCGAGCGCACGGCGACCATCAACAGCCTGTCCAAATCTCACGCGATGACCGGTTGGCGCATCGGCTGGATGATCGGACCCAAACCCTTGGCCGAACATCTGGTGAACCTGTCGCTGAGCATGCTGTTCGGTCTGCCGGATTTTGTGCAGAAGGCCGCGCAGGTCGCACTGGAAAAGGATCTGCCGGAAGTGACGCAGATGCGCGAGGAATACCGTTTGCGTCGGGATCTGGTGTGCGAACGGTTGCGCGGCTGTCCGGGGTTGTACCCGATCAAGCCGGACGGCGGGATGTTCGTGATGGTCGATGTGCGTCAGACGGGGATCGGAGCACAGGGCTTTGCCGAGCGACTGCTGGAGGGTTATGGGGTGTCGGTGCTGGCCGGTGAAGCGTTCGGGCCGAGTGCGGCGGGGCATATTCGCATCGGGCTGGTGGTGGATCGGGTGAAGCTTGCAGATGCGTGTTCAAGGATTGCGCTGTGCGCTGCGCAGCTTTTGCAAGTGCGCAGCGCCTGATCGTGTGATCGTTCCCACGTAGAGCGTGGGAACGATCAACGTGGGGGATTCACCAGGTTGGCGGGCCTTTCTCCCGCCAGCGCCGCCAACAGATTCTCCACCGCACACCGCGCCATGGCTTCGCGCGTTTCGTGGGTTGCCGACCCCATGTGCGGCGTTGCCACGACGTTGTTCAACTGCAATAACGGCGAATCGTGATTCAGCGGCTCGCGTTCAAACACATCAAGCCCCGCCGCGCGAATCCGGTTATGCCGCAACGCTTCGATCATCGCGGCTTCGTCCACCACCTTGCCCCGGGAGATGTTGATGAAGATGCTTTTCGGACGCATCAACGCAAACTGTTCGGCGCCAATCAAACCTTCAGTCTGCGCAGTCAACGGCAGGGTCAGGCAGATGAAATCCGCCTGCCGCAGCATATCCTCAAGGCTGCAGTACTGCGCATCGAAACGTTCTTCGACCGCCGGTTTGCGCGACTTACTGTGATAGATCACCGGCATCCCGAACCCGAAATGCCCGCGCTGCGCCAACGCCTCGCCGATCCGCCCCATGCCGATGATGCCCAGCGTCTTGCCGTGCACATCGGTGCCGAAATGCGCCGGGCCGATGCTGCGATGCCAG
Organism: Pseudomonas sp. GW821-FHT02C04; assembly: GCF_059421845.1. NCBI lineage: Bacteria > Pseudomonadati > Pseudomonadota > Gammaproteobacteria > Pseudomonadales > Pseudomonadaceae > Pseudomonas > Pseudomonas sp. GW821-FHT02C04. The sequence continues at coordinate 1,141,913 of NZ_JBWKVT010000001.1, read as the reverse complement.
TGACCGCCGCGCACCATGTTCGCCAGTTCCACCACCCGCCGGGCGGTGGCCAGGATCAGCGCGAAACCGGTGTCGGCGGTGGTTTCGGTGAGGACGTCCGGGGTGTTGGTCAGCATGATCCGGCGCCGGGTCAGGTAATCGATGTCGTAGTTGTCGACACCCACCGAGACGCTGGAAATCGCTTCAAGCTTGGGTGCCAGATCGAGCAGCGCCGCATCCAGTTTCAGGCTGGCGCCAAGCAGACCGTGAGCACCGGGGAGCGCGTCGCGCAGTTTCATCAGACCGTCAGCGTCGAGGCTGTCGATCAACGTCACGTCGACCTGCTCTTGCAGACGGGCCATCAGAGAAGGCGAAAGTTTCTTGTACAACACAACCTGCTTTTTCATCGCAGTCATCTCTCTGTCAATTCAGGAATGGGCCGGCAGCGGGCGCGGTGCGACGCGCTTGGCCGTCACCCGGTCGCTGGCGCCGGGCTTGAGGAAAATCGTCAGTACCACCGAGAGCATCAGCGCGCCGCTCATCAGCAGATACGAGGCGCCGGGCGAACCGGTGGAGCTGTTCAGGTAGCCGACCAGATACGAGCCGCCGAACGAACCGAGGGCGCCCATGCTGTTGATCAGCGCCATGGCGCCACCGGCAACGTTGGTCGGCAGAATCTCCGGAACGATGGCGAAGAACGGCCCGTACGGCGCGTACATACAGGCGCCGGCAATCACCAGCAGCGTGTACGACCACCAGAAATGCTCGGCACCGAGGGCGTAGGAGCCGTAGAACGCCACCGAGGCAATCAGCAGCGGCGGCCAGACGAAGCGTTTGCGCTTTTGCAGTTTGTCCGAGCCCCACGACACCAGCAGCATGCCGATCACTGCCGCCAGATACGGCAATGCCGACAGCCAGCCGGCCTCGATCATGTCCATCTGCGCACCGGCCTTGAGGATCGACGGCAGCCACAGCACAAAGCCGTAGACGCCGATGCTCCAGCAGAAAAACTGCAGCGCCAGGATGATCACCTTCGGCGAACGGAAGGCCTCGGCGTAGTTCTTCACCGCTTTGATCCCGACTTGTTCGGCCGCCAGTGCGCTTTCCAGATCCTGCTTTTCCCGGTCAGTGAGCCACTTGGCCTGGGCCGGACGATCATCGGCGAGCTTCCACCAGATGAATGCCCAGAGCACCGCCGGCAAACCTTCGATGATGAACATCCAGCGCCAGCTGAAATGCTGCACCAGATACCCTGAAACCACCGACATCCACAGCATGGTTACCGGGTTGCCGAGGATCAGGAAGGTGTTGGCCCGGGAGCGTTCGGCGCGGGTGAACCAGTGGCACAGATACACCAGCATCGCCGGCATCACCGCCGCTTCGACCACGCCGAGCATGAAGCGGATGAAGATCAGCCAATAGGCGCTGGAGACCACGCCGGTCAACGTGGCGAGCCCGCCCCAAAGGATCAGGCTGACGAAAATCAGCTTCTTGACGCTGTGCTTTTGCGCATAGATCGCGCCGGGTACCTGGAAGAAAAAGTAGCCGAGGAAGAACAGCGCGCCGAGCAGCGAGGACAGGCCCGGCGTGATCATCAGGTCGGCGGCCATCCCGGACGCGGCGGCAAAGCCATAATTGGCTCGGTCCAGGTACGCCAGGCTGTAGGTGATGAACACGATCGGCATGATGTACCACCAGCGGCGGGTGGCGAGGGTTGCGGTTTTCATGGTCTTGCTCCTGAGCTTGTTGTTTTTGTCGCAGCAGGTTCAATTGTTTATTGCTTGCTCGTTCCCACGCTCTGCGTGGGAACGCCTCCGGGGACGCTTCGCGTCCCATGTGACGCAGAGCGTCACGGGCTGCATTCCCACGCAGGAGCGTGGGAACGATCAGTCATGAGTTCGGATCGCGTCGGCAAACCCTCCATGTCGCCACGGCTCTGCACCGCCCGGCTGCCGATCCAGTTGGCACGTCTGACGGCTTCGGGAAAACTCAGGTGCTCCAGCAGGGCACTGATCATCCCCACCGCAAATCCGTCCCCGGCACCGACCGTGTCGACCACAGTTTCAACCGGCACCCCGGCGACAAACCCCTGATCCAGATGCGTGCGGTAATACGCGCCCTGCGGCCCGAGCTTGATCGCCACGGCTTCGGCACCCTGATCGAGATAGAACGCAGCGATATCCGCCGGATCCTCAAACCCGGTCAGCAAGCGGCCTTCGCTCAACCCCGGCAAGACCCAGTGGGCGAGGGCGGCGAGGCGGTTGATCTCGCTGATCATCTCCCGTTCGCTGGCCCACAGGCTCGGGCGCAGGTTCGGGTCGAACGACACGCTGCGCCCGGCGTTGCGCATGCGGGTCATCAGTTCATGGGACATTTCCCGGGCTGACGCGGACAGCGCCGGGGGAATGCCGGTGGCGTGCAGATGCCGGGCGCCGAGCAGCGTTGGGTTGATCGACTTCGGCGACAGGTGACTGGCTGCCGAGCCGCGACGGAAGTACTCGACCGTCGGATCACTGCCGTCATCGTTGCGGGACTTGAGCTGGAAACCGGTCGGGTGTGCTGGATCGACTTCAATGTGGCTGCAATCCAGACCCTCTCCGTGCAGGGTTTCGACCACGAAGCGACCCAGCGAATCGGCACCGACCCGGCTCAGCCACGCAACGTTGAAACCCAGTCGAGACAAGCCGATGGCCACATTGCTGTCGGCCCCGGCAATCCGTTTGTGAAACTGGTCGACGGAGGCCAGATCGCCGCTCTGTTCGGCAACAAACATGGCCATGGTTTCGCCGAACGACAGAATATCGATCTCAGACATGAGCAGGCTCCAGGCGGGATTGGCCGAGGCGGGCGAGGGCGGCGACGTGTTCGGTGGTGAGTTGCACCAGATCATCGCCCTGCAACGGGTACTCGGCGGCGCGCATGACCCCTTGGGCCATGTGCCGCAGCAGTTGTTCCCACAGATGCAGGTCGGTGGCGGCCGGCGGCACGGCCACCAGCTTGCCGTCGGCACGGCGGGCCACGGCTTTGCAATGCACATAGCCGACGTGACGGCCCAACAACCGTGCGGCGCTGCTGGCGGACTGGTCTTGCCACTGCCAGTTGCCGATATCGAAGGTCATTTTGATCGGCAGGTTGTGTTGCTCGACGGCGGCGAAGAAGCGCTGGAACGGTTCGATGCGACCGCCGTGCAGGGTCTGGTCGTTCTCCACCAGCAGTTGCACCGGACTTTGCGCAAGGATCTGCGCCAGCGTCTGCAGATCGGTGTTGTCGGTGAAGAAGCCAAGGGAAACCTTCAGCCACTTCGAGCCGAACGCTTCGGCGTTTTGCAGCGCGGTGATGAGTTCGGGATTGGGCCGCGACTGGCCGGCCAGCCATAGTTCGGTGGGCGAGGAGTAGATGCTTTGCATGGCTTGAGCTTGCGTGGCTGCGGCGAGTTTTTCGGGGACTTCGTTGGTGAGCAACTCTTCGCGCCATTCGATGCGATTGGCGCCCGCAGCGGCCAGCACTTCGATGAACGAAGCCTGGCCATGGCGTCGGACGAGGTCGGCGCCGTAGCTGGAAAGACTGATGGAAACGGCAGGTTTATTCATTGTTATCTACCTCTGAAACCGGTTTCATTTTTGTTCAAAAAAAATTTGGTGGCCCCGTAGGGCCTTATTTCGCTATTCCGCGCGTCGAGCCACGCTCGACCAGGACCGGCGTAAAATCGAGGGTTTGCGCTGCTTCATCAGTCCCACGCAAGCGTTTGAGCAAGCATTCAAATGCCTGCGCACCCATTTCGGCAGTTGGCTGGGCGAGGGCGGTGATCCCGCTGCCCACCAACGGATACCAGTCCAGATCATCCAGCGCGATCAGCCCGACGTCCTCGAACAGCCGGCAGCCGATCTCACGTAACGCCAGGGTACAGGCCAGCGCCGCCACGCCATTGGCGCAGAACAAGGCTTTCGGGCCGTTATCAGGTGTGTTCAAAAAGGTTTGAAGATCGCTCGCAAGGCTCGAGCCGGTTTCCAGCACCGCACCATTCATGCATTTGCGCTGGCCAATCTGCTGCTGAAAACTGCTGACCCGCTGGATCCGCGAACTCGTGCCGTCATAGGGTTCCGTCACCAACAACACATCTCGATAGCCACGCTGCTGAAGATGCTCCAGCGCCATCTCGATGGCCTGCGGGTTGTTCAACCCGACCATGTCGCTGTCGAGCCCGTCGACCTTGCGATCCACCAGCACCAGCGGCATTTCCCGCTTCAGCTCATCCAGCTCATCCCGGTGATGACCCAGGGTGTTCACGATCAGCCCTTCGATGTTGTACGAGCGCAACAGCGCCAGGTGTTGGCGCTCCTGCTCGTCATCGCGGTCGGTGTTGCACACCACCAGGCTGTAGCCGTGTCGACGGCAAGCGGTCTCCACCCCGTGCATCACGGCAATCGAATAAGGGTTGCGGATATCGGCCACCAGCATGCCGATCAGGCGGGTGCGTCCGCGCTTCAATCCACGCGCCATCTGATTGGGGCGGTAGCCGAGTTCGGCAATGGACTGCTCGATGCGCTGGGCAATGGCATCGGAGAGCAGGGCGCGGTCGTCGCCGATAAAACGCGAGACGCTGGCCTTGGACACGCCAGCGTGTTCGGCAACGTCGAGCATGGTCACGCGGCTGCGCTGGGCGGCGGAGAAATCGTTCACGGTTGAGTCTTCTTATTGTCTGAAACCGGTTTCAGGAGACACCAAACCCCTTGGTGGCGTCAAGTGAAGATGCTTTGCGTCGCGGGGTGGAAGTCGGATAAGTCCGACAGACGGTAGCAATACCTGTCAGATCTGACAGTAGGAAAACTCTCTGTTGAAGCGCCTAATTTTCCCGACAGAACAGCGAAAGAAAGTACCTGGGTTTTTCAAGAGTCTAGTACCAATCGGTGATGGAAAAAATGACTTCAACACCCACTAATCAAACCGCTAAGACGCCTATAGGGGTACTGGCGCAACCGCTTTCAGTCGAAGGTGTTGACGACAACGATCTGGATGGAAATATCCCCAGAGATATTCTGAAGAATGGCACTCGTATTGTTATTCCTCGCCCGGATGACACAGGGCCCAATGACCAATTGGTGGTGTTTTGGGTTCAAAATTCAATAGAAACAATTATTTTTGACCAGACTTATCCTGCGGGGATTATCGGCCTTTTTGTTTATGTGCCTTTGACTCCCAAACAAATGGCAACTGATGGTGTTGCGTACGTTTATTACAAATTGTGGAAGCGAGGTGGAGGTAATGGAGACGATTCTCCACTGCGTAAACTGACCATCGATCACACGCCTCTTTTAACCTTTTCGGAACTTGTGGCGGTGGGCGCAACACTCTGGGGGTATTGGAATAACAATACGAACCCTCCATTGACGAGTGGCGGCACTCTCAAAATTCCTTCCTTGATCAATATTGCTTTGCCCGGAGATGCCGCAGTGATTTTCTGGAGGGGATACCGGAGCCTCAACGGAAGTGGTCCTGAGGTAACAGAAGCTTATGGTCGCTGGGAAAAACCGCTTTTCAATACAGATATAACAAATGGCTTTAATCATGTAGTGCCGTTTCTTAATCATATAAGTTTGTTAATTGATGATGATTCAGCTGTTTTCGTCTGTCAGGTGTTTCGTGGCGGAAAACTCATTGCTGAGTCAGAAAAAGGATTGGTGAAAATCGATCGAGTAACACCTGGAAAACCTGGCCCTTCCGGCCTGAACGCGCAAGGAGATAAAGAAATGGGAATTAAATTTGTACCTAAAACACCACGGCCAGTTTCTACCTCGTCAGGCGGTGGGGTTAATTCGGTCGTTTCAATTGATACGCTGGCAGGAGGTTTTATTGCGAAAGCAGTGCTGGATTCCGGCGTCGTGAATTTCAACTTTACTCGTTCAGACGAAGAGTTTGATAGAGATAGTATTGAGGTTCAGTACCGTGAAAAAGGCGATCCGAACTGGATTGATTATCCAGATAAAATTGAGCTTGGCCCGGTTGCAAGCCGTCCTCCTACAACTATCCTGTTGCCTTTCGATGCAAAACTTTTTGCGGAAAAGGCTACGTCACCTGGACCGACTGTCTGGGAGTTCAGGCTTGACCTTTATAAAGACGATGGCGGTAACTCTGATCCATCCGACCCACCCATTGAGTTCATTACTGACCAAACTGCACCGGTCAATACAAAAAATCCACCCAAAAAAATCAAGCCGACACCCGCTCCAGTCTTTGTCAATGGCACTCCGCTTCCGCTGCGGACTATTGACAAAACCTGGATCGATAATAATGCGAACATTAATCTCACGGTGAATACCACTTACTTGTGGCGTCGTTCCGATGATATTTTGAAGGTCTGGTTTATCTCCGGCGTGCTGGAAGTGTTGGTATGGGATGCCGAAGTCCCTGCTACTGGTGCATTGGATATTGATAGCACTGAGTTGCTTAAATTTCCGAATGGTCGCGTCAATGTGGTCTATCAGTGGATTGACTGGCTCGGTAACGAAGGTGAAAAGTCTGCGTCTGTTGGCCTTCTGACATTGGCATTACCCTTGGCGCCATCGATCAATAAAGCGCCGTTGGTGCCAAAAACCGATCCAAATTACGCCACTACGCTTTATTGGGAGGACTTTCTAAATACGGCTTCGCCTCCGGCCCCGATCCCGCTTGCGGCTATTGTCGAAAACTCAAGTATCCTGAATGCGGTGACTGGGGATGAAGTCTATTTGGTATTAACTAAAGCTCTCGATGTGACTGTTTTTTTTGAGACTGCCACACAACAATGGGCTAACGCTAATTTGAGTTTTGATATTGACTTCACAGATCTGTATCCGCTGTTTGCTGATACCGATGACCCCGTGGACATCGAGATCAAATCCGTAATAGTGCGTACCGGACTTTCGCCTGATGCAGAGTCACCGACTGCAATCTTTACTTTTGATTCGCGTATCGCTGGTGTAATTCCTGTCAACCCGCCGGAACTGGACAATCCGGATCTTCAACTTCCGGTTGTAACGGGGGCTTCCAATGTTCCAGACGTTGTTTCGGCTGATGATCGGACCAAACCAGGTACATTCACGGTGACGAATGGTATTAACGATCCGGATATTTTGCCCACGCATTCGGTCAAGTGTTACTTGGGTACCGCGACAGTTCCTTTTGCTACTTTTAGTCCGCTCGTGGCTGTGCAGGGTTTTTCTGAACCGATCCCGGCAAACGAGATGGCCAAGTTGAAACCTCCTAGCGATACGGCTCGCTACACTATCGAGATAACCGGGTTAGGCAAGAACGTCAATAAATCCTTGCCGAAGACAGTGATCGTCAATCAAATTCCGATTGTTCTGCCGGATCCTACAATCAGAATTCGTAGTCCTTTGGTGCGCGACTATATCGAGTGCTATGGGATGACGAGTCCTACTAGTGGCTATGTACTGGGACTGCAGATTGCGAAGACTCCACTACTACCGCCGGCAACAGTTGTCACGGCACATTTTGAAGCGCATTCAAATGCAACGGGTACTGCGTTGATTCCCGGTACGGCTGCCTCGGCAACTTACACCATTCAGGCCGCCAACATACCTGACGTTGCAGGCGTTGGTACTGCTGCAAACTTCAAGGCTGCCCAACCGAGGCGAGGGGCGGTTGCATGGGGTAAATACTGGATTACAGCTCAGAATGGCCTGCAATCATCAACTCCGGTTATCAAGCCTTTGGATACTATCAATAGCAGCAACTTCTATTGCGATCTGACACTAGCCCCAGTTTAGGGTTGATATCAATGTGCTGAACTTGTTTGCGCCGCGAGGGAGACTCGATTGTCTCTCTCGCGATTTTTTCCATTATCAAAGAGAAGGAGATCGAGGATGCCTTCACTCTGGGAGGATAAATCGTCGTGCATATAAGGACTATTCCTACATAAAACATTCGGTTTTCTCATTAGGCTGTCGGACGTTTTTTAGGTGGGCGCTTTCAATACTGCCGAAAAAACAGCTTTTGTAATCGTGCAGATTTGAGGAAGTACCCATGTCCATTTTTTTTCGTTTCAAACAGCCGAACACCATCAGACTGATGATGGTGGCAACATTGATCGCGGCACCCGAGGCCTATAGCCGAACGCTGTTGCCGGGCGAAAGTGAAGTGGTCACCAATCCACCTGCGCCGGAAGCCTGGGTGGTGTCTCAGGGGGGAACACTGACCGTCAACAACGCGACAGCGCTGACCATCAGTTCACAAAGTGCCAATGTCGTTTTCAACGGTGGTCAGAGCCAGCGAATCGATGCAAACACCTCCTCGTTGAACATGTCCGGCGCTACGGTCAACAGCGCGTCGGGCCGTGGAGCCATTCAACTGATCGACAGCAATGCAACGATCGACAACTCGACGATCACCAGCACCAACAGTTTCGGACTTTTGCTGGGACGTAACATCAGCACCCCTGCATCCTCTTCTGCCACCGTGACGGGTAACAGCGTCATCACAGGCCTGATCGGCGGCGTACAAGCGGTAGGTTTTGCCGTGCTGAACCTTACAGACTCCACTGTCGTCGGCACAGGCGCCACCAGTTACGGTGTGCAACTGGGCGGCGCGACGCTTGCAGCGACGGGCAGCACGATTACCGGCGCACAGGACGGCTTACAAATCGTGACCGACACGGTAGGCGTCAATGCCAGCACAGTGACACTTAGCAACACTCGCGTGAACGGCGGAACCGGATCGGCCATCGTGCTGGGTTCGTCCGGGAGTGCGGGAACTGTCGCCACCATCAATGTCAGTGACAATTCCGAACTGGTCGGCGGGGACGGCTCGGTGTTGAGAGCAATCAACCGCTCCACCGCCAACTTCAATGTCGACGCCAGCACCCTGACTGGCAATGTGATTGCCGAAACCGGCAGTACGGTTGCACTGCTGATGCAGAACGGCGCCACGCTCAACGGCAATCTACAGAACGTCACCCAGTCCAGGTTCGACAGCGGCGCTACCTTGAACGGCAACGTAGAGGCCGTCGCGGGAACAGCGGCCACTGTCAGCCTGAACAACGGCTCGGTTATCAACGGCAACGTCGACAATGTCGCCAGCCTCTCACTGAACAATGGCAGCTCGCTGACCGGTAACGTCACCAGCGATACCAACGGCAGCGTGCTGCTGGACAACGGTTCGGTGCTCACGGGCCAGATCAACAACTCGGGTAACCTGACCATCAACAATGCTGCGCGATGGGTCATGACCGGTGATAGCACCGTACAGAATCTGGGTATGAACGACGGTGTCGTGCAAATGGGCACCAACGAGCAGTTCCAGCAGTTGAATATCGGCAATCTCACAGGTAAAGGCACCTTCGTGATGGGCACCGATCTCGGGACTGGCAGTACTGACTTCCTGAACGTGACCGGCTCTGCAAGCGGTCAGCATCAATTGCTGGTCTCTGCCACCGGAACGACGCCTGTTACCGCAGAACCGGTGAAAGTCGGCAATATTGCCGCCGGCACCGCTGCTTTTACGCTGGCCAATAAAGACACGGTGGATGCCGGTACATTCGTTTACCGACTGAAGCAGGACGGGCAGGGTCTGTACCTCAACCCCGACAAGGGAACTGTCAGCACCTCGACCAACACCGCCTTGGCTTTGGCCGGCAGTGCCCGCAGCGTACTGAACGCGGAAATGAACATGCTCAGCGACCAGATCGGTGATCGTGGATTGAGCCTCCAACCCGACGCTTCTCTTCGCGCGGCCAGCGACAGTGACACCACTAAATTGAGTAACAGTGTCTGGGTGCGTACGAATGGCAACCAGTACAGCGTCAAAAATGCCTATGGCAATGGCTACAGCCAGAACACGAACAGCATCACCGGTGGTGCCGATACCACGGTGTATATCGCTGGCCGTGCCTGGGTCATCGGTGGTTTTGTGGGCGCCAGCCACACAAACATGGACCTCAAATACGGCTCCAGCGCGACGGTCGACAGCCTGAATGCAGGCGTTTACGGCAGCACGTACGATGTTGAAAGCGGTGTATTCGTCAACCTCATGGCCAAGGTCAACCAGTTCGATAACAAGGCCAAGGTCACCATGAGCGACGGCACCCAGGCCAAGGGCGATTACAAGGCTCTGGGCGCAAGCGGTTCGGTGGCAGTGGGCAAACACATTCGTCTGAAGGACAACTGGTTTGTCGAGCCGCAGGTCCGGGTATCGACCGGCGCGACCCAAAGTGAAAGCTATCGTCTGGACAATGGTCTCAAGGTCAAGGCCGACACCATGCGCTCGCTCCAGGGCAACGCCGGGGTGAGGGGGGGACGAGTCATCGCTCTTGATAACGGCAGTCTGTTGGAGCCGAGCCTGTCGTTGGGCGCCAACCATGAGTTTGTCAAAGCCAACCGAGTCAAGATCAACGATGACAGCTTCGATGATGATCGCGCCAGCAGCGGGGTCGAATATGGCGCAGGTCTGAAGTGGACGCCGGCGCAACGCAACTGGCAGGTTTCCGGTCAGGTCGGTGGCAGCAAAGGCAACACCGTCAATCAGGACTGGAGTGGCAGTCTGCGAGTCAGTTACTTCTTCTGATGCGCTGAAACAACAAACGCCCCGTGCAGCAGTGCCGGGGCGTTTTTTTTGTGCGCTCAGCCGAAGAGCCCGGCGGCGATGTTGATCGAGAAGCCAAGAATCGCAGTATTGAACACAAACCCGATCAACGACTGTGCCAGTACGATCTTGCGGATCTCCCGCGTGGCCACGCCGACATCCGCCGTCTGCACTGCCACGCCGATGGTGAACGAGAAGTACAGAAAGTCCCAGTAATTGGGTGTCGTCAGGCCTTCGGCAAAGCGCAGCGCTGGCTCCTTGCCGTCCCAGGTGTAAAACAGCCGGGCGTAGTGGACGCAGAAAATCACCCCGATCAGCAGCCATGAGCCGATGACCGTCAGTGCGGTAAAACCGTAGTGCAGCAGTTTGCGGGTGGTTTCCAGGTCCTTGCTGCCGGCCAGTTCAATCGTGATGGCCGCCAGGCTGGCCAGTGCTGCAATACACACAACCAACAGCACCAACCCGGCGTTTTCATCCTCGATGACGGCGATCTGTTTGACGTCGGGCGCCTTCGCCCGTGCGGTGAGCCAGAGCATCAGCGCCAGATAGGTCCAGACCCCGGCGTTCCAGCCGATGAGGATCTTGCTGATGATGGAATCGGCGGGCACCAGCAGGCCGACGGCAAGGCCGAACAGGGCGGCGGCGGAAAGGCGAGGGTGGGTACGGGCGAGGAAGCGCATGGGCGGCTCTTTGTTGACGGCGTCGAGCAAACCATAGCATGGGTGTGGGTTCTGGCTGGTGCTGTGAAATTGAGAGATGTTGGCCATACTCGTCAGAGTGGTTGGCGCGGAATAAAGCCATGAGCAGTCTATTAAGGTAAACGCCTCGATACACGCTTGGTAGAAGTAGCAAGGCGCTTGAGATCGAATACTTATCGCATTCTGATCCTGTCACTTTTCGACAGACAGGATGCCATTGGATATCTCAGCGGTTACTCCGTCATCTGAAATACCTGTGAAGCTGAATGTCGCCTTCATCTCTCCTTCTGCAGTCTCTGGGTCGGGCAACGATGTGAAGGTTATCTGGCCATTTTGCGGGCGGAAGGGGTCAATCCTGCCGTCAACGATCATAAATATTGCTTCTACCTGTTTGGTCTCGGCTGCTAAATCATACTGTTTGTTCTGTGCAACGCTTGTTGAAACATGAAAAGTGAGGACTCGGTGGTGTGGATCAGGCCTTGAAGCTATATCTTCGGTATGAACTACCCAGGATTTACCAAGCGCTGGATGGTTCTGTTCCAGATTCAGGATTGCGTTTGTCGACCGATACTCGAATTTTTTGTCGTAATCAGCGATTTCAACATGTGCCGAGGCGGAGCCGGTCGCATTATTTTTTTCGGCATTCAGGTGATCTAGGTTTGAATCAGCATTCTGAATATCAAACGCTCCAGCGCTGACTACGACTTGATCACCCGTTGGATCTTCCGCCGTGAAATTCAGTGTGCCATATGCAACGTTTTTTTCTGGGTCAAAGCTGATCGTCAACGTCCCTCTGTTTGCTACATAGGGCGACAGTACGATTGTATCGTTGCTCTTCAACCAGTGGACACGCACCTCAGGATTGCTTGCGCTCAAGTCGTAGGTTTTGTTCTCAATTTTTCCGGGAGCCTCGAGATATATAACGATACTTCTATAGGTATAAAGCTGATCCGCTACAGACATTCGAGCACTGATAATCGCAGTGTCAGTACCTGAAATGAAAAATCTGTCGGCAGAAAATTTCTCGGCGTTTGGGTCGTCAGTTTGAGCAGTGAAAGAGTTCGCTAAACTGGTTTTTTGAATGTTCATTGACGGCTCCTGTTCGTGAGTGAATCAGGAGCCAATTTAGGGTTTTTTAGTATTTTATGAACCTGTCAAATATGACAGGTATAAAAGCCAATCGCCTTATAGCGAAAATTCATTTCTTGCCAGCCCACCGGGTTACGGCTTTCACCACCACCACAAAAAACACCGGCACAAAAATCACTGCCAACGTCGCCGTAATCATCCCGCCAATCACCCCGGTACCAATCGCCTGCTGACTTGCCGAGCTCGCACCCGTGGCAATCGCCAGCGGCACCACGCCCAGAATGAACGCCAGCGAGGTCATGACAATCGGCCGCAACCGCAGACGCGCCGCTTGCAGCGTGGCATCAATCAGATCATGGCCTTCGTCATACAGGCTCTTGGCAAACTCGATGATCAGGATCGCGTTCTTCGCCGACAGGCCGATGATGGTGATCAGCCCGACCTTGAAGAACACGTCGTTGGGCATCCCGCGCAGCGTGACCGCCAGCACCGCGCCGAGCACGCCGAGCGGCACAACGAGCAGCACGGAAGTAGGAATCGACCAGCTCTCGTACAACGCCGCCAGACACAGGAATACGATCAGCAGCGACAGGCCGAGGAGGATCGGCGCCTGACTGCCGGACAAGCGTTCCTGCAACGACAGACCGGTCCATTCCTGGCCCAGACCTTTCGGGCCTTGCGCCACCAGCCGTTCGATTTCCGCCATGGCTTCCCCGGTGCTGTGACCGGGTTTCGGTTCGCCGGAGATCGAGATTGCCGGGTAGCCGTTGTAGCGGGTCAACTGCGCCGGGCCTTGAGTCCATGTGGCTCGGACGAACGCCGACAGCGGCACCATTTTCCCGGCGTCGTTGCGCACGTGCATCCTCAGCAAGTCATCGACCTGACTGCGCCGGTCGCCTTCGGCCTGCACGACAACCCGTTGCATGCGGCCCTGATTGGGGAAATCGTTGACGTACGAGGAACCGATGGCAGTGGACAGCACGTTGCCGACATCGGCGAACGAAACCCCCAGGGCATTGGCCTGCTTGCGATCCACTTCCAGCTGCACTTGCGGCGCTTCGGCCAGCGCGCTTTCACGCACGTTCATCAGGATCGGGCTTTTCTCGGCGGCGGCCAGCAACTGGGTGCGCGCTTCCATCAAGGTCGCATGACCGAGGCCGCCGCGATCCTGCAGGCGGAACTCGAAACCGCTGGACGTACCCAGACCATCCACGGGCGGTGGCAGCACGGCGAAGGCCACGGCGTCCTTGATCTGGCTCAGGGCGATGTTGGCGCGGTCGGCAATCGAGCTCGCCGAGTCGTCGTGACCACGCTGCGACCAGTCCTTGAGCGTGGTGAACGCCAGCGCGGCGTTCTGCCCGCTGCCGGAGAAGCTGAAACCGAGAATCACCGTGCTGTCGCCGACACCCGGTTCGCCGGCGTTGTGCGCTTCGATCTGCTCGACCACCTGCACCGTGCGGTTCTTGCTCGCACCGGGCGGCAGTTGGATGTCGGTGATGGTGTAACCCTGGTCCTCGACCGGCAGGAACGAGGAGGGCAGGCGCGCGAAGCACAAGCCCAGGCCGACCAGCAACACAACGTAGATCAACAGATAACGACCGGTACGCTTCAACGCGTAACCGACCCAGCCCTGATAACGATCGGTCAGTTGCTCGAAGCGGCGGTTGAACCAGCCGAAGAACCCGGTTTTTTCGTGGTGTTCGCCCTTGGCGATCGGCTTGAGCAAGGTTGCGCACAACGCCGGGGTCAAGGTCAGGGCGAGGAATGCCGAGAACAGGATCGAGGTGGCCATCGACAGCGAGAACTGGCGATAGATGACGCCCACCGAACCCTGCATGAACGCCATCGGAATGAACACCGCCACCAGCACCAGCGTAATGCCGATGATCGCGCCTGTGATCTGGGTCATCGCCTTGCGCGTCGCTTCTTTCGGTGACAGGCCTTCGGTGGCCATGATTCGTTCGACGTTCTCCACCACCACGATGGCGTCGTCCACCAGAATGCCGATGGCCAGCACCATGCCGAACATGGTCAGCACGTTGATCGAGAAACCCAGCGCGAGCATGGTCGCGAAGGTGCCCATCAGCGCCACCGGCACTACCAGCGTCGGGATCAGGGTGTAGCGGATGTTCTGCAGGAACAGGAACATCACCGCAAACACCAGCAGCATCGCCTCGCCGAGGGTGTAGACCACTTTGGTGATCGAGACCTTCACGAACGGCGAAGTGTCGTAGGGGATCTTGTATTCCACGCCGGCAGGGAAGTAGCGCGACAGCTCATCCATCTTCGCCCGGATCAGCGTTGCGGTGCTGAGGGCGTTGGCGCCCGGCGCCAGTTGCACGCCGACGGCGGTGGACGGCTTGCCGTTCAGACGGGTGCCAAACTGGTATTCCTGGCTGCCGATCTCGACCCGCGCCACATCCTTGATGCGCACGGTGGAGCCGTCCGGGTTGGCCTTGAGCACGATGTCGGCGAATTCTTCCGGCGTCGACAGCTGACCCTTGACCAGAATCGTCGCGGTGATTTCCTGGGTGCTCGGATTTGGTAGATCGCCGATGCTGCCCGCCGACACCTGAGCGTTTTGCGCGACGATGGCGGCGTTGACGTCGGCCGGGGTCAGGTTGAAACCGATCAGCTTCTGCGGATCGACCCAGATCCGCATCGCCCGTTCGGCGCCATACAACTGAGCCTTGCCGACGCCGTCGATGCGTTTGATCTCGTTCATCACGTTGCGCGCCAGGTAATCGCTGAGCGCCACGTCGTCGAGTTTGCCGTCGCTGGAGGTGAGAGTGATCAGCAGCAGGAAACCGGCGGAGACTTTCTCCACCTGCAAGCCTTGCTGGTTGACCGCTTGCGGCAGACGCGACTCGACCACCTTGAGGCGGTTCTGCACATCGACCTGCGCCAGTTCCGGGTTGGTGCCCGGTTGGAACGTGGCTTTGATCGTGGCGCTGCCGAGGCTGCTTTGCGATTCGAAATACAGCAGGTGATCGGCGCCGTTGAGCTCTTCCTCGATCAGGCTGACCACGCTCTCGTCGACGGTCTGCGCCGAGGCGCCCGGGTACACGGCATAGATTTCGATCTGCGGCGGCGCGACGTCGGGGTATTGCGCCACCGGCAATTGCGGGATGGCCAGCGCACCGGCCAACAGGATGAACAACGCGACGACCCAGGCGAACACCGGGCGGTCGATAAAGAACTGCGGCATAGAAGAGCGTCCTGCTTACTGACCAGAGGTCTGGGCAAGTGGAAGAGGGGTGTCGTCGATCTGCACCACTTCGCCCGGACGGGCGTGTTGCAGGCCTTCGATGACAATGCGGTCGCCGGGCTTGAGGCCGCCGGTAACGATCCAGCGGTCGTTCTGCACGGCGCCCAGTTGCACTGGCTGCTGGGCGACGCGCATCTGATCGTCGACGGTCAGGACTTGCGCCACACCGGCGCTGTCGCGCTGCACCGCGCGTTGCGGCACGGTGAGGCCATGCTGGATCACGCCTTGCTCAAGGCGCACACGAACGTAGCTGCCGGGCAGCAGATCAAGGTCCGGGTTGGGGAACTCGCTGCGCAGGATGATCTGCCCGGTGCCCGGATCGACCGTGATGTCGCTGAACAGCAATTTGCCCGGTAGCGGATAGAGGCTGCCGTCGTCCTGAATCAGCGTGGCCTTGACCTGATCCTGGCCGACCTGCTGTAACTGGCCGGAACGGAAGGCCCGGCGCAGCTCATTCAATTCACGGGTCGACTGGGTGAGGTCGGCGTGGATCGGGTTCAGTTGCTGGATCAGCGCCATGGGCGTGGTTTCGTTCTGGCCAACCAGCGCACCTTCAGTCACCAGGGCACGGCCAACACGCCCGGAAATCGGCGCGGTGACGGTGGCGTAACCGAGGTTCAGCTTCGCCCGTTCGACCGCAGCCTTGTTGGCGGCGACGTCGGCGGCGGTTTGCCGGGCATTGGCGCGAGCGTTGTCGTAGTCCTGAGCGCTGATGGCCTTGTCATCGATCAACTGGGCGTAGCGCTGTTCCTGCAGTTTTGCCTGGAACGCATTGGCTTCGGCTTTACGCAGGGCCGCTTCGGCGCTGTCGAGGTCAGCCTTGAATGGCGCCGGATCGATGCGGAACAGCACGTCACCCTTTTTCACGTCGCTGCCTTCGCGGTAGGTGCGTTGCAGCACGACGCCGGCCACTCGGGCGCGGACTTCGGCAATGCGTGGCGCGGCAATGCGCCCGCTCAGTTCGCTGCTGATCGACAGGGGGCGCGCCTCAAGGGTTTCGACCCGCACGGTGGCCGGTGGCGCCTGTTCCTCAGTGCTCGAGGATTTACCACAGGCACTCAGCGTCAGCGCCAATGCGATCAGGCCGAGCCCGGCCAGCAGATTCTTCGACATGTACAACCCCCAATATTGATGTGCGCATCCTACGGGCAGGCACCGAAGGTAGCGGTGAAGCTTTGTAGGTGCTGTGTGAAATTGTGTAAGGGTTTTGCTCAGGGACGAGTGAGGGCGTATATCCTTTACGCCTTGAAATTTATTGCGACATGACCGTCGCCATCGCTCGCTCTGGATCACCTCAATGCCCAACATCCTCCTGGTCGAAGACGACACCGCCCTCGCCGAACTGATTTCCAGCTACCTGGAACGCAACGGTTACTCCGTCAGCGTGATCGGTCGTGGCGACCATGTGCGCGAACGGGCGCGGCTCAATCCGCCGGATCTGGTGATTCTCGATCTGATGCTGCCGGGCCTCGACGGTTTGCAGGTCTGTCGATTGCTGCGCGCCGACTCGGCAACGCTGCCGATCCTGATGCTCACGGCCCGCGATGACAGCCACGATCAGGTGCTGGGCCTGGAAATGGGCGCCGACGATTACGTCACCAAGCCCTGCGAGCCGCGAGTTCTGCTGGCGCGAGTGCGCACCTTGTTGCGCCGCAGCAGCCTCGGCGAGCCGATGACCGCCAACGACCGCATCCTGATGGGCAACCTGTGCATCGACCTGTCGGAGCGCACCGTGACCTGGCGCGAGCAACCGGTCGAGCTGTCCAGTGGCGAATACAACCTGCTGGTGGTGCTGGCCCGTCATGCCGGTGAAGTGCTGAGCCGCGACCAGATCCTGCAACGCCTGCGCGGCATAGAGTTCAACGGCACCGACCGCTCGGTGGACGTGGCGATTTCCAAGCTGCGACGCAAGTTCGACGACCACGCGGGCGAAGCGCGCAAGATCAAGACCGTGTGGGGCAAGGGTTATCTGTTCAGCCGTTCCGAGTGGGAATGCTGAGTCGATGTTCAGAATCCTGTTTCGCCTCTATCTGGTGACGATCGTTTCCTACAGCGCGGCAATCTATCTGGTGCCGGATCTGGTGGTGATGGCGTTCAGGGATCGGTTCGTCACCTACAACCTCGATTATTCCCGTGGCTTGCAATCGCTGATCACCAAGCAGTTTCGCGCCGTGCCGCAGGATCAATGGCCGGCGGTCGCCGCCTCGATGGACAAGGATTTCCAGCCGCTGCACATCGTCCTCGCCCGCATCGATGACGCCAATTTCACCCCGATCGAACAGGAACGCCTGCGTCGCGGAGAAAACGTGGTGCGCATCGGCGACTGGGGCTGGCGCACGCTGGCGGTGACGCCGTTGAACGACCAGGTCGCCGTGCAAATGGTGGTGCCGCCGGACCCGATGGACGTGAATTTGCTGTACTGGAGCATCAACGTCCTGATCGGTGCGAGCCTGCTGGCGTGTCTGTTGCTGTGGCTGCGGCCGCACTGGCGCGACCTGGAACGCCTCAAAGGTACCGCCGAACGCTTCGGTAAAGGCCACTTGAGCGAACGTACGCAAATCGGCTCGAGTTCGAACATCGGCAGCCTGGCCACGGTGTTCGACACCATGGCCGGCGACATCGAAAACCTGCTCAACCAGCAGCGTGACTTGCTCAATGCGGTGTCCCACGAACTGCGCACGCCGCTGACCCGCCTGGACTTCGGCCTCGCGCTGGCGCTGTCCGATGACCTGCCGCAAGCCAGCCGCGAACGTCTGCAAGGACTGGTCGCGCACATTCGTGAGCTCGATGAACTGGTGCTGGAGTTGCTGTCCTACAGTCGCCTGCAAAACCCGGCGCGTCTGCCGGAGCAGGTCGAAGTGGCACTGGACGAGTTCATCGACAGTATTCTGGGCAGCGTCGACGAAGAGCTGGAGTCCCCGGAAATCGTCATCGATGTATTGCTGCACAACCAACTGGAACGCTTCTCCCTCGACCCGCGCCTGACCGCCCGCGCGATTCAGAACCTGCTGCGCAACGCCATGCGTTACTGCGAAAAACGCATTCAGATCGGTGTGCAGGTCTGCCCGAAGGGCTGTGAGATCTGGGTGGATGACGATGGTATCGGCATTCCGGAAGATGAGCGGGAGCGGATTTTCGAACCGTTCTATCGACTGGACCGCAGCCGGGATCGAGCCACTGGCGGATTTGGCCTGGGGCTGGCGATCAGCCGTCGGGCGCTGGAAGCGCAGGGCGGGACATTGACGGTGGAAGGTTCGCCGTTGGGCGGAGCGCGGTTCAGGCTTTGGTTGCCGACCCCGACTTCATGATCGTTCCCACGCTCCGCGTGGGAATGCATACCGTGACGCTCCGCGTCACAGTGGACGCAGAGCGTCCATGGCGGCATTCCCACGCAGAGCGTGGGAACGATCAGTGCTCTGGGTGGAAATTAGAGGATCTCAGTGGACTGAATCAACCCGACCCCGGCCACTTGCATCCGCTCGATCGCCGTCGCCAGCGAGCCATTCAAATCAATCGCCCGACACGCGTCCAGCACCACAAACGTATTGAACCCCGCCGCCCGCGCATCCAGCGCGGAGAACATCACGCAGAAATCCAGCGCCAGGCCGACCATGTACACCGTGTCGACACCGCGTTCCTTCAGATAACTCGCCAGTCCTGTGGTGGTGGCACGGTCCGCTTCCAGAAACGCCGAATAACTGTCGATGTCCGGATTGCAGCCCTTGCGGATGATCAGCTGCGCGTGGGGCAGGTTGAGACCCGAGTGAAACTCGGCACCGTGTGTGCCCTGAATGCAGTGATCCGGCCAGAGGGTCTGTTCGCCGTACGGCAGTTGAATCACGTCGTAGGGCTGGCGGCCGGGATGGCTGGAGGCAAACGAGGCGTGGCCCGCCGGGTGCCAGTCCTGGGCAATGACCACGTGCTTGAACTGCTCGGCGAGACGGTTGATCAGCAAGACGATCTGGTCACCCTCGGGCACGGCCAGTTGGCCGCCGGGAGTGAAGTCGTTCTGTACGTCGATGACCAGCAATGCAGTACGCGTAGAAATCGGCATGTAAGGGTTCCTCCCTGGATAATCACTCGCCAAGCATAGTGACAGGCTGGCTCATGTGCTCAGCCGCTCTTTAAACATTTTTGCCAGACCTTCCAGCTCGGTGGCCGGGTTATGCCCGATCAGCATCCACGCGTGTTCGCGTTCGGTCCAGTACACCACGTTCATCCCTTGCCGGCGTTCATGGGCCAGCGGCTGGCTGCCGCTGTTGGAACGCGTGACGCACAGTGCCAGCGGGCCATGGGTGGCGTCGAGCCAGGTCATCTGGGCAATCGGCACGCCGTCGTACTCAAGCAGTTGCGCGCGCTTGAACTGCGCACTGGGCAGTTTCAGTTTCGCCGGCGACAGGCTCAGGCCCAGCCGCGCGTCGACGGTTCGCAACTGTGCCAGCTCGGAGGCTTCGTCGGTGGCCAGATGTTCAAGGGTCTGCGGCACATACAGGGCCATGTAATCGCCCACCAGCTCGCGCCAGTTGTGCGATTGCTGCGCTTGCCAGCCGAGGAACAACCGATCCGCCGCGACACCCGCGAGCACCATGCCCGCTGCCGCCGCGCCGATAAACCAGCGCCGGCTGAAACCCGGCCGTTGCGGGGAGGGCGCAGCGTCCAGTCGGGCTTGCAGGCGATCAAGCGGTGCCTGTCGGGCCAGTTCATCGTAGGCGTCGCGATAGGGCAGGTTGCTGCGGCTCAGCCACTGCACCCGAAGATTAAGCAGCGGATCGTCGGCGATGAGGCTGTCGAGCTGGCTGCGTTGTTCGCGGTCCAGTTCATCGTCCAGATACGCCACCAGTTGCTCGTCCGAAGGCGTATTCATTGCCGGTCTCCTGCGGGGGTGTTCGGTACCGCTTGCAGCGGTGGGTATTCGGCCAGTTTCAGGCGTGCGGTGGCGAGGCGACTCATGACCGTGCCGATCGGCACTTGCAGGATCTCGGCGACTTCGCGATAGGACAGGCCTTCGACGTAGGCCAGGTACACCGTTTCGCGCTGGGTTTCAGGCAGCGCATCGACGCGACGGATCACCTGCGCCGCCATCACGTGAGTCTGCGCAGCGTATTCGCCGTCGAACGTCAGCTGGCTGTCGGCGTCCACCACACCCTGGCCCTGGCGCACCCGGCGGGCGCGCACTTCGTTGAGCCAGATCGAATGCAGAATGCTCAACAGCCAGCGATCCATGCGCGTGCCGGCCACGTACTGGCCTGAACGCTCAAGCGCCCGCACGCAAGTGGCTTGCACCAGATCCTCGGCCACGTGCCGATTGCGCGACAGCAGCAAGCCGTAGCGCCACAAGCGCGCCAGGTGTTGTCCGAGTTCGTCTCTGAATGCCTGATCGCTGAAAATGATCGCCTCCGCGTGTCGTGTCAGGTTTTCGATGAATCGTTGATGGCTTCGGCCAGGTCCCGGTATTCCTCGCAGGTTGTGCCGCAAATCTTCTGGATATGCTGCAACTGTTCCTGCGCGAGATCGACGCGACCCTTGATGACATAAGCCTCGCCCAGGTATTCGCGAACTTGCGCGTACTGCGGATCAAGCTTGACCGATTGCAGGTAATAACCGATGCCTTCGTCGGTGCGCCCCAGTTTGCGCGTGGCATAGCCGCGATAGTTGAGCGCCTTGGCGGTGTTCGGCTGTTTCAGGGTGTCGAGCAAGGCGAGGGCTTCTTCATAGCGACCGTCCTTGGCCAGACGATAGGCGTAGTCGGTGCGGTCGGCGTCTGGCACCAGGCTGCTGGTCTGCCTGACGCATTTCTGCGTCTTGCTGTCGAGCACCTGGCCTTTCGGGCAGTTGGGTTTCTGTACCGGCTCGTCTTCATCGCCGTGGGCCAGGGCCAATGGGCTGGACAACATCGCGGCCATCAGCAACGGGGCGGCGAACATAACGGAACGGAAGGTCATGGGCAAGGCTCCATAGTGGGTCATGTCTGATGTTGAACACCGCAAGGTGAAGTTTTATTCATTGCTTTGTCAGGTGCCATTCAAGGAAAGCGCAAATCCGGGCGCTATGCTCCTGACGTCTGTCGTCGATCCGCCGTTCCACATTGGGAGTCGCGCCATGAAAGATCAGGTTCACCACTCGGCTGCCGCCGGTTACAAGACCGCGGCCGACACGTACATCAAAGGCCGGCCGGACTATCCGCCGGCGGTCACCGAATGGCTGACGACAACACTGGACCTGGATGGCCACAAGACTGTTATCGACCTCGGCGCCGGCACCGGCAAGTTCACCGGACGGCTGGTGGCGACCGGTGCTCAGGTGATTGCCGTGGAGCCGGTGGCGCAGATGCTGGAAAAACTGTCTGCCAACTGGCCGGACGTGCTGGCCGTCAGCGCCATGGCGACCGATCTGCCATTACCCGACGCCTCGGTGGATGCCGTGGTCTGCGCCCAGGCCTTTCACTGGTTCGCCAGCACCGAGGCGCTGGACGAAATCGCCCGAGTGCTCAAGCCCGGCGGCAAGCTTGGGCTGATCTGGAACCTGCGCGACACCAAGGTCGGCTGGGTACCGAAGCTCGACGCCATCGTCAACGCTCAGGAAGGCGACACGCCACGCTATTACACCGGTGCCTGGCGCAAGGTGTTCCCGCACCCGGCGTTCGGGCCGTTGCAGGCCCAGCATTTTCACCATGGCCATACCGGCTCGCCGGAAGATGTGATTTTCAACCGGGTGCGTTCCACCAGTTTCATCGCGGCGCTGCCGGATGCAGAACGAGCCCGGATCGATGAGCAGCTGCGTGCGTTGGTCGCGTCCGATCCCGAGCTGCGGGGCAGGGATGTGATGACCGTGCCTTACGAGACTGCCGCGTTCGCGGCGGTGAAGGGCGGCTAGAGTCCTGCATTTGGCCGAACC
The DNA here is from genome assembly GCF_059421845.1 of Pseudomonas sp. GW821-FHT02C04. Classification (NCBI taxonomy): domain Bacteria; kingdom Pseudomonadati; phylum Pseudomonadota; class Gammaproteobacteria; order Pseudomonadales; family Pseudomonadaceae; genus Pseudomonas; species Pseudomonas sp. GW821-FHT02C04. The sequence goes on along the minus strand of NZ_JBWKVT010000001.1, from coordinate 1,119,410 downwards.
GCCGTTCTGAGGCCTTGATATAGTTCAGGCCTCATTTTCAGACCGGTAAAGGATTTCTGCCATGACTCAATACACCGCCTTCAGCGTCGAACTGGCCGACAACATTGCCCATGTGCAGATCAACCGTCCGGAAAAGATCAACTCGATGAACGCCGCGTTCTGGAGCGAAATCGTCGAGGTGTTCCATTGGATCGACGACACCGACGAAGTGCGGGTGGTGGTGCTCAGCGGTGCCGGCAAACACTTTTCCTCGGGCATCGACCTGATGATGCTGGCCGGCGTGGCCAATGAGCTGGGCAAGGACGTCGGCCGCAACGCGCGCCTGCTGCGCAAAAAGATCCTGACCCTGCAAGCCTCGTTCAATGCCGTCGACAATTGCCGCAAACCGGTGCTCGCGGCGATTCAGGGTTATTGCCTGGGCGGCGCCATCGATCTGATAGCGGCATGCGACATGCGTTACGCCGCCGAAGACGCACAATTCTCCATTAAAGAAATCGATATCGGCATGGCAGCCGACGTCGGCACCCTGCAACGGTTGCCACGGATCATCGGTGACGGCATGCTGCGGGAGCTGGCTTACACCGGTCGTACCTTTGGCGCCGAAGAGGCCCGCAGCATCGGGCTGGTCAATCGCGTCTACAGCGACAAGGACAGCCTGATCGAAGGCGTGATGGACATTGCCCGGGACATCGCCGGCAAGTCGCCGATCGCGGTCACCGGCACCAAGGAAATGATCAGCTACATGCGCGACCACCGTATCGACGATGGTCTGGAGTACGTTGCCACCTGGAACGCCGCCATGTTGCAATCCACCGACTTGCGCGTGGCCATGGCCGCCCATATGAGCAAACAGAAACCCGAATTTCTGGATTGAGAAACCATGACATCTCGCTGGACCACCGCAGTACTGGACACCGATCAACCTGGCGGCTGGGCCGTCGCGCGCAGCCCCGAGGGTTTTCTGTTCGATGACAACGGCGTGCTGTTCCCACGGGAATGGCTCAAGCGCCAGGACTTGTCGATTCTCGCCGAGCATGGCATCGGCCATCTCGATGGCGAGCCGGTCTACCTGCTGGAACTGCGCAGCGCCAGCGAGGTGCCGGGCTGCAACTGGAAAGGCTTGCGGGCGTTCATGCTCGACGGCGATCACACGATCTACAAAGTGTTGGGTTATGCGGCGCAGATCGGGACGTGGGCCCGTGAACACCGTTTCTGCGGCAATTGCGGTCAGGCCATGACTCAAGTGCCACGGGAGCGGGCGATGTATTGCCAGCCGTGCGACCTGCGCAGTTATCCGCGGATTTCGCCGAGCATGATCGTGCTGGTGACTCGTGGCGATGAAGTGCTGCTGGCGCGTTCGCCGCGTTTCGTCACCGGGGTCTACAGCACGCTGGCGGGGTTTGCGGAGCCGGGGGAGTCGGCCGAGGATTGCCTGATCCGCGAAGTGCGCGAAGAAGTCAGCATCGAAGTGAAGAACATCCAGTACCTGGGCAGCCAGTGCTGGCCGTTCCCGCACTCGATGATGCTGGGGTTCCATGCCGAATATGCCGGTGGCGAGATTGTCTGTCAGGAGGACGAGATCGAAGACGCCCAGTGGTTCAACGTGCACGATCTGCCGCCGTTGCCGGCGTCCAAATCGATTGCCCGTTACCTGATCGACGTCTACGTGGCGCGGCGCTTAGGCCACGCTGAACCAGTGCTGCCAGGCTAGACGCACGGTCAACCCCAGCACCACGGTGATGAACACCGGACGAATGAACTTGGCGCCGCCGCTGATCGCGGTGCGCGCCCCGAAGAACGCGCCGACCATCACCGACAGGCCCATGCTCAGGCCGATGATCCAGTCCACCTGCCCGGAAAACACGAACACCGACAGCGCCGCAATGTTGCTGACGAAGTTCATGCTGCGCGCCACACCGCTGGCCTTGACCAGATCGATCGGGTACAGCAGCAGGCTGCTGACGGTCCAGAAGGCACCCGTACCCGGCCCGGCCACGCCGTCATAGAAACCGAGGCTGAAGCCCTGGGTCGATTGCCACTTCTTCTTGATCGGTGCATCGCTGTCCAGCGGTGCTTTCGGCGTGCCGCCAAACAACAGGTACAGGCCGCAGGCGAAGACGATCACCGGCAACATCTTGTTCAGCCACTCGGCTGGCAGATAGTGGGCGACGATGGCGCCGGTCAGCGCGCCGACCAGCGTGCCGACGATGGCGTGCATCCACTGCCTCGGGTGAAACAGCTTGCGTCGGTAGAAGGTGAAACTGGCGGTGGCCGAGCCGAAGGTCGAACTCAGTTTGTTGGTGCCCAGCACCAGATGCGGCGGCAGACCGGCGGTGAGCAGCGCCGGCGTGGTCAACAGACCGCCACCGCCGGCGATGGCGTCGATGAATCCGGCAATGAAAGCGACAAGGGCCAGAACGGCCAGGGTAGTGAGGTCAACGCTGAGTTCGAAAGGCATGGAATCGGCTTATTCGGCAGGTTGCAGAGCTGGGCTGCGGGGAGGGCAGTCATGTTACTCATTTCCAAGTGTTGCGGCGACCCATAAGGCCCGGGCACCGACTGTTCAACTGTTGCCCAGCCAACACGCACACAACAAATCACCCTCCCGTCATGCATCCCGATCACCTGAAGCCTCAATAAAACCGGGCTATCGAGGCTGGCACGCTTGCTGCTCTACCTCTCTCACCTTCATCAACTGTCCCGAGGACACGCCAATGAGTCAGCAAGCCGTGAAATTTGCCTACTGGGTGCCGAACGTCAGCGGTGGGCTGGTGGTCAGCAAGATCGAACAACGTACCGACTGGGGCATCGACTACAACCGCAAGTTGGCGCAACTGGCCGAGGCGGCGGGTTTCGAATACGCCCTGACTCAGATTCGCTTCACCGCAGGCTACGGCGCCGAGTTCCAGCATGAATCGGTGGCGTTCAGCCACGCGCTGCTCGCCGCTACCAGCAAGCTCAAAGTCATCGCCGCCATTCTGCCCGGCCCGTGGCAACCGGCGCTGGCGGCCAAACAGTTGGCGACCATCGATCAACTCACTAACGGCCGGATCGCGGTGAACATCGTCAGCGGCTGGTTCAAGGGCGAGTTCCAGGCCATTGGCGAGCACTGGCTGGAGCACGACGAGCGCTATCGTCGCTCGGAAGAGTTCATCCGTTCATTGCGAGGGATCTGGAGTCAGGACAACTTCACCTTCCGTGGCGATTTCTATCGCTTCGACAACTACAGCCTCAAACCGAAACCGCTGGGCCGCCCGGAAATCTTTCAGGGTGGTAGCTCCCGTGCGGCGCGGGACATGGCGGCACGGGTGTCGGACTGGTATTTCACCAACGGCAACAGCGTTGAAGGCATCAAGGCCCAGGTCGACGATATTCGTGCCAAAGCGGCGGCGAACCATCATTCAGTCAAAATCGGGGTGAATGCGTTTGTCATTGCCCGGGATACCGAAGAGGAAGCCAAAGCTGTGTTGGCACAGATCATCGATCAGGCTGATCCGGAAGCGGTGAATGCCTTTGGTGATGCGGCGAAACAGGCGGGCAGGGCGTCGCCGGAGGGCGAGGGCAACTGGTCCAAATCGACCTTTGAAGATCTGGTGCAGTACAACGACGGCTTCAAAACCAATCTGATTGGTACGCCGCAGCAGATTGCCGAGCGCATCGTGGCGTTGAAAGCGGTGGGTGTGGATCTGGTGTTGGCGGGGTTCCTGCACTTTCAGGAAGAGGTGGAGTATTTCGGTCAGCGGGTGTTGCCGCTGGTGCGGGAACTGGAAGCCAAAGCGCAATCGGCCCGGACTGCCGAAGTCGCCTGAAAATCCCTCCTGCACACTGTGCAGGAGGGATCGGAGGCTGAATTACAGACCCAGCTCGGACAGCCCCGGATGATCATCCGGGCGCCGGCCCAGCGGCCAGTGGAACTTGCGTTCGCTTTCCTTGATCGGCATGTCGTTGATGCAGGCGTAACGCTGGAACATCAGGCCGTGCTCGTCGAACTCCCAGTTTTCGTTGCCGTAGGAACGGAACCAGTTGCCCGAGTCGTCGTGCCATTCGTAGGCGTAGCGCACGGCGATGCGGGTGTCGGAATACGCCCAGAGTTCCTTGATGAGGCGGTAATCCAGCTCCTTGGCCCATTTGCGGGTCAGGAAGCCTTTTGCTTCTTCGCGGTTGTTGGCGAATTCGGCGCGGTTGCGCCACTTTGTGTCGAGGGTATAAGCCAGCGATACGCGGTGCGGGTCGCGGGAATTCCAGCCATCTTCGGCCAGGCGAACTTTTTCAATGGCCGATTCACGGTTGAAGGGTGGCAATGGCGGACGCACTTCGGCTGCAGTAGACATGTTTGTCTCCCGATCAAATTAACGATTGAACAACTTGTCGCTTATTGAGGCTTTACAGGTCCAATAACTTTCGCGCCATGCATTGCGCATTATCGGCGGCACTGTGATCACCCATCACAAGCGCTACGGTAATGGCGCCGTCAATCAGGATCAGCAACTGTTTGGCCAGCAGTTGCGGGTCCTCGGCACCATGTTCGGTACACAGCTCGCACACGTAGTCGAGCAGCTTCTGTTTGTGGTCTTTGGCGACCTGGCGCACCGGGTCCTGCGGATCGCCGGTTTCGCCACTGGTATTGATGAAGGCGCAGCCCCGGAAGCCTTCCGAGGCGAACCAGCCCTTGAGCACGGTAAACAGGTTGAGCAGGCGATCGGCCGGGGTTTCGGCCTGATCGACGGCGCTTCTGTACCAGTGCATCCAGCGCACGTCGCGGCGTTGCAGGGCGGCGACGGTCAGCTCCTCCTTGTTGGCGAAGTAGCGGTAGATACTCTTTCTGGAGACACCGGCGGTTTTCACCAGAAGATCCATTCCAGTGGCGGCGATGCCACTTTTGTAGATCAACTTTTCGGTGACATCCAGAATGATGTCGCGGGTCGTGTCGTTGCTGGTGATTTCGTTCATGTGGCGAACAGTAGAACGATCGTTCTCCTTGGTCAAATGTTTTTTATTTATCGTTCCCACGCTCTGCGTGGGAATGCCTCAAGGGACGCTCCGCGTTCCAGCTCTGGAAGGGACGCGGAGCGTCCCGGGCTGCATTCCCACGCAGAGCGTGGGAACGATCAACAGACAGTAACAAGACCCGAAGGAGTTGATGGTGTAAGCTCTCGGGTTCTTCGGATTCGACCCATTGCGAGCCCTATGCCGTTGCTTTTCAAACGCTCTCTGCTGCCCAAACTACGCAGCTTTCCGCTGACCGCCGAGGCCGTGACCATTCTGTCCGGCGCCGCCGAGTTCCGTCGTTGCCTGCTGGAGAAAATCGCCCAGGCGACCCAGCGCATCTACCTCGTCGCGCTCTATCTGCAAAATGACGAAGCCGGTCAGGAAATCCTCGATGCCTTGCACGCCGCCAAACTCAAGCGTCCCGAGCTTGAAATCGTTGTGGTCGTCGACTGGCTGCGCGCCCAGCGCGGCTTGATCGGTGCCGGCAAGCAGCCGGGCAACTCGGCGTGGTATCAGGAAATGACCCGCACCCACCAGAGCGTGGTGCCGGTCTACGGCGTGCCGGTGCAGACCCGCGAGCTGTTCGGCGTGCTGCACCTTAAAGGTTTCGTGATCGACGATTGCGTGGTCTACAGCGGTGCGAGCCTGAACAACGTCTATCTGCACAAGTTCGACAAGTACCGCTTCGACCGTTATCACGTGTTGCAGAGCCGTGAACTGGCGGACTCGATGCACCATCTGGTCAAGCACGGCCTGATCGAATCGAAAGCGGTGCATCGCCTCGACCTGCCGAACCTGCCGACCACCCGCAGCCTGCGTAACGACATCGGCGACCTGCGCAGCCGCCTCAAATATGCGGCATACGACACCAGCGCCGGCAGCACGGCGCACACTGGCCTGTCAGTCAGCCCGTTGCTCGGCGTAGGCAAAAACAACCCGCTGAACCGGGTGATTCTGGAGCTGATCGCCAGCGCGCAGAAGCAACTGACCATCTGCACGCCGTACTTCAACCTGCCGCTGGGGGTGATCCGCGAGATCAACCGGGCGCTGGCTCGCGGTGTGAAGATCGACATCGTGGTCGGTGACAAGACGGCCAACGACTTCTACATTCCGCCGACTGAGCCGTTCAAGGTGATCGCCGCGCTGCCGTATCTCTACGAGATCAGCCTGCGCCGTTTCGCCAAGCGCCATCAGCGCAACATCGACAGCGGTCAGTTGAACCTGCATCTGTGGCGTGAGGGCGACAACAGCTATCACCTCAAGGGCATGTGGATCGATCAGCGCTACACGCTGCTGACCGGCAACAACCTCAACCCGCGGGCGTTCCGTCTCGATCTGGAAAACGCCTTGCTGATCGACGACCCGAAAGGCGAGTGGCTGGAGCCGCGGAGTCTGGAACTGGAAAACATCTTCGAACACACCCAGCGAATCGCACGATTCCAGGACCTGGAGGCCTTGCCGGATTATCCGAGCGGGGTGGCCAAGTTCCTCAAGCGCGTGAGCCGGGTACGGGTCGAGCGGTTGCTGTACCGGATTCTGTAAGACCGGAAAACGAAAATCCCCCGAACGCAGGACGCGTCCGGGGGATTTTTTTATGCGCCGAACTCAGTTCAGGCCGAGCTTGCCACGCAAGGTCGACAGGTCTTCCGCCAGGGTATTGACCGGGCCGACCAGCGCCTTGCGGTCGTTTTCCTTCACTTTGTCATAGGTCTCGAAGCCGCCGTCCTTGGTCTTGTACTTGGCCAGGATCTTGTCCACGGTGGCAAAGTTCTTGTCGACTTTGGCAACGAAGGCCTTGTCCTGTTTCTCGATCTGCGGACGGAACAGGTCGACGATTTTCTTCGCGCCGTCGATGTTGCCCTGGAAGTCATAGAGGTCGGTGTGGCTGTAACGGTCTTCTTCACCGGAGATCTTGGTGGCAGCGACTTCTTCCAGCAGTGCGGCAGCACCACCGACGACTTTCTCGGGCGGGAAGGTCAGGCCGGCGACGCGGGTCTGCAGGTCCTGGACGTCTTTATCCAGTTTGTCCGCCAGATCGTTCAGACCCTGGGTGCTCTTTTCCGAGAACAGCGAGTACTCGAGGCGATGGAAACCGGTGAAGTCTTCAGCCTTCACGCCTTTTTCGTGGTCGTCGACGCGGGAGTCGATGGACGCATCGAGGTCACTGAACAGCTCGGCAATCGGCTCGATCGACTCGTAGTAGACGCGGGTCGGTGCATAAAGCTTTTGCGCGGTAGCCAGGTCGCCCTTTTTCACGGCATCGGTGAATTGCTTGGTGTGGGTGCCCAGCTGATCCAGTTGTTCGGTGACGTAGATCTTGTAGTCCGAAACCGGCCCGACCAGATCCAGCGGCGCGGTCGCCGCGAACGCCGACAGCGGGGTGTTGAGTAAACCTAGGGTCAGCAATAACGCGATGGGCGTCTTTTTCATGGGGGCGGCTCCTGTTGAATGCTATGCAGTTGTTTTTGGTTGGGTAGCGTTGAGCAGCGAGCGACCGATGAAATCCTTGTCGCCCGTAACACCCGGCAGGGTGAAGAAGTAACCGCCGCCGACCGGCTTGAGGTATTCCTCCAGCGGCTCGCCATTGAGGCGGGTCTGCACGGTGATGAAGCCTTTTTCCAGGTCGGCCTGGTAGCAGATGAACAGCAGGCCCATGTCGAGCTGGCCGTTCTTGTTCACGCCGTTGGAATAGTTGAACGGCCGGCGCAGGATCAGGTTGGCCTGGCTCGCGGCGGTGCGCGGGTTGGCCAGGCGGATGTGTGCGTCGAGCTTGGTCAGCTTGCCTTCCGGGTCCTTGCTGTAGTCCGGGACTTCGGTCTCATGGCTGGCGCCCATCGGCGCACCGGTGGTTTTCACGCGGCCGATGATGCTTTCCTGCTCCTGCAGCGGCGTGCGGTCCCAGCGTTCGACGAAGTTGCGGATGATCCGCACCGCCTGATAACTGCCGTGAACGGCCCAGGCCGGTTCGTCACTGCCCGGTTGCACCCAGACGATGCGATCCATGGCTTTGCCGTCGTTGGAGTCCGGGTTGGCCGAGCCGTCGCGGAAACCCAGGAAGTTACGCGCCGATTGCGCCGGCACGCCGGGTTTGGCCGGGGCTTGTGGCGGCACGCTGCCTTCTTGTTTCCAGCGCACCAGCAGCAGGTCCGGCAGGTTCTTCACGATGTCGCGCAGGGCGTGGATGTTGGTGTCGGCGGTGTTGGAGCAGAACTGCAGGCTCAGGTCGCCGTGGCAGCAATCGGGCTCCAGCGCATCGTTGGGGAAACCGACCATGCGAATCAGGCGCTTGGGTTTGGCGGAGGCGAGGCCGAAACGCTCGTCGAACAGCGACTCGCCCACCGACACGGTGATGGTCAGGTTGTCCGGCGTGACCACCGGGCCGAGGATGCCGGAATCCGGCGGCGGCAATTTCGGATCGATCTGCGCGACAGGGCCGCCCTTCATCAGAAACGCGATGCGCTCGTTGAGGGTGCGGAACAGACGTTCGAGGTCTTTGCGGTCGCTGGCCAGCACATCGAATGACACCAGCATGCCGGACGCCGGACGCGGGGTGACGATGCCGGTCTGGTGCGCACCATGAAAGTCGTGGTGATCCTGGGTCTTGTCGCTGCTCGGCGCTTCGGTGACTTGCGCAGGCGCTGCGGCCATCGCCGGGCAGCTCAGGGCGGTACCGGCCAGTGCGACACCGGCGGCGCCCATGCCCATCAATACGCGGCGACGTTGCAGGTTGAAGTGTTCGGAATCGTTCATCGGTATTCGTCTTCTACTTACAGGCCGGAGAGGCCGAGGGCGGGATCAATGGCGTCGAGGGCGTCGGCCAGAGCCTTGGCCTTGTCGGCGATCTGCTTGCGTTGCTCACCGTTGACGGTGTCGTAACTCGCGTAGCCATCCTTGACCTTGAAGCCGTTCAGCGTGGTATCGAAATCAGTCAGCGCACTGTCGATTTTCGGCAGCAGGTCGGCGGCGGATTTGCTCAGCATCGGGCGCAACAGTTCGACGACTTTGTGCGCCGTCTCCAGATTGGCCGCGAAGCCGTTGAGGTCGCCGTGGCTGTAGCGTTCCTCTTCGCCGCTGGCGGCGCGCACGTCGGCCAGTGTGTTGAGGTTGCGCACGAGGATTTCCACCAGTTGCTCTGGCGGCAGCGATTGGGCCAGCAACTGTTGTTTCAGCGTGGTGACGTCGCCCAACAGGCGCTCGGCAACCGGCGACAGACCGTCGAGGCTGCGTTGCTGGAACAGCGCGTACTCGATGCGATGGAAGCCGACGAAGGCCGGATCCTGCTCGCGTTTCTCGAAGTAATCGGCGCGGGCATTGATGCTGTTGTCCAGCTCGGCCAGGCGTTGTGCGGCCGGGGCCAGACGTTGATACGCCGCGCGGGCCGGCAGGTACGCGGCTTGAGCCTGGGCCAGATCGCCGCTGGTGATCGCCTGATTGAGTGCGGTGACAGCTCTGATCAGCGCGCTGCCCTGAGTGGCCAGATACACGCGGAACTCCGACAGCGGCCCGACGAAAGCGACCATCGACGGCTTGGCCTTGGCGGCGGCATCCGAGGCAGCGGTCGGCGTGACATGCAGCACGCCGCGCGGGTTGCTCAGTAGGCCGCAGGTGATGGCGTAGTCGCCAGGTTGCAGGTTGGCGTTGATTACCTGGCTCAGGCCCGGTGCGATGTTCTCGCGTTCTTCGATCACCAGCACGCCGTCGAGGATTTCCCATTCCACCGCCCGGTCGGAGCGGTTGACGATGCGGAAACTGGCGCGGCCAGCGGGCACGCTCAGCTCGTTGGGCTCGCAACTGCCGGGGTGGATGTTGACCACCACTTCGTCATGGTTGTGCTGACGCTTGGCCGCAGCCATTTTCGAGGCGTAGTAGAACAGGCCACCGGCGGCGATCATCACGACCACCGAACCGGCCACCGCCCAGCGCAAGGCGCGGGGAGGGGAGGCCTGAGGAATATTAGGCTTTGACATGGAGGCCCTTATTGGCTGGAAGCGGAATTCGAAGCGGCGGCTTTGGGCGCCGGGGCGGAGGCCGGATAGAAGAACATCACCAGCGCCACCACCAGGTAGATCAGATAGGCACCGAGGGTGCTGACGGTCGGTGCATCCTGATAACCGAACATGCCGGCCAGCACCGAGCCCAGCGGGCCGTCCATCGGCAACGTCGCGCTGAAATCGAAGAGCACGGTTTGCAGGTGATTCCAGACTCCGGCTTCATGCAGTGCCTGCACCGAGTTGGAGAGGATCCCGGCAGCGACCACGAGGATGAACAGCCCGGTCCAGCGGAAGAACGCCGACAGATTCAGGCGCATGCTGCCGCTGTAGATCAGGAAGCCTACGACGATGGCCAGGATCAGGCCGAGCAGGGCACCGATCGGCGCGCCCGGGCCTTCGCTCTGCTGGAACACGGCGAGTAGGAAGAACACCGTTTCCAGCCCTTCCCGGGCGACGGCGAAAAACACCATGGCGATCAGCGCGATGACCTGATGCTTCGAAGAAGTCAGTGCGTGATCGAGAGAGGCTTGCAGCGAATGCTTGATCGAACGTGCCACCTTGCGCATCCAGAACACCATGGAACTGAGAATCCCCACGGCAACGAGGCCGACCACGCCTTCGAACAGTTCCTGCTGTTTCTGCGGGAATTCGGCGCTGACCAGTTCCAGACCGCCACCGACCAGCAACGCCAGCGCAGCAGCGAGAAACACGCCGATCCACACAGCCGGCATCCATTGGCCACGGCCGGTCTGTTGCAGGTAGCTGGCGATAATGCCAACGATCAGCGCGGCTTCAATGCCTTCACGCAGCATGATCAGAAAGGGAACGAGCATTCGGCATCCACTGTGTAACGAAATGAGGTTACAAGTTGTAACATAATGAAAGTCATTCTCACATGTCACTCATTGACATTTACCTGAACGGTAGCTGAACGAGCTTGAAGATCAACCATTCTCAAATACGCAACGACATTTCCGGATTGAGCGAGCCGGGCCAGGGCGGCTGCGTTAAGATGCCTGCCACCCGAACAACAACAGGATTTGCCTCGATCCATGTCGGAAAAAGACACCATCGCCATTCAACTGGTGCGCGAAGCACTGCTGCAAAGTTGTGCCCCGGGCGTGGCCACGGAAGAAGTCTTGAACAAGGTCGGCATCGATCCGGCGCTGCTGGCCACCGATGACGCCCGCGTCCCGGCCAGCCAGTACGCACGGTTGTGGCGACTGCTGGCGCGGCGGGGTGATGACGAGTTCTTTGGCATGGACCCGCGCAAGCTGAAGTCCGGCAGCCTGGAATTCCTCTGCCGCAGCGCGATGGCCCAGCCGAACCTGGCGGCCGGGTTGAGCAGCGGCCTGAATTTCCTGTCGCTGATGCTTGAGCGCATGCCCGCGCAACTGGTGCATCAGCAAAGTCTGGCGGAGATCGTGCTGCTGGAGGACGACCCCGAACCGCGCCGCGCCTTCACCTATTTCACTTACTGGATGATCGTCCACGGTGTGGCGTGCTGGCTGGCGGGGCGGCGAATTCCGATCCTCGCCATCGAACTGCGCTGCCCGGCGCCGGAGTTCTGTGATGATTACCGGGTGATGTTCTCGGAAAACCTGCGCTTCGATCGGCCGCGCACGCGGATGATTTTCGCCGCCGACGTACTGGATCTGCCGATCAAGCGCAGTGCCGAGGAGTTGAAACGTTTCCTCGCCCATGCGCCGGCCAACATTCTGGTGAAGTACCGCGACCCGGAAAGCCTCGCCAGTCGGATCAAACAGGATCTGCGGCAGTTGCCCGCCGAACAGTGGCCGGAAACCGAAGCCCTGGCCCAGCAACTGTGCATGTCGGCCTCGACCCTGCGCCGACGTCTGGCCGAAGAAGGGCAGACCTATCAGGGTTTGAAGGACAGCGTGCGCAAGGAACTGGCGATCATCTGGCTGGCGGAGCCTTCGATCAGTTTTGTCGACATCGCCACACGCCTGGGGTTTGCCGATGCGAGCTCGTTCTACAAGGCGTTTCGCAAGTGGTCGGGGACTAATCCTGGGCATTACCGCAGCCTGATCCTCAACGAAGCGGTCTGACCCGCCCCTGACTCTCGTTCCCACGCTCCGCGTGGGAATGCAGCCCGGGACGCTCCGCGTCCCTTCCAGAGCTGGAACGCGGAGCGTCCCTTGAGGCATTCCCACGCAGAGCGTGGGAACGATCAACGCGGTCGGCGTGGGAGCGATCAAAGTCGGGATTCTTGGCCAAACCAGTCATCCACTTTGAGGGCTTTGACCATTGCCGCAGCCGGCGTGCGGCGCGAGTATTCCTCTGTTGTTTACGGTTCCCCAACCTAATAAAAACACAGAGGGATTCTGGCAATGCGCGATTACTTGTCTGCCACCCAGCAGTTTGATTATCAGCACACCGTGGACGCCGCACTCAGCGGCACGCTCGAGGCGCTCAACGCCTGCGTCGAATGTTGTGACCGTCACGCCTTGCCTGGGCGCATCGCGCTGTTCTGGGAAGGCCGCGACGGCGCCAGTGCGACGTACACCTTCAGCGATCTGCAGGACAAAGCCGCGCGTTTCGCCAATTTCCTTCTCGCCCAGGGCGTGCAGAAAGGCGACAAGGTCGCCGGCCTGCTGCCGCGCAATATCGAATTGCTGATCACCGTGTTCGCCACCTGGCGCATCGGCGCGGTGTATCAACCGCTGTTCACCGCGTTCGGCCCGAAAGCGCTCGAGCATCGCCTGAACAGCTCCGGCGCCAAAGTCGTGGTCACCGATGCGGTCAACCGGCCGAAGCTTGCCGAAGTCGCCGACTGCCCGACGCTGGTCACCGTCGGCGGTCCGAAAGGCCAGGGCATTGTCCGTGGCGATTTCAGTTTCTGGGCCGAGCTGCCCAACCATTCCAATGTCTGCGAACCGGTGATGCTGACCGGTGAAGACCCGTTCCTGCTGATGTTCACCTCGGGCACCACCGGCCCGTCGAAAGCGCTGTCGGTGCCGCTCAAGGCAGTCGTGGCGTTCCAGAGCTACACCCGCGACGCCGTGGATCTGCGTCCGGAAGATGCGTTCTGGAACGTCGCCGATCCGGGTTGGGCCTATGGCATTTATTTTGGCGTAACCGGCCCGTTGTCGATGGGCCACCCAATCACCTTCTACGATGGCCCGTTCACCCTCGAAAGCACCTGCCGGGTGATCAACAAATACGGCATCACCAACCTCACCGGGTCGCCTACGGCTTATCGCCTGTTGATTGCCGGTGGTGATGAGTTCGCCAAATCGATCAAGGGCAAGCTGCGCATCGTCAGCAGCGCCGGCGAACCGTTGAACCCGGAAGTGATCCGCTGGTTCGCTGACAACCTCGGCGTGGTCATTCACGACCATTACGGCCAGACCGAACTGGGCATGGTGCTGTGCAACCACCACGGCCTCGAACACCCGATCCACCTCGGCGCCGCCGGTTTTGCTTCGCCGGGCCATCGCATCGTGGTGCTCGACGAGCAGAACAACGAACTCGGCGTCGGTCAGCCAGGCATTCTCGCCATCGACCGCACGCAATCGCCAATGTGCTGGTTCGCCGGTTACGAAGGTGCACCGACCAAGGCCTTCGTCGGCGATTACTACCTGAGCGGCGACACCGTCGAGTGGAACCCGGACGGCAGCATCAGCTTCGTCGGTCGCAGTGACGACGTGATCACCACTTCAGGCTATCGGGTCGGCCCGTTCGACGTTGAAAGCGCACTGATCGAGCACCCGGCGGTGGTCGAAGCGGCAGTGGTCGGCAAACCCGATCCCGAGCGCACAGAACTGGTGAAAGCCTTCGTTGTGCTCAATCCGCAATACCGTGCGGAACCGGCGCTGGCCGAAGAACTGCGCCAACACGTGCGCAAACGTCTGGCCGCGCATTCGTACCCCCGTGAAATCGAATTTGTCAGCGAGTTGCCGAAAACCCCGAGCGGCAAATTGCAGCGCTTTATCTTGCGCAACCAGGAAATCGCCAAGGCTCAAGAGGCTGCGGCGCACAACGTTTCAGCTTGAATCCAAGGAAACAGTCATGCAGATCGAGAACAAGGTTTTTATCGTCACCGGCGGCGCGTCCGGCCTGGGTGCCGCCACCGCTGAGCTGTTGGTTGCCGCTGGCGCCAAAGTGATGCTGGTGGACATGAACGCCGAAGCCGTTGCCGCTCAGGCTCAGCGCCTCGGCGCGCAAAGTGTCGTGGCCGACATCAGCAACGAAGCCGCCGCCGAAGCCGCTGTTCAGGCAACGGTAAAAGCTTTCGGCAGCCTCAATGGACTGGTGAACTGCGCCGGGATCGTTCGCGGCGAGAAAATCCTCGGCAAGAACGGCCCTCACGCCTTGTCCAGCTTCGCGCAGGTGATCAACGTCAACCTGATCGGCAGCTTCAACATGCTGCGTCTGGCGGCAGCTGCGATTGCCGAAAGCGAAGCCAACGCTGACGGCGAGCGCGGCGTGATCATCAACACCGCCTCCGTCGCTGCATTCGACGGCCAGATTGGCCAGGCCGCGTATTCCGCGTCCAAAGGCGCTATCGCCAGCCTGACCTTGCCCGCCGCCCGTGAACTGGCGCGCTTCGGCATCCGCGTGATGACCATCGCCCCGGGCATTTTCGAAACCCCGATGATGGCCGGCATGACCCCGGAAGTGCGCGACTCGCTGGCCGCCGGCGTGCCGTTCCCGCCGCGTCTGGGCAAACCCGCCGAGTACGCCGCGCTGGTGCGGCATATCATTGAAAACAGCATGCTCAACGGCGAGGTGATCCGTCTCGACGGCGCCTTGCGCATGGCCGCCAAATAAGGAGGATTTCTCATGACCATCTCCAACGATCCGATTGTCATTGTCAGTGCCGTTCGTACCCCGATGGGTGGTTTTCAGGGCGAACTGAAAAGCCTGACTGCGCCGCAACTCGGCGCGGCTGCTATCAAAGCTGCGGTTGAGCGTGCCGGTGTCGCCGCCGATGCGGTCGATGAAGTGTTGTTCGGCTGCGTACTGCCAGCCGGCCTCGGCCAGGCGCCTGCGCGTCAGGCTGCACTGGGCGCCGGGCTGGATAAATCCACCCGCTGCACCACCGTCAACAAGATGTGCGGTTCGGGCATGGAAACCACCATCCTCGCTCACGATATGCTGCTGGCCGGCAGCGCCGATGTGGTGATCGCCGGCGGCATGGAAAGCATGTCCAATTCGCCGTACCTGCTGGATCGCGCTCGCGCCGGTTACCGCATGGGCCATGGCCGGGTGCTGGATTCGATGTTCCTCGACGGTCTCGAAGACGCCTACGACAAGGGTCGTCTGATGGGCACCTTCGCCGAAGATTGCGCTGAAACCAACGACTTCAGCCGCGAAGCTCAAGATGCTTTCGCCATCGCCTCGACCACCCGCGCCCAGCAGGCAATCAAGGACGGCAGCTTCAAGGCCGAAATCGTTCCGCTGACCGTGACCGTCGGCAAGGAACAGGTTGTGATCAGCAACGACGAGCAGCCGCCAAAAGCCAAACTGGACAAGATCGCTTCGCTGAAACCGGCGTTCCGCGAGGGCGGCACCGTAACCGCTGCCAACTCCAGCTCGATCTCCGACGGCGCCGCCGCACTGGTGCTGATGCGCCAGTCGCAAGCGCAGAAACAAGGTCTGAAACCGCTGGCGGTGATTCATGGCCACGCAGCCTTCGCTGACACCCCGGGCCTGTTCCCGGTGGCACCGATCGGCGCGATCAAGAAGCTGATGAAGAAAACCGGCTGGTCGCTGGATCAGGTCGATCTGTTCGAAGTCAACGAAGCCTTCGCCGTGGTCGGCATGGCGGCGATGACCCACCTGGAAATCCCCCACGACAAACTCAACATCCACGGCGGCGCCTGCGCCCTCGGTCATCCGATCGGTGCCTCCGGTGCGCGGATTCTTGTGACCTTGCTCTCGGCCCTGCGCCAGAAAGGCCTGAAACGCGGCGTCGCGGCGATCTGCATCGGCGGCGGCGAAGCCACTGCGATGGCCGTCGAGTGCGTCTGAACCCGAGTTAAGGATTTGCCATGATTCCCAATGACGACCAACAACAAATCCGCGACATGGCCCGGCAGTTTGCCGAGGAACGGCTGAAACCGTTCGCCGCCGAGTGGGATCGCGAGCACCGCTTCCCGAAAGAAGCCATCGGCGAAATGGCCGAACTGGGCTTCTTCGGCATGCTGGTGCCGGAACAGTGGGGCGGATGCGACACCGGGTATCTGGCCTACGCCATGGCCTTGGAAGAAATCGCCGCTGGCGACGGCGCGTGCTCGACGATCATGAGCGTGCACAACTCGGTGGGCTGCGTGCCGATCCTCAAGTTCGGCAACGACGACCAGCGCGAACGCTTCCTCAAACCGTTGGCCAGCGGCGCGATGCTCGGTGCTTTCGCGTTGACCGAACCGCAGGCCGGTTCCGACGCCAGTAGCCTGAAAACCCGCGCACGGCTGGAAGGCGATCACTACGTGCTCAACGGCTGCAAACAGTTCATCACCTCCGGGCAGAACGCCGGGATCGTGATCGTGTTTGCCGTCACCGACCCGAGTGCCGGCAAGCGCGGGATCAGCGCCTTTATCGTGCCGACCGACTCGCCGGGCTACAAAGTCGCCCGCGTCGAGGACAAGCTCGGCCAGCACGCTTCGGACACCTGTCAGATTCTGTTCGAAGACGTGAAAGTGCCAGTGGCCAACCGGTTGGGTGAGGAGGGCGAGGGCTACAAGATCGCCCTGGCCAACCTTGAAGGCGGCCGCGTCGGCATCGCTTCGCAATCGGTGGGCATGGCCCGCGCCGCGTTCGAAGCGGCGCGCGATTACGCCCGCGAGCGCGACACCTTTGGCAAGCCGATCATCGAGCACCAGGCCGTGGCCTTCCGTCTCGCGGACATGGCGACCCAGATCGCCGTGGCGCGGCAGATGGTGCATTACGCCGCCGCCCTGCGTGACAGCGGTCAGCCGGCGCTGGTCGAGGCGTCGATGGCCAAACTGTTCGCCTCGGAAATGGCCGAGAAGGTTTGCTCCATGGCGTTGCAAACCCTCGGCGGTTACGGTTACCTCAACGACTTCCCGCTGGAGCGTATCTACCGCGACGTGCGGGTCTGCCAGATCTACGAAGGCACCAGCGACATTCAGCGCATGGTCATTTCGCGCAATCTTTGAGAAGGAATCTGCACATGAGTTACGAAACGATTTTGCTGGAAACCCATGGCCGCGTCGGCGTCATCACCCTGAATCGCCCGCAGGCGCTGAATGCCCTGAACGCGCAACTGGTCAGCGAAGTGAACCGCGCCCTCGATGGCCTGGAAGCCGATGCGAACATTGGTTGCATCGTTATCACCGGGTCGAAGAAAGCCTTCGCCGCTGGCGCCGACATCAAGGAAATGGCGGATCTGACCTACCCGCAGATCTACATGGACGACCTGTTCAGCGACAGCGACCGCGTGGCCAACCGGCGTAAGCCGATCATTGCCGCCGTCAACGGCTTCGCCCTCGGCGGCGGCTGTGAACTGGCGCTGATGTGCGACTTCATTCTGGCCGGCGACAATGCCAAATTCGGTCAACCGGAAATCAACCTCGGCGTGCTGCCGGGCATGGGCGGCACCCAGCGCCTGACCCGCGCCGTGGGCAAAGCCAAGGCGATGGAGATGTGCCTGAGCGGGCGTTTGATCGACGCGGTGGAAGCCGAGCGTTGCGGCATCGTCGCTCGCATCGTGCCGAGCGATGAGTTGCTGGATGAAGCGCTGAAAGTGGCTGCCGTGATTGCCAGCAAGTCGTTGCCGATTGCGATGATGGTCAAGGAAAGCGTCAACCGCGCGTTCGAAGTGAACCTGACTGAAGGCGTGCGATTCGAGCGTCGGGTGTTCCATGCGGCGTTTGCGACGCAGGATCAGAAGGAAGGGATGGCGGCGTTTGTGGCCAAGCGGTCGCCGGAGTTCCAAGGCAAGTGATGGAGTTCGCCCCCACGCATTGCGTGGGGGCGCCCAATCAGAGTTGGTAGTTCTTCAACTCCCGCGCAATCACCATCCGCTGTATCTCGCTCGACCCCTCATAAATCTGGGTAATCCGCGCATCCCGGTAGTATTTCTCCACCGGATAGTCCTCCAGATACCCATACCCGCCGTGAATCTGAATCGCTGACGAGCACACCTTTTCAGCCATTTCCGAAGCAAACAGTTTGGCCTGCGAAGCCTCAGACAGACACGGTTTGCCTGCTGTACGCAGCCGCGCCGCATGCAGGATCATCAAGCGTGCCGCGTTGATCTGCATCTGCATGTCCGCCAGCAGGTTGGCGATGCTCTGGTGCTCGATGATCGCCTTGCCGAACTGCACCCGATCACGGGCGTAACCCAGCGCCGCTTCAAACGCTGCACGGGCGATGCCCAGTGCTTGCGCGGCAATGCCGATGCGTCCGCCTTCAAGGTTGGAGAGAGCAATGGCCAGGCCTTTGCCGCGCTCACCCAGCAGATTGGCTTCGGGAATACGGCAATCGTTTAACGTCACCGCGCAGGTGTCGGAGGCACGGATGCCCATCTTGTGTTCGGTGCGGTCGACAATGAAGCCCGGCGTATCGGTCGGCACCAGAAACGCGGAAATACCGCGCTTGCCAAGATCGGGATCGGTGACGGCAAACACAATCGCCAGTTTCGCCCGCTTGCCGTTGCTGACGAATTGCTTGGCGCCGTTGATCACCCATTGCCCGTCACGCAGTTCGGCGCGGGTGCGCAGGTTGTGCGCTTCGGAGCCGGCCTGGGGTTCGGTCAGGCAGAAGCAGCCGATCACTGCGCCGCTGGCCAGATCCGCCAGCCAGGTCTGTTTCTGTTCCTCGCTGCCGTAGTTGAGTACCGGCCCGCAGCCCACTGAGTTGTGAATGCTCATGAACGCACCGGTGGCGCCGTCACCGGCGGAAATCTCTTCCACCGCCAGCGCATAAGCCACGTAGTCGACGTACGTGCCGCCCCATTCCTCCGGTACCACCATGCCCAGCAGGCCGAGTTCGCCCATCTTCGCCACCAGACCGTCATCGATCCAGCCGGCCTTTTCCCAGGCTTGGGCGTGGGGGGCGATTTCGCCACGGGCAAAGTCCCGGGCCATGTCGCGGATCATTACCTGGTCTTCAGTCAATTCGAGATCGTGCATGGCTCAGCTCCCGCTCTCAGCGAAACCGTGGAAGAAACTCGCGATGTGCTCGGCGTGCAGCGCGGCAAGGGTCGGCGGGTTCCAGCGTGGTGATTTGTCTTTGTCGATCAGCAAGGCGCGCACGCCTTCGATCAGGTCGCCGCGTTCGAACCACTGGCGATCCAGATGCAGTTCGAGGACGAAGCAGTGTTCCAGGCTCAGGTGCCGGCCGCGACGCAGCATTTCCAGGGTCACGCCCATGGCCAGCGGCGAGCGGGTTTCCAGCAGGTCGGCGGTGGTGGTCGCCCATTCGTGGCTGTCGGCAACGGTCACGGCGCGCAATTGCTCGACGATGCTCGGCACATCTGGCAAGGCGAAGAAGTGGTCGATGGCCGGGCGCAAGGCTTCAAGCGGCGCATCCGGCAGGGTTTGCACGGCGTGACGGGCCAGCAGGTTTTGCAGGTCTTTCAGCGGCGTATCGTGCCATTGCAACTGATCGAGTTGCTCGTCGAGGGTGCCGAGTTTGCTGCTGTCCAGATACCAGTCGGCGAGGCCGCAATACAGCGCATCCGCCGCACGAATCTGCACGCCGCTGACGCCCAGGTAAATACCCAGTTCGCCGGGAATGCGCGGCAGGAAATAACTGCCGCCGACATCCGGGAAATACCCGATGGCCACTTCCGGCATCGCCAGACGACTCTTCTCGGTGACCACCCGCAGATCGGCGCCTTGCACCAGGCCCATGCCACCGCCGAGGACGAAGCCGTCCATCAATGCCAGCACCGGTTTGCGGTAATGGTGAATCGTCAGGTCGAGAGCGTATTCCTCGACGAAGAAATCTTCGTGCAGCGTGTCGCCGCTTTTATGGCTGTCGTACAGGGAACGAATGTCGCCACCGGCACAGAAGGCTTTCTCGCCGGCACCGCGCAGCACGACCGCGTGAATATCAGCATCACCGGCCCAGGCGTCCAGGTATTGCTGGAGCTGGCGCACCATGTCGAGGGTCAGGGCATTGAGGCCGGCGGGGCGATTGAGGGTCAGATGACCGATGTGATTGCGAACCTCGGCCAGCACTTCGTGTGGCGTGGCATCCATGGACGAAGTCCGCGGGGATGAAGCCTGAGCAGTCATCACTAACTCCCTGCTTTTATTGTCTTTATTCGAGAAGCTCGCGCGCGAGCGTTAGCGGATCGTAACAGTGCAAATTTGCCGTGTACAACGGGGATATGTGCACGGGCTGTCTGCATTTTTGCCTTGACCACAAAATGAAAAATTGTGGCCGGAGCGCCGGCGCCTGCTAGGCTGCGCGGCGGTTGCGACGAGCCCGCAAACAGACCTTCGCTTCAACAGCGTCTGCAACAGAAACACGGCGTTTTTTTCACCAGAGCTCAACGCGCAATGGAGTCGCACCATGTCAATCACAAGGTATTCAACAGGCAGACTGATCGTTGTGTTGCTACTGCTGCTGACGGTTATCAATGTCGCAGCGTTGGCGTTTGTCCTGCGTGGCGGGCTTTCCAGGGCGTATGGCATGGAGATGATCAGGACCAAAGAACCCTTGCTGATCGCGGGGAGTGGCGATGATGAACACTATTACGTGCTGCCCGCCAGCACGACGCTTTATTACGACAAAAGCTACCCCGAAGGTTTTAGTCGTTACATGGTCTTTTTCAATCACAAGGGTGTTATTGCCGGCGATCCAGTGCCGATGAAACCCGAGTATGGAGGATCATTGATTGATCCTCGCTGGTTGTCGAATGTCGATGCCGACACGTTGAAAGACATGTTCAAACGTTTTCCGCTCTCCAAAAAAGACATCGCCGCCGCTATCAAGGCCAATGAAATCACCAAAGAGGATCTGACGGACATCATCCGGTCGATGCCGGATTGATCCATTTTCAGGGCGTTGCAGCAGGACGCCTTTGTCAGGTGAACACTTGGCCAATGCTCCGCCGCTTGGCATGCAGTTCGCTGGCATGAATCAACTGCTCCAGATCCTCCGGCGTGACATCGATAAACGCCTCCATGTCCGCCAGCGCCAGTTTCAGGTCTTCTGCCGTGATGGCCTGCGTATCGATCGGCGCCACGGCCGGCGCGGGTTCGGCGGGGCGTTTCGGGTAGCGGATGCGGGTCAGGTTGTTGAATGCCAGCGCGCTGAGCAGCATGCACGCAGCGCTGAGCATGACCGGTTCCAGGGCTCTCCAGTCCATGGCGATGGTGGTCGGGTCGGCCAGCACCATGGTCAAGGCCACCGCGCCGGCCGGTGGGTGCAGGCAGCGCAGCCAGCACATCAGGATCAGCGCCATGCCCGCCGCCAGGCACGCGCTGCCCAGGGTTCGGCCGAGGACGTGGGCCACCAGCAATGCCACGACACCCGCACACAGGTAGCCGCCGATGATTGACCACGGCTGGGCGAGGGCGCCGGAGGACACAGCGAACAGCAACACCGCCGATGCACCCAACGGGCCGATCAGGTGGTAGGCGACTTCGATGCCGAACACCTGACTGCACACCCAGACACTGACCAGCGTGCCCAGCGCCATGCCGATGGCGGCGCGGCTCCATTCGGTGGGGCGGGTGTTGATGGCGGCGGGCAACCAGCGAGCGAGCATGAAGAACCGATCCTCTTGGGGAAACTGAAGGCAAAAAAAAGGACTTGTCCGTCAATCCGGAAAGTCCTTCGAAGTGTTCCAACTATTGGGGGAGGAACGCGCACAGTGTGCCAAGCAATCTCGATGCTGACAAATTCATATAAATGCATCTTCAATGCATTATTTATGAAGTAAAGCCACTCGGCGTCCGCTCATGAAGCACAGGAGCCCGCCCATCGCGGTCAGTGCGCTGAGCGCGTAGAACATGGTCGGCGCCGGCGTGTGCATCAACAGGAAACCGCAGATCACCGGACTCAATGCACCGCCCAATGCGGCGAGGTTCTGCGCGCCGTAATAACTGCCGCGCAATTCTTCCGGGGCCAGGGTATCGACGAACAGGAACTCCGACGGATAAATGATCATCTCGCCGAGGGTGAAGATGAACATTGCGATACACCAGCTCACCAGGCTGTCGGCGAGGCTGAAACCGATCAGGCCGAGGATGAACAGACTGGTGCCGGCGGCAATCCAGTAGCGCAGCTTTTCCCGGTTGAGAAAGCGGCCGATCTGGTACTGCAACAGGATCACCGCGATGGCGTTGCAAGCGAGCAGGGCGGCCATGGTTTGCAGGGCGCGCTGCGAGTCTTCGACCACCAGCAGGTATTGCGACAGGTACAGCGTGAAGCGCCCGTGGACCACGGTGCTGAGCAGACAGCCGCAGGTGAACATGATCAGCGTGCGGTCGTTTTTCAGGGTGACCAGGGTTTTCAGGAAGCTTTGCGGCTGGCCGATGGCGGCGACCGGGCTGGCGTCCTTGGGGATGCCGATCATCAGGAAGATGCTGCCGAAAGCGATACCGGCAGCAATCAGGAACGGCGCAATCGGGTACACCCCGGCGATCACCACACCCAGCATCGGGCCGGTGGCGTAGCCGATGTTGGTCAGGGTGTAGCGCAGCGAAAACGCCTTGGCCCGCTGACCCATGGGCAGATTTTCACTGAGGATCGCCTTGGAACCGATCAGGAACAACGCCGAGGCGGTTTCGGTGATGACCAGGGTCGCGGTCGTCAGGTAAAGGTCTTTGGCGAAGGTCAGCAGCACGAAGCCGACTGCACTGGACAGCATCGCCAGAATCAGCAACCGACGCTTCTCGAGTCGGTCGATGATGTAGCCGCCGTACAGCGCAAGCAGGGTGGCGATGAACACCGCGATACCCAGCAGCAACCCGACGTCCTGTTGGTTGAGGCCGAGCTTGTTGCTCAAGAACAGCGTGAGCAAAGGGCTGGTGATGGCGCGGCTGACGACGATGGTCAGCGAAACGATCATCAGGCGGCGGATAACGAGCGAGTAGGTGGCCACGGAAAATCAAATGTCCTTATTCGGTTAACAGGTGCTCGAGATCGCGCACGGAATCCAGCGTTTGCAGTTGCCGCAACTGCGCCAGCAGCCGTTCAGCCTTGGCTGCTGAACTCACGCGCAACGCCAGACTGAGAAACTTTTCCTCCAGCGCCGCCTCGCTCAGTGGATTGCCCGGTGCCCCCAGCGGCACCTCGACGCACAGATTCGCCTGACGCCCGTCGCGGGTTCGAACAATGACCACCGGCTCGCCATCCTCCGACAGACGCTCATCCACTTCAAGGCGAATGCGCGTCAGCCATTGAGCAATGCGCGGATCGTTGCGCGGCTGCTCATCGTAAGCCTCGAGCCGACAGTGCCCGTGCACCAGTCGCGTGGTGAGGGCGTAAGGCAGGCTCATCTGCGCAGCGGCGAGGCTGCGGGTGTCGCGACCGCCGCACATGTCGAGCAGAAACCCGCACAGGTTCACCTGGACGTCTTCCACCTGATCGGCGTCGACTTGCAATTGCTCCAGCAACAAGCCGAGCGCATCGATCGCCGAATGAGTGCCACGGCAGGCAGCGTAGGGTTTGATCGAACAGCGCGCGAGTTTCCAGACCTGTCCCAACTCGGCGTCCAATGCATCCGGTTGCGCGCTACCCGGCGCGAGGGTCTTGAGAAATCCACCCCAGACATCATCGAACAATACCGACGGCCCACTGACACCTTCGCGAGCAAAACGCGCCGCCAGCAAACCACCTTCGGCTGCACGGCCACTGTGCAGTTTCTTGCTTTGCGAACCGTCGTGGATGAACGCCCACAACCCGCCACTGAAACTGCCGGCGATGCCCAGCGCCGATACGGTTTGCCCTGCATCCAGGGTAAAGATCCGCGCACAGGCCGCCGCCGCGCCGAACACGCCGCAGGTGGCGGTGGAGTGCCAACCGGCGCCGTTGTGCGCGGAATAACTGCCGCAGGCTTCCAGCACCCGCCGGCCGATTTCGTAGCCGATCACCACGGCGGTGATGAACTCGCGACCGTCCACCGGCCGATCCACCAGCGACAGCGCGGCCATCACCGCCGGCAGCACCACCGCGCCGGAATGATCGCAACCGCCGGTATCGTCCAGCTCCAGCGCATGGGCGGCGATGCCGTTGAGCAATGCTGCATGCCCGGCGCCGACACGCAGTGATGAACCCCAGACCAGTGCGGTGCCCGGTTCGGCGCCGAACACCTGCCGAGCCTGAAGCGCCACCGCACTGTCGGCCCCGGCCAGCGCGGCACCGAAGGTATCGAGAATGTGCCGTTGGGCCTGTGCCACCAACGCCGGGGGCAGATCTTCAAACCGGGTCTCGACGCAAAACTGCGCCAGCCGCTGCATGCGTTCGGTCATACGAGGTAGTCCCGATAGTGGCGTTCATACACTGACGCCGGGTGATCCTGTGCGACCGGCGCCGCCGTTTGCGCCCACCATTGCGCGACTTCGGCGCCGGTGGCGATCCACACGTCGTCGTGCTGTTGAATGCCTTGCAGCAATTCACGCAACACACCGATACGCCCCGGCGTGGCGATGATTTCCGGGTGCAGGCGCAGCACGTAGCACAGGCCGAAGCGGAGGAACCCGGCGAAGTCCATTTGCAGGTTGCCGAGGGTGTGGCTGTAGGAAGCGATTCGCGATTGTGCCGGCGGCACGGCCGGGCTCAGGTTGAAGGCGAAGTAGGGTTCGTCTTCCAGTTCGTAATGCAGCGGCAGCTCGACCACTTCGGGCGCGGTCGGGTGACAGAACGGCAGGTCATCGCCACGCCAGGACGAAGACCAGTGAATGCCGTGATCTTTCAAGGCTTCGATGAACCCCGGTGCACCGTTGCCCGCAGGAATCCGAAAACCGGTTGGACGCACGCCGGTCAATGCTTCCAGCGCTGCACAACCCTTGGCGACTTCTGCGCTTTGCGCCGCCAGATCCAGCGTGTCGTAATCCTGATGGCGGTAACCGGCGCAGGCGATTTCATGGCCGTCAGCGTGTATCGCGGCGATGTGCTGCGGATTTTCCTCGGCGACGATGCCGGGCACGAACCAACTACTGCGCACCCCGAGTTCCCTGAACAGACCGAGCAAGCGCTCGACGCCGCGTTGCGTGCCGTAGCGCCACACCGACAGCGTCTTGTCGCGCCCGGCGACTTCCGGGGCCTGAGTGAGAATGCCGTGGATGTCGTTGTAATCGACGGTCAGCACCACCGCGCAGCGTTTGCCGGCGGGCCAGAGGTTTTCAGCGTCAGCCATGGTGATGCTCCTTCAGCCACCAGCGCGCGACGTCACGGCAGGTGGCGAACCACACGTCATCGCGCTGGCGCATGTGTTCGAAGAGTTTCTCCAGCAACAGGATGCGCCCCGGTTTGCCGGTGATTTTCGGGTGGAACAGGGTGGTCAGGCACAGTCCCTCGTCCATCGCGCCGTCGTACTCGCGTTGCCAGTTGTCGAGGGTCAGCTCGTAGCTGGCGATGCGGTCGAGCCCGGACGGGAAGTTCGGTGCGCGGGTGTAGGCGAGGGAGGCGTAGTCGTCCATCTCCCAGCGGCCGGGGATCTCCACCAGTGGGGTGTCGTGGCCGGGGACGTTGACCAGATACGGGCGGTCATCGCCGCGCATGCTGCTGGAATAGATGACGCCGTTGTCGGCCAGCATCGCCGGGGTCTCGGCGCGCCAGTCCCCGGACGGGGTGCGAAACCCCTCGGCGCGGATGTGCAGGTATTGCCAGAAAACGTCGCGGGACTTGTTCATCACGGCCTGCTGTTGATCCAGCGTCAGGGCGTAGAAGGATTCGTGCTTGTAGCCGTGGTAGGCGACTTCATGGCCGCGCTCGACGATGGCCTGGCATTGTTTTGGCCAGTTTTCCACGACCCACGCGGGGACGAAGAAAGTGGTCGGGATCTTGAAGGTGTCGAGCAGATCCAGCAGGCGCGGCAAGGCGCGGTAGGGGCCATAGCCGCCGAAACCGAAGTATTCGGGTTTGTGCCAGATCGAACCGTTGAGCATGGCGTCGCCGGTCGGGCCGTCGAGATCGAAGGCCAGGGCGAGGCAGGCTTTGTGCTGGTCGGGCCAGGTGGGTTGCAAGGAGGACATCAAGGGCGCTCCAGCTGTTCATGAAAAAGCGCCGACCGGTTGGGTCGGCGCTGACCGGTTTACTTGCCGGCGTTAATGGTCACGTCCTTGATCGCACCCAGTTCCAGATCCCACTTCTTCAGGATCGCGTTGTAGCTGCCGTCATCCACCATGCTTTGCAACGCCACTTTCACCGCTTCACTCAGCTCAGGTTTCTTCTTGCTCACCCCCAACCCGGTGAACTGCACGGAGATCGGCTGGCCGACCGTCTTGTACATGTCCTTTTCCTGGGTCTTGAGGTACGACAGGGTTTCGCTGCCCTGCATCGCCGCATCAATACGGCTCTGACGCAGTTGGGCGCGGGCGTCGGCCGAGCCTTCGGTGCCGATCACGTTGATCGCCGGTTTGCCTGCCGCCTCACAGTGCTCCTTGCTCCACGCGGCGATTTCCGCCGGGAACGTGGTGCGGCGGCTGGTGCCGACTTTCTTGCCGCACAGGTCGGTGATTTCGTTGGTCGCGGTGTTCTTCTGCAAGGTGTAGAACTGCGGGCCGCTGGTGAAGTAGTCGACGAAGGTCACGCTGGCCTGACGCTCGGCGGTGTCGGTCATGCCCGACAGCACGATGTCGACGCGGTCGGTGGTCAGGGCGTTGATCATTTGCTCGAAGCCGGTTTCCTGCCACTTGATCTTGATCCCGAGGCGTTCGGCCAGGGCGTTGCCCAGGTCGTAGTCCAGACCGGTGAGCTTGTTGGTGGCCGGGTCCTTGAAATCCATCGGCGGGTAGTTGGGCATGATCGCGACGACGATCTCGCCTTTTTCCTTGATGCCGGCCGGCAATTCGGCGGCGAAGCTGACGCTGGAAGCCATCAGGCCTGCGAGTACTGCTGGGATAACGAAGTTCTTCATGGACGTTCTCTTATGAGTGTTGTGAAGGCCAAAGGGGCCTCAGGTTCGAACGGCAGAAATGAAGCTTTGGGTGCGCGGGTTTTGCGGACTTATTAGTATTTCTTCGGGGCTTCCAGCCTCCACGATCTGCCCGCCGTCCATGAACACCATGCGGTTGGAAACCTCACGGGCGAAGCCCAGTTCATGGGTGACGACGATCATGGTCATGCCGGTCTGCGCCAGATCGCGCATCACCGACAGCACCTCACCGACCAGTTCCGGGTCGAGTGCCGAAGTGGGTTCATCGAACAGCATCAGCTTGGGTCGCATGGCCAGGGCGCGGGCAATCGCCACCCGTTGCTGCTGACCGCCCGACAACTCGATCGGGTAGCTGTCGCGTTTGTCGGCCAGGCCAACTCGGGCCAGCAGTTCCAGGGCTTCTTCGTGAGCCTCCTTGGGCGAACGCTTGAGCACCTGGCACGGGCCTTCGATGATGTTTTGCAGCACAGTCATGTGCGGAAACAGGTTGAAGCGCTGGAACACCATGCCGGTGGCCAGACGCTGACGGGCGATCTGCGACTCGTTGAGTTCGTGCAGCTTGTGCCCGACGACGCGGTAGCCCACCAGTTCGCCATCGACCCAGAGGCCGCCCTTGTCGATCTTTTCCAGCTGATTGACGCAGCGCAGCAGGGTGCTCTTGCCCGAGCCGGACGGGCCGATGATGCACAGCACTTCGCCTTGCTCGACCTCGATGTTGATGTCCTTGAGCGCGTGGTACTGGTCGTAATATTTGTTCAGGGCCACAGCCTTGACGATGCTTCTCATGTTCGATTCTCCTGCGCGGCTTACGAGCGCTTGCCGGCGCCGCGAGCGAAACGACGCTCCAGACGGCTTTGACCAAAGGACAGGACGGTGACGGTGGCCAGGTACCAGATACCGGCGACGATCAGCAGCTCCATGACCCGGGCGTTGGCGTAGTAGATGTTCTGGGCGTTGTAGAGCAGTTCCGAGTACTGGATCACGCTCGCCAGCGAGGTCATTTTCACCATGCCGATGAATTCGTTGCCGACCGGCGGAATGATGATCCGCATGGCCTGCGGCAGGATGATCCGGCGCAGCGCCTGCAGGCGCGGCATGCCGATCGACTTGGCCGCTTCGTACTGGCCGGTGTCCACAGACAGCAGGCCGGCACGCACCACTTCGGCGGTGTAGGCGCCCTGGTTGATGCTCAAGCCGAGCAGGGCGGCCACGAACGGCGTCATCAGGCTCACGGTGTCGAGTTCGAACAGGCCGGGAATGCCGATGGTGGGGAAGATCAGCGCCAGGTTGAACCACAACAGCAGTTGCAGAATCAGCGGCGTACCGCGAAACAGCCAGGTGTAGGTCAGCGCCACGTAGCGCAGGATCGGGTTGGCCGACATGCGCATGATCGCGGTGATCACCCCGAACACGATGCCCAGCGCCATGGCCAGCACGGCCATGATGATCGTGTTGAGCAGGCCCCACATGATCGCTTCGGAAGTCAGGAACTGGCCGATGTACGACCATTCGATCTTGCCTTCGGCGAAGGCCCGCACCAGGCCGATGATCGCGATCACAATCAACGTGGCGAAGAAGATTCGCCCGTAATAGCGCCGTGGCACATGCTGGTACTGGGTGATGTCGAACTGGTTTTCCGCCAGTTTGCGCTCCGCCTGGAGTCGTTCTGCCTGAGTCTGGCTCATGGTGTTTCTCCGTACACTGTACTTTCAGATCAACCCCCTCCCGGGGGGGAGGGGGATCCGGCTTAGAGGCGGAAGCCTTGGTAGTTTTCGGTCCACTGTTGTTGCACAGCGAGGGCGGTTTTCAGTCGGCCGATCTGCTCGCGCACTTGCTGCGGCGCGGTGCCGCCCCAACCGCTGCGGGCAGCGATGGCGGCTTCCAGGGTCAGGCTGTCGCGCACGTCCGCCGTCAGGCGCGGGTCGATCTCGGCCAGCAGCGCCGGCGAGGCTTCCCACAATTCGAGACTGTGTTTCTCACAGGCCTGAACCAGCGCCCCGGTGATTTCGTGGGCTTCCTTGAACGGCACGCCGCGCACCGCCAGCCAGTCGGCAACTTCGGTAGCAAGGGTGAAACCCAGCGGCGCCTGACGCCGCAGTTCCTCGACGTTGACGGTCATGGTCGCGACCATCCCGGCCATCGCCGGCAGCACCAACAGCAGGGTGTCGACGCTGTCGAGCACGCCGTTCTTGTCTTCGCTCAGGTCGCGGTTGTACGACAGAGGCAGGGATTTGAGCGTCGAGAGCAGACCGGTCAGGTTGCCGATCAGACGTCCGGCCTTGCCCCGAGCCAGCTCGGCGATGTCCGGGTTTTTCTTCTGCGGCATGATCGAACTGCCGGTGGCGTAGGCGTCGTCCAGATCGACCCAGCGGAACTGGCGCGACGACCACAGGCAGAACTCTTCGGCCAGACGCGAGATGTTGATCCCGAGCATGCTGGCGATGAACAGGAATTCGGCGACGTGATCGCGGCTGGCCACGGCGTCGATGGAGTTTTCGCAGACCCCGGCATAACCCATTTCCTTCGCTGATTGCTGTGGCTGGCGAGCGATCGCGGAACCGGCCATGGCTGCGGCACCGAGTGGCGACAGTGAGGTGCGGGCGTCCCAGTCCACCAGTCGCTGCACGTCACGCAGCATCGATTGCGAATGGGCCAGCAGGTGATGGGCGAACACGATCGGTTGCGCCTGCTGCAAGTGGGTGAAGCCCGGGCAGATGCTGTCGACGTGCTGCTCGGCCTGATTCACCAGCGCCGTTTGCAGGGCCAGGACTTCCACAGCCAGGGTGCGCACGTGATCCCGCAGGAACAGGCGCAGGTCGTTGGCGGTCTGGTCGTTGCGTGAACGGCCGGCACGCAGCTTGCCGCCCAATGCGCCGAGGCGTTCGGTCAGCAGGCGCTCGATGAAGGTGTGAACGTCTTCGTCGTCCAGGGTCGGGGCAATGCGCCCGGCAGCAAAATCGGCACCGATGCCGTCCAGGGCTTCGATCATCGTGCGGGTTTCCTGCTCGTCCAGCAGGCCGGCACGTTGCAGTTCCCCGGCGTGGGCCTTGGAGCCGGCCAGATCGTACGGCGTCAGGCGGAAATAGCGCTCGGGGCAACGGGACAGGGCCGCCAGGGCTGCGGACGGGCCGCTTTTGAAACGGGCACCCCAGAGACGGTCGGTGGTTTGAGACATTTGTTGTTTTCCTCGTCGGTAACGCGAACTGAAATCGGTGTGCTGGCCCTGAAAATCGCGCTGGCTATTTAGCGAACAGCAGCAACGGACAGAATCAGGCCAAAGCAGTTTTCAAGAGGGCAGTTGCAAAGAGACAAGAGCTGATCGAAGTGTCAGCTTTTAATGTTTGACGATCAGTGAGTTGGCACTGATGTTCGGGATTTTTTGGCGGTTGCCAAGGCTTGTTTTCTGTGATCATTATTATTAGCCGGCGATGTTTTTGTTGTTGGACACAGATTGTTGAACATTGCGCCAGAGGTAAATCAGCATTATGGAAACCCCACTTTCCAATTCCGGAAACCCGCCGCTGAAAACGGCTCACCGAGCACCGCTGGCCCTCAGCGGACTGGATTTCAAACTGCTCAAGGTGTTCAAGGCCGTGGTCGAGGCGGGAGGCTTCAGCGCCGCGCAAAACGAGCTGAACGTGGGCCTTGCGGCCATCAGCAAGCAGATCTCCGACCTGGAAATCCGCATCGGCATGCGCCTGTGTACCCGGGGGCGCGAGGGGTTTCACCTGACCGAGGAAGGGCGTCTGGTGTATCAGGCGTCGATTGATCTTTTTGCGTCGGTCGACAACTTTCGGGATCGGCTTAGTTCGGCGCAGAACGAACTTATCGGCGATCTTGGCGTGGGGGTGATCGATAATACGATCAGCGACCTTAATTCACCGTTAGTTGCCGCGCTTAAAAGAATAAATGAAGAGTCGCCGAAAGTAAGGTTTCAACTTCAGGCCACCCAGCTGGATGAGGTGGAAAGAGGGGTGGTAGAGGGGCGTCTGGTGGCGGGAATAGTGCCGGTCTATCAAAAGCGGGAAGAGTTTGATTATTACCCGTTATATGAAGAACGTTCGGAGGTTTACTGCGCTGTCGGCCATCCGTTGTTCGACATGCCTGAAGCACAAATGAACAGCGATGTGCTGCAGGATTACGAGTGCATCAACCACCGCTACGCGATCCATCGCGACAAACTCAATTTTGCCCGCTACGACAGTTTTTCCGCTTCGGCGACCCAGGTCGAAGCCGTGGCGCTGCTGATCAAGACCGGGCGCTTCGTAGGCTTCCTGCCCCGGCATTACGCGGCCACGCTGGTGGCGGCGGGGCAGTTTCGCGCAGTGCTGCCTGAGCGAATCAACATCGCCACGCCGTTCAATCTGATCCTGCGTCACAACACCGTGCGCAGTCCGTTGGTGAAGGCGTTCGCTCAGGCATTGGGCGTTGATCTGAAGGCACCGCTGTAATTCAGCCGAGCATCAATCGCATCGCGCAACGTCGCTCACCGGGCAAACCGTGGGCGATTTCGTCGTTGAGTACCTCGATCAAACGCGGTCCGGCATCCACTTCGTTCAATGGCACAAAACCCATGCGTTGATAGAACGGCGCATTCCACGGCAGGTCGCGGAAAGTGGTCAACGTGATCGCCTCAAGTTGCTGCCGTCGCGCGTGTTCAATCACGCCCAACATTAACTTGCGACCGATGCCTTGGCCCTGAAAGTGTTGGCTGACGGACAGTTCTTCGACGTGTAACTGGTTGTCGATTTCAACGGCCCTTAAAAAACCGGCAAGTTGTCCGACAGTATTTTCTGCAACCCATACATGTCCCTGCTCGATGGCCTGCAAATGCTGTGCGGCGTCGGGTACATTGCTGTCGGCCAGCCAGGCCAGGGTCGGGTCGAGGCGGAACAGCTCGGCGGCCGAGCGTTCGATGGCGGGGAGGGTGACCGCGTCGGCGGGCCGGGCGAGGCGAAGCGTGAATGTCATGCGGGAACTGCCGAAGGCTGTGATCCTGGGAAAGTCCGCAAGATCGCAGCCTTCAACGAGGTCTACAAGGGTTTCAGGTACAACAGCACGTAATCGTTCTTGTCGAAACGCCCGGTCAATACCGGTTGCAGGCCGGCCAGCGGTGTACCTTGCAGCGATTGCAGGTCCTTGCTGTCCATGATCAGCCAGGCCGGGCCCTTGAGCGCTTCCAGTTGCTGGGCGGTTTCGGTGAACTGCGGTTGCAGGTCCTGTTCGACGTTGACCATGAACTTGATCGCCTTGGCGTCCTTGCCCATGCCGTGCAGCACCAGCGGCGCCGGGTTCTGTTGAACCTGAGCGAACGCAGCACGACTGAAGGCACGGGTGTCGTAGAGATCACGTTCTACCGGTTCGAACACCGCCGCATAGACCGTCCACAACGCCAGCACCGAGCTCAGCGCCATGACTTCGGCACGCCAGCGAGGTTTCCACAGTCGGGACAACGCCAGCAGTTGCAACACGCCCAGCACGATCATCACCGGCATGACACCGGTCAGCACGCCCGGAAACCTGCGCTGCGCCGCCAGCAAGGCAACCATCAGCAGCGCCGGCGTCAGTAGCCACAGCCCCTGAATGATCCCGCGCAACCAAGCGAACACCCGACCGTGAGCCACCTGAAACGGATACGCCGCGATGATCGCCGCCATCGGCAACATCGGTAGCAGGTAACGCGCCTTCTTCGCCTGTGGAATCGACAGACCGACCATGACGATCAACCCGGCCGCTGCGCAATATTGCACCAGCCGCAAGGCCGGCCCGCGCTGATGCGGTTTGCTCAGCCATGCCGCCGCCAGCACCAGCAGTGCCAGCGGATACGCCAGCGCGTAGTTGCCCAGCGAACTGGTGAAGTAATACAGCGAGCCGCTGACGCCCTCACTGCCATCCATGCGCCCCATGAACTGCATGCGGATCACGTCTTGCAGAAAGGCCTCGCCACCGCTGAGCTTGGCCAGCCACAACAGCAGACCGACGCACGCGGCGAGCAGGATCGACGCCAGCACACCGAACACGAACAGCCGTGCCCATTGGCGGTTGAGCAGGTAATAGCTGCAGAGCATGCCGGTCGGCACCACAAGGCCGATCGGCCCGCGAATACCGAAGCCCAGCAACAACAGGGCAAAGATCAATGGCCAGCGTCGGCCGGAGCCGAAATGGTCGTGTGCGTAGCCCAGGTAGAACACCGACAGCGCCACGGCAGCCAGCATCAGGTCTTGCGACACCGCCCGGACTTCCGTGACGAAGGTGCTGGTGAGCATCAGCAGCGCAATGCTGACCAGTGCCCAGCGTAGCGAATGCACCGCCAGCAAGCGGTACATCAACGTCACGATCACCGCACCGGCGATGGCGCTGGGCAGCCACGCCGTCAGCGTATTGATCGCGCCGAAGGGCAGCGACAACAGCCAGATGAACAGCGTCGAAACCGCCGAATAATCGGCGTACGGCTGGCCATACGTGGTCGGGAATACCGTCGGCCCGTGTCTCAGCATCTCCTGGGCAAACAGTACAAAACGTGAATCGAAGCCAATGGGTGCCTGTCCGTAAACCCCGGCGATAAACAACAACAGTGCCAGCAGCCCTGCGATCAGGGACTGCTGGCGGATGGCAGGCGACAACGGGATCAAGCGACGTCCGCAGTGTTAGGCCATTGTTGCAGCGGGATCGGCAATTTGCGCGAGTCCCCACGGCCGATCGGGAAGTACTTGAAGCCATTGCGTGCCAGGCGATCGGCGTCGTACAGGTTACGGCCGTCGAAAATCACCGGGTCCTTGAGGCGTTGCTGGATCAGGTCGAAGTCCGGGGCCTTGAACTGCTGCCATTCGGTGCAGATGATCAGCGCGTCGGAACCGGACAGTACCGATTCCGGGGTGCCCATCAGCATCAGCTTCTCTTCGTTCGGGTACAGATGCTGGGTTTCCTGCATCGCTTCCGGGTCGAAGGCGCGAACGCTGGCGCCGGCGGCAAACAGCGAATCGAGCAGTACGCGGCTAGGTGCGTCGCGCATGTCGTCGGTGTTCGGCTTGAACGCCAGGCCCCACAGGGCGAAGGTCTTGCCGCGCAGATCACCTTTGTAGAAGGCATTGATGCGGTCGAACAGCTTGTGCTTCTGACGCTCGTTGATCGCTTCGACCGCTTGCAGCAGGTCGCTGGAGCAATGGGCCTGTTCGGCACTGTGGATCAGCGCGCGCATGTCTTTGGGGAAACACGAGCCACCGTAACCGCAGCCCGGGTAGATGAAGTGGTAACCGATGCGCGTGTCGGCGCCGATACCCTGGCGAACCGACTCGATGTCCGCGCCCAGGTGTTCGGCCAGCTCGGCGATCTGGTTGATGAAGCTGATCTTGGTCGCCAGCATGCAGTTGGCGGCGTATTTGGTCAGTTCGGCGCTGCGCAGGTCCATGAACATGATGCGGTCATGGTTGCGGTTGAACGGCGAGTACAGGTCGCGCATCACGTCGCGCACGTCATCGCCTTCGCAGCCGATGACGATACGGTCCGGACGACGGCAGTCGGAGACCGCCGAACCTTCCTTGAGGAATTCCGGGTTGGAGACGATATCGAACTGCAGTGCGCGCCCGGCCTTGTCCAGCGCGGCCTGAATGTGCGCACGCAAGGTGTCGCCGGTGCCGACCGGTACGGTGGATTTCTCGACCAGGATCAGCGGCTGTTCACGATGACGAGCGACGGCATCGCCCACCGACAGCACGTATTTCAAATCGGCCGAGCCATCCTCGCTGGACGGTGTGCCCACGGCAATGAACGCTACGCGACCGTGCTGTACGGCAAACTTTTCATCGGACGTGAAGTGCAGGCGGCTGGAGTCCAGGCCTTCACGGACCAGGCTCGACAGCCCCGGTTCGAAAATGCTGACGTGACCCTGGCTGAGCAGTTCGACCTTCTTCTGATCGATATCCATGCACACGACATCATGGCCGACCTCGGCCAGAACCGCGGCTTGCACCAGGCCGACGTAACCGCTTCCAAATACTGTGATTTTCATGGAGCACTCCTCAAATCGGGCGCTTTTGCCGGACGAGTGTTGATAGTGATGACGCCGAGCATGACCAGTGCCACGCCCAGTGATTTGGTAAAACTGAAGGATTCGTTGAACAGCGGCAGACTGGCCGCCAGCAGATACACCAGCGCGTAGCTGATGCTCAGCAGTGAATAGGCCCGGCCCAGCGGCAGGTCGCGCAGGGCGGCGAGCCAGCAGAGCATCGACAGCGCATAGGCGAGAATGGCCGTGAACACCACCGCCAGCGCCGTCAGATCGACGTTGCCGGTGGTCAGCGCGGACAACCATTGTTCAGGCTGCGGCAGGCGCGTCATGCTCCAGCGCATGCCCAGTTGGGCGCCGCTGACCAGCAACACGCTGCCAAGGGCGAAGCCGATGCCGCGTCCCTGGCTCATGACTGTTGCCCCAGCAGTGCCACGCCGCCGATCACCAGTGCCACACCGATCCAGTGCTGGCGGTCGACCGGTTCGCGAAACACGAAACGCGCGATCAGCGTAATCAGTACAAAGTTGAGGCTGAGCATCGGGTAAGCGATGCCCACTTCAAGGCGTTGCAGCACCAACAGCCAGACCAGCAGGCCCGAGCCCAGTGCGAACAGGGCCAGCCACAGCCACGGCGAGCGCAGTTTGTCGGCCCAGGACGAGTCGACCCCGCGCCAGCTCTCCACCGCATACTTTTGCGCGACCTGGCCCAGGCACGTCAGCAGACACGCGGTCAGCAACAGCAACCAACTCATGACGGATCCTTGGGCAGAACCATGATCACCAGGTTGCCCTGCTCATAACGAGTGCCGTCCTTGGGCAGCAGGTCGACTTCGTGCAGTTCGTCGTCGCCCTTGACCCGCATGACCACGCCGACCGAGCCGGTGCGGCGGGCATCACGCACCCACTGCTGGACTTCATCGGTGGTGATCCGCTGTTCGGCGCCTTCAGGGTAGGACAGGCCATATTTCAGCTCGCCCACGGTGTTGTACAACGCCACCTTGGGTTGCTTCAGGCGCCAGGCCAGTGCCGAGGCGGCACCGAGATCGTTGCTCAGCAGGTGAGTGGTGCCGGACAGTTCATCGAGGTGATGCAGGATGAACTGGTCCGGGGTCTTGTTGGCCACCACGGACTTCGGCAGCGCGGCCGGCAGCACACCGATCAGCAGCAGGCTGCCGAGGGCCGGAGCCGCCCAGCATTGCAGTGGCAGAAACGCCTGCGCCAGGTTGGCGATGATCCAGCCGATCAGCGCAATGAACACCAGCACCATGCTGTGCAGTTCGTGGTCGTACACCGGTTTTTTCAATTGCAGGTAAACCAGTGCGATCAGCGTGATGACGCCCAGCACCAGGTTCAGCAGACCATTGACGCTCAGTGCCCGACCTTGTTCCAGACGCAGACGGTCGGCCAGTGCATGACCCAGCAACAGCGCCAGTGGCAGCAGGCACGGCAGGATGTAGGTCGGCAGCTTGCCGTTGGCCAGGCTGAAAAACGCCAGCGGCATCACCAGCCACAGCAGCAGGAAGGCAATGCCCGGTTGGGCACGGGTCTGCCAGGCCTGTTTGAAGGCCGGCGGCAGCATGCCGACCCATGGCAGGCTGAACGCGACCAGCAACGGCAGGTAAAACCACCACGGCGCATCGTGCTGAGCGTCGTCACCGGCAAAGCGGCGGATGTGTTCGTGCCAGAAGAAGAACCGCCAGTAATCCGGTTCCTGACTGTGCACGGCCAGCACCCACGGCAGGCTGACAATGATTGCCACGGCAATCGCCACCGGACCGTAGATCAGCAGTTCACGCCAGCGCTTCTGCCAGAGCATCCACGGCAGGGCGATCAGCACCGGCAGCAGCCAGGCGAGAAAACCCTTGGTCATGAACCCCATGCCGCAGGCCAGCCCCAACACGGCCCAGCTGATCACACGCTGCCGGGTGCTGCGACTGTCGACGGCAAACCACAGGGCGACGAGGCTCAGGTTGACCCAGAAGGTGAACTGCGGATCGAGGTTGGCGTAACCGGCCTGGCCAGCGACGACGGTGAAGCTCATGTAGAGGAGGGCGCAGATGAAGCTTTTGCGCGGTTCGTTCCACAACCGACGGGCGACCAGGAAGCACAACAGCACACTCAATCCGGTGCTGAGGGCCGAGGCGAAACGCACACCGAACAGGTTCTGCCCGAACAATTCCTGGCCGAGCGCGATCATCCAGTAACCGGCAATCGGTTTCTCGAAATAGCGCAGGCCCATGAAGTGCGGGGACACCCAGTTGCCGCTCAGCAGCATGTCCTGGCTGATCTGTGCGTAACGGGTTTCATCGGGAATCCACAAGCCATGCGTGCCGAGCGGCAGCAGGTAGGCCAGCAGAAAAAGTCCGATCAGCAGCGGCAATGCCCAGCGTTTGCTCATGCGCCTTGCACTCCCAGCCAGCCTTCACGGCCTTCGAGGGCGCCACGTTGCACACGGCCGACAGGCAATGTGTTGAGAAACTCGGGCAACAGGTCGCCCAAAGGCTTGAACTCGATGTTTCGCTGGCGTGCATCGGCCAGCAATCGACGAAACTCTTCGGCCATCAGAATCCCTTCTACTTCGGCATGAATGGTGTAGTTGTTGAGGTTGTCCGGGCGGAACCGGTCAAGGATGAAGGCGTTGAAGTCCTTCGCGGCTACGGTCGGGCCGACCACCTCGTCGAAGGTTGGCATGTCCACCGGAATCTGCGGCGCACCCACCGAACCATCGGCCAACAGTGGTCGAAACAACTGTTGCCCGCGGCAGTCGCTGTTGTAGCGAAAACCGAAGGTCTCCTTGGCTTCGATCACGCGTTCGTCCGCACGCCAGCCGGCGGCGGCCGAGCACTGGATCTTTTCGCCGATGATGTCGCTCAGGGTGTCGACGCCGCGACGGATCTGTTCGATCAGTTGCGCGTCGCTCCAGGTGCCGGCATTGGCCTGCCAGCCATGGTGATCCCAGGCGTGCAGGCCGACTTCATGACCGGCGTCCCGGGCCTGACGCATCAGGTGCCCGAGATCGCGACCGATCGGCTTGCCGGGCCAGGCGGTGCCGGCCAGCAGAATGTCCCAGCCGTAAAGGCCGGCAGCATTGGAACGGAGCATTTTCCAGAGGAATTGCGGGCGGATCAGGCGCCACAGATGTCGGCCCATGTTGTCCGGGCCGACACTGAAGAAAAACGTTGCCTTGACCTGCGCTTCGTCGAGGATTTCCAGCAGCCGAGGCACCCCTTCACGGGTGCCTCGGTAGGTGTCGACATCGATACGAAGACCTGCCTGCATTAACGCTTGTCCGCGATTTCGAGCATGGCTTCACGCAGGAAGAAGTCGAGCGTGTTGCCGATGGTCTCGCGCATTTCCACGGTCGGCTCCCAGTTCAGCAGGCGCTTGGCGTTGGCGATGCTTGGCTTGCGGTGTTCCACGTCCTGATAACCGGCACCGTAGAACGCCTTGCTTTCCACGTCGCGGAAACCGGCGAACGGAGGGAAGTTGGAGCGCAGCGGGTGAGCTTCGAACTGACGCAGCAGTTCTTCGCCCAGTTGACGGATGCTGGCTTCGTTTTCCGGGTTGCCGATGTTGATGATCTGACCGTTGCAGACATCGTTGTCGTTATCGATGATGCGGGCTAGCGCTTCGACGCCGTCAGCGATGTCGGTGAAGCAGCGTTTCTGCTCGCCGCCGTCGAACAGGCGGATCGGCGTGCCTTCCACCAGGTTCAGGATCAGCTGGGTGATGGCGCGGGAGCTGCCGATACGGGCCGAGTCCAGACGGTCCAGACGCGGACCCATCCAGTTGAACGGACGGAACAGGGTGAAGTTCAGGCCCTTGGCGCCGTAAGCCCAGATCACGCGGTCCAGCAGTTGCTTGGAGACCGAGTAGATCCAGCGCTGCTTGTTGATCGGGCCGACGATCAGGTTCGAGCTGTCTTCGTCGAAGTTCTTGTCCTGGCACATGCCATAGACTTCGGAGGTCGACGGGAAGATCACGCGCTTGTTGTACTTGACGCAGTAGCGAACCAGTTTCAGGTTCTCTTCGAAGTCCAGTTCGAACACGCGCAGCGGGTTGCGGGTGTATTCGATCGGCGTGGCGATGGCCACCAGCGGCAGGACCACGTCGCACTTCTTGATGTGGTACTCGATCCACTCGGAGTGAATGCTGATGTCGCCTTCGACGAAGTGGAAGTTCGGGTGGTCGCGCAGACGGGAGATGGCGTCGGAACCGATGTCCAGGCCATAGACTTCGTAGCGGTCGTCACGCAGCAGGCGCTCGGACAAGTGGTTGCCGATGAAACCGTTGACGCCCAGGATCAGCACGCGGGTGCGGCGTGGTGCACGGCCGGACTCGGCGCCGCGCAGCAGCGAACCGTCCACCAGACCCAGCTCGTTGGCCAGTTGCGGACCGCTCAGGTACAGGCCGTTGTCGTTGCGCTGACCGGCGTTGATCACCAGCGAGTCTTCACCGCAGGCGATGCGCAGCGGATCGACGCTGATCACGCGGCCAGGGGCCTGACCGTCGTTGCCCTTGACGACTTCGGCGCTCCAGACGATCAGCTTGTGCTCGCCCACGGCGCAGAAGGCGCCCGGGTATGGGCGGGTCACGGCGCGAACCAGGTTGAACAGCTCTTCGGCCGGTTTTGCCCAGACCAGCTTGCCGTCCGCAGGCGTGCGGCGGCCAAACACGGTGGCCTTGGATTCGTCTTGCGGGGTTTCGGTGATCTTGCCTTGCAGCATGTTCGGCAGGGTGTCACGCAGCAGGTCGCTGGCAGCGGTGCGCAGTTTGGCGTGCAGGCTCAGACCGGTATCGCTGCGCTCGATGGCGACGCGTTGCTGGGCGACGATGGCGCCGGCATCAGCGCGTTTGACCATGCGGTGCAGGGTAACACCGGTTTCGGTTTCGCCGTTGACCAGCACCCAGTTGGCCGGTGCGCGACCACGGTAGCGTGGCAGCAGCGAGCCGTGCAGGTTGAACGCACCTTTTTTGGCGAGGGCCAGCAGCGGCTCGCTCAGCAGGTTGCGGTAGTAGAACGAGAAGATGTAATCCGGGTCGAGCTTGGCAATACGCTCGATCCACAGCGGGTGGTTGGCGTCTTCCGGCGCGTGAACCGGGATGCCCTTGTTGGCGCACAGTTGCGCAACCGAGGCGTAGAAGGCGTTTTCCTTCGGATCATCGGCGTGAGTGAACACTGCTGCAATGTCGTAGCCGCTGTTCAACAGGGCTTCAATGCCGGCGCAGCCAATATCGTGGTAAGCGAAGACAACGGTTTTTGCACTCATGAGAGAACCTGATCGGAAGTGGAATTGGAATTGGAAGTGAGGCCATCAACGGTGACGACAGGTGCCGGGGAGGCCGGCTGGCTGCGCAACACCTTTTCAATGAAAAAGCGCGGGCGGGCTCGCACATCGCTGTACATGCGCCCCAGGTATTCACCCAGCAGGCCCATGCCGATGAACTGGCCACCGGTAAACACGAACAGCACCGCGAACAGTACGAAAGTGCCGTCGCCGGCCCAGCCCGCGCCGAACGCCAGGCGCAGGATGATCAGCGCAACGGCGAACAGCACACCCAGACCGGCCATGGCGAAGCCGACGATGCTCAACAGACGCAACGGCGTGGTGGTCATGCAGGTGACCAGATCGAACATCAGGTTGATCAGGCGCATCGGGCTGTATTTCGAATCGCCGTGTTCACGCTCGGCGTGGGCCACGACGATTTCGGTGGTGTGACGGGCGAAACTGTTGGCCAGGATCGGAATGAACGTGCTGCGTTCGCGGCAGGCGAGCATCGCGTCGATGATCGTGCGGCGATAGGCGCGCAGCATGCAGCCGTAGTCGCTCATGGCCACGCCAGTGGAGCGTTGCACGGCGAGGTTGATCAGCTTCGACGGATAGCGGCGCAGGGCCGAATCCTGACGGTTACCGCGCACGGTGCCGACCACGTCGTAGCCTTTTTCGGCTTCGGCCACCAGACGCGGGATTTCTTCCGGCGGGTTTTGCAGGTCGGCGTCGAGGGTAATCACCACGTCGCCCTTGCATTGTTCGAAGCCGGCCATGATCGCCGCGTGCTGACCGTAGTTGCGGTTGAGAATGACGGCTACGAACGGGCTGTTTTCACGTCCGGCGGCTTCCTCGAGCATGTTGGCCGATTCATCGCGACTGCCGTCGTCGACCAGCACGATTTCGTAGTCATGTTTGAGTTGGGCGCAGGCCGCCTCTGTGCGCCGAAGCAGCTCAGGCAGACTGTCCTCTTCGTTGTAGACCGGGATGACGATCGACACGCATTTTATCGGGTAAGGTCTCACGAGCGTTTGTCCATAAGGGTGGCGATGGCACCGACAACACGATCCAGATCCTGGTCGGTCATGTCGGGGAACAGCGGAATCGAGCACAGCCGCGCCGAGTTCCATTCGGTGTTGGGCAGATACAGATCTGGGTCACGCTGGCGATACCAGGTGTGCAGGTGGGTGGCAATGAAGTGGATACCGGTGCCGATGCCTTGCTCCTGCAAACCCTTCATGAAGGCTTCGCGATCCATCCCGCAGCGTTCGCTGTCGATGCGCAGGATGAACAGGTGCCAGGCGTGCTGCTGGGCGTACTGCGGCACGGCCAGCGGTTGCACCGGCAGACCTTCGAGTTTTTGCAGGTATTGGGTGGCCAGTTCAGTACGGCGGGCGTTGATGGCGTCCAGACGCTGCAGTTGCACCAGGGCAATCGCGGCGTTGATGTCGGACAGGTTGTATTTGAAGCCGGGTTCCATGACCTGGGCCTGCGGTTTGCGGCCACCGGTCAGACGGTCGTAGGCATCGACGCCCAGACCGTGGAACTTGAGCATGCGTACACGGGCGGCCAGGGCTTCATCGTCGGTGACGAACATCGCGCCTTCGGCGCAGGTCATGTTCTTGATCGCGTGGAACGAGAAGATCGCCGTGCCGTGGGAGCCGACGTGGCGGCCCTTGTAGCGGGTGCCGGCAGCGTGGGCGGCGTCTTCGATGACTGCGATGCCGTGCTTGTCGGCCAGGGCATACAGCGGATCGAGATCGAACGCGGCACCGGCGTAATGCACGGGAATGATGGCTTTGGTACGCGGCGTGATGGCGGCTTCGATGCGGGCGGCGTCGGTCATCAGGGTGTCGCGGTCGACATCGACGAACACCGGCGTGGCGCCGAGC
This sequence comes from Pseudomonas sp. GW821-FHT02C04, assembly GCF_059421845.1. Lineage (NCBI taxonomy): Bacteria > Pseudomonadati > Pseudomonadota > Gammaproteobacteria > Pseudomonadales > Pseudomonadaceae > Pseudomonas > Pseudomonas sp. GW821-FHT02C04. The sequence continues at coordinate 1,077,214 of NZ_JBWKVT010000001.1, read as the reverse complement.
AGGGAAATCATGTTGCCGGTGGAGACCCAGGTCTGCGAAGGCGTGATGACTTCATCGCCAGGGCCAATGCCCAGGGCCAGCAGGGTGATGTGCATCCCGCCGGTGGCAGACGACAGTGCAACGGCGTGCTTGCAACCCACGTACTGCGCGAACTGTTCTTCAAGTGCCTGGTTTTTCGGCCCGGTGGTGATCCAGCCTGAACGCAGTACCTGTTCGACGGCCGCAATTTCCTCATCGCCAATACTCGGGCGGGAGAAGGGGAGAAACGCCTGACTCATGGACACCTCATTGCGATAAAAATGGACAGATCCATCTGTTCATCGGATCCAATCCCAGCGTAGACGCAAAAAACGGGTTTTGCATCAACGAGTTGCTGGAGCAGCAAGACGTCGGGGGTTGGTTGACTTTTCAGGCGTTGCCCGGCAGGTTGGGCGGTACCGACTGAGGACCTATCCACCTAAGGTTATTCCCGATTTTGTGAAAGGAATATGAAAAACCGGTCGGTGAATCGTTTATCTGGAATTCATACAGCCGCTGTTCAGACTTCTGCGGTTTTATCGGAAAAGTCCTACTACAAGACTCTTCTTTACATCAAGTTCATTGCAGTTGTTAGTTGTTGTGCTGGACTGTTTTTACTCAAGGCCTTTCGTTTGAGCAGCTTATCCGTTACCCCTTCAGAATCCATCAGAAGTAACCCTTTGTCCTTGTATCTGGCGCGTTTGGCACCTTCCAGCCAACTCACCATGCGTTACGTTTTGCAGGATGCCGCCGACCGTCTCGGCTTTGAAGACATGAATGTCGAGGACATTCCGTGGCACGCCTTACAACCCGAAGATGTTGTGGCGTTAGTCGCGGCATTGCGTGCAGACAACTATGCCCCCAACACCTCTTCACTTTATGTAAATGCCATTCGCGGCGTGATGAACGAAGCCTGGCGCATGAGCCTGATCACTCAGGATCATCTTTTGAAGATGCGTTCGGTCAAGGGCATCGCCGGCACGCGACTGTCTCAGGGGCGCAATCTGAAGCGCACGCTGATTCACGAATTGATGGAAGTCTGCGCCGCCGACCCGCGCCCGCAGGGGCTGCGTGACGCGGCCGTGATTGCGCTGTTGTACGGCACCGGCATGCGTAAATCCGAGTCGGTGGATCTGGATTTGAACCAGGTGGATTTCACTGAACGCAGCCTGTGCGTCAATGCCAAGGGCAACAAGCAACTGATCAAATACGCACCGGCCTGGGCGTTCGCCAAACTCAATGCCTGGCTGGAGTTTCGCCGTTCCGAACTCAAGGAAGGCGAAAGCGACGATACGTTTCTGTTCAATCGCATCCGCCGTGGCAGCCACATCACCCGCGAGCGCATCACCAAACACGCGATCTATTACATCGCCCGCCAGCGCGGCACGCAGGTCGGGGTGAAGATCATGCCCCACGATTTCCGCCGTTCATTCATCACCCGGGTGATCGAGGAGCACGACCTGTCGATTGCCCAGAAACTGGCGCACCACAGCAATATCCAGACGACCGCCAACTACGACGTGCGCGACGACAACGAGCGGCGCCGCGCCGTGGATCGTTTCGATCTGTAGCTGAACGTCAGGACGCTTCGAAGACGTGGGCGGCCCCAAGTATCGACAGTTGCACGGCGCTGCCGGCCGGTGGCGCGTGCATCCCGGTGCTGCGAACGAGTAGTGAGCGGCCGGCTTCTTCGTTGACGCTGGCACACAGTTCGACCGTCAGGGTGCAGGTGTTGCCGCCGAAGTCGCGTTCGGTGACGACGGCATTGCAGCCCTCCGAGTCGGCGGGAAGGTCGGACAGCTGAAGCTGTTCCGGGCGCAGCATGATCTGCGCCGGGCCGGAGAAGCCGTTGCTGTTCACCGCGATCCGTCCCAGATCGCAATGGGCCCAGCCGGCCTCGATCCGCGCCGGCATGACCACCGCTTCACCGAGAAAACGTGCGGTCTGCTCGTCGTCCGGATAGCGGTAGAGGTCCATCGGATGCCCCGATTGCACCAGTCGTCCGTCACGCATGACGGCCAATTGGTCGGCAAACGACAGCGCTTCGCTTTGGTCGTGGGTGACCAGAATCGTCGTCACACCGGCCTCTTCGAGCAGGCGGGCGACCATTTTGCGCATGGCGCCGCGCAGGCCGGTGTCGAGGGCGGAAAAGGGTTCATCCAGCAGCATCAGGCGTGGTTGCTGGGCCAGTGCGCGAGCGAGCGATACCCGTTGCTGCTGGCCACCGGATAATTCATGAGGCCAGCGCGCGGCCATGTTGGCGTTCAGGGCCACGCTGTCCATCAGCGCCTGAATGCGCTCGGTTCTGGCGCTGCCGGTCTCGCTGAGCCCGAAACCGATGTTGTCCGCCACGGTCATGTGCGGAAACAGCGCGCCATCCTGCGGTACATAGCCGATCTGCCGCTGGTAGGCGGGCACGGCGTGGGTGCTGTCGACCAGCGTCTGGCCGTTGAGCGTCAGGCTGCCGGCATCGGGAAATTCGAACCCGGCGATCATTCGCAGCAGCGTGGTCTTGCCGGAGCCTGACGGGCCGACGATCACGGTGCGGCTGCCCGTCGGGACGGACAGGTTGATGGTGTCCAGCGCCGTTTGCGCGCCGAAGGATTTGCTGAGATTGATGATGTCGAGAGCGTTCATCGGCCGGCACTGCGCCTGGATTGGTGATAGAGGATGGCCGTGAGCGGCAGCGAAAGCACCACCATCAGCAGGGCGTAAGGCGCTGCGGCGGCGTAGTCGATTTCGCTGGTCATGGCCCAGAAACCGGTGGCCAGGGTGCGCGTGCCATTGGGCGCGAGCAACAGGGTTGCGGTCAATTCATTGGTGATCGCCAGGAACACCAGCGCGGCACCCGCTGCCGCACCGGGCGCGGCCAGGCGCAGGGTGATCAGCCACAAGGCGCGCAGGGGCGAGCGACCGAGGCTTTGCGCGATGTTTTCCAGCTCCACCGGCGCCTGGGCGAAACCGGCACGCAGGCTGACCAGCGCTCGCGGCAGGAACATCAGCAGGTACGCCAGCAGCACGGTGATGGTGGTCTGGTAGATCGGCCGGGCGAAGTGGATCGTCACGGTGACCAGCGCCAGTGCCACGACAATCCCCGGCAGAGAACTGGTGATGTAGTTACAGCCTTCAAGCAGACGCTGCAGCTTGCCGGGCGCGCGGATCGACAGCCAGGCAATCGGAATCGCCGCAAGGCTGGTCAACAGCGCCCCGGCCACGCCGAACGACAGGGTCTGAAGCAGCGCCGGCAACAACTCTTCGCCTTGCCAGACCTCGGCGCCGCCGGCGATCAGCCACTTGCCCAGCGTCAGCATCGGGACGCCGAGGGCCAGCAGGCAAGTCAGGACTTGCAGGCACAGGCCCAGCGTGGCGGTGCCACGTTTTAGGCGCACGGTCCGCTGTTCGCGGGCGCTGCCGGAACCGACCCGGGCATAACGTGCCTGGCCTCGGGCGCTGGATTCAACGGTCAGCATCGCCAGACAGCACAACGCCAGAACACTGGCGAGCATGTTGGCGGCCGGACCGTTAAAGGTGGATTTGAACTGATCGAAAATGGCGGTGGTGAACGTATCGAAGCGGATCATTGCGTACAGGCCGTACTCGGCCAGCAGGTGCAGACCCACCAACAGCGCGCCGCCACAGATCGCCAGCCGTAATTGCGGCAAGACCACCCGGAAGAACACGGCCCACGGTTTCAGACCGAGGGATTCGGCAACGTCTTCAATCGCCGGGTCGAGGCGACGCAATGTCGCCGCAATCGGCAGATAGAGGAACGGAAAATAGGCGATCACCGACACCAGCACGCCGGCTGGCAATCCATTGATCGACGGAATCAGGCTGACCCACGCGTAACTGTGCACGAACGCCGGTACCGCCAGCGGCGCAACCGCCAGCAGTGACCACAATCGCCGACCCGGCAGATTGGTGCGTTCGGTCAGCCACGCGAGAGTGGTGCCGAGCACAATGCAGATTGGCAGGGTGATCAATACCAGCAAGACGGTGTTGATCAGCAGTTCGGCTACTCGAGGGCGGAAGATCAACGCTTCGATGGTCGCCCAACCGGTGTACCACGACACGCCGATGACAAAGCCGATCGGCAGTAACGACAGCAGTGACACACCGATCGCCAGCACGACCACCCAAGGGCTCCCGCGACCGTTGAGGGCGCGGGTCCTGCGTGAAAGGTTGGCGGGGGGCGCCGCAGCGATCCCCGCCGGTAAAGTTTCAGGCATCAATTACAGCAGTCCTGCCTGGGTCATCAGTTCGACGGCTTTCTTGCTGTCGAGCTTCGATGCGTCGACTTTTGGCGCGTCCAGATCCTTCAACGGCACCAGTTTGGCGTTGGATGCTGCGTCCTTGCCCACGGCGTATTCAAAGGAGTTGCCGGTGCGCAGAACTTCCTGGCCCTGCTTGCCGGTGATGTACTGGAGGAATTTCTGAGCCTCGTCCTTGTGCTTGCTGGACGCCAGCACGCCACCGCCGGAAATGCTCACGAACGCGCCCGGGTCCTGATGCTTGAAGTAGTGCAGGGCGGTGTTCTTGCTGTTTTCGCCGGTCTTGGACTGATCGACGAAGTAGTAATAGTGATAGATCACGCCGCTGTCGATCTGCCCGGCATTGACCGCTTTGAGCACGGAGCTGTTGCCACGGTAGGCGGTGAAGTTGGCTTTCATGCCCTTGAGCCATTCAAGGGTGGCGGCTTCGCCTTTCTGTTCCAGCACGGCGGCAACGATGGCCTGGAAGTCCGCGCCGGCAGGCGAGGCAGCCCAGCGGCCTTTCCAGGCTGGGGAGGCGAGGTCCGTCAGGGATTTTGGCAGGTCTTTTTCCGCCAGTTTCGCCGGGTTATAGACGAATACGGTGGAGCGAGCGGCGATGCCGACCCATTGGCCGTGCGCCGGACGATAGGCTGCGCCCACTTGTTCAAGTGTGGCCGGTGCTACCGGAGCGAACAGCTTGGCGTTGTCCACCAGCACCATGGCCGGGGAGTTTTCCGTCAGGAACACGTCTGCCGGAGAGGACGCGCCTTCCTGCACGATCTGGTTGCCCATTTCCGTGTCGTCGCCGTTACGGATCGTGACCGGGATCCCGGTTTCTTCGGTGAAGCCGGCGACCCACGCCTTGGTCAGGGTTTCATGCTGGGCGTTGTAGACCACGATGCCAACCGAGTCGGCGGCAAACACCTGGCCGGCAGCCAGCAGCGCCGTCGCCAGAGCAGCGTGCTTGAGAAAGGACGGAATGGATGAACTCATGACGGGGCAGCTCCTGTTTTTTAGACGTTATGGGCAACCGTTCGCGGGGAGATTTCAATGCGAATGATTTGCATATGTTGGCTGGCTGGCAATGTAGAGAGGTAAATGAGAAAAAAACGTCAAACAAACCGTTAATACATGTCATTGCCATTCAGGTTAGCAGTCACTTGGCGGGGACGCCGGGCGAACCCGGCGTTGTCTTTCAGGAGCCTTGGGGGAGGTAGGCGACGCTTTGATCCTCGCGGCCGTGGAACACTTGTTCGCCGCGGGTCGGGGTGGTGGTGATGACTTGATGGTCGCGACCGAGCTGCTCGAGTGGCACCGGATCACCGGTACGGTACTGGGCGACAAAGATGGTCCGTTGCGGATCCCAATGCCGGCCGCTGGTGCGCTCCAGCCACTCGAACATCGCGGCGGCATCGCCATCACGGGGGAAATCCCGGGTTTCCGGCACGTAGTAGAACGGTGCACCGCCAGTCTGCAGGTACATCGGCACTTTGTTGTCCACCTCGACCATGACCATGTGCCACTGACTCAATGGCGCCTTTTGGCTGGCTTGCAGGCGCACGGTCTCGCCGAAACGGATCGCGCCGCCACCGCTGTTGGTCCACGGGTAAAGCACGCCGAGAATGCCGAGCAGCAGGACAGTGGCCACACCGAAACCGATTTTCAGGCCACGCCCGCCGAACGGGCTTTCGGCATTGCGCGCCGCCATGCGCCGGGTGATCCACCAGGCCCCGAGCAGTTGCGCGAACGGCACCAGCGGCAGCACGTAGTAACTGCGCCGACTGCCGCTGGCCGTGAAGAACAGCATCAACAACCCCAGGCCCTGAATCAGCCAGCGGGTGTCCGGTTCGATGTGTTTCCAGTTCCGCGCGGCAACCCACAGGGCGATGATCCAACACGGCGCCCAGGGCAGGGTATACACCGGCAGATACAACAAATAGGTGTAGATCGGGCCGATGTTGTCGAACGGCTGGAAAAACCGCACGACGTTTTCCCGCAAGACCAGCCCCAGGCCGCTTTCCCCGTAGTTCGGCGCGCCGTAGAGATGGGACAGCAGGAACGGCGTCATATAGAACGCCCCGGCAACCACCAGCGCCGCAAGCAGGCGCAGGTTGAGATGGCGCTTCCAGCGGCCTTCATTCAACAGGTGCGGCAACAGCACCAGCCCCGGCAGGATGAAGCCGATCAGGCCTTTGAACAGCGAAGTCAGGGACAGCAAAACGCAGAACACTAAATAGCGTGAAAACCGAGTGTCATCCGGCCCGCGCCAGTACCACCAGACCGCCGCCAACACGCCGCACACGGTCAGGATGTCAGCCGTGGCGACCCGTGCCCAGAACACGAAATAGAACGTGGTCGCCAGCATCCAGCCGGCGATCAGTCCCGTGCCTTTGCGAAACAGGCGCTCGCCCAGCAGGTACACCAGCCAGACGCTCAACCACGCGGACACCACCGAAGACAGTCGCAACGACCAGTGATCCAGGCCTCCGGTCAGCCAGGCGGTGGCGGTGATCAGCCAATACGACAACAGAGGTTTGTCGTAGTAGGGATCGCCCTTGAGGTACGGGTCGAAGTAATCGCCGCTTTGCAGCATCTGCAACGCGATGTTGGCCCAGCGGGTTTCCGCGCCCCAGAGCTCGCGGCTGCCCAGGCCGAGCAGCAACATCAGGGCGCTGGCCGTCAGCAGGAGCAGCAGGGCGCCCCGTTCATTGTTGCGCAAGGTCATGGCTGGCTCTGCGGAAAGATGAAGATCTGCAGATTGCCGCGACGGTAGTGCTTGCCGTCCACCGGCAGCAATCCGACTTCCTGCTCTTCCTGCGTACTGTTGACGCGCAAGACCACACCGACCGCGCCTTTCTTACGCGCTTCGGTCATCCATTGGCCGACACCTTCCATGCTGACTTTTCGCGCAGCCATGGCTGGATCTTCCAGGCCGTATTTCAGTTCACCGATGGTGTTGAACAGATCCACTTGCGGCCGTTTCAAACGCCACGACAGCGCCGAGGCAGCGCCCAGGTCGTTGCTCAGCAGGGACGCGGTTTCACTCAGTTCCTGTTGATGTTCGGCAATGAACTGGTCAGGCATCTTGCTGTTGACGATCTGTGCCGGCATGGCCGCAGGCAGCAATGCCACCAGCAGACCGATGCCCAGCGCCGGCATCGCCCACAACGTCAATGGTCGCAGCACCTGCAAGGCGTTGGCGATGATCCAGCCCACCAGCACGATGTACACCAGCGACAGGCTGAACATCTCGGTGTTTTCGTAGATTTCCTTGGTCGCTTGCAGATAAAGCAGCGCCACCAGCGCAGCGCTGGCGATGACGGTGTTGATCACGCCGTTCAGGCGCAGGACGCGGCCACTGTGCTGATCCAGCCAGTTGACCACGGTCTGCCCCATCAACAGCGCAACGGGAAGCAGGCACGGCATGATGTAGGTCGGCAGTTTGCCGCTGCTCAAGCTGAAAAAGGCCAGTGGCAACAGGAACCACAGCGCCAGGTAAGCGGTTTTCGCCTCACGCTTTTCACGCCAGGTGCGCAGGAGCGTCGAAGGCAGCAGCACGGCCCACGGCAGAGTGGAGGCGAACAGCAGCGGCAGATAGAACCACCACGGGCGAGCATGTTGCGCGGCATCGCCGGCGGCAAAGCGACGGATGTGTTCGTGCCAGAAGAAGAACCGCCAGAAGTCAGGTTCCCGGTAATGAACAGCCAACACCCACGGCAGGCTGATCAGCACGCAAACCACCACGGCGACCAGTCCGTAGCGCACCAGTTCGCCGAAGCGGCGTTGCCAGATCATGTAGGGCAGGGCGATCAGTACTGGCAGCAGCAAGGCCAGAAAGCCCTTGGTCATCAGGCCCATGCCGCACGCCACACCCAGCAGCGCCCAGCCACCCAGGCGGGCGCGGGGCGTACGGCTGTCGATAGCAAACCACACGGCCACCATGCTCAGGTTGACCCACAAGGTGAACTGCGGATCGAGGTTGGCATAACCTGCCTGACCGGCAATCAGCCCGAAACTCATATAAAGCAGGGCGCTCGCGGCGCTGATGCGCGGGTTGTTCCAGAGCCGGCGGGCCATCAGGTAGGTCAGCCAGACGCTGGCGCCGGTACTCAACGCTGAAGCGATTCGCACGCCGAACAGGTTGTCACCGAAGATCGCCTGACCGATCGCAATCATCCAGTAACCGGCGATCGGCTTCTCGAAATAACGGATGCCCATGAAGTGCGGGGCCACCCAGTTGCCGCTGAGCAGCATTTCCTGGCTGATCTGACCGTAGCGGGTTTCATCGGGGATCCACAGGCCGTGAGTCATCAACGGCAGCAGGTAAAACACCACGAAAGCCAGAATCAGGCCGGGGATGGCCAAGCGTTCGAAAGTCGTGGTTGGGGGAAAATGACGGGCAGCGTGTCGCAGCGGGTTGTTTTCAGACGTCATGACAGAGCCTTGGTACCGAACGAAGTTCTTGTGTCGATGACCTGCCCGGCGCGTTCCTGAGCGGGCGTGTCATCGTGTTGAATGAATGCAGGTGTCGGGCGTTTCCTGTATCCAGAGAACTGTCGTACCTCCAGGCCGAAGTTCTCGCGATAAAGCCAAGCTTAAAAAAAACAGTTGTCCAGTAAATCGGGGGCAGATACATCTCTCATTACAAAATAATGAAAACTGCGCTTGGCTAGTTGAAAAAAGTTCAGCCTTGCCGGCCCGATCCAACTAAAGCATTAATGACTATTGAGTTGGGACCAGGCGTCGGCATTCATGATGCCCAGCACTTTAAGTTGGCCCTTGTCATCGATGCGAACAAACAGGGTGCTGCTGTAATCGGCGGCGATCGCGTGGGGGAAACCGGTCTGTTTTTCAAAATCGCTGATGCAGCCGCTGTGGGTGACCAGCACCAGATTGCGTTGCGCCACCTTGTGCGCCACCACGTCGTTGCGCAGTGACGAACCACAGGACTCAAGCCAGATCTGGGCGGCGGCGTCCTGCCCGAACATGGCACGTGCCGTTTGCACGGTACGGGTCAGCGGGCTGGTGAACACCTGAGCCTGCTGCATGCCCAGTGCCACGAAGCCTTTGCCCACCAGTGCGGCCGATTCGTTGCCGGCCTTGGTGATGCCGTCGGCCGGGCCCAGGCAAAGATTGTCGGAACGGTCGCAACGTTCGGCATGACGCACCAGAGCAACGACTTCGCCGGCCTGCCAGGCCTTGGTCAAATCAGCCTTGGCCGCATGTCCGGCCTGGCCCAGATCGATGGGCGAACGGGTCATCCAGACAAAGCCGCTGACCAGCGCGATGGACAGCAACGAACCGATGATGGTCAGCAGTCTTCCAAGTCGCAGCGTCCGGCGTTGTTTATATGTCGCTGTTAATTGCATCTGTCGCTCCACGGCATGCCCCTTGACGTCGCAGGCGAGATTGGCCGGCGATTTAACCAACTTTTATAGTTGTGAACTTGAATATTGGCTGAACATTACGTTTGTGCACGTTGGGGGGCAGTGAAGAACATGTGAAAAATTTGCGAGAGTTGAAACTGCACAATTAATCGGGTGTTTGATAACCAGACTCAAATACCCTTTTTTTACCGGCCTGGCTTAACAAATGTTTATGTTTGCGGTGAAGCTGCGAAGGTTCGGTCAATGTCGCGGCGCTCGCCTGTTTTTGACCGCGAAGTCTGAAATCAGCAGTGGAGTCATCGACCCGAATGGACCTCAAGCAAAGCCTGACGAAACGGATCGTCATCGTGTTCGCTTTGATGAGCGCCCTGGTCGCCGGGGTGTTTGCGCTGGGCATCGTTGCCGCCGTGCATGTGGTCGAACACAAACTGGCCACCAGCACCCTGAGTGGCGGCCTGCACCGGTTGCTGGCGATGGATGACATCAATCGCTGGAGCCATCAGCCGGAAAAGAGTGAATTGTTTTTCTTCGAAGGCGGACCCGGACCCATGGCACTGATTCCGTCACTGGCGGCGCTGTCACCCGGATTCCAGGAAATCATGTTCAACGGCGACGATTTTTTCGCGATGGTCGAGGTGGTCGGCGGGCGCAAATACGTGCTACTGCGTGATCAGGAAAGCCTAGAACAACGCGAGCGGTTGCTGTTCATCGTGGTCACGGTCGGTTTTCTCTTGAGTATCCTGCTGGCGATCATGCTCGGTCGGCTGTTGGCGCGGCGGGTGATGGCGCCGGTCATTCGCCTGGCTCGCCAGGTTCGCCACCGCGATCAGCTGTTGGTGCTGGCGCCCCCATTGCACCCGGACTATGCGGCGGATGAAGTGGGGGAACTGGCGTTGTCGTTCGATCAGACACTGGGGCGTTTGCGCGAAACCCTGAGCCGCGAAAAACTGTTCACCAGCGATGTCAGCCATGAACTGCGCACGCCGTTGATGGTGCTGGGCGGCTCCTGCGAATTGTTGCTCGCCAATCCGTCGCTGGATCCCCGTTCGACCGCACAGGTCAATCGCATCGCCCGGGCCAGCCACGAGATGCGCCAACTGGTCGATACCTTCCTGATGCTGGCTCGCGCCGAGGATGATGCCGGCAATGATATTTGCGTCACCCTCAAGGAAGTCGCCGATGCTCAGTGCGAGATCTGGGGCCGACTGATTCGCGAAAAAGGGCTGGAGTTTTACTACGACGTGGATCAGCCCTGCATGGAACGTTTTAACCTGACGTTTCTGCAATCGGTGATGGGTAACCTGCTGCGCAATGCCTGGCATTACACCGATCGGGGTTTTGTCCGATTGACCTTGAGGGCCAACGGCTTCGTGGTGGAGGACAGTGGCATCGGCATTCCGGAAGAACAGCGCCAGGCCGTATTTCAGCCCTTCGTGCGCGGTGATGAAGGTCGGGGAGAGGGGCTTGGGCTGGGATTGTCGCTGGTGCAGCGGATCTGCAAGCGACAGCAATGGCAGGTGAACCTGAGTACGGGCGAATCCAACGGTTGCCGCTTCAGCGTGGCGTTGAACCCTGCCACTCAGGACGCCGGCGGACAGCCCCGTCCATTGCCCGCCGCCTGAGTGATCTGCGCAGCCAGGCGCTTGACGTTGTTTTGTTGTGCAATCACCAGTTCATTGATGCTCGGCCCGGACGGGGTTTGCAGGACTGAACGGCAGGTGAGCAGCCCCTTGTCGGATTCACCGGCCGCGCGCAGCCGCCATTTGGCGTCGATCAGCGCGTACTGCCCGGGAATCGAATCGAAACGCTGCACGTCGATCCGCACCGAGACTTTGCGCGACCCGCCGGCGTTGCTCAGTTGATCCACCAGCGCACTGCGCAGTTCATCGGCCAGGCTGGCGCCCCACCATTCGGTTTCCAGAATCGCCAGGCCACTGTTGCCCTGGCGGATGACGATCTGCGGCCGGTCGACCTGCGGCGGCACGCTGATGCCTTCAATCGTGATGTCCGAGCCCGATCTGCCGGCCGCCGGTTGTGCCGGGGTCAGGGTATGAAAGCTGATCGGGTCGCTGCGGCAGGCGCCCAGCAGCAGGCACGCAGCGAGCACGGTGAACTTCAGCGGTAAAGCCATGGGACAGCTCCTGTGCTCAATTGCGCGGCGGTCCTTTGAGATCCAGCGGCGCGGCGTTGTCGGGGCGACCGCGAATCAGCGATTCCGGATGACGGCCCAGGTAATCCGACAGTTCACGCAACGAGCGCGACATGCGCCCGAGTTCGTCGAGGGTCTGGGTCAGTTGTTCGCGTTGCGGCGAGTCTTCAGCCAGCGTCGAACTCGCCGATTGCAGAGTCTTGCTCACGTCCGCCAGGGTGCTCTGAACACCGGGCAGGGTTTTGGCGTTGAATTGGGTCAGGCCTTTGCGCAGTTCCACCAGATTGCTGTCGAGATTGCCGGCGATGCGTTCCACCGGCAGCTTGTTGAGTTTGTCGACCATGGCCTCGAGTTTTTCCTGCAACTGTTCGAGGCTGCCGGGGACGGTCGGAACGCTGATCGGGCGAGCGGTGGGGTCAAACGCGACTTTTTCGGCTTTGGGGAAGAAGTCCAAAGCGATGTACAGCTGACCCGTGAGAAGGTTGCCGCTGCGAGCCTGGGCGCGCAGGCCGTTGTCGATGAAGGTGCCGATCAGACGCACGCCAGCGGCTTCGTCGTCCGGGTTGTGGTTGAGCACCTTGAGCATCTTTTCATGGGCCCGACCGAGACGTTGCGGGTAGATCACGATGCCGACGTTGAGCGGGAAGCTGCGTTTTTTCTCGTCGAAGTCGAGGTTGATGCTCACCACCCGGCCGATCTCCATACCGAGGAATTCCACCGGGGCATCGACCTTGAGACCGCGCAGCGCCTGATCGAAACGCAGGCTCAGGTACTGCGGCTTGCCGTTGGGCGGGGCGAGGGCGGTCATCTGGTCTTCGAACAGATCGAAGGACTTTTCATCCGCCGCGGCGACATCGTTGGGGCTGTAATCGGGTGCGCGGAAGGCAATGCCACCGACCAGCAAGGTCGACAGCGATTCGGTTTTCACCGCAAAACCATTGGCACCGACATTGACGTCAATGCCGCTGGCGTTCCAGAACCGGGTGTTTTCCGTGACATAGGCATCGTTCGGCGCGTGAATGAACACTTCGATGTTCACGCCTTTGCCGTCGGGGTCCAGGGCATAGGCCACCACTTGGCCGACCGGGATCTTGCGGTAGTAGACCGGGGAGCCGATGTCCAGCGAACCCAGATCCGAAGCGTGCAGGTTGAAGCGCCTGCCCGGTTCGCCATAGGTGATCGGGGGCGGGTTTTCCAGCCCTTTGAAGTACTTGGCGCGATCGTTCGATTGGCCGATATCGGCACCAATGTAGTCGCCAGACAGCAGGGTATCGATGCCCGACACGCCACCCGCGCCGATACGCGGGCGTACCACCCAGAATTGCGAGTCTTCGCGGGTGAAAGTTTCGGCCTGCTTGGACAGCTTGATCGTGGCGTTGACGCTCTTCTGGTCGTCGCTCAGTTCGACATCCGAGACCTGGCCGACCACCACGTTGCGGTATTTGACTTCGGTCTTGTTGGCGGTCAGACCGCTGCCGGTCTTGAAGGTGACGACGATCGTCGGGCCTTCCTGCATCAGGTTGTGCACCACCAGCGAAATGCCCACCAGCACGGCGACAATCGGCACGATCCACACCAGCGAAATGCTGAAGCGGCGGGTCTTGATCGGTGCCTGACCGGGTGCTCGCGGTTGATCGGCGGCTGACGACTCCATCCATGACCTCCAGAGTGTGTTGGGCACTGAGCGTCAGGAACGCAAAAGCACTTCATCAATATAGAAGTGCTTTGCGATAGAGCAAATGTGCAGGTCGCTTCAAGCCGCGAGGTTCAGCCGAGCATTTCCCGCAGGCGATACCAGAACATGCCCAGTGCCAACAACGGCGAGCGCAGCGCCGGGCCGCCGGGGAAGGTCATGTGCGGCACACCGCTGAACACGTCCATGCCCTGGCTGTGGCCTGCGTGAATCGCTTCGCCCAGCAATTTGGCGCACCAGTGCGTGACGTTCAGGCCATGGCCGGAATAGCCCTGGGCGTAGAACACGTTCGGGTGCTGCTTGAGGCGCCCGACCTGCGGGAAGCGGTTGGCGGTGATGCCGATCTTGCCACCCCATTGATAGTCGATGCGCACATCTGCCAGTTGCGGGAAGACCTTGAGCATCTTCGGTCGCATGTACGCGGCGATGTCCGCCGGATCCTTCCCGGAGTAGTGGCAGGCACCGCCGAACAGCAGACGCCGATCCGCCGAGAGCCGGTAATAGTCGAGGCCGACCTTCTGGTCGCAGAGTGCCAGGTTCTGCGGGATCAGTTCGGCGGCGCGTTCCCTGGACAAGGGCTCCGTGGCGATGATGTAGCTGCCCGCCGGCAGGACTTTACCGCTGAGCTGTTGCTCGAGTTCATCCAGGTGGGCGTTGCAACCGAGCACCAGGCTACCAGCGCGCACTGTGCCCGAGGCGCAGCGCACTTGTACCGTCGCACCGTGGCTGATTTCCAGCACCGGGCTCTGCTCGAAGATCCGCACCCCGAGCGAAGCTGCCAGCCGCGCTTCGCCCTGGACCAGATCGAGCGGGTGCAGATGACCCGAACCCATGTCGATCAGGCCACCTTTGTAGACATCGGCGTTGACCACTTGCCGTCGAATGTCTTCGGGGCCGACCAGACGCGTTTCATGGGCATAACCCGAGACCGCGAGGCTTTCCTGTTCAGCTTTGAACGCCTCGAACTGCGCCGTGGTGTTGGCCAGTTCGCAGAAGCCCCAGCGCAGGTCGCACTCGATGGCGTTGTCGCCGATGCGCCGGCGCACCAGTTCCACCGAGTCGACGCCGGCCTGTTGCAGGTAACGCACGCCTTCTGCGCCGACATGGCGGGCGAAGCCCTCGACTTCATGGCCGATGCCACGGATCAACTGGCCGCCGTTGCGCCCGCTGGCGCCCCAACCGATGCGCCGGCCTTCAAGCAGCACCACCGAGAGGCCTCGTTGTGCCAGTTCGATGGCGGTGTTGACGCCGGTGAAACCACCGCCGATCACGCAGACATCGGCGATCAGGTCGGCTTCAAGCGCCGGGTAGGGCGTGCTCGACCGGGCTGATGCGGCGTAATACGAGCGGGCGTGTTCCTGGGTGTATTGATTCATTTGTTCGACTTCACTTTGCTCCAGGAACGGGTCATCAGACGCATGATCGACTGGGGCGGGGTGGTGGAAATGTAGAGTTTGTCGAGCACCTCCTGAGGTGGATAAACCTCAGGATTGCTGACCAGTGCGACGTCCATGTATTGCTTGGCCGGCGGGTTCGGGTTGGCATACCCGACCGAGGCGCTGACCTTGGCGATCACTTGCGGATCGAGCAGGTAATTGATGAAGGCGTGGGCTTCCTTGGTGTTGCCGGCATCGGCGGGAATCGCCAGCAGGTCGAACCACAGGTTCGCGCCTTCCTTGGGAATCGCATAGGCGATGTTCACGCCGTTGTTCGCTTCCTTGGCGCGGTTGGCGGCCTGGAACACGTCGCCGGAGTAACCGAAGGCCACGCAGATGTCGCCGTTGGCCAGATCCGACACGTATTTCGAGGAGTGGAAGTAGGTGATGTACGGACGGATGCTCAGCAGTTTGGCTTCAGCCTTCTTGAAGTCTTCCGGGTTCTCGCTGCGCGGGTCCATGCCCATGTAATTGAGGATCGCCGGGAACACTTCGTCGGCCGAGTCCATCATCGACACGCCGCACTGGGTGAGTTTTTTCAGGTTCTCCGGTTCGAACAGCACGGCCCAGGAATCGATGTGGTCAATGCCCAGCACCTGTTTGACCTTGTCGACGTTGTAGCCGATGCCGTTGGTGCCCCACAGATACGGCACCGAGTGCTCGTTGCCCGGATCGTTTTTCTCGAGCAGGGCCAGCAGTTTCGGGTCGAGGTTCTTCCAGTTCGGCAGTTGCGAGCGATCCAGCTTGAGGAACGCCCCGGCCTTCACCTGACGGGCCAGGAAGTGGTTGGACGGCACCACCACGTCGTAACCGGTGCGACCGGCGAGCAGTTTGCCTTCGAGGGTTTCGTTGGAATCGAAGACGTCGTAGATCACCTTGATCCCGCTGCCGGCCTGGAAGTCGGCGAGGGTGGTCGGGCCGATGTAATCGGTCCAGTTGTAGACGCTGACCTGGGGTTGGGCTTGCGCACCTGCGCTGCACGCCAGGGCCAGAGCGGCGGGGATCAGGGATTTCAACAGACGCATATCGACACCTCTTCGAGTTGGATTTTTTATGCTCGTAAAGTCGGTAGGGATCGCTCCCGGACAGTGTCCGGGAGCGATCAGGTCGCAGGCTTAAACGCTCAACAACAGGAACTCACGCTCCCAGGAGCTGATCACGCGCTTGAAGTTTTCATGCTCGGCACGTTTCACCGCCACGTAGCCGCGCACGAACTTGCTGCCCAGATACTCGGCGACGGTGTCGCACTCTTCCATCTGGGTCAGGGCTTCTTCGATGGTGATCGGCAGGCGCAGGTTGCGGCGCTCATAGGCGCGGCCTTCGACGGCGGCACTTGGCTCGATGCCCTCGACCATGCCGATGTAACCGCACAGCAGGCTCGCGGCGATCGCCAGGTAAGGGTTGGCGTCAGCGCCGGGCAGACGGTTTTCCACGCGCATCGCTTCAGGGCCGGAGGTTGGAACCCGCAGGCCGACAGTGCGGTTTTCTTCGCCCCATTCGACGTTGACCGGTGCCGAGGTGTCCGGCAGGAATCGACGGAACGAGTTCACGTTGGGCGCGAACATCGGCAGCACTTTCGGGATGAATTTCTGCAGACCGCCGATGTGATGGCGGAACAGATCGCTCATGGTGCCGTCGGCATTCGCAAAAATCGGCTTGCCGGTGGCGATTTCCACCACGCTCTGGTGCAAGTGCATGGCGCTGCCAGGCTCATCGCCAATCGGTTTGGCCATGAACGTCGCGGTGACGTTGTGCTTGAGCGCGGCTTCACGCAGGGTGCGCTTGAACACGGTGATCTGGTCGGCGAGGTCCAGTGCGTCGCCGTGACGGAAGTTGATTTCCATCTGTGCCGGGCCGTCTTCGTGGATCAGTGTGTCGAGATCCAGGCCTTGCAGTTCACACCAGTCGTAGACGTCTTCGAACAGCGGGTCGAATTCGTTGGCCGCATCGATCGAGAACGACTGACGACCGCTTTCAGCGCGACCGGAACGGCCCAGCGGTGCCTTCAATGGTAAGTCCGGGTCTTCGCAACGCTGGGTCAGGTAGAACTCCATTTCCGGCGCGACAATCGGTTTCCAGCCCTTGTCGGTGTACAGCTGCAAGACTTTCTTCAGCACGTTGCGCGGCGACAGTTCGATCGGGTTGCCGAACTTGTCGAAGGTGTCGTGGATCACGATGGCCGTCGGCTCGATGGCCCATGGCACCACGTACACCGCGTCGCTCACCGGTTTGCAGACCATGTCGATGTCGGCCGGGTCGAGCAGGTCGTAGTAGATGTCGTCGTCGACAAAATCCCCGGTTACCGTTTGCAGCAGCACACTTTCCGGCAGGCGCATGCCTCGCTCATGCAGGAACTTGTTGGTCGGTGCAATTTTGCCGCGGGCGATGCCGGTCAGGTCGCTGACCACGCATTCCACTTCGGTAATCTTGTGATCTTTCAGCCATGTGAACAGCTGATCGAAAGGGGCATTCATAAAGACCTCGTCGTTGGTTTTATTGACGCGGGGGAAGTGCGATTTCATCTTTCGCAGGCTTCCCCTGTGGCGCGTTGACGACTATCTTGGGCGGGCCTTGCCGTTCCATCTATCCACTTTAAGCAGCACCAAAGCGCACCAAAAGAGTGCGCAAGGTCTCCCATGACAACGTGTAATCCGCTACAGGTTCAAGCTTTCAACACCGCCGATGTCGCCGAACAGGTTCGCGCCACACCGGGCTGGGTCCAGCATTACCAACAGATGTCGCCGGGGCATTTTGCCGGGCGAATCCGCTATCTGGACTTGCAGGGGGTGGAGGTCTACGAAGAACAGATGAACACCCGGGTCGAGCAGAATTTCAGTGCGCCGTCGGGGGCTCTGGCGTTCTGTTTCGATCGCAGTGACAACGCGCTGTACCTGCTGAACGAAGAGAGCCGCAACATCTGGATCACCCCGGAGAACTATCAGGAAATCGCCGTGGTGTTCGGCCCGGAGTTCGTCCGCCGCAACGGCCTGGACGTGGCCCGGCTGGAAGGTTTGTTCATGGCGCCGCTCAACGGCGCGCAAAACGCGCTGTTCAGTCGCTGGTTAAGCTCGACTCTCACGAAGTTGTCGCAAACCCTTGATCAGCCAAGCAAAGAAGCACTGACCCAACAGTTGCTGGAGGATTGCCTGTTCATCCTCGACAACGCTTGCGTGTGCCTGGACCGCGGTGGTTTGCAGCGCCGCACTGAAGAGCGCACGACCATGAAACGGGTGGGCGAATGGGCGGCGGATTCGCCGGAAGAAACCCTCAACTTGCTGGAACTGTCCCAGGTGGCCGGGGTTTCGTTGCGGCAATTGCAGCAGACCTTCAAGGCCTACACGGGCATGTCACCGACCCAGTGGTTGCGCCTGCGCCGGCTCAACAGTGCCCGCCGGGAACTGCTCAGGGGGGCCGTTTCAGGCACCACGGTGGCCGAAGTGGCGATGAACTGGTCGTTCTGGCACCTGGGGCGGTTTTCCAACAGCTATCGGGCGCTGTTCAATGAACTTCCCAGTGAGACGCTCAAGCGTTCGAGCAAATAAAACGCACTATGAAAAGTGCGCTTTATTGCGTTGAGTACGGATTGCCGTGTGTTTAACGGCCCGAAAGTAACCGTTGTCTGTAAGACTCTTCCGGCGTCTGTTGCTCGATGTTTCATCTACACGGCTCTTTTGGTCTAAATCCATATAAATTAAAGTCTTACGAAGGTTTTATCGAATCGTTCTGTTTCTTCTGCTCCTTCAGGAAAGTCATCTAGCGTTCTGCGGGCCGGTGCAATGGTTGCACCGGCTGTATGAATAGAGGCATTCAAGATGGCTGTTCCATTGAAAGAGTCGGAAAGCAGTAACAACCTGCCGCAAGCGGTTCTTCATCTTATCTCCGGGCAATATCCGGGCGTTGCACGCGACGCCGGGTTATTGACCCGAGAAGATGTGATCAAGATCAAGCAGTACGTGAAAAAGGGCCTGTCGCTGCCCGGCGACCTGCCGGAAGTCGAGTCGTACCTCAAGTACAAGAAGATCGATGTCGCAGGCCTGGAGCCGGCCGACATCCAGGTGCTGTTCAAAAAGATCCGCATTCACGCCGCCAGTTGGGATGCGGTTGAAACCAAGATCCTCCAGCAGAGCAGCGATCTGGCTGCGGCGGCGAAAAACATCGTCAGCAGCGGCGGGGAAATCATTTCCGTGATCAAGGAAATGCCGATCATGGAGCGCGTCAGGACCACCTTCGGGCAAATGACCGGGAATGATCTGGCCGGCATCACGTACACGTCGGACGATGGCGAAGTGGCCTCGGCAGTGACTGAAATCATCAAGCTGATGAAGGTCGACATTCAGCGCCAGCAGGGTGCGACACGAGAGCTCAAGGATCGCATCTCCAACTTCAAGATCGAACTGTCCGGTGGTGATTTGTCGACCGGCAAGCGGGTATTCGGCCTGCAGTCGGAAGTGAAGGGCAAGTACGACTTGATGGAGCGCCACAACCTGGTGGAATCGATCGCCAGCACCCAACAGACCATCAAGGAAAAGAAGGAGCGGATCACCCAACTGGACAAAGACTACGACTATTACGTCGGCATGTCGTTCTCCGGTGTGCTGCCGATCTTCTGGCCGATTTCAGGCTCGATCTTCGGCCCCAAGGCCGAGACCGCGCGCAAGGAGCGCAATGCCCTGAAGGCCGAGGTCGATGCGCTGGAAGAGAGCGTCAGCGGCAAGCAAAGCCTGCAGAGCGCCATCGAGAGTTCGATGTCGAATTTCGGCGACATCGGCATTCGCATGGCCGGCGCAGAAGCCGCGCTGAACATCCTCAACACCATGTGGCAAACCATGCTCAGCAAGATCGATGCCTCGGCGCAACAGTTCGAGCGCATCAACGATGCCTTGCGCCTGACCACGTTCGTGGCCGAGTTCGCGCTGGTGATCGACCCGTGGCGTGACGTGAAAAGCACCGCCGGGGAGTTGCTGGCAACCTTCAATGCCGCCCTGGACGAATACAAGAAATCATTCAACTGATTGCCCCTTCGCTTTGAGGATTATTGCCATGAACGGCGTTACACCCATCAATACCCCGCATATCCCGACGGTCGATGTGAAGAGCATCGTGCAGACCATTCGCGACATTTCGACCCTGGCGCGTTTTCGCAATGTTCAATCCGACGTGCTGCAAGAACGCGCGCAACAAGTTGCCGCGTACTTGAACAACACCGATCAGACCCTGCGCGAAGCGTTTCCGGTTCTGTTGACGGCATTGAGCAACGCGTCCGGGGACAGCTATTTCTCGGCGCTCGAAGAATTGCGTGACACCCTCGGCCGGGATGACCTGACGGCCGAAGACCGCGCCCTGCTCAGCGCAGAAATCCGCAATATCAAAGGGATCGTCGAGGCGATGTTCGAACGTGTGGAGGCACGGTTTGCAGAGTGCGCGCAGCGTCTGGACAACGATGTGCGCAGTGTCTACAGCGTCGAAATCGGTGAGCGCGCCAATGAGCCGTTGAGTGTTGCCAAACAGCGCAAGGCTCGGATCCTGGCGCATCTGGATGAACACTGCCGGAGCAAGGCGACCTGTGTGGAGCAACGCGACACCCTGGTCAAGGCTCAGGAGGTGATTCGCGAGTTCAATCTGGCCGAGATGTACAAGAACGCGATCCCGTCGGGCAAGGCGCTCGACAGCATCGACATGGCCAACCCGAAGAAAGAGGCGGTGAAGCAGGGCATCGAACTGGTGCGCAAAGTGCTGGGCGTGGTGTCCGATGGCATCAAGTACAGCGAACTGGCGACGGCTCGCAACAATCTGGACAAGGAAATCCAGAGCATTTCCCAGGCAATGAATGCGCTCAATACCGATCTGCAAGCGGCAGAGGATGTGCTGTCGGATGCCAGTGCGATCGTCGAGATCAGCCGTCAGCGGCGGGTCGCGGGTGAAGAGATCACCGCAGTGGCCAATGTCTGGAAAGGCTTTGCCTTGGCACTTGAGCGCCTGAAGAACAGCGACTACTCGCGCAGCGATCTGTCTTCGCTGATCAATCGGTACAAGACGCACCTGGTCACGCTGAATGCGGATTACAACGCCCTCATGATCAACTGAGGGCCGGGCGCAGTCGGTCAAGCGATGGGCTGCGCCTGCTTCAGACCCCATTCCTGAGCAATTGGCTGAACGCCTCCAGCTCACTTTTCTCGACATCCGAAACCAGCACGAAACGCATGTGACCGGCCTGCCAGGAAATCACGTTGAAACCGCGAATCGTCTGGCTCTGCGACGGTTTGTCGGCGTCCGTTGTCGGCAGGATAAACACATTGATGATGTGTTTTGCGCGGCCGTAACTCAGGGCAGCAGTGGTCTGGTGTTGCAGGTAATCCAGCCGTCCGCCGAGCAGTGGAAAGCCTTGCGCCGAGTAGTCGACGACGGGCGGCGAGAAGTCGAGTTTGCCGGTGAACCAGGGTTTCACGGTGTGCCGGTCGGACGACACCACGTCGTTCAGGTGCTGCCCCATCAACGAGCGCACGTGGCTGGAGACGGCTTCGTCCATCAACGGTTGTTCGCTGCCCGGTGTTGCCACGTAAAGCACCATCGCCAAGGCCAGGGCCGCTGCGGAAAATGCCGGGGCGAACCATTTTCGCCAACGTTCGAACGGGCTCGGCGATGCAGGAGCAACGGCGGCAAGCACGCTGGCAGTCAACGACTCCGGTGCGGAGTAATACGTCGCATGGCGTTTCACGCTGGTCTTCAGCAGTTTCGCTTGATCATGAAGCCGCGCGCAGTCGGCGCACGTGGCCAGATGCGCAGCGACATCCGCAGCCATCGCAGGATCAAGTTCCTGATCCAGATAACCATGCAGTTGTGTCCGGCAAACCGTGCAGTCGAGTTCATTCATGATCGTGCAACTTCAGTAGTTCGAGCTTGAGCATGGCACGCGCCCGGGCCAGTCTCGACATGACGGTGCCGATGGGAATATCGACCACCAGGGCGATGTCCTTGTAGGGCATGTCTTCGAGTTCCTTGAGCACAATGACCTCGCGAAACGCCGGCGGCAAGGCGCTCAGTGCCTGCTGGAGCAACGCCGCGTTTTCCGTGTGAATGGCCAGCAGTTCCGGGCTCTGGCTGTGGCTCAGTGCGCCGCCGCTATCGCTGCTATCGCCGGTTTCGTCATCGAAAGCGACCCACTGGCGTCCGGCCGAGGCTTTGAGCCAGGTGTAGCTTTCGTTGCGCACGATGGTCAGGAACCAGGCCTTGGCGTTGCCATCGGCAAAGCGCTGCAAAAACCTGAAGGCGCGCAGGGCGCTTTCCTGCACGACGTCCCGTGCAGCGCTGTCGTTGCCTGTGATCCAGCGCGCGAGGTTGTAAGCCGCGTCCAGGTGCGGCGCAATCAGTTCCTCAAATCGATTCATAGTGGTTTCCGCACCGTCACACCCCTATAACCGTGATGCGTCGTGTTTTATTCCCTGAAAAGAATTTGTTTTGCAGCGTGGAATAAACGTTCGCCCCGCGTGGTTCTACCTGGTGTCAGCTACATCACTGTAGTCCGCCAGCGAGGACATCCCCATGGACAATCAAGCAAAACATCCACTGCGCACCGACGGCTTGCTGCACAACCCCGACCGGCGAACGCTGCTCAAATGCTCGGCGTGGGCCGGGGCCGGCGTCCTCTGGGCTTTGAGCGGCGGTATTCCCAGAGCGTTTGCGATGGATGAGGCGGGTAACGTCACCGACCCCAAGGCGTTGGCCAGCACCTTTCATTTCGTGCAGATCAGCGATTCGCACATCGGCTTCAACAAGGAAGCCAATCCGGAACCGGTGAAAACGCTGCAAGTGGCGATCGACAAGGTCATCGCACTGCCGAAACGGCCGTCGCTGATCCTGCACACCGGCGACATCACGCACCTGTCCAAGGCCGAGGAGTTCGATACGGCGGCGCAGGTGCTCAAAGGCCTGCCGTCTACCGTGCATTACATCCCCGGTGAACACGACACCCTCGACGAGGGCGGCGGCAAGCTCTATCTGGAACGTTACGGCAAGGGCACCAAAGGCAACGGCTGGTACAGCTTCGATGACCATGGCGTGCATTTCATCGCGCTGGTCAATGTCTTCAACTTCCAGGCAGGCCATGAAGCGACCCTCGGCGCCGATCAACTGGCCTGGCTGGCTGATGATCTGCGCGCGGTTTCGACCAGTACGCCCATCGTCGTGTTCACCCACATTCCGCTGTGGACGATCTATCAGCCATGGGGCTGGGGCACCGAGGATGGCGATCAGGCGATTGCGATGTTGCGCAAGTACGGCTCGGTGACGGTGTTGAACGGCCACATCCATCAGGTCATCCAGAAAGTCGAAGGCAACATCACCTTCCACACCGCCCGTGGCACGGCGTATCCACAACCGGCACCGGGCGCGGCGCCGTCTCCGGGGCCGATGACCGTGGCGGCCGATCAGTTGCGCAACTATCTGGGGATCACCGATGTGCGTGCGACACAGGGCGATCATCCGTTGGCGCTGATCGATTCGACACTGGTCTAGGGGAGGGCAGCCAGATGAAATCGCGACTGTTGGCAGTGCTGTGCCTGATGCTGTCGATGCCGGCGTGGGCGCAGGAGGTGAAGGTCGATATCAAGGAGTTCATGTTCGGCCCCAAGGATCTGACCGTGGCCGTGGGCACCAAGGTGACGTGGGTGAATGACGATCAGATCCCGCACACGGTGGCCGAAACCCATAAAGTGTTTCGCTCGGGGGCGCTGGATACCAATGACAGTTTTTCCTGGGTGTTCAATACGCCGGGCGAGTTCGAGTATTTCTGCGTGCTGCATCCGCAGATGATCGGAAAGATTGTGGTGACTCAATAAATAGAAGGCGCGGCTCTCACAGGGCCGCGCCTTTTTTCCATCTGTTTTCAGAGCTGTACCCGACGCAGTCGGCCGTTCAACGCAACCACCTTGTTGTCCGGCGTGGGCAACAGTCGCCCCGTTAACCCCATGCCTTCGCTCACCAGTACCGCATCCTGCAACAGACACAGGTTGGACGGGGTATCCAGGTCGCGGGCGAGCACGGTCACTTCGCTTGTTTGCAGATTGCAGCTCAACAGTCGCCCGCTGAATCGGGTGAATCCGCCATGCAGGGTTTCGCCATTCCAGTCAGGCGGCAAGGGTTGTTGCAGACGGCTGCAAAGCTCCAGCACCAAGACGTTTCCTTGCGGACACAGCGCGAGCCCGGTGGGCAGTTGCAGGCCGCGAATCAGCACTTCGATCCGGCCGGTGTCGGGCCAGACCCGGATCACCTGTCCGGCCTGATCATCAAAGTCGATGCCTTTGCGACTCGGGTCGCTTTGCATCTCCCCGGAGAACAGGCTGATCAGCACGGCGTCCGTCGCCGGTTCGTGCACCAGCGTGACGGGGACGGCTTCCTGGCCCATGTCCAGATCGGGCAACTGCACCAGTACCTGTTCATCCTCGCCGCTGCTGAACTCCACCAACTGATTGGTATCGGGTTTGACGGCCAGCCAACTGCGGCGGGTCGGGTGGTAACACAGCGCATTCAGATTGCCCCGGCTGTGAAACACCGGCTCGGGTGGGGTGTATTGCAGGTCCAGCAGTTTCGAGCCCTCGACATAGTCGGTCTGGCTGACCAGGCAGCGCCCGTCACCGCAGGCAATGTCCGACAGCCCCATGATTTCATCGCGCAACATGCGGGCCTGCATGTTCATGGCGCGGAAACCTTGCGCCAGTGTTTCAGGGGCGAGATACGTGCCGGGCTTGAGCGGGTCCGGCCGCAGTCGACTGATGCGGCCGCTGAACGTCTGATCCGGCAGGCCTGAACCGGCTTCGACCAGCAGCAGGCTGCCATCGGCTTGCATGCAGACACCGCGTGGGTTCAGCAGGCCTTCGGCGATGATGGTGCTCGGGCGCAGAGTCTCGCTGGGGCGCGCAGGAATATGAACAGTCATAGGTTTCTCTCCATGGGCTGATGGACGCGATTACTGCGGCGGTTGCCACGGCTCGCCCGTGAGATAGGCCCGCAGCAATGCCCGCTGACTGGCTGACATCGACCGCACCACGGGCATGAACAACGTGGTGCCTTTGTAGGCGTCCGAGGTTCGGGCAATGATCGGGTTCTTCGCGCCCATGATCGCGTCGGGCTGGTTCAGCGGGATGTAGCGAGACATGGCCGGGAAGGCCAGGTAGTGAAAGCGCAGGACGTTCGGATACATCAGTTGCCAGGTGATGGTGGTGCCCCTGGGGATGCCGAAGTCGGTCTGGGCGTATTTGCGGAAGTTGGTGAAATACGTGCCGCTTTGCTGACCGTTGACGGTGTAGGTCAGGGCGACGAAACCGGCGAAGGGAGCTGCTGCGGGTTTTACGTTGACGGAGAACGTGACGGACAACTGACCGGGGCTTACCGTCAGAGCCGGGGGGAAATAAAGGAAGTCGCAGTAGCGCTGTTGCGTGTAATACGGTCCCGAGGGCGCGGCGGTGAGATCGATTTCAGTTGTCCTGGTCACCGCAGCACCCAGATACCGCACCTGCAGCGTAATCGACAGGCCCTGCGGGTAGTCCTCGGTATAGACGCTGCGTTGATCGGCATAGATCCGATAGACAGACTCTGTTGCCTGCAACGTAGTCCCGGCGACCGTGCCGGGGGCGCTGATCTCCAGCGCCGAGGATCTGACCGCAGACTGTTGAGTTGTATCGAGAGGCAAATCGACAATGCCGCCATACACGTAATAATCGAGCAGGGGACTGCTGGTCGGATCGAGTGTGGCGAGGTTGGTGTCACCGGCTGCCAGGGTGACAGGGCCGTAATTCCCGTTAGGTCCGATTGGGCTGGTGATGTCATCCCTGACGGCCCTGAACGTCTGTTTCGGAATGATGTTGACCATGTCGACGCTCAGCATTGCCGCGCTGCTCAGGTCGGCGTAGCCGGTGCCGCCCGTGTCCTGATTGACGATCTGACGGCCCGCCTGACAGTTCAGCGGCTCATTGGCGAACGCCGGAGCCAATGTACCGATAACCCGGCCGATGCTCGGGTTCGGGGTGTCTCTGCCGGCGGCATAATCGGCTTGCAGCTGGGGCGTGGTCATCGTCGGGCACATTTCGAACATCACGAAGCGCAGGACGATACCGGTGGCTCCCGGTGCCTGGATGATCGATCGCAAACCGGCGCTGTTCTGGTTCCAGCTGACGATACTGGTCAGCGGGAAGGTCAGCTGGAAGGTGCCACTGATACGGCAAGAGCCGGGTGAATCCATCTCACTCGGCAGTGGCTGCAGCACCCGCATGCCGAGATCCAGGCTGCTGCAAACCGTATTGGCGTGAATCAGCAACTGTATGTTGTTACTGCCACCGATTTGCAGACCACCGACAAATATCTGGGTGGTGGTTGTCGAGGTGGGGTCGAGATCCACCATCATCGGGCCCGATACCGGCCCTTGTCCGGTCACCGGGTCCACAGAACCCAGCAGATAGACCGGCTGGCCCACCATATCCCCCGTGGTACTGACGCTGCCGGGGCTGCCCTGGGAACTGATCAGCGCGTTTTGCATGTCGACGACATGCTGCCCGTAATGATTCCAGCCGCCGGCGGTGTAGTAGTCGCCCGTGGGCGCATTGATCATGGTGTTCAACTGATCGTCGGTGTAAGACTGGGCACCCGATGCCAGGGTCGAAGTGGTCAGGTCAAAGATCGGCCAGTTGTCATCGCCGTCATAAGGAATGGTGGGTGAATTGTTCGGCAGACTGACATCCGTGCGGATACCACCCCAGAAATTCAGTCGCGGGCCATTGAGGATGCTCATGATTTATTTCCCGTCCTTGATGGTTTTGCCGAGTGGCGAATTGGCGAACTTGAACAGATAGGAGTAATCGGACTTGTAAGGACTCTTGACCGGTGTCGCCATGGAATGGCAGTTCATGCAGCTGCTGTTGGGCTGGATGTAGCTTTCCATGGTCACGTTGGCCGAGAGTGCCGGCGTCGGCTGACCCAGCGGGTTGCCGGGGTTGTCAGGCATCAGCGGGCGCTGGGTGGTGATGAGCTGGTAGTACTTCAACACGCTTTTTTGCAGCCCCGGGTCGGCCTGGTAACTGGCGTTGATCTGATTGGTGATGTCGGCGATCGGGGTGACGCGGTTCAGCGGATTCGGGGTCTGGAACGTGGTGCCGGGTTTGGGCACGCAGACCTGGTGCGGGCCCTGAGTCTGCCAGTCGCACGGCGACTGGTTGAGCGTCGCGGCGGGCGCAGCGGCGTTGAAGTAGGAATAGGCTGTGCCAGATGCGGGCTGATCGACCCACTGACCGTTCACCTGCACCTTCGGCGGAACGTTGTCGACCTGTTCGAAGGTCGACCAGATCCACTGCGGATAACCGTTCGCCTTGGTGATGATGTGCAGACCCACCAGCCCCAGAAACGCCTCGCTGACCCCGATCTTCTCGCCTTGGTCATTGAACCTGGCCACTCGCGCGATCATGGTCAGGTAACGGCGGGCGTTGTCATGGGCGGTGAGGATGCGCCAGCTCGACTTGATCTCGATGACGCCCCACGGAAACGTGATGTTGTTGGCTTTGGAAACGATGTCGGCGTTGTAGAAACTGTTGCCCACGATGTAGTTGTAGGACGTCTCGTTGGCCGAAATGTCGTAATAGGTCGGGTTTTTCGCCTGATCGATCAACCAGCCGCCGACCGCCTGATCGACGGCGTTCACCTGAGCGCTGTTTTTCAACGAGGCGATGTTGATGATGTTGAAGCTTTTTGCGATTTGCGGGGAATTCCACGGCCCGGGATTGACGGCATTCGGCAGAAAGATTTCGCCGACGGTCTTGTAGGTCTGCCAGACGGTGTAACCGGCATCGCCGGGCTGTTTGGTGCAGTCGGGATTGCCGCGCTGCCCGCTTTTTGCCGGCCAGCTCAGGGCAATGAACATCTGCCAGCTGTATTGATCGAACTGATCCTGACCGGCCGTGGCGGCCGGTGCGGTACTCGGCGGCTGGCAGTTCAACTGGCTGGCCTGCACCGATGGCATGGCTTGTTCCCTGGCCAGCACCGACAGGCTGGCCAGACCCAGCAATATCACGGAATAACGGAATGTGGTTTTCATGGCGATCCTTCGTCGTTGATCACGGTTTACGCTGCATGAGTTTGTTCCACTGCGCCTTGTGGCCATTGCTCTGCGATTCCGGTGGCTCGAACAATTGGCAGGGCGGCGGATTCGACGGGCACATGGCGGCGACCTGCGCCCAGGTCTTTGCCGGGTCCGGTTTGGCGATGTGAAAGTCGGTGTAGTTCTGGCTGACGATCGGCGCGTTGGCGACGCTGGTATCGCCCGAAAAGAAGAACGATTGCGGTGGCCGGTAGGGCGGTTGCCCCGACATTTTTTTGTAGAAGGCATAGCCGAACAGGATCGGACCTTGCGGCGATTCGAGATCCAGGGCGTAGGCTTGCACGCTGCCATCGAGGTTTTTACTGCGCTCGGCGCTGTAGGGCAGGTGCTCGATGAAGTCCTGCCGTGGCGGATGATTCATCGGAGAGAACATGCAGCAGGCCGGCATGTCTTTCGGACGATCCTGCGGGTACGTCAGGAAGTACGCCTTGTTGCCCAGGGACACGAACGAGCAGGTGTAGTTGTTGTTCTTGATCGGGAAGATCGGCAGGCAGTATTTCTCGTAGTGCTCCATCATCGCGCCGAAGCCGTCGCCATCCGGCGGGATGTACGTTGTGTCGTAGTAGCTGGTTCCGCGAGAGACGGTGTAGTCCGCAGGCGTCAGGGTAGAGGGTGGGTTGCTGTAGGGCGGCGGGTTGTTTTCGTAGTTGTGCATCACCCGGTACATGGTCCAGTTGCTGATCCAGAATGCCGGGAAGAACGGATCGGAGGGCTCGCCGGGAAGACGCGTGGCGATGCAGTTGCCGTTCTGATCATTACACCCCAGCGTGTTGTGTACGCCATTGGTGAAATAGACGGCGCCGCTGTCCTGGGCGAATGCGGATGGACAGAACAGCAGGATCAACAGCAACAGACGGTTCATGAGGCTGACGTTCATGGGTCACTCCGTGGCAAAGCGCACGGCGGGAGCGCACTCCCGCAGCGGCTCATCTTTCCTGATGGATCAGAGGTCGTCGTAATCGCTCATCTTGAGTTGCATGGGCGGGAAGTTGCGCTTGACCAGTTTCTGCGCCCACAACTCCAGCACGGCGCGCCGGCTTTGCGACAGGTCACGGGTGATGGGCATCGCGAGGGTGCTTTCTTCCTGGTATTCCTTGCTGATCAGCCGGATCAGCTGATCGACAGCGCCTTCCACCCGCGTGCGGGAGTTGAGCGGCATGAACTTGTTCATGATCGGGTACAGGTAGTAGAAGGTCTTCAGGACCCTTGGGTAGATGAAGTCATCCCAGATCGCTTCGGGCGCATTCTTGTCCTTGTAGATGTCGTTCCAGTAGTTGACGAAGTCCTGTTGCAGCTGCATGTCCAGAGGCAGGACGCGCAGCGGGGCGAGGAAGTCGGTCTGGGCTTCCGTGAACGCGAAGCTGAAAGGGATGTCCGGGTCGCTGGCGCCTTCCTTGACGATGAAGCGCAGCGTAGGGAAACCCGGGGCCAGAGCCTTGAAACTCACCTGGGCGATGCCATTGGCGTCGGTGGTGGTGGCGACGTAGGAGTAATCCACCGTCTGACCGTTATCCAGCGTTCCGCTGACGTAGACGCCGGCGTCGAATTCCAGGCAAGGGGTCAGGGGGACCGTGATCGGTTTGCTTGAGCCATTCATGAATGACTGATAACTGACCGGAACGCCCACCGGTTTGTCTTTGGCTTCCAGATTGACCAGTCGACGACCGCTGCCGGTGGCCAGGTAGTTCGCTACAGGCGCCGTACCTTTGAACTGTGGCAGGTTGGCGGTGTTTTTGTTGCGATCTGCGTTGTCGTAGAACAGCGTGAAGTCGGGCTTATTCAGGAACGTCAGGTAGTAGTCGCTGGTGGTCACGTTGTAAGGGTTGCCGTATTCCACCACCCAGAGTGTGGTGTTGGCGGCCGGTTGACCATTTTGCTGCACCATGATGTTCAGCGTCTTGCGGTCGTTCACGTCGACGAAGGTGCCGCTTTCTACCACCTCGGCGGTCCAGACTTGCTGAACGGCGGCCTTCACGGGGCCTGTGGAGTTCTGTTGTTGCAACTCCAGCGGGCCGGATTGCAGGGTGGCCGTTTGCGTGGCGCTGAGGGGGATATCCAGCAGGCCCGAGCGTTTGTCGAAGGCCGACTGTCGGTACTGCTCGAAACCGATGTCGACCACCGGCACGAAATTCCCGTTCTGCGATACGCCCAGCTTGAAGTCGCCGGCCTGGAATTTCTCGGCAGTCAGGACGTCGGCGTTCTTGTCCAGCGGATAGAACGGAAACGTGTTGGCCAGATCCAGCGACAACGTGTTGTTGGTGATCTGCACCGAGGTCACACCCAGATTGGTGCTGGTCGGCTCAGGCATGTCGGGGCTTGTGACCATGATCTTCTGGTCGCTGACCAGACGCGGGCCGGCGGGCGCCGTGGGGTATTCGTGGTCGAACCACAGTCCCAGGGTCGCTACGGTACGGTTGTAGGCGGGGTTGAAGAAAATATCGGAAACGTTGTCCAGCCCCTTCTGATACATCGCCTTCAAACGGGCCTGCGCCGATTCGACATTGTCGCGGGTGTCGACGTACGGGAAGTCGTTGAACACACCGTTCCTGTCGTAACAGGTGAGGTACGTGGCGAACCTGAACATCAGGCCCTGAGCGTTTTGAGCCTCCATCTGTTGCTGGAGATTGCTCAGCAGGACGGAATCGCCAATGACCCATTCCAGATTGTCCCGGGGAAAGCAGGTCTGCCAGGTGGTGGTGACATGCACCAGACCACGGAAGTCGCCGGCCCAATTGAACGTCAGGAAGCGGTCGAGCATCCGGTATTGACGGTTCAACGTCAGGCCACAGGTGGCATCTCCCAGCTGCAACTTGTCGAAGTACAGCGCCGTGAAGGTGTTCTGCCAAGGGCTGATATCGACGAAGCGCGCGGCCGTCGGGCTCTGACTGCCAAAAGGATTGCCGAGCAACTGGAAGTCCCTGCCGACCAGTGCATCCTGAGCAATGTAGGTGTTGGCCTGCAATTCGCCGCCAATAATGGTCGAGCGGGTACTCTGGTAACTCACCGTCCCGCAGGCATTGTCGCCAAACAGGTCCCATTCGGCGGGTATGAACGGGAAGGTGCCTGGGCTTCCGTTGCCCGGAACCTGCTGCACATAGGGCGGCAGATTATTCTGCTCCACGGGTGAAATGATCCAGGGCATCAGGGTGGTGGGAGCGTTCTCCTGCGTGATGTCGTAGTAGCGGGTAAACGGCCAGTTGATATCCATCTTCACCGCGTCATAGAGCGGCAGCACATCGTTGTTGTTGGCCGTCGGCGGGTTCCAGAACATATGGCCGTTGAGGTAGATCCGGGGGAAGTTCAATACGCTCATGTCGTGCTCCTTAGCGTTGCCACTGGGCGCGCTTCAGCGACCAGACAAAGTCCAGTTTTTTGTAGCCGTCGAAATCGGACGGCGGCAGCGGGGTTGTCGGGTAGACGATGCCGCCATCCTTTTTGATGGCGAAATTGAAGTAGCCCTTGTCGTTCGAGTAGGCAGCAGTGCCGTGGCAGGCCAGGCAGGACGAGGTGTTCTGGAACGCCGATTCCAATTGCGAGTTGGCCAGCACCTGAGTGACGGGCTGGTACTCGACCCCGATCAGTTCGTACTTCGACAGCGTCGGGTTGCTGGCCTGGAAGCTGACGTTCACCGGTTTGGCGGCCGGGGTCGGCCCGGTGGTGTTGGTCATCGGCATCGGGGTGGGGGCGTTGGTCACCGTGTACTTGCTGTTGTTGATGTTTTCGAAGGTGGTCCAGACCCAGTTGTCATCCAGTTTGTTGACCACGTGCAGCCCGCTCAACGCCGCATAGCCGACCTGATAGGTGCCGTCGTCCTGCCGGTAATAAGCCTGGCCAATGTAGTAACCGTCGTTGGCCAGGGTTTGCCGGTAGGTCGTGTCTGAGCCGATCCACAGCCATGCCGCCTTCAACTCCCACGCGGTGGCCGGGAAGTTCAGGTTGTCCGGCAGCGCGGCCTGACCGTTCATGTTGTAGACCTGACGCTGCACGATGTAGTCGAAGGTGTCTTCACCCATCAACAGTTGAAAGCGCACCGGGTTGCCTCTCTGAGAAGCAGGCACGGCGCCGCCCATGTGCAGCGCCAGACCATCGACCTGTTGCGTGGCATTGATATTGTGGAAGGTCCGGTTCAGGTCCATCCCCAGCGTTCGGGCCTGTGTTATCACCTCGGTCGGAGGCGGCACGGGGCTGGCGTAGGCGCCGGGCGCAGCGCCATCGGGCAGGTAGACCTGATCCGAAGGCTTCATGGTTTCCCACACCCGGTTGCTGGCCTGGGTGGGACTGAATTGGTTCAGACAGACGAACCAGTTCCAGGCCATGGTTTCGGGATTCTGCTCGAACGCAGCCCGGGTCTTGGTGATGTCAGTCCCAAACTTCAGAAACTGGGTGCAATCGAAAGGGGTGGTGTCCTGTGCCTGAGCCAAACCGGCCAGTGCACTGAGAACAGTTATAGAAATGGCTCGCCGCATGGAAGCTCCTTGGCATTGGCCGAGTGGGTGTATGAGTGCCCCAGAAAATGCTGAAGGAGCAGTTGTTTCACTGCCGTCGCCGCAAGGGTTTGCGGCAATGGCAGATCGCAATTGGTGATGAGCAGCGGGCCGCTTTCCTCGCGCTCGGGCAGGCGACCGTGACTGCCACGGACCAGTCCGGTGTCCAGTGGAATCAGGTCCATGTAGTAGCGAAATCCGAGTTTCTTCTGCAGCAGGCGCCGCGCGACTCGCAGTTTCGGGAAACGAATGGCCGGGTCGATGAACAGTTCCAGCGGGTCGTAGCCCGGCTTGCGGTGGATGTCGACGGTGCGGGCAAAGTCGGGTGCCTTGCGATCGTCGAACCAGTAGTAGTAATCGAACCAGTAACCCGCAGCGGCCACGGCCACCAGCTCGCCGCTGCGCGGGTGATCCAGCTGAAACGCTCGTTGTTCGGCCTTGTCCAGCACCTGCTCGATACCGGGCTGGCGCTGCAACAGCGCTTTGACACGGGGGATGTCCTGGGCCCGTTTCACGTAGACATGCGCGATCTGATGATCGGCCACGGCAAACGCTGCGCTGGCGCCGGGGTCGAGCAATTCCCAGGTCAGCGATTGGCGCACCTCCAGCAAACCTTCCGAACGCAACAAGCGGTTGATCGAAACCGATTGATTGACCGCTTCGATCCCGTATTCCGACAGCAGCATTACCGCCGCGCCCTGTTCCTCGGCGAAGGTCAGTAGACGACCGACTTCCTGGTCGATGGCCCGAACCTCGTCGGCAATCGACGGATGATCGGGCCCGACACGCTGAAGGCTGTAATCGAGGTGCGGCAGGTAGATCAATTGCAGGTCGGGCTGATCAATCTGAAATTCGGCGATGGCGCAATCGACGATCCAGCGGCTCGATGCAATGCCCGCCGCCGGGCCCCAGAAACCCGGAAAGGGAAACTCGCCAATCTGCCGTTCGATCGTTTCGTGCAACGATGCCGGTGACGAATACAGACCGAACATCTTGCGGCCATCGGCCGGGTAGTGAGGGCGCGGGGTGATGGCGGCATCCACGTCCGCGTACATGTTGAACCACCAGAACAACTGGCTGCAGCGAAACCCTGGCAGCTCGCGCTTGAGCGTCTCCCAGACCTTTTCACCCTGGATCAGCGCGTTGGGTTGCAGCCAGAAACGCACTTCGGCCTGATCGCGAAAATACCAGCCATTGCCGACGATGCCGTGTTCGGACGGCGGCCGCCCGGTGAGAATCGAGGCCTGCACCGACGAGGTGACGGCTGGAAACACCGGTTGCAGGTGGGCCATTTTGGCGGTTTTCAGCAGGGCATTGATGTGCGGCGTCGCGTCACCCAGCAGCGATGGCGTCAGCCCGACCACATTGATCAGCAGCAGCGGTTGACGTGCATGATCAGAGCGCATCGGCGTACGCCTCCTGCGTCTGTGGTTGCAGCAGCCGACGCTGGCGTAATTGGTCCTCGACCCATTTCAGTTCTGCGGCGATCCCCTGAAGCTGGGCGGCTTCGGTTGTTGGCCGCAGTTGCGCGGGCAGGACGCCCCAACTGTAGGTTTCCACTTCCAGCACCGGCCTGAAATCCTCATGGCTGGCGAGAAAATCGAAGGTCTGCGACAGGGCGATCTGGCTGCCGCTCAGCTCGGGCAACAACAGCTGTTCGCTGAACAACGGGATGTGGAAATGAATCCTCAGCTCGGGGTATCGCTGCGGGTGCTTGGCGCAATCGACGAGGGCGGCGGGCAGGTCCGCCCAGGCCACCAACCGGCCCTGTTCATCGCGAGCCTTCACTTGATGCAGGTAGGTGGTTTCGCAGAAGTCGCTCAAGGTCTTGAGGACCTGTTCGCGGCGTTTGTCGTCATCGCAGGGCAGACGACAGATCAAGGCATTGGAGAGCTGGATCTTGCCGATAGGCACCCGGGCCTGACGCAGCTTTTCCAGCGACTGATAGCAGTCTTCGAACATCACCGCCTGATGGCAGACGTCAAAACACAGCGCCAGATAGGCATGGTTCGGGTCCGTGGTTTGCCAGCGACGGAAGAAGGCGATGGCCTGGTCAGTGGTTTCCAGCACGCAGTCCGGTTCCATCTCCAGACAGAACACAATCTTCTTGCCGGTTTCACGATACAACTGGGCCAGTGAAGCCGTGAGTTCGCGAAGTTGATACTCGGCCCGTTGTTGCAGCGTCGGATTCCAGGTGGCGGCATAGCCCAGCGGTACGCTTGAAATCACTCCCTGATGACAATCTGGCGGTAAGGCTTGCGCGAGGATGTGCGCCAGATTCAGGCTGTACGCCAGGCGTTTCGGCTCCGCCCAACTGGGCAGGTAGACCTCGGCTTTCACCGCACGGTCATGAAATTGACCGTAGGGAAACCCGTTCAGCGATGTCAGCCGTAGCCCGCTGTGTTGCAGCAGGCTGAGGAACGCCGAACGCGCCGATTTCTGCTGCAACTTGGACTCGGCGAGGGCGCTGATCCACAGTCCGCTGTCCTGCGCTTGCAGGCCGCGCAGGATCCGCACACCCTGAAAATGCTGCTCGATCGAAGACTGCAACCCGGCCAGATCGCGGGTCGGGTGCACATTGCTGCAATAGCCGATCTGCCCGGGCGTCCAGCCCATGCCGGCATTCATTTGATCACCGGTTCCTGACCCCGCAGGGCGGAGTTTTCCTGCCACTGCCGGCGCTGATCGATGGGCAGCGGGGTGCTGATCAGGGTTTTGTCCAGTTGACCGCTCTGGGCAAAAAAGTCCACCGGGTTGTGGAACAGCACTTGCTCGACCTGCGCCTCGCTGAAGCCGGCCGCCAACATCGCCTGACCGGTTTTCGGCACTTTGAGCGGGTCGCTGATGCCCCAGTCGGCGGCGCTGTTGACCACCATTTTTTCGGTGCCGTACTGCTGGAGCAGGGCGACCATGCGCTGTTCCGACATTTTGGTATTGGGGTAGATCGAGTGACCGCGCCAGCAGTCGCTGTCCAGCACCAGCGGCAGGGTCAGTTCGTTGAGGTGATCGATGATCACCAGATTCTCATTGATCCCCACCTCGCGAATCACTGCCAAAGTCCGTTTGGTGCCGCCGATCTTGTCGCGGTGCGGCGTGTGTACCAGCACCGGCAGGTTGAATTGTCTGGCCAGTTCCAGCTGTGCGGCGAGAAAGCGATCTTCCTCGGGCGTGATGTCGTCGTAGCCGATTTCGCCGACCGCGACGACGCCGTCCTTCACCAGATACCGCGGCAGAATCTCCAGCACCTCGTTGGCCACCGACAAGTCATTGGCCTCCTTGGGATTGAGGCCGATGGTGCAGAAGTGGTGGATGCCGAACATGCTGGCGCGAAAGCGCTCCCAGCCCAGCAGGGTGTCGAAGTAATCAATGAAGCTGCCGACACTGGTCCGGGCCTGACCCTGCCAG
This sequence comes from Pseudomonas sp. GW821-FHT02C04, assembly GCF_059421845.1. Lineage (NCBI taxonomy): Bacteria > Pseudomonadati > Pseudomonadota > Gammaproteobacteria > Pseudomonadales > Pseudomonadaceae > Pseudomonas > Pseudomonas sp. GW821-FHT02C04. The sequence goes on along the minus strand of NZ_JBWKVT010000001.1, from coordinate 1,041,251 downwards.
AACGCGGGCTCGATCACCCCGGTGATGCCGGCGGCGGCCATGTTCTGGTAGTCGTCGGTGGTGCGGCTGACCATATGAATATGCGGGTCGAAGTACTTGGGCATGGTGAATCCTCGTCAAGGGAAAGGAATCGTTGGGCATCAGTTCAGATGGCTGCGCCATTCCGGCGGCAAGCGTTGCTGTTGGTTCAGGTCGGCCAGTCGCTGGTGTTGCGCCTGGCTGAGCTGGTCGAAGGCAATCGCCAGGGGCAATCCGGCGGACACCGTTCGATCAGCGGCGAGCTGTTCTTCCAGCAGGTCGAGGGCCAATTGGTTGAGGGTGATGCTGCGTCGCTGCGGCAGGCCGATCAGGCGTCGGACATCGAGCCCCATGCCCAGCGCCTTCAGCACCAGTTGGTGGAAAGCCCGTTCCGGGTAGTGACGCGACGGGTAGAGGGTGTCGAGGGCGAGGGCGGCAAACACCTGGCTGTTGCTGGTACGTCCGGCCTGCAATGCCAGTTCGACGCACACCCCGTGGCTGTCGAGCCAGTCGAAGGCTTTGAGGGTGGCGATCTTTTCCTGATCGTCGCCCCAGAGAAAAAGCTGGCGCAGCAGGGACAATTGTCCGTCCTCAGAGGACAGTTCAAGGACCTGCGCCAGCAACAACGCGCGAGCCAGTTGGATCAGGCTCCAGTGGCTGTCGGGCAGTGCACGGTCACGCAGATGCCGCTTGCACTGACCGCTCAGGAGCGCTGCAGTATTGGCGTCCGGCTGCCGGGCCAGTTGCGCCTGTGCCTGACGCCACCAGTGCAGTTCGGTCTCATCGAGTTGCCGGGTCAAGGTTTGATGGTGTTCGGCGAGGCAATCGTCGCGCATGCCGAGGGCCGCCGTCGGCGGTGCAGTGACGTCCATGTTCATGTCGGTTTGATCCAGCGCTGAAAGTGTGGGAGCAGGAAAAACACCAGGACACACAGCAGGCTGCCCAACGGCTGGTTGGCCACGGCCATCACCAACGCATCGAACAGAGGCAGCGCTGCCAGGCCGGCGCCGATAAAAGCGCGGACCTTTCGATGCTGCGGGTTGGCCAAGTTACGCCAGTAGTGCCAGCCCAGCCAGCCGAGCCAGAGCAGCAGCACCGGCCAGAACCACAAGTTGTCGGAGTAGATCGCCAACGCGAGCGGGCTCAACATCAGGATCAGGGGCAAGCGACTGAGCAACTCATTGTTGTGCTCATTGCGGGCCAGGTAGGTCAGCCCGCTGATATAAACGCCCAACAACATCGCACAGAGCCAGATCGGCTCCGGTGGCACCGCCAGACTGGCCGCCGCCGTGAGGTACAGCGCCGAGCGGCAGGCGCCCATCAACCAGACGCTGTGGGCGTATTTTTTGTGCAGCACGTTGTAGCCGATGATGCAGCCCACCAAGAGGGTGACGCTGGCCAGCAACCAATGCGGCTGATCGATCAATTGGCTCAGGCCCAGCACCGAGGCGGCCGCCAGTGTCAGCAACAACACGGTGGCGAGGCGCACTTGCTGGCGGCTGACCAGACCCAGGGTGATGGGCCGGGGATTGTGGTGTTGCTGATCCCAGTCGGCGTCCAGCAGATCGTTGAGCAACATGCCGGCCAGATACAGCAGCGACAGCGTGAACAGCAGCAGAATCCACACCATCCACGAGGGCGGCGCCAGAGCACCGGCGCTGCTGGCCAACAGGGCGGCGGCCAGGGTGTTGGTCCACACCGTGGGCAGGTTGGAGACACGGCCAAGCGTCATCCAGGTTTTGAGGCTTTGCGGGGTCTGGCTCATTTCGCAAAGCCCTCGCTCAGGTCGAGAGCCGGAGCGTTGCGGGCGGACAACTTCTGCAGCACCTGTTCCATTTGCGCGTCGTCGATTTCATGCAGGTCCACCGACTGGCCGATTCCGCTGAGCATCGGGATCGAGAGCTGCCCGCCGAGGTGTTGGCGGAATTCCTCCAGCCCGAGCAACACGGGTGAGCGACCTTGCGCATCTTTGAGGGTCAGTTCCGGCGGGCACAGGTTGAAACCGAGTTTGCTCAACAGGCTCATCACCCGTTCACTGTCGGTATCGCTCAACAGCCCGAGCGCATTGGCGTAGAGCCCGTCGAGGGCCATGCCCACCGCGACCGCTTCACCATGGCGCAACCGGTGATGGCTGAGGTTTTCCAGTTTGTGCGCGGCCCAGTGCCCGTAATCCAGAGGCCGCCCGTTGCCGCGCTCGAAGGGGTCGCCGGCGCCGGTGATGTGCGCCAGGTGCAGCTCGGCGCAGCGGCGAATCGCATAACGGCTGGCCGCGTGATCGAAGCGGGCGAGGGCGTCGGCCTGTTGCTCCATCCATTCAAAGAACGCCTGGTCCTTGATCAGCGCGACCTTCACCGCCTCGGCCAGCCCGGCGATCTGGTCGCGGCGGGTCAGGCTGGTCAACAACTGGAAGTCATTGATCACGGCCGTGGCGGGGTAGAAAGCCCCCAACAGATTCTTCTGGCCGAAGGCATTGATGCCGTTTTTCACTCCGATGCCGGCGTCGTTCTGGGCCAGCACGGTGCTCGGCACGCGGATCAGCCGGATGCCACGGTGGAAGGTGGCGCAGGCGTAGCCCACGGAATCCAGTACCGCGCCACCGCCCAAGGCCAGCACATAACAGTGCCGGTCCAACCCATGTTTCAGCATGTCGGCGTAGAGCTGCTGCAACACCTGTGAATCCTTGCTCAGCTCCCCGGCCGGAACGGCAATTGGCGGCGCCTGCAAATGCAGGTCCGCGGCATGGGCGGCAAAGTAGCCATCGATCTGTTCCAGCAGGTGCGGCGCGCTTTTCAGCAGTTGTTCATCGGCGAACACCATCACCGTCACCCGGCCGTTTTGCCGGGCGGTGAGTTGTTGATGCAGGCAAGCATTGAGCGGATCGAACAGGTGATCCGTGAACACCACCGGGTAGTCGTAACTGACCTCGAAACGCCCGTGCAGCGCTGGCTCGTTGCCGCGTTTGCGCAAGGTCTTGAACAGGCTGTACCCGGCGATAAACAACCCCGGCAACACCATGCTGGCGAGGATGGTCACGAGCAACGCGTTCTCTTCGACGAGGAACGTGCCGATGGCGCTGTAGGCCAGTGCCAGACCGGCGTTGGCCAGGGTAGTCACCAGCAGAAACGCCCGTAGCGGATAGCGTTGCATGCCGGCCGCCACCACAGAGGTTTCAGCCAGTACAGGCACGCCGCGCAGGCAGATCAACGACAGCGTACCCAGCCGATACGCCAGTTGCCCTGGCTTGCGCTGATGCAGACCGAGGCGGCTGGACAGCATCCGGAAATAACCGGCGCCCAATGCATAACCCAACCCGGCACCCAGACACAGGCCAACGAAAATCACCAGATAACCGCCGACACTGCCCAGCATGGCCACGGCCAGTAGCGCGACCACGCTGGAAGGCACGGGCAGCACAACGTCCAGCGCCAACAGGGCGATCAGCAAAAGCGCCAGGTTGAGTTGCTGGGAGGGGGAAGACGGAAGGTACAGGTCGAGATGAGTGAGGAAGTCCTGGATCTGCTGTTCGAACAACACGAAGCTGGCGATCACAAGACCCGCAAAGCAAAACAGTGACAGCCAAAAATGTTCGGCTGGCGCCTTTTTCGAGAGCGCACGATACCAACGGCTGTGCTTCATCAAGCATCCCTCTTGATTGTGATGACTGAGTTCCGTTCAGTAACTAAAAGCAGAGTCTGAATTATTTCAGGGGAATGAGTTCTCCCGCCTTGAAGGCTGTTTTTATTGTTCGGCTGATGGTGCCTTTGAAGATATTCATGAACCTAGACGGTTGTTGTGTTTTTGCAAGTCGATTGAGAAAGGGTGTTTTTCAGAGGCTGTTTAATGGGTATGGGAGTTTCGGAAGTCGGCGGTTGTTGACTGAAAAAATATCTAATGCATTCAGGGTGATGAGTGAATTTGTTGCAGTCGCTTAAATGCTGTTTATTCAGCGTAATGAGAAGAGTTTTCAACGGGGTTAATTAGCAAGCTATTGAGATGGTGGCGATGTGGCATTATTTTTTGTTATTTGAGTTATTGCCGCTGGCTATAAGAACTTACGTTGATTGATTCGTTGGGTGAGTGGGTGCGTGTCAGGGCTTTTAAGTTTTGATGAATGGTTGAATGAAAGTTGCGGTACGAACAACCGATTCATTCAAACATTCGGCATCCCCATTCAGACCAGCCAAGCCTGACGATTGCGCCATGCATCGCCCAGACCAGACTCGCTATTCAAAAGGCCAACAGTTCAAGCCATTGCTGTGCCGCGACCGACAGCTGCGCGTTCTTGCGCCAGATGGTGACGAGTTGCCACTCCAGGTCCGCGCATTCGAGCGGGACGATTTCCACACCGGGCGGGATGTGGTGTTGAGCCAATAGTCGGGGCAATACCAGCAGGCCTGCGTTCGCGGCCACCAATGACAAGCAAAAAGCCAGGTTGTCGCTTTTGGCTGCCTGTAGACGACTGACGTCCACAGCAGGGCAGCAGAGCTTGATGCGGTGATTGAGAATCGAGGCGCCCTGCAACTGCACCCAAGGGTGATGCGCCAAATCCGGCAGTGTCAGTCGATGGCGGTTGGCGAGTGGGTGGCGAGGTGGCAGGACGACAACCAGTGGTTCCTCACAAATCGGCAGCCAGGCCAGGTCGTTTCCGTCGGGTCGCAGACTGATCGCCAGTTCTATCTCGCCCTTGCGAACGGCCTCTTCCAGAGCCTGGCCTCCTTGCTCACGCAATTGCAGTTCCACTTGGGGAAAGCGCCGCCGAAACTCGGTCAACACGGCCGCTACTTGATCGGTACTGCCCAAGGGTGGCAGCCCCAGCTGAAGGACACCGGTGACGAGGCTGTTGAGCAAGTTCACGTCCGTCAACATTTGCTTGCTGCGACTCAGCAATCCCTTGGCGTGGTGGAAGACCACTTCGCCCGACGGGGTCAAGCGTGACGGCACGCCCGGACGGCTGCGAACCAATAGCGTCGCGCCCAGTTCCTCTTCGAGTAATTGAACGGCTTTGCTCAGTGCCGACTGGGTGACGTGAAGGGTGCGGGATGCCTTCGAGAAACTTCCGTGCTCTGTCACTTCCACGAAATAGCGCAAGTTCTTCAGGTCCATCTTGTATTCCATTTCCGCATACGGTTCAGAAAAAATGTTCGCTCACTCCGGCTGGAGAAATGCTTCTACCATCGCCCCCGAAAAACGTCCGGATACAAGGACGGGGAACATTAAATCAGAAGTGGAGGCCAGCCTTGTTCGGAGATCGTATTTGGCGTCTGCGTCGATTCAAGAGGTCCTTTCTTCAACGCTGTTTTCGCGAGGAGCTCACGTCATGAGTACCGCAGTCAATGAAACCCGCCGTCTGACCGTACCCGACATCAGGGCTTGTAAGGGCAAACGCAAGATCGTGTCGTTGACCGCGCACAATCGATCGCTTGCTGAGATCGTTGACGAATTTGTCGACGTTATCCTGATGGGGGATTCGACCGCGATGGTTGCCTACGGGCAGCCCAACACGCTGGATTTCACACTGGATCAGACGATTCAGCACAGTCGTGCGGTGGTGCGTGCCACACAGCGCGCGTGCGTGGTGGCTGATTTGCCATTCGCCTCTTATCAGGAGTCACCGGCTCAGGCTTTTCGCAGTGCCGCGCGGTTGATGATGGAGGCCAATATCGCTGCCGTGAAGCTGGAAGGCAGTGCGGTCATGGCGCCCACTGTGCAGTTTCTGGTGGAGCGGGGCATTCCGGTGGTGGCGCATATCGGGTTGATGCCCCAGTTCGTCAACACCATGGGTGGCTTCAAGGCCCAGGGCATGGACGAACGATCGGCAGACGCTATCCGTCAGGACGCCCTGGCGATGGAAGCGGCCGGTGCGTTTTGCATTGTGCTGGAGGGCGTAGCAGAGCCGCTGGCCCGCGAGTTGACCGAAGCCTTGCGCGTGCCAACCATCGGAATCGGCGCCTCGCCCGCGTGCGACGGCCAGGTGCTGGTGATCGAAGATATCCTGGGGCTGGGGGGTGAGTTCGTACCGCGTTTCGCTAAACGTTATGCCGATGTGCATGCGGTGATCCGCGATGCCGTGGGGCAGTACGCTTCGGATGTTCGTGAGGGCAGTTTCCCTGAGCTTTCGCACTGCTTTGGCGTGAAGCGCTGATTGGCGCTGCGCGACCCGAGGACTGGCTCATTTCACTCGCTTGCTGCGTTGGCAGGCGAGTGGGTGCTGGCCGGCGTGTTTCAAGAGGTGTTACTCAGCTACCGTTCTGCACCTTTCCAGGTCTCGCAATGAGCCATTAGGTAGCAAATCCCAATTTTCGTGCCGGCAAATCTGATGGCTGTGCACGGTGCTATTTTCCTTAATTCATTTGAATCAATCGCTTGGCGTGAAGAGGCAGGTCTTGGCATGCATTCTGCTTTTATGTATCCGTGGATAATTGGATACAAAAAGACAAAAGGTGCCGCCATGCAATTCGCTCCCGCCTACGACCAGCGCCAACCGATGACCGCGGAGGAGGAGGCCTACAACTTTCTTCTGGAAGGCATCTGCGGCGGCCGTTATCGCAAAGGTGACCGGCTGATCGCCGAGGACATTGCCAGTGAAATCGGCATGAGCCGGATGCCCGTGCGCGAAGCCTTTCGCCGTCTCGATGCTCAGGGGCTGGTGACGCTCAGGCCCAATCGCGGCGCGATTGTCAGCGGTCTGGATGTCGAGGAAATGCATGAAGTCTTCGAGATGCGCAGCGCCCTTGAGGGACTGGCGATTCGAGTCGCGGTGCCGAAGATCAGTGAACGTCAGTTGACTGCCCTGGAACGCCTGCTCGATGAAATGGATGACTACCGCGACGAGAGTGCGGCCTGGGTCAGTCGCCACCGCAAGTTCCATGAGTACCTGTGCAGCCTCAGCGGACGACCTCGTCTGGTGAAACAGATCAGCGCGCTCTACTCGCTGATCGAAGCCCCCATGCGTCTTTGGCTGCAGCACGTTGAAAAGCCACTGAGTGCACGCCAGGAACACGTGGTGATCCTCGACGCAATTCGTGCCGGTGATGCCGCGAAGGCAGAGGCCGTGGTGCGCGAGCACATCGAAGGCACGGTCCCTGAGCTCATCAAGTTTCTGCAATCGGAACGATAACCACAGAGCGGGCACCAAGCCCGCCGATGTTTTGACTTTGAGAACTGCCCCGTTACTAACCGAACTGGAGTGTCTGGTCATGCATACGTCTCGCCTGTTGTTGGCTGCAATTTCCCTGGGGCTCTGTACGCAGTGGGCGGTTGCCGCACCCACCGTGCCGGAGCGTTTGCTCAAGGTCGACAAACTCACCTATTGCTCGGGCATGGACTCGCCGCCCCTGGTGTCCTTCGATGAGGCGCAAAAGCCCAAAGGCTTGACCGTCGACCTGGGTCTGGAAATCGCCAAGCGTCTGGGAGACAAGAAGGTTGAGTGGCGGGTGATCCCGTTTTCCGGCTTGCTGCCGGCCTTGCTGGCCAAACAGTGCGACATGATCGTCGATCAGTTGTTCGACAAACCCGAGCGCCGCGAGGTGATCGACATCGTCAACTACATGTATTCCAGCCAGGCGGTGGTGGTGCCCAAGGGCAATCCGAAGGGGCTCAAAGTGCTGGCTGATCTGAGCGGGCACAAGATCGCGGTGCTCAACGGTTCGACCATCAAGACCTTGCTCGATACCGAGAATGAAAGCCTGGCCAAGGCCGGCAAGCCACCGATGAAACTGGTGGTCTACAACACCGACACCGATGCGTTCCAGGCCCTGCGGATCAGTCAGGTCGATGCTTATGGCACCACGGTGGAAACCGCCGGTTATTACGCCGCCATGGCGCCGGACCTGTTCGAGGAAGGCGTTCCAGCCTTCAGCCGGATCCTCACCGGTCTGGGCATTCGCAAGGACGATCCGCAACTGAGTGCCGCGGTGCAGCAAGTGATCACCGACATGCGCAGCGATGGCAGCTACAGCCAGCTCCTGAGTAAATGGCACGTCTCCAGCGACACTCTCGATTGAGGTAAGTGTTGATGAACTTCAATTGGGATGTGTTCTGGCAGTACCTGTTGCAGCCCAGCGGGGTCTACCTCACCGGGCTCTGGCTGACGTGCCTGATCAGTGTGCTGGCCATGTTGCTGGGTTGTGTCCTGGGATTGGCGGCGGCGTTGCTGCGATTGTCGAAGAACCCTTTGCTGCATCTGCCGGTGCGTTTTTATGTGTGGCTGATGCGCGGGACGCCCTTGCTGGTGCAGATCGTCTTCCTTTACACGGCGCTGGCGGCGGGCGGGATTTTCCGCTTCGAAGACATTGATCTTTTTGGCTTGGTGGTTCCGGGCAATATCCAGGCCGCGATCATTGCGTTGGGCCTTAACGAAGGCGCGTACATGGCCGAGATCATTCGCGCCGGTATCGGCGCTGTCGACAAGGGGCAGTACGAGGCGGGGCGCTCGCTGGGCATGACCTTCGCCAAGTTGATGCGCCGTATCGTCTTGCCGCAGGCGTTTCGGGTCATCGTGCCGCCACTGGGCAACGAGTTCAACGTGATGCTTAAAAACACCACGCTGGTCAGTGTGATCGGTGTGCAGGAACTGCTGCTCAGTACGCAGATGGTGACTTCGGCGACCTTTCGGGTGTTCGAGTTGTACCTCGTGGTGGCGATCTATTTCCTGTTGCTCACGACGCTTTGGGGCTTCTTCCAGCGTTGGCTGGAGACACGTTTCGGCCAGTCGGATCGACCTTCGTCGCCGCCGCCGGCATCCAGCCGGATGTTCGGTCGCAGTACCCTGAAACTGCTGAGGGGACGTTAATCATGGCGCATCAAAGTGAAGAGCTGATCATCGAAGCGCTGAACATTCACAAGTCGTTCGGCAACCTCGAAATTCTCAAAGGGATTTCCCTGCAAGTCCGACGCGGTGAAGTGGTGGTGCTGATCGGTGCTTCAGGATCGGGCAAAACCACGTTTATCCGCTGCATCAATTTGCTGGAAGACATTCAGTCCGGGCAGATCCGGGTCAATGGCCAGTCCATGGGCTATCGCATGAAGGCCGATGGCAGCCTGGTGCGAGACTCGGAGCGCAACATCGCCCGCCAGCGGCGGGATATCGGCATGGTGTTTCAACGCTTCAATCTATTCCCGCACATGACCGCGCTGGAAAACATCATCGAAGCACCGATTCAGGTGTTGGGTGTGCCACGTAAAGCGGCGGAGGAACAGGCGCGGGCGCTGCTCAAACGTGTCGGGCTGGCGGAGAAGGCCAACCATTACCCCTCGATGCTTTCCGGTGGCCAACAGCAGCGGGTGGCGATTGCCCGGGCGCTGGCCATGAAACCCCAGGCGATGCTGTTCGACGAACCCACCAGCGCTCTTGATCCGGAAACCGTCGGCGAGGTCCTGCAGGTGATGAAGGAACTGGCGGAGGAGGGCATGACGATGGTGGTGGTCACCCATGAAATGGGGTTTGCCCGTGAGGTAGCGGACCGCGTGGTGGTGCTCGATCAGGGTGAACTGATCGAGCAGGGACCGCCGGAACAGATTTTCAGTCATCCCTCTCATCCCCGTACCCAAGCCTTTCTCAGCCGCGTGCTGTGAGTCTCACAAGGATAATGACGATGCGTTTATCGAGCGTGTTTGCGGCGCTGTGCTGCGCTGCCGTGGTGCCCTTTACTCAGGCTGCCGACTCGGTGGTGAAGGTCTATAACTGGTCCGACTACATCGGCCCCGACACACTGAAGAACTTCGAAAAAGACAGTGCCATCAAGGTTCAGTACGACATCTTTGACACCAATGAAATGCTCGAGGCCAAGTTGCTTTCCGGACACTCGGGGTATGACGTGGTGGTGCCTTCAAGCCAGTTTCTGTCGAAACAGATCCGGGCTGGTGCCTATCAACCGCTACAACGGTCGTTGCTGGATAACTGGAAGCACCTCGACCCGCGTTTGATGCAGCGTCTGGAAGCGGCCGATCCGGGCAACCGCTATGCCGTTCCTTATATGTGGGGCACCGTGGGCATTGGCTACAACGAGGAGAAGGTGCGCGCGGTGCTGGGCAAGGACGTACCGTTGGACTCCTGGGCCATGGTGTTCGATCCGCAGAACCTTTCCAGACTTAAAAGTTGCGGCGTGGCCTTTCTCGATGCGCCGGTGAAAATCATTCCTCAAGCCATGCTTTATCTCGGGCTGGACCCCAACAGCGTCAAGCCGGACGACTATAAGCAGGCGTCGAAACTGCTGATGACCTTGCGGCCGTCGGTGACTTACTTCAACTCATCGAAGTACACCGCCGACCTGGCCAACGGCGACATTTGCGTGGCGATCGGCTACTCCGGCGACGTGATGCAGGCCCAGACCCGGGCTCGCGAGGCCGGGAAAAACACTGATATCCGCTACCTGATTCCCAAGGAAGGCGTGAATCTGTGGTTCGACATGCTGGCGATTCCCAAGGATGCCGGCAACGTGGCCAATGCCCATGCCGTGATCAACTACTTGCTGCGGCCCGAGGTCATTGCGTCGATCAGTGACTATGTGGGGTATGCGAATCCGAACAAGGACGCCACGCCTTTGATGGATCCCAAGGTCAGCGGCAACCCGGGGATCTACCCGGGCGACGAGGTGATCAGTCACACCTTTGTCTCTGCGGATCTGCCGGAAAACATCCAGCGCCTGATGACCCGCGAATGGAACCGGATCAAGTCCGGTCAATGAATCCTTGTTTTGAAGAGCCTTTGCCATGCTGAAATTCTCTGCTCACGAGTATCCCTATCCGTCGCAACGTCAAAGTGTTTTTGCCCGTCGTGGCATGGTGGCGGCGTCCCAGCCACTGGCCGCTCAGGCCGGCATCGAGATGATGCAAAAGGGTGGCAATGCGATCGACGCCGCGATCGCCACCGCGGCAGCGCTGACCGTGGTCGAGCCTACGGGTTGCGGTCTTGGTGGCGATGCTTTTGCCCTGGTCTGGTTCAAGGATCAGTTGCATGGCCTCAACGCCAACGGACATGCACCGGCTGCTTTGAGCATCGAAGCAGTCAAGGCTGCAGGCCATGAGCAAATGCCGCTGTATGGCTGGACGCCGGTGACGGTGCCCGGTTGCCCATCGGCCTGGGCCGAACTTTCGCAACGCTTTGGCGTGCTGCCGTTCGCTGATCTGCTGCAACCGGCCATCAACCTGGCGCGGGAGGGTTTTCCGCTGTCGCCCGTGGTTGCTCATCAGTGGCAGGTTGCTCTGGATGAGTTCAGTCCCCATCGCGACGAGGTGCTGGACGCCTGGTTCGATACTTTTCTGATTGAGGGGCGGGCGCCGAGGGCAGGGGAGCTGTTTCGCAATCCTGCACAAGCGCGGACGCTTGAAGAGTTGGCGGAGAGTTGCTGTGAGAGTCTGTATCGCGGCGCGTTGGCGCAGCGCCTGGATGCTCATTCACGGACTACCGGCGGATATCTGCGCGCCACGGATCTGGAGCATTACCGTGCGCAGTGGGTGGAGCCGATCCACGTCAATTATCGCGGTGTGGATGTCTGGGAAATCCCACCGAGCGGCCAGGGTCTGGTCGCGTTGATGGCACTGAAGATTCTCGAGGGTTTCGACTTTGATCATCGTGACAGCCAGCAGACCTGGCATCGTCAGCTAGAGGCCATGAAACTTGCGTACAGCGATGGCTTGCACTACATCACTGACCCATTGCATATGCGGGTGGCGGTGGCCGATTTGTTGAGTGATGACTACAGTGCTCGGCGCCGTGGGCAGATTGGCGATAAAGCTCAGCCACCCAAGCCAGGCGATCCTCATGCCAGCGGTACGGTTTATCTGGCGACGGCCGATGGGCACGGCAACATGGTGTCGTTCATCCAGAGTAATTACCACGGCTTTGGTTCGGGTGTGGTGCTGCCTGACAGCGGCATTGCGCTACAGAACAGAGGGCAGGAATTCAGCCTTGATCCGGAACACGCGAACTGCCTGGCGCCGGGCAAGAAGACATTTCATACGATCATTCCAGGCTTCCTGACCAAGGATGGCCAGGCGCTTGGGCCGTTTGGTGTGATGGGCGGCTATATGCAGCCTCAGGGGCATGTGCAGATGGTCATGAATCTGGTGGATTTCGGATTGAATCCACAGTCGGCGCTGGATGCTCCGCGCTGGCAATGGCTGGGGGGGATGAGGGTAGGGATCGAGCAGGGGGCTTCGAGGGATTTGGCCAATGCCTTGGCGCGTCGGGGGCATGAGGTGCAGATTGCATGCGATCTGACGGATTATGGCCGGGGACAGATTATTCTTCGTGATCCGGTCAGTGGCGTGCTGTGTGGCGGGACTGAGCCCAGGGCGGATTCGCATATTGCGGTTTGGTAAGCGCAAGTTGACAAAAGGTGACGCTAAATGAGGCCAACGTCTTCGAATGTGTCGATATATTAGGTTAACTACACTAAATGAGTCTTTAGTTGAGCTATGCGAAAATCTACTGTGAAGTCAATGGAGAAGGCTATGTTGAAACGCCAGGCGAGCTCAAAAGACGTCATTGCAGCCCTGAAACTTGAATCTCATATTGAGGGTGGCTATTTCCGCAGGACATTTCAGGCCGACCATCGAGAAATGCTCGAAACCAAGGGTGGCTCACGTTATTTGATGACGTCCATTTATTACCTGTTGACCGAAGAATCGCCTGTGGGCCAGTTTCATTTCAACCAGTCAGACATCCTGCATTATTTCCATCTGGGCGACGCCATCGAATACAGCCTGATTCACGCTGACGGTTCGCTGCAGACTTTGGTGATGGGTAGCGATGTTCTGGCAGGACAACATCTGCAATTGCATGTACCGGGCGGAATCTGGAAAGCCTCCAGACTGTTGAATGGCGAGAATGGATTTGGCTTGATCAGCGAAGCGGTTTCACCAGGGTTTGATTTCGCCGATATGGAAATGGGAAATCGACAGAAGCTCACGGCGCAGTATCCGCAGCATAGAGCGCTGATTGAAAAGCTGACGCGTGACGAGGATTGAGATCAGCGCATTTCAAATGGAGAGATCATCAAGCTTCAGAGGCAAAGCGTTTTGAGGGCAATGCTGGAGCTCGAAAACGCCTGTGCAACCGGGCTGGCTCTGTAGTACTTTGTTACGTGTAATGTATATTATGTTAAATGATGTGTCAGGGCAGAACTTTACGAAACGTCCAATCCCACATACCTGCGGCCAAACTCCCACACACCCGTTTCCCAGAAAATCAAAAGCTTCGGTGGGATTCATAATCCGATATCAGCGCACGGCCCTCACTAACCTCCGGTTGGCCCCACCCGATCCTCAACACCATTCGACTCTGATGACTTCATCGCAAGGATTTTCCATGAAGCGCTTTTTCCAGATGAAGCCTTGCGCCGTTCCGGCAAAAAAATCTTCGTGAAGTAATTGCCGCGCAGCAAGCGGGTCATCCTTTACAACCTGATCTACAATCCGCACCCTCTCAAGCTCAGCCTGCAGCATGCGCTAACGCCATAAGGATTTCAGGTGTCATTTCTCTCCACTTTTTTCAAGTCTAGACGTGTAACAGGAACCGGGTACGAACGGGAATTCAACGAAAGCCTGGTCCGCACCCGAAAATGGGGGCTGAATCCCCCATCATTTACACCTCTGCAGGGGCGGCTACTGATAAGTGATGTAATGGTCAAAATCCAGGAGTGTTGGATTTCTGAGCTTTCTGGCTGTGACTATGATGACTTCTCCCAGAGGTGCTTCCAGGTTACCGGCAGCCTGCAGGAACCTCTTCAGGAGCTGCTTGGTGTTCCGTTGTTCTACACGCTGGGGTTTGTTCAAGAAGAAGGAAAGGGGCCCATCTTTCACACTGAGCTGGCTCAGTTGAAGAAGCTTTGTCGGGATGAACAACCACTCAATCACATCGATCTTCATGCCTGGTTAACGTTGCCAACCTACGAAGTATTGGATTTCACATTACTTACAACGCTCGGAACGTTACTGAACACGCCCGAGCTTAAAGGCCGAGCGGTTGCGGGTCACCCGGAAGACTTTCCAGGAAGGCCAAACTACCATCCTCAACTTGTAGGAGATGAATTCCTGTTCAAAAGTGGGTTATCGCAACCTATTGTGTTTTTCACCTGAGAGGCCCGTAACTTTTGGCAGGATGAATGGCGCCCCTCCTCGCTTACTGCCCAAGGCTCCTTCGCAGGTGGCGCATCAACAGGCCCATTTGAAGTCTTGAAAAGCCACTGCATCCGCTAATCCTGCCACTACAGCCAAAACTTCGCGCCTTGGGGTTTGCAACGATGCCGCATAGCTGACCCCAGGCCCCAAGGCATCTACGACAGAAAAGATATCTTCAAGGCCGCAGTCGAGAACAAGGGTGACCGGGCCATAATCGCTTACCAGGTTTCGCGTATGAAGGCTCAGTGGCAAGCCATCACAGGGCAAATCGATCAGCAACCAACTGCGATATTTGAAGCGCACGCTTACATCCTTGAGCATATCGTTCCACTCCATGACACGACCTCATCGGCTGGCAATCAGTACTGGAATTGCGTTATTGAGAGAGAACGCCACCAGAAACACGGCCAGGCCTATGTCAATCTGCCGGGTGTATTTGAGAAACAGCGCCTTTATCGGGCCCTGACCGAAGAGCAACGACACCAGGGAATACCAGATGACTTCGAGGGTTGAGCACAGCACGACCACCAGCACTTTTTCGATGTCGGTGCGTGGCGAGGACAGGAAGCCGGCATAGATGCTGATCATGAAGGCGATCGTCTTCATGTTGCTGATGTTGGTGATGACGCCCACCCGATAGGCCTTGCCGAAGCTGGTGACACCAACAGCGGCGCTTTCGGTGGTGCCAGTATTTTTTGCCAGCACACTTTTGATGATGCTGTAGGCGATGTAGAGCAAGTACGTCGAACCACACAAGGTGGCCACCTTGGAAAAGGCCGGGTACTCATGCAGCAATGCTGCCAGTCCCAAGAGGGAAATGGTCGAGAAGAATACCCCTACAGTGCAGATGCCCAAGGTCGCGCCAAGTCCAGTGGAAACCGAGCCCAGTGAAGAGAATCGACTGACAATGATGAAATTCGGCCCAGGGCTTATTACCGCCAGTATGTAAATCAACGCTGCTGTGAACATAAAACCTCCTTGTTTGAGCAGCAGTCTTTCCAGACTGCTGCCGGATGGCATCAAGCCAATGCTTGTACCGGGGCTTCGATCTGAGCCAATTTATTCTCCAGGGCGGAAAGAATGTGTTCCACCCGTAAGGAAATCAGGCTGAACGAGCCCGCATCGCCCAAGCCGTGGGAGCTTTCGCATAACCCATTGAGAAACACCGCGGGCAAGTCATCCAGAGGCGTCAGGCTGTAATCGCGATTGACCACCAGTGCACCTTGAGCATCGGCGCGGAACCGACGGTGATGAGGCGCGAGCAACGGCGGGTACAGCTCACCGTTTTCCTTGGCCGCAATATCCTTGAAGCCTGTGGCAAGCACCAACGCATCCAGAGCAAGGGTTGAATGCGTCAGCTGATTGACCTCCCTGAGTGCCAGTTGCACCTGGCCCGATGTATCGATGTGCGCCTGCTCGATGGCGATGTTATTGAGGATCTTGATGCGCTGCTTGCCCTGCAGTTTTTCTTCATGGATGCGTACGTACAGCGCGTTGATGACATCTTCATCGGCAGAGCTGTAATTGGTGCCCCGCAATTGCTTGTCCAACCGCGATTTGGCATCTGGTGGAAGGTCAAAGTAGTAGTCGATGAATTCCGGGAAGTACACCTTGTCACTGAACGGACTGGTGTCCTTGAGTCGAAAGCTGAAGCTTCGATGTAACGAATAAACCTCTTTGTCCGGGAATCTGGCAGTCAGATCGAGGACTATCTCCACCGCGCTCTGGCTGGAACCCACCACGCCGATACGCTGCACACTCGGTGGCAGCTTGTTGATGTGCTCCAGATAGTGATTGAGGTGGAACACTCGGGGCCCGGTCAGACCTTCGAATACTGCCGGGATATTCGCCGTACGCCCGGTGCCGAGTACCAGGCTGCGCCCATAAACGACTCGTTGATCGTTATAGGTAACCTTCCACACCTGCTCTCCCTTGAACAGAAGCGGTTCAACCTGCTGGACGAACGCCGAAGATTCGACATCGCCGAGAAAATGGCTGGCTACCCATTTGATGTACTCGGCATATTCCCGGCGTAACGGATACGTCAGTGGCAAGTTGAGGTAGTCGAACAGGCGACCGGTTTCTTTCAGGTAATTGACGAAACCATAGCGGCTGCGTGGATTGCGTGGCGTAACCAGATCCCGTAAAGGGTTGTTCTGGATATCTGATCCGCTGAGCAGCATTTCATCCTGCCAGTCCGGCTTCTGCTTGGCGTCAAGGAAGCGATAAGTCAGCGCTGATGCTGACTCTTCGAGGCCAATTGCCAACGCAAGGTTGGAGGGACCGAAGCCAATTCCCACAATATCGAAGACAGTATTTGACATGGAAATGCTCCTATCCCTGGATTTGCTTTAATGGAAGATGATAATAGTGATACGCGGTGTTTTCGATAAAACCAAATCGAGTGTATAGGCTTCGTGCTCGTGGATTATCGTCTGCGCCTTCGATAAATAGTTGTTTGGCGCCTGTTGTCTGCGCAAATATTTTTGCTGCATTCAATAACGCCAGCCCTACTCCCTTCTTGCGCTTTGACGATTCGACATATAAGTCATTGAGTATCCAGAGGCGCTCCAGTGTGACACTTGAGAAACTGGGGAATAGCTGGGTGAATCCAATGACTTCGTTGTTGACTTCAGCAACAACAAAAATTGTTTCACCCAGAAAAAAGCGCTGTTTAATAAATTCCAGTGAGCGGGCCAGATCGGAGGCTTCACCATAGAACTGGCGGTATTTGTCCAGCAATGGCGCAATCGCCGCAGCGTCGTCGAGGGACGCATGCCGAGTAATGATTTGATCACTCATGATGCGGTCACCTCGGCAAAGGCTTGCTCAAGTATGTGCAAACCCTGAGTGATCTGAGCGGGGGATATTGTCAGTGCCGGCAGAAACTTGAGCACCTGGTTGTCGATGCCTGAAGTTTCAATGATCAGCCCGCCCGCGTAAGCCTGTGCCGCAACTCTCTGCGCCAGGGACTTGTCCTTGAACTCAATGCCTCGGAAGAACCCGCGCCCTTTGAGGCGATTTGGCGCCTTGCTTGCAAAGTCCCGGGATAGCGCCAACAGCCCTTGATGCAGCAGGTCTGCCTTGGCGCTGAGCTCCTGGGTAAAACGGTTATCGCTCCAATAGTGATCGATAACCGCCTTGCCCGTGACAAATGCCAGGTTGTTGCCGCGAAACGTGCCGTTGTGTTCCCCCGGCTCCCATACATCCAGATGGGGCGCCAATAAGACAAGGGACATGGGCAAGCCATAGCCGCTGATGGATTTGGACAAGGTCACGATATCCGGGGTGACACCCAGGGTCTCAAAGCTGAAGAAGTCCCCTGTGCGGCCGCAGCCTGCCTGTATATCGTCGATGATCAACAGAATGTCATGGTCATGGGCGATACGTTGCACCGCTTGTACCCAGGCGGCCGAAGCGCTGTTCACACCGCCCTCACCCTGCACTGTCTCGAGTACGATGGCCGCTGGCTTATCGATGCCGCTACCGCTGCGCAACATCTTGGACAGGTACAACGAGGTGTCCAGGTCGTCGCCAAAATACTGGTCATACGGCATGAACGTCACGTTGTTCAAGGTGACCCCGGCCCCTGCTCGCTTACGCGGGTTACTGGTCAAGGCGAGGCTGCCCAGGGACATGCCGTGGAACGCATTGGTGAATGCCACGATATTCTGGCGGCCGGTGTACTTGCGGGCCAGTTTGATGGCGGCCTCTACCGCATTGGTACCGGTAGGGCCGGGAAACTGTACTTTGTAGCGCAAGTTGCGACGGGCCAGGATCTGCTCATCGAACGCCGTCAGGAAGTTCTTCTTTGCCGTGGTTTTGAAATCCAGGCCATGGGTAATGCCATTGCTCTCGATATAGTCGAGCAGCGCAGCTTTCAAAACCGGGTTGTTATGCCCGTAGTTCAGAGCCCCCGCGCCGCTGAAAAAGTCAATGAACACCTGACCTTGTTCACTGGTCAAGGTCGAACCTTCAGCGGTATGAAAGGTGGCAGTGAAGTCACGACAGTAAGAACGAACGTTGGATTCTTTAAGCTCAAATATATCCAGGGACTGTGGCGTGGCAGGTGCAAGGTGGGGAAGTGAGTAGTTCAGCGTAGCCGTCATGTCAGGTACCGTTTATCAATCCAATTGAATGGACTTCCAACAGGCATAGCGATTTCCCAGTGGCCATGTAGCGAATGCTGAGAGGTCTATCATCCGTGAAGTCCGTGTACAACTTTCATCCGTTGAAACATGACCCGCTCTGTTGGCCAGCAGGAACAATGACGTCTTTCGCTTATTAAACTATCAGTAATTCGTGAACAAACGACCAACTATAAATTCATATGCTTATTACTGGTTCTCTGGAATGCCCAAACGTACAAATCAGTAACCGTGATGAGGCGTTTTGGGTCGACAGAATCGCCCGTCGCTCGTTTCAGGCTTGGGATTGGCGGGAGGCAAGAGCGTTGCGCGGTGGGCCGGGGGCGTTGAGTGAAAATTGTCTCAGATGAAGTAAATTTCTCGATTTTTTTGGTTTTCGTTGCAGTAAAGAGCTTTTCCTGCACAATTCCCGACATTGAAATTCGATCCGAGATTGACTGATGTCCCTGACTCCCCAAGACGAACGACTCATCAAGGCGCTGGCTTTGGCCATCGTTGATCGCCCCCGCGCGACGCTCAAGGAGCTGGCTGAAGCCGCTGGCGTAAGCAAGGCGACGCTGCACCGCTTTTGCGGCACCCGTGACAATCTGGTGCTGATGATGGAAAGTCATGGTGAGACGGTTCTCAACCAGATCACCACCTCGACCGACCTGTTGAGTGGCGATCCGGTGCAAGCCCTGCGCGGTTTGGTCAATGAGCATCTGGCACATCGTGAAATGCTGGTTTTCCTGCTCTTTCAGTATCGCCCCGACACCTTCGCGAACACCGATGAAGGCAAACGCTGGCAGTTTTACCTCGATGCCCTCGATGCCTTCTTTCTGCGCGGCCAACAATTGGGCGCGTTCCGTATCGATATCACTGCCGCGGTCTTCACCGAGCTGTTCCTGACCATGATTTTCGCCATGGTCGATGCCGAACGCCGTGGGCGTGCCGCCAGTGCCAACTCGGCCAATGTCGTGGAACAGATGTTCCTGCATGGCGCTGCCAATCCCGCCCGTCCTCAGTAACGTTCCACCAAGCAAAAAAAAGCCCCGTGACCTCTCGGTTCACGGGGCTGAATGGCTGGACGTGCCACCCCAAAGGAGCTGTTGTCAGGACTTTTCTGGCGACCAGCCTCCGCCCAGCGAGCGGAACAGATCGACCAGGGCAATCTGCCGCTGGGTGCTGACCTCGATAAATGCCGTTTCGTTGACGAAGCGGGTGCGCTGGGCATCGAGGTAACGCAGGTGACTGTCGATGCCGCCTTCATAACGCGCCTTGGCCAGTTTCAACGTTTCGCTGCTGGTGTCGGCCAGCGCGCGTCGGGCCGCCTCTTCCCGGCGCAAGGTGTCGGTGGCGGCCAGTGCATCGGCGACCTCGCGAAACGCCGTCTGAATCGTGCCCTCATAAGCCGCCACCGCCGAGTCCTTACGGGCTTCGGCCAGGCTCAGGCCAGCACTGTTGCGCCCGGCATCGAACAACGGCAGCGACAGGTTCGGCACAAAACTCCAGGACCGCGAACCACCGTCAAACAAACCGGACATTTGCGCACTGGACGTACCAAAACTTCCGGTCAGGCTGATGCGCGGAAAGAACGCCGCCCGTGCAGCGCCGATGTCGGCATTGCGCGCCTGCAATCGATGCTCGGCGGCGAGGATGTCCGGTCGGCGCTCGATCAGCGTGGAGGTGGTGTCAGGCGCAATGTCCTGAACCAGCATCGGCTCCGTCGACAGCCGTTCAGGAATCGACTTCGCCGCATCCTTGGTGCCGAGCAACAACACCAGCGCGTTAAAAGCCTGCTGTTTCTGCCGCAGATTGCTTTCCTGTTCGGCGCGCGATTGTTCCACCAGTCCCAATGCTTCCTGATAGTCCAGCGCTGTCGCCGTACCGGTTGATCGGCGCTGGCTGATCAGTGCAAACGAGTACTCGCGGCTGATCAGCGTTTGCTGAGTCAGATCCAGGCGACGCTGGGCGCCATCGTGAATCAGATATGCCTGACTGACTTCGGCAATCAGGGCGATCTGCGCGGCGCGGGCCGTCTCTTCAGTCGCCAGATACTCTTGCAATGCAGAGTCAGTGAGGCTCTTCACCCGGCCGAACAGATCCAGCTCGTATTCCGGCAGCGACACGCCGACCTGATAGCTGCTGGCGACCCCCGCCTGGCCATTGCTGGCCAGATCCGCCGGCAGGCGCTGACGATTGCCGGATGCACTGGCATTCAGGCCCGGCACCCGGTCCGCCCGCTGGATACGGTATTGCGCCCGCGCTTGTTCGATATCCAGAAGTGTCTGGCGTAAAGAGCGGTTGTTGTCCAGGGCGATCACCACCAGGCGACGCAGTTCGGGATCGACGATAAACGTCTGCCAAGCTAGTTGGTTAATCGGACTGCCCTGCTTGGTCGACTCCCCCGCCCAGTGCTCCGCAATCGGCGCAACAGGACGCTCATAAGTCGGTGCCAACGAGCAACCGCCCAGCAGCATGGCGATCACCAGCGCAGAGAAAGCTGAAATACGCATGGAATCACTCCTGAGCCAAAGCGGGTTGTTCGATAGGTGCGGGTTTACTGCGCAACCGCGACAGCACCCAGACAAAACAGATCGGTACGAACAGCACACCCAGCAACGTCGCGCTGAGCATCCCGCCGATCACACCGGTACCGATCGCACGTTGACTTGCCGCCCCTGCCCCGGTTGCCAGTGCCAGCGGTACCACACCGAGAATGAACGCCATGGAAGTCATGACAATCGGCCGGAAACGCAGGCGTGCAGCCTCGCTGGCGGCGTCGCGCAGGCTGTAGCCCTTCTCCCACAGCTCCTTGGCGAACTCGACGATGAGGATCGCGTTCTTCGCCGCCAGACCGATGATGGTGATCAGACCCACCTTGAAATACACGTCGTTAGGCATGCCGGCGACCATCACCGCGAGCACCGCACCGATGGCACCGATCGGTACGATCAGCATCACCGTCAACGGAATCGCCCAGCTCTCGTAGAGCGCCACCAGCAACAGGAACACCACCAGGATCGCCAGCGCGAACAATTGCGTCGCCTGACCGCTGGAGACCTTTTCCTGATACGACAGCCCCGTCCATTCGTAGCTGAAACCCGCCGGCAATTGCGCAGCGATTCGTTCCATTTCCGCCATGGCTTCACCGGTGCTGTAACCCGGCCCGGCGTCACCGACAATGCGGATCGATGGATAACCGTTGTAGCGCACCAGTTGCACCGGGCCTTCTTCCCAGTGAGTCGTAACGAAGGCGCTCAGCGGCACCAGATTGCCGGCGCTATTGTGTACGTACAGTTTGAGCACGCTTTCCGGGGTCATCCGGTCGCCCTGCTCGGCCTGCACCACCACACGTTGCTGGCGGCCAGCGTTGGTGAAGTCGTTGATCACTTCGGAACCGAACGCGGCGGACAACGCACTGCTGATGGACTCGAAACTCACACCGAGGGTGCGGGCCTTGTCACGATCGATCACCACCCGCAATTGCGGCGACTCGGCCAGACCTTCCATCATGGCGTAGAGGATTTTCGGGTTGCCGTTGGCCTGACCGAGCACCTGGTCACGGGCGGCGAGCAAGGCTTCACGACCCAGGCCGGCACGATCCTGCAGGCGCAGCGCAAAACCACCGGAGTTGCCCAAACCGTCAATCGGTGGCGGCGGCACCGCCATCACGGCGCCGTCGTTGGTCACGGCAAACTGCTCGTTCAGCGCCATGACCTCGGCCATCGCCGATTGATCTTCGCCACGCTGCGACCAGTCCTTGAACACCGGGAACGCCAGTGCCGCGTTATCACCCATCCCGGAGAAGCTGAAACCCGAGACCAGGAACATCGACTGCACCGCATCACGAGACGCGAGATAGCGTTCCAGTTGTTCGCCGGTCGCTTCGGTGCGAGTCCGGGTCGCGCCCGGCGGCAACTGAACGTCGACGATCATGTAGCCCTGGTCTTCCACGGGCACAAACGATTCCGGCAAGCGCAGGTAGAAGTAGCCGAGCATCGCGATAATGCCGACGTACACCAACATCATGCGACCGGCCCGCGCGACCAGCCCGCTGTTCAGGATCGAGTAACGCTCAGTGAGCCGGGCGAAACCACGGTTGAAGGCGCCAAAGAAACCGCGCTTTGCATGGTGTCCTTGCGGAATCGGCTTGAGCAATGTGGCGCACAGCGCCGGCGTAAACGTCAGCGCCAGGAAGCCCGAGAACAGGATCGACACCGCCAGCGAGACCGAGAACTGCTGATAGATCACCCCCACCGAACCGGACATGAACGCCAGTGGCATGAACACCGCCGACAGCACCAGGGTGATACCGATGATCGCGCCCGATACCTGCCCCATGGCCTTGATCGTGGCGTCGACCGGCGACAACCCTTCTTCCGCCATGATCCGCTCGACGTTCTCCACCACCACGATGGCGTCGTCCACCAGAATGCCGATGGCGAGCACCATGCCGAACATGGTCATCATGTTCACCGAGAAGCCCAGCAGGTACATCATCACCAGTGTGCCGAGCAGACACACCGGCACCACAATCGACGGAATCAAGGTGTAGCGGATGTTCTGCAGAAACAGGAACATCACCAGGAATACCAGCACCATCGCCTCGATCAGGGTGTGGATCACCTTCTCGATGGCGACATCGACGAAACGCGACGTGTCGTAGGGAACGGAATATTCCACGTCGTCCGGGAAGTACGTCGACAGTTCGGCCAGGCGTTCTTTTACGGCCGTTGCGGTCTGGATTGCGTTGGCGCCGGGCGACAACTGGATCGCCGCTGCCACGGCGGGTTTGCCGTTCAGACGCGAGTTGAAGTTGTAACTCTCCTGACCGATCTCCACTCGGGCGACGTCGCCCAGTTTGACCGTCGAGCCGTCCTCGTTGGCGCGCAGAACGATGCGTGCGAATTCTTGCGGATCATCCAGAGTGCCTTTCACTGCCAGCGTGGCGGTCAGTTCCTGTTGGCTGCTGGTTGGCGTGCTGCCGAAACTGCCGGCCGGCACCTGCACGTTTTGCCCGCGAATCGCGGTGCTTACGTCGTCGATGGACAGCCCATAACCCACCAGCTTCTGCGGGTCGAGCCAGATGCGCATCGCGGCTTCAGAGGAGAAGAATTGCAGCTTGCCGACGCCCGGCACCCGGCGCAGTTCGTTGTTGATGTTGCGTGCGGCGTAATCGCCCAGCGCGGTCGTGTCGGTGTGCTGGGTCCCTTCCTTATAGTTGAGCGCATAGATCAACAGGAAACCGGCGCTGGCCTGCTCCACTTCCAGGCCTTGGGTGAGCACGGCTTGCGGCATGCGCGACTCAGCCTTTTTCAGGCGGTTCTGCACATCGACCTGGGCAAGTTGCGGATCAGTACCCGGCTGGAACGTCACCGCAATTTCGGCGATGCCGTTGGAGTTGTTGGTCGACTCGAAATACAGCAGGTTCTTGGCACCGTTGAGCGATTCTTCGATCACGCTAGTGACCGAATCCACCAGCACTTTCGCCGAGGCACCGGGGTAAGTCGCTGTCACCTTGATCTGCGGCGGCGCGACGTCGGGATACTGCGCCACCGGCAGCATCGGAATGACCAGCAGGCCGGCCAGAGAGATGAACAACGCCACCACCCAGGCAAAGTTCGGGCGTTTGATGAAAAACTTGGACATCGGGAAATCCTCGCGGCGACGGCGCCCTTACTGTTTCGACTCAGACGTCTGAGCCACGGCCTGGGACTGACCCGGTACGACCTTGGCCCCCGGTTGCAGACCGGCAAGGCCGCCAACGATCACTTGATCGCCCGCCTTCAACCCTTCGCTGATCTGCCAGCGCGAACCCTGCATGGCGCCAGTGACCACACTGCGTGATTCAACCCGGTCGTCTGCGCCGACCACCATCACTTGGGCGCCACCATCGCTGCCCCGCTGCACCGAACGTTGCGGCACGAGAATGGCCTGGCTGTCAGTGCCCTGTGGCGTACGCACACGGACATACATGCCCGGCAACAGCACGCCGTCGGTATTGGCGAACTTGCCGCGCAACGACACCTGCCCCGTGCCACGATCCACAGCAACATCGGTAAACATCAGCGCCCCCTGACGCTCGTAATTTGTGCCGTCGACGCGAATCGACAGTGCTTTGTCGTCATCGGCGGAGAGTTTTCCGTCCTTGAGCGACTCGCGCAGACGCAGTGCATCGGCGGCCGACTGAGTGAAGTCGACATAAACCGGATCCAGTTGCTGAATCCGCGCCATCAACGTCGCGTCCCCCTGCCCGACCAAGGCCCCTTCCGTGACCAGTGCACGGCCGACACGGCCGGAAATTGGCGCGGTTACCGAGGCATAACCGAGGTTCAACCGGGCGCTTTGCAGGTCGGCCTGGGCCGAACGGGTGGCCGCCTGAGCGCTGCGCAGGTCAGCCATGGCGCTGTCGAAATCCTGTTGGCTGACCGCCTCGATTTTCACCAACGGTTCATAGCGCTTGACGCGCGCCTGTGCCTCAAGCGCAACAGACTGAGCGCGAGCCAGCTCACCTTCGGCCCGCGACAACGCTGCCTTCAGCGGTGCCGGGTCGATCTGGAACAACAGATCCCCGGCTTTCACATCAGCGCCCTCTTCAAAACGCTTCTGCATCACGATGCCCGGCACCCGAGCGCGCACTTCCGCAACGCGCATCGGCTCCACCCTGCCCGGCAGCTCCGACGTCAGCGCCAAAGGCTCGGTCTTCACGGCTACCACTTCTACCGGGTGCGCCAATTCCGCCACCGCCGCTTGTTCACTTGCCGGCCCACACCCGGCCAACGCGATGGCGACTGCCAGCGACCCCGCCATCCCTACCGCACGCAAATTGCCCATAACTCACCCAAGGCTTGATCGAATTTGGCGCGAATGCTACGTTTCAAATCACAATGAGTCAATAAAGTCTCATGTGAGTATTTTGTGAATCTTGTGTGAACGTCCTTTAAGGCTCGGTGATGAACTCGATTTCCCATGATGACCCGCTTCTCAAGTCGCTGACCCTGGCCGTGGCCAACCGGCCGCGGGCGACGATGAAGGAATTGGCGCAACTGGCAGGCGTGAGCAAGGCCACCCTGCACCGCTACTGCGGAACTCGGGAAAACCTGACAGCCAAACTGGAGGAGCACGCCGAAGGCACGCTAAAGCTGATCATCGACAACGCCGGCTTGCAGCATCTGGAACCGCTGGAGGCGCTGCGCCGATTGATCCGGGAACACCTCGCCCACCGCGAGTTGCTGGCCTTTCTGATGGCGCAATACCGCCCCGACTTCCTCGACCTGGAACAGGGTGGCAGGCGCTGGCTGTTTTATCTGGAGGCGCTGGACGGGTTCTTTTTGAGAGGCCAGCAGGCAGGGCTGTTTCGCATCGATATCACCGCGGCGATTTGCACCGAGCTGTTTATTGCGCTGGTCTACGGGTTGGTGGATGCCGAGCAACTCGGGCGGGCTGCCAACGCCGATTCTGAACGGACGATTGAGCAGATGTTTCTACATGGTGCGTTGGCTGTTGGGACGAGCTTTACTCAGGTTTGTCGCTGAAGACAGTGTCAGCCCCAAACTGCTGGCGGTCGAAACCTATAGCCTTACAAGCGTCTTGAATCATGGAGCGGCTGGGCGATGACCTGCCCAACACGCTCCTTACCATCAAGGGATTCCGCAAACTCTCGGTACCACCAGCGCCCACTGCTGGCATTTGCAATATTTGCGGTATAGCTCCTCACCCTCTTCTGCGTAACGAATGAGGATCTCGGCCACCTCGCAGGTCTGTATCACGAATTCAGGCGTATACGAGCTGGCGGTTCTGCCGACCACCGTGCCGAACGCATCCATTATCAGGTTGCGCGTTCCCGAGCGATCAGGTTGCAAGGTCAGTAAATCGCCTCGCCGTAACTGACGCAGCGCCGAGTGGATTGCATCGCTTTCGGCATGACGGCCGGCGTACCCGATATCGATTTCATTGAGTCCGAGCTGCTGGTAACGCTTGTTCAGGCCGTGTAAAGGCGAACCAGTGAAAGGCCTGCGCAGGATGCTGGGCGGCAGGCAGCCGCTGAACGGATTTTCGACGCTGAATTCGCACAGCGTCAGGGTCTGCTCCGCGCGAGTCATCCCGACGTAATACAGACGGCGCTCGTCATCAAGGGCCTCTATCTTGTGGTTCCACCCTCCGTCCAGCAGCACCACATGTCGAAACTCCAGGCCTTTGGCCGAATGCACAGTGCCCAGGTACAGGCCACTGCCCGGCTGCTGACGGATTTCCCGCGCATAGTCATACAGCCACTCGATGATTGCCTTGCATTGCAGCTGACAGTCGCCGAGTTCGATCTTGAGTTCATAGAATGCAGTTTCGAAGAACGGCGCCGAGTACTCGTCGAGCATCGACTGCACCTGCTGCAGCGCCTGTTCGGCAGTCAGGGCCCCGGCCTGCCGTTCAAGATGTTCGACCACCTCCACAAATGCGCGCTGACGGGTCAGCGGCAAGCCATTGTCCTTCTCCGTCGCCAAATGATAAGAAACACCGTGCTGCTCGCACCAGGCCTGGACTGTCAGAAGATAGTGATGAGTCCGGGCGAGTACCGCGCAGCCATCCCAGATGCCATCCTCTAGATCCAGCAGACGCTGTAGTTCGAGCATGGCGGCCTGCGCCTGGCAGTTGCCATGCGCGCGGTCAGTTGGATCAATGAGCAAACGCATTACCTGACCGCGTCGCTGCGGGTCCAGGGTATGCCACTTGCCACCCGCAGGATCCGAAAGACGCCGCGCGTCGATCGAAACCGGCGTAGCGATTTTCAGGCGCTGGGCATTGAAGCCGATCAGGTGATTGGCTGCCGCGATAATGCAGGCGCTGGAACGATAGTTCTCGACAAGGAAGGCATCGGTGGCTGAGTAGGTGTTGCGAAATTCCTCGATGTAGCGGTTATTGGTATCCCGCCAGGCGTAGATGTTCTGGTCATCGTCACCCACGGCGATGATGCACGGTTTACCTTCGTCGGATGAACCACGGTCAGCCAGTGCGCTCACCAGTCGATACTGCAACTCGTCAATGTCCTGGTATTCATCCACCAGGATATAGCGATAACCACGCAGTAACTGGGCACGCAGGTTGGCGCGGGCATCATCCAGGTCGTCCTGGGTGAGTGTCTGGTCATCCTCATCGTCGACCTGTACGACGAGCGAGCCTTCAAGCAGATCCACCGCCTCCCTCATCAGCTTGCCCAGGGTGTCCTCGTCCACCTCGTCTCCGCGCTGAAAGCGAGTGCCGGTCAGGCGCATGGCGAGGCTGTGGTAGGTCATCACGCTGACACCGTAGGCGTCGGCGCCGACCAAGGTCAGCAGTCGTTTGCGAATCTGGTTCGCAGCGTGGCGATTGAAGGTCAGCGCAACGATTGCGTTGGCCGGCACCCGACGCACCCGTAATAAGTAGGCTATGCGGTGAACGATGACCCGGGTCTTGCCCGAGCCCGGCCCTGCAAGTACCAGGCGATTACTGTCCATGTCATCGGTGACGATTGCACGCTGAGTGTCGCTCAAAGCCTCGACGATCATGTGCCAGGATGCTTCGCTGGTCGCGTATTTGAGTACGGCCTCACGGCCCGCGAAATACCGCTTGAGGAACGTCGTTTTGTCGGCGTTGAAATAATCGGCCACAAGCTGTCGCGAAGCCTGCGGATTGGTTTGAGCCAACTCGGCGTACTCGCGCATCACATGTACCTGGATACGTTTCTCGCGGTAGTGCTCGTCAAGTAGTTGGTAGTCCTCTTTGAGGAATCGTGGGCGCTGATGGTCGACCTTGAGGGTCATGGCCCGGCGCATCACCGTCACACCGTGATTGAGGCAGAACACCTCTTGGCGATGGAGGAACAGCAGCACTCGTTCGACATATTTGTCGCGCTTGTCCGGCACTCGCTGGCTCAATTCCAGATCCTGATCGATCAGGTCGACCAGTTCGCCGAACGTGGCCTCGACGAGTTGGTTCTTACGCCGCCCCGGTAATTTGCCCAACAGATGTTCGAGCAGCTTGCTGGCCACTACAGCACGGGTTTCGCTGACCTCGGAAAGCCCGCGCCAACCATTGTCATGACGAATGCGCAGACGAATGAAATCATGGCTTAGCTGGCGCAACTCAAAGCTGTTGGCACGTCGCTCGACATAACTATCACGATCGGGCGAAAGCCCACGCAGCAGGCGTAGCACATGCAGCGGCAACACGTCGGTGCGCCCCATTCGTGCCTTTAGTGCCGAGGTCAGTATTGAAACATTGATGTCCTGCCAAGTGCCATCGGGGGCGTCGGGTGCCTGTTCAGCCAGCGTTTCGAGCAAAGCCTTTTCCAGCGTCAGCAAGAGTTGCAGTTGCTGCTGCGAGCTTTCGGTACGGCCATTGCTGAGAACTACGGTGAACTGCGTATCACTGACCAGCAACTTGCGCGCTTCGAGGTCCTTGAGCACTCGGGCTATTTCCTGGGGGTCCAGGCTGGTAAGGGTAACCAGGTTGTCGGTGTTGATCCGTTCGGCGGCGCTGGCTCCATAGAGGTAACCAAGAATGGCCAGATACTCCGCCTTGCGCCGCTCGGTAAGGGTCGACTCGCGCAGACAGCGCTCGGCCTCTTCGCGAGGCAGCGCCAGACGTGAAGGGAAAATCTGCGTGTGGTTCTCTTCGCGGGTCAGATAACGTCCGCGCTCCAGCCACGCGATGGCGGTGACCACCTTGGTATCGGCATCCAGTGCATCGGCATCGAAGGAGGTCTGGATGGTGTCATCCATGAGGATCTCCCCCGCCGTGATCACTAGCGTGTTCTGACCGCGGCGCTTGAATTCGCCGTTCAGCTTCTTCTGAATCTGCTGAATGTCCCGCTGGCTCAGGCAGGCTCGTTCGCACAGGCCGAACTGTGTCTCGATATCCTGTGGGTCATAAAGCAATACCGCATGCGCCTGTTGCTGGTCACGCCCTGCCCGGCCGGCCTCTTGCAAGTAGTTTTCCAGCGAGCCGGGAATATCGGCATGCACCACCAGGCGAATATCTTCCTTGTCCACTCCCATGCCGAACGCATTGGTGGCAACCATTATCCGTATCCCACCATCCTTGAAGTCAGCCTGGACTGACAACTTTTCAGCAGGCTCCATGCCTGCATGGAAATGCCGGCAATCGAGCCCCTGCTGTCTGAGAAACTCTGCCAGTTTCTCGGCAGCCTTGCGGCTGGCCACGAATACCACTGCCGCGCCCGGTTGCTGTCCCAGGTATTCTTCCAATAGACGATGGATCCTCGGCCATTTTTCGGCGCGACTGCAGGGCATTACCTCAAGAATGAGATTGCCGCGCTCGTGGCTGCCAAGGAACTCTTCGAAGTTGATGTGCAGCATCTCCTTGAAATGGCTGCGGATGTCGGCCAGTACTTCCGGTTTGGCCGTGGCGGTGAAGCAACCGATCGGCGCCGGGTTGCCACCACCGTGATACTTGGCGATGTAGCGTGAGACATAGTGGTAGTCGGGACGAAAATCATTGCCCCATTTCGATAGACAGTGGGCTTCGTCGAATACCCAGCCACCCACTTCTCGCTGCTCGATGGCACTGCAGAAGGCCCGGTTGCGAAACTGCTCTGGCGACACTAGCAGGATGCCAATATCGCCCAGGCGAATCTTTTCCAGCACGTCCGTCCGCTCTGGCATGTTCAACAGGCCATTGAACGCTGCAGCACACTGAATACCCTTTTTCAGCAGGCCATCGACCTGATCCTTCATCAGTGATTGCAGCGGGGAGATGATCACCGTGAGGCTGCCGTTACGGTGATAGCGGTTCAGCGCCGGCAATTGATAGGTGATCGACTTGCCACCACCGGTAGCCAGCACTGCCAGTACATGCTGCCCACGCATGCCGGCAAGAGTGATGTCATGCTGCAAAGGTTTGCCGGACGGTTCCAGTCGAAAATCCGGGTAGTTGAAATAGCGTTTGAGTTCGTGGCGCGGGTTATGGATCGTGAGGCAGTACTGACAATCGCCACGGCCACAGGGCACATCGCGCAGCTCTCGGATCAGTGCGCTGACTTTGGGAAACTGGTAGCGCACCCAGGGTGCCAGTACCGAGTTGCCCCCTGACACCCGCAACCAGGCGAGCATGTAGGCCAGAGGCAGGTGCGCGTCGGGGTCGTGCAAGTCTTCGGCGATCAGCTTCTGCAGCCGCGTCCGGCACACCTTCAAGTCGCGGTTGGTATACGCATCCTTCTCCGACAGCAGTTGCTTGATGAGTGGCCCGATTTCCTGAATCGCTACCGTTTGCCGCCCGGTCAGCGTCGCGAACATGCCCCCCGCATCCAGCGCAGGTGTGGGGGCCAGCAGCGCCTGGTAGCAAAGCATCTCGGCCGGCTCGACCTGCTGCAGCTCGGCAAAGGCCTCACGCTGGTCATTGAACAACGTGAGCGTGAGACGGCAGTCAGCCAGCGGAGAGTTGAGCGTACTGCGCACCAGCTTGTAGTCCTTCACGAGCCGGTGATACGGGTTGCGCGGAAATGCCAGTGGAGACAGGAGCAAAGTGTCGAGGGTCGGCAGCTCGTGCAGCAGCATATCGGACGCCTGCTGACGCAAGATGCGCAAGTCATGGCTGATCAAGTTATGCCCTAACAGGTAATCCGCGCCATTGGTCAGGTCGTCGACCTGCGACAGTACTTGGGACAGATCTTTGTTCACATCGAGTTCGAGCTCTGTACCCAGATCCTTTCGCAGCGCTCCGACCTTGAAGATTTCCTCTGGCTTTTCCGGCTTGGCGGGATAGACCTCAAGGTCAATGACGAGATTTTTATCCTGACGCAGTGGGAACATGTCTTACGCGATCCTTGCTTATAACCTACATAACTCGCAGGTTACAGGCAAATTGCCATCAGTCATACCCTGTTGACCGCCGCCACTCCACCCATGATGCCGGGCGAAATTCTCAGGCGACCTGCTCACGTCGCCAAGACGTCGGAAATTTGCAACCGAGCCAAGCTTTTCAGTCCGTCCACCCACGCTGTGATCTATACCTGTCATAAATCCCGTTTCCACTGACAAAAGATCCACTCTCGCTAATGTTTGAACCGTCCCTGTAAATCCCGACAGGAAGCCTCGTCTGTGATCTGGCGTGTCATTGGGCACTAAACCGTGTTTCATTCTGAATTAGTGATTTAACTAGGTAGTTACCTAACTATATAATGCCCGCCTCATTTCAACGGGACATTCAACGTGAAGCAGAGTCAACGCCTCTCGGGCATATCAACATTCATTCTGGTCGGGCTTGGCGTGATCATCGCCCTGCTCGGCCTGGCACTGGCGGCTGGTGGTGTGAAATTGGTCAGCCTGGGAGGCTCCTGGTACTTCCTGGTGGGTGGTCTGGTCATGGCCATTTCCGGTCTGCTGATCGCTCGTCGCAAGCCTGCCGGTGCGTGGCTGTTCGCCGCGTTTCTGCTGGGGACGGCGATCTGGGCCGTGAGCGATTCCGGTCTGGTGTTCTGGCCGGTGTTCTCGCGCCTGTTCATGTTCAGCGCCGTGGGCCTGGCGGTCGCGCTGGTCTACCCGATGCTCAAGCGTGCCAATGGCGGCGTTCCAGGTCGTGGCGCTTACGGCGTTGCCGCTGTTCTGGCGGTTGGCCTGGCCGTGGCTGCCGGCAACATGTTCGTTGCGCACCCGACTGTCGTCCCAACCGGCACCGGCCCGGGCCTCACCCCGGTCGAGCCGGAAAAGGCGCAGAAAGACTGGGCGCACTACGGCAATACTGAAGGCGGTAGCCGATTCGCTGCGCTGGACCAGATAAACCGCACTAACGTCGACAAGTTGAAAGTCGCGTGGACCTACCACACCGGCGACATCGCCGAGAGCGACGGCAATGGCGCTGAAGACCAGCTCACCCCGCTGCAGATCGGCAACAAGGTGTTCATCTGCACCCCGCACAACAACCTGATTGCGCTGGATGCCGACACCGGTAAAGAACTCTGGAAAAACGCCATCAATGCCCAGTCGAAAGTCTGGCAGCGTTGCCGTGGCATGGCCTACTTCGACGCCAGCGCAGCCGTCGCCAAACCGGCCAGCTCGCCAGTGACCGAGACGCTGGCCGCCCCTGCCGCCAACTGCACACGCCGTCTGCTGACCAACACCATCGACGCCCGCCTGATCGCGGTCGATGCCGACACCGGCGAGTTCTGCCAGGGTTTCGGCACCAACGGTCAAGTCGATCTGAAGGCCGGTCTGGGTGATGTCCCGGACAGCTACTATCAACTGTCCTCCGCACCGCTGATGGCCGGCACGACCGTGGTTGTTGGCGGCCGAGTGGCGGACAACGTGCAGACCGACATGCCGGGCGGCGTGATCCGTGGTTTCGACGTGATGACCGGTGCGATGCGCTGGGCTTTCGATCCGGGCAACCCGCAGGATAAAAAAGCACCGGCCGATGGCAAAACCTATGTGCGCAGCACGCCGAACAGCTGGGCGCCAATGTCCTACGACCCGGCAACCAACACCGTATTCCTGCCAATGGGCAGTTCGTCCACCGACATCTACGGTGTTGAACGCAACAAACTCGACCACACCTACGGTGCTTCGATCCTGGCGCTGGACGCCAACAGTGGCGAAGAAAAGTGGGTCTACCAGACCGTGCACAACGACCTGTGGGACTTCGACCTGCCGATGCAGCCAAGCCTGATCGACTTCACCAAGGACGGCAAAACCGTGCCGGCGCTGGTCATCGGCACCAAGGCCGGGCAGATTTACGTGCTCGACCGCGCCACCGGCAAACCACTGACCGAAGTAAAAGAAGTACCGGTCAAGGCGTCGAACATTCCGAACGAGCCCTACTCGCCAACCCAGCCAAAATCGGTGGGCATGCCGCAGATCGGTGCCCAGCACCTGACCGAATCGGACATGTGGGGCGCCACGCCATACGACCAGTTGCTGTGCCGGATCGACTTCAAGTCGATGCGTTACGACGGCCTGTACACCGCGCCGGGTACCGACAAGTCCTTGAGCTTCCCGGGCTCGCTGGGCGGCATGAACTGGGGCAGCATCTCAACTGACCCGGTGCACGGTTTCATCTTCGTCAACGACATGCGCCTGGGTCTGTGGATTCAGATGATCCCTTCGCAGAACACAGGCAAGGCAACCTCCGGTGGCGAAGCGCTGAACACCGGCATGGGTGCTGTTCCGCTGAAAGGCACGCCGTACGCGGTCAACAAGAACCGCTTCCTGTCGGTGGCTGGTATTCCGTGCCAGGCGCCGCCGTTCGGCACGTTGACCGCCATCGACATGAAAACCCAGAAAGTCGCCTGGCAGGTTCCGGTCGGCACCGTTGAAGACACCGGTCCCCTGGGCATCCGCATGCATATGCCGATCAAGATCGGTCTGCCAACCCTGGGCGGCACCCTGTCGACCCAAGGTGGCCTGATCTTCATCGCCGGCACCCAGGACTTCTACCTGCGCGCCTTCAACAGCGGCAACGGTGAAGAAATCTGGAAAGCACGTCTGCCGGTCGGCAGTCAGGGCGGCCCGATGACGTATGTGTCGCCGAAAACCGGCAAGCAATACGTGGTCATCACCGCTGGTGGTGCCCGTCAGTCGACCGATCGCGGTGACTACGTGATGGCTTACGCCCTGCCGTAAACCGCCGCGCCCTCCTTCACTTTACTTGTGCGCGACACCTTCGGGTGTCGCGTCGTTTCATGTCCTCAGCTTTGGATTTCAGCAATGTCATTGGCTGTTCGCTTTTCTCACTCCAGCGTATTCACCGGCATGCTGCTCGGTCTCACTTGCAGCACTGCCCTGCCCGCTTTCGCCGATACCGATTCGAACGTGTTCACGCGCAACACCCTGACCGGCGACTGGGGCGGCCTGCGCCACCAGCTCGATGAAGACGGCATCAAGTTCACCGGTGATTACACTGGCGAAACCGCCTACAACGCCGACGGCGGCCTGCACCGTTCCGCCCGTTACTCGCAGAACATCAAGCTCGGCGCGCAGTTCGACCTGAGCAAAATCTATGGCGTGGACAACGCCGGCAAGATCCAGCTGACCATCAACGACCGTCGCGGCAACAGCGCCTCGGAAGACTTGGTCGGCAACCGTCTGCCGATTCAGGAAAACTACGGCGGCCTCTACACGCGCCTGACCGAACTGAGTTACGAGCGCACCCTTTTCACCCCGGCACTGAACGTCAAACTCGGCTACATGGCCATGGGCAACGACCTCGGCGGCCTCGACAGCGGCATCCTCTGCAACTTCATGAACGCCGGTTTTTGCGGGCACCCGCTGAACATGTCCGGCGGCAGCGGCTGGACCAACTACCCCAACGCCCACCTCGGTGTGCGGGTCAAATACGACCTGTCGCCGGAATGGCAACTGCGCGTCGCCGCGTTCAACGTCGACCCCGAGAGCAACGGCAACTCCAGCCGTGCCTGGCACCTGGGGCCGAAACACACCACCGGCACCGTGGTGCCGGTCGAACTGGTCTACAAACACGCAGGCACCCTGCCCGGCGAATACAAACTCGGCTACTACTACGACAGCTCGGATGTGAAACGCATCGGCAGCGATAAGGAAGTGTCCGGTCGCGGCGGTCATTACCTGCTGATCGATCAGGCAGTTTGGAGTTCGCAGACATCCGAGGGCCGCAGCCTGCATGCCTTCGGCCAATATTCGGCCGCCAGTGAAGCGGCTTCGCCGTTCAGCAAGTGGTACGGCACCGGCGTGGTTCTGTACAAACCGTTCGAAGGCCGCCCGCGCGACACCGTCGCCCTGGGTTACGGCCGCGCCGTACAGAACCCGCGCAGCCGCGACGTGCAGCAAGAGGCAGCGCTCGCCAACGGCACGCCGCTCTCCAATCTGGACGGCGCTGAACAGTTGATCGAGCTCGGTTACGGTTACCAGGCCACCCCATGGCTGACCCTGCGACCGAACGTGCAGTACATCATCGAGCCGGGCGCGTTTTCCGGGCAGGACATCGACAATGCACTGGTGTTCGGACTGCAGGTGAAAGCAAGTCTCTGACCTCGGCGCTGTCAGCGTAACGATGCTTTGCGGGCCACGACATAAGACTGACTCAAGTCCGTGGCCCAACCATCGAGCACACCCTTGACGTTATCGGCCGTCATCACCTGCTTGTCGTTTTCCAGCGGAACGCCCGTGCCCTTGCGGACCACCTTCGCCACGACCTCACCGGTCGAGCCATCCTCAAGGGACACTTCCGTGGCGATCTCACTGTCCTGATCACGAATGCCGGCAGCAGTGCTCACTCCGGCCGCAACCAGCGTGATCGGCAGCCATTCGTAGTACCGCAGGCCTTGGGTACTGGTGGCGACTTGTGTGATGGCTGGCCTCACAACCAGTGTGTTCGGGCCGGGCCTCGAAGCTAATGGCAGCACTTTTCCCAGCGCTTGCCTCAGGGCCGCGTCGTAGTAGCCGGTCACACCCGACAGGGTGCTTTGCGGGATCCGTCCAGTCGGCTCAAACTTCGGATAAAACTGGCTTGGCGCCAGATAGACCCGTGTGTAGCGACCACTCACCAACGCCGGACTGGCCCAACTCAATATCGTCTGTCCCGAGGGCGTCTGCTGCTCCTTCAGCGTGCTGTAGTCGTTGAGAAACCCGGAATACATGTCAGGCGCGACCTTTTTATTGCTGCATGCCGAGAGGCTCAGGCTGGCTGCGAGCAACAGCGCCAGTGAGTGACGGTTTCTCATCAATGCGCTTCCCCTGCGGTCTGAATCTGGCCGAACGGGGTATTTTCAGAACACTCGATGCGCAACTGGCCGTGGGTCATGATCCAGTGAATGAATTCGGCGGTGGGAATGGAGTGGATGTATTCCACCCAATGGCTGTCGGCCGGGCTGAAGCGCTCGAAGTAGCGGCGCATGACGAGTTGGCTCTGGTCCTGAGCGATCCCCAGACAGGTTTCCTGGAAAAAGATCGGCGCATTGAGAGCGCCGGTATTGGTGCGCTGGGTCAGGATCAGTGGACGCACCGCGGCATGGCCCTGAGTGGAATAAGCGCTTTTCATATCCTTCATATGAACCCCCTTGGATGGAATGCCGGCAGAGTGCCCGAGGTTTTTTGCCCGACGATGTCTGGCTGATGTCCGTACCGAAGGAATGTTGCTCGATTGAAATAAATGACCCCGCGATCGAAATGGTTTTAGATGCCCTCTTTTGATTCATGGATCCTGCAAACGTGAGCAGACTGCTGATCGTCGATGACGACGTGGAAATTCTGTCCCTGCTGAAGAAGTTCTTCGTTCAGCACGCCTACGACGTCGACGTGGCACCCGATGGCCAGGCCATGTGGGCCGCCATCGAACAGGCGCGGCCGGACACGATCATTCTCGACCTGATGCTGCCGGGTGAAGGCGGTTTGAGCCTGTGCCAGAAGATACGGGCGCAGATGGGGATCCCGATCATCATGCTCACGGCCATGGCCGAGCTGAGCGACCGGATCGTCGGCCTGGAGCTGGGCGCCGATGACTACTTGACCAAACCCTTCGCCCCCCAGGAGTTGCTGGCCCGGGTGCGCGCATTGCAACGGCGCGCCGGCGAGCAAGGCCAGCGCACCCGCGAACCGGCGCGACCGGTCATGACCTTCGCCGGTTGGCACCTGGACATCACCTGCCGTGAACTGCGCTCACCCGAGGATGTGATGATCCCGATGTCCGGCGGTGAGTTTGATCTGCTGCTGGTCTTTCTCGAGCATCCCCAGCGCATCCTGACCCGCGAGCAACTGATCGACCTGACCCACGGCCAGGGCCATGAAGCCTTTGATCGCAGCATCGATGTGCAGGTCAGCCGGCTGCGGCGCAAGATCGAACCGGACAGCAAACGCCCGGACCTGATCCGCACCGTGCGCAATGGCGGCTATATGTTCACGGCCAAGGTCAGCCGTTCATGATCGGCCGACTCTTGCGGCGCGACACGCTCAGTCGCCGGATTGCCCTGACCATCGTTGCGGCGATGATCGCCTCGCTGATTCTCAATGCCCTGTTCGTGCAGGTCGCGGGCATCTGGGCTCGTCCACCCATCGAACGAACCGGATTGCTGGAGCGGATTGCCGCGAGCACCCGCGTGATCGAGGCGGCACCCGCCCAATTGCGCCCGCAACTGGCGAGCGCGGCCAGCAGTTCGACGCTTGAAGTGTTATGGAATGCGCAACGCAGCCAGTTCAATCTGCCCGGGGACGGCGAACCGGTCGAGACCGGCAAGGTTCCTGCGTTGCGGCAATTGCTCGGCGATGACCGGGAAATCGAAGTCTTCAACCCCGACGACTGGCCGCCAGGCAGTGCGCAGGCGCATTACGTCGCCCTCGTGCCTCTGGCCGATGGCAGCTGGCTGACATTCACGCCACCGGAACGAAGCTGGGGACTGAGCCTGGATGCCCGGATCGCGGTGATCATCGCCCTGGGACTCGTCGCGACGTTGCTGGTGGCCTGGATTGCCACCCGCCAACTGGCCAA
Organism: Pseudomonas sp. GW821-FHT02C04; assembly: GCF_059421845.1. Lineage (NCBI taxonomy): Bacteria > Pseudomonadati > Pseudomonadota > Gammaproteobacteria > Pseudomonadales > Pseudomonadaceae > Pseudomonas > Pseudomonas sp. GW821-FHT02C04. Next base: position 1,003,539 of record NZ_JBWKVT010000001.1, on the reverse strand, counting down.
TCCGTTGCAACGTTTTGCCGGCGCCGCGAGGCGTTTTGGCAGTGATTTGAACGCACCACCCATTGAGATCGAAGGCCCCCACGAAATCCGCCAGGCCATTATCGCCTTCAACACGATGCAGGCGCAGATCCAGCATTTCATTGGCGAACGCACGCACATGCTCGCCTCCATCTCCCATGACTTGCGCGCGCCGTTGACCCGCATGCGCCTGCGCAGCGAGTTCATGGAAGACCTCGATCACCAGCAGAAACTGATTCGTGACATTGAAGAGATGCAATCGATGATCAACGCCGCCCTGGCGTTTTTCCGCGAAGGCACACAGCTGGAACAACCTACTGCGTTCGATCTGTCGGAGCTGCTGCAAACCGTCCTTGACGATTACCGCGACCAGAACCTGCTCATCGACTTCAGCGGTCCGGCCCACATGGTCTATGACGGTCGGCCACTGGGGATCAAACGGGTGATCGTCAACCTGCTGGAAAACGCCGTGAAATACGGCGAGCGTCCGCGTATTGCACTGAGTCGCAATGCTCGCTCGATCTGCATCGAAGTCTGCGACGAAGGGCCGGGGATTCCCGAAGAGTCGCTGCAACGGGTGTTCGATCCATTCTTTCGCCTCGAAACCTCGCGCAACCGTGAAACCGGCGGTGTCGGGCTCGGCCTCTCGGCGGCCCGGGCGATTGTTCGTGAACAGGGCGGAGAACTGACGTTGAGCAATCGCCGAGGCTCGGGACTGGTGGCGAGGGTTGAATTGCCTGTTGTCGATTGAGGCTGTCACGTATCCGTTGGCGCTTGTGCCGGGGCCGGAAACCATTTTTCCTTCGGCACGCGTTTTTCTTCTTCGGGGTCACCCAGATAGTGCGGAGACATGATCTGCACGCCGTATTCGTTGAACACATCCTGAATATTGGCGTGCAGCATGCTCAGCAACACGGCACGCGGACGAGGCTGACTGGGAATGGCCTGCGCCACCAGACGGTACTCGGGATAGAAATCGGACAACGCAGTCTGGAACACTTGCGCTGGCGGAATCTCCAGCACGCCGGGCGTTCGTCGGGCCGCCTCCAGCAACATCGCTTCCACCTGGCGCCACGGTGTGTCGTAGCCGATGGTCACCACCGTGTCGACCACATAGCCGGGGCCTTGCACCGTACGTGAGTAGTTCTTGGTGACCGTGCCGGTGATCATCGAATTGGGCAGCGTCAGCACCTCTCCCAACCCGGTGCGGATGCTGGTGGTGAACATGCCGAGTTCAGTCACCGTGCCTTCATGTTCACCGATCTTCACGAATTCACCTGGGCGCAAGGTTCGGGTGTACGTCAGGATCAGCCCGGCGGCCGCCTGCCCGACCACACTGGTCGCACCCAGAGAAATCATCAGGCCGATCAGCACCGACAACCCTTTGAAGGCGTCAGTGCCGGCGCCGGGCAAATACGGATAGGCCATCGCCAGCGCAAACAGCCAGATCGCCAGAGACGTCAGGCGCTGGGTGGGTTGCAGGGTTTCCTCGTTCAGCCAGTTGAACGTTCCCGGGGTTGCCATGCGCCGCAGCACCCGACGGCTGAACGCCGTGGCGCCTCGGGCAATGAAGAAAATCGCCAGCGCCACGCCCAGCCCGGGGATGGCGCCCACGATGGCCTGCAAGAGATAGCTGGCAACCTCGATGAGGTAGTTGTTGAGGCTCTCACCCCAAGGGCGAGTGTACGGAAACCGCGACAGGACAAAACCCAGCCATTCATACGTCAACAGCAGAATGACGAACCAGCGCAGCAGCCAGAACACGCGAATGACCAGTGGATACAGGTAATTGGCATCCACTACCGGAATTCGTCCGACCTTCAGCGCCTGGGTATGCCGACGCATCAGCTCGGGCAATCTCTTCAGCCATCGACGCTGCAACCAGGCGATGCCCCACAGCAGCACGAAATAAATGCCCGTGGCGAGCGCCGCAGCGCCGAGCGCACGTAGCATCCGATGCAGGCTCCTGGCTTCCTGCGTTTCCGCCACGACCTGACGCAACTTTTCCGCCGCGCCCTGCGCCGCCATCTGCACTGAGGGATAGTCGAGGCTGTCGACATCCTTGGGCGAGACGATAAAGGCCCGTTTGTTGCCCAGCAGCACCAGGTAGTTGTCCTGCATCGGGTCAACAGTGACGGTACGGTCATCCGACTCATCCAGGGCTTCGGCGATGACCGCTTTGGCCCGTTTGACCCGAGATGCCGGCGCCTCCCCAAGCAGCGTGGCGCGAAACACCATGATGCTGCGGTTGGCTACCTTCAACTCGACGGGCTCGTCGGCAGGTTTTGCGCTGTCTTCAGCCCACAGAAGTGTCGAGCAGAACACGCTGAAAACAACCATCAACAACGCAGGCAACCGGCTCCGCATGTGTCAGTTCCTTACGCCACAGTTATGAGTGCGGGAATACAGAACGCAGCGTAGTTCAGCGATCAAGGGTTGTCAGATAGGCAACTCAGCACACCCGCTCAATCCTCCGGAAGCAGACCGCACGACAATCCGGCGACATTTCATCAACGCCGGTCACAGACACATGAAAGGTTTCTCGCCACCGCGTATCACGCTGGCCCTGCTGCTTGGCGGTCTGGCCAACTCAGCCTGCGCCAGTGGTTTTCTGGATGACGCCAAAGGTGAAGTGCTCAGCCGCAACTTCTTCCTGAGCAACGACTACCGTTCGCCCTCTCCCTCCGGGAAGAACTACAAACAGGAATGGGCTCAGGGGTTTATCGGCACTTTCGCATCCGGTTTCACCGACGGGACGATCGGTTTCGGGCTCGATGCGCATGCCTTTTATGGGCTGAAACTGGATGGCGGCCGGGGACATTCCGGCACCGGGCTGTTACCCGTGGACAGCGACGGGCGTAGCGAAAGCGACTATTCCAGCGCGGGCGGTGCGCTGAAACTCAAGGCCTCGAAAACCACCCTCGCCTTCGGCGAAATGACGGTAGAGACGCCCGTGTTCGACACCTCGGACAAACGTCTGCAACCGGAATACGCCACCGGTTTTCTACTCAACAGCCGCGAAATCGACAATGTGAATCTGGTGGCCGGGCATTTCACGGCGTTCAAGAATCAGGACAGTTCATCGGGCCAAGGCGATTTCCAGGGTTATGGCGCCAGTACGAAGGCCGGCGGGATCAGCTTCATCGGCGCAGACCTGTTCAGTGAAAGCCCGCTCGGTGGCGCGCTGTATGTGTCAGACCTTAGTGAAACCTGGCACCAGTACTACGCCAACCTGCATTTCAAACAGTCCGGCGTATTGATCGACGCCAACGTCTACCACACTCGCGATACCGGGCAGGCACTGGCCGGCGAAATCGATAACACCGCGTTCAGCCTCTCGGGCAAATACGCCTTCGGCCCTCACGCGGTGATGCTCGGCTGGCAACGCATCAACGGTGATACGCCGTTTGATTTCGTCGGCGGCGACTCGATCTACCTTGCCAACTCGATCAAATACGCCGACTTCAACGGCGCCCACGAGCGCTCATGGCAAGCCCGCTACGACCTCGATCTCGGTGCGTTCGGCATTCCCGGCCTGAACTTCATGACCCGCTACGTCTCCGGCAGCCACATCGACGGTACTCACGCGCCCAAGGGCGGTGCCTACAACCCGTTCGACGCAGACAGCGGCCAGTTCCAGCCGCAACAAGGCGACGGCGGCAAGCATTGGGAGCGCGACATCGATCTGCGCTACATCGTCCAGTCCGGCGCCGCGAAGGATCTTTCCGTGCAGTTGTCCCACGTCTCGCACCGGGCCAACAGCGCTCAGGCGGGGGATGACATTGACCGGATCTACGTGGTGATTCAGTACCCGTTGGGGTTCTGAAGACAGAAAAGTGGCGGAAGGCAGCCGGAGTCGAACCTGCCCGGGAACGGATGCCGTCCCCAACCGGGTTTGAAGCCCGGCCGCGCCACCGGGCGCGATTGCCTTCCTTGAACTCAGTCGGCGCCGGGGTTGGCCAGCGCGTTGTCGAAACGGATTTGCCGGCCCTCGCCGAGACGTCGAGTCAGGCCGAGGCGGTCGAAGTATTCGAGGATCTGGATACTGCGTTTGCGTCCCAAGCCTAGCGCATCGCGGAACGCCGTGACTTGAATCGGCGGATTTTCTTCACCCAGGCGCAACAGCACGGCCGCCATTTGCCGCAGCGTGATGTCGGTGAAGAACAGATCCCGCACCACTTGATGCATCACACCCAGCCGCGCCAGTTTGCGCAGTAACAGCCGAACGGTGGCGTCGTCCTGGCCCACGGCTTTGGCCACGTCGCGTATCCATGGCGGGTCGAAGCCGGCCTGTTCGAACAGCGGCTGTAAGGCCTGCCACAGGGTTTCGTCGTCGGCATTCAGGCGCACCTGATGATCCGGCAAATGCAGCCACGGGCCGCTGGCGGTGAGCGAGCCGGCGCTGCGCAGTTCTTCCAGCAGGCTGATGAAGGTCGAATGCTCGATGTTCAGTCCGCTGAAACGCCGCAATCGATCACGATCCGGGCCCATCTGGTCGGGCTCCAGCTCATGGAAACGTGCCAGTTGCTCCAGCAGCGTGAACTTCAAAATGCCCCAGCGCTGGGCATTGAACAGCCTCTGCCCCTGACGGGTTTCGATCAGACGGACGTTGTCCGGCAGCGCCCAGCCTTCACGCGGACGGTTGAACTGACGCTCCAGACGCTGCGGATCAATGCCGCTTTCGCAGTATTCCAGCAACGTCGGCAACGCTTGTTCAAGATCACTGCTGATTGTCAGCGCCCGCAATTGCGCCAGGCGCCCGGGGCTGCGCCGTTGCCGGGCCGGGGCGAACGGGTCGAGCAACTGACCGCCTCCGAGCGTGCGCTGGGCGCTTGGGTCGCGCAGGATCAGTCGATCGCCCTTCACGCCGTGCACCGAGGTGTTGGTCAGCAGTTGCGCGAGCATGCGCTCGCCCGGACTCAGTCGCGGGCCTTCCAATAGCGCCACGCGGGCAATCACGTCTTGCGTGCCGAGGTGCAGATGCACGGGCTGAAAGTGTTCGAAAGTGCGTGTCTCATCGGGCAGCAACTGGAAGTCGATGTCCAGGCGTTGGGTCGGTGCGAACAATGTTTCGGCGAGCAGCCATTGCCCGCGATGGATGTGCCCGAGTTCCAGGCGATCACCGCTGATGTTCAGGGCCACACGTTGCCCGGCAAACGCCAGTTCTGCAGGTTGATTCTGGGCATGCAGCCCCCTCACCCGCACCGTTTTGCCCTGCGGCCCGAGGATCAGTTTGTCGCCCACGGCGACCATTCCCGACAGCGCCGTGCCCGTCACGACAATCCCGGCACCGGCCACGCTGAATGCCCGGTCGATGGCCAGACGAAAACCGCCCTCGCGGCCTCGCTTCAACACTTCACTTTGCGCCTGCAGCAAAGCCTGGCGCAGTTCATCAACGCCCTCTCCCGTCACACTTGAAACCCCGAGCATCGACGCCCCGGCAAACGGACCGGGCGCCAACAGGTGTTCGATCTGTTGGCGAACTTCCACCACCCTGCCCGCCTCGACCCGATCGCATTTGGTGATCGCTACCAGCGCCCGTGGAATCCCCAGCAACTCGACGATCGCCAGATGCTCGCGAGTCTGCGGCATCACGCCGTCATCCGCCGCCACCACCAGCAACACCAGATCGATGCCTTGGGCACCGGCGAGCATGTTGTGGGTGAATTTCTCGTGGCCCGGCACGTCGATGAAACCGGTCAGCCCTGCCCCGGGCGCCAGCTCGGCGTAGAGATAACCGAGGTCGATGGTCATGCCTCGCTCGCGCTCCTGCGGGCGGCGGTCGCCGGACTGACCGGTCAGCGCCTGAAGCAGCGAGGTCTTGCCGTGGTCGATGTGCCCGGCCGTGCCGACGATCATGTCTGCAACTGCCCGAGTTGCGCCAGCCACGCCGGTTCGTCGTCGAGTTGCCGCAGATCCAGCCACAGCGCGTCATCGTCGATACGACCGAGCACCGGAATCGGCAACTCGCGCAACGCGGTCTGCAGATTCAACAGCGAGCGCCCGCGCAGGCGTTTCGAAACCTGCGGACGCACGCACAACGCGGCGCTCGGCAAACGCGCCACCGGTTGGCTGCCGCTGCCGATCATGCCCAGTGTCGCCACGGCAGTGACGGTCCAGCCTTCACCAAGAACACCGGTCAACACCGGTTGCAGGCGTTCGGCCTGAGTCAGAATGTCATCTTGCGGGCGGGTCAGCAGGCGCAAGGTCGGCAACCGCTCGGCCAGGCGATCCGGATCACGATAGAGCCCGAGCACCGCTTCCAGCGCAGCCAGCGTCATCTTGTCGACACGCAAGGCGCGTTTCAGCGGGTTTTTCTTGATCTTCGCGATCAGATCCTTGCGCCCCACTATCACGCCCGCCTGCGGCCCGCCGAGCAGTTTGTCGCCGCTGAAGGTGACAATGTCAGCGCCATCGAGCAGTGCCTGACGCACCGTAGGTTCCGTCGGCAAACCCCAGCGGGTCAGGTCCAGCAGGCTGCCGCTGCCGAGGTCCTCGAGCAGCGGCAAGCCATGACGATGGGCCAGCTCGGCCAGTTCGGATGTCGGCACCCGGGCGGTAAAACCCTCGATGCTGTAATTGCTCGCATGCACGCGCATGATCAAGCCGCTGCGCGGGCTGATCGCCGCTTCGTAATCCCGGGCGTGGGTGCGATTGGTGGTGCCGACCTCATGCAGGCGCACACCGGCGCGGGCCATGATGTCGGGGATACGAAAGGCGCCGCCGATTTCGATCAGCTCACCGCGAGAGATGATGCCTTCCTTGCGTGCGCCGAGGCTGTTGAGCGTCAGCAGCACCGCCGCAGCATTGTTGTTGACCACGGTGACGGCTTCAGCACCGGTCAATTCGCGGATCAGGCCTTCGATCAGATCGTCGCGGTCGCCACGCTTGCCGCTGGCCAGATCGAATTCGAGGTTCAACGGATAACGCGCCGCCAGTTGCACGGCTTCGATGGCCTCTTCCGGCAACAGCGCACGACCAAGGTTGGTGTGCAAAACCGTACCGGTCAGGTTGAACACCCGCCGCACCTGACTGCGCTGCTGTATCGACAGGCGTTCAGCGACCCTGCCGGCCAGCGCTTCGGGGCTGATTTCAACGGCGGACAACTGCCCCGCCACCACTGTTTCGCGCAAATCGTCCAACAACTGGCGCAACGCTGCCAGCAGCGCCTCACGCCCGTGGCGTTCGGCCAATGGCTGCAAGGCGATATGACGCAACAGACTGTCGATGGATGGCAAACGCTGGGCAACACTGGCAGGCATCAGGCGCTCCGGATAAAAAGCCGTTGCGCCAGAGTGTAGACGCTCGGTTCATTCGTCTCCCGGAGCCAGTAACAGATTCGGTGCCAGTCGCTGATAACCGTCCTGGGCCAGACGCATGTCCAGCAGCAGACTGCTCAAATCCGCCGACAGCGCTTCAGCGTCCGCATCGTTTTCCAGGTACAGCAATTTCAGGTAGCTGTTGCAACTCGGGCAGACCTCCGCCCGCAACGGCGCCTGATTGGCAGCGTGACGATCATCCTCAAGGCTCAGGTACTCAAGCCCTTTGCTCTGTTCGCAGTACACGCACTTGACCCGCACCACATGCCATTCACAGGCACACAGCGAACACACCAGATAGCGCAAGCCGTTGTGTTTGCCACGATGGCGGATCACCCCGGCCATCGCCGGCGAACCACAGGCTGGGCATTGGCTGAGGCTGTTGCCGGGCGCCAGTTGCAGGTTCGGCGCACTCAGCAGCCAATGACTCCAGGCCGTCTGCAACGCGGCGCCAAGGAATGGCACCAACGCCGCCGGCACCAGCGAATACTGACCGCTGACCAGCGCCACGGCCCAAGCCCGCAACTGGCCGGGGCTGGCAACCCGCAAAGTCGTCACCGCATCGGCAACGGCGGGTTGTTCCGGTAAACCGTAACGTTTCAGCAAGGCATCGAGGTACGCCTGCCACGCGTCCTCGCGGATCAAGGTGTCGGCGGCGAACGGTGGCATGCCGTGTTGCCGGCAGACCTCAATCCGTTGCTCATCGATCGACCCGGTCGAGGGTGGATCGTCGAGGATCTGCTGCTGCACTCGACACAGCCCGGCGATCAGGCGCAGGTAGTCGGCCAGCGGATGGGCGTCCGCCAAGCGTTCCAGACGTTCGGCGCGCAGCAGGAAAAGATTGTGCGGCGGTAAATACAGAAACGGCGGCGCACTGGCCGCCGCTTCGATTTCCCCGGGTTCAAGAATGGTTGGCAAATGTCAGCCCTTTTTGGTGACCGGTCGCTCCGGTGTTTCCTTGGAAACCACGTCGCGATACCAGAGTGCGTGATGTTTCTTGGCCCAGGCGCGACTGACCCAACCATGCAGCATCGCGTCCACCGAGCCCTTGATCCAGATGCCGGCATAGATGTGCACGATGATGCTCAGGATCAGCACAAACCCCGCCAGTGCATGCAGCAACATCGCCCAGCGAATCGTGGTGATGCCGAAGTAATGACTGAAGTACGCGCGCCAGATCACCAGCCCCGTGAACAACAGCCCGAGCATGCACAGCAGTAAAGTCCAGAACAGCATCTTCTGCCCGGCGTTGTATTTGCCCACCGGCGGCACAGTCTCTTCGTCATTGACCAGCACCCGGTCGATGCGCCGCAGCCACTTCCAGTCGTTGTCGATGAAGAAGTTGGAACGCCAGAAACGAAACACCAGGCCAAGGAACAGCACGAACATCAGCACGCCCATGAACGGGTGCAGAATCCGCGTCCACGGTCCGCCGCCGAACAGGTTGGTCAGCCAGAACATCGACGGATGAAACAACGCCAGCCCCGAAAGCCCCGCCATGAAGAACAGAATCGCCACCAGCCAGTGGTTGGTGCGCTGGTTGGCGGTGTAGCGCAGGATCGTCTTGTTGCTCATGGCCGGTCCTCCCCGCGTGGATCGAAGGTGTGCACCGCCGGGTCGACCACGTGTACCGAGGTGTCGGGCGGTTCCGGGTGATCATCCTCTTCGGTGCGGTTCGGGCCGATCCGCACGTAATGGAAGAACCCGGCCAGCACCGCCGCACCCATGGCCAGCAGGCCCAGGGGTTTGCTGATGCCTTTCCACAACCCTACCAAAGGACTGATCGCCGGATTCTCCGGCAGCCCGGCGTAGATCTTCGGCGTGTCGGCATGATGCAGCACGTACATGACATGCGTGCCGCCGACGCCTGCCGGGTCATACAGGCCCGCATTGTCGAAACCACGGCTCTTCAGGTCGACGATGCGTTCGGCGGCGTGGGTCTTCATGTCCTCTTTGGAGCCGAAGACAATCGCCCCGGTCGGGCAGGTTTTCACGCAGGCCGGCTCCAGCCCAACGGCCACGCGGTCAGAACACAGGGTGCATTTGTAGGCCTTGTGATCCTTCTGCGAAATGCGTGGAATGTTGAACGGGCACCCGGTGATGCAATAACCGCAACCGATGCAGTGATCCTGATCGAAGTCGACGATGCCGTTGGCGTGCTTGATGATCGCCCCCGGGCTCGGGCACGCTGCCAGACAACCAGGCTCGGCGCAGTGCATGCAGCCGTCCTTGCGGATCAGCCATTCGAGGTTGCCGGCGTCGGTTTCATGCTCGGTGAAGCGCATCAGCGTCCAGGACTCGGCGCTCAGGTCCTGCGGGTTGTCGTAGGTGCCGTGGTTGTGGCCGACCTCATCGCGCAGCTCGTTCCATTCCGAGCACGCGACCTGGCAGGCCTTGCAGCCGATGCATTTGGTGGTGTCGATCAGCTTGGCGACTTCCTCCTGATTGCGCACCGAGGGCGCGGGAGTGGTGGTGGCCGAGCGGGCAATGATGTCTTGGCTGGCCATTTATAGTTTCTCCACGTTGACCAGGAATGACTTGGATTCCGGGGTCTGTGTATTGCCATCGCCGAGGAACGGCACCAGGGTGTTGGTCAGGTAACCGTGACGCGTCAGGCCGGTGAAGCCCCAGTGCAGCGGAATGCCGATCTGGTGCACCACCTGGTTGTTGACCTGCAACGGCCGGATCCTTTTGGTCACCACCGCCACCGCTTCAATGAACCCGCGCTTGCAGCTGACCCGCACTCGGTCACCGGCAGCGATGCCCTTCTCTTTGGCCAACACTTCGCCGATTTCCACGAACTGCTCCGGTTGGGCAATCGCGTTCAACCGGCAATGTTTGCTCCAGAAGTGGAAGTGCTCGGTCAGTCGATAACTGGTAGCGGCGTACGGGTAATCCTTGGCCACGCCGAGGCTGTCCCACACCGAATCGAAGATCCGCGCCGCCGGGTTGCTGGTGGCTTTCTTGTTGTCCGGGTGCAGCGGGTTGATGCCGATCGGTGTTTCGAACGGCTCGTAATGCTCGGGGAATGGTCCTTCGTTCATCTTGTCGACGGCGAAGAACCGCGCCACGCCTTCGGGGTTCATGATGAACGGGTTCATCCCGGCTTCCGGCGGCACGTCGGCCTTGTAGTCCGGCACGTCGGTGCCGCCCCAGGCCTTGCCGTTCCACCACACGAGACGTTTTTTCGGGTCCCACGGTTTGCCCGACACATCCGCCGAGGCGCGGTTGTAGAGAATCCGCCGGTTCGCCGGCCAGGCCCACGCCCAGCCTTGATGCTGATGCATGCCGTAAGGGTCGGAATTGTCGCGCCGCGCCATCTGGTTACCGGCCTCGGTCCAACTGCCGCAGAAGATCCAGCAGCCGGACGCGGTGCTGCCGTCATCCTTGAGCTGGGCGAACGCGGCCAGTTGCGAATTGCCTTTGATCGTCGCGCCCGTGGCGTCAGTGAAATCCGTCGTGGCGTAGCCGTTGACCTCCTTGGCGATTTCTTCCGGCGACGGTTCTTCCGGAACCTTGTACGGCCAGGACAGTTTGAGGATCGGATCCGGATAGGCCCCGCCCTCGGCCTGATAACGCTGACGCAAGCGCATGAACAGTTCGGTCATGATCCGCACGTCGGTGCGCGCTTCGCCCGGGCCGTCGGCGCCTTTCCAGTGCCATTGCAGCCAGCGGCTGCTGTTGACCAGCGAGCCGTCCTCTTCGGCAAAGCAAGTGGTGGGCAGACGAATGACTTCAGTCTGGATGTCGGCGCTCTTCACGTCGTTGTACGGCCCGACGTTCTCCCAGAACTGTGAGGTTTCGGTGGCCAGCGGATCCATCACCACCAGCCATTTCAGTTTGGCCAGTGCCGCCATCACCCGGTTCTTGTCCGGCAGTGCGGCAATCGGGTTGAAGCCCTGGCACATGTAGCCGTTGACCTTGCCCTGCCCCATCAGGTCGAACACCTTGAGGATGTCGTAGTTGGGGATGTCGAGTTTCGGCAGGTAGTCGTAGGCCCACCGGTTTTCGGCAGTGGCATTGGCGCCGTACCAGGCTTTCATCAGGCTGACGTGGAACTTGCTGTAGTTCTGCCAGTAGGACAACTGCCCCGGCCGCAACGGCAATTGCGTGCGTTTCTTGATGTAGCCGTTGTAGTCCTGTTCGGCATCCATCGGCAACGTCAGGTAACCCGGCAACGAGTTCGACAGCAGACCGAGATCGGTCAGGCCCTGAATGTTCGAGTGCCCGCGCAAGGCGTTGACCCCGCCACCCGGCATGCCAACGTTGCCCAGCAACAGTTGCACCATCGCCGCGCTGCGGATGATCTGCGAGCCGATCGAGTGCTGGGTCCAGCCCAGCGCGTAGAGAATGGTCATGGTCTTGCCCGGCGTCGAGCAAGTGGCGATTTCCTCCCAGATTTTCTGCATCGCATCGACGGGCATGCCGCAGATCTGGCTCGCCAGATCGATGTTGTAGCGGCTGTAATGCTGCTTCATCAATTGATAGACGCAACGCGGGTCCTGCAGCGTCGGGTCGACTTTGGCAAAGCCGTCCTCGCCCAGTTCGTAACCCCAGCTGGATTTGTCCGTATAGGTGCGCTTGGCCGCGTCGTAACCGGTGAACAGTCCGTCCTCGAAGCCGAATCCGGCTTTGACGATGAACGACACATCGGTGTAATTGCGCACGTATTCGTGCTGGATCTTGTCCTCGGTCAGCAGGTAATTGATCAGCCCGCCCATGAACGCGATGTCGCTGCCGGTGCGAATCGGCGCGTAGTAATCGGCCACGGAGGCGGTTCGGGTAAACCTGGGGTCGACCACAATCAGCCGCGCCGCGTTGTGCGCCTTGGCTTCGGTTACCCATTTGAAGCCGCAAGGATGCGCTTCAGCGGAGTTGCCGCCCATCACCAGGATCAGATTCGCGTTGGCGATATCGGTCCAGGTGTTGGTCATGGCTCCACGGCCGTACGTCGGGGCAAGACTTGCCACCGTCGGGCCGTGTCAGACACGCGCCTGGTTATCGAACCCCAGCATGCCGAGACTGCGCACCACCTTGTGGGTGATGTAGCCCGCTTCGTTGGACGCCGCCGACGCTGCGAGGAACCCGGTTGTCAGCCAGCGGTTCACCGTTTGCCCCTGGGCGTTCTTCTCGACGAAATTGGCGTCGCGGTCGGCCTTCATCAGGTCGGCGACGCGGTCGAGCGCTTCGTCCCAGGTGATACGGGTCCATTCGCTGCTGCCGGGCTTGCGCACCTGCGGGTACTGCAAGCGGCCGGGGCTGTGAATGAAGTCCAGAAGGCCGGCGCCTTTCGGGCAGAGGGTGCCGCGGTTGACCGGGTGGTCGGCGTCGCCCTCGATATGGATAATGTTTTGCGCAACGTTCTTCGCGGCATCGCCCTGGCTGTACATGATCAAGCCGCAACCGACCGAGCAATACGGGCAGGTGTTGCGGGTTTCATGGGTGTGGGCAAGCTTGAAGTGGCGCACCTGCTCGGCGAAGGCCAGCGTCGGGGCCATGCCCAACGCGCCCAGGCTAGAGCCTGCAAGGCCGATACCGGCGACCTTGAAGAACTGACGACGGCTGAGATCCATCGTGCACTCCTGATCAGGTGGAACCCGGTACTTGAGCCGGGTTTTTCTGGACAATCACGGTTGCGGCAGACGAGTGCCGACCTTTTCACTGTAGACAACGCCCTCGCTGCCTGTGTGAAAACCGACCGTCGGCCATTCATCGGTCACAAGTTCGCGCCCACAGGGGGTGGGGGTTTATCATCCCGGGCACGACCCATCTCCGCCTTCAGAGACCGCGCATGACTTTCGATTTTGATCAGGTATTCGACCGCCACGACACCGGCAGCACCAAGTGGAGCCGCTACACGGCCGACGTGTTGCCGATGTGGGTCGCTGACATGGATTTCGCGGCACCGCCGGTGGTCATCGAGGCGCTGCAACAGCGTCTGCTGCACCCGTTGGTGGGTTACAGCGTGGCCCAGGACAACCTGCGCGAGGCCATCGTCGCCGACCTGTGGGACAAATTCGCCTGGCGGGTCAAACCGCAGGAGTTGATCTTCCTGCCGGGCGTCGAATCGGGTTTCAACATGGCGCTCAAGGCGTTGGTACAGCCGCAGCAGAACGTCGTGGTGCAAACCCCGAACTACCCGCCGCTGCGCCACGCGCCGGGCCATTGGGGCCTGAATCGGGTCGAGCTGGAATTCAACGCCCAGGCCGACGGCACCTACGCCACGCCACTGGACGCCTTGCGTGAATCCCTGACCGGTGGTGGCGCCCTGCTGCTGAGCAACCCGCACAACCCGATCGGCAAGGTCTTTGGCCGTGAAGAACTGCAAGCGGTCGCGGACATCTGCGTGGCGCAGGACGCCTGGATCATCTCAGACGAAATCCATGCCGAGTTGTGCTACGACGGTCGCGTGCACATTCCGACCGCGTCCCTGAGCCCGGACATCGCCCGTCGCACCATCACCCTGATGTCCGCGAGCAAGGCCTACAACATTGCCGGCCTCAAGACCTCGTTCATGATCATTCAGGACAGCGCCCTGCGCGAACGGGTCAACCACGCCCGCTGCGGCATGGTCGACAGCGTCAACCCGCTGGGCATGGAAGCCACCCGCGTGGCCTACAGCGAGGCCGGCCCGTGGCTGAAGGAACTCAAACAATACCTGCAAGCCAACCGCGATTATCTGGTTGAGGCGGTCCGCAGCCGTCTGCCGGGCGTGACGATCAACGTGCCGCAGGGCACTTATCTGGCGTGGCTCGATTGCTCGGCGCTTGGGCTGGACAATCCGCAGCAGTTCTTCCTCGAACAGGCCCGCGTCGGACTCAGCCCGGGACTGGATTTCGGTGATCACAGCCAGCAATTCGTACGCCTGAACTTCGGTTGCCCGCGCTCGCTGCTGGAAGAAGGCATTGCGCGGATGGAACGCAGTCTGGCCCAACGCAAGGCCTGACAACGAGGCAAAAAAAAGCCCGACCTTCATGGCCGGGCTTCTTTTTGTCATTTCATCGACTGGGCGATGATTTCCACCAGATTCATCTGATTGAACGGTTTGGACAGTCGCGGCAGTCCTGCTGCAAAACCCTCGATGCGCTCGGCGTAGCCGGTGGCGAGGATGATCGGCAGGTCCGGCTTGAGCAGTCGCACCGCGTGCGCCAGTTGGGCGCCGCTCATCTGTGGCATGGCCATGTCGGTGATCATCAGGTCGATGACTTCCCCTTGGTCGAACAGCACCAATGCCTGGGCACCGGATGTCGCGCTGATAACCCGGTGACCCAGATCCTCCAGCAGGAGGCTGGTGCTGGTCAGTACCAGACTGTCGTCATCCACCACCAGAACACTGAGCCGTGGCACCGACGCGGTGGACGGTCTCGGGCTCAGAGGCTTGGTCGTCACCCCGTCGGCGGCGACCGGCAACCAGAGTTCTGCGCAAGTCCCCTTCCCCTTCACGCTTTTGAGAATGAAACGCCCGCCCAGCTGTTCGATGAAGCCGTGCACCATCGATAGCCCAAGCCCCGTGCCCTTGCCCAGGCCTTTGGTGGTGAAGAACGGATCGGTCGCCGAGGCCAGTGTCTCGTCGTCCATGCCTTCGCCGGTGTCGGTCACGCTCAGGCAGACATAACGCCCCGCTGCCAGGCTCGACTGGCTCTGCTCCAGAACCACTTGCGGCTGCGCGCCGATGACCACGCTGCCGCCCTCGGGCATCGCATCCCGCGCGTTGGTGGCCAGGTTAAGCACCGCCAGTTCGAGCTGGTTGGTATCGGCCAGCACCGTTTCAAGATTTTCCGGAAACTGCGTTTCGATGCGAATCCCCGGCCCCAGTGAACTGCGCAGCAGGCCGGTGATGCCTTGCACCAGTTTCGGAATATCCACGGCTTCGGTCTTGAGTTCCTGGCGCCGGGCGAAGGCCAGCATGCGCTGGGTCAGCGAGACGCCACGCAATGCGCCCTGGGTGGCGTTTTCCAGCAGGCGGCTGACCTTCGGGTCGTCGCCGACACGTTTGCGCACGATCTCCAGGTTACCGAGGATCACTGTCAGCAGATTGTTGAAGTCATGGGCGATACCGCCGCTGAGTTGGCCGATGGCCTGCATCTTCTGCGCCTGGAACAGCGCCTCGCGGGTTTGCTCCAGCGCTTGTTGCGCCTGATGGGTTTCAGTGACGTCCCGGGTGATCTTGGCAAAACCGAGCAGCGTGCCGGTTTCGCCACGAATCGCATCGACCACCACATGCGCCAGAAACCGCGTGCCGTCCTTGCGCAGGCGCCAGCTCTTGTTCTCGAAGCGTCCTTCGCGCACAGCGGTTTCCAGCGCGCGTTGCGGCTCCCCCATCTCACGGTCTTCCGGGGTGTAGAACATCGAGAAATGCTTGCCGATGACTTCGTCCGGCGCATAGCCCTTGATCCGCTGCGCGCCGGGGTTCCAGTTGGTCACGCGGCCTTCAGGGCTGAGCATGTAGATCGCGTAGTCGGTGACGCCCTGCACCAGCAGCCGGAACTGCTGTTCGCTTTGCTTGAGGGTTTCCTCGGCCATCTTGCGGTCGGTCAGGTCGCGGGTGATCTTGGCAAACCCGAGCAATTGCCCGCTCGGGCTGAAAATCGGGTCGATCACCACGTGGCACCAGAAGTGCGTGCCGTCCTTGCGCACCCGCCAGCCTTCACCTTCGAACCGCCCTTCGCGGATCGCCGTATCCAGTGCGCGCTGCGGCATGCCGACGGCGCGATCTTCATCGGTGTAGAACCGCGAAAAATGTTCGCCGAGAATCTCGGCTTCCTCATAACCCTTGAAGCGTTTGGCCCCGGAGTTCCAGCTGGTGATGATGCCGCTGGGGTCGATCATGTAGATCGCATAATCGACCACCGCATCGATCAGCAGGCGAAAGCGCATTTCTTCGATCGCAGCGGACTTCTTGTTCTCGCTCATCAGGCTTGGCTCAAAGCAGATTTTCAATAACAGGAGTATGCGTCAAACCGGCGGATTGGAAAGGCGCATCTGCATGATCGAGCTGCCACCAGCGCGGCAACAACTGCTTGATCCGGCTCTCGGCGAAACGGTCGTCGATCAGCATGACCACGCCTCGATCCTGCTGAGTGCGGATCACCCGCCCGGCGGCCTGCACCACTTTCTGCACGCCGGGGAACAGGTAGGTGTAGTCATAACCGGCACCGAAGATCGCCGCCATGCGCCGTTTCATCTGTTCGTTGACCGGGTTGAGCTGCGCCAGCCCCAGCGTGGCGACAAAGGCACCGATCAGCCGGGCGCCGGGCAAGTCGATGCCTTCGCCGAACGCGCCGCCGAGCACCGCAAAACCGATGCCCTGGCTGTGCGCCGTGAACTGATCGAGAAACGCCTGCCGCTGTCCTTCGGCCATGCCTCGCGATTGCAGCCATAGCGTGATCTGCGGATGCCGTTCGGCGAGCAATTGCGCGACCTGTTGCAGGTAATCGAAGCTGCTGAAGAACGCCAGGTAGTTGCCCGGGCGCTCGCCAAACTGGCGGGCGATCAGTTCGACAATCGGCTCCAGCGACGCCTGACGATGGGTGAACCGGGTGGAGATCTGGCTGATGATCCGCACCTGCAACTGCTCGGCGCTGAACGGCGATTCAACGTCGATCCACACCGTGTCGGCCGGGGTGCCGAGCAAGTCTGCATAATAGTGGCGCGGGCTGAGGGTCGCGGAGAACAGCACGGTGCTGCGTGCCGCTTTCAGGCGCGGGCCGAGCAGCGCGGCCGGTACCACGTTGCGCAGGCACAGTTGCGACAACGGGCGTTTGCGGTCGAGGTCGCGCTTGCTGATGTCGAACAGGTAGTGCGCGTCGAACAACTCCGCTACGCGACCGAATTGCAGCATTTCGAAGTAGGCATTCTGCAAGCCACTGTCGAGTCCTTGCGGGTGGTCGTTGAGGTAATCGCCGATGCTCGCGCTGCACGACGTGATCGCTTGCAGCAGTTTTTCCGGCGCCTTGTCGTAAGCCTGATACGGCGCCAGTTGCGCGTTGTGCAGGGCATTCCATTCACGGTTGACCCGCTGCAAGGGCTTTTTCAAGGCCTCGGGCGCGGTGTTGCGTACGCCATTGAAGATCGCCTGATCGAGGGTGGCGCTGTACATCTGCCGCCCGCGCTCGACCAGGTTGTGCGCCTCGTCTACCAGCACCGCGACCTTCCATTGATTGAGCTGGGCCAGGCCGAACAGCAGCGCGCTGAAATCGAAGTAATAGTTGTAGTCCGCGACCACCACATCGGCCCAGCGCGCCATTTCCTGGCTCAGGTAATACGGGCACACCGAGTGTTGCGCGGCAACATCGCGGAGCGCTGCCTGATCCATCAACTGCAATCGGCTGGCGGCTTCACGTGCGGCCGGCAGTCGGTCGTAAAAGCCCTGGGCCAACGGGCAGGACTCACCGTGACAGGCCTTGTCGGGATGCTCGCACGCCTTGTCCCGGGCGACCATTTCCAGCACCCGCAGTGGCAGGGTTTCGCTGCGATCGAACAGCACCTGCGCCGCATCCAGTGCCAGTTTGCGTCCCGGGGTCTTGGCGGTCAGGAAATACACCTTGTCCAGTTGCTGCGGCGCGAGCGCCTTGAGCATCGGGAACAGCGTGCCAAGGGTCTTGCCGATACCGGTGGGGGCCTGGGCCATCAGGCAGCGGCCGGTGCTGACGGCTTTGAACACCGACTCGGCGAGATGACGCTGGCCGGGGCGGAAATCGGCATGGGGAAAGCTCAGTTGCTGTGCCGCGTGATTGCGGGCCCCACGCTGGGCCATTTCCTGTTCGGCCCATGCCAGGAACAAGCCGCATTGTTGTTCGAAGAATTCGCGCAAGGTTTCGGCGCTAAAGGCCTCGACCAGACAGGTTTCCTTTTCGCTGACGATATCGAAGTACACCAGCGCCAGATTGATCTGTTCAAGCTGCAACCGGCAGCACATCAGCCAACCGTAGATCTTCGCTTGAGCCCAGTGCAGCGCGCGGTGATTGGCCGGTTGTTTGCTCAGGTCACCGCGATAGGTTTTGACTTCCTCCAGGCAGTTCTGCGTCGGGTCATAGCCGTCTGCCCTGCCCTTGACCCTGAGCGTGCGGTATTCACCTTCCAGCGCGACTTCGCTCTGATAGGCGTCATTGCGCCGCGAGGCGACGGTGCGGTGGCCGGCAATACCTTCCAGCGCCGTGGGTGACGGTGTGAAGCGCAAGTCGAGGTCGCCGCTCTTGGCAGTGAATTCGCACAGCGCCCGCACCGCAATGCTGTAGCTCAAGCGCCCTGCTCCGCCCATTGCACGTAACACACGGCCACTGGCATCTGATGCGTATGGCAGAACTCCAGCCAACGCAACTGGTTGTCCTGCAGGCGGTCACCGGGGCCTTTGACTTCGATCATCCGGTAGGTCTTGTGTTGCGGCCAGAACTGGATCAAGTCCGGCATGCCGGCGCGGTTGGCCTTGATGTCCAGCAACAGGCGATTGAACCAGTGCTTGAGGTGTTCGGCCGGCAGGCAGGTCAGCGCTTGTTCCAGCAGTTCTTCATTGAGCGCCCCCCAGAACACGAAGGGCGACTGGATGCTCCACTTGGTGGCAAATCGGCTGCGGATGGTGTCGGCATAACGGCCGTCGTCGAGTTCCGCCAGGCAGGCCTCGAACAGTTCGGCCCGACGCCCCTGGAAATCTTCATGGAGCAAGTCCGCCGGCCCACGCTGGAACGGATTGAAAAACGCGCCCGGCAGCGGCGCAAATACCGCCGGCCAGCACAGCAGGCCGAACAGTGAGTTGATCAGGCTGTTTTCCACGTAATGCACCGGGCCTGCGTCTTCATGCAGATGCGCCTGCACGTGATATTCCACCGACAGCGCCGGATCGAGCCGTTCCAAGTGCAGATCCAGCCGTTCCACCGGTCTTGGCGCAACACGTTTGAGCGCCGGCCCGCCGAGTTTGCGCCGCAGACGTGGCAACGCCCGTTGCAGACCCTGCTGTTCGGCGGCGCTTTCCGGCGCCTGTTCGGCCAGCGTGCCCAGTTCCAGCGCCAGGGCATATTCGCCACAGCGCTCCAGCACCCGAATCATCCGCAACCGCGCGCCGGGATAGGCGCAGTCGCGATAAAGGCTCAGGGCCAAGGCAAATTCCGCGATGCGTTCGCAGTGCTGGCCGATCTGGAACAGCAGCTTGCCGAGCCGACGTTGCAGCCACGGGTTGTCGAACTGCAAAACGCTCAGCTCTTCGGCAATCGGCTCCAGCGCCTCGCCCGCTTCGAAACGTTGCTGACAGTCGTGCAGGAACAGGCAGGCATCGACGTCGGCCCGGCTGCGCAGGCCTCGGGAGTCAGCGCTGAACTCGACTTTTTCGTAGGTGAAAATCCCGAGATCGGCGAGGACGAACTCCGACCAGTCCTGGTAGAGATTGCCGAAGAACATCAGGCGAAACCGGTCGCACAAATCCATCAGCGTCAGGCTGAACAGCCGATCCGCGATTTGCGGGCACCAGTCGTGCCAGCGGCGTGATTCGGGAAACTGCTCATGCAGGACCGGCAGCCAGTCAACTTTCCGTCCCTTCGGTTCGTTGATGGCCGGGCCGAAGGCTTGCAGGACTTCGGCCTTCAAACACAGATCGAACAGCTCCGGCATCGACAGCAGCGCCTGCTCATCCAGCCAGCCATGATCGAGCAACGGCTGCGCGGCCAACGCGATGTCGCCAATTTCCGCATAACTGAGCTTGCCCGCCCGAAAATGCACGCCCTTGCGCATCACCATCCGCACCAGCAAACCCTGGGACCCGCGAGGCAGTGCCTTGAAGTCGCGGATGAAAGCATGTTCCGTTTCGCTCATCACATCGGCATAACGAAGCTCAAGCCAGTCAAGCACTTGCCGGAAGTTGTTGAGGTAATAGAACGGATCGTCGAGGGGGCTGGAAGTCACGGTGATAAAGGGCCATGGCGAACGAGTACTGGTTATGCGTACAGATACCAGTTCCGCCCCGCCGGGTGCAAACGGAAAAGGATCAGTGGCATCCGCGATCCGGGTTTTTTCGCCAGTCCATCGAACTTTTGCGGGCTATTCGGCACCAACCGCGTTAGAAGACCGGCATCGGTCGAATTGAATGAGGAACGCTGGGTATGAATTTCAAGACATTGTGTATGCCGTTGGCGGCAGCAGCGCTGATAACGTTGGCCGGTTGCTCGACCCCGACGGTGGTGACGTTGCAGAACGGCACGCAGTATTTGACCCAGGACATGCCGAAGACCAAGTCGGAAGATGGTTTTTATGAGTTCCGGGACATTTCCGGCGCGAAGATCCGCGTGAAGTCCGACGAAGTGGCCACGGTGCGCAAGGAAGATTGACGGTTACCCCATCAAAAAAGGCTGCAATCCTGTTGGAGCGCAGCCTTTTTTGCATTCTTCAGCGGGGTAATGCCATGCCCGGAAGCGTGCCGTCGCAGTTCAACGCGCGTTCACCGCGCCGGACCATTTCTTCCTGCAAGCGCTGGCAACGTTGACGCTCCTGTTGCGCCATGCGGTCGATGCTCAGGTTGCCGGTCATTTCGGGCTCATTGTTTTCGCCGATACGAACGGTCACGAACGGTTGTTCGGGCTGAATATGAAAGCGGCTTTTCTCTTCAACGGGTTTGACTTCATCGCTTTCGACCGGCTTTGGCAATTCATCGGTACTGACGCCGTAGCGGCTCAGAATCGAGCTGTGAGGCAAGTCGGCCCAGGCGTTGGCCGAAAGCAGCGCCAACCCGACGATACCGATATACCCCTTGAAACCTTTCACGTTTGAATCTCCTGTACTCAATGGCGGCTTGCCTATAGATGACGGTTACAGCGTCATTGGCTTTAGTCCGCATTTCCTGTTTGTGCAGGGGTTTGAGTCAGGTAGTGGCCAGTGAGTCACTTTTGAAGTGGAGAGGGGAAAAATTCCCTCTCCACATCCACCATCAGGCGATCACGATGCCATCGGCACTGAGACTGCTCAGCGAAACCCCGACCAGCGTCACGGAATCACCGCCAAACTTCAGCACCGTATCCTGCCCCACCGAGGTGGCATGGGCACGGAAGTCATCGCCCGGCAACACGCCCTGCACGCCGAGAAACACCAGTTTGTCGTTGGCGGTGTAACCCACCACCCGGTCCTGGCCGAACGCGCCGTTGAACAGGAACGTATCCGCCCCGCCACCCGACTCCATCAGGTCATTGCCGGTGCCGCCGACAAACACGTCATTGCCCACGCCACCGATCAGGTGATCGTTGCCGTCCAGGCCGAACAGCCAGTCACCGCTGGCGTGCGCCTTGAGGGTGTCGACGCCACTGGTGCCCTTCACGCTCGACTCGTACTGGGTGACGTTGTTGCCGACCTTCAGGCCATCCGCCGTGACGCTGTGGGTCACGTCGTCCTTGAACAGGCCCCAGAGGAACCCCGGCTCCTTGGTGACGATGCTGCCGATGTCGCGGGTGATGCTGATCCCGCCGTTGGCATCGCGGACATACAGGTTGCCGGCGCCGTCGTTGGCGAAGTCGAACTTGTTCACCGACTGCTGCAAGTCGAGGGTGTTGTTGCCGGCGCCGCCAAGAATGACGTTGTAGCCGCCGCTGTCACGGAACGTGTCGTTTCCGGCGCGGCCCTCGAGGTAGTCATTGCCGCTACCGCCCTGGATCAGGTCGTTGCCGTCGCTGCCGATGATGAAGGTGCTGCCCTTGTGGGTTTCGGCGTTGCGGTTGAGGTCCTGCACCCAGGTGTTGGCCCGCGCCGGGTCCGACAGGTTGGCGACGATGATCGTCGAGTCACGGCTGGTGAGGTCGTAGAACTTCGACTCGATCACCCGGTTCATGCCGTCGCCGTAGGCAGTCGGCAGGTGCGAGATCCAGGTCGGGACGTTGACGATCGAGAATGGCAGCACGTTCCACACGTTCGAAGCGTAGTGGTCGTTGAAGCTGACGATGTTGTCGGTCGCCGACACTTTCGACGCGTCGTGTACGCCGAGCGATGCACCGGTGAAGGTCGAGCCGTCGAGCGCGCGGAACACCGGGTCGTTCTCGTAGCCGACGTTGAGCACTTTGTCGGTGCTGCTCTGGGTCGGCGAGGCGTAGGCGATGTAGTTGGAGTCCTGGAAGAACCCGCCCCATTTGCCGCCGCTCAAGTCCGCCATGCTGTTGACCGCCAGGCCGCCGAGGCTGTGACCACTGACCAGCACGTCCTTGCCGGTGAGACCGTTGGCCTTGGCGAAGGCCACCACATCGTTCAGCAGGTTGCCGAAGGCTTCACCAACGTAGTTCTTGGCGTAATCCTTGGGACCGAACGCTGCGAGCAGGTCATTGATGGCGTCGGCGATGGAGTCGCCGATCAGGATTTCCCGCGGGCCGCTGGTGCCGCGAAACGCGATGCCGATTTCCGTGAGATGGCCCTGGGCGTCGTACTTGCCGAGGATTTCCACTTGCGCGCTGGTGTAGCCGGCCTTTTCGCCGAAGAAGGTTCCGCGAGCATCGGTCTTGCCTTCATAACCCAGTTGCGAGGCGGTGATGGGCGTCCAGCCAGCCTTTTTCACGGCGTCCAGAGCGAGTTTTTCCGAGTCGGGGTTCCACGGGAGTCCGGGAATCACGCCTTGCGAATCCGTGCCGCCGATCAGCGCCGAAACCAGCGTGGCCGGCAGGCCGAGGCCGAAGCCGTTGTGTTGATACCCGACAGCGAAACCGTTGTCGAGGTTGTGATAGGAGTACAGCGTGATGGCCATGGCATCAGTGAACAACGCCTTGGAATCCGCTGAGCTGAAGTTCTTGTAGTCGTACACACCCATTGCTGTTGCCTCTCTCTTTGTTGGAATTATTCAGAGATAGCTCACAACCAAAGCGCCCCTCCCGAGGCGTTCCGGAGCATTTCAGTTACAACATTTGTGTCATGCAACCCCAATGGGAACCGCCGCAAGCCACGGTGGTTCCCATACGGAATCAGGCGAACACGAAACTCGAGTCGGACAGGTTAGCCACACCCACCCCGATCAGGGTCACGGCATAGTCGCCAATCTTCAGCACGGTATCGGCGCCGGACTGCGAAGCGTGTTGCTTGTAGTCGTAGCCCTGCCCTGCGCCCTGAACGCCCATGAACACCAGTTTGTCGCTGCCCTGGTAGCCATTGATCGCATCGAAGCCGAAGGCGCCGCTGAACAGGAAAGTGTTGTTGCCACCTACCGCATTCATCACGTCGTTGCCGGCGCCGCCGACGAAGGTCACGTGGGCCTTGTCGCTGAACAAGTGATCGTCGCCGCCCAGGCCGAACAGCCAGTCGCCGTCAGCGGTGGCTTTCAGCGTGTCGCCGAGTGCGCCGCCATTGAGCGAATGGTTGTACTGGGTCAGCTCGGCGCCGTTGGCCAGGCCTTTGCCGGTGACGGTCCAGGTGATTTCCTTGCTGCTCCACCACGACCCCGACTCCTTGCTCACCAGCGCGCCGATGTCGCGAGTCATGCTGATGCCGCCGTAGGCGTCGCGCACGTACAGGGTGCCGTCACCGTCGTTGGCGAAACTGAAGTTCTGCAACGGTTTCTGCAGGTCGAAGGTGTTATGGCCCTGGCCGCCGAGCAGGATGTTGAAGCCACCGTCATCGCGGAACAGATCATCACCGGCGCGTCCTTCGAGGAAGTCGTTGCCCGCCCCGCCCTTGAGCCAGTCGTTGCTGTCGGTGCCGATGATGAAGGTGCTGCCGGTGTGCGTCTCGCCGCTGCGGCCCAGATCTTCGACCCAGGTCTTGCCCCGGGAGGACGCTTCCAGGTTGGACACGATAATGGTCGAGTCCTGACTGGTGAGGTTATAGAACTTTGAGTCGATCACCCGGTTCAGGCCATCGGCATACCCCAGCGAGCTATGGGCCGACCAGTTCAGCGGATTGACGATGCTGAACGGCACCAGGTTCTGCGCGGTGGACGCGTAGTTATCGTTGAAGTTGACGATGTTGTCGGTGGTCGAGTCGTGCGGCTTGTCGTGTTTGCCCATCGACGCCGTGCTGAACGTGGTGCCGTCGAGCACACGGAACACCGGATCGTTCTCGTAGCCGATGTTCAGCACGTTGGTGCCGGTGTTGCTCTGGGTCGGCGAGGCAAACGAAATGTAGTTGGCGTCCTTGAAGAACCCGCCCCAGTTGCTCGCGCTCAAATCAGCCACGCTGTTGACCCCGAGACCACCGAGGCTGTGGCCGCTGATCAGCACGTCCTTGGCGGCGATGCCATGGGCCGTGGCAAACGCGGCCACAGCCTTCAGCAGGTTGTCGAAGGCGTTTTTCGCGTAGTTGGTGGCGTAATCCACCGGCCCGATCGCTGCCAGCAGGTTGTTTTTCATGTCGCCAAAGGTGTCGCTGTAATCCAGCCCGCCCGTGCCGCGAAAGGCCACGCCGATACCGATCAGCTTGCCCGCCGCGTCATATTTGCCGAGCACCTCCGCCTCGGCGCTGGTGAAGCCGTCCTTCTCGCCGAAGAACGTTCCTTTCGCGTCGGTCTTTCCTTGATAACCCAGTGCCGTGGCGCCCAGTGGCGCCCAACCGGTGCCGGGCAAAGCCTGCCCGGTTGGCGTGTAGGAATACAGCGTCAGTGCGATGGCATCGCTGTACAACGCTTTGCCGTCGGCATTTTTGTAGTCAAACAGTCCCATGTCGTGCTCTCTCTTCCTTTCAAAAACGGCAGTTCTTTGCCGAACTGCCGCTACACCTTAGAACTGCCAGTCCAGCGTCAGGCCCACACCGTGGTCCTTCTCGTTCGAACCGATCAGTCCGTTGTAGTCCAGGTTGACCCGGACATCGCGATTCAGCGCCAGCCCGGCGCGTACGCCGACCACCGCTGCATCTCGATCCATCGACACACTTTGCACGGTGAACGCACTGTTGCCATTGACGAAGGCCAAGTGGCTGTCGGAATCCACGCTGCTCAGGTTGTGCTGCCAGCCCAGTGTCGCGCCCAGTTCAAGCTGATGTTTGTCCGACAGGGCAAACGTGCGCTTGGCGCGAACGCCGAGGGTCGACAGCACGGCGTCGCGGTTATCTTCACCGCCCTTCAGTGCGGCGGCATCACCCTTCTCGGTGAAGCTGTCGCTGTTCAGGTGCACGTAAGCCAGGTTGGCGAACGGCTCCAGATTCATCGGTTGCAGACCGAGATCGTAGGCTGCTTCTGTGAACAGTTGCGCGGTGGTCGCATCGCGTTTGGTTTTCTGCTTGCCGCTGACACCCGCGAATTGCAGATCACGTTTGACGTCGATGCGATGCCAGCTGTAAGCCGCGCCGGCAGTCAGGCGCAGCGCATCGATCTGATGCCCCAGGTACGCACCCAAGTGATAGCTATCGGCCGATGCAGACGAATGTGTACCTTTGCCCATGTTCAAAGAGCTGTCGCTATAACCGGTAACGAAACCCAGACGTGTATCTTCAGCGATCAAACCGTCGACGCCGGCCAGCAAGCCGCCGATGGAGCTGTTGGAGTCGGCATTTTTATAGCCGCCATCGCTCTTGCCCCAGGCGCCCAGCACTTTGAGCCAGGCGTTGCTGCGGTCATCGGTCGGTGCACCGGCGTCGAACAGATCCCGCTCGCGCAGACGTTCGCCCACGGCATCGCGCAGGTAATGGCTGTCGTTGATCAGCATGGTGCCGATGGCCGGATGGATCTCGCCGGACAGTTGCTGGAAAGCGTCCTGCGCGACAGCGGCTGTCGGCGACAGCAACAGGGTTTCGAACAACGCATTGCCCGCGCCCAGACGTTCGGCGGCTGCACCGACGGCACGCTGGTTCGGGGTCAGGCCGACACTGGCGAACGACGCGCCGTTACGCCCGACGTCCAGTTGAACACCGCCCGAGGAGTAATCGAGGGTGCCGCCGAGAAACGCATAGCTCGGCAAGACCTGACCGAAGCGACCTTGAATGCCGCCCGCCGCCTGCAGAATGTTGAACTGGCTGCCGAGCAGGGATTTCACCTCGCCGGTGGTCAGCAGTGTCGGGCTGTTTTCCAGGGTCAGGGCGACCGTTGCGCCTTCAATGGTTGCCGTGCCGCCAGCGACAACGCGGTCGCTGCTGGTCGGCGAGACTTCGACGGAATAGGTCGAACCCGGTTCGAAGGTCACGTCACCGGCCACGTTCAAGGTGCCGATTGAGTTGCCCGGCGCGACGATACCGCCGCTCTTCGCGGTCAGTGCCGCGATGTGCCCGTTACCGCCGAGGATGCCACCATCGTTGACCGTGACCGCCGATTGCAGCGAGCCATTGATTGCCAGTCGCCCCTGATTGACCAGGGTCGGACCGGTGTAGGTGTTGGCGCCGGTCATGACCAGGGTGCCGATGCCTTGCTTGGTCAAACCGCCGTGACCGGAAATGTCATTGCGCCAGGTGTCGAGACCGCAAGTGATGTCGGTGCACACGCGCTCGGTGGGTTTGCCGGCGTCGATGATCGCGCCGATGCCTGGCAGGTCGGCCACGAACTGGCCGGAGCCATAGGCGCCCTGGATGCGGAACTCCGTCGGGATGTCCTGCTCAGTGACGAACATCGACGGGCCGTCGATGGCCTTGCGCAGGTTGATCATGCCCCAGCCGTACAGGGCGTCGATGCCCGGTGCGCCAAGGTCAGTGGCCGTGGTGCGCAACACGCTGGCAACCTGATCACCGGACATATACGGGAAACGCTCCATCAACACCGCCATGGAACCGGCCACGTGCGGCGCGGCCATCGAGGTGCCGTTGTAGTTTTTGTAGCCGGTGGTCAGGTTGTCGGCGTTGGTGCCTTCAATGATCGAGCTGTAGATTTTCGTACCCGGTGCCGAGACGCAGAAACTCGCGGTGTAGCCGCAGCGCGAAGAGAATGTACTCATGATGTAGGGATTGGCACTGGCCAGATCCGGGTTCTTTTGCAGTGCGGCGACGGTGATCCAGTTCGGCGCGATGTCCGGCACGAAGTAACCGAGGCCGGCGATGGCGTCCGGGTTGTTCAGGTTGTAGTCGTTGCCCGCCGCGAAAATCGTCACGATACCGCTGCGCGCGGCGGCGATTGCACCGTCGTAGGCGCCGCCCGGTTTGGTCCCCAGCAGTGTGCGGATTTCGTTGAATTGCAATTGCGCGTCGTTGACGGTGAAGTGCGGGTGCGCCGGGTCACGGCCGCCGAGGTCGAAACGGTCGGTGATGCCGATCCCCCAGCTGTTGTTGATAATCCGCGCGCCACTGGCGATCAGCGCATCCCAGCCGGCCTTGTACACCGCGCCGTCGTTGCCGCGCACGATGCCATCTTCCGGACCCGGGTCGCCGTTGTCGGCGCTGATGATCTGCGCACCGAACGCCACGCCGTGCATCGGCCCACCGTCACGGCTGCCGGCGGCGATGCCGCCAACGTGGGTGCCGTGGGCGCCAAGCTTGCCGTCGGAACCGACCGAGGGCGAACCGTCATAACGGAACGCGTCCCCGGCTTTGACCGGAATGTACGGGTCGGTGTATTCACGAATGCCGCTGGTGACCAGGGTCACCACTTTGTTCGGCCCGGAAAACTCCGGGTGCGCGGCGTACACCGGCTGGTCAAAGATCCCCAGCTTCACGCCTTTGCCGGTGTAACCGGCGGCGTAGGCGTAATCCGCGCCGATTGCGCCCAGGCCCCAATCCGCCTGGAACTCGGTGCTGCGCCAACTGGCGGCATCCCCTGCCCGGCCGCTTTCCACATAGGGCGCAGCGTGTGCGCTACCCCAGGTGGCCAAGGCGCAAAGCAAGGCGCGATTGAGAGTTTTCAGGCGAAAGCATCCACCCGATTGCGCGGGGGTGTTGTTATTTTTCATCCAGCGACCTTCCTTAGTGATGTTGCACAAAATCCGTTTGTTCAGAACCTGATCGTTCCTACGCTCCCGCGTGGGAATGCAGCCCGTGAGGCGTTCCCACGCAGAGCGTGGGAACGATCAGTCAGAACTGCCAGTTGAGGCTCAGGCCAACGCCGTGAGTCTTCTCGCGGTTGGCCAGTTGTCCGTTGTAATCAAGGTTCACCCGCACGTCGCGGCTCAGCGCGAGGCTGGCCTGCACGCCGACCAGCGCCGCGTCGCGTACCAGCGGCGAACTTTCGACGCTGTACGGCGCGCTGCCGCTGGCGAAACGCAAATGCTGCTCGGCCTCGATGTCGGTGAGGCTGTGCTGCCAGCCGAGATGGCCGCTGACATCGAGTTTTTGCGTGCCCGACAGGCTGATCGTCTTGATCGCTCTGGCGCCGAGGGTGCTGAGCACCGCATCACGCTGGTCGCCACTGCTTTTCAATGCCGCAGCGTCGCCCTTCTCGGTGAAACCGTCGCTGTCCAGATGCACGTAGGCCAGATTGGCGAACGGCTCCAGGGCCAGCGGTTGCAGGTTCAGTCGATAGGCCGCTTCGCCGAACACCTGAGTGGTGGCGGCATCGACCTTGGCTTTCTGTTTGGCGCTGACGTCGCCGTATTGCAGATCACGTTTGACGTCGGCGCGATGCCAGCTGTAGGCCGCGCCGGTGCTCAGGCGCCAGTTGCCGATGTTGTGCCCGGCGTAAGCGCCGAGGTGATAGCTGTCGACCTTGGCCGAAGAATGCGTGCCAGAGCCCATGCTCAACGAGCTGTCGCTGTAACCGGTGACCAGACCGATGCGCGTCTGCTCATCCAATGCACCGTCGACGCCTGCCAGCAGGCCGCCGATGGATGTGCTGTAGCCGGCGGTGTCGTGTTGTGAATCGGTGGTGCCCCAGGCGCCGAGGGCCTTGATCCAGCCGTTGCTTTGCGCGGCGTTTGCATCGTGCAGGCGTTCGCCGATGGCGTCGCGCAGTTGGCGGCTGTCGTTGATCAGCACCGAACCGAGGGCCGGGTAGATTTCCCCGCTCAGTTGCTTGAAGGCTTGCTGCGCATCGCTGGCGGTGGCCGACAGCAACAGGCTTTCGTACACGGAGTTACCGGCACCCATGCCTTCGACGGCGCTGGCCACGGCCCGCTGATTCGGGGTCTGGCCGACGCTGGCAAAGGACGTTGCGTTGCGCTCGACATTCAGCGTGATGCCGTTGCCGCTGTACGCGAGACTGCCACCGATGAACAGGTAGTCCGGCACCACGGCGCCGAACTGACCCTGGATGCCACCGGCCGCTTGCAGAATGTCGTACTGATGACCGAGCAGGCTTTTCGCTTCTGAGGTGCTGAGCAAGGTCGGGCTGTTTTCCAGCGACAGGCTGACGGTGGCGCCGCTGATGGAAGCCGTGCCGCCGGCGACGATGCGGTCACTGGCAGTCGGTGAGAGCTCCACCGCGTAGGTCGAGCCCGGCGCGAAGGTCACGTCACCGGCCACACTCAAGGTGCCGATGGAATTGCCCGGCGCCACCCGTGCGCCGCTGTTGGCGATCAACGCGCCGATCCGCCCGGAACCACCGAGGGTGCTGTTGTCATTGACCGTAACGGCGGACGTCAGCGAACCGTTGACGCTCAGCAGACCGCCATTGATTGTGGTCGGGCCGCGATAGGTGCTGTCGCCGGTCAGGACCAAGTGCCCGGCGCCGGACTTGATCAGGCTGCCCTGATACACCCGATTGGCGGCGGCCGCATCACGCGCCATACCGACCGCATAGTCGGTATGGTCCTGTTGGCTCGCGCCTGCCGAAACGCCGTTCTGCCAACCTTTGTCTTGCAGGGTTTGCTGCCAGGCGCTGTGCTCGGCGAGGTCTTCGCTCTGGCGCTGGATCAGTGCCTTGTCGGAGATATCGTTGCTCCACACATCGCGTTGCCCGGTGGCCAGATTTGCGTCGAACGCGCCGAGCAATTGCCCCGGTCCGCCCATCGCCCGCTTCAGGTTGGCGACGCCCCAGCCGACCCGGTCGGTCGGTGCGCTCGTCACGCTGCCGTCGAGTTGAGTGGCGGTGGTCAGCAACACTTCCAGCGCCTGCTGGTTGTTCATGTACGGGTAACGCTCCATCACCAGCGCCAGGGCGCCGGTAGCATGGGGCGCGGCCATCGAGGTGCCGGACTTGATCGCGTAACCGCCGTCGGGAATGGTGCTGTCGATCTTTGCCCCCGGCGTGGTGATGCACCAGTACTTGGCGATGCCGCACTGGTTGTACTTCTGCTGATTGCTTTGATCCAGCCCTGACACGGCCAGCCAATGGCCTTCCAGGTCCGGCTGAAAATACGGCAGCGCCGAACGCACGCTGGCGTTGGGGTAACCGCTGTTACCGGCGCTGAACACGTTGATCACACCGCGACGCGAAACATCGGCGGCGGCATCGAGCCAGGTGCCTTTGTTCCAGTGCTGGGCGTAAGCGGCGTGCAGATCAGCCAGGGTTCGATAGCTGACATCCGGTGGCTGACTGCCCCAACTGTTGTTGATCGCCCGCACGCCGGCATCGGCCAGGGCGTCGTACACCGCTTTGAAGTAACGCGGGTCAGGATTGGGGCCGAACAGGAAACTATCGTTCTTGTTGGTGTTGCCGACGTAAATCTGCGCATTGAACGCCACGCCGTGCATCCCGCTGCCATCACGGGAAGCGCCCATGGTGCCGACCACGTGTGTGCCGTGAGAATCGTTGTTCGGGTTAAGCGTGCCGTTGACCGTGAACAGCGAGCCATCGATATAGCTGCCGCTGGCTGATACCGGGTGATACCGGTCGCTGGCGAACTCGGGATGGGCCGCGTCGAAACCGGAGTCCAGCGCGCCGATCTTCACGCCCTTGCCGGTGATACCGGCGGCGTAGGCCTGATCGGCCTGCATCCGGCCCAGCCCCCAGTCCCGCAGGAATTCGGCGGAGCGCCAACTGGCCGGATCGCCGGGTTTGCCCGAGTCCACGTATTGCGCCTGGGCCGGGTTGATAAAAATCACAAGCAACAGGGTGCCGACCGAAGCCGGCTTGAAGCGTACGTCCATGTTCACCACTCGTTTTTGTTGTTTTGTGTAAAAACTACGGTGCTATTGCGTCCGTGGGCCTTGCCCGAATGCTTCGTCCACCCGAGCCAGATCCTGCTCGCTCAAGGTGCCCGCGTAGTAATGCAATTTGGTCCAGGCCATGAGGTAGTCATAGCGTGCCTGGGCCAGATCGCGGCGGGTGGTAAATAGTTGTTGTTCGGCGTTCAGCGCGTCCAGGTTGGTCCGCTCACCGCCAAGAATGCTTTGCTTGGTCGAGACCACCAGCGCTTCGGCCGACGTCAGGGCTTTCTGGTAGGCGCGCAGTTTGTTGACGCCGGACAGGCAGGCACTGAACTGGCGACGCAGTTCGATCAGCGTTTCGCGGGTCTTGCCGTCCAGTTCGTATTCGGCCTGTTCCATGGTGCGACTGGCCTGACGGGTCGATGCCGACACCCCGCCACCGGCATACAACGGCACGTTGACTTCGATGCCGATGGTGTTGGTGTCGTAGCGCTGGTTATAGGTGTTGCCGCTTTCCGATTCGTTCTGGCGCATCGAGGCGTAGGCACTGACTTTCGGCAGGTGCCCGGCGCGGTTGCGCTCCACTTCATAACGGGCCACTTCCACGGCCTGGCGCTGTGACGCCAGGTTCGGGTTGTTGCTGATCGCCAGTTCGTGCCAGGTGTCGTAGTTGGCCGGCATCAACGCGAAGGTCTGGAAGTTCTGATCCAGGGGCGCCAGGTCAGAGATGTCAACTGTCGGTACACCGACCAGCGCACCCAGTTCACGCAGCGCGGCATCCTGTTCGTTGCGGGCCTCGATTTCCTCGGCGGTCGCCAGTTCATAGCGCGATTCGGCTTCAAGAATGTCGGTCCGCGTGCCTTCGCCCTGCTTGAACATGTGTTCGTTCTGCTGGAACTGCTGCTCGTACGCCTTCTTCTTGGCCTGGGCGATGTCGATCTGATCCTGGGCGAACAAGGCCTTGGTGTAGTTGTCGAGCACCCGCACCAACAGTTCCTGGCTCTTGCCCCGGAAGTTCTCGTCGGCAAACAGCGACTGCGCCACACCTTTGCGATACGCGGCGTAGGCCTCGTAGTCGAGCAACGGTTGTTGCAGGGTCAGGTTGGAACCGTAACTGTTGTAGTTGCGGTTTTCAGTAAAGTTGCCGCGATCGGTGAGCTGCGTAACCTTCGAGGTGTTGTGGCCCTTGTTGTAGTTGTAACCGACTTTCGGCAACAACCCGGCGCGGCCAATGGCCCGGTTTTCAAGGCCTGCATCACGTTCCTTGATCGCACCGAGGAACACCGGGTCATTGCGCAACGCCTGTTCGTAGATCTCGAACGGCCCCATGGCCGCCACTGCACTGTTGCCCGCGAGCAGCGCGAACGCTGCCGCCAGCATGGAAAGCTTATTCATACAGCCGAACATCCTTATTCTTCAGTCAACGCGGAGCCGGCCCGGTCGAGCAGCGGTTTGAACAGGTAGTTGAGGAGTGAACGTTCGCCAGTGCGCACGAACATTTCCGCCGGCATGCCGGGCTTGATCACCAGGCCGTTGAGTTTCTCCATGGCCTGATCGCTGACGCTGCTGCGCAACACGTAATACGGCACGCCGGTTTTCTCATCGACCATCTGGTCGGCGGAAATCAGGCTGACTTCGCCGGGAACGCGCGGTGTCTTGCTCTGGTTGAATGCGGTAAAGAGGATGTCTACCGGCAGGTGCGTGCCGACCTTGTCGATCAAATTGATCGGCAGGTGCCCTTCCACTTCCAGGCGCGTGCCTTGCGGAACGATTTCCAGCAGGGTTTCGCCCTGACGGACCACGGCGCCTTCGGTGTGCACACCGAGGTTGACGGCAACGCCGTCCGACGTCGCCACGATCTCGCTGTGTTGCAGATCGAAACCGGCGGAGGTCAGTTGCTCGGACAGGGTGACACTTTTCAGTTGCGCGTCGGCCAGTTGGGTGCGGACTTCCTTCTGGTATTCCTCGCCGTGCTGTTGCAGTTTCAGACGTGACTCAAGAATGCCCTGCTCCACACGACCGCTTTCGCCGGTGTTCTCAGCCAGTTGCTGCTGCACTTGCGACAGTTGACGCTGGTACTCCATCAAACGGTTGCGCGGGATGTAGCCGTTGTCCGCTAGCGGTTGCAGATTGCTCAACTGCTGTTGCAGGGAGTCGGCCTGGGCGTTGAGATCGGTACGGGCGCGGCGCATGCCGGCCAGTTGCGAAGTGGCGCCTTCGATACTGGCGCGCAGTGCGGCCTGCTCGCGGGAATACGCTTCGCGGCGGCTGCTGAACAGTTGGCGCTGACCTTCCAGCACCAGGGCCAGGCGCGGGTCCGCGTTGTCGCTCAGTTCTGCTGGAAACGTCACCTGCTTGAGGTTGTCGCGCTCGGCCTGCCAGCGTGCCAGGCTGGCCCAGGCCATGCGGTACTGCGCCTGCAGCGATTGCACATCGGCGGCGACCTGGGTCTGGTCGAGGCGGAACAACGGCTGACCCTGTTTCACGATCTCGCCTTCGCGCACCAGAATCCGGCTGACCACACCGCTGCTCATCGACTGCACGGCTTTGCGTTTACCGGAGACCACCACCGTGCCTTGCACAGGAATCCCTTGATCCAGCGGCGCCAGTGCGGCCCAGGCAAAGAAACTGCCGGCGCCGGCCAGTGCCAGAATCCAGCCCATGCGGGCGAAGAACTTCGCGTCGCGTTCAGGGCGTTCAGTGATGTACGCGTGTTCCATCGTTGCTTCGTTTTCAGTGTTCATGCTCGCGCTGCTCATACACCCGAATTCCTTGTCGTGGGCTGGTACTGCCGGCTCATGCTGAGCCCGCCCGGTGCCTGCGCGGTTTTTTCAGTTTGTTGTGGCTGTTGCGCCTGGTTGCCGGACAGCGCCTTGAGCACATCCTGGCTCGGGCCGAAGGCTTGCAGACGGCCATCGGCGAGTACCAGCAATTTGTCGGCCTGGGCCAGTACCGAAGAACGGTGCGTCACCAGCACCACCGTGGTGCCCTGCGCCTTGAGTTGCACAATGGCGCTGGACAATGCGGCTTCGCCGACGGTGTCGAGGTTGGAGTTCGGTTCATCCAGCACCACCAGACTCGGTGTGCCGTACAGCGCACGCGCCAGGGCTACACGTTGCTTCTGGCCGCCGGACAGGCCGCTGCCATCCTCGCCCAGTTGCGTGTCGTAGCCCTGCGGCATACGCAGGATCATTTCGTGTACGCCGGCCTGTTGCGCGGCGGCCACCACCTTCTGCGGGTCGGCCTCGCTGAAACGGGCGATGTTCTCGGCGATGGTGCCGCTGAACAATTCGATGTCCTGCGGCAGGTAGCCGATGTACGGGCCGAGATCATCGCGATTCCAGCGATGAATGTCGGCGCCGTCCAGGCGGACCGTGCCGCCGAGGGTTGGCCACACGCCGACCAGCACCCGCGCCAGTGTCGACTTGCCGGAACCGGATGCACCCAGTACGCCCAGTACTTCACCGGCCGCCAGATTGAAATTGACCATGTGCAAGGTCGCGGTACGTTGCCCGGGTGGGCCGGCGCTGACTTGTTCGAAAGTGATCTGGCCTTTTGGCGGCGGCAGCGCCATGGCGTCGTCGCTCGGCGGATAAGCCTGCAGCAGGGAGTCGAGTCGGCGGTAAGCCAGCTTCGCCCCGCTCCACTGTTTCCATACGGCAATCAACTGGTCGATCGGGCTGAGCACGCGGCCCATCAGGATGGAACCGGCAATCATCATCCCGGCGGTCATGTCGCCCTTGATCACCAGCAAGGCACCCAGGCCCAGCACCAGCGATTGCAGGCACAGGCGCAAGGTCTTGCTCAGCGAGCTGATTACCGCGCCAGTGTCGCTGGCCTGGTTTTGCAGGCCGAGGAAGCGCGAATGCACCTGGAACCAGCGTTTACGCAAAGAACCGAGCATGCCCATGGCCTGAATGGTTTCGGCGTTGTGCAGGTGGCTGGTGGCCAGCTGGCTGGATTTTTGCGAGTAACCGGCGGCTTCGCCCAGCGGCTTCTTGGTCATGTATTCGTTGAGGCACGCCAGGGCGATCAGCAGCAGCGCACCGGCGGTGGCGAGGACGCCGAGCCAGACGTTGAACAGATAAATCACAAACAGATAGACCGGGAACCACGGCGCATCGAAGAACGCGAACAGCGCAGGCCCGGTGACGAACTGGCGAATGTGGGTCAGGTCGCCCAGGGACTGGCCGGCATTGCCCTCGCCTTTGAACAGGTTGCGCTCGAACGCGGCCTGATAGACCCGCAGGTTGAAGCGGCGCTCCAGCTGGCTGCCGATGCGGATCACGATGAAGCTGCGCACCACTTCCAGCAGGCCGATGAACGCGAAGAATCCCACGACCATCAGCGAGAGCATCGCCAGCGTGGTTTCGTTTTGCGAAGACAGCACCCGGTCATAGACCTGAAGCATATAAATAGAGGGCACCAGCATCAGCACGTTAATCAGTGCGGTAAAGCATCCGACGCTGATCAGAATGCTTTTATAGTCACCCAATGCCTTGAATAAGGGAGCGGTGGCTGGGGCCTTCGCCATCTTCATTGATTATTCCTGAAATGATATTCCCCGCCGTGCTTGGCGAGACTTCAATTAATAGCCCGCACACGGGGCGGGACATACACCGACAGTGTCCGCTTACACTTCGATAACAACTTTCGCGATTAAAACCGGCGTCCGTGTTATTGCAGAGAGGCTTATAACTGTAACGGGGTGCCTTATATTTGAACTGTGAGTCGGTTCCGGTGATCAGGGCTGTTTGGCAGCTCGCTCAAGTGTAATCACCAGGCCTGACTTCAAAGTGCTCAGATAAAGCCCATCACGTTGTCGGCTGAAAAACTGGATTCTTGAGCCTTCCTTGCCGGTGATCGAAAGACCGTCCGGATCGGGAAACCAGCCGATGGCGCTGTCCTGCAGCCACGCGCTCAGGCAGTCGGCGCCCTTGCCCAGTGTCTGGTTGGCTTCAAGGTCGATCAGGCAGGTGTTCGACGGCTTGTCTTGCAAAGCCTGGGCTTCGGGAGCGTCGTTGCGGTCGCTCAGGGTCGCTTGCCACTGTCCGGCAAATACCGATGGGTCTTCGAGTCTCAGGCTGCTTGCCATAGTTGTTTCTCCAGAAATCATCATCAGCACCGGCAACAGGTACGCCGCCGCTTTGCGGGTAAAAGCGAATTGGATCATAGGAAATTTCACTCCGGCGCGTAGCCTTGCTTACCAGCCAAGTCGATGCAAGTGAAGAAAGCGGCGCATCACGCGCCGCTTTCCCGGTTCACATCACGCCACGATGTCGCTGAGCGCTGCCTGGCCAACGGTGCTGACCTGGAAATCAGCCACGCCGTGCCCGGAGAAGTCCACCGAGAGCAGGCTGTTGCCGCCCGAGGAAGTCAGGACTGCATCGCCCGCCGCACCGGTGAAGGCGCTGACGAAGTGCAGGCCTGCGCCTTTGGTGATACCGGTCAGGTCGATTTTGTCGAGACCGCTGACAAAGTCGAGGATCTGATCGATCGCACCCGGCTTGGAGTCGGAGCTGGCTGCGAACACGAAAGTGTCCGAACCCGAGCCGCCCCACAGCTTGTCGGCGCCACCGCCGCCCCAGATGATGTCGTTGCCGGCACCGCCCTTGAGTTCGTTGGCTGCGCTGTTACCGATGATCAGGTCGTTGCCCGAGCCACCGATGGCGTTCTCGATGGTGACGCCCTTGGCGATGGACACGTTGCCCACCAGGCCGCCAACGTCGGAGAACGAGGCTTCATTGAGGTTGATCTTCTGGTTCTGGGTGAAACCCGAGAAGTCGAAGGTGTCCTTGCCGCCCGCATCCCACACCGAGAACACCAGCTTGTCCGACGAAGAGGACGCGCTGAGGAAATCGCGACCGGCGTTGGAGTTGAAGCCGTAGGTGGTGTCACCGGTACGGGTGGTCAGGTTGGCGCCGTAGAGCTTCTGGATCGCGGCAATGTCGTCCATCAGCGGGCCGGAGGCATAGGCTTCCACACCGCCCTTGCTGAAGTTCTGGCTGGTGTTGCTTTCACTCCAGTAACTCATGAGGCTGTAGCCGCGGGTGTCTTGCCCGTAGGACGCGTCATTGTAGGTCGGGTTGCCGGTCCCGGCGTTGTAGTCGCCAGGGTGAGACAAGCCCAGGGTGTGGCCAATTTCGTGGGTCAGGGTCTGACGTCCGTAGTTGTTCAGGCCCGGGGTTTTGTTGACGTCGTATCCGCTGCCGGTCAGGTACCAGGACTGACCGTCATAGCCTGGCTCGGTGCCTGGCAGGAATGCAAACGCCGCCGCGCCTTCCTGGCCGCCGCTGTAGTTACCGAAGGTCATGTGGCCGTCGCCACCCTTGGCTGCTTCGGTAAATGTCACGTTGGCGACATCGGCCCAGGATTGCATGGCGAGCACGGCCTGGGTTTTCTGCAGGGCGCTGAACTGACTGAAACCGGTGACTCCCAGGCCGCTGAAGTTGGCGGTTTTGGACGTCAGAAAGGTATAGGTCAGTTCGATCTTGCCGCTGCCGTCGAGGTCGTGCCAGGAGGCACCGTCTCGCAACAGTTGGGTAGCGGCTTGATCCACCGAGAAGGAGGGTTTGCCATTGACCGTGAGGTTGCCGCCACGATCGTACTGATGGCTGAAGCTATTGATCTGGTTGAACGCCGAGCTTGGCGCGGCCAGTGGTGCCGCGTTCAGCTGGAAAGCCTGTTCGGCGGTATCAATAGCATTAGCTTTTACTTTCGACATAAACACACTTCCTTGTTTAGCAATGGAACAGTTTTTGTCCGATAGCGACAACCTCTGGCGAGATTGTCCTATCACTCGCCCAATGAAGGCGTTAGAAACCTGACACAATTTGAAATCTAACGTCTAGCGTTTTTTTGAGATCAAATTGAACTATTCCGGGAAAGTCCCGTAAACAAAGCGCGTGCGGCGGGAAGAATGTTGTAAGTGTGGTGAGTTTGCCTAATTGTCTGACGATTTCTTATTTAAATATTAAATATCGGTAAGTTACTTTTTGTTAGGCGCGTCTCACTTTCCTGCACTTTATTAGTGCGGTGCCAGCGAAGTGATATCAAACAAATAAACACAAGTTGCAGGCGTCATATACCGCTGCCGGAGCGGAGGAAAACCCGCTCCGGCAGATTTTTCAGCTGCCGGTACGGATCTTGTTCCAGACGCGAGTGCGGATCCGGTCGATGTTCAGCGGCATGGCTTCCAGCGCGAACAATTTGCCCATCATTTCCGGGCTCGGATACACCTTGGTGTCGTTCTTGATGGCCGGGTCGATCAGGCTGTCGGCCTGTTCATTGCCGTTGGCGTAGTGCACGTAGTTGCTGATGCCGGCCATGACGTCAGGTTGCAGCAAGTAGTTCATGAAGGCGTAACCGGCCTTGGCGTCTGGCGCATCGGCGGGCATGGCGACCATGTCGAACCAGATGGCGGCACCTTCCTTGGGAATCGCATAACCGATATCGACGCCGTTCTTGGCTTCCTTGGCGCGGTTCTCCGCTTGCAGGATGTCGCCGGAGAAGCCGACGGCCACGCAGATATCGCCATTGGCCAGGTCGCTGGTGTACTTCGAAGAGTGGAAGTAGCTGACGTACGGCCGCACTTTCATCAGCAGGGCTTCGGCCTTTTTATAGTCTTCGGGATTCTTGCTGTGATGCGGCAGACCCAGGTAGTTGAGCGCCGCTGGCAGCAATTCCGGGCCGTTGTCGAGGATCGCCACGCCGCACTTCTGCAGTTTTTCCATGTTTTCGGGCTTGAAGATCAGGTCCCAGGAATCCACCGGCGCGTTATCGCCCAGCACCGCCTTGACCTTGGCGATGTTGTAGCCGATGCCGGTGCTGCCCCACAGGTACGGGAAGCCGTGTTCGTTGCCCGGGTCATTGGTCTGCAAGGCCTTGAGCAATACCGGGTTGAGGTTCTTCCAGTTCGGCAACTGGCTCTTGTCGAGCTTCATCAGCGCGCCGCCCTGAATCTGCCGGGCCATGAAATGGTTGGACGGAAACACCACGTCGTAACCGGATTTGCCGGTCATCAACTTGCCGTCGAGGGTTTCGTTGCTGTCGTAGACGTCGTAGGTGATGCCGAGACCGGTGGCCTTTTCGAAGTTTTTCGCGGTGTCCGGCGCGATGTAGTCGGACCAGTTGTAGACCTTGACCGTTTCCGCTGCCTGAGCAATGGAAGCAGCGAGCATCAAGGGGGCGAGAGCGAGGGTCTTTCGGATCATGGATCGATTCCTGTATTGGCTATTGTTGTTGGCAGGCAATCAAAAGGATCAAAGCGTCAGAAAATCAGGACGTAGGTCTTGCGCACGGTCTCCTGGATATCCCAGATGCCGAGTGTGTTGGCCGGCAACATCAGTGCGTCGCCACCTTGTATGTGCAGGGTTTCGCTGCCGTCGTCCGGGGTGAACGTGCAACGCCCGGAAATGAAGTGGCAGAACTCCTGGGCAGTAATCTGCCGCCGCCAGCGGCCGGGCGTGCATTCCCAGACGCCGGTTTCAACGCCGTCGTCGCGCTCCACACTGGTGGTCGACGCAATGGCCACTGGTGTGCCGAGCGGCACGGCCACCGGATTGGATTCGTCCAGTGGCAGCGTGGCGGTGTTCTTGAATTGAGTGATGCTCATGGCGTTTCCTGTCTTAACGGCTTTCTTGGAGTAAGGCGATTTTCAGTGCATGAAACCTTCCATGAACCCGGCCACCCGACTGGCAAGCTTGCGCCGCCAGGGCGCGGTCGCCGGGTTGGCCAGGGTCTGGTCTTCGTGGACGAAGCTTTTGATGATCGCGTTGTAGCCGAGCCAGCGGCACGGTTCCGGCTCCCAGGCTCGTAGTGCATGGATTCCGCCGTCCGGCAGCACCCAGGGCTGGTGAACCAGTTCGGTATCGCGCTCGAGAATCAGGTCAGCCAGGGTGCGACCGCCCAGGTTGGAAGCCCCCACGCCCTCCCCGCCATATCCGCCGGACAACGCAATGCCGTTGGCCCGGTCGCAGAGCATGTGCGGTTTGAAATGCCGGGACATGCCGAGGTTGCCGCCCCAGGCGTGGGTGATCGCGGTGTTTTTCAATTGTGGGAACAGCTCGCCGAACAGATAGCGCCGCAGCTCTACCTCGTCGCGGGTCAGATCGAAGTTGTGCCGTAACTGGCCGGCGAACTGATAGCCGCCACGGGCACCGAAAATCAGCCGATTGTCGGCACTGCGCTGGCCGTAAGTGACCTGACGACTGAATTCACTGAAAGCCTGGCCACGATTGAGGCCGATTTCGTCCCAGGTCGCGGCAGATAACGGTTCGGTGGCGACAATCAGACTCTGCACCGGTAATTGATAACGACCCAGTGGCGGCAATGTCACCGAATAGCCTTCGATGGCGGGAACGACCCAACGACTGCGCACGCTGGCCTTGTCGGTGCGCAGACTGCCAGCCTGCCAATGGGTTACGGGACTGTTTTCATAGATCTTCACGCCCATGCCCTGAACGGTTCGGGCCAGGCCGCGCACCAGTTTTGCTGGCTGAATGGTCGCCACGTGCGGGGCGAAGATCCCGCCGTAAGGCTTGGCGACGCGAATCTGCTGCGCCAGTTGTTCAGGGTTGAGCCAGCGATAATCGTCGTCGGTCAGGCCCTGGGCATGCAGTTTCTTCAGATAGTCGCGCAGGCTGACTTCCTGTTCCGGATAGCGCGCGGCGCAGTAAAGCACCCCGCCCTTGCGGTAGTCGCAGTCGATGCCTTCGCGCTCGAGCACGACTTCCACTTCATCGGGAATGCTGTGCAGCAGATCGAATGAAGCACGGCGTTGTTGTGGCGACAGGCCTGCCAGCAGGCGATCTTCGCCCAGAAGATTGCCCATCAACCAGCCGCCATTGCGGCCGGATGCGCCAAAACCGGCGGTTTGCGCCTCGACAATGGCGATATCAAGGCCCGGCGCGTGTTTCTTCAGGTAGTACGCCGTCCATAGCCCGGTGTAACCGGCGCCGATGATCGCCACGTCGACGTCCAGGTCTTGTTCCAGCGCCGGGCGCGCGGTGAGCGGCTCGTCGAGTTGATCCATCCACAAACTGATAGTGCGCCACGCCGGCATGCAAGACTCCGCCAATCCAGGTTTCGATGGCGTCGATCCTAGTGGCTGATCTCAGTGACTGTCTTGCGCGCGTGTCCGCAAAGAAATTTGTTTGGCGTAGGCCTTGGGCGACTGGCCGGTGTGCTGGCGAAAACAGCTATAGAAAGCCGACAGCGAGTTGAACCCGGCGGCAAACGCCAGCTCATCGATGCGCAGTGGCGGCGTGGCGTTGTCCAGCGATTGCAGCAAATGCTGGAGCCGCGCCTGATTGACGTAGCGATAGAAGCTCTGTCCCAGCACCTGGTTCAGCAGATAGGAAATCTGGTTGCGGCTGTAACCGCACTCCTTTGCGACCCGCTGCAGATCCAGTTCGGGGTCGAGGTACGGCTGCTGACGCTGGAAATACTGCTGCAGGTCTTCGGCCATGAAACTTAACTGGCGTGGCGACAGGCCCAGTCGGCTCGCCGCTGGACGCTGACTCGGTGTCGCAGTGCTGGAGCCCTGCTCGCGCACCAGTGATGCGTATTCATTGACTCGCCAGATTTTCGCGTCCTTGACGGTAATCGCTTCGCTGGAACGGAACGACACCAGGCCATTGCCGCCGCGCAGTGTCACTTCGTATTGAATGAACGCGGTGTTGCCGTCAATGCGGATCCGGTCGCAATGCTCCAGCGCTTCGTCGGATTCACGGGGCATGCTGACGCGAACGTACTCGCGCAGTTCGTCGAGGCCGAGCACGCGGTTCTGGAAGAAGTCGTTGTACTGGATGTCCGGATGGTAAAGCGCCATGACGCCATCCAGGTCCCGGTGTTTCCAGCTCAGGTGATAGCGCATGACCGTTTCGGCCGTGGCCTGGGTCTGTTGCGGGCCGTCATCATCGGCGTGCATAGGGGACTCTTGGAAAAAGAACCGAGCTTGCCCAACTTCGGGCGCGGCATCAACCAGCCGGTGGTGATGGCACTTTGGCAAGGTTTTCGTCGACCATGACTTACATCAAAAAAATCCCTGCAATCGCCAAATGACCTGAAAATTCTCACAGGTTTTTCACATCCAGATGCTACTTTTAAGGGCAGTCACCGGTTGAGCCAATGAAGGCTCTTCCCACCTACCATGAGCAAACGGAAGCGCTCGATGAAGAAGGCGGGCAACACATGAATAAAGGGTCAAGCAAGGTTACGTTCCCCAATGCCTGCCAGCTGATGCGCTGGCATTTTCATCCCATGGGTTTCGAGGCCACGATGGACGCGCCGGGCAGCATGATCGCCCGCCTGTTCGATCGGGCCAGCGGCGAAACCCTGATCGCCATTGCCGGCATTCCCTGTGCCACGGTCATGAATGCGGCGGATGTCGAACGAATAATCGAAGCCGTGGAGGATGAGCTGGAAGCGTTTGTTCCTCCGGAATCTCTCAGGAGTTACGCCTAAGTTATTGATCTGAATTAAAAAGCCCGCTGTTTGCGGGCTTTTTTGTGGGCGTTCGCTTCAGGCGGTTTTCTTTTCCGGCCGGTGATCGACGAAGAACGGCTTGCCCTTGGCGACCCGATCGGACGCACGTGGCATGTTCACGGCCTGCGCGTCCTGCGGCTCGACGTACCAGTAACAATGACTCACCGCCCGGGTGATGCCGACATAAGCCAGGCGCAGGATTTCGTCCT
Source organism: Pseudomonas sp. GW821-FHT02C04 (assembly GCF_059421845.1). Classification (NCBI taxonomy): domain Bacteria; kingdom Pseudomonadati; phylum Pseudomonadota; class Gammaproteobacteria; order Pseudomonadales; family Pseudomonadaceae; genus Pseudomonas; species Pseudomonas sp. GW821-FHT02C04. The sequence goes on along the minus strand of NZ_JBWKVT010000001.1, from coordinate 960,686 downwards.
TCTGCGCGGTATCGTAAGGCTCGTTGTCGCCAGCCTTGCCCAGTCCGGCCATGCGGTAGACCTGATTTTTATACGGCGAACTGGTCAGGTGTTGGCAGTCGCCGAGCAAGAACACCGCATCGGCCTGCAAGCCTTTGGCGCTGTGATAGGTCAGCTGTTTCAAGCGTCGAGACTCGTACGGCAAGCTCGAATCAACATTAACTACTGACTGAATATGTTGCTCTATCAATAATTTATCGCTGCTTTTTCGATAAAGCATCAGAATTGAATCGCCGTTTCTGTAGTGTTCCGCCAGGCGCTGGCCGAGTGCCTGATCGTCGCGTTCCAGTACGTTGACCGGTTGCAGCGGCTTCTCCTCGCCGCTGGCCTTGGCTTTCTTGCCGGGAATCGCCGGCGCCGCACGGACAATGTGCTCTGCCGCATCAATGATGTGTTGGTGGCTGCGATAGTTGTCGCTGAGCATCACCCGCGTGGTGCTTGGCGATGAAAACTCCTTGTTGAACTCCATGAAGTAACTCGGCGAACTGCCGCGCCAGCCGTAGATCGACTGCCAGTCATCGCCCACGCACAGCAAGGAAGAACGCTGCGCCCCGCGCCCGACGTGCATGGCCGGGCCACGGCTGCGGATCTCCGCAAGGCTGGCGCGAATCCACGACACGATCTGTGGCGATACATCCTGGAATTCATCGATCATCAGGTGCGACATGGGACGCAATAGTTCATCGCTGAGCAGTTTGAGGTTTTCCGGCGAGTGCTCGCTGAACAGCGCGAACATCCGGTTGTAGGTCATGACCGGCGGCTTCTGATCGAGCAAGTGATCTTCCAGTGCGCGCCAGAACAGGCTTAGCGCCTCGAAGAAAAACCGGTCCGGATCATCCTTGGCGAAACTCATGCGGCCCACGGCGTCCGGTACATCCAGACCCAGGTTTTCGATAAAGCCGGCGGCGGCGACAAAACAGTCCAGCAACGGCGCGGATGCGAGCTCGCCTTTGACCTTGTAGTCGAAGCCCGGGCCGGCACTGGCATCACCTGCCAATGTGGCCAGGATGCGCTTTGACGATTCGTAACTATCTATCCAAATCAATGGCTTACGGCAGAAAGCTTGAAACAGGGTGCGCTTGACTGCCCACTCTGCACGGACTGTCAGCTTGGCGTTGGGACGGCAGACTTGCGGATTTTCGCGCGGATCGAAACCCAAAATGACCCAGGCATCGAGGCTGGGAATGTAGCCATGACAGTGGAAATTCGCACCGTTGATTTCGAAGGTCTGGCGGTTCGGCTCGACACCTTTGATCGGCCAGGCACCGGCGCGGAACCACAAGTCTTCGATAACGTCGCACAGCTCTTCGTCGCGCTTGGCGGCCAGTTCGGTCACCGCCATGCGTTTTTGCACGTCCGGGTGATCGCGCTCCAGCTCCTTGAGCTGCAAGGCATGCCGGGACAGTGGCTGGATCAATTGCCGGAAACGGTCGTCCTCGGTGTAGAGACGGTGATAACAGGCGTTGAGCTGCTGTCGCTGGGCGTCGTTGATCCGCAGATCAAACGGGTTGCTGTCGACGTCATCGTCCCCACCCTGCGGTCGGTGGCTGAGGTTTTCAAAAGCCTGCAAACGCTCGAACCCCGGCAGGCTGCGAACCATCGGCAGAATGCGCGAGTGAAAGGTGCGCACCAGCTCCCGGGCGGTTTTGTGGCTCAGCGTCTGCCCCCAGAGGGCAAACAGCTCGATCAGTTTGTTGATGAAATCCTTGCGCGACTCCCGGGTGAAGGTCACGACGGTCATCGAATCCAGCTCAAAGCCCAGATAATGCGTCAGCAGCAGAATGCGCAGCACCAGCGTGGTCGATTTGCCGGCACCCGCTCCCGCGATCACCGACGTTGACGGCGTATCACTGAAAATCATCTTCCATTGCGCAACGCTTGGCTGGGCGTGGGCCGGCAGCAAGCGGGCGACGTCAGCCTTCATGCGCTTCTTCAGCTCGGCCGTCAGTGGCAGGCGCCAGTCATCGAACAGGTGGTTGTCGATGCTCGGCGCGCGATGCTCGGTGCTGCGGCTGTCGCGGATCAACAACACCTGACGGCCCTCTTCCAGGCCGTCAGCCTTGCCTTCCTTGTAACCGTAATCGACTCCGGCGGTGTGGCCGCTGCGAAAGCCATCGGCCTGGCCGTGCAGCCACGAAGCCCGATGCTGGGCGCGCAGTTGCGTCAGGCCGTGCCCTAGGAAACGCGCCGCCAGTCGTTTGAACCACGGCATCTCGGCCAGGGGACGAAGTTCGGGAGGAAGATCGGGGGTGTGTTGCGCCACGCTGACGGACTCCAGGAGGTGAGGCTGTTGGGGGCTATGGTGTCTGCATTTGCCCTTGAGTTCTAGCGAAATGCTTACAGGTCATTGAGTTAGGCGATGAACTGAAGGCTGCGTGAGAGCGTTTCGAGTTTTATAACATCAATCAATTCGATGGGAATGCAGCACTTTTTACGCTTTTTCTCGATTATTGACTGATAGATGATGCTCGCCATCAATCACCGGTCTCGCTTCGTGGCTGCGGCCGAAACGCCCCATGACGAACCTTTTGAGGAGAAGATCATGCTTGAACTCAGACCCTTCAGCTCGCTGGGCGGCGCCCATCACGGCTGGTTGGATGCCCATCACCATTTTTCGTTCGCCGAGTACTACGATCCACAGCGCATGAGCTGGGGCAATCTGCGGGTGTGGAACGACGACATCATCGCCCCGGGAACCGGTTTCCCCACTCACCCGCACCGGGACATGGAAATCATCACTTACGTGCGTGAAGGTGCGATCACCCACCAGGACAACCTGGGCAACAAGGGCCGCACTGAAGCCGGCGACGTTCAGGTGATGAGCGCCGGCACCGGGATCGCCCACAGCGAATACAACCTGGAAGCGACCGCTACCAAGATCTTTCAGATCTGGATCATGCCGACCGAAACCGGTGCACCGCCTTCGTGGGGTGCCAAACCGTTTCCCAAAGGCGAACGCGAAGGCTTTGTAACCCTCGCCAGCGGCAAGGTCGGTGACGATGAAAGTCTGCGCATTCGCGCCGATGCACGGTTGGTGGCAGCCACGATCAAGGCCGGGGAAACCGCCGAGTATCGACTCGATGCCGGACGTCGCGCCTACCTTGTACCGGCCACCGGTGTGATTGAAGTCAACGGCTTGCGTGCGCAAGCTCGAGACGGTGTCGCGGTGAGTCATGAGCCGGTGCTGACCGTCACAGCCATTGAAGACAGTGAAATCGTGTTGGTGGATCTGGCCTGATCGGCTGAATGGCGGGCAAAAAAAGGGCGACCTCTGAGGTCGCCCTTTTTTATTCAGCGCGGATTACTTCGTGGAAATTGCACCGTCCACCAGGGTTTGCGCTTCGGCCACCAGTTGCTTGAGGTGGTCGTCACCGATGAAGCTTTCGGCGTAGATCTTGTAGATGTCTTCAGTGCCCGAAGGACGCGCGGCGAACCAGCCGTTCTCGGTCATCACTTTCAGGCCGCCGATGGCCTGATCGTTACCCGGTGCCTTGCTGAGAATGCTCTGGATCTTCTCGCCCGCCAGTTCGGTCGAGGTGACTTGCTCCGGCGACAGCTTGCTCAGCAGGGCTTTCTGCTCAGGGTTGGCCTTGGCGTCGACACGCACCGAGAACGGCTCGCCCAGTTCATCGGTCAGTGCACGGTAGGCCTGGCTTGGGTCGCGGCCGGTACGGGCAGTCATTTCAGCGGCCAACAGGGCCGGGATCATACCGTCCTTGTCGGTGCACCAGACGCCGCCGTCCTTGCGCAGGAACGACGCACCGGCACTTTCTTCACCGCCGAAACCCAGCGAGCCATCGAACAGACCGTCGGCAAACCACTTGAAGCCGACCGGTACTTCGTAGAGGCGACGACCCAGACGTTTGGCCACGCGATCGATCAGGCCACTGCTGACCACGGTTTTACCCACGGCCGCGTCGGGGCGCCACTGCGGACGGTTCTGGAACAGGTAGTCGATCGACACGGCCAGATAGTTGTTCGGTGCCAGCAGGCCGCCGGACGGGGTAACGATGCCGTGACGGTCGTGATCCGGATCGCAGGCGAACGCCACGTCGAAGCGCTCCTTGAGGCCGATCAGGCCCTGCATGGCGTGGCTGGACGATGGGTCCATGCGGATCTGGCCATCCCAGTCGACGGTCATGAAACGGAACGTCGAATCGACTTCCTTGTTCACTACGTCGAGGTCCAGACGATAGTGCTCGGCAATGGCCGACCAGTAACGCACCCCTGCTCCACCCAGCGGATCGACACCCAGACGCAGTTTGGCACCGCGGATGGCATCGAAATCGATGACGTTGATCAGGTCGGCAACGTAGGTGTTCACGTAATCGTGACGATGCGTAGTGGCGGCTTTCAACGCCTGCTCGTAACCGATGCGTTTAACGCCTGCCAGTTTGTTGGCCAGCAGTTCGTTGGCCTTGGCTTCGATCCACTTGGTGATGTGGGTGTCGGCCGGGCCACCGTTGGTTGGGTTGTATTTGTAGCCACCGCTTTGTGGCGGGTTGTGCGACGGCGTGATGACGATGCCGTCAGCGAGGCCGGTGGTGCGGCCGCGGTTGTAGCAGAGAATGGCGTGGGACACTGCCGGCGTCGGGGTGTACTCATCGCCTTCGGCGATCATCACGGTCACGCCGTTGGCTGCCAGCACTTCCAGGGCGCTGGCCCCGGCCGGCGTCGACAGCGCGTGGGTATCGATGCCGACAAACAGCGGACCGGTGATGCCCTGGGCTTCGCGGTACAGGCAGATCGCCTGGCTGATGGCCAGAACGTGCCACTCGTTGAAACTCAAGTCGAAGGAGCTGCCACGATGCCCGGAAGTACCAAACGCCACACGCTGGGTGGAAATCGAGGCGTCGGGTTGACCGGTGTAATACGCCGTTACCAGTCGCGGGATGTCGACCAACAACTCTGCCGGTGCCGGTTTGCCCGCAAAAGGACTGAGTGTCATGCAAAACCTCTGAAATAGAGTGGTTCAGGAAATTACAGCGGAGTTTACTGGCAGTTTGACCGTAGTGCGATGGGATCTATCCAGTGCATCCCCGATGTTTTTTAACAGCTCAGTCATCGGGGGCCAGTCGCAAGGCATCGCCAAGCAAACCGACGACGCCTGCCAGGTCCTGCCCGCTGCTGCCTATCGCGCTCAGACGCATGTGTTGCCCATGCATGCCTTGGGTACTGAACAGCTCTCCCGGCGCGATCAGCACATGTTGTTTGAGCAGCCGTTGAAACACCGTGCCCATCGCCACCCGACGCGATGAACGCACCCAGACCGTCGCACCGCCCTGCGGCTCGGCGATGTGCAGGGCATCGCCCAGTCCTTCGCGCAGCAGCTCGATCAACTGTGTACGACGCTCCTTGAGCAGACGTTTGAGCACCGGTAGATGTTGATCGACACGACCGCTGGCATACAGTCGGGCAATGGCTTTCTGGCGAATCGGCGACAAGCGAAACGAACGCAGCAGAAAGTGCCGTTGCAGGTCGTTGCGCCATTGGCGAGCGAGCACATAGCCATAGGGCGCTTCGACACCGATGACCTTTTCGAACGTGGAAAACACCAATAGGCGATCAGGGTCCAGCAAGTCCCGCAGAGGTCGGCTTGCGCAGTCATCGCCCAACTCGCTGTAACTGTCGTTCTCCAGCACCCAGGTACCGTGGAGCCTGAGCAGGCGCGCGATGGCTTCGCGATTATCGGCGGGCGCCAGGCTGCCATGGGGCATGTTCAATTGCGACGACATCAGGATCAGTCGTACCGGTTCGGTTTCCAGTAACGAGGCCAGATGCTGTGGATCGAACTCTCCGCGGGGCTGTACCGGCAGTTCGATGACCCGCACGTCGGCAGACTGAAGCAAGCGCAATATCACCCAGTCGCAGGGAGACTCGACCACCACGGTCGTGTTACGCAGCTCAAGGACCGCGATCAGGATTTCCAGCACCCCTCTTACATCGGCGCCGATATAGACATCCTCGGCATGCCAGCAATGAGTGGGTGATGAGGTATAGCGAGCGGCCAGCAGCGTGCGCAACTCCAGCTCGCCACAAGGCTGGGCCGGTGCCTGCGACTGCCGGGGATATTGGCGCATGAGCTCACGTTCAAGCATCAGCAACGGACTGTCCAGGGGTTGAATCGAAGCCGGATCGTCGGCACTCAATACGCGCATGCCGAGACATCTGGCGTTGACGTAGACGGTTTCCAGCAGGTCATTGCCTCGCCCGGGCGGCATGACGGTGGATGCCGGCTGTGCGAAATACCCGGACTTGGCCACGGAGTAGACCCGGCCTTCTCTTTCAAGCAGTGCATAGGCGTACTGAATGGTCGATATCGACACGTTCAGCCGTTCGGCCAGTTGCCTTAACGAGGGCAGTCGAACCGCCCCCTCGCCGCCTGGCCCTTCGATCAGTTGGGTGAGATAGCGATAGACCGCCTGATAGGCGAAATCGTTTTCACGCGAGGCATTCATGATCGGGCGTCCGCGGGCATTCTCTGGTGACCGGGCGCTACGCTCACACTCAACCTTCCGCCGTACGGTCGCCTGCGGCAACCTCACGGTCGGCCGGATCAGGGGCGTGCGTTGCCTGATCAGCCATTTGAATGGCGTCCATGGCATACAGCCGACTGATCAGCCGCACGGGCAAGCCACTGACATCGGTCATCCATTGCAGAACCTGCTCCGGCGCGTGCAATCCCTGCATCGCACGATGCAGATCCGGCATGGCCACCAGCATGCCCGGATGGCAGGTGCGCAGAAAACGTTCGAGCCCGGCTCCGCCCTCGATGAAAGGCGCAAACAAGAGACAGACCAGTTGCGCTTCATTGAGCCCGAAACTCTTTTGCAAGGATGAGGACGCCAATGATCGATGCTCGCTGAGATCGGACAGGTTGCCGAACGTCGCCACAAACCGTTCGCAAATCTGCTCCGGCAGGTTTTTGCGACGCATCACTGCCAGGCAACGCTGCAGGTATTCCGAGACCCCGACTTCATAATCGTGACCGCCGATGTAGTTGGCTTGCAGGCCGCTCAGGTAGGCCGCGACCAAGGGATCTGGCGACTCGCCGGTGCCTGGCTCGAACAACAAATCATCTGTCTGAAACCCGAGAAAGTCGCTGAGCAAGGGCCACCGCTCCTCCATCTTGCCCACCACCATGTCATCGATGCCGATGTAATGGGTGCGCCGACAGGCTTCGAACTGACCGAGAGGACGCCACGGCAGCAGATCGGACTCTGCGTGGAGCTCGCGATAGCAGTCGCCCCCCATGCCGTCGAGCAGATTGAACAGCTCTTCGAATCCGGCACCGCGCTTCGGCAGTGCGCCGATGCCAGCCTTCTGGGCGGCGCGATCCAGCCCCTGGAGAAAATGCTCCTGGCTGCTTGCGGAGTCGCTGCTGACCAAGGCATCGACGCCGTTGTTCCAGCGTGCGACCTGCCCGTAGAACTCGGCGGTGGCCAGGTACGCGTCGTCCCAAAGCTCCAGGCTCTCTCCCCAGCACCGGCGGTGGCCAACCATCAGCAGATTGATGCGATTCGCCTCCCGACCATCGTCGGTGAGCGGCGCCTGATGGTTGAAAGGCAAGACCTCCCGATTGTCGATCATCAGCAGTTCGACCCTTGGGTCGTCATACAGAAACAGTGCGCTGAAACTGCGGTGCATGTTGTGCAGTGCCGAAGCCGGTGTGGCGCAACCGCGCAGGGTTGCCACCCGCAACTGAAAAGTGCCCGGAGCCCGTCCGGCGATGCTCAGTTGCGCCGCGCGCATCAGGGCCAGGCTGTAACAGCAATCACGAGTACCCGATTGCGTCACCAGCACCTTGAATTCGCCGATTCGATCCATGCCCCCGGCAGCCACCGCCAATCGCTGAATCAACAGCTGCAATGCCGTGCGTTCTGCTCGGGAAAAGAAACTCAGCAATCGTTGCAATACTTGCTGGTAGACATAGTTCATTGCCTGGTCATGGATCGTGCTCATCAGTACTTCACCCGATATCAAAGGTTTTATATTGCGCAACCACGAACGCCGGACGCGCAATCATTCTTCATTAATTAATAGACGCTGAAATGCTAACACTTAAGGTTTTGTAGTTATTTGAAACAGTTGGGCTCGCAATAATTCATATTTATGACTCGCACGCCGCAAGCCCCCGCCGTTACAGGGTTTTCTCGAGAAGGAAGTTTTCCTGGGAAATTTCTTACAATGGCCTGCGCATGATGAGCACAAGAAAAAAAGAAGGGATTACGCGACCGCCCTACAGCAATTAAACAAGAATCAAGATATCGACCCTCGACAATCATTTTGTATTGCGCAGGAAAAAGAGAATGCACAGCCATAGCTCATTCCTTGAGATGAAAGTAGTCATTCAATTATCAGGGTCTGGAGGGCGATTAGAAGATACAGATCAAGAGTAAAAACCAGTTCAGTTGCTGAACGTCCCCAGGCGTTGCGCCCAGGGTTTCTCATGGTCTGAAGGATAAAACGCACAAGAGTCCGTGGGGCCACGGACTCTGATCACAACGGTCAGGCAGGTTCGACTTGCAGGGCGACCCGCTCACGGCAAGGGCATTCGTCCATGTAGCGGTGTGCTTCGACAAACTCGTTGAACGGGAAGACCCGGGTCTTGAGCGGAAGCAGCACGCGGTCGGCCGTCAACTGGTTGATGTCACGCAGGGCACGTTGCAAGGCGACGTGATCCTGGACGATGCCCAGTTCCGGCTTCCCGGTGAAGTTGCCGATGCAGTGCACGAAGAACTGGATGTTCTTCTGGAACGCTGCGCAGGCCGGGAATGGCGTCTGGTTGCCACCCTGCAGGCCATACAAAACCAGGCTGCCGCGAGGTGCCAGCACATCTCCAAGCAGCGACATCTGTGGGCCGCCGAGACCGTCGAACACGACATTGACGCCACGGTTGTCGGTGATCTTGTTGATCCGCATCAACAGGTCTTCTTCTTCGGTGACGATCACTTTCTCGGCACCGAGGGAAAGCAGGTATTCGCGCTCTTCCGCGGTTTTCGTGGCGGCAATCACTCGTACACCCAGCGCCTTGCCCAACTGGACAAAGGACGGACCGGCGCAATGACTGGCGTCAGTGACCAGGGCAAACTGCCCGGGTTTGACGCGTGCCAGATCGACGTAACCGAAATAGGCGATCAACAGCGGCGTATAATGCACACTGGCTTCGATCGGGTTCAGCACGTCCGGATAGCGGGTCAACGCCGTACGCGGCAGAACGATCAGTTCGCCATAGACCGGATAGTCATTGGGGCTCTCGGCCGGGAAGCTGGCCACCTTGTCACCGACGATCAGGTCTTCGACGCCGTCGCCAATGGCCGTGACCACACCGGCCATTTCATGACCCAGGCCTGAAGGCAGGCGAGCCTGTGACGACGCCAGGTTCTGACGCCAGAGCGTGTCGTACCAGCTGATGCCGATCGCCTCGACACGCACCTGCACTTCGCCAGGACCTGGCTGAGCGGCCGCATGCTCTTCGCATTTGAGCACCTCGGCCGGACCAAACTTGTGAAAACGGATCGTGCGGGACATCGCAAACCTCGTCAAAGTAACCTCTAATGCCCTGAACTCTATCTGGGCTTTCCAGCCAAGACTATCAGTGGCTATTAATAGTCGACATGCCTGTCATTGATTCCGCAGTATGGCCAGCATTGAGCAAATCCATGAAAAAACTGCTGCCGCCTTCTCAGTAAAGCTGAATTACCCGGTGCAGACTACCAGCCTTTCCCCGTAAGATTCATGCCGGCCATTGTTCTCATATGGTCGCTCTCGTCAAGCTTGATGACTCTGCCAGGACTCCAGATGAATCGTAATGACCTGCGTCGTGTCGACCTGAACCTGTTGATCGTATTCGAAACGCTGATGCACGAACGCAGCGTGACCCGCGCTGCGGAGAAGCTGTTTCTCGGCCAGCCAGCGATCAGCGCGGCGCTTTCGCGCCTGCGCGGACTGTTCGACGATCCGCTATTTGTACGCACCGGGCGCAGCATGGAACCGTCTGCTCGTGCGGTGGAAATCTTCGCCCTGCTCTCGCCTGCCCTGGACTCGATTTCGACAGCGGTCAGCCGCGCGGCCGAATTCGACCCGGCCACCAGCACCTCGGTTTTCCGGATCGGCTTGTCGGACGACGTCGAATTCGCGTTGCTGCCCATGCTGCTCAAGCGCCTGCGTGCCGAGGCGCCCGGGATCGTGTTGGTGGTCCGTCGCGTCAACTACATCCTGATGCCGGGCCTGCTCGCCTCCGGTGAAATCTCGATCGGCGTCAGCTACACCACCGACCTGCCGGCCAACGCCAAGCGCAAAGTCTTGCGCCGCAGCCAGCCAAAACTGTTGCGCGCCGATACCGTGCCGGGGCCGCTGAGCCTGGACGACTACTGCGCCCGTCCGCATGCGCTGGTGTCGTTCGCCGGCGACCTCAGTGGCTTTATCGATGAAGAACTGGAAAAGCTCGGCCGCAAACGCCACGTGGTGCTGGCCGTGCCGCAGTTCAACGGTTTGAGCACGTTGCTGGCCGGGACCGACATTGTCGCGACGGTACCGGACTACACGGCTGATGCGCTGACGTCTGCGGGCGGTGTGCGCGCGGAAGATCCGCCGTTGCCGACACGTACGTTTGAACTGCACATGGCCTGGCGTGGGTCGCAGGATAACGATCCGGGGGAGCGTTGGTTGCGGTCGCGGATTCAGATGTTTTTTGGCGACCCTGAGAGTCTATAGGGGCCGTCTGGCGGGCTGTTTATCTGATCATTTCTGCCTTTTCATAGACCATGGAGATCCATCCACCTCCAGTGGATTACTACATTGGGGGCATATCTGAGGGCATGCTTTGGATGGTTTGAAAAGGATGCCCCCAGCCTGAGGTCCAACATCCCCCTTCTTGAAAAGTCATACGCGGCTGCTTCCAAACCGCCTTCGAGCGCTATCCGATCATCTTAGTTTGTAGAATTGAAGCGTTCTTCTGGCGCCTCTGAAATCCTGACAATCCCGTCCAGGAACGCCAACCACAGTGGTTGTTGGAAAGAAATAGTAGGAGTAACCATGGGCCTGTCCCGTGACAACGGACGCCAAGAAGCTGAGCTGATTAGTGAGTCAAGACTTCATCTTCTGGCACGTATCGCTGTTTTGATACTTAGTGAGAAGCTCTCATTTTCCTAGGATGGCGACGAGCTCTCTCCAAGGAAATGACCATGCTACCCACCATTGATCAACTGCCAACGTTAGGCTTCCTGCACAAAGCCGTATGCGACTGCTTAGGCCTGTGGAACAGCGACAACGAAGACCTCACCTTCCACGTATCCGCTACCGAGAAAGAACGTCGCGCCGCGTTACGGCAGGCCTTTAAAGCAGTTGAAAAAGACAACGGCACCTTTGGTTCTCTCGATGATCTTGTAGTCGTCACTGTACAGGTAGCCCCAAAGGATGCGCAGAAGGTCAAGAAGAGCAGAACTATCCAGGCCTATGTGAATTACCTGTCCAAATCAGACTTTGAATCGTTCGATGAATACCTAGAGTTGAGCCAATACATCCAGACTTTAATCACTGAGCGTTACGCGCACTGGAGTGTATCCGAATTCGCGATCGACTTTTATATGTCGGCGGTTGCCCACTACCGAGAGTTTGTCAGGGAATATGCTTGCAACACACACAGCCAAACATCCAGCTACCAGTGGTTTCTCAGCCAAAATCTGAGTGAATTGACTATGGCGCTCGCCGGCGCAACGTCACAAGGCGATGCTTGGCCAGAAGAGAATCAGGACGAACAGTGGCCGTTAAGGGGCTTCGCCGACACGGCTTCCAGCATTACCGGTATTTCGCTACACAAACTTCATCAATATCACGAGTTTCAGAAAGACGCGCCGCTCGGTGAGCAAGCTTGTAATTGTGATTTCACCTCCCAGCTGGTGAACACTCAATCGAAACAGGTGATAGATCGACTACGTAAGCCTAACCGTGTGAAGTGGGAAATATTTTATCCAACCCTTCAACCGCTGACCTACCACCTGCCGGAGGCGATCGATGAGAAATCATTCGCAGTGCACGCCTTTGCGGCCATGATCGCGCACAACCTCAATATCCATGTGGCAGATTGCGGGCCGTTTGAACGTGTGGCAAAGAGCCGGTCGAAAACAGGGCCGGTTGACCTACGTCATGCAATACCTAGCAGCGACTTGCTCGATTTGTTGTTCAATGAGTACCCCATCGACGATGAAGCGTTTGCCCAGCAGACGTCCATGCGTTACCAGGCACAGCTTGACGGTATCAGGAGTTTACCGGGCTCACTGAACAGCGCTGCAGAGATTCCAAACTGCCTGGATCTCGCATATAGGAACGAACATAGACTGTTTGCGGAAGGCGCCTGGCACATCGCGCTAGGGAAAGTACCGAACTGGATTAACGAATGGAAACTCGCCCGGGATGCCATGTATGCCGGTAACGGCACACGGGCGCTTATGCATTTCAGCGTCGCGCTCGAACAGGCTAAACACAGGGCGGGATCGTTGTTCATCCCTTTTTACATTCAGCTGTGTGCGTTCAGCAAAACGCAGTATCGCCTGCTTTCAGAACGAAAAGAGGAGGAGCTATTTGAGCGTTTCTACGAAAGCTTGGGTAACAACGCCGCGCTTTACGCAGGATTGGTAGGTTACACCCCACATTTCGTACGAGATCCTCAGACGTTGTTACCCGAATGCACCCTGCCACTGAAGTCGAAGTTGATAATTGGTGAAACCGACGCGTTGGCTAGAGTCCTGATAGTTCGGTTTTCCGCGGGTGAGAACCGATCATAAGGGTCAACCGTAATCAGCCCGCCCTTTCCGGCATGGAAGCTCAGCGACCAAGACATGATGATCGCGGACAGCTTGGTGCTGTTCACCGACATCTGATTCTTCAGCCGCACCCTCCATGGAAAGGACTCGGCCCGTGACTCCGACGAAACCGTCAGCAAGCATCGCGCGCAAGCCGGCACGGCCGAAAGCGTGAGGGATGGAAGCCCGCAGGGCCGAGCCAGGTGGAACGCCTGGCTCGGTTCACTACAGCCTGTCCGCCGCAGGTGGCAAGCACCAACACAGATCGCCCCCAATCAGAACTATCAACTACGCCAGCATTTATTGTCCTGAAAGACCGTCTCTTCATGATATTTCATATAAGCCACCAGCTCCTTCGGCACAAACCGAAGCTGTTGAGGTAAACCCAAAGCAATTCTGTGTCGCTCATCAATAAGTTTCGATACCTGACTCACCGCGCCTCAGTAAATGAGTTCCCTTGAGGCGCAGGTTCCGTACTTATCTCCGATTAGGGAAGTCGATTCATATCAGCATCAAACCAGTGGTTGGCAGAGACATCATGCCCGCCTCTTAAGCGATATGTTCCGGTTACGCATACGATGGTTTGTTCATTGGTCACGCGAATTTTATCTATGCGCTCTAGGTTTGGATGATCACTGAGTTCTCGGCACTTTTGCTCAAGAGAATCGAATTTATCGCCAAGAACAGCACGCAGTTCATCTTCGGATGAGCAGATTAATTGTGGGTCAAAAATACCTGCTCCGGTTCTTTCGCACTCACTCCAGGGAGCGCTTTCCTGGAGGCACTTGAACTCAACCTCGAAGCCCTGCACAGAGCCTTCGTAAATTTCCACTGGACGACTCTTCATCTTGTGAAGAATTCGAGCCTTCGTTTTTTGTGTTATGCGTGGCCCTAGATAAATTCGTTTTAGTGCAGGATCGGTATAAAGCTTTCGGCCCTCTTTTCCAGCAAGATACCGCCACTCTTTTTCATGCTGCCACTCTTGTCGCTTTTGCATTAATCGATTGGTGATTAATTCCATTGTTTCAGAAATGGCAAGAAGTTCGAATGTCAACTGAGGAGGGGCGATTGAGTCATACACGACAGGCAGCAGTGGGGTTCGTTGCAGGTCGCCGAGGGCTAATTCCTGTGTGTCAAACTCCAGGCAAATGCCTTCAAAATTGCTGGCATAGTACGCCCACAGAGGGTAGTCCAAATGGGTGGTTGACATGGATATCAAGCCTGACTTTTTTGCGGTCGCCGCGGCGCCGCTGAGAGCTTTCTTAGAAAACTCTAAAATATCTTTTGGCATCAAGAAGGCGAATCGATCTTCTGTTGGGTACTCGATCATCGCCTCCATTGGATCATTCATTTGATCAAAGCGGGGAGCATACAAATAGCTGCTGAAGATAGCGTCCAGCTCTCTTTTGACTAGGTCTGAACCCAGTGGGCGATATCGATAGAGTGTTGTTGGGCGGGTAGGTTTATTTTCTGAAACCACGGAGGGGCACCATCTATAGAAAAATTCTGAATTTACGCTACGGTGACTTTTCAGCGACCTAATCGGTCTTCAAGCGCATGGGCGTTGATGCAGTGATGTCCATGCAAAGGAAAGCGAGGAAAAGGTTTTCCGCTGTGGGGCAACCGTTGGCCTGATATGCACTCGTTGTGCGACGAAAAGATGGCGAGCCTTGCTCGGGCCCACCCGTTCTTTTACTTGTTCAAATAGTCACGTACGTGGTGCGACCAGGTGCCGACCGCCGCAACAGCGTTCTTGAGCTGCGTTTCTGTGCATTTGAACGAAGCACACCAGTTTCTGACCTCGTTAGGATCATTGACGTCGATCCGCTTGGAGTCCGCAGGGTGGGTGATGTGCTTGTTATCCGGCATGATGACTATCCTTGATCATTGATGGCGAATTGCCATTTACTTATGATCGGGTCTCGGCGATAGATTTTCAAGGCTGGCCTGAGCGACTTTAGGTTCATTCTTTGCTCGATATCCTGCGATGAAGCCTGAGGGCGCAGGATAGGTGGATGCCAGGTAATCCAGGAAGTGACGTGTGCTGTGCAGGTACAGTGCGAGAAATTAGGTATTGAACTTCTGAGCTCGCAAGCATCTTCATTTAATCAGAAACAGAACGACCGAGAGGACGCTATGGCGTCTATAGCCCGACTGGTGTCACTCGCAGCTTGCCGCTTCGGCTACGTCCTGACTGAGATCACTGATAGCCATGGCCTCTTAGGGAAACAGTACAATCTTAGATGGAGGTATGCTCAAAGCCACCCTGAGCCATACCGGATTTCGTCAGGAATCGCCATTCGTGATCACTCGTGTACTGCATGTGATTGGGGGCAAAACTGCGGCATTTCAAGATTTTTTCAGGCTAAAAATGCCGCTCTAGAGCAAAGTCAAAATGTTTTTTGGGGATCCGGATAGCCTCTGAGGAGTCTTTCCAAAACCGCTTTGCGATCGGTAGCAAAGCGGAAAAAAAACTCAAACAGAAGCCCCGGGCCGAGCCAGTCGATAGACCGACAGGCAATAAAGCAACAACGCCAACGCCGCCAACATCCCGCCAACGACCCCGATATAAGCGAAGCCGAACTGGCTGCCCACCCAGCTCCCCATCAGCGCCCCGCCACCAATGCCGATGTTGTAGATCCCCGAAAACAGCGCCATCGCCACATCGGTCGCATCAGGCGCCAGCACCAGGACCTTGGACTGCAACGCCAGACCAAACCCCATGATCGCCATTCCCCAGAACAGGCTCAGCGTACACAGGTACGAAACCTTGCCGCTCAAGGGCAACAACAACGCCAGGCACAACGCGAGCAACGACACGGCGACGATCAGAAAGCGCTGCGGGCTGTACCGGTGTAGCCAGCTGAACAGCAGAGACCCGAAAATCCCCGCACCGCCGAATAACAGCAGGATGAGCGTGACCGTCTCGCCACTCATGCCCGCCACGACCTGAACGAAAGGTTCCACGTAGCTGTAAGCGGTGAAATGAGCCGTCACGACCATTGCGGTCAGGATATAGATCGCTACGAGTGCAGGTCGCTTCAACAATAAAGGCAAACTTTTGAGCGACCCCGAGTTCTGGCTGGGCAGCAACGGCAAGACCCTGGCCAGCCAGAACACCAACGTAGCCGCCAGCACCGCGATCGCGATAAAGGTGGTTCGCCAGCCCATCGCTTCGCCCAATATCCGGCCGAGGGGAATGCCCAGCACCATCGCCAGGGAAGTGCCGGTTGCCAGCAAGCCCAAGGCCTGGACCTGCTTGCCCGGCGGCGCCAGACGCACGGCCAGAGAAGCCGTGATCGACCAGAACAGCGCATGCGACAACGCCACGCCGATCCGGCTCACCAGCAGGACAGCGAAGCTGGTCGCCAGACTCGACAGGATATGACTGACGATGAACATCGCAAACAGCACGATCAACAGCTTGCGCCGCTCGACGTTGCGCGTCAGCAGCATGATCGGCAGTGACGTCAGCGACACCACCCACGCATAGATGGTCAACATCAAACCGACCTGAGCCGACGTCATGTCGAAGCTGCTGCCGATCGAGCTTAACAGGCCGACAGGGACGAACTCGGTGGTGTTGAAGACAAACGCAGCCAGTGCCAGCGCAATGACCGCATACCAATTGCCGCTGGTTGTAGTCGTGGAATTGTTCATTTATAAGTCGTGCCCATCTGTCGTTTTTGCGTACACCAATTGCCGAAAAGCCTCAGACGACAGGTGGTTCGATGGCAACTTTACTATAAAGAAACGGCGACTTGTCCGTCGGGTGGAAAACTCTCGGCGCACACTTTCGAGTACACCCCGCTGCCCTGAACCGCAGCGCGCTTCATTGGCCTGCGTAGCGCAATCAAGTGCCATACGGATATCAAGCTCCCGCATTTCTTACTCGCGAGCAGTGTTGCAATTGACCTGACATTCAGCCATGTGAATCTTCCGGCAAACCATTGAAAGCCAGAAATGCCCCCCAAGACGTTACAAGGAAGTACTGATGCCCCCGCAACAAAACTACTTTACCAACCGCACTTTTCGCTCCGTTCGTACCCTGCTTGTCGCCAGTTCCATGCTGCTGGGCAGCGGCTGCGCGATGCTCTCGAACACCTTCACGCTCAAGACTGAAATGCCTGCACGATTCAATGTCTACACCACCGCGCATTACAGCGAGCTGTTCGGAGGGATATGCATATTGCCCGACGATTACGCGGGCGATCCGCAGCCTGATAGAAAAGAGTTCTATGCAGATGCCCACGCCACGCCTTTCACTTCCGAGTTCGAGATAGCGGTGAGTCGCAAGGTCGGAGATTGTTTCTTGGTGCTCAGTGGCATTGATTTCAATATCGGCGGTCACTCTGCGACAGACGAAAAAACGATCGACACGTCCTCGGTCGACCTCAAGGTTGAAACATTCCTTGGGGAGAATGAAAAACCGGCGACACGAATCGATGAGCAAATACTCGCCGTGCGTTGCCATTGGCAAGATCCATCGTCTGATCGTTCCCTCAAGTCCAGTCTCCAGTGCCGGGGTTTGGACGCCAATGGCAACGAACGCAAGGGGCCGGAACTGGGCATGTTGAAAAACAGACAGCTTCAAGGTCTGACGTTGCGTTTGAAGGTCAGTGTGGACGATGAACCCAGAAACGCTGGCTCATGAGTAATGGCAAAGTGCTTAATGACAAATCCGGTAATAAAGTTTAACTTACCGCCGCCCCGACCGATGGAAGGTCGGGCACTCGCACTCAGTTAAGGAAAACGATGGCAATGGTCTATTGTCGTGCATGCGCCAAGGAGCTACACGAAACGGCGCTCACCTGCCCCCAATGCGGGGCCGCCCAACAGGCCTCAGTGCCGCAAACGCAAGCCGAAATGCCTTGGCTGGCCATCGTTTCGTTGATCCTCGGAATTATCAGCGCACTCACCCTGTTTGATGACTCCGAATGGGACAGGGACGCGATTGTCGGCGTGGGAACTCTCAGCCTCGCGGGCCTCATTTGCGGCATCGTCTGTATCAACCAAAAACACTCAGGAAGAAACCTCGCGATTGCCGGCATTGTTTTGTCAGGTATTGCCGCGTTTGTGTTGTCCTGTTTATCGATTGAATAATTTTAGGGAAAAAATATGAGCATGGTTTTCTGCCGCGGTTGCGCCAAGGAAATTAGCAGTCTGGCCGTGGCTTGCCCGCAGTGCGGGGCGCCTCAAGTAACACAACAAGTCTATGCAAGTGGCCCCGCCATCACGACGGGTAACCCATACCTCGAAGCATTAAAGAACTACGTAGTGTTTCAGGGCCGCGCCACTCGCCGTGAATACTGGATGTTCATTCTGATCAACCTTGGGGTTTCCATTGTCATCGGCGTTCTCGATGCCATGCTGAACACCAAAGGCATCCTGTACAACCTTTATAGTCTGGCAGTGTTCCTGCCGGCGCTCGCAGTAGGCGTACGCCGCATGCACGACACCGACCGCAGCGGCTGGTGGTTGTTGCTGCCAATCGTCAACATCGTGTTCCTGGCACAAGACAGCCAGCCGGGCCCGAATCGTTTTGGTCCAAACCGCAAGGGCGTCAACTGAAGCACGTCGCCACATAGCTGATCGAGACGGCCCACGTGGCCGTCTCTTTGTTTCTGCAATTCACCTTTGAAAAGGTGTTGCTGCTTTTTTACTTGCCACGCAATACAGATTTGTCATCATTTCATTTGATAGCCCCCTAACGAAAGGTGCATGCTAGAGGGCTTCGCTCGGTCTTATATCATTCCGAATGATAGTTACCTTCGTGTCATTCGATTCGTTTGCTATCAACCCGCCGAGCATCATCCGCCCATCTTCAATACATTGGCGGATGCATCCATGGAACAATCACTCAAACATTTGCGCTTCCCGTTGGCTCTGTTGGCCGTGATGGTGATGAGCGCCTGCGGCAAAGCTCCAGAGACCGCCGCCGCCATGCCTGCTGCCAAGGTCAGTGTGGCCAAGGTGCTGGAACAACCGGTCAACGAGTGGGACGAATTCACCGGGCGCCTCGAGGCGCCGGAAACCGTTGAAATCCGTCCGCGGGTCTCCGGCCAGATCGACGAAGTCGCCTTCACTGAAGGTGCACTGGTCAAGAAAGGCGACCTGCTGTTCCAGATCGATCCGCGCCCGTTCCAGGCTGAGGTTCGCCGCCTCGAAGCGCTGGTCGCCCAATCCCGCGCCAACGCCACCCGCAGTGAAAACGAAGCCGGCCGTGGCGAACGCCTGCGTGCCAGCAACGCCATCTCCGCCGAACTGGCTGACTCGCGCACCAGCGCTGCACAAGAAGCACGTGCCGCTGTCGGCGCCCTGCAAGCGCAGCTGGATCTGGCCAAGCTGAACCTGAGCTTCACCCGCGTAACCTCCCCAATCAGCGGTCGCGTCAGCCGTGCCGAGATCACCGCCGGCAACCTGGTGACTGCCGACACCACTCCGCTGACCAGCGTGGTGTCCACCGACAAGGTCTACGCCTACTTCGACGCCGATGAGCGTGTGTTCCTCAAATACACCCAGCTCGCCCGTCAGGGTCAGCGCGGTGCCACCACTCCGGTGTACATGGGTCTGTCCAATGAAGACGGCAACCCGCACCAGGGTCAGATGAACTTCGTCGATAACCAGGTCAACCCGAAGACCGGCACCATCCGTGGTCGCGCCGTGTTCGACAACAGCGACGGTACCTACACCCCGGGTCTGTATGCACGTTTGAAACTGGTCGGCAGCGGTACCTACAACGCCATGTTGATCAACGACGAAGCGGTCGGTACCGACCTCGGCAAGAAGTTCGTGCTGGTGATGGATGGCGACAACAAGACTGCCTACCGCGCCGTTGAACTCGGTCCGAAGATCGAAGGCCTGCGCATCGTGCGCAGCGGCCTGAACAAGGACGACACGATCATCGTCAAGGGTCTGCAACGGGTTCGTCCTGGCTCTCCGGTCACGCCTGAAGTGATCCCGATGGCCAGCGAGCAGACCATTGCTGCCCTGGCTCAACAACGACAAGCGCTGGAAGCCAGCAACCTGCCCAAAGTCGCACCTGCCAAAGGCGCGTCGGGATCGGTTGTGAAACTGGCTGCTGCGACCCCACGCGGTTAAGGGACGACAACTCCGATGAATTTTTCCCAATTCTTCATTTCACGGCCGATCTTCGCAGCGGTGCTTTCGCTGCTGATCCTGATCGCCGGTGCGATCTCGCTGTTCCAACTACCGATCAGCGAATACCCGGAAGTCGTGCCGCCAACCGTGGTGGTGCGTGCCAACTTCCCGGGTGCCAACCCTAAAGTCATCGGTGAAACCGTGGCGGCTCCGCTGGAGCAGGCCATCACCGGCGTCGAGAACATGTTGTACATGTCCTCGCAGTCGACCGCTGACGGCAAGATCACTCTGACCATCACCTTCGCTCTGGGCACTGACCTGGACAACGCCCAGGTGCAGGTGCAGAACCGCGTGACCCGGACCGAGCCGAAGCTTCCGGAAGAAGTGACGCGCATCGGTATCACCGTCGACAAGGCTTCGCCCGACCTGACCATGGTTGTGCACTTGACCTCGCCGGACAAACGCTACGACATGCTGTACCTGTCCAACTACGCGATCCTCAACATCAAGGATGAGCTCGCTCGCCTCGGTGGTGTCGGTGATGTGCAGCTGTTCGGTATGGGCGACTACTCGCTGCGTGTATGGCTCGATCCGAACAAGACTGCTTCGCGCAATCTGACCGCGACTGATGTGGTCACCGCGATTCGTGAGCAGAACCGTCAGGTAGCCGCCGGCCAACTGGGCGCCCCCCCTGCCCCGAATGCCCAGAGCTTCCAGTTGTCGGTCAACACTCAGGGCCGTCTGGTCTCCGAGGAAGAGTTCGAGAACATCATCATTCGCGCAGGCGACAACGGTGAAATCACGCGTCTGAAAGACATCGCCCGCGTTGAGTTGGGTTCCAGCCAATACGCCTTGCGTTCGTTGCTGAACAACCAGCCTGCCGTAGCGATCCCGATCTTCCAGCGCCCGGGCTCCAACGCCATCGAAATCTCGAACGAAGTTCGCGGCAAGATGGAAGAACTGAAGAAAAGCTTCCCGCAAGGCATGGACTACAGCATCGTCTATGACCCGACAATCTTCGTGCGCGGCTCCATCGAGGCGGTGGTTCACACCCTCTTCGAAGCGCTGATCCTCGTGGTTCTGGTGGTGATCCTGTTCCTGCAGACCTGGCGCGCCTCGATCATTCCACTGGTGGCGGTGCCGGTATCGTTGATCGGTACGTTTGCGGTGATGCACCTGTTCGGCTTCTCGCTCAACGCGCTGTCACTGTTCGGCCTGGTACTGGCTATCGGTATCGTGGTGGACGACGCCATCGTGGTGGTGGAGAACGTCGAGCGGAACATTGAACTGGGACTCAACCCCTTCGATGCGACCAAAAAGGCCATGGGTGAAGTGACCGGTCCGATCATTGCCACGGCGCTGGTGCTGTGTGCGGTGTTCGTACCCGCTGCATTCATCTCGGGCCTCACCGGTCAGTTCTACAAGCAGTTCGCCTTGACCATCGCGATCTCGACAGTGATCTCGGCCTTCAACTCGCTGACCCTGTCGCCAGCGCTGGCCGCTGTGTTGCTCAAAGGTCACGACGCACCGAAAGACCGCTTCTCCAAAGTGCTGGACAAGATCTTCGGTGGCTGGCTGTTCCGTCCGTTCAACCGCTTCTTCGACCGCGCCAGCCATGGCTACGTCGGCACCGTGCGCCGGGTTATCCGTGGCAGCGGCATCGCCCTCTTCCTGTACGCAGGCCTGATGGTGCTGACCTTCTTCGGTTTCTCCAGCACCCCGACCGGCTTCGTACCCGGCCAGGACAAGCAATACCTGGTGGCCTTCGCGCAACTGCCGGACGCCGCGAGCCTGGACCGCACCGAAGACGTGATCAAGCGCATGTCCGACCTGGCCCTGAAACAGCCTGGCGTGGAAAGTGCCGTAGCGTTCCCGGGCCTGTCGATCAACGGCTTCACCAACAGCCCGAACGCCGGCATCGTGTTCGTGACCCTGAAACCGTTCGACGAGCGTAAAGACCCGAGCATGTCCGCCGGTGCGATTGCCGGTGCCCTGAACGGCAAGTACGCCGGGATCCAGGAAGCCTACATGGCGATCTTCCCGCCGCCGCCGGTACAAGGTCTGGGCACCATCGGTGGTTTCCGCCTGCAAATCGAAGACCGGGGCAACCTGGGCTACGACGAGCTGTACAAGGAAACCATGAACATCATCACCAAGAGCCACAGCGTGCCTGAACTGGCCGGGCTGTTCACCAGCTACACCGTGAACGTGCCACAGGTCGATGCTGCCATCGACCGCGAAAAAGCCAAGACCCACGGCGTGGCCGTCAGCGACATCTTCGACACCCTGCAGATCTACCTGGGTTCGCTGTATGCCAACGACTTCAACCGCTTCGGGCGCACCTATCAGGTCAACGTTCAGGCCGAGCAGCAGTTCCGCCTCGAATCCGACCAGATCGGCCAGCTGAAAGTACGCAACAACAAGGGCGAAATGATCCCGCTGGCGACCTTCATCAAGGTCAGCGACACCTCGGGTCCGGATCGCGTGATGCACTACAACGGCTTCATCACCGCTGAAATCAACGGTGCAGCAGCCCCGGGCTACAGCTCCGGCCAGGCCGAAAAAGCCATCGAGAAACTGCTCAAGGATGAACTTCCGAACGGCATGACCTACGAGTGGACCGACCTGACCTACCAGCAGATTCTGTCCGGCAACACCGCGCTGTTCGTGTTCCCGCTCTGCGTACTGCTGGCGTTCCTGGTGCTCGCCGCTCAATACGAAAGCTGGAGCCTGCCACTGGCGGTGATCCTGATCGTACCGATGACCCTGCTGTCGGCCATTACCGGTGTGATCATCTCCGGCGGCGACAACAACATCTTCACCCAGATCGGCCTGATCGTACTGGTGGGGCTTGCCTGTAAGAACGCGATTCTGATCGTCGAGTTCGCCAAGGACAAACAGCAAGAAGGTCTCGACCCGCTGGCCGCTGTACTGGAAGCCTGCCGTCTGCGTCTGCGGCCGATCCTGATGACTTCGTTCGCGTTCATCATGGGTGTAGTGCCACTGGTGTTCTCCAGCGGTGCCGGTGCCGAAATGCGTCATGCCATGGGTGTGGCGGTGTTCTCCGGGATGCTCGGCGTGACCTTCTTCGGTCTGCTGCTGACGCCAGTGTTCTATGTGCTGATCCGCAACTTCGTGGAACGCGGCGAAGCCCGCAAAGCGGCCAAGGCGCACAATCTTCAAAAGCCACTGGAGGCGCACCAATGAGTCTGAAAGTCTTCCTGCCGAGCCTGCTGGTACTGGCCCTGAGCGCCTGTGCAGTTGGTCCCGACTACAAGACCCCAGCCACGGAGGCGGCCAACATTACGGCCGCCACCGACGGCGCCGCCGGCCAGAAGAACTTTGACCGTTCGAAGTTCGAAGGCATCTGGTGGCAGCAGTTCGACGATCCGACCCTCAATCAGTTGGTGACTCAATCGCTGCAAGGCAACCGTCAACTGCGCGTGGCGTTCGCTCGCTGGAAAGCTGCACGGGCGATCCGCGACGACGTCAGCAATGACGCCATGCCGACCATCACCAGCCGCGCCAGCAGCGATCTGGCCAAGGGACAGATTCCCGGCCAGACCACCAAACGGGTCAACAGCGAACGCTATGACCTGGGTCTGGACATGGCCTGGGAAATCGACCTTTTTGGTCGCATCCAGCGCAACCTGGAAGCCAGCGACGCTGACCAGCAGGCTGCCGAAGCGGATCTGTACCAACTGCAAGTCACCATGATTGCCGAACTGGTGGACGCTTACGGTCAACTGCGCGGTGCACAACTGCGGGAAAAGATCGCCGTGGCCAACCTGGAAAACCAGCAGGAGTCGCGCAAGATCACCATCAGCCTGCGTGACGCCGGCGTTGGCGACCAGCTCGATGTCGAACGTGCCGATGCGCGTCTGGCATCGGTCGAAGCCAGCGTGCCGCAATTGCAGGCCGAACAGGTTCGCCAGAAAAACCGCATCGCTACCCTGTTGGGCGAGCGTCCGGACAAGCTGACCGTCGACCTGAGCCCGAAAGACCTGCCAGCCATCGCCAAGGCATTGCCGATCGGTAACCCGGGCGAACTGCTGCAACGTCGTCCGGATATCCTCAGTGCCGAACGCAAACTGGCTTCCGCCACGGCGCGTATCGGTGTGGCCAAGGCCGACCTGTTCCCACGGGTCAGCCTCAGCGGTTTCCTCGGCTGGACGGCCGGGCGCGGTTCGCAGATCGGTTCCTCGGCGGCCAACGCCTGGGCACTGGGCCCGAGCATCACCTGGGCGGCGTTCGACCTTGGCAGCGTACGGGCCCGTTTGCGTGGCGCCGACGCCGATGCCGAAGGCGCGCTGGCGACCTACGAGCAACAAGTGCTGCTGGCTCTGGAGGAATCGGAAAATGCCTTCAGCGATTACGGCAAACGTCAGCAACGGTTGATCTCGCTGATCCGCCAAAGCGAATCAAGCCGCAAGGCTGCCGATCTGGCTGAAATCCGCTACCGCGAAGGCACTACGGATTTCCTCGTGCTGCTCGACGCCCAGCGTGAACGTTTGAACGCCGAAGACAGTCAGGCACAGGCCGAAGTCGATCTGTATCGCGGCATCGTCGCGATCTACAAGGCCCTCGGAGGCGGCTGGCAGCCAGAAACGGTCGCCAGCAAGTAACAGTTTTTTAAAGAGCTCCTTTGGTTGGCCGCAACCAACCAAATTCTTTGCCCCGCGTATCATTCGGTCGCGGGGCTTTTTTGTGCCTGTCTTTCATGGTTTTCCAACACCGTGACGGTCGCCGTGGTGCCTGCCCTCAAACGCCCCTTACCCGCGTAATCCGGGTCGATCCCGATTCGCACCGGTACTCGCTGCGCAAGCTTCACCCAGGTGTAACTGGGGTTGATGTTGGCCAGCAATCGACTGCCGGGCGCGTTTTCCCGGTCGGCAATGGCGAAGGCGATGCTTTGCACCGTGCCGCCAAACTTTTCTCCGCTCATCAATTCAATCCGCACGCGGTCACCCTCCTCGATCCTTGGCAGTTTGGTTTCCTCGAAATAGCCACTGACATAGAACGAATCGCTGTCGACCAGTGCCAGCAACGCACCGCCGGCCACCGCGTAATCCCCCTGACGAGTCAACAGGTTGGTGACATAGCCGCTGACCGGCGATTCGACACGGGTGCGCTGCAAGTCCAGCTCGGCCTGGGTCAGCGCTGCAATCGCCAATTGCACGTTGGCCTCGGCCAGGCCCAGATTAGCCTGGTTGCGCAGCAGATCGGCCTGGGCCACGGCCACTTCGGTGCTGGACTTCTCCCACTCTTCCCCCGAAATCGCAAAGCCCTGTTTGAGCGTGCGCCTGCGCCGTTCTTCGCTCTCGCGTTGCTTGAGCAACGCCTCGCTGGCAACGATGGCGGCCCGGGATTGGCCGAGGGTGGCCCTGGCCACTTCGACCGAACGCCTGGCATGTTCAACCGCCAGGCTGTAGCGAGCCGGATCGATCTCCAGCAGCAATTGGCCCTTGTCGACATGCTGGTTGTCCTGCACCGCCAGACTCACGATACGCCCCGAGACATCCGCCGACAGGGTCACGACATCCGCCCTCACCCGCGCATCCCGTGTCCATGGGGCTCGGGTGTAATGCTCCCAGGCGAACCAGCCGAGCACGATTGCCAGCAGCACCACTGCCAATGTCGTCAATCGAGTGAGCAACGTCTTCAAGGCTTCAGGCTCCCATCAACAAAATCAATGTGGCGCAAACACAGGCGTACAACGCGCCTTCGAACAGCGCTTCATGCCAGACCAGACGCAGCACGCCGAGGCGGCGCAATACCCAGTCCAGCAATAGAAAGACCGGTATGGCCAGAATCAGGGCCTGAGCAATGGGCGGCAGGTAGACGCCACCGATCTCGAAGTCAATGGGCAAGGGCCGGTACTCCTTCAGGGACGTTGTGTTGCAGGTACTCGCCGTGACGCTCAAGGAAAGAGACGACGATCAACAGCGCCACACGCATGCGAAACACTGACCACAGATGCTCGTGCGTGGCGGCATGCAAGTCATCCAGTTGGTCACCGAGAGCATGCAGCGTCGTCAGCAAGGCTGGCAGGTGCACATCCGGACGGCCAGCGACAAAGCGGCCGGTCTGGCGCAAGGCGGCCATCAGTTGCTGGCCGAAAGCGTCCGTGAGCAAGGCGTTACCCTGCACCTGTTGCCTGAGCTGGTGGATGGCGACGCCGAGTGCCACACAGGCAAGACTGATTTCATATCGTCGTTGCATATCCGGATCATTGGCTGCCGGCAACAGCCCCAGCATGGTTGTCAGGCGATCGACCATGCGGCTTTCGAACGTGAATTGCCGTTCGTCTGTAGCGGGCACTTTCGTCAGTTGATACACCTGCTCCCGCGCTTCGTTGTAGAACCGGCGGATTCGCAACACCGGGCGGAACGGAAAGATCCAGGCATAGACGATCAGGGCCAGCATCGCCGCACTGACGTAGGCACCGGCAAACTCGAACCATTGGATGGCGGTGTTCTGCCCGGTGCCGACGTTCTGCGGACCGAGCATCAGGAAACTCGACAATCCCAGCCCCATGCCGATGCCCGCCGTGGCCGGGCTGGCCAGTCCGACCGCAATCACATAGAGCAGAGGCGCCAGCAACAGCGCCAGCCATTCGAAGTCGTTGACCGCCGGCACCAGCATGAACTGATACAGCGCCGAAACCACCAGTGCCAGGCCCAGCCCCCGGGCGTAACTTTGTGCGGCAATCAAGGGGCGCGGAAACGTTGCCATCAGCGAACACAGGATCCCCACCAGAATCATCCCGCCACGCGCACCGTCCCACGCCGTTTCGATCCAGATCAGCCCGGCCACCAACAATGCACTGAAGGCCCTGATGGCGTTCATGGCTGCCAGGGTGAAATCCAGGTGCAGCGGACTGGACTGGCCGCGAAACATGCAACTGGCCTCCCGCCCTTCCTGTATCGCTTCGCTCAGTTCGAGGATCTGCTCCAGTTGTTGCAGCAGCCGCGCCTGCTCCCAACGCAGCGCCCATGCCAGCGAACGCAAGGTCGCGCTCATGTCTTCGGTCAACTGTTCAGCCCTGTAGGCCAGCGCTTCGAATTGTTGCTGCAGGACAACCAGTTGGTGCCTCATGTCTTCCGGCAGTGAGCGCCCGTACTGTGCCAATTGATCAAGAAACGCCAGCTCATCGGCACGCAAGCGCTGGACTTCGAGCGGCAGATCGCCGTCCCAGCGCGCGGTCAGCAACTGGCGCTGATGACGCAGGGCTGTCAGGCGCGACGTCAGCAGCATCAGTTGATTGCCCAGCATCAACACCAGGTTGTTGGCACTGCGCAGGCGCGGGGCATCGAAATACAGATGGCGACGCAAGCCTTCCAGCGCACTGATTTCTCCGAGCAGCTGCATTTGCCGGCGCTGGAATTCGGCCTCGCTTTCTTCGGTACGAATCACTGCGGCGGCATGGGTCGCAACCAGTTTGATGACCTGATCAACTTTGGCGAAGTAGTTGCGCGAAACCGCCTCGGGGCGGGCCGTGAGCAGGCTGACAACACAGACGCAGGCCACCGCCAGCAAGGTTTCAGTGACCCGGGTGACCGCCAGCAGAAAGGTGCCGTCCTGATCCGGGATTGCCAGCAGCGCCACCACCACGGCGGTGTAGCCACTGAGCACGAACGCCTGGGAACTGGTGTAGCGCAGCAACGTGCCGCCAGCCGTGCACAGGGCCAGCCACAGCGCCAGGGTTGTGATGAACGGTAAAGGCGCCTGAGGAAAAATCGCCATGATCAGCACCGCCACAGCAGCGCCAAGGGTAGTGCCAATGACCTGACCGAAACTGCGGGCCAACGCCATCCCCGCCAGTGGCTGACTGATGATGACCACGGCCATGATCGACCACTTGGGTTGATCCAGATCGAACAGGAACGCCAGGTACAACGTCAGTAGCCCGGCCGCAATGGTGCGCAGGCCAAACAGCAGCACTGCCTGACCGGGGTGGATCACGGCCTTGAAATAATTGAACAGGGCTTGCATGAGCGCACTCGCCAAAGGAACTTCACCAAGCGTAGTCACTGCATCGAGAGCTGGCCGGCTTCCGGGGCCGACAGATGTTGTAGGGCTATTCATCAATGGTGGTCAGTCATATTGGGCACAGTGTTTGACTCACGGCTTCAGCTGACCGAAGCTTGCCCCCTCTGCGTCAATATGAAAGCTTCGGATACCTGCATGCCTCAGTCCCGCCGCTACTTGTTCATCAGTCTTGGCCTCGTGCTTGTCCTCCTGGTTGGATGGCTGTCCCTGCGCAGCACCGCTCCGGTGGTGCCGGAGGCCATCAAGCATGGTTTCAGTGAGGCGCTGGCTGCCGCCCGAGCCGGTCAACCGGGCGCGGCGCGGGTTTTGTACCAACAGCTGGGGCGTCCGGACCTGTCGGTCAAGCGGCGCGTCTGGCTACATGCCGAACTGCCGAACTACCCGAGCCCGCAAGCGTTGAAACTGGCAGATGCCGATTTGCAGAACGAATCCCCGGAAGTGCGAATGGCGGCGATCAGGAGCGTGACCGGCCTGGTGCCGGGCGGCCAGCGTAGTCTGTTGCTCGGCCCGTTGCTCGACGATGAGGATCAGGACGTTCGATTTGCTGCGATCAACGCCCTGCTCGGCTTGTCCCCCGATCAGTTGGGCCTGTATTTCGCGCCGTTGCAGCAAGGCATCGACGTCTGGGAGCAGGCACTCAAGAGCCAGGCGGAAAGCGCCGCCAACTACGCGCAACTGGCACGTCTGTATCTGCACAATGCCGAGCTCAAGCAGGCACAGGATGCCCTTGAGCAAACCCTGCGCCTGGATCCCGCCAACCTGCCGGCGCTGGTGATGCAGATCGAAGTGCTTGACCGTCAGGGCCAGAGTGACGCCGCCCGGCAATTGCTGGCGCGACAATTGAAGGCCCAACCCGACTCTGCCTATCTGCAACATGCGTTGGGCTTGTGGCTGCTGCATCACGATCAACACGAATTCGCCCTGCTCGGCCTGTCCAAAGCCGTGGAGCTGGAGCCCGACAACAAGGACTATCGCTACGACCTCGCCACCACGCTGCACGACGCTGAGGAACTCGAAGCGGCGCAGAAACAGTTGCAGGAAATCGTCCAGCGTCACCCCGCCGACCGTAAGGCCCGCGTGCTGCTGATCAATTACTGGAAAGAAAGTGGTCAGTTACAGAACGTGCAGGTTCTGCTGGCCCAACTCGAACAGATGAATCCGGACGATCCGTCTCTGCAGCAAGGTCTCTGAGCGACTTCTGACAGCATCCTCGACACCGTTCGCAAGAAATTCGGAACCGCCCTCTCGGCAAAGGGTCAAGTAAACAGGCAGCCCGCAAAGGCGTAACCCGCCCGCTGTCTCGTTTCCCCTAGTCATGAGAGGGCATTTTTTGTCTACATCGAACGAGTTGATCAGCGCAAAAGCCGCCACAGGCATCGAAGGGCTGGACGACATTCTGGCCGGTGGTTTGTCTCGCGGTCATGTGTTCCTGCTGGAGGGCGAGCCCGGTACCGGTAAAACCACGGTGGCGTTGCATTTTCTTCTGGCCGGCGCCCGTGCCGGTGAGCGCTCGCTGTACATCACGCTGTCCGAAACCGAGCGCGAACTGCGTCAGGGTGCGCTCTCCCACGGCTGGGACCTGAACGAAAACATCGAGATTTTCGAGCTGACACCGCCGGAAAGCCTGCTCAACGCCGAGCATCAGCAGAGCCTGCTGTATTCCTCTGATCTTGAGCTGGGCGAAGCCACCAAACAGATTTTCGAAGTGGTCGAGCGCTTCAAACCGACCCGCGTGGTGCTCGACAGCCTGTCGGAGATCCGCCTGCTGGCGCAAAGCTCCCTGCGTTATCGCCGCCAGATCCTGGCGATCAAGCACTACTTCGTGCGGTATGACGCGACGGTATTGTTGCTGGACGATCTGACGACAGAGTCCCTCGACAAAACCGTGCACAGCGTGGCCCACGGTGTCATCCGGCTCGAAGAGTTGACCCCCAATTACGGCGCCGAACGCCGACGTGTGCGGGTGATCAAGTACCGCGGCCAGAAATATCGCGGCGGTTTTCACGACTTCACCATCATGGGTGATGGCGTGCATGTCTTTCCGCGTCTGGTGGCGGCCGAACATCGGGGCGATTACCCGCGTCTGCAATTGACCAGTGGCATCTACGAAATGGACGCGCTGCTGGGCGGCGGGATCGAAACCGGCTCCAGCACGTTGATTCTCGGCCCGGCCGGTACCGGCAAATCGCTGATTTCGATGATCTTCGCTGCCGCTGCGGTCACGCGTGGCGAGAAGGCAGCGCTGTTCATTTTTGATGAAGAACTCGGTCTGCTGTTCGAACGCATGAAAAACATCGGCATCGACCTCAAGGCCCTGCAAGCCACCGGTAATCTGCTGATCGAGCAGGTAGACGCTGCCGAACTGTCTCCAGGCGAGTTTTCCCACCGGGTGCGCCGCTGCGTCGATGAAGCCAATATCAAGACCGTGGTGATCGACAGCATCAACGGCTATCAGGCGGCGATGCCGGAAGAAAACGCGCTGGTCCTGCACATGCACGAGCTTCTGCTGTACCTGAACCGCAAGGGCGCCGCGACCTTCATGACCGTCGCCCAGCACGGTCTGGTCGGCGACATGCAGGCGCCGGTGGACATCACGTATCTGGCCGACACCGTCATCCTGTTGCGCTACTTCGAAGCCCTCGGCAAGGTGCGTCGGGCGATTTCGATCATCAAGAAACGTACCGGCAGCCACGAATCGACCATCCGTGAATACCGGATTTCCGCCCAGGGCATGACCATCGGCGAGCCGCTGGAAGCTTTCCAGGGTGTACTGCGCGGCGTGCCGACCTACCTCGGTGCGAGCAATCCGCTGCTCAAGGAAGACAACTTGTGACCGTCACCGTCCCGCTGTCCGAACGGGCGCTGATCCTCGCGCCCCTGGGTCGCGACAGCCAGATCGCGCTGATGATCCTCAACGAGGCCGGTTACGGCGGCCTCATTACCTCAGGCCTGGGGAATCTGTGCGCCGAACTGGAACCCGGCGCCGGTTTGCTGCTGATCGCTGCCGAAGCCCTGAATGGCCCGGAACTCGAAGGCCTGCTGCTGTACCTGGAGCAACAACCGGCATGGTCGGACCTGCCGATCGTCCTGCTCACCCATCACGGTGGGTCCGAACAAGGCCCCTCCTCGCGACTCAGTGAGTTGCTGGGCAACGTGACATTCCTTGAACGCCCTTTCCATCCGGCGACCTTGATCAGTCTGGTCACGACTGCCCTGCGCGGGCGACGACGACAGTACGAGGCCCGCGACCGTCTGATCGATCTGAGCGAAAGCGAGCGACGCCTGCAATCAACCCTCGAAACCCTTGAGCAACAAGTCGAGGAACGCACGGCGCAACTGCGGCACAACGAAGAAGCGCTGCGCCAGTCGCAGAAGATGGAAGCGGTCGGCCAGCTCACCGGCGGTATCGCTCACGACTTCAACAATATGCTGACCGGGATCATCGGCAGTCTCGAATTGCTGCGCCGGCGTCTTGCCCGCGGCCGAACGGATGATCTCGACAGCCTGATCGATCTGGGCGTGACGTCAGCCAACCGCGCGGCCGGCCTCACTCACCGTCTGCTGGCGTTTTCCCGCCGGCAGTCGCTGGACTCCAAAGCGGTGCAGATGAACGATCTGGTGCAATCGATGGGCGAACTGCTGCAACGCAGCCTCAACGAAAGCATCCAGCTGGACATGCGCCTGCATGAACAATTGTGGGTGGCCGAGGCCGATCCCAATCAACTGGAAAGTGCCCTGCTCAACCTGGTGATCAACGCACGCGATGCGATGCCAGACGGCGGCAATCTTGTAGTCGAAACCGGTAATCAGGTGCTGGATCGCGACTTCACCGCGACTTACAGCAATCTGTCGCCGGGCGATTACGTCGTGTTGAGCGTGACCGACAATGGCTGCGGCATGCCGCAGAGCGTGATCAATCGCGCGTTCGATCCATTCTTCACCACCAAACCCATCGGCCAGGGCACAGGTCTGGGTCTGTCGATGATTTATGGCTTCAGCAAGCAATCCGGTGGACATGTCTCGATCGACAGCGAAATCGATCAAGGCACCACGGTAAAACTCTATCTGCCACGCTTCCAGGGCGAGTCCCTGCCCCACGCCCCCGTGGATACGGAGCAGGCACCGGATGCCGTGGAAGGCGAAACCGTGTTGATCGTCGAAGACGATCCGGCCGTGCGCGTGCTGGTCAGCGCGGTATTGAGTGAGTTGGGTTATGGGTTTGTCGAAGCCAGTGATGCCGACGGCGCGGTGCCGATCCTGGATTCAGCGCAGCGCATTGATCTGCTGATCAGCGATGTCGGCCTGCCGGGCATGAATGGCCGGCAACTGGCGGAAATCGGCCGACAATACCGGCCAGATCTGAAAGTGTTGTTCATCACTGGTTACGCCGAACACGCGGCGGTGCGCGGCGGGTTTCTCGACCCGGGCATGCAGATGATCACCAAGCCGTTCACCTTCGATCTGTTGACGGCGAAGGTGCGGGAGATGATCAAGAGCTGAGGCGGTTAACGCCTCAGGCCAGCAATTCCTGAATTTTCTCCTGCAGCACGTCCAGGTCGAACGGTTTCTCCAGAATCGGCGCTCTACGCGTGATCGGGCTGCCGGTCTCGCGGATTTCCTGCGGATAGCCGCTGATGAAGATCACCTTCAGATCAGGGCGCAACTTGACGGCGGGTTCGGCGATCTGCACGCCTGAAATCCCGCCCGGCAAGCGGAAATCGGTAATCAACATGTCCAGATGCGGCTTGCTCGCCAGAATCTCGAACGCCTGCTCGCCGTTTTCGGCCTGCAATACGCGATAGCCCTGGCCCGACAGATAGTCTGTCAACACCATCAGGATCACCGGTTCGTCCTCGACGACGAGTACTACATCTTGTGCATCTACGCTCATGGGAAGCCTTTGTTCGGTCAATAGCTGCTGATACGACCGTGTGGTCACTCAGAGGTTGCGTTTGTTTCGCCGTTTTCCTGGAGCGGCAGACAAACGCGAAACAGGGCGCCTTCGTTGATCCTGCTCTCGACGACGATGGAACCGCCATGGGCGGCGACGATCTGCTCGGAAATAAACAGACCCAGTCCGAGGCCGGCCACCACCGTCTTGGCGGAAACCCGTTCGAACTGTTGAAAAATACGTTTCTGGTTCTCCTCGCTGATACCGATGCCCTGGTCCGCGACTTCGACCCGCGCCTCATTGCCCTCGCGATACACCCGCACCTGCACCGGGCTCTTGCCGCCGTAACGCAAGGCGTTGGTCAGCAGGTTCGACACCACTTGCTCAATGCGGAACTCGTCCCAATGCCCTTCCACCGGTTCGCCAGCGGTGAAGCTGACTTCGGTCTCGGCCGCTTCGATCTGCTGGGCGAAGTTTTGCAGCAGGTTGCCGACCAGTTGCGCCAGGTCGAACCGGCTCGGTCGGATCGACAGCTTGCCGGTGCGGATCCGCGACACGTCGAGCATGTCTTCGATCAGGCGGATCAGGCTTTTGATCTGGCGCTCATCGCGGTCGACCATCGCGTGCATCTTGTCGAGGGTGAACGCGGCGGCGTTGTCCCGGGCCAGGTGCATCTTGCGCAACTGGGTTTCGAGGATAAGGCCGTTGAGCGGCGTGCGCACTTCGTGGGCGACGATCGACATGAAATCGTCACGCATGCGCACGGCCTGCTCCAGTTCGCCTTGGGTGCTTTGCAGTTGCTGCAACAGCGCTTCCTGCTCGCGACGGCTCTGCTCAAGGGCTTCGACCTGTTGTTTCATCGCCTTGCTCTGGCGGTACAAGTCGACAAAGACGTTGACCTTGCTCTTCACCGCATGGATATCCAGCGGTTTGTGCAGGAAGTCCACCGCACCGCTTTCATAGCCCTTGAACGCGTAATTCAGTTCACGGCCGGCAGCGCTGACAAAGATGATCGGGATGTTCTTGGTCTTCTCGGTGCCGCGCATCAGCTCGGCCAGCTCGAAGCCATTCATGCCGGGCATCTGCACGTCGAGGATGGCCATGGCGAATTCGTGTTGCAGCAGCAGCGACAGCGCTTCGTCCGCCGACAGCGCTTTGTAGACGGTGCGGTCTTCGCGTTTGATCAGCGCTTCGAGAGCCAGCAGGTTCTCGGGCAGATCGTCGACGATCAGCAGTTTTGCCTGAATATTACTCAGCATGCGATTCGTTCCAGCTCGACAAGCAGACGGCCGATGCCGCGTATGGGAAGTATGTGATCCGGTTGATGAATCTTCAGGGCGGCCTCGGGCATGGTTGCCACCAGAGCCTCGTCCGGATCCTGAACGATGGTCAGCCCGCCATGGCGTTTGACCTGCGCCAGGCCCCGCGCGCCATCGTGGTTGGCCCCGGTCAGCAGCACGGCGGCCAGTGCGGGGCCATAGACGTCGGCGGCGGACTCGAACAGAAAATCGATCGAAGGCCGCGAATGATGCAAGCGGTCTTCCAGGCTCAACGACAGGCTGCGGTCCTGTTCCACCGACAGGTGATAGCCCGGTGTGGCGAAATACACGGTGCCGGGATGAATGTCCTGTTTATCGATGGCTTCGGCGACCGGTAACGCCACGCGCCGGGCAAACACATCAGCGAGCTGGCTGCGCCGTTCTTCCGGCAGATGCAGGACGATGATGATCGGCAGCCCGAATCCTGACCGCAGCGAACCGAGCAGGGTCAGCAAGGCCTCGACGCCACCGGCGGAAGCCCCGACCACAATCGCCTCTACCCGAGGCAAATCCGCTGCACTGTTCATGATTTGCGGTAGATCCGTTCTTGTTTCACCAAGGGCTCGAACTGGTTGGAATAGCCGGAAAAATCCAGCGTTTCCTTGCTGCCCAACACCAGGAAGCCTCGGTGGCACAACGACTCATGGAACAATCCGAATGCTCGATCCTGAAGTTTTTTATTGAAATATATCAACACGTTACGACATGAAATTAATTGAGTTTCAGAGAATACGCTGTCCGTCGCCAGGCTGTGATCGGCGAAGGTCACGTTCTCGCACAGGCTCTTGTCGAAAATCGCGTAGCCATACGCAGCAGTGTAGTAGTCGGCGAACGAGCGCTGACCGCCGGCCTGCTGATAGTTGGCGGTGTAGGCGCGCACGTTTTCCATCGAAAAGATCCCCTGCTTGGCCTTGTCCAGCGAGCGTGGGTTGATGTCGGTGGCGTAGATGATCGTGCGGTCGAGCAGACCTTCTTCGCGCAGCAGGATCGCCATCGAATAGACCTCCTCACCGGTGCTGCACCCGGCGATCCAGATCTTGATCGACGGATACGTCTTGAGCAGCGGCACCACCTCCTGACGGATCGCCAGGAAGTGCGACGGATCGCGGAACATCTCGCTGACCGGAATCGTCAGCAATTGCAGCAATTGCATGAACGCCGTCGGGTCGTGCAGGACCTTCTCCTGCAACGCCGAAATCGTCGCGCATTCGAACTGGCTCAACGCATGTTGCACCCGGCGCTTGATCGACGCGCCGGAGTAGTCACGAAAGTCATAGCTGTACTTGAGGTAGATCGCCTCGATCAGCAAGCGCAATTCGATTTCGCTGTTTCGTTCGGCTGAGTAACTGCGTTCCACTAAATGCGTTCCATCTTCGGCAACCACACGCGAATCAGCGAGAACAGGCGATCCAGGTCGATGGGCTTGGCCAGGTAATCATTGGCGCCCGCCTGCAGGCAGCGCTCCTGATCGTCCTTCATGGCCTTGGCCGTCACCGCGATGATCGGCAGCTTGCGCCAGCGTGGATCCTTGCGGATTTCCATGGTGGCTTCAAAACCATCCATTTCCGGCATCATCACGTCCATCAGCACCAGGTCGATGTCCTCGACTTCATTCAGTTTTTCAATCGCTTCGCGACCGTTACGGCCGATCACCACGACTGCACCCTTGGTTTCCAGCGCGCTGGTCAGGGCGAAGATGTTACGTACATCGTCGTCCACCAGCAGCACTTTGCGACCCTCGAAGACCTTGTCGCGGCTGCGCGCGGTCTTGAGCATCTTCTGCCGTTCATGGGACAACTGCGATTCGACTTTGTGCAGAAAGAGTGTGACCTCGTCCAGCAGGCGCTCCGGCGAGCGCGCGCCCTTGATGATGATCGAACGCGAATACTTGCGCAGATCGGCCTCTTCATCGCGGGTCAGGTTGCGTCCGGTGTAGACGATGACCGGCGGGAACGAGCAGATATCCTCGGTGGACATGCGCTTGAGCAGATCGTTGCCGAGCATGTCCGGCAGCTTCAGGTCGATGACCATGCAATCGAAGATCGTCGTGCGCAGCAGCTCCAGCGCGTCTTGCGCGAGGCCGACGGCGGTGATTTCGATGTCGTCGTCACCGATCAGGCGGGCGATGCTTTCGCGTTGCAGATCGTCGTCCTCGACCAGCAGCACGCGTTTGACCTTCTGGGTCAGCTTGGCTTCAAGGCGCGCGAACACGTCCTTGAGTTCTTCGCGGGTGGTCGGTTTGACCGCGTAACCGATAGCGCCCATGTGCATGGCCGCTTCGACGCGGTCTTCCACGGAAATCACGTGCACCGGGATGTGTCGGGTTTCGGCGTGCTCTTTCAGGCGTTGCAGAACGGTCAGGCCCGAGTGATCCGGCAGACGCATGTCCAGCAGGATCGCGTCCGGCACGAACTCTTTAGCCAGGTCATAACCTTCATCCGCACCGTGGGCTACCAGGCACTGATAACCCAGTTCGTGGGCCAGGTCGTAGAGGATGTGGGCAAAGTTCGGCTCGTCTTCCACCACCAGAATGCAGCGGGTATCGAACGGTGCCTTGTTGCGGTCGTCGTTGAAACGCGGGATGTCGACGGACGCCAGCGGCGAAACCGCGACGGCAGGTGTAATGACCGATGCGGAGGCCGGCGGACTGAAGGTCAGCGGTGCAACCGGCGTATCACCCGGCTCGCGGTATTGCTGCGGTAACACCAGCGTAAAGGCACTGCCCTGCCCCGGTGCGCTGCTGACGCTGATCGAGCCACCCAGCAACGTCGCCAGATCCCGGGAGATCGACAGGCCCAACCCGGTGCCGCCGTATTTGCGGTTGGTGGTGCCGTCGGCCTGGCGGAAGGCTTCAAAAATGCTTTCCTGCTGGTCCTGCGCGATCCCGATCCCCGAGTCGCGCACGATAAAGGCAATGCGATCGTCCGGTTGCCCGGCGATGGTCAGGCTGACCGTGCCGTGTTCGGTGAATTTCACGGCGTTGGACAGCAGGTTCTTGATGACCTGCTCCAGACGCTGGCGGTCGGTGAACAGCGTGATCGGAGCGTCTGGCTGCAACTCGACGCTGAACGCCAGCTTCTTGTCCGCCGCCAGTGGTTCGAATACACCGCGCAAGCCTTCGGCCAGGCGCGCTACGCTGGTGTTTTCCGGGACCACTTCGAGTTTGCCGGCTTCAACCTTGGAAATGTCGAGAATGTCGTTGATCAGGTTGAGCAGATCGTTGCCGGCGGAATAGATCGACTCGGCAAACTTCACCTGCTCGACGCTGAGGTTGTCCTGCGGGTTTTCCGCCAGCAGCTTGGCCAGGATCAGCGAACTGTTCAGCGGCGTGCGCAGTTCGTGGGACATGTTGGCGAGGAATTCGGATTTGTACTTGCTCGAACGCTGCAACTCTTCGGCGCGCTCTTCGAGTTGCACCTGGGCCTGATTGAGCTCGGTGTTCTTCTGGTCCATGGCGTCGCGTTGCTCGGCCAGGGTCTGGGCCTGTTCGGCCAGTTGCTCGTTGGTCTGCTCCAGCTCGACTTGCTGGGTTTCCAGATGCGCCTGGGACTCCTTGAGAATCCGCGACTGTTCTTCCAGCTCTTCGTTGGCGGTTTTCAGCTCTTCCTGCTGCACCTGCAACTCTTCGTTGAGCTGCTGGGTTTCGGCCAGCACTTCCTGTAGACGCTGGCGGTAACGCGCCGCTTCGATGGACGTGCCGATGTTGCCGGCAATCAGCTCCAGAAGCGCCACATCGCGGTCGGTGAGCGGGCGCAGGAAGCCGAGCTCGATTACGCCATTGACCCGGTCGTCGTCGCTGGTCGGCACCACCAGCACACTGTGCGGCAGGCCTTCGCCCAGACCGGAGCTGACCTTGAAGTAGTCGGCCGGTACCGAATCGAGACGAATCAGCCGCGCCTGCTGCGAGACCTGGCCGACAATGCCTTCACCGCTGTAGATCGATTGTTCCTGTTCTTCCTGCTCGCGGGAGAAGCCATAGCTTGCAACACGTTTGAGGCCGCCATGTTCTTCGCGCACATACAGCGCGGCCACGGCGGTACCCAGATATTGGGCACAGAATTGCAGAATGTTGCGGCCCAGCAGGTTGAGCGTCAGTTGTCCCAGTACCTGCTCGGCCAATTGCGTCTGACCGTTGCGCAACCACGCTTGCTGCTCCAGACGATCGGCACTGGCCTGTTGTGCGGCAAGGTTTGCGCTGTAGCTGTCCGAAAGACTGACCAGATCGCGCCGGCCGACGTAGGCCAGCAAACCGCTGATGCCGGCGATGAACAGCAGGTACAGGCTGATGCTCCAGATCGTGGTCCGACGCACGTCTTCGTTACGCGTGGTGCGCAATGTCTGCTCGGTATCGATCACGTCTTCGAACTGCTTGCGGATCTCGTCGGTCAGGCGCTTGCCGCGCCCGGCCTTCACTGCAGCCTTGTAGTCACCGCTGGCGCGCTGCAGGTCGATCATCGATTGCGCGTAGGTCGCCCACTCGGTTTGCAAGGCTTGCAGGCGACGCAGGCGGTCGGTCTGTACCGGGTTGTCGGCGGTCAGTTCGAGCAAGGTATTGAGCGCTACGGTGATACGCGGCTTCGCCGTTTCGTACGGATCGAGGAAGTGCTCGTCGCCACTGAGCAGGAAACCGCGCATGCCGGTTTCCAGGTCGACAGTGAGTTTTACTGCCTCATTGGCGTTATTGATTACCCGGTCGGTGTGTTCCACCCACTGGATCACCGACAACAGGTAGGTGATCAGGCAAACGAAGAACACGGCGCTGATCGCGCCCACACCCAAAGGCAGGCTGACGTTGCGACTCAATAGTTTACGAAACCGTTGCTCATCAACCGAAGACGGAGAGGACATGTGGCAGCCTTGTCGAACTGTTGAAAACCAGGGAGTTTGCCCCAAAACGGCGGCATGGATCCATTTTTCTCACAGTGTTAGCACTGTTTTCCCACATTTGCCTGCGCCGAATCGCGGGCCAGCAGTTATCCTTGCCCACCCGTATACGCCTATTCTTTTTTGTACCCATTCGGGAACTTGTGGCTATGCGCCACTTACTCATGCAAGAGCCCGGCAATTTTGATCGACCGGCGCCACCCTCCCCATTCTTGAGAGCCGCCACTATGTCCAGCACTGCGTCCACCATCCTTGTAGTAGAAGACGATGCCATCGTGCGCATGTTGATCGTCGACGTGCTGGAGGAGTTGGAGTTCAAGGTTCTGGAAGCGGATGGCAGCGAACAGGCCCTGGACATCATCAAGGATGTGAATCAGCACATCGACCTGATGATGACCGACGTCGGCCTGCCGATCATGGACGGCCGCCAATTGGCCACCGAGGCACGCAACTTGCGTCCTGCTCTACCCATTCTGTTTGCCAGCGGTTATGCCGAGACCATTGAAGTACCGGCAGACATGCATGTCATCGGCAAGCCGTTTTCCATTGATCAGCTGCGTGACAAGGTAAAAGGGGTTCTCGGTCACTCCTGAGCCACCCGACTTCAATTGCTGGAAAAACTGTCACTCGCCCTGCCAGTAGTCTTTGCGCTCGGTCTTGCCCGATGTACACCCAAGAAAAACGGATCCCGCGACACCCGGGTTGTGGTCTAATTCCCGCGCCTTTTTTTCGTCTCTTCGTCCCAGGAATCGTTTCTCATGAGTCAGCCCGCAACCAAAGTCCTCGTCATTGGTTACGTCTGGCCGGAACCCCGTTCCTCCGCGGCAAGCGGGCACGTGATGCAGATTCTCGAGACCTTCCTGCAACAAGGCTGGCAAATCACCTTTGCCAGCCCCGCCGGCACCGGTGAACATCGCGCCGACCTGACCGCATTGGGCATCCGCGAAGTCCCGATCGAACTGAACAACAGCAGTTTCGACACCTTCATCAGCGAACTCGCCCCGGATATCGTGCTGTTCGACCAGTTCATGATCGAAGAACAGTTCGGCTGGCGCGTCGAGAAGCACTGCCCCGACGCCTTGCGTGTTCTGGAAACTTCGGATCTGCAAAGCCTGCGACATGCCCGGCACCAGC
The DNA here is from genome assembly GCF_059421845.1 of Pseudomonas sp. GW821-FHT02C04. Taxonomy (NCBI): domain Bacteria; kingdom Pseudomonadati; phylum Pseudomonadota; class Gammaproteobacteria; order Pseudomonadales; family Pseudomonadaceae; genus Pseudomonas; species Pseudomonas sp. GW821-FHT02C04. The sequence continues at coordinate 920,463 of NZ_JBWKVT010000001.1, read as the reverse complement.
GCTTGAAGGATCGCCTCAAGCTCAGCGATGACGCCAACGATTTCGATCAGCTGTTTGCCCCGGCGCTGGCCGAAGAGTTCGAGTTGATGGCTGACACTGACCTGGCCAAACGCGAGATCGCCGCGCTCTACCGCTGCGATCTGAGCCTGATGATTTCGCAGGTGGAAATCGAGTTGCTGGTAAAGCAGTTCAAGCTGCCACCCGAGTTGTTGCACTGGTGCCCGTTGATGGTCGCCTCCCCGAGCACACCAGCGAAACCCTTTGAAGAGCGCGCGCACTTCCTCAGTATCGGCAACTTCCGCCACGCGCCGAACTGGGACGCGGTTTTGTGGATGAAATCCACTGTCTGGCCGCTGATCCGCGAACAACTCCCGAAAGCACAATTGCATATCTACGGTGCCTACACGCCGCCCAAGGCTGCAGCCTTGCACAACGCCGCGCAGGGCTTTCACATCATGAACTGGGCCGAGGATGCGTTGCAGGTCATGTCCGATGCGCGCATCTGCCTGGCACCCTTGCGTTTCGGCGCCGGCATCAAGGGCAAACTGATCGATGCCATGCTCTGCGGCACGCCGAGTGTCACCACGCCGATTGGTGCTGAAGGCATGCACACTGACCAACCCTGGCCGGGCGCTGTCTGCCGTAAGGCGCAGGATCTGGCCAATGCCGCTGTTGAGCTTTATCGCGACGAGGTCCGTTGGCACACCGCGCAGTCCCAGGGGCACGCGCTACTCCAGGAGGTTTATCAGCAGGCCATACATGGGCCGGCGCTGATCAACAAACTGCTGGATTGTCGCGAAAACATTGTCCAACTAAGACGCAACAACTTCACCGGCAGCATGTTGCGACATCACTCGCACAAGAGCACGCAATACATGGCGCAGTGGATTGAAGCAAAGAACCAGAACAAGTAATTCGACTGGACACTTTCAAAAACAAAAGCCAATAACTTGAATTGATCTCCGCATAGTCAGCCAGAACATAAAACACTATAAACATTCTGCAAGTGCCGCTCTGAACACCTGACAGAGCGGCATCTTTTAAAACTTATGCAGGATGCACTTATGAGCACTAACAACTGGATGGGCTCGACACCCGCCATTGACTCACTGTCGATATCTGAACTGACACTTCCAGGCACTCATAACGCCGGCAGTGACTGGCGCGCTTCCTATCCGCTTTTCGGCCCGCCGCGCCACTGGCTCGCATGCCAGCATGATTCCTTTCATGCCCAGTTGAATCATGGTTCCAGGGCGCTTGATATTCGCCTGACCTACGATCAAAAGGGAGAAGGCTCGAAAAAATTTGTCATTCACCATAATGGCCATCGAAATTCTCGAACCCTGGAAAATCTGATCACCGACGTCAATAAGTTCCTGAACAGCAATCCGGATGAATTCATAATCCTGGACTTTCACAGCATTGACGGAAACGACTTCGACTACGATCACTTCAATAAAGTGATGACCCACTTTTTGGGCCACCGACTTGTTCCCCGCCAGAACTTGCCTTTGAGCCTTCGTGAGCTCAAGCGTGCCAGCACGCAACAACGTGTGTTCGCTGCAGCCAGGTCACATTGGCAACTGGATCAGAAACTGTTCCACGACCTCATCAGCCATCGATGGTCCGGAAACGGCATTACCAGCCCGGATGAGTTGAGGCAATTTATTGGCAGCGTCCTGCATAACCCGCCTGGTACATGGAAGCCCTGGTCCTTATCCGCCACCAGTTACACGGCCCTTGGCGGTCCCGTCGACATACACGACGAACTGAACGAATGGTTCGACCTGGATAAAAGTGACTGGGCTTTGAAGTGCAACATTATCAATGTCGACTTCATGGAAGAGTCGGATCTGGTGGAGTTCTGCCGGATTGCCAGCTTGATGAAGGCCCGACAACGCACGCTTTGAGCCGCAATGGAAACTGGCGCATCCCGCGCGCAAAGAGGCATGATCGCCAGGCGATAACAAAAAAAGCGCCCGACCATGACCCGAACCGCCCGCGTCACCGACCCCTCTTATGAATTGATGGATGACCACAACGGGTTGTCCATCATCTATCGCCAGCACGGTTTCCCCTGCCCGCTGGTGCGCTGGCATTTTCACAAGGAATACGAACTGCACCTGATCGTCGCCAGTTCGGGCAAGGTATTCATCGGCGACTACATCGGCAACTTCTACCCGCAGACGCTGTTCCTGACCGGCCCCAACCTGCCGCACAACTGGATCAGCCAGGTGGCCGAAGACGAAGTGGTCGAGAAGCGTGACATGCTGGTCAACTTCACCGATGAACTGTTTGAAAGCGGCCATCAGGTGTTCGCCGAACTCAAGATCCTGGCGCCGCTGCTGGAGCGTGCGCAGTACGGCATCGAATTCCGCTCACCGCAGACGATTCGCCAGGCCATGACCCTGATGCAGCGCATCGCCGATTCAAGCGGCATCACCCGCCTCGGGCACTTTTTCATCCTGATGGAATTGCTGGCGGCCTCCGACGATTACCAACTGCTGTCCGGCGCAACCACGCCGCAACTGGCCGACGAACACAACATCGACCGCACCAACCGTGCGGTGGATTACATCTTCGCCCACTACGCCCGTGAACTGCCGCTGGAGGAAGTCGCCGAGCATCTGGGCATGAAACCGACCTATTTCAGTCGCGTGTTCAAGCAGGCCACGGGGCGCAATTTCATCGAGTTCGTCAATCGCCTGCGTATCAGCAAATCCTGCGAATTGCTGGCGGACGGTGACAAACCGGTGACCGAGGTGTGTTTCGAGTCGGGCTTCAACAATATCTCCAATTTCAATCGGCGCTTTCAGCAGCTCAAAGGCATGACGCCCTCGCATTATCGGCGGCTGGTGGTGCAGCGCCTGACCGAGCAAAACCACGGCTGAAACCTGTACGGTTTCATCAACGCTACCCTGCTGAAAACCCCTTACCTACGGTAATCGCTCCAATCACGAGTGCAAAAAAGTATCGATACAAGTGCTAGGGATGATTTGTCAGCCCTGCGATTGAAGGCTGTAATCAGTGCACATTCTTCCTGCAGCCGGAAGACACAAAAACAATAACTGTCCTTCTGTCCCCCTCCGGGTGCAGAAAAGGAGTGCACGATGCAACCCACTGCAAAAGCTCTGCTTGCCCTCACCTGCATGACCCTCAGCAGCGTCAGTCTTGGCGCCCAGACCCTGACCATCGCCACCGTCAACAACAGCGACATGATCCGCATGCAAAAGCTCTCGAAAACCTTCGAGACCGAGCACCCGGACATCAAGTTGAACTGGGTCGTGCTGGAAGAAAACGTCCTGCGTCAGCGCCTGACCACCGACATTGCCACCCAGGGTGGCCAGTTCGACGTGTTGACCATCGGCATGTACGAAGCCGCACTCTGGGGTGCAAAAGGTTGGCTGGAACCGATGAAGGATCTGCCGGCCAGCTACGCCCTCGACGATGTGTTCCCGTCGGTGCGTGAAGGCCTGTCGGTCAAGGGTTCGCTGTACGCCCTGCCGTTCTACGCCGAAAGCTCCATCACCTATTACCGCACCGACCTGTTCAAGGACGCCGGCCTGACCATGCCGGAGCGTCCGACCTGGGAGCAGATCGCCGGTTTCGCCGAAAAACTAACCAACAAGGACAAGGAGCAGTACGGCATCTGCCTGCGCGGCAAGGCCGGCTGGGGCGAGAACATGGCGCTGATCACCACCGTGGCCAATGCCTACGGCGCGCGCTGGTTCGATGAGCAGTGGAAACCCGAATTCAGCGGCCCGGAGTGGAAAAACGCGCTGAACTTCTACGTCGACACCATGAAAAAGTCCGGCCCACCAGGCGCCTCCAGCAACGGTTTCAACGAAAACCTCGCCCTGTTCAACAGCGGCAAGTGCGCTATCTGGGTCGATGCCAGCGTCGCCGGCTCGTTCGTCACCGACAAGACCCAGAGCAAAGTCGCCGATCATGTCGGCTTCACCTTTGCGCCGCATCAGGTCACCGATAAAGGCTCCGCGTGGTTGTACTCGTGGGCGCTGGCGATTCCGACCAGCTCCAAAGCCAAGGACGCCGCCAAGGAGTTCAGCGCCTGGGCCACCTCAAAAGAGTACGGCGAACTGGTCGCCAAGACCGACGGTATCGCCAACGTACCACCGGGCACTCGTGCCTCGACCTACAGCGACGCGTACATGAGCGCCGCACCGTTTGCCAAGGTCACGCTGGAATCGCTGAAAGCGGCCGACCCGAGCAAACCAACCCTCAAACCGGTGCCTTATATCGGCATCCAGCTGGTGACCATTCCTGAATTCCAGGGCGTGGGCACCCAGGTCGGCAAGCTGTTCTCGGCGGCACTGATCGGCCAGACCACGGTCGACCAGGCGCTGACCGCTGCACAGCAAACCACCGAACGCGAGATGAAGCGCGCGGGTTACCCCAAGTAACCACTGCCCTCTTCAAATGAAGGAAGGGAGCTTGCTCCCTCCCCTCAAAGAACTCGCTGTATCTCGAGTATGTGATCGCCATGAATACTTCAACTGCCAAAGCCCACATCGACCTGTCGCAACCCCAGCGCAAAAACCGCGTGGCCAATCCCGGCTGGTTTCTGGTCAGCCCTTCGGTGGCCCTGTTGCTGCTGTGGATGATCGTGCCGCTGGGCATGACCGTCTATTTCTCGATGATCCGCTACAACCTGCTCGACCCGGGCATCAATGAATTCGTCGGGCTGGATAACTTCACCTACTTTCTGACCGACTCCGGGTTCCTGCCCGGCGCCACCAACACCTTGCTGCTGGTGGGCAGTGTGCTGCTGATCAGCGTGGTGTTCGGCGTATTGATCAGTGCGCTACTGGAAGCCAGCGAGTTCTTCGGCCGCGGCATCGTGCGGGTGATGCTGATTTCACCGTTCTTCATCATGCCCACGGTCGGTGCGCTGATCTGGAAGAACCTGATCTTCCACCCGGTCTCCGGGATCCTCGCCTACCTCTGGAAGCTGTTCGGCGCGCAACCGGTGGACTGGCTGGCGCACTACCCGTTGCTGTCGATCATCATCATTGTGTCGTGGCAATGGCTGCCCTTCGCGATCCTGATCCTGATGACCGCCATGCAGTCCCTCGACCAGGAACAGAAAGAAGCCGCCCGCCTCGACGGCGCCGGCCCCGTCGAGATCTTCTGGCACCTGACCCTGCCGCATCTGGCGCGGCCGATTGCCGTGGTGGTAATGATTGAAACCATCTTCCTGCTGTCGGTGTTCGCCGAAATCTTCACCACCACCAATGGCGGCCCCGGCTACGCGTCGACCAACCTCGCCTACCTGATCTACAACCAGGCGCTGGTGCAGTTCGACGTCGGCATGGCTTCGGCCGGCGGCCTGATCGCCGTGGTCATCGCCAACATCGCCGCGATCATTCTGGTGCGGATGATCGGCAAAAACCTGACTGACAAAGCCTGAGGCCTGCCATGACTCTTCAACAATCCCGCCGGCTGCAAAGCCTGCTGCTCGGCACGCTGGCCTGGGCCATCGCGATCATCATTTTCTTCCCGATCTTCTGGATGGTGCTGACCAGTTTCAAGACCGAAATCGACGCCTTCGCCACGCCGCCGCAGTTCATCTTCACGCCGACGCTGGAGAACTACCTGCACATCAACGAGCGCAGTGATTACTTCAGCTTTGCCTGGAACTCGGTGGTGATTTCCTTCAGCGCCACGGCTCTTTGCCTGCTGATCGCGGTGCCGGCGGCCTATTCGATGGCGTTCTACGAAACCCAACGCACCAAGGGCACGCTGTTGTGGATGCTCTCCACCAAGATGCTGCCGCCGGTAGGTGTGCTGATGCCGATCTACCTGCTGGCCAAGAGTTTCGGCCTGCTCGATACGCGTATTGCGCTGATCGTGATCTACACGCTGATCAACCTGCCGATCGTGGTCTGGATGATTTACACCTACTTCAAGGACATCCCCAAGGACATCCTCGAAGCCGCCCGCCTCGACGGCGCCACGCTGATGCAGGAAATGCTCCGGGTGCTGCTGCCAATCGCCAAGGGCGGGCTGGCCTCGACGGTGCTGCTGTCGCTGATCCTGTGCTGGAACGAAGCGTTCTGGTCGCTGAACCTGACCTCGTCCAAAGCCGCGCCACTGACCGCGCTGATCGCCTCCTACTCAAGCCCCGAAGGATTGTTCTGGGCCAAGTTGTCGGCCGTCTCGACGCTTGCCTGCGCGCCGATCCTGATCTTCGGCTGGATCAGCCAGAAACAACTGGTGCGCGGCCTGTCGTTCGGCGCCGTGAAATAGCCCTTAAAGAACAAATATAAAAGGAGCGCCATCATGGCCAACCTGAAAATCAAGAATCTGCAAAAAGGCTTCGAAGGTTTTTCCATCATCAAGGGCATCGACCTTGAAGTGAACGACAAGGAATTCGTGGTATTCGTCGGCCCGTCGGGCTGCGGCAAATCCACCCTGCTGCGACTGATCGCGGGCCTGGAAGAAGTAAGCGGCGGCACCATCGAACTGGACGGGCGCGACATCACCGAAGTCAGCCCGGCCAAGCGTGATCTGGCGATGGTATTCCAGACCTACGCGCTGTATCCGCACATGACCGTGAAGAAGAACATGTCGTTCGCCCTCGATCTGGCCGGTGTGCCGAAGGCTGAGGTCGAGAAAAAAGTCGGCGAAGCGGCGCGCATCCTCGAACTGGGGCCGATGCTGGAACGCAAGCCGAAGCAACTGTCCGGCGGCCAGCGTCAGCGCGTGGCCATCGGCCGGGCGATCGTGCGCAACCCGAAAATCTTCCTGTTCGACGAACCGCTGTCCAACCTCGACGCCGCGCTGCGGGTGCAGATGCGCCTGGAACTGCTGCGTCTGCACAAGGACCTCAAGGCGACGATGATCTACGTGACCCACGATCAGGTCGAAGCCATGACCATGGCCGACAAAGTCGTGGTACTCAATGGCGGCAAGATCGAACAGGTCGGCTCGCCGCTGGACCTGTATCACAACCCCGCCAACCTGTTCGTCGCCGGGTTCCTCGGTACGCCGAAAATGGGTTTCCTCAAGGGCAAGATCGCCCGGGTCGACAGCCAGAGCTGCGAAGTCTCGCTGGACGCCGGCACGCGCATCACCCTGCCGTTCAACGCGGCAAACCTGAGCGTCGGCAGCGCTGTGACTCTGGGCATTCGCCCGGAACATCTGGAACTGGCACAACCGGGCGACTGCACCTTGCAAGTCACCGCCGACGTCAGCGAACGCCTGGGCAGCGACACCTTCTGCCACGTCAAGACCAACGCCGGCGAAGCCCTGACCATGCGCGTTCGCGGTGATCTGGCGAGCCGTTACGGCGAACAACTGAACCTGCACCTGGACGCGTCCCACTGCCATCTGTTCGATGCCGACGGCGTGGCGTTGACCCGCCCGTTGCGCGCCGCCGCCTGATTTCGAGACTGACCCGATGAAACTGAATCAACAGAACCTCAATCGCCTCGCCGCCGAAGTGCAGCTGCCGGCCTACAGCCTCAGTGACGCACGCCAGGGCATCGCCCACATTGGCGTCGGCGGCTTCCATCGCGCACATCAGGCGTATTACACCGATGCGCTGATGAACACCGGCGAAGCGCTGGACTGGGCCATTTGCGGCGTAGGACTGCGCGCCGAAGACCGCCGCGCCCGTGACGACCTCAAGGAACAGGACTACCTGTTCACCCTGTTCGAACTGGGCGACAGCGACGACACCGAAGTCCGCGTCATCGGTTCGATCCGCGACATGCTGCTGGCCAGCGACAGTGCCCAGGTGCTGATCGACAAACTGACCGACCCGCAGATCCGCATCGTCTCGCTGACCATCACCGAGGGTGGCTATTGCATCGATGACAGCAACGGCGAGTTCATGACACACCTGCCACAGATTCAGCACGACCTGACTTACCCGCAACAGCCGCAAACCGTGTTCGGTTTCCTCTGCGCGGCGCTGGCCAGGCGACGTGCGGCGGGCATTCCGGCGTTTACCGTGATGTCCTGCGATAACCTGCCACACAACGGCGCCGTCACCCGCAAGGCACTGCTGGCCTTCACCGCGCTGCTTGATCCGGACCTGCGCGACTGGATCGACGCCAACGTCAGCTTTCCCAACGCCATGGTCGACCGCATCACCCCGATGACCAGCACCGCGCATCGCCTGCAACTGGCGGACAAACACGCCGTCGACGACGCCTGGCCAGTGGTGTGCGAACCGTTTGTGCAATGGGTGCTGGAAGACAAGTTCGTCAACGGCCGCCCGGCCTGGGAAAAGGTCGGCGTGCAGTTCACCGACGATGTTTCGCCCTACGAAGAGATGAAGATCAAACTGCTCAACGGCAGCCATCTGGCCCTGACTTATCTGGGCTTTCTAAAGGGTTACCGCTTCGTCCACGACACAATGAACGACCCACTGTTCGTGCGCTACATGCGCGCCTACATGGACCTGGACGTGACCCCGCAACTGGCGCCGGTGCCGGGGATCGACCTGACCGAGTACAAGAACACGCTGGTGGCGCGGTTTTCCAATCAGGCGATTGCCGATCAACTGGAGCGGGTTTGCTCCGATGGTTCGTCGAAGTTTCCCAAGTTCACCATTCCGACGATCAATCGGTTGATTGCCGATGGGCGCGAGACCAAGCGGGCGGCGTTGGTCGTTGCAGCTTGGGCGTTGTATCTGAAAGGCGTGGATGAGAATGGCGACACTTATTCGATTCCGGATCCTCGGGCGGCGTTTTGTCAGGCGTTGGTGGCGGAGGATGCCTTGATCACTGAGCGGTTGCTGGGGGTTGAGGAGATTTTCGGGGTGGCGATACCGCGTTCGAAGGAGTTCGTGACGGCGTTTGAGTGGTGCCTGAACAGTTTGCGCGAAGAAGGCGTGACACGGACGCTGGAACACCTGTTGACCTGATCGTTCCCACGTCGAGGCGTCGAACCGTCCGCGTGGGAATGCAGCCCGGGACGCTCCGCGTCCCACTCAACAGCGGACGCAGAGCGTCCATTGAGGCATTCCCACGCAGAGCGTGGGAACGATCTGTCGATCTTTGTGGAGCGCACATGACAACCCAACAACTCTTCCTCGGCATCGACTGCGGCACCCAAGGCACCAAAGCCATCATCCTCGACGCCACCAGCGGTCAGGTGTTGGGCCAGGGTGCCGCCGCCCACACGATGATCAGCGGTGCCAACGGCCGTCGCGAGCAAGACACGCACCAATGGCTGGAAGCCTTCCCCCTCGCCACCCGCCGCGCCTTATTAGCGGCAAATGTCGACGGTCAGGCGATCCTCGGCATCGGTGTTTCCGGCCAGCAACACGGTCTGGTGCTGCTCGATGACCAAGGCCAGGTCCTGCGCCCGGCCAAGCTCTGGTGCGACACCGAAACCACGGCAGAAAACGATCGGCTGTTGACTTACCTGGGCGGCGAAAAAGGCTCGCTGGAACGCCTCGGCGTGGTCATCGCTCCGGGTTACACCGTGTCCAAGCTGCTGTGGACCAAGGAACAACATCCCGCCGTTTTCTCTCGGATCGCGAAAATTCTGCTGCCCCACGACTACCTGAATTTCTGGCTCACCGGCCGTAGTTGCAGCGAATACGGCGACGCATCCGGCACCGGTTATTTCAACGTGCGCACCCGCCAATGGGATTTGCAGTTGCTGCGCGACATCGACGCCAGCGGCCGCCTGCAAGCGGCGCTGCCGGAACTGATCGATGCTCATCAAGTGGTGGGCACGATCCTGCCGGCGATCGCCGAACATTTGGGCATCAACCCCAATGCGCGGGTGTCCAGCGGTGGCGGCGACAACATGATGGGCGCCATCGGCACCGGCAATATTCAGCCGGGTGCGATCACCATGAGTCTCGGCTCCTCCGGTACGGTGTACGCCTACGCTGAAGCGCCCAAGGTCAGCCCGGATGCTTCGGTCGCGACCTTCTGCTCTTCCAGCGGCGGCTGGCTGCCGTTGATCTGCACCATGAACCTGACCAACGCCACGGGCGCGATCCGCGAGTTGTTCGACCTCGACCTCGACGCTTTCAACGCCTTGGTGGCCCAGGCGCCGATCGGCGCTGAAGGCGTGAGCATGCTGCCATTCCTCAACGGCGAGCGCGTGCCTCCCCTGCCCCACGCCACTGGCAGCCTGCACGGCCTGACGATCGATAACCTGACGCAAGCCAATCTTTGCCGCGCAGCTGTCGAAGGCACTACCTTCGGCTTGCGATTCGGACTGGATCTGCTGCGCCAGAATGGTTTACAAAGCCGCAGCATTTGCCTGATCGGCGGCGGTTCGAAAAGTGCGGTGTGGCGGCAGATTGTCGCCGACATCATGAACACCCCGGTGATCTGCACCGAGCAAAGCGAAGCTGCCGCCCTGGGCGCGGCGATTCAGGCGGCGTGGTGCAAGTCGTGGTCGAACGGCCACGAAGACACTCTGGCCGACCTGTGCGAACGCTGCGTGAAGCTCGACCTGAACAGTGAAACCCTGCCGGTTGCCGCGAATGTCGCGGCCTTCCAGCAGGCCTATGAACGCTATCGACTGCATGTCGCAACCTTATAAAGAGCAAACAACTATGTACCTGGTGTGTGGCGAAGCGCTGTTCGATTTCTTCAGCGAAGACGATGCCGGCGGGCAGGCATCGAAAGTCAATTTCAAGGCGATTGCCGGTGGCTCGCCGTTCAACGTGGCCGTGGGTTTGCGCCGACTGGGCGTGGACTCGGCGCTGTTCGCCGGGTTGTCCACCGACTACCTCGGCCGACGCTTGCAGCAGGTGCTGCAGGACGAAGGCGTCCGCCCGGATTATCTGGTGGACTTCGCGGCGCCGACCACGCTGGCGATGGTCGCGGTGGGCGCCAATGGCTCGCCACACTACAGCTTCCGTGGCGAAGGTTGCGCTGACCGCCAGTTAAGCTTGGCGCATCTGCCAACGCTGGGCCCGGAAGTGCGTGGTCTGCACTTCGGTTCGTTTTCGCTGGTGGTGCAACCGGTGGCCGACACATTGCTCGCGCTGATACAGCGTGAAAGCGCCAAACGCCTGATCAGCCTCGACCCGAACGTGCGCCTCAATCCCGAGCCGAACATCGAGCTGTGGCGCGAGCGGATCGCCACGCTGGTGCAACTGGCGGATCTGATCAAGGTCAGCGACGAAGACTTGAGCCTGCTGTACCCCGAGCAGGATCCGCAGCACGTCATCGAAGGCTGGCTGCAGCATCGCTGTCAGGTGGTGTTCCTGACCCGTGGCGGTGAAGGCGCGACCGTGTTCAGCCGTGCTCACGGTTCATGGTCGGTGCCGGCGAGTTCGGTGCAGATCGCCGATACCGTCGGCGCGGGCGATACCTTCCAGGCTGCGTTGATCACCTGGCTGACCGAGCATGAGCTGGATTCGGTGGAGGGTGTGCAGCATCTGCAACGCGATCAGATCGACGCCATGCTCAGGTTTGCCGTACAGGCGGCCGCCCTGACGTGCAGCAAGACAGGTCCGGATTTGCCTTATCGCCATCAGTTGACCTGACCGCGTAGACTGGCGCCCTTTTTTGCACGACGGGATGACGGCTTTTGAATTCGGGGCGCACGGCTGGACTGTTGGTACTGGCGACACTGTTGAGCGGCTGCGGAACATCGCCGCCGCGTTCACCGGAAAACCTCTGCGATATTTTCCGCGAGAAAAGTGATTGGTACGACGCCGCGCAAGTCACGCAAAAGCGCTGGGGCGTACCGATCCAGGTGCCGTTCGCGATCATGTATCAGGAGTCCGGCTACCGCTACGACGCCAAGACCCCGCGCAAATACCTGTTGTGGGTGATCCCGTGGGGCCGCGTCACGACGGCATCAGGTTATGCGCAGGCCAAGGATGAAGTCTGGTCCGACTACCAGAAAAGCACCGGCCGACACGGCGCCGACCGCGAAGACTTCGACGACGCCATCGACTTTGTCGGCTGGTACATGGACAAGACCGCCTCGGTCAACGGCGTGTACAAGTACGACGCCTACAACCAGTACCTCAACTACCACGAAGGCTGGGGCGGGTTTCGCCAGAAGACTTATGCCAGCAAGGCGTGGCTGCCGCCGGTGGCGCGCAAGGTGCAGAACCGTTCGGACATGTACGGCCAGCAATATGCGGCGTGCAAGGATGATCTGAATCGCGGGTTCTGGAGCCGGTTCTGGCACTGGCTCTGATCGCAGGTCAAAAAAAACCATCGCGAGCGAACTCGCGATGGTTTTTTTCGGCCATTGAACTGAACGGATTTACAACACCGAGAAGTTGTAACTCACGATCAACCGGGTCTCATCCACGTCACGGGCGAACTTCTCGTAGTTGGTGCGATACGTCGCATTACGCAAACGCAGGCTGACGTCCTTGAACGTGCCGCTCTGGATCACATACTTCAGCTCGCTGTCGCGTTCCCACTCTTTGCCTTCCTGATCGCTGCCCGGCACCTTGATGTGATCGCCGTTCACGTAACGGGTCAGGAAGCTCAAGCCGTTGATGCCGATCGCCTTGAAGTCATAGTCATAACGCAGCTGCCAGGAACGTTCCTGTGCGGCGGCGAAGTCGTTGACCTGCACGTAGTTCACCAGGTACGGGTTGCTGCCATCCAGATACGGCATCGAATTGTCGCCGTTCATGCGCTGCCAGCCGGCGCTGAAGGTGTGACCGCTGATGCCGTAGGACAGCATGCCGCTCAAGGCACGGTTGTCGATGGAACCGGCTTTCGCATCGCCGCTGTCGGCGCTTTTCAGTAGTCGCAGATCGGCTTTCAACACGCCGTCACCCAGCGGCTGATTGCCCAGCAGACCGACGAAGTGCTGACGATAGATGTCTTCCAGCTCAGCGTAGTGATACTGCGCGGTCAGGCGATCGTTGATCTTGTAGTCGAAGCCGTACATGTCGAAATGATCGGCGGTGACGTTGCAGGCGTAGCGCTTGTTCTTGCAGTGCACGCGAATGTCCTGGGAGTCGGTCGAATCCCGGGCGGTGTACTTGTCCAGGCGCGCGGCCATGAAAGTCAGGTCCTTCACTTCCTTTGAAGTCAGCATCGCGCCGTTGAACATGGTCGGCAGCAGACGGCCGTCGTTGTACTTGAGCAGCGGCAGATCCGGCAGCAGCGTGCCGTATTTCAGCACCGTGTCCGAGACTTTCACCTTGGCGGTCAGGCCCATCTTCGCGTACTGACCTTTCGATCCGCGCGGGTTGTCGCCACTGGATGGCAGCAGTCCGCTGTTGCTGCGATCAGGGCTGGAATCGAGCTGGAAGCCCGCCATGCCCAGCGCATCAATGCCGAAACCCACGGTGCCTTCGGTGTAACCCGATTGCAGATTGAGAATGAAGCCCTGCGCCGACTCTTCGCGCTTGGACGCGCCCTGATCATTGGAGGTGTGCCCATCACGGAAATCACGGTTGAAGTACACCGTGCGCGATTCGATCTTCGCCGTGGTGTCTTCGAAAAAACCGCTGGCCTGAACCTGCGCGGTAAAACCGGCGCACAGCACAAAGGCTCCGAAGCCAAGCGACTGGCGCGGGGTGATGAGGGGAAATGGGGGACGCATTGAAAACTCCAACAGAACAACGATTGCGCGGGGGCGCAAACAAACCAGAAATAGCTCCCGTCCCGGAACAGTGAAGAACCGGAAGGAAGTGAACACGCGGGGGTGAGCGCCCATGTTGGCAGATGGCTTTGACGTGCTACAGGCGACTTTAGTCTGAAACTGACTGATTGTTCTTGAAGGCCGTCGTTGGCGATTGCGCTGGATCAGTCGCCCGCAAGTACCGGTCTCACAAGGCGAAACAACCGGTCTAAGGGTTTTCCCTATGCCTTCGGGTCGGTGCTTCTACGGCATTTGCGCCTTGAACGAGGCCGTTTAATCCTGCACCATCCGCCCACGCTAATCCAAAGGACGGAAATCAAGGCATGCTGGACGCCAACGCTACCCACATTACCCTCACGCTCGAGGGCGCTTCCGCCGATCTGCAAGTCCTCAGCTTCACCGGTCGCGAAGCCCTCAACGAACCGTTCCGTTTCGACCTCGAACTGGTCAGCGCCCGTCCCGACCTCAAGCTCGAAGAACTCCTGCACAAGCCCGGCTGCCTGACGTTCGGTGCCACCGGCGAGGGCAAGATTCATGGCCTGGTGTATCGCATCGAGCAAGGTGACTCCGGCAAGACCCTGACCCGTTACAGCATCAGTCTGGTGCCGCAACTGGCCTACCTGCGGCACAACCATGACCAGCAGATTTTCCAGCAACTGACGGTGCCGAAGATCATCGCTCAGGTCCTGGAAGATCGCGGCATTCTGGCCGACGCCTACAGCTTCCAGCTCAGCGCCGAGTACCCGGAACGTGACTATTGCGTGCAGTACGACGAGTCCGACCTGCATTTCATCCAGCGCCTGTGCGAAGAGGAAGGCATCCACTTCCACTTCCAGCACAGCAGCAGCGGCCACAAACTGGTGTTCGGCGATGACCAGACCGTTTTCCGCAAGCTGAAACCGGTCAACTATCAGCAAGACTCCGGCATGACCGCCGACAAACCGGTGATCAAACGTTTCAACCTGCGCCTGGAAACCCGCACCAGCCGTGTCAGCCGTCGCGATTACGATTTCGAGAAACCGAAGATCCTGCCTGAAGGCGCGGCCAAATCCGCGTTCATGCCGGACCTTGAGGACTACGACTATCCCGGCCGTTTCACCACCCGTGAGCGCGGCAAGTTCCTCTCGACCCGAGCGCTGGAGCGCCATCGCAGCGACTACAAACTCGCCGAAGGCAAGGGTGACGAGCCGACACTGACGACCGGCCATTTCATGTCCCTGGCCGAACACCCGCGCGCCGAGTGGAACGACATGTGGCTGCTGCTGGAAATCTTCCACGAAGGCAAGCAACCGCAAGTGCTGGGCGAAAACGTCACCAGCGACGTCACCGACAACAAGAGCGATTTCCACCAGGGCTACCGCAACAGCTTCGTCGCCACCCCGTGGGACGCACACTACCGCCCTGCCCTCGAACACCCGAAACCGAAGGTCCTCGGCAGCCAGACCGCTATCGTCACCGGCCCGGGCGGCGAAGAAATCCACTGCGATCAGTACGGCCGGGTGAAGGTGCAATTCCACTGGGACCGCGACGGCCAGGCCGACGACAAGACCACCTGCTGGCTGCGCGTCGCCAGCGGCTGGGCCGGCGCGGCCTACGGCGGCATCGCCATCCCGCGCATCGGCATGGAAGTGCTGGTGACCTTCCTTGAAGGTGACCCCGACCAGCCGCTGGTGACCGGTTGCCTGTACCACAAGGAAAACGTCGTCCCTTACGACCTGCCGGCGAACAAGACCCGCAGCACCTTCAAGACCCTGAGCTCACCGGGCGGCAAGGGCTACAACGAGTTCCGCATCGAAGACAAGAAAGGCGTGGAGCAGATCTACATCCACGCCCAGCGCGACTGGGACGAAAACATCGAGCACGACCAGAAGATTCGGGTTGGCAACGAACGGCACGACACCGTCGAAGCCAATACCCTGAGCGAATTCAAGGTCGAGGAACACCGCATCACTCATCTGGATCGCAAGAGCGAAATGCGCGCCAACGATCACCTGACGGTGGGCGTGACCCAGCATGTGAAGGTCGGCACCGGGCAGTTCGTGGAAGCAGGCACGGAGATTCACTACCACGCTGGCGACAAAGTTGTGATCGAGGGCGGGATGGAGCTGACGGCCAAGGCTGGCGGCAGCTTCGTCAAGGTCGATGCCGGTGGCGTGACCATCAGCGGTGCCGAGGTGAAAGCCAACACCGGCGGAGCGCCGGGCGCGGGTACCGGAATCGCGATTCTGCCGCCGGTCATTCCGGCCCCGGCCGCCAACGACAAGCCTGGCACCGTCGTGTCGCCGAAGCAGGTTGTGAAGTCTGCTTAATGCGCAACGCAATCTTCGCGGCTGGACTCATCGCATCAAGCTTTCACACCTTTGCCGCTCAGCCGCCGTTCACGACGGTGGCAGAGTGTGATCTGGCCGGCTCCGACAGCAGACTATCCTTGCTGCGGGGCCACCCCCTCTCCGACGCTCACGTTTACAAGATCCGTCAGGAGCAAGAAACCAGATTCTTGTATGCAGATGCCGATACGTCTTTCGGCAGTCGTGTTGATTGGCAATGCGTGCCCACCGGCAAAGGCGTGAATGTCTTTCTGATCACTGGCGAGTTCAGCTCCAACTACCAACAAGGCATCCTGTTCTTTCGGGATACAACTGACAGGCGGGTACACCGTGTGGAATTTGCCGAAAGGAACCGCCCTCGTTGGATATTGAGCGACTCGAAAGGTCCTCAAGTGATATTCGAGAACGTCGGACATGAAAGCGCCCGCAAGTACCTGATTTATGGTCCGGCGGACGCCTATCTGGAAACGGATGAGTTGCCGGCTCCCGCAACCGTTGAAGGTGAAGCGCTAATCGAGCTGAAACCTTATCCGTAGACGCTGAGATTCTTTGTTCAACAGGGGACCATTGCTCCCCCTTGAACCGCCGAAAGCAGACAAAGCATCCACCCTTGTAGGAATCCGCCGAGACTCCCCCACGAAACAATCCCCCGCCAGACAGCCGGCATTCAGCCGGGTTAACCCTCGCTTAACGCCGCGGTCAAAGACTCTACTGAACCGCACGCTCTCAGCCCGATGCTGACGCCCAGTGCGGCAGGCCTGGCGTGTTTCACGCCGGGCTTTCTTTCCGTCGCACGGGAGTCCCTCCATGAACATTCGTCCGTTCCTGCTTACCACCGCCCTCGCCTGCACCGCGTTTGCCGGGTTGGCCCAGGCCAATGACACCACCGCAACAACCAAAGCCGTGCCTTACACCTATGGCATGCCCTTGAATGTGGCCAAAGTGGTCTCGATGACCGAGCAGCCCGCAAAGACTTGCAAGGTGATTGATGCCGATATGAAGTACATCGACACCACCGGCAAACCCGAAGAAATCACCTACCGGAAAATGTCTGACGCCTGCGACTTCCAGAACTGACAGAAAGCTCTGAATTGCGGCTTTGCGGTAGGCGAGCAAGGGTCTCGAAGGTTATCCTCGGATCACCTCTCACTGCCGCAAGGATTCGCCATGCAGTTGTCGTTTCGCACGTTGTCGACCCTCACCTTTTGTCTGTGTTTTCTGCTGGCGCTGGCCTGGGGGCTGGTGCCGCAGGTGTTGCTTTCGATCTGGAGCATTGAATATTCAGAAGCAGCAGGTTTTGTAGCGCGACGCATGGCGGTGCTGTTTGCAGCGTTGGGGGTGATGTTTTATCTGGTGCGCAACGCGCCGGTGTCGATCGCGCGCAATGCGCTGAGCAACGGCTTTATCGTCGGCTGTTTTGGTTTGGCAGTAGTGGGATTCTCAGAATGGCTCAACGGCCACGCCGGCCCCGGGATTCTGCTCGCGGTGCTGGTCGAGTTCGCGCTGGGCCTCGGTTTTGTCCAGGCCCGGCGCGTGACGATCGAACTGGGTGAAACGGTCGGTTAAACGACTCTGGATCGCGGCAATGAATGATGGGTTGCCGTGTGTTGCGCCAGATCCGAGCGCAACCCGGCGATCAGGCCGTTGATTTCGCGACAGCTGTTCAAGTGACTGGCATCGATGCCACTCACCAGCAAATCAACCTGATCGGTCTGGTGATCGCCATACACCTTGACGGTCATCGACAGATCCGGGGACAACGTGCACTGGCAGCGTTTCGGCAGAAAGCTGCTTTCAATGATATTGCGTAGTTCCAAGGCAGACAGAAACATGGCGAACCCTCTCCTTACTGTGAGACTGCCAATCAAGTATTCACATGACCGTTACCACGCCTCCCCACGGGTGTATCCCCGCTGAATCCCTGGGTGTGGCAAGCGGCTGTACTGCGAAATGCCCATTGGAGTGTAGGCGCACAAACTCGGTGCGCCGCACCAAATCAACGCATAAACCGTGCCTTTCATCGGGTCGCTTTTACCTCCTTCCAAATCAATGACTTGGCAGAAACGCAGGCAAGTAGCCAGTTGCAAAATGCAAGATTCGATCGTGCGGGCACTGCAATTTGCAAGCGGCTGGCGGTTTGCATTCATTGCCCATGGCAGTGAGAATGCCCGTCTACCAACGTACACCCGCCAGGAGGCTTCAATGGGAAATTTCACTGTTTACGCGACCGCCGGCCTGATGCTCGCCAGCCTGTCTACCCTCACCCACGCCGCCAAACTCGAAGACACGGCGCCCTACCCCAAAGCCGAAGCGGGCTTCACTCGTCAGGTCATCCATTTGCCGCAGCAGGCTCAGGAAGACAACTTCAAAGTCGAAATCCTCGCCGGCAAGACCCTTGAGGTGGACTGCAACCGCCAGCGCCTGGGCGGCACCCTTGAAGAGAAAAACCTCGAAGGCTGGGGCTATCCGTTCTATCGCCTGGAAAAAGTCAGCGGCCCGATGAGCACGCTGATGGCCTGCCCGCCCGGCACCCAGAAAAAACGCGCCTTCGTACCGGTGATCGGTGACGGCTTCACGGTGCGCTACAACAGCAAGCTGCCAATCGTGGTTTACGCACCGACGGATGTCGAAGTGCGCTATCGCATCTGGTCGGCTTCGGACAAGGTCGGCGTCGCCATTCCCGAGTAACTGGCCAAGGAGCAGCGGCATTGATTACTTGCCACGTCAGATACGTGATTGACCCGTACCAGCTGGAAGCATTCGAAGCCTACGCCAAGACCTGGCTTGGCATCGTCGAACGGCTGGGCGGAACGCATCACGGCTACTTCCTGCCCTCGGAAGGCGCGAGCAACATCGCCTATTGCCTGTTCAGTTTTCCGTCGCTGGCAGATTACGAAAGCTATCGCCACATCGCACTGACCGACCCGGAAAGCACGGCACTGGTGGCCGATCTGGTCGAAAAGAAGTTCATCGTCAGCTACGAGCGCAGTTTCCTGCGCCCGTTGTTGCCCTGAGTCCTTTCACGCTGAAACACCACACGCCGCCGCTCGCTCGGCGACGTGACGCAAGCTGTCGAAGTTGATATTGGCGCCGGAATCGATGGCGATCAGCGTCTGATTCCGTGCGCCGGTTTGCGCCACGTACTGTTTGATGCCCGCGACCGCCAATGCCCCTGAAGGCTCGGTGATCGAGCGGGTATCGTCGTAGATATTCTTGATCGCTGCGCAGAGTTCGTCGTTGCTGACGGTGATGACTTCATCTACGCAGAAGCGGCAAACCTCGAACCCGTAGGCGCCGATCTGCGCCACCGCTACGCCATCGGCGAAGGTGCCCACGCTCGGCAGCACCACCCGTTCATCTGCCTGCAAAGCAGCCTTCAGGCAGGCCGAGTGCTTCGACTCTACGCCTATGATCCGCACCTCCGGCCGCAAGTATTTGACGTATGCCGCGATGCCGGCGATCAACCCGCCACCGCCCACCGGGACAAAGATTGCATCCAGCGCGCCCTGATGCTCGCGCAGGATTTCCATTGCGACGGTGCCTTGGCCGGCGATCACATCGGGGTCGTCGAACGGCGAGACGAACGTTCGCCCGGTCTGCTCAGCCAGTTGCAGCGCGTGGGCCAGGGCAAACGGAAAGCTTTCGCCATGCAGCAATGCCTCGGCGCCGCGACTGCTGACGCCCAGCACTTTCAATTCCGGGGTAGTTGCCGGCATGACAATGGTCGCAGCAATGCCCAGTTCACGTGCGGCCAGCGCTACGCCTTGAGCGTGATTACCCGCCGACGCCGTGATCACCCCGCGCGCCTTTTGCTCGTCGCTCAGTTGCACCAGTTTGTTGTAAGCACCACGGATCTTGAAGGAGAACGTCGGTTGCAGGTCTTCGCGCTTGAGCAGGATCCGGTTACCCAACGCTTCGGACAGCGCTGGTGCCGATTGCAGCGGCGTGCGCACCGCCAGTTCATACACCGGCGCGGCGAGGATCTTTTTCACATACTGCTCAAGCAGGGCTTGCTGGGCGGGGCTGTGGCGCATGGTCGTCTCCTGACTGTTGATTCAGAACCCAGGAGACAGAAAATGAAAACCCGCCTCTAGGGCGGGTTGGGTGCTGCAGTCGTGAGCTAGCCCGCCAAATGAGGAATGGCGGTAATAATGCTTGGCTGGCAGCGCAGTACGGTGGAAGTCATGGGCTCGAAATTAGCCCGGGCGTTGCTGGCAAGTCAATGGCGATTTTTGCGGTGGGTCTGTAGGCTGGCCTTTCGCTCATCTGCCCAAGGAAGGAATACATGATGTCCATCGCCCTGCCCCTCGCCGCGTTGATTGCCTTCAGCGGCTACACCGTTGGCGTGATGCTGCAAACCGAGCAATCGCTGATCGACTTCGGCATCAGCCTGATGTCGCGGCCAGACACTGCGCAGGTGGTGATCGATCTTTATCTGCTGGCGACTCTCGCCGGCATCTGGATGTTCAAGGATGCGCGCAAGCGTGGGCAACCGGGCTGGTCGGTGGTGCCGTACCTGTTGCTGACGGCGGTGTTTGTTTCGGTCGGGCCGTTGTTGTACCTGGTGGTCCGGGGCCTGCAGAATCGCAAACGCCCGGCCGCCGTCATTTCGCCAGACGCCTGAGCCCGAACAGCATCCCGCCCGCCCCCAACAGCATCGCCGCCAGGAATATCGGGTACGACACCCACCACGGTGTCCCGGCGGTCATCATGCTTAACTCCGACATGCCGCCAATGCTCGCAATCAGGTTGAGCGGCAGGAACACCACGTTGATCAGCGTCAGCTTGCGCAGCAGGTTGTTTATGCTGTTGTTCATCAGGTTGCCCCGGGCGTCGATCAGCCCGGAGAACACCGTCGAGTAGATTTCCGCCTGCTTGTAGCACTGGTTGTTTTCGATGATCAGGTCGTCGATCAGACCGATGGCTTCGCTGCCGAAATGCTGTTTTTCCGCGTGGTTGCGCAACCGCGTGAGCACCGCGCCGTTGCTGTGCAGCGCGTTGATGTAATAGATCAGGCTTTCGCTGAGGTTGAACATCTGCACCAGATGCTGGTTTTGCATCGAAGCGTTGAATTTCTGCTGCAACTCCCGGGCGACCAGTTTGATTACCTTCAGGTGCCCGAGGTAGTGATGGATGTTGTTGAACAGCAGGTCCAGCAACACATCCAGCGGCGTATTGAGTGGCCGGCGTGTGCCGAGACCGTGCAACGGCGTCTCATCGGTGGCGATCACCAACAGTTGGCCCGGCGAAAACAGCAAACCGCAGGACGACACCTCGAACGCCAGGCTGCCGCCGCCGGAATAGTTCTCGGGGCGTTTCCAGATCAGGAACAGATGATCCGGATGAAACTCGATCCGCGACACCTCGTCCGGGTCCAGCGCCGAGGCCAGCGCGTGTTCGTCCAGTTTGAAGTGACTGTGAAGCACGTCGCGCTCGCCAGCGTCGGGGTTGCTGAACAGCATCACCTCGGCGTCCAGCCGCTCGACCCGCTGCAAGGCGCCGTGGCTCAGTGCAAAGCTGTTGATCATCGACCGGTCACCAGGCCTGACCGCGGCGTTTGAGCTCGAGACGGCGCACGAACTCCTCCAGTACCAGCGAATACAAGTCGTCCTGCAAGTACGCGTCTTCGATGCCGGCGTCGAGGTTCGGGTTGTCGTTGACCTCGATCACCACCACCTTGTCGCCGGCCTGTTTCAGGTCCACGCCATACAGTCCGTCGCCGATCAGGTTGGCGGTCTTCACCGCCAGCTCCACCACCGCGCGCGGCGCTTCGTGGATCGCCAGCGTGCGGCATTCGCCGTTGACGTCCTGGCCCTTGGCCTTGTGGTTGTAGATCTGCCAATGGCCCTTGGACATGAAGTACTGGCAGGCAAAGATCGGTTTGCGGTTGAGCACGCCAATGCGCCAGTCGTACTCGGTGTAGAAAAACTCCTGGGCCAGCAACAGCACCGAATGCTCGAACAGTTCGGCGGTGGCTTCGAGCAATGCCTGCTGGCTCTCGACCTTGATCACGCCACGGGAGAAACAGCCGTCAGGGATCTTCAGTACCAAAGGAAAACCGAGGCGTTCGCCGACCCGCTCGAAATCTTCGGGTCGCTCCTTGTACAGAATTTCCGTGGCCGGCATACCCAGTTGGTGGCTGTTGAGCAGGTCAGTGAGATAGACCTTGTTGGTGCAGCGCAGGATCGACGTCGGGTCGTCCATCACCACCAGCCCTTCGCTTTCTGCCTTCTTGGCGAAGCGGTAGGTGTGGTTGTCGACGCTGGTGGTCTCGCGGATCAGCAAGCCGTCGTATTCGGCCAGCCTTGCGTAGTCCTTGCGTTCGATCAGTTCGACATCGATGCCCATGCCTTTGCCGACCCGCACGAAGTTTTCCAGCGCACGGGCGTTGGACGGCGGCAAGGCTTCCTGCGGATCGTGCAGGATCGCCAGGTCATAACGTGCCACTTGCGGCGAACGCGGGACGCGCCAGATTTTGCGGCTGAAACCGTCCAGCGCATTGGCGAACTGATCTTCCTGATCATCGCGCAACTTGTGCAGGGCGCCGGACTTGATGCCTTCGATGTGCCAACCGTTAGTTCTGCGGAATTCAACTAACAGAATCGGACACGGGAATACTTCAAACAATTGACGGGCCAGATCCTGCAAAGGCTCGATGTGTGTTCTGCCGAAGTAAAGTGTCAGTGTAAAACCTTCAGTATCACTGTAGAGGTGATGGCTGAGGGCTTTTTCCAGGGTTTTATCCAGGTCATCCAGCGCCAGGCCATAGAGAGATTTACGGGTCAGTTCGCTGATGGTGCGCACCGACGGAATCACCTTGTGGCCCCGGGCCTCGGCCAGCAACGAGCAGTAGTAACCGTGGCCCAGATACTTGTAGCTGCGGCACAGGTTGATCACCTGCACCCGTTTTCCCGGCTCGCTGTCGGGGGGTTGTTCGAGGTACTCCTGCGCCGTCAGGATGTCTTCGCTGGGAAAGTAGGAGGCCCAGTCCTCCTTGCGTTCGACGATGATCAACACTTGACTGGAAGTTCTGATTTGCGGTTTTAAAAAAGTTGCCGCCGGCAAACTTTGCTTGGATACTTCGCGCCAATGACCCTGTACCGCTGACATAGAAATTGATCCGTTGGAGAACAAGACCTTTTCTATTAAGCACGAACTTTTTCGAAAGTCCCGTTTCGTTACGCAACTTTTACGGCGGTCATATGAACACTGTTTTTCGCTTGGCGACAGTTGATGATTTACCGGCGCTGCTGGCACTGGAAATGCACTGTTTCACCACGGATCGGCTCACCCGCCGCAGCTTTCAGTGGATGATTACCCGAGCCCACGGCCAGTTGCTGGTGGCCGAACGCGAAGGTCAGTTGCTGGGTTATGCGCTGGTGCTGTTCCATCGCGGCACGTCGCTTGCGCGGTTGTATTCCATCGCCATTTCCCCCGAAGCCCGGGGCGGTGGCCTGGGCAAGCAATTGCTGCAACGCATCGAGGCCTGTGCCCTTGAGCACGACTGCGCTTACCTGCGGCTGGAGGTGCGCACCGACAACCCTGCTGCCATCGCGCTGTACGAGCGCAGTGGCTATCGACGTTTTGCGCTGATCCACGACTACTACGAAGACCACGCTGATGCCCTGCGCCTGGAAAAACGTATCCTTCAACACCACGACTCACGCAGCCTAAAGGTGCCCTATTACCGGCAAACCACCGATTTCACCTGTGGTCCGGCCTGTTTGCTGATGGCCATGGGCGCATTGCAAGCTGATCGCTTGCTGGAGCGCCGCGAGGAATTGCAGCTCTGGCGTGAAGCGACCACCGTGTTCATGACCGCCGGCCATGGCGGTTGCAGCCCCCAAGGGCTGGCATTGGCTGCATGGCGCCGAGGGTTTCGCGTGCGCTTGCAACTGAGCATGACCGGGCCGCTGTTTCTCGACGGCGTGCGCGACACGCATAAAAAAGACGTCATGCGCCTGGTACATGACGAGTTCATGGCACAACTGAACGACACCGACGTTGATCAAATCATCGGCACGACGCTGGATTTACCCCGACTGCTCAGCGCCGGCGGGCAACCTTTGGTGTTGATCAGCAGCTATCGTCTGACCCGCTCCAAATCACCGCACTGGGTGATCGTCACCGATTGCGACGAAGATTTCGTCTACCTGCACGACCCCGATGTCGACCACAGCCAGCATCGCCAGCCCATGGACTGCCAGCATGTGCCGGTCAGCCATGGGGAGTTCGAAAAAATGTGTCGGTTCGGGCGAGGCAAGCTGCGGGCGGCCATAGTGCTCTACGCCCGCTCACCCGCATGAAGCGTTCATTTGAGTCCGACCTTGTACAGCGAGCCGTCGGACTCATCCGTCAGCACATACAGGTAACCATCCGGCCCTTGGCGTACATCGCGAATCCGCTGCTTCAAGTCGCCCATCAAACGCTCTTCATGCACGACCTTGTCGCCATCGAATTGCAGGCGGATCAGCTCCTGGCTGACCAGCGCGCCGATGAACACGTTGTGCTGCCACGGTTTGAAGCGATCGGCATCGTAGAACGCCATGCCGGTGACACCCGGTGATTTTTCCTAGACGTGATGCGGTGCGACAGTGCCTTCGGCGGTCTTCCCCTGGGCTTCCGGAATGGGCTGCATCGAGTAGTTGATGCCGTGGGTTGCCAGCGGCCAGCCGTAGTTTTTCCCGCGCTCGATGATGTTCACTTCGTCGCCACCGCGCGGGCCGTGTTCGTTCTCCCACAACGTGCCGGTCCATGGATTGAGCGCTGCACCCTGCGGGTTGCGATGGCCATAGGACCAGATCTCCGGGCGCACACCGGACTGACCGACAAACGGGTTGTCATCCGGCACCTTGCCGTCCGGATAGATCCGCACGACTTTACCCTGCAATTTGTCCAGATCCTGCGCGGTTGGCCGGTCGTTGTTTTCGCCAAGGGTGATGAACAGATAACCGTCACGGTCAAACACCAGTCGCGAGCCAAAGTGATTGCCGACCGACAGTTTCGGTTCCTGACGGAAAATAACAGTGAAGTCCTTGAGGGTTTTCAGGTCATCCGACAGGCGTCCACGCCCGACCGCCGTCCCGGCCTTGTCGCCGGCGCCGCCCCCTTCGGCGTACGACAGATACACCATCCGATCCTGTTTGAAGTCCGGCGACAACACCACGTCCAGCAACCCGCCCTGCCCCTTGGCCCAGACCTTCGGAACGCCCTCAATGGGCGCCGACAGTTTGCCGTCAGCCCCCACTACGCGCAGGTTGCCCGGACGCTCGGTCACCAGCATGCCCTGACGGTCCGGCAAGAACGCCAGGGCCCATGGATGCTCAAGACCCTGCGTAATGGTGGTGACTTCGAGGGTGCCCTGTTCGCTTTGCAGTTCCTTGGGAGCGGCAGCGAATGCCGGGCCGCAGATCACTGCGCTGGCACACAGGCCGGCTAAAAGGGTTTTACGCAACATGCACGTTTCCTTTTGTTCGATTGAAGGGCTGACAGAAACGGTTCTGCCATTCAACGGTTGCTCTCGCCGTCACGGGCGGGTGGGTTGGGAATGAATTTCGGCGGTGTACTCGGCACCGAACGCAGAGGCTGGCCATTGCCGATGCCACCGTTTTCCACGGTGGGCGGTCGAGGTACGGGGGCGAAATTCGGCCCGCGAAGTACCGGATTGGCCGGTTGCGTACCCTGCATGCTGTTGGGATTGGCCCGGTGAATCGGGCTGTTGTAAGGATTGTTGCTGTTGCCGGTCGGGCTTTGCGCCAGCAACAGGGTATCGGCATGAACCGCCCCGCCACTGAGGGCCAGCAATGCGATGCCAAGCAGAAAACGGTTCATGGACGGCCTCTCTCGATGCACGTGGAATAGAGCCTTCGAGTCCACGCTACGCCGAGGGTTCGGATTTGTTAACCCGTCATCGATAAACAAGGTGTAACACGGTTTGACCCGCCGCCCGCCTTCCCCTGAAGACAGCGGAAACTTTTGCGCCGGACCACAGGTCACCCGAACATCACTCGGAGAACGTCACCATGGCTCGGGCAATCTGGAAAGGCGCAATCAGTTTCGGTCTGGTGCACATCCCCGTAGCGCTGGTCTCGGCAACCTCATCCCAGGGCGTGGATTTCGACTGGCTGGACAGCCGCAGCATGGACCCGGTCGGCTATAAACGGGTCAACAAGATCACCGGCAAGGAAGTCACCAAGGAGCACATTGTCAAAGGCGTGCAGTTCGAAAAAGGTCGCTATGTGGTGCTCAGCGAGGAGGAAATCCGTTCGGCGCACCCGGTTTCGACCCAGACCATCGACATCTTTGCCTTCGTCGACAGCGAGCAGATCCCACTGCAAAACATCGACACGCCCTACTACCTGGCTCCGGACAAGCGCGGGGGCAAGGTCTACGCGTTACTGCGCGAAACCCTGAGCAAGACACACAAGGTCGCCCTCGCCCGCGTGGTCTTACACACACGCCAATATCTGGCGGCGTTGATGCCGCTGGAGTCTGCGCTGGTGCTGGTGAAACTGCGCTGGCCGCAGGAAGTACGCAGCCTGGACGAACTGGCGCTGGGCAGCGAAGTGACCAAACCGCAACTGGCGAAAGCCGAGCTGGACATGGCCAAACGACTCGTTGAAGACATGAGCGCCGACTGGAAGCCCGAAGATTACACCGACGAATTCGAAGACAAGATCATGGCCCTGGTGGACAAAAAGGCCCATGAAGGCAAGATCCAGAACGTTGAGACCGTTGACGGCGAAGAAGAGCGCAAGTCGGCTGATGTTATCGACTTGACCGAACTGCTCAAACGCAGTCTCGGCGGGAAATCACCGGCCAAACCGGCGAAGAAAGCCGCGAGCAAGACGACAGCGGCGAAAAAAACCAAAAAAGCATCGTGAAAATGAAATCGGGCGACTGTCTCTCAACAGTCGCCCGATTTATCAGATCAGAATGAAGATCGCCAGCAGACCGCCGAAGATCGCCCACTTTTCCAGGTAGTAGAGCTTGCGATTGCGCTTTTTCAGCTCTTTGCCGCGCAGGCGAATCTTGTAGATCTTGGTAAACAAGCGGTTGATACCCCCGGTGCGGTCGCCCGCATCGTTCGGCGCACCGGCGGCCGACATCACGGTCCGGCTGAACCAGCCGTTGAACGCAGCCGCCCAGCGATACTTCATCGGACGCTCGACATCGCAGAACAGAATGATGCGGTTCTGGTCGGTGGTGTTTTCCGCGTAGTGAATGTAGGTCTCGTCGAACATCACCGCTTCGCCATCGCGCCAGTGATAGTTCTCGCCATCGACGTTGATGTAGCAACCGGCGTCGTTCGGCGTTTCCAGGCCCAGGTGATAGCGATAGGAACCGGCATACGGGTCGCGGTGACGCACCAGTTTCGAACCGGGCGGCAGTTCAGCGAACATCGCGGCCTTGATCGAGCCGATGCTCTGCACCAGCTCAGTGGTGCGCGGGCACAGCTGCAACGCCGACGGGTGGCTGTCGCCGTACCATTTCAGGTAGAAGCGCTTCCAACCGGTCTTGAAGAAGGAGTTGAAACCGACATCGTCGTACTGGTTGGAACGCTTGATCTCACCGGCACGCAGCAACTTCTGCCCTTCCTCGCGGATTTCCTCCCAGTGAGCCTGCAACGGGCTCAGATCGGGAAAATCCTTCGGATCAAGGTAGGGCTTGTTCGGATTCTTCGAAAACAGATAAAGGAAGCAGTTGATCGGCGCCAGAAACGTCGAGTGATCGCTCAGCTGGCGGCCCAGTTTGTGGCGCACACGACCGCGCAAGTGAACGTATGCAATGGAAATGACATAAATAGCAGCAATGATGAGTTTCACGGAAATCGTCACACGTCAAAAGTGAACAAACTGCGCGCCTGCCGGCCGGTGGCCCAGGGTCTGATGCAGTGGCATGAATACAAATACTATCCCGGTGGCACTTCCTTGAGCCCATGCCGTTAGCGGCTATTGGGTGATCGGATGGCATTTTAGCCATACTTTGTAACCAAAGGTGAACCTCATCTGTGAAAAACTGTCCGCTGAATCTGCCAAATGGCGACCGCGGAGGCTTCACGCCAGTGAGCCGTGCCTCTCGCATCAGCGCTGCAGCAGATCGAGTTTGACGAGAGGAAGTGGAGACAGCGGGTCAGATGCGGTACCTGACTGACACTTGAGGATTTGATCTCCTGGAACGATATCGAGGAAATCAAAGACGCGCTGCAGAGTTTGCCTCTGAGCATTCAGGCGCTGGACTCATTGCTTTTTTACCAGACGAGCGAAAACCCGCGCCACAACGTGTAGATGGCGCGGGTGCCTGGACGAGAGTGCTGAAAAGGGAGACGCGCGATCAGGGTGTACCGCCAGGCCAAACGCTCAACGAAGTACGAAGGCCTGGTGAGTAGCGAACCGCGTTTATTTGGAGGTTGAATGGCTGGCCTTGCTCAATCCCTTGGTGTTGTGATCGCCTGGCGTTGTGGCCGAGATCGCCGTGGCCTTCGACAAGCCCCGTGTGGCTTTAGAGTGCGCGACACCCGAGGTCGCTGTTCCGTGCCCACGGTCAGTGTTGTGATCACGTCCGGTGTGTTGGCCACTCACGCCGTGATCCCGAATGGCCCTGCCGACATGATCCGCCTCCCGGCCTTCGGCGCGGCCATTGTTGGAGGCGCTGGCTGAGTGCCCGGCACTGTCGCCACCATGGCCAACACCGCTACCGTGACTGCCACCGCCACCGCCACCGCCACCGCCGCCAGCGCCATGACCACCACCATCCTTGGCAAAGGCAGAAGCCACGATGGACAGTTCAGCAGGCAATAACGGCGCCGCCGCAAACATCATTACGCACGACATGACGACAACGAGGTTTTTCTTTTTAACACGCATGATGGCATCCACAAGGGTTGATTTTACTGCCCTCTAGGACGCACTCAATGACATCCAGTTCAACCACAAGCGATAAGCGGAGACAGCAACACCTCACATATAAAGTGGGTGAGAATGCATTGCTTTCACTTCCCATTTGAAATGGTCAAACAAGAGTCAAATCGAGTAGAACAAGACCAGACTAATCGAAAGCACCCTTTAGAACTTCGTAGATAATCCTGCTTGCGACAGCCACCAGAATCAGGTCTGTTCCCGCCGGCTGCCATTCATACCCATCGTCGTGAGGCAACCGCCCCACAAGTCGACCATTCAGTTTTTTAGCGATACCCGGCGGAAGAGGCTTTCCGCGCGCCAGATTTTTCTGAATGCCATGTGGCAACGCACGACCAGGGTTCCAGTAGCCTCTATCGACGTTGAGCACGCCCGGAACGTCGCCTGGGTCGATAACCGGTGCACGGTCCCGGTTGAAAGAGCAGGATCCTTCAGTTTTTACAACCCTGGTTGCCGTGCCCCCACCAACTACCCGGACTTTCTGGTCAACTTGAGCGATGACCGTGGTAGATCTTTTGGCCCCGACAATCTGATAACGCTACATCGTCGCCTTGAGGGCGGACACAAAAACGCAGGCTTTGGCACGGGCGTCCGGGAGAATTCACAGCAACTGCTGCCGAGTGAGACATGGAGGGTTCTCCGGGAGTGCCCCTCAGCCTGGCAAGAACCCAATTGTTCTTCACCATTGCAAAAATAGTTGCCGCGACGAAC
Organism: Pseudomonas sp. GW821-FHT02C04; assembly: GCF_059421845.1. Classification (NCBI taxonomy): domain Bacteria; kingdom Pseudomonadati; phylum Pseudomonadota; class Gammaproteobacteria; order Pseudomonadales; family Pseudomonadaceae; genus Pseudomonas; species Pseudomonas sp. GW821-FHT02C04. The sequence goes on along the minus strand of NZ_JBWKVT010000001.1, from coordinate 890,945 downwards.
GCCTGTCATCACGTTATGATATGCGCCGGATTTCATCCCGACCGCAAGAAAGCGGGGATACAAAATATCAATACGCTAAAAATGTCGCTCAAGGAGTGCGCATTAAATGAATCAAGAAGTCGAGCTGCTGACAAGAAAAATGAATCTAACCGCCAACGCAGCAGCAACAACAGCAGATATTTTACAACGGGAATCCGTTATGGCGTTCACATCATCAATCGCTCTGGATGAAAGCGCTCCGCTGTCCATTCGTCAAAGAGCAAAGGCAGCATTGGTTGGTGATGTTACACCAGGCAAAAAGCAGGCAGCCACTCTTGAGAAAATCCAGGACAAGTTAGACCTTGCATCGATCAAAACAAAAGAAGCCACAGACAAAGTAAACTCAATTCTCCAGCAGATGGTCACAAAAGAAGATCTCAGAAAAGCTCAGAACTCCATCTTTTACTACTTACTGATAGCGTACGTTGCCACCGTCGCATCAGTTGCGTATCTGCTGGCCTGATAGCCAAAGCCAAAGCCAAAACATCCCGAACTGCCCCTTGCTGTGGGCAGTTATTTTCTCTATGTGCCTTCGGGGTTAACGGGAGCCTCGGGTAACACTCTGGAAACATCGCCAGAACAGGTATGAACCATGGCACCTCTCTGTCGCAAGCAACGCAGCCAGATGCCGAAAGGCGACGCACCAAAACGAGAACGCTCCATTCGAGGCGCTCAATGTTCGGTAATGACAGCTTCGGGAGTAGCCTTGGGTTACGGCGCGGTCGAGCCGGCGTGATCCCTCCCTCCAGGAAGAGCGAGTGCATCAGGCAGACGTCGGATCTGCAAAATCAAGGGCCCCGGCCCTGAAGACGCTCGCGATGCCTTATCGGCCGCCATACAACTGCCGTCATACTTATGCGACAATATGCTTAATGTCCAACATGAACCCCGCATTCATCGCTCAGCAGCTTGGCCACAGCGTCCAAATGTTGCTGACGACGCATGCGCGTTGGCTCAACTCAAGCTCAGACTGGGGGGCTGGAAAAGCTCCAGATTGGTATCAATTCGGTATCAGGCAAAACAGACCAGCTCTAATCCATTGATAGGTAAGGTAATTGATCTCCACAGCTAACATCACGATGCAGTTCGGCGCCAAGCCGCTGTTCGAAAACGTTTCGGTCAAATTCGGCGCGGGTAACCGCTACGGCCTGATCGGCGCCAACGGTTGCGGCAAGTCGACCTTCATGAAAATCCTCGGCGGCGATCTCGATCCGTCCGGCGGTCAGGTCATGCTCGAGCCGAACGTGCGTCTGGGTAAGTTGCGCCAGGATCAGTTCGCCTACGAAGAATTCACCGTGATCGACACCGTGATCATGGGTCACGAAGAGCTGTGGAAGGTCAAGGCCGAGCGCGATCGTATCTACTCGCTGCCGGAAATGAGCGAAGAAGACGGCATGGCCGTGGCCGAACTGGAAACCGAATTCGCTGAAATGGACGGCTACACTGCCGAATCCCGCGCCGGCGAACTGTTGCTGGGCCTGGGTATCGGCATCGAGCAACACTTCGGCCCGATGAGCGAAGTGTCGCCAGGCTGGAAACTGCGCGTATTGCTGGCGCAGGCACTGTTCTCCGATCCGGAAGTGCTGTTGCTCGACGAACCGACCAACCACCTGGACATCAACACCATTCGCTGGCTGGAAAACGTTCTGACCCAGCGTAACAGCCTGATGATCATCATCTCCCACGACCGTCACTTCCTGAACAGCGTGTGCACCCACATGGCTGACCTGGATTACGGTGAGCTGCGCCTGTTCCCGGGCAACTACGACGAATACATGACCGTGGCGACCCAGTCCCGCGAGCAGTTGCTGTCGGACAACGCCAAGAAGAAAGCGCAGATCTCGGAGCTGCAATCGTTCGTCAGCCGCTTCTCGGCCAACGCCTCGAAAGCCAAGCAGGCCACTTCCCGCGCCAAGGCGATCGACAAGATCCAGTTGGCCGAAGTCAAGCCTTCGAGCCGGGTGAGCCCGTTCATCCGCTTCGACCAGAACAAGAAGTTGCACCGCCAGGCGGTCATCGTCGAGCACATGGCCAAAGGCTTCGACGGCAAGCCGCTGTTCAAGGACTTCAGCTTCCAGGTTGAAGCAGGCGAGCGCGTAGCGATCATCGGCCCGAACGGTATCGGCAAGACCACTCTGCTGCGCACCCTGGTCAACGAACTGACCCCGGATGCCGGTAGCATCAAGTGGACCGACGCAGCCGAACTGGGCTACTACGCTCAGGATCACGCTCACGACTTCGAAGATGACGTCACCCTGTTCGACTGGATGGGTCAGTGGACTCAGGGCGAGCAAATGATTCGCGGCACTCTGGGCCGGATGCTGTTCTCCAACGACGAAATCCTCAAGTCGGTGAAGGTGATCTCCGGTGGTGAGCAAGGTCGCATGCTGTTCGGCAAGCTGATCCTGCAAAAGCCGAACGTGCTGATCATGGACGAACCGACCAACCACCTGGACATGGAATCGATCGAGGCGTTGAACCTGGCGCTGGAAAACTACCCGGGCACGCTGATTTTCGTCAGCCACGACCGTGAGTTCGTATCGTCCCTGGCCACGCGCATCATCGAGCTGAGCCCGAACGGCGTGACCGACTTCAGCGGCACCTACGACGATTACCTGCGCAGCCAAGGCGTCGTGTTCTGAGTCGAATCGAGCGGTAAACAGAAAGCCCTGTCCTTGTGACGGGGCTTTTTTTTGCGCCGAGGAAAAATAGTTAGCCTGCTTCCTTTTATTTCAGCGCCAAGCCATGATGCGGACTCTCCCACCGCCGCCCGCGAACGAGCCCTCATGTCTGCGCAGCAACAGCCACCGCAAAGCTCCATGGCGATCACCCTGCAGATCGTCTCCATCGTTTTCTATACCTTTATTGCCTTCCTCTGCATCGGCCTGCCGATTGCGGTGTTGCCGGGCTACGTGCATGAACAATTAGGCTTCAGCGCAATCGTTGCAGGGCTGGTCATTGGTTCGCAGTACCTGGCCACCCTGCTCAGCCGGCCGATGGCCGGGCGCATGTCAGATACCGTCGGGACCAAACGGGCGATCGTTTATGGCTTGTCGGGGATTGTGCTCAGCGGCTTGCTGACGCTGGTTTCCACACTGCTGCAGGACTTCCCGCTGGCGAGCCTGATCATTTTGATCGCCGGGCGTTTGCTGCTCGGCATTGCGCAGGGCTTGATCGGTGTCGGCACCATCAGCTGGTGCATGGGCCAGGTGGGCGCGGAACACACCGCCCGATCCATCGGCTGGAACGGCATTGCTTCTTACGGCGCCATTGCGATCGGCGCACCGCTGGGCGTGCTGATGGTGGCCGATTACGGCTTTACCAGCCTCGGGATCGCATTATCGGTACTGGCGGCCGGTGCCCTGCTGTTGATCCGCAACAAACCTTCGGTGCCGGTGGTGCGTGGCGAGCGTTTGCCATTCTGGGCGGTGTTCGGGCGGATAGCGCCATTTGGTGCCAGTTTGAGCCTGGCTTCGATCGGTTACGGCACCCTGACCACCTTTATCACCCTTTATTACCTCAATCGCGGCTGGACCGGCGCGGCGTACTGCCTGACGGTGTTCGGCGTGTGTTTCATCCTTTCCCGGCTGCTGTTCATTTCCGCAATCGCTCGATTTGGCGGCTTTGCGTCCGCCATCGCCTGCATGGGCATCGAGACCGTCGGCCTGTTGCTGCTGTGGCTCGCACCGTCGACCGGGTATGCACTGATTGGCGCTGGCTTGGCCGGGTTTGGTCTGTCGCTGGTGTATCCGGCGCTGGGGGTTGAAGCGATCAAGCAAGTACCGAACTCCAGCCGTGGCGCCGGGTTGGGTGCTTACGCGGTGTTTTTCGATCTGGCACTGGCGATTGCCGGGCCGCTGATGGGCGCGGTGGCGTTGAATCTGGGGTATTCGTGGATTTTCCTGATCGCAGCACTGTTGTCCGTGACCGGACTGGCGTTGACGTTATGGCTCAAGCGTCGGGCGATGGCCTGAATCTTTACTGATCCGCCGTCTGCATCCCCGCCCGATCCGGTTTGCCCAGTGCATGGGAGAAGAACCGCCCGGCCTCGGAAATCAGGTTGCGGTGAATGTCTTCGCGGTCCACGCCATCGGCGTCGGTGCAGAGGGCCGGCATCGCACGAATCTGCTCTTCATTGCACGGCGCCATGAATACAAAGTGCCCTGCCCCGGCCAGCAACTTGAAGTCCGGCGCGGTCGGCAGTTTGCGCGCCAGGGCGGCGGCGTTTTTGTCGAAGGCCACCAGTTTGTCGCCGTCGCCGCTGTACAGCAGCACCGGCACATGCACGTCGGCCAGGGTGTGACGACCAAACTTGAGGCTCAGCGGCGCCATCAACAGCAAGGCGTGAACCCGAGGGTCGGCCACCGGCTGCAAGTCATCGCGGTCAACGATCAATTCGCCCTGGGTGTTGCAGGCGTCGCGGTCGTCCGGACGTTCCTGGCAGTAACGGCGCAGGCGATCCAGGTCAGGCTGGGCGCCGGAAAGAATCAACGCGGTCTCGCCGCCCGCCGAATAACCGATCACGCCGACCTGATCGGCGTTCACGAACGGTGCGAGCATGCGGTCGCCGAGGGTGGCGGTAATGGCTTCGGAAATCTGGATCGGGCGCCCATAAAGGTTGCTCAAGGTACCGAGGCGGCTGTGATCCTTGGAGTTGTCGCCGGGATGAATCACCGCGACCACCACAAAGCCCTTGCGTGCCAGCGATGTGGCGAGGTCGTGCAGCGCCAGTGGCGTGCCGGTGTTGCCGTGAGACAGCATCAGCATCGGAAAGCGGCCGAGGGCGACCTTGGTGTCTTCGCCGGCTTCGACCGAGTAGCCCTCGAGCAGGCTCATGTGTTCGCGGTCGGTGGAGGGATAGAACGCGATGGCGCGCATCGGTTGCAGATCGAGCGGGTCGAGGAACGTCATCTCGTGATAACCGACGCTCCAGCGCGGGTGCTGGCCGGGGGCTGCGTGCACTGAATTCAGGCTGCCAAGCAGGCAAATCAGTAACGTTGCACAAAGACGCATCATGGGATGCCCCACCCTGTTGTTACTCAATCGAAAGATCCGTTGTGTTACGACGCCCGAAACTCCGAGGTTCGGTGATCCGGCGCGGCGTTGCACTCAGACGTTGATCATCAGACTGCATAACCCGGGCCAGATTATGTAACAGTCGGAAACAAAAAACTCCGTATCTGGCCCTTGCAGAACCAGAATACAGAGTTTTTTTGAGATTGCCTGAACGAGAGCTGTTCTTTACGCAAGCCTTACGCAGCGGCGAACAGTTGCTCGCTGATGCGGGTGTGAGCCGCGCTCATGGCGTTGTTGCGAACTTCTTCGCCGTAGGCCAGGCCTTCGGCACGGACGATTTCGATGTCAGTGATGCCGAGGAAGCCGAATACCAGTTTCAGGTAGTCTTCGTGAGCAACGCCAGAAGCCTGACCGGCGTGGATGCCGCCCGAGGTGGAAACGATCACGACTTTCTTGCCACCGCACAGACCTTCAGGACCGGCTTCGGTGTAGCGGAATGTCTGGCCGGCAACGGCGATGCGGTCGATCCAGGCCTTGAGCTGGGTCGGAACGGTGAAGTTGTACATCGGCGCGGCAACGACGATGGCGTCAGCGGCGATGAATTCGGCCAGGGTGGTGGCGCTCAGCTCGGCTTCGTGCTGTTGTGCGGCGTTGCGCAGTTCAGCGGTGGTGCCGGCGGCGACCAGAGTGGTCGACGAGAAGTGGCTGATGGCGTCTGCAGCCAGGTCGCGGTAGGTCACGACAGCGCTTGGCTCGGCGGCCTGCCAGGCTTTGACGACTTCGGTGCTCAACTGACGGGAAGCAGAGTTGTCGCCCAGAATGCTCGAATCGATGTGCAGCAGTTTCATTTGGAATCTCCTGGAAAGAATCGCCGGTGGCGACGGAATGGAGACAATCCTACCTACGAAACCAATAGCTGATTAGACGGCAACAATGCGATAGTTTGTCCCACTGATAGAACAGTCGGATCTCCCCATGCAAGACCTCAACGATCTCTACTATTTTGCCAAAGTGGTCGAGGCCGGCGGATTCGCCGCTGCCGGCCGTTTGCTGGGCATTCCCAAGTCGCGGTTGTCACGGCGGATTGCCGAACTGGAAGAACGCCTCGGCGCGCGTTTGCTGCAACGCACCACTCGCCAACTGAAGCTGACTGCGGTTGGCGAGCGCTATTTGCGTCATTGTCAGGCGATGCTGCTGGAAGCGGAAATGGCTGATGAGACAGTGGCCAGCATGTCCAGCGAGCCCCGTGGGCGCCTGCGGGTTTCGAGCCCGACGGGGCTTGCCCATGAAATGCTGCCGATTGTGATCAGCAACTTCCTGGGCAAGTACCCTCAGGTGCAACTGGAAGTCACCCTGATCAATCGCCGAGTCGATCTGATCACTGAAGGCATCGACGTGGCCCTGCGCGTGCGCGAACACGGCGACGAAGAACCGATGCTGGTCACCCGCCGCTTGCGCCAGGCGCAAATGGTGGTGGTCGCCAGTCCTTCCTTTATACAGGGCGTGGAAATCAAGCATCCGCAGGACCTGAAGAACCTGCCGGTGCTCGGCGCACTGGAAGCCGATCGCATGGTGCATGTGCGCCTGCTCGATCAGCACGGCAAAAGTTGCGATCTGGCGCTGGAGGCCCGGCTGGGGATCGACGACTTTATCGTGCGCAAGGCCTGCGTGCTGGCCGGCCAGGGTTTCACCCTGCTGCCGATGATGTATTGCGAAGCGGAACTGAACAACGGCACGCTGGTGCAGTTGTTGCCGGAATGGTCATTGCCCGGCGGCTGGTTGCAAGCGGTGTATCCGCACCGGCGAGGAGTGATGCCGGCGGTGCGTGCCTGGATCGATCATCTGGTTGAGTCGTTTAATGCCTGTGGAGAGCGATTGTTATGAAACAAGGAAAGTTGAGCGAAGCGGACGTCGCGGATTTCTGCCTGGCATTGCCCGGTGCTCAAGAAGACTACAAATGGGGCGGCGTGCGGGTGTTTTCGATTGCCGGCAACAAGATGTTCGCCTTGCAGGGGCTGCGTGGCGAGTCGCTGGCGTTCAAGGTCGACAAGGATCTGTTTCTCGGTCATTGCGACCGGCCGGGCATTCACCCGGCGCCGTATCTGGCGCGGGCGCAGTGGATCATCATGCACCCGCCCTACCCTTTGGGCGCCGAGGAACTGCGAGGGTTGCTGCAACGTTCCCACCAGTTGGTGGTGAGCAAGCTGCCGAAGAAAACCCAGGTGGGTTTGCTGCTGTAGCCCTAACCCAACGCCAACAGGTTCGAGCCGAGGAACAACTGATCGATCCAGAACACCTGGTGCAGCGCGACGATCACCCAGAACAGAATCTGAAACGACACCTTGCGTGTTTTGTGCCGGAAGACTTGCTGGGCGATCAACGCACCTGGCCAGCCTCCCGCCAGTTCCACGGCGTGCAGGACATTCTCCGGGGTGCGCCAGGCCTCGGCGCGAGCCTTGCGCTTGTCGGCCCAGTACAGGAAAAACGCCAGCACGCTGACCAGCCCATAGGCCGTCAGCGGTACCAGTGAGATTCCGCGCAGCCACATCGACAGCGAACCGAACAGCGGCAACGCGCAGACGATAAGCAGTACCACCAGCTTCAACTTCAGATGCTGAATGTTGCCACCGGACGGGCCGCGATCCGGGCGGCGTGCGCGGGAATCACTCATGCCTTGGCCGCCGCCCAGTCCACCCAGCCGAACTGCCAGGTCGCCAGAATCAACAGGCCGAAAACGATCCGGTACCAGGCGAAGGCCGCGTAGCTGTGGCTGGCGATGAACTTCAGCAAGCCGCGAACAGCGATCATGGCGAAAACGAACGCCGTGACAAAACCGATGGCAAACACCGGGAAGTCCCCCGGCACGAAAAGATGGCGGTACTTGTAGCCCGAGTACACCGCCGCACCGACCATGGTCGGCATCGCCAGGAAGAACGAGAACTCGGTGGCGGTCTTGCGTGACAGGCCGAACAACAGGCCGCCGATGATGGTCGAGCCGGAGCGCGAGGTGCCCGGGATCATCGCCAGGCATTGGGCAAAGCCGACCTTCAGTGCATCTTTCCAGGTGATCTCGTCCACGGTTTCGGCGTGCACTTCATGCTGCCGGCGCTCGGCCCACAACATGATGATACCGCCCACCACCAGCGCCGTCGCCACGGTGACCGGGTTGAACAGGTACTTGTGAATCAGATCGGCAAAGATCACGCCCAGCACCACGGCGGGCAGGAAAGCGATCAGCAGGTTGGCGGTAAAACGCCGCGCACTCGGCTGAGTCGGCAAACCGATGACCACGTCGAGAATCTTGCGGCGAAACTCCCAGACCACCGCGAGAATCGCGCCGAGCTGGATGATGATGTTGAACGCCATCGCGCGTTCGCCGCCGAAATTCAGCAGGTCGGCGACAATGATCTGGTGTCCGGTACTGGAAATGGGCAAAAACTCCGTCAGCCCTTCTACAACTCCAAGAATCAGTGCCTGCAAGGCGGTCCAAAGATCCATCAATCCCCCAAAGAGCGATGCGCTACGGCATGCCCCGATAGTATTTTTTTACGTTCACTGCGTTCAGCGTAGCTGTTTGTTGCTGTACCGATTCCGCGCGCAAAGGATCCACACGAAACGGTCAAAATTCCGTGAAATGGCAACTTGGGTTCAGGTTTTCACGCGCGGGGCCGAAATCCTATCAGACAAGCCGTAATAGCGCTGCCGCGTTCTACGACTTGGGTCGCGTATGCCCGGCCACGGAAACGTGGTTGGATGCTGGCGGTGATTTATTACAAGAAAAAGAAATCGGAGTGACAGCGTTATGAACAGCTTGCGCAGTGTGTCGATCAGCCGACGCTTGTGGCTCATCTTGATTGTGGCGGTGGTCATGCTGCTGACCTTGGGCCTGTTGATGCTCAAGCAGATCCACGATGACCTGTATCACGCCAAGGCCCAGAAAACCCAACACGTGGTGCAGACCGCCAGCGGTTTGCTGACCTATTACCAAGGCCTGGAAGCGGCCGGAACCCTGACCCGCGACGCTGCCCAGAAGCAGGCACTGACCGCGATTCGCGGCCTGCGTTATGACCAGAACGATTACTTCTGGATCAACGACCTCACGCCCGTGATGGTCATGCACCCGACCAATCCCAAGCTTGAAGGCCAGAACCTCTCGGCGATCCGCGACCCGGATGGTTTCGCGGTGTTCAACGAGATGGTTGCCATCGCCAAGGCCAAAGGCGCCGGCATGGTCGATTACCGTTGGCCGAAACCCGGTGCCAGTGAACCGGTGGCCAAGACCTCCTACGTGAAACTGTTCGAGCCATGGGGCTGGGTACTGGGTTCCGGCGTGTACGTCGACGATGTGCAAGCCGAGTTTCAGGGCCAGGTGATCAAGGCTTCCGTCGTCGGCCTGGTGATCGCGCTGATCATGGGCGTGCTGGTGATCCTGATTGCCCGCAGCATTGTCCGCCCCTTGCAGGAAACCGTGAACGCCATGGCCAACATCGCCAGCGGCGAAAGCGACCTGACCCGCAGCCTCGACACCCACGGTCAGGACGAAGTCACGCAGTTGGCGCATCACTTCAATGCCTTCACCGCCAAGCTGCGCCGGGTGATCGGCGATTTGCAGGTGTCGGCCAGCGCGCTGGGCCAGTCCTCCACTGAACTGGGCAATGACGCGAACCAGGCTCAGCAGCGCAGCCAGCAACAGTCGCAGCAGATGGAACTGGTGGCGACCGCCATCAACGAAGTCACTTACGGCGTGCAGGATGTGGCGAAGAACGCCGAGCATGCCGCCAACGAAATGCGCGATGCCGAGGCGCAGGCGCAACAGGGCCAGATCAACATCGACGGCAGCCTGCAACAGATCGACAAACTGTCCGGCACCATCGATCAGGCAGTAGAGGTGATTCGTACGCTGGCGACCGAAAGCACGCAGATCGGCAGCGTTCTGGAGGTGATCCGCTCGATTGCCGAACAGACCAACCTGCTGGCGCTCAATGCCGCCATCGAAGCCGCCCGCGCCGGCGAACAGGGGCGAGGTTTTGCGGTGGTGGCCGATGAGGTCCGCCTGCTGGCGCAACGCACGCAGAAATCCACGGCGGAAATCCAGTCGATGATCGAGCGTCTGCAAAACCATTCCGAAGCCGCCGTGAAGGTGATCGGTGACAGCAGCAAGGCCTCGCAACTGACCATCGAGCAGGCCGGACTGGCCGGTGCGAGCCTGAATGCCATCGGCCAGGCGCTGCGCAACCTCAACGGCCTGAACGCGTCGATCGCCAGTGCGACCCTGCAACAGGCGCACGTGGTCGAGGACATCAACCAGAACGTCACCCAGGCCGCCGGCCTGTCCCACAGCACCGCAATGGCCGCTGAGCAGTCGAGTGCCGCCAGTGTGCGGCTGGGCCAGTTGAGCGAGCAGTTGAACGGATTGCTGCGCCAGTTCCGCGTCTGACGATCTCACCCTGTGGGAGGCTCACTCCCACAGGTTTTTCGGTACAATCCGCCCCCTCTTTTATTCCCTCCAAGGATCTTGCATGTCCGGGCTCGAACTGTTTGCCGCCGCCCTCGGTGTGATCGCCGTCTGGCTGACGGTCAAACAGAATCCCTGGTGCTGGCCGATCGGGCTGGTCATGGTGTTGCTCTACAGCTGGGTTTTCTTCGAGGTGAAGCTGTATTCGGACATGTTGCTGCAGGTGGTTTACGCCGCCCTGCAAGTCTACGGTTGGTGGCAATGGACCCGGGCGGGGACGATGCATGACGGCCGCCAGGTCAGCCGGCTCGACACGCCTTCAATCCTCAAAGGGCTGGCCATCGGCAGCGTCGGCAGTCTGCTGCTGGGCGCCGCCATGGCGCACTGGACCGATGCCGCGCAACCCTGGCTCGACGCCGCACTGACCGGTTTCAGCCTCGTCGCGCAATTCTGGATGGCCCACAAGCGCCTGCAATGCTGGGCATTGTGGTTCGTGCTCGATGTGATTTTCGTCGGTCTGTTCCTTTATAAGGCGCTTTACCTTACTGCTGCGTTGTACGCCTTGTTCACCCTGATCGCGGTGCTGGGCTGGCGGGAATGGCGCGCCGATCCGGCGTTGCGCACATGAAAGTCGTCGTCCTTACCGGCCCGGAGTCCAGCGGCAAGAGCTGGCTGGCGGCCGGCCTTCAGCAACAGTTCGGCGGCCTGCGGGTGGACGAGTACGTGCGCTGGTTCATCGAGCAGAATCCACGGGACACCTGCCTCGCCGATATCCCCGAGATCGCTCGGGGCCAGTTGCAATGGGAAGACGACGCACGAGCGCAACAACCGCCGCTGCTGATCCTCGACACGCACCTGTTGAGCAACATGTTGTGGAGCCAGACGCTGTTCGGTGACTGCCCGGCCTGGCTGGAGACGGAGCTTTTGGCCCGCCATTACGACCTGCACCTGTTGCTCTCCCCGGAGCAGATCGACTGGACCGACGATGGCCAACGCTGCCAGCCGCAGCTGAGTGAACGACTGGCGTTCTACGACGCCACAAAGGCCTGGCTGGAGCAGCATCGCCAACCGGTCCGGATCATTCAGGGCGACTGGGCCGCGCGGCAGACTCAAGCCTTCGACGCCGTGCGAAACCTGCTGGAAGGCTGACCCCGTTTCCCGGGTCGGTTTCCCCTGCTTTGGGGCCAAAGTGTCCGATCCTGAAACACTCCCTCGGGTGCAAAGTGCCCGTCTCAACGGCCTTCATCGCTTTGTCACCCGACTTGTTACGCCTGTGAAACACATGCTCGCAAACCCTTGTTCCAGAGCTTTGCAACGACTATAGCCACCTGCACCGACAGGGGGTTGTTTCAATCGTGAAACAGCTTTTGTATCAAGGCTGCACGCCATCCATCCAACCCGTTGAAATCCATGAATATTTAAAAAGCGGCACAGCTTTCGCTCTCTCCTTCACAACGCTGACCAGGCCCAGCCCACTGAAGAAGGAATTGCCGCCGTGGGAAATTTCAATAAAGCCTTCACTTGCCTTCTGCTGATCGGATCAGCTGCCAGCACTTTCCTCAGTTTCAACGTTCAGGCCGAAGGCAATGGCGTGATCGTGCTCAATCGCGACGTCCAGCCCATCCCCATCGGACGCAGCGCTCCCGGCAAAGACCCCTACCCGACCACCGTGAATGCCAACCCTTCAGGTCGTATCGACCAGGCAATGACCAGCACCGAACTCAGTGACGGTGAATTTGCCAGTGTAGCCAGTGGTGCATCCATTCGCGGAAACATGGCCGTAGGGTCAAGCCTGCCCGGCACCAACGTCTTGACCAATCCAAACGGTCTGCCCGGCATGGGAGCCGGTCATGGCGGCGGTAGTGGTGGCACGATTTCCAACACCATCAACCGCTCCCTCAGCACCGGTCTGGCTCCGCTGACCCGCATGGCCGGAGGCCAATAAGATGAATCGTTCCCTGCTCCTGCTTGCTCTGCTTGGCTGCACCAGTGTCATGGCCGATCCGAGCGCCGTGGACAGCGCCAACATTCAGAACTCCGGCGTGCAGTACAACGGCAACTTCAACGTCAACCAGGCCGCCGGCGACCAACAGCAACAGACCAACGTCAAGTCGATTGCCATCGGCACGTCGGCCAGCGCCACCACCACCATTCACCAGAAACTCGATACCCCCGCCGACCGCTCGATCAACGCGAGCTCCACCATCGGCGGTACCTCATTCAGTAACGGCAACGGTGCACTGGGCGTGAACCAGGGTTCCGGGGCCAACAACCAGATGGCCAACGCCATGCGCATCAGCATCAGTGCTGCACCGCAGAGCGTTGACGATAGCGCCCTTTCCCAACAGAACGTGGCGTTGTTACCGAGCTCAGGAGCAACTGGTACCTCACCCGGCAGTCGCCAGGTCACGACAAGTGATCAGGCCTTCACCGGCAGCCGAGGGGTAATCCAGGTGAACCAGAGTGCCGGGGTGGGGAACCGAATGGCTAACACCCTGAGCATCCGGGTCGCTGACTGACCCAAATAAAAAGCAGTGCAATTAGAAAGTACCAACACTTAACCAACTAATAAGCACGGAGAAACACCATGAAACCTACAATGGCCCTCAAACCACTGGTTTTCGCTCTCGCAGCAGTGATGGCAATCGCAGCACAGGCAGGCGGTCGTGATGATGACAATCACGGTCATGGTAACGGGCACGGCAATGGACATGGTCATGACCATGATCCAAAAGGCCCAACCCTGGAAGAACTGCTGCAAATCGGCGCAGGCGCCGGTGCCGCAGTGCTTGATGTGCAAAACAACAGCGGTAACACCGTGTTGAACCAGGGCACCCAAAACAACGCATCAGTCAGTGGCTCGCTCAACGGCGCCAACGGCAATATCGGCGCCAACAACGTGGCTGGCGACGGCAACCAACAAGACAACGCCGCTGCTCTGGCAACCGCTGACGAAAGCTTCATCTTCGGCTCCGCTGTATCTGCCTCCAGCGCAACTCAAGTCAACACCAACAACGGTGTTGCCAACTACTCCAGCACTGCCAACGCCAGCCTGAACAACGTCGGCAACAGCGGCTCGGGTAACATCGGCGTGAACAACGCCGCCGGCAACTTCAACCAACAGAAAAACAACCTGGCAATCGCTGTGTCCGGTGGTCGTGTAGCGCAAGCCGCTGCCGCCGCCAACCAAAGCACCACCGGTCTGCAAGTGGCCAACAACGGCACCCAGACCTACAAAAAAGATACGCTTACTGGCACATTTACCGCAGGCGGCGTATTCGTAGCTGCAGGCACCGCAACCACCAAAGACGATGATCATGGTCATGGTCATAGCGGCGGCGGTTATGGCAACGACGACCGTGGCCATGGTGGCAACGGCGGTGGCAAAGATCAGAAATCTGACTTCGTTGCCGTGGGTGTCTTCGGTCTGGCTGGCGTAACCACTCAACAAGTGATGACCCCAGACGGCTGGAAAAACCCAGTTACCAACAACGCCAACATGACCAACGTGGGCAACAACTGGTCTGGCAACGGTGGCTTCAACAACGCTGCTGGCGTTGGCAACCAACAAAGCAACTCGCTGTCCATCGCTGCAGGTTGCAAAGCCTGCATGTAATCGCGATCGAAACGAAAGCCCCGGAAACGGGGCTTTTCCTCAGTCCGCAAAGGCGTATCGATCATGCGTAAGACTGCCCTCCTCGCTCTGCTTTGCCTCTCTGGCCTGACTCAGGCTGCCCAGATGCCCGTGGCTGCCCTGCCCGGTGGCGTACTGGTCTACAAAAACGTGCAAAGCATTCGTGAGCGCAAGTTTTCCGACATCGTCGAACAAAAAACCGATTTCAGCTGCGGCGCCGCCGCACTGGCTACGGTACTGCGCCAGGCTTATTGGCTCGACGTCGATGAAGAGCACATCATCAAAGGCATGCTGGTCAACGCTGACCAGGACCTTGTCCGTACTCAAGGTTTTTCCATGCTGGACATGAAGCGCTACATAGAAAGCATCGGCATGCGCGCCAGGGGCTACAAGATTCCACCGGAAAAACTCGACGCGGTCACTATCCCGGTGGTGGTACTGATGGAAATTCGCGGCTACAAGCATTTCGTCGTGCTGCAGCGAGCGGACAAGGATTGGGTTTACATCGGAGACCCGGTTCTCGGCCATAAACGCTACAAACATGATGACTTTGTCAAAGGTTGGAACGGCATTGTCTTTGCCATCGTCGGCCCCGGATACGACAAGACCAATGCATTACGCAGTCCTCCGGCACCGCTGACCGCCAAGAACAAGCTGGATAACTTCAACCCCGTCAAAGATGCTGAATTGATGGACTTCGGGTTCATACAGAGCGACTTCTTTTAATCGCCGATTATAAAGAATGGGGCTGGATGTCCCGGGAGCAGCAGATGAAAACCTCATACTGGCTGGCCGCTGCCTGCCTGGCAGCGAGTGCTTCAGGCTATGCCAATGCAGGATTCAAACCCATCGAAATCCAGGATTCGGAGCTGTCACAGCTTCGCGGTCGTTATGTCATGCCGGGGCGGATCATCAGCTTCGGCATCGTCATGAGCAGTACCTGGCGCAACGCCAGCGGAGATCTGATCGGGGCCTCAACCGCGATGCAACTACAGGCAGCAACCGTAAAACCCGAATTCTATGTCTCGACCATCAAGGAAACCGGTAACGGCAGCGCCCTGCAAACGGGTACCGGCTCAGTCATTGGTGGCGCAGGACTCAACAGTTCCCAAGGCGTGACACAAAGCGTTCGCGCCGCCGGCGACGGCAACTCGGCCTACAACAACGTTGCGATCAACGTTTCGGAGGCCAACCAGGCACCGGCGCTGATACCGGCTCAAGGGCAAGCCTTGATGGCCGGGCAAACGATTTCCGGCAGTAATGCCGCCGGCAGCGTCGCCGTTTCGGCCACCGGTGGTGGCGTGCAAATGGCCATCCAGGCCGCAGGCAATCAGGGCACAGCCCTGCAACAGGTAGCCCAGGGCGGGCTGCTGCAAAACACCCGTTTGCTCGGTAACGCAAACGTCGTCAACAACCTGACGCAACTCAATGTTGTCCTTAGCAATAACGGCATGAGTGCCGGCGCACTGGACTGCAATTTGAGTCAACTCAGAGCACTACGCAATATCGGATATTGAACTACGCTGAGTCTCGATCATTGGGCTTAAAGGGACGGCTTATTCATGTATCGATCAGTATCACTGCGTGCCGCTGTATGTTTGAGTACTCTTCTACCCGCGGCGATGCTGCAAGCAGCACCCGATGCGGATGTGGAGACCCTGAAACAGGAACTTCTGGAGCTGAAGCAACGATACGAAGTACAACAAAAAGCCCTGGCGGTACTCGAGCAACGGGTCCGCCAGGTCGAAGATCAACCGGCTTCCCCACCACCAAAACGCCTGGCCAAATCGCCAGCAGACATGAAAGGCAATCCGAAAGTGGCCACCGGTACCGGGGCCGCAGCAGCGTCGGGGGGCGCCGCCGGGGGCAGTGGCGCTTCTTACGGCCAGTCGTTGGCCGACGATTCGCAACCTGCACAGAGTGTGTCCAACCTGTACGACGAGGCCAGCGGCTTCTTTGGGGGCGGCAAGTTCAGCTTTGAAACCGGCATAACCTATTCGCGTTATGACACTCGCCAGCTGATTCTCAACGGCTTCCTGGCACTGGACTCGATCTTTCTGGGCAACATCAACCTCGACCGGATCAAGGCCGATACCTGGACCCTCGACCTGACGGGCCGCTACAACTTCGATAACCGCTGGCAGTTCGACGTGAACGTGCCGGTGGTGTATCGCGATTCGACTTATCAGTCGGGCGGCGGCAATCAGGGCGCAGCCAACGTCACCACGGAACAGGATGTTTCGCGGGATCCGACCATTGGCGACGTCAACTTCGGCATCGCCTACAAGTTCCTGGACGAGTCGGTCAACACCCCGGACGCGGTGGTCACCCTGCGGGTGAAAGCCCCGACCGGCAAGGACCCGTTCGGTATCAAGCTGCGTCAGACCGACGCCAACACCAACCTGTTCGTGCCTGACACCCTGCCGACCGGCAACGGCGTCTGGTCGATCACCCCGGGTGTTTCGCTGGTCAAGACGTTTGACCCGGCCGTGTTGTTCGGCAGCTTGTCCTACACCCACAACCTGGAGGAATCGTTTGACGACATCAGTTCCACGGTCAACCAGAAAACCCCGGGCAAGGTCCGTATCGGCGACAGCTTCCAGATCGGCGCAGGCATAGCCTTCGCACTGAACGAAAAAATGAGTATGTCGTTCTCGGTCTCTGACCTTGTACAACGCAAGAGCAAGCTGAAACAGGATGGCGCGGACTGGGAGTCGGTGGTGTCCAGTGACGCCAACGCCGGTTACTTCAACGTCGGCATGACCATTGCGGCCACCGACAACCTGACCATCGTACCTAACCTGTCCATCGGCATGACCGACGATGCCCCGGACTTTTCCTTCAGCCTGAAATTCCCGTACTACTTCTAACCCGCCACACCATGAACGCAACATCATAAAAAGGCCCGCTGCGATGCAAGTCGCAGCGGGCCTTTTCAGCTTCTTCCCCGAAGAAGCACCGCGCCCTAGCGGATCTGGTGTTTGTGCAGCAAGCGGTAGAACGTCGGCCGAGAAACCCCCAGCACTTTGGCGGCCACGCTGAGGTTATCGCTGTGCCGGTTCAACACATCGCACAACGCCTGGCGTTCGGCCCGGGTCTTGTAGTCTTCGAGGGTGCCCATCGGTGTGGCAATCGATTGTTGGCTGATCAGTCCCAGGTCACGGGCCTCGATCTGCCGCCCTTCGGCCAGCACCAGTCCACGACGTACACGGTTGGCCAGCTCCCGGACATTGCCCGGCCAGTCGTGTTTACCCATGGCAATCAAGGCGTCTTCGCTGAAACTGCGCGGACGACGGCCGGTTTCATGGCTGTAGAAATGGGAAAAGTGGTTGGCCAGCATCGACAGGTCGCCATGGCGCTCACGTAATGGCGCAGTCACGACTTGCAGCACATTCAGCCGGTAGTACAAATCCTCACGGAAGCGTTTTTTCTCGATCGCGGCTTCCAGGTCGACGTGGGTGGCCGCCAATACCCGGACATCCACCGGGATCGGCTGGCTGCCGCCGACTCGCTCGATGTGTTTTTCCTGGAGGAAGCGCAGCAGATTGGCTTGCAGTTCCAGCGGCAGATCACCGATTTCGTCCAGAAACAGGGTGCCGCCGTTGGCCGCCTCGATGCGTCCGACCTTGCGCTGATGGGCGCCGGTGAAGGCGCCTTTTTCGTGGCCGAACAGCTCGGACTGGATCAGATGCTCGGGAATCGCCCCGCAGTTGATGGCCACGAATGGCTTGCTGTGCCGTTGTGATTGCCGATGCAAGGTGCGGGCGACCAGTTCTTTACCGGTCCCGCTCTCACCACGGATCAGCACCGGCGACTCGGTGGGGGCGAGTTTGCTCAGCAGTTTGCGCAGCTCGCGAATCGGTTTACTGTCACCCAGCAACTCGTGTTCCGGCTGATCAACGTGAATCGTGCCCTGTCCACGCAGTCGCGCCATGCCGAACGCCCGGCCGAGGGTGACCTGCACCCGCGACACGTCGAACGGCAAGGTATGAAAGTCGAAAAACCATTCGCAAACAAAATCCCCGACGTTCTGCAGGCGCAGCACTTCCTGATTCAGTACGGCGATCCATTCGGTGCCGCTGCGGCTGATCAGTTCCTTGACCGCTTCGGGACGTTCCAGGTGAAAAGGCTGCAAACGCAGCAGGCCGACATCGCAACTGCGGTCAGCGGCATTTTCCAGGCTGCAACTGTCTACGTCCCAGCCGACAGCGCGTAAACCGGGCAGTAATCGGTGACAGTCGTCACAAGGGTCGACGACCAATAAACGTCGTAATGCAGGCGCTTCGCTCATGACTGTTCCTTGGCGCCAAATTATAGGAAATGATTGTAAAAACAGTCATTTGGCAGACCTGGCTGTAACATTAGCAAGAATTTGACGGCGCCTTGTATCGATTGCTTATAGATGTACAAGGGAAGCAGTTATAAGAAGCTGCTTTATTAGTTAGCTATCGACTTGAATCTTTCACCAGGCTTTCAAAATCTGTCGGATGACTGATTGTATGTAAGAAAGTCGAAATTTCTTCAAATTCGGTGTGACCCGCCAGCGGGTTGCGTGCATCAGTACAAGTAACTCGCCGAACGGTAAGCCCAACCGACGGCACATCACTTGATTGGGCACTATAGAGAGAAGACCCCATGACCGCCCCGCTCCGTATCAACGAAGCTCTTTTGATTGCCAACCACGCATTTAAACCTTTCCAATGCGTGGCCTGGGCCCCACAAGACGGCAATGGCGAACTGAGCCTGACCGTAATCGACCGCACCAACTCGCAGATTGGTCGCACCCGCATTCCAAGCAGCGCCTATTCCGATCCAGCTCAACTTGAATACCTGTTGCAACAGGCTCGTGCTGAACTGAGCGACGAGGGTTACGCACTGCAGTCCTGGTCGATGCCGCACTGATTCGAGGGCGATGCGGATGGTTTTCGAGCCATCCGCCCTTTTCTGTTAGTTGCTGAATCTTTTTAAACTTCAGCCTGCTTGTACAACTTCCCCAAATACTTTCGCACCTGAATGCTTGGCAGGCTTGCGACTGGTTCCAAAAGACACTGTTCTGGCACAGTACGACCCTCCACCTGTTAGTTCTGTCAGTTGTACTTGTGCGTCTACAGGGATTGAATGTTTCGCTCATGCAGTTGCCAACCCGGCTCCCGGGTATCGGTCAACTCGCAAGGAGAAGCATGCATGTCAACCCAGACCGCTATTGCGCTCCCGACGCTAGCGAATAACGCCGGACAACTCGACAAGACATTTGCCAATAACGGCGTGGCTCAGGTTTATTTTGCCGGCAGCACGTCCAACCTGACTCAACACGTAGCGCTCGACCCGCAAAGTCGCATCCTGGTCGCCGCCAAGGTCGTCACCCCTCAAGGCAGCCGTTTCGGCCTGGCGCGTCTACTGGATGATGGCTCAGCGGATCTTGGCTTCGGCTTTCAGGGCAGCGTGATCGGCCAGTTCGCCTCCGGTTTCGAAGCCACGGGCAGCAAGGTCCAGGTCTTGCCTGACGGGCAAATCCTGCTGGCAGGTCTGCACTACGAATCCGAACATCGGACGTTGCCCGCCTTGGCGCTGTTCGATGCGCACGGCCGACCCGCTCCGGGCTTCGGCGACAACGGCCGAAAAATCGTGCGCTTGCCCGGCGATCTGTCCATGGGCACCCGCGATACCTGGCTGCCGCCTGGCGTTCCGGGGGCAGAAGCCTGTGATTTCGCCGTCCAGGACGACGGGCATATTCTGTTGATTGCCAACCATCACTGCTCACTGGCCGACCATGTCGGCATGCTGATCCGCGTCACGCCCGTCGGTGATCTTGATGCAACCTTCAATGGTCGAGGGTTTGTGATGGTCCGGCACTTGCTGCTGAACACCTGGCTGGGAGGCCTGTTGCTGCAAGAAGACGGACGAATCGTGGTGGCCGGCGCGATCGACTTCCCCCAGGAAGGCCTGCTCGCACGTTACCTGCCGGACGGGCAGCTCGACGAACGCTTTGCGCTGGACGGATTCCTGGCCTTCAAGGCCCAGGGGCACAGTGCGCTGGTCAATCAGGTCATCCAGTCCATGGACCGTTTGCATTGCTTTGGCAGCAGCCGCGACCCGATCCGGTGCATGACGCTGTCAATTCACAGCAATGGTCGCCCAGACCTGCACTGCAACAACGGTCAACCCAACCTGTTGGACATCGGCCCCAGCGGCTGCCAGTGGAGTGCTGCGCAACGTATGCCGGACGGTCGACTCATCGCGGCAGGCGCAACGATTGGCGGGGTCGAGGCCGACTTCATCGTCGCCCGCTATCTGGCCAATGGTCGTCTCGACCTAAGCTTCGGCGCCGGTCACGGCTGGTTGCGTACACGACTGGGCCGCAGTCTCGACACCGCTACATCGCTGGCACTGCAACCTGAAGGTGGAATTCTGGTCGGCGGTTATTCACTGGATGGCAACTACCGCGCCGTGGTGGCGCGCTATCTGAACCCATAAAACGGCAAATCCGCAAATCGAAACCTCCTGCGCTTGATCTTGCACAACGCTTACGGCAACTTGCGCGCTTCTTAAAGCAAGGAGCAACCGATGTCCGGTTCGATGGCCCAGGCGTTCGCGCACAATTTTCTCGGGCATTCGCCCCGCTGGTACAAGGCGTGCATCGTCGGGTTCCTGATTCTCAATGCCGTGGTGCTGTGGCTGGCAGGCCCGGTCGCCGCTGGCTGGCTGCTGGTGATCGAATTCATTTTCACGCTGGCCATGGCGCTCAAGTGCTATCCGCTGATGCCTGGCGGCTTGCTGCTGATCGAAGCCCTGCTGTTGAAGATGACCACGCCCCAGGCGCTGTACGAAGAGTTGCAGCACAATTTTCCGGTGATTCTGCTGCTGATGTTCATGGTCGCCGGCATCTACTTCATGAAGGATCTGCTGCTGTTTCTGTTCTCGCGCCTGCTGCTCGGCGTGCGCTCGAAGATGTTGCTGGCGCTGATGTTCTGTTTTTTGTCGGCGTTTCTTTCGGCCTTTCTCGACGCACTGACCGTGACCGCTGTGATCATCAGCGCCGCCGTTGGCTTCTATTCGGTCTACCACCGGGTCGCCTCCGGCAACGATCCGCGTCAGGACAGCGAGTTCAGCGACGACCAACACCTGCCCAAGCTGCATCACGAGGATCTGGAACAGTTCCGCGCCTTCCTGCGCAGTCTGCTGATGCATGGCGCCGTCGGCACTGCGCTGGGCGGCGTCTGCACGCTGGTTGGCGAGCCGCAGAACCTGCTGATCGGCCATGAGATGGGCTGGCACTTCGCCGAGTTTTTCCTCAAGGTCGCGCCGGTTTCCCTGCCAGTGCTGGTGGCCGGTCTGTTGACCTGTATGTTGCTGGAGAAGCTGCGCTGGTTCGGCTACGGCACCTTGCTACCGGACAACGTCCGCGCCGTTCTCGCCAATTACGCCAGCGAAGACGATGCCGAACGCACCCCGCGTCAACGTGCCGCGCTGCTGGTACAGGGCGCAGCCGCATTGATCCTGATTGCCGGGCTGGCGTTCCACATCGCCGAAGTGGGCCTGATCGGTCTGATGGTCATTGTTCTGATCACAGCCTTCACCGGCATCACGGACGAACATCGTCTGGGCAGCGCGTTCAAGGACGCCATGCCGTTTACAGCCTTGCTGGTGGTGTTTTTTGCCGTGGTGGCGGTGATCCATGATCAGCAACTGTTCGCGCCGCTGATTCAGTGGGTACTGGCATTGCCCGCCGAGCAGCAACCGGGGATGCTGTTCATCGCCAACGGTCTGTTGTCGGCGATCAGTGACAATGTGTTCGTAGCGACGATCTACATCACCGAGGTCAAACAGGCATTCCTGTCCGGCCACATGAGCCGTGAACACTTCGAGACGCTGGCCATCGCGATCAACACCGGCACCAATCTGCCAAGCGTGGCGACGCCCAATGGTCAGGCTGCGTTTCTGTTTCTGCTGACGTCGGCGATTGCACCGCTGGTGCGGTTGTCGTACGGGCGAATGGTATGGATGGCCCTGCCCTACACCGTGGTGATGGGTTTGCTGGGCTGGTATGCGGTAAGTTACTGGCTGTAGAAACAACAACGGGAGCCCTTGGGCTCCCGTTTTTTTATGCATCGATCATCGCGGCAATATGTATTTCTCGATGGCCTGTGCCACACCGTCCTCGGTGTTCGGCCCGGTCACCACGTCCGCCTGACGCTTCACGGCGTCTTCTGCCTGACCCATGGCGATCGACAGACCGGCGACATGGAACATCGCCGGATCATTGCCGCCATCGCCAATCGCTGCGGTCTGCGCCAATGGCACACCGAGATGGTCGGCAATGGTTGCCAGAGCCGCGCCCTTGTTGGCGTCGAGTGCCGTCACGTCCAGATACACCGGTTGCGAACGCGACACCTGCGCCATGCCCTCGACCTTCGTCAATAATCGGGCCTCCAGCTCGACCAACAGTTCGGTGTTGTTGCTGGTCGCCACGATCTTGTCGATGCGCTCCAGATACGGCTCGAAACTGTCGACCACCACCGGCGGATAACCGAGGCCATGCTGTTCGCGAGGAACCATCGGCCCGTGCGGATCCTTGAGCAACCAGTCACCACCGCTGAACACCCAGATTTCGACATCCGGCTGATCGGCGAACAGCGCCAGTGCCGACAACGCTACCGTGGCCGGCAGGTAATGTGCGACCAGAATGCTGCCGTCCGGGTTGACGATCGTGCCACCGTTGAAGGCGGCGGTCGGCAGATCGACGCCCAGGGCTTCGATCTGCTGCAGCATGGCTTTGGGCGGACGCCCGGTGGCTAGGCTGAACAATACGCCCGCCTCACGCAGCTCACGAACGGCATCAATGGTGCGCTGGCTCAGGCTGTGATCGGGCAGCAACAGCGTGCCGTCCATGTCGCTCAACAGAAAACGGATCGGCTCACTCATCCGAGACCATGCCAGACGCGACCATCGCGAGTCAGCAGATCATCGGCAGCCTGAGGCCCGTCTTCGCCGGCGGCATAACGCTGTACGCTCGCGTCCTGTTGCCAGGCATCGAGGAACGGTTGCACCGCACGCCAGCCGTTCTCGATGTTGTCGGCGCGCTGGAACAGCGTCTGGTCACCGGTCAGGCAGTCGTAGATCAGGGTTTCGTAGCCGGTGGACGGCTGCATTTCGAAGAAATCCTTGTAGGCGAAACCCAGCTCGATGTTGGCCATGTTCAGCGCCGGCCCCGGCCGCTTGGCCAGCAGGTCGAACCACATGCCTTCGTTGGGCTGGATCTGGATACGCAGGTAGGTCGGCTGCAACTCGTCGACCTCGGTGTCACGGAACTGCGCATACGGCGCCGGTTTGAAGCAGATGACGATCTCGGTGTCGCGCACACTCATGCGCTTGCCGGTGCGCAGGTAGAACGGCACGCCGACCCAGCGCCAGTTGTCGATCATCACCTTGAGCGCCACGTAGGTTTCGGTGCTGCTTTCGGGCGAGACGTTGGCTTCTTCGCGATAACCGGCCAGTGGTTTGCCGTCGATTTCGCCAGCGCTGTACTGACCGCGCACCGAGTTGGCCCGCGCCTCTTCAGTGGTCCACGGGCGGATCGCCCCGACCACCTTGGCCTTCTCGCCCCGCACCGCATCGGCGCCGAACGCGGCCGGTGGCTCCATTGCCACCATCGCCAGCAACTGGAACAGGTGATTGGGCACCATGTCCCGCAAGGCGCCGGTGTGTTCGTAAAAACTGCCACGGGTCTCGACGCCAACGGTTTCGGCGGCGGTGATCTGCACGTGGTCGATGTAGTGATTGTTCCAGAACGCTTCGAACAGGCTGTTGGAGAACCGGCTGACCAGAATGTTCTGCACGGTTTCCTTGCCCAGATAGTGATCGATCCGGTAGATCTGCTTTTCCGACATGACCTTGAGCAGGCAGGCGTTCAACGCCTCGGCGGTCTGCAGGTCGGAGCCGAACGGTTTTTCGATCACTACCCTTCTGAAAGCGTCGGGTGTTTCCTCCAGCAAACGCGCAGCGCCAAGACGGCGCACCACTTCGCTGAAGAAACGCGGCGCGGTGGCCAAGTAGAACACCGCGTTGCCGGTGCCGCTGTCGGCGATTTTCGCCGCCAGCGCGGAATAAGTGCTGTCGTCCAGGAAGTCGCCCTGGACGTAGCTGATACCTTTGGCGAGTTTGGCCCACAAGGCCGGATCAAGTATCTGATCGCCCTTGCCGACCTTCGCCGCCACTTCGGTGCGGATGAAGTCTTCGAGCTTTTTGGCGAAGGCTTCATCCGTGATGGCGTTGTGATCAACGCCGACGATCCGCAGGCCATCATCCAGCAGGCCGTCGCGACTCAGGTTGTACAGCGCCGGCATGAGCAGGCGCTTGACCAGATCACCGTGGGCGCCGAACAGAAACAGCGTGGTCGGTGGCGCGGGTTCTGCCTTGGATTTCCTGCGGATCGTATGGGTCATTTCTTAGGCGTCTCCACGTGGCCACCGAAGCCGAAGCGCTGGGCCGAGAGGATCTTGTCGCCGAAGGTGCCCTGGCCGCGGGAGCGGTAGCGCGAGAACAGCGAGTTGGACAGCACCGGGACCGGCACCGCTTGTTCCATGGCCGCTTCGATGGTCCATTGGCCTTCGCCGCTGTCAGCCACGGAGCCCGAGAAACCGTCGAGTTTCGGATCGCTGGCCAGGGCGTCGGCGGTCAAGTCCAGCAGCCAGGACGACACCACGCTGCCACGACGCCAGACTTCGGCGATGTCAGCCACGTTCAGGTCGAAACGCTGATCTTCCGGCAGGCGCTCGCTGGACTTGGTCTTGAGGATATCGAAGCCTTCGGCGAAGGCCGCCATCATGCCGTACTCGATACCGTTGTGGATCATCTTCACGAAGTGACCGGCGCCGGCTGGACCGGCATGGATGTAGCCGTGCTCGGCACGCGAGTCATCGGACTTGCGGTCCTTGGTGCGCGGGATGTCGCCCATGCCCGGCGCCAGAGCGGCGAACAGTGGGTCCAGACGTTTAACGGTCTCGGCATCGCCACCGATCATCATGCAGTAGCCACGCTCCAGGCCCCAGACGCCGCCGGAAGTGCCGACGTCGATGTAGTGCAGGCCTTTCTCGGCCAGGGTCTTGGCCCGGCGGATGTCGTCCTTATAGTTGGTGTTGCCACCATCGATGATGGTGTCGCCCGCCTCGAGCAGAGTGCTCAGGGTTTCGATGGTGTCTTCGGTCGGCGCGCCGGCCGGCAGCATGACCCACACGGCACGCGGCTTGGCCAGGCCTGCGACCAGTGCAGGAAGATCGGCGACTCCGGTAGAGCCCTCGGCGGCCAGGGTGTCGACAAAGGCGGTATTGCGGTCGTAAACAACGGTGGTGTGACCGTTGAGCATCAGACGCCGTGCAATATTGCCGCCCATGCGGCCCAGTCCAATAATCCCGAGTTGCATGTGCTGATGCTCCTTACTACAAATAAAAGTGTGTCAAAGGTTATAGCCCAACGCTCTCATGGAGGTTAGTCCAGAGCGTCGGTGTGAAGTTTCCGGGCATTGTGCCCGATCCAGACTGATAACGTCGGGAAACGTGCCGAAGACACAACGACCATGAAAAATAAAAAAGTTCCATTCGCGGGCAAAAGAAACCAAAATCGGCGCCGATAGCAGGTCAAGGCTCGAAACCGGGGCTGACCTGCAGTTGAGACACGCCATTTGCGAGGTGAGCAATGGGCACAGTACACACAGCAATGCCGCCACAAACCCTGTACGTCACGATCCGTCGCGATGAACTGCGTCAGTTGAAAGACGAACGCGACCAGCTTAAACAAGAGTTGGCGCAATTGCGCCTGATGACCCAGGGCCTCGAGCCGCAGCCTCTGCCGCGCGTACAGCGCTCACCCCACGCCTGACCGCCCGCCTGATCCGGGAACCGCTGCCCTGCTGTTCCCGACATGATCCGCCCTCTGCCATTTGCGGCAACTAACGAAGTTTTCACATTCGCTTGTTGATACTCCGGCCCATTCTGTCGTGCGTGTCTGCGCGCGGCTTCCGTTCGTCGGTTTTCATGCTCTGGTTCATGAAACGTCCCGGCGGTGGTAATGGTGATCGAGTTGGAGTGCTGAATGGCATTGTTCAAACGCAGCAAAACTGCTGCGGCAGGTTTTGACTGGGCCGGGTTCCTCTGGCTGTTTGTTTTCTTCTGGTACTTCTCCGGTATCACTCAACTGCTGATCCAGCTGACCGGCACCTCCGGGTTCTCCGGCTTCCGCCAGGCGTTCGTGATGAGCGCGGTGTGGCTGGCGCCGATGCTGCTGTTCCCCAAACGCACCCGTTTGCTCGCCGCTTTGATCGGCGTGGTGCTGTGGGCCTGCTCGATGGCCAGTCTGGGTTACTTCTTCATCTATCAACAGGAATTCTCCCAGAGCGTCATCTTCATCATGTTCGAATCGAACGTGTCGGAAGCTGGCGAGTACATGACCCAGTACTTTGCCTGGTGGATGATCCCCGCGTTCCTCGCTCACACGGCGTTCGCCTACTTCCTGTGGACCCGCCTGCGTCCGGTCTACATGCCGCGTGGCCGGGCCTTCGTGGCAGCCATGGCGATTCTGATCGCGGTGGTCGGTTATCCGCTGATCAAGCAGACCCAGCGCACCGGCAGTTTCGCTGGCGGTTTCGAGAAATTCGAAACCCGCATCGAACCGGCCGTGCCTTGGCAGATGGCCGTGGCCTATCACCGTTACCTCGAGACCCTGGGCGAAATGCAGGGCATGCTCGACAGCGCGAGCAAGATCCCGCCGCTGCACAACCTCAAGGACGCTGGCGCCAATCAGCCTGCGACCCTGGTGCTGGTGATCGGCGAGTCGACCAACCGTCAGCGCATGAGCCTCTATGGCTATCAGCGCAAGACCACACCGGAACTGGACAAGCTCAAGGATCAACTCTCGGTCTTCGATAACGTCGTCACCCCGCGCCCGTACACCATCGAGGCGCTGCAGCAGGTGTTGACCTTCGCCGACGAAGAGAACCCGGATCTGTACCTGTCCACGCCGTCGCTGGTCAGCATGATGAAACAGGCCGGCTACAAGACGTTCTGGATCACCAACCAGCAGACCATGACCAAGCGCAACACCATGCTCACGACCTTTTCCGAACAGGCCGACGAGCAGGTGTACCTGAACAACAACCGCAACCAGAACGCCGCGCAATACGACGGTGATGTGATCGAGCCGTTCAACAAGGCTCTGACCGATCCGGCACCGCGCAAGCTGATCGTCGTGCATCTGCTCGGCACGCACATGAGCTACCAGTACCGTTATCCACCGACCTTCGACAAGTTCCAGGACCGCAACGGCGTGCCGGCCGGCGTGCGTGACGACCAGGTGCCGACCTACAACAGTTACGACAACGCAGTGCTGTACAACGACTTCGTGGTCTCGAGCCTGATCAAGGACTACGCCAAGTCCGATCCGAACGGCTTCCTGTTGTACCTCTCCGACCACGGTGAAGACGTGTTCGACTCGGCGGGCCACAACACCCTGGGCCGTAACGAAAACAAACCGACCGCGCCGATGTACACCATTCCGTTCATGGCGTGGGCATCGCCGAAGTGGCGTGAAAACCACGACTGGAGTTTCGCCGCAGACTTGAGCCGGCCCTACAGCAGCGCGCACCTGATCCACACCTGGGCAGACCTGGCGGGTTTGAGCTTCGATGAACTGGACCGCAGCAAAAGCGTGGTCAGCGACAGCTTCAAACAGCGTCCGCTGCTGATCGGCAACCCTTACGAACGTGAACAGCGAGCCTTGATCGACTTCAGCCTGATGAAGCCGAAAAAGCCCGACGAAGCGCCGAAGGAAGTCGTCAAGCAATAACCTGAAAAGGGCCGGAAACGGCCCTTTTTTCATGCCGTCGCAACACCTCGAAATGACAATATTTCTCGTTTGTCACTAAATCGCACTCCCCCTCTTCGTCTTTGAACCAAAGGAAATTTTCTCTCGAAGACAAGGAGTCGGCTGCGATGTTCGCGCCCATCACCCGTTCCATGACCCTCACCCTGGGCCTGTGCAGTGCTGCATTGAGCCCCGACCTGCTGGCTGAAACCGACGGCGAAAAACAGCCTGAGGCCGTCGCTCCGGCACTCGAGCTGGCGTCTACCAACGTCACCGCCCAAGGCCTGGGCAGTACGACTGAAGACACCGCTTCCTACACCACCGGCGCCATGAGCACGGCCACGCGGTTGAACCTGTCGATCAAGGAAACCCCGCAATCGGTGTCCGTGGTGACCCGCCAGCAGATGGATGATTTCAAGCTCGGTACATTGTCCGAAGCCATGAGCCAGACCACGGGTGTTGTGGTTCAGCATTACGACTCGGACCGGGTCAACTATTCGTCTCGCGGCTACTCGATCAACAACTTCCAGATCGACGGGATGCTCAACACCTTCAGCCGGATGAAGTCCGACTCCGACACGATCATTTACGACCGGATCGAAGTGGTACGGGGTGCCACCGGCCTGACCACCGGCGCGGGTGATCCTTCGGCCACCATCAACATGATACGCAAGCGCCCCACCGCACAATTGCAGGCGCTGGCCGGGGTCAGCGGCGGCAGCTATGACGATTACTACAGCTACGTGGACGTGGGCGGCCCGCTTGCCTTCGACGGCCGTTTGCGCGGGCGCAGTGTGCTGGCGTATCGCGACAGCCAGTCGTTTCGCGACCATTACGCGCTGCAACGGGAAGTCGGTTACGGCATCCTCGAAGGCGACCTGACGGAATCGACCGTGCTCGCGGTCGGCTACGACTATCAGAACAAACACGTACAAGGCAGCTCATGGGGCACGGTGCCGTACTGGAATGCCGACGGCGGCAAGGCCGGTCTGGGCCGATCGACCAACATGGCGACGTCGTGGAGCTCCTGGCCGATCGAGGACAAGACCGCTTTCGCCACCCTCGATCAGGCACTGGCGGGCGGCTGGCACTTGAAAGCGGCGTACACCCATCGCCAGAGCGATACCGACGGCAAGGTCTACTACGGCGGCACCGGTTTTCCCGCGGACGACCGCAGCGGGATGGCGGCCTACATATCACACATGATCGGCACGCAAAAAATGAAGACCTATGACTTCAACGTGTCGGGCCCCTATGCGCTGTTCGGCCGCGAACACGAAATGATGTTCGGCTATGGCGAGGCCGAGCGCAGCGAGCGCTCCCCTTATACGATCGACGGCACGTTTCCACCGGGTTACGGGCGGATTCGCGACTGGAAATACATGGGCGATATCGCCAAATTCCCTGACACCGTCACCGGTTTGACCGGCTCCACCTCCAGCACCCGCCAGAAAGCAGGCTACCTTGCCACTCGGCTGAGTTTCACCGACGACTTGCATGCAGTACTCGGCAGTCGTTACGGCAGCTGGAAAGCGTCAAAAGCCGACAATACGTATGACGACAATCGGCAAGTGAGCGCGGTCGACGCCAGTCGCCAGCAACACAACGACATGTGGACGCCGTACGCGGGGCTGCTCTACGACTTGACGCCTGAGTACACCGTGTATGCCAGCTACACCGACATCTTCAATCCTCAGGAATACCGCGACGCCAATCGCAAATTCCTTGAGCCGGTGGTCGGCAGCAACTATGAAATAGGCCTCAAGGGCAGCCTGCTGGACGAACGCCTGAACCTGGCCACAGCCGTGTTCTGGAGCAAGCAGGACAACGTCGCCGAGCTCGACGACTCGGTACCACCGGATCCGGTCACCGGTGAGGAGTTCTACAAGAGCGGCGGTAAGGGCAACAAGGTCAACGGTTTCGAAGCCGAAGTCTCGGGCGAAATCCATGACGGCTGGAACATGACCGCCGGCTACACCTACACCCACGCGCTCAACGGTGAGAAAAACCGCACCAACACCAACCAGCCACTGAACATGCTCCGCGTCTCCACCGCGTATCGCTTGCCCGGCGACTGGAGCGCCCTGACCGTGGGTGGCGCGGTGAACTGGCAGAGTGACGTCTACGGCAACTCCAACCGCCCGGTCGGACGCGGTGCCAATGGCCGGGTCATCACCGAACGGACACGGATCAGTCAGGGCGCCTACTCGGTGGTCAAGCTGATGTCGCGCTATGAATTCGACAAACACCTGTCGGCATCGCTGAACGTCGACAACCTGTTCGACAAGAAGTACTACGACAACGTCGGCTTCTACAACGGCGTGTTCTGGGGCGATCCGCGCACGGTGACGTTGAGTCTCGACTGGAAACTCTGACGCCCTTCCCTGCGACCTGCACGCGTCATCGGCGCGTGCAGCACTCGTCCGCCACCCTTGGAAACAATCGGTAAAAACTGCATGGAACGCGCGTTAACCCGTGGTTAATGCCCCCAACGGACACTGCGCCCCGAGGTTCTGATTCATGGATGAACGGCTCCGACATTTTCCGTAGGAGGCACCATGAAAACCACGACTGCAATCCTTGCCGGTCTACTCGCCATTGCATCCGCCAGCGCTTTCGCCGAGGGCGGTGCCGAGCGGATGCGATATCACTGGGAAAACTTCCCGGTTCACACCGAACAAAGCCAACAGACAGACACGAAAGCCAACGAGCTACGTGTCCCGGACGACCAGACCGCGCAGGTCACCGAACATTACCGTCCTTGATGTAGACAGGTTTACCGATGGACCTGCGATGGCTCCGCTCTGGCTTCGCAGATGACAGTTGGGCGCCCTTTTCGGGCGCCTTTTTTTATGCCTGCAATTCCTTGATCCAGAACAGCATGCGCCCGTGACTCGGGTCGAACATGCCCGGTGCAAAACCGAACTTGGCGTAAGAGCCCTGCGCCACAGCGTTGCCTTCAAGCACTTCCAGGGTGATCTTGCAGCAACCGCGCTGACGGGCGATGTCCTCGACCTTGCGCAGCATTTTCTGGCTCAGCCCCAAGCCTCGAAACTTCGTCACCACCGACACGTCATGGACGTTGACCAGCGGTTTGCAGGCAAAGGTCGAAAACCCTTCAAAGCAGTTCACCAGCCCTGCCGGCTCGCCGCCAACAAAGGCCAGGACACTGAACGCGTGAGGCCGCTTGGCCAGTTCTGCGGGCAGTTGCTGCAACAGTTCAGGGGCAATCGGCTGGCCGCCGCCCATCGGGTCTTCAGCGTAATGATTGAGCACCACACCGATGGCCTCGGCATGCACCGGATTGGTATAGCTGGCTTGAAGCACAAGAATCTCTGCGGAATCCATTTCCTTCCTCGATCGCACGGGGCCCCGGCACGTTTGATACGCACTGATAGGCTGTCCGACCTTAGCGCGAGGCAGCCCCGGCCACAACCCGGCCGTTTCAGTGGCCCCAGATCAGTTCTTCCGTCCAGCCCAGTTCGGCGAAATCCTCGGCCCGCAAGCCGGACTCGCCGACACAGAAGAACTCATCCAGTTGCGGCGGTTTCACCGGCGTGCCGCTGAGCATGGCGTGGACCTGGCCACGATGGTGGATCTGATGTTCGAACAGGTGCGAAATCATCCGCAGACGGCTGTCGTGCTGCGGCGTGTCGCGGGCGATGGTGACAATGCGACCCAGATCGGCGTCGCGCAGTTGCTCGCAATAAGCAATCAAGCGGCGGTCGACATGGGCTTGTTCGCGGCGCAAGGCCTGCGCCTCGGTGAAGGGCTCGTCCACGTTGAAAAACACGTAACAGTCGGGATGCGGCTCATCACCGCGCAACTCGCGCTCCAGCGCATCGACGTAGAACCAGTCGCAGGTGAGGATGTGATTGAGGGTCAGGCGAACGCTCGGGAAGAAACTCACCCTGGGCGCCGCCAGTTGCGCATCGTCGAGTTGCAGCCAGGCCTTGGCCAGTCGATGGTTGGCCCAGGCGTTCTGATAAGCCATGGTCAGCAAGTGATGAGACAGTGGCTGAGTCATGTCGCGCCCTCCGTGCATCAAGTGTCGGCAAAGCGTTGCAGCTGCATCTCCTGCAAGCGGCTGAGGGTCCGGCGGAACGGGAATTCCAGATAACCCTCGGTGTACAGCGCTTCCATCGGCACCTGCGCTTCGATGTACAGCGGCACCTTGCGGTCGTAGCACTCGTCGACCAGCGCGATAAAGCGCCGTACGCCGTCATCGTGCACTGACAGTTGCGGCAACTCACGGTCGCCGGCCACCACACGCTCCGCTCCGTCTTCGGTGCCACGAGCGATCCGCCCTTCACGCTTTTGTGCGCTCAGGTTCGGCACCTCGCTCAACAGAATAGCCCGGTAGCTGTCGCACAGCGCGATGAAGTCCATGGCCGCGAACGGTTGCTCGCACAGATCCGCGTAACGGCACCACAACACGGACTCGCTGGCCTTCACCACATTCAAGGCACGGTAGCCGACCGGCACAGGTTCGGCGCTGGCACCCTGCCCGGCCGCCAACGCATCGAACACCCCGGCCAGCGCGCAACCCTGCTCCGGCGCCGCCACCCAGTAGCGTTGTTCGAGGGCGCCCGGATGCAAACGATGATCCTCGGCGCCGTTCACCGCGACCACCTGCATATGCTGCTTGATCGCCGTGATCGCCGGCAGGAAGCGGTCGCGATTGAAGCCGTCGGCATACAGCTGATCCGGCGGCAGGTTGGAGGTACAGACCACCACCACGCCTTCGTCGAACATCACCTGGAACA
This sequence comes from Pseudomonas sp. GW821-FHT02C04, assembly GCF_059421845.1. Taxonomy (NCBI): domain Bacteria; kingdom Pseudomonadati; phylum Pseudomonadota; class Gammaproteobacteria; order Pseudomonadales; family Pseudomonadaceae; genus Pseudomonas; species Pseudomonas sp. GW821-FHT02C04. The sequence goes on along the minus strand of NZ_JBWKVT010000001.1, from coordinate 858,181 downwards.
ACCGGCCGAGGATGATCGCATCACCGATGTCATTGACGAACAACTCATCGAAGCACAGCACCCGCACTTCGGCCGCCAGTTCCCGGGCCAATGCCCGCAGCGGATCGGCGATGCCGGTCAGTTGAAACGAGCGCTGATGGACCCAGCCCATGAAGTGATGAAAGTGCTGACGCCGGGCCGGCACCCGCAGGCTTTGATGGAACTGGTCCATCAGCCAGGTCTTGCCGCGCCCGACTGGCCCCCACAAGTAAACACCGGTGACCGAACGGGCACCGGCGTGCAGGGCTTCATGGCATTTTTGCAACGCCCAGACCGCGTGCTCCTGGGCTTCATCCTGGATGAAGCCCTTGTGCTCGACGGCATGTTGCCAGGCGCTTAGGGGAGAGTCGAAAGTCATGCGCGGCAGTATGCCACGATGGCTACACGGAAATATCCAGCCGTGCGATTTTGCCCTGCTCGTTGAGGCGAAAGGTGTAACGCAATTCCAGCGGGCTGCCGGGGAACGTCCCGGAGATCAGCCCTTGCACCAGCACTTTGCCGGTGCGCTGCTGGACGCCCAGCACCTCGACTCGTGGCTGATAGCGTCGGGCGGTGTCTTGCATCCAGTGGGCGATGGCCTGCGGGCCGACCTGATGATTGCCTTCATCGAACACGTGGGCATCCTCGGCAAAAAAACTGCCGACCCGGGTCGTATCGCGAGCGTTGGCGGCGTTGATGTACTCAACGATGGCCGGGGCGAGTATCGAGGTGGGATGGAACATGAGTGCAGCTCCTTTTTTTCGGGTTCTGTCGCCATCCTAGAACAGCCCTGCGTCAGTTTTTGTCAGGAGTGAAACGTCCGTTTTCGTCCAGTTGCATCTGCCGCTGCCAGGTGCGCAACAGGTCGCTGCGACGCCCCGGATAGCGCTCGCCCTGCAGGCTGGCCGCTGAGATCCGGTCGGTTCGGAACGTGCGATACGCGCTGCGCAATTCGCACCACGCCACAATGATCCGCACCTCGTTGAGAAACCCCAGCGCCAAGGGCCAGATCAATCGCTGGCTCGGCACCTGTTGTGCGTCGGCGTAATCGATGTGCAGCTTGGCCTGATCGCGGATCGCCTGACGAAACACATTCAACGGCACTGCGTTCTGCGGGAACCCATAACCGGGCGGCCCGGGCATGACCGTCGGATTGCGCATCGCCTCCTGAGCCTGGGGATCCAGCACCGCAGCGATTTTCGCCAAAGCGTCGGCTGCGGCTTTGCTCAGGACCTCGTCGCCACGCTGATCGACATAACGCAGGCCCAGAACAATGGCTTCGGTCTCGTCGGCGTTGAGCATCAGCGGCGGCAGAAACAACCCGCTGCGCAACACATAACCGATGCCCGCCTCGCCATGGATCGGCGCCCCGAGTGCGGTCAGTTCGGCGATGTCGCGATAGAGGGTGCGTTCGGAGATTTCCAGCTCGGACGCCAGCGTCGCCGCAGTGACCGGGCGTTTCTTGCCACGCAGCACTTGCAGCAGGGTCAATAGGCGAGTGGTTCGCGACACGGTGTGAGGCTCTGGGCAGAAATTTGCCGGAGCTTAGCAGAGCCTGGTGTCAGAAATTGTCAGGAGCTTTCACCAGGCTCAGAGCCGATCACGCGTCGACTTTGTGTCTGGCCGCGTACAGACACAGCATCTCCATGGCCAGGGTCGCCGCGGCCAGCGACGTCACGTCCGCATGGTCGTAGGCCGGGGCCACTTCCACCACGTCCATGCCCACCAGATTGATCCCGCGCAGGCCGCCAAGGATTTCCAGTGCCTGCACCGTGCTCAACCCGCCGCAGACCGGCGTCCCGGTGCCCGGAGCGAAAGCCGGGTCCAGGCAGTCGATGTCGAACGTCAGGTACACCGGGTTGTCCCCGACCCGCGCGCGAATGGCCTCGACAATCGCTTCGCAGCCCCGGCGATGCACCTGCCGCGCGTCCAGCACCTGGAAGCCCTGATGATCGTCATTGGTGGTGCGCAAACCGATCTGCACCGAGCGCGCCGGATCCACCAGCCCTTCCCGCGCCGCGTGCCAGAACATGGTGCCGTGGTCGACGCGTTTGCCGCCCTCGTCCGGCCAGGTATCGCTGTGCGCATCGAAGTGAATCAGCGACAGCGTGCCGTGCTTGCGCGCATGGGCCTTGAGCAGCGGGTAGCTGATGAAGTGATCGCCGCCGAAGGTGAGCATGGCGCTGCCGGAACTCAGGATGTGCTCGGCGTGGGCTTCGATGCTTTCAGGAATGGTGTGCGGCGAGCCGTAATCGAAGTCGCAATCACCGTAATCGATCACCGCCAGATGATCGAACGGGTCGAACGCCCACGGCCAGTGCCGTTCCCAGGCGATCCCGGTGGACGCCGCACGAATCCCGCGAGGCCCGAACCGTGCGCCCGGACGGTTGCTGGTGGCGGTGTCGAACGGCACGCCGCTGACCGCCACGTCGACACCGCGCAAGTCACGGCTGTAGCGCCGGCGCATGAAGCTGGTGATCCCGGCGTAGGTGCTTTCGGCAGCGGTGCCGTAAAGGCTGTCACGGGTCAGGGCCTGATCGTTTTGCATTGGCACGTCCATCGGTGTGCTCCTGTTGTTATGGAAGGCTATTGGCGGCTACGGAAAGTGGTCCACAAGCGTGTGCGCTGGCGCATGTCCTTGAGGCTCATGCTGTGATCGGCGTACAGCCGCTCGCGCACATCGGGTTTCGGGAAAATGTCCGGATCGTTGCGCACCGCTTCGTCCACCAGCGGCGTGGCGGCCTGGTTGGCGGTGGCGAAGAACAGCGTGTTGGTCAGCGCCGCCACGGATTCGGGGCGCAACATGAACTCAATGAAGGCCCGCGCGGCCTCCGGGTGCGGCGCGTCTTTGGGGATAGCCAGGTTGTCCTGCCACACCAGCGTGCCTTCCTTGGGAATCCGGTAGGCGACTTCAAACGGCTTGTTGGCCTTGCGCGCCTGATCGGCGGCCATGCTCGCGTCACCGTTGTACGTCAGCGCCAGGCACACGCTGCCGTTGGCCAGATCATTGATCTGCCGACCCGTGGCGACGTAGAGCACCGAGGGTTGCAACTTCTGCAGCAAGGCTTCGGCGGCAGCCAGGTCGCTCTTGTCGGTGCTGTAGGGATCTTTACCGAGGTAGTGCAGCGCCAGGCCGATCACTTCCTGCGGGGAATCGAGAATGGCGATCCCGCAGTCCTTGAGCTTGCTGGCGTATTCGGGCTTGAACAGCAGATCGAGACTGTTGAGCGGTACATCCGGCAGCCGCTGCTTGACCGCTTCGACGTTCATGCCCAGACCGAGGGTGCCCCAGGTGTAAGGCACGCCATAGCGATTACCCGGGTCGACGGCCGCGAGTTTTTCCAGCAGGTCCGGATCGAGATTGGCGTACCCCTTGAGCCCGTCGTGAGGGATTTCCTTCAATGCGCCGGCGGCCAATCCACGGGCCAGCACGCTGGATGACGGCACCACCACGTCGTAGCCGCTGCCGCCGGTAAGCAGTTTGGTTTCCAGCACCTCGGAGGTATCGAAGGTGTCGTAGCGCACGTGAATGCCGGTTTCCTTTTCGAAGCGCTGCAGGGTTTCAGGCGCCACGTAATCGGCCCAGCTGTAGAGGTTGAGCGTCTTGTCCTCGGCCTGGGCGGCGATGGAGACAGAGAGCAACAGCGCGGGTAAACACAGCTTGAACAAGGGAGCCATGACGAAACACCTGACCGGAGGAAGTGGTTGCAGGATGCGCCGTCGGATACATTGGAGAAATATCAAGTTTGTTAACCTGACTTTATGCCGGAGTAATGTGATGCTCGGTCAGCTCCACGATGTCGATTTGCAGCTGCTGCGCCTGTTTCTCGGGGTGGTCGAGTCCAATGGTTTCAGCGCTGCCCAAGGCGAACTGGGGCTTAGCCAGTCGAGCATCAGCCAGCAAATGGCCAAGCTTGAGACCCGTCTCGGCTATCGGGTGTGCAACCGTGGCAAGGGCGGTTTCAGCCTGACGCCCAAGGGCGAACAACTGCTGATTGCCGCGCGCAGCCTCTTTGATTCGATCGAAACCTTCCGTCATCAATCCAACGGCGTCGCCGGGCGCCTGATCGGCGAAGTGCGCCTGGGCCTGTCGGAGGCGGTCGATCAATCAGTGCTGCAACGGGTGGCCGAGGCGATCCGGCGCTTTCGCGAACGGGACGAATCGGTACGGATCGAACTGATCAGCGCCATGCCCGGCGAAATGGAGCGTCTGCTGCTGCAACAGCGGCTGGATCTGGCCATCGGTTATTTCTCCCAGGTGCAGAGCGCCTTTGACTACCGCGAACTGTTCAGCGAAACCCAGCATCTGTATTGCGCGCCCGGCCATCCGCTGTTCACTGACGATGCGCCCGATGACGCAGCGTTGCTGGCCTGTGACCGGGTCGATCACCCGTATCGGTTCCTGCGCAGTGACGAGCCGTTTCAAGGCAAGCTGTGTTCGGCGCGTTCGGAGCAGGTCGAAGGCACTCTCGCCTTCATTCTGTCCGGCAAGCACGTCGGTTATCTGCCCAACCATTACGCGCGCCAATGGCAGGACAAAGGCTTGCTGCGCCCGGTGCGCGAAGGCGAATTGAGCTTTGAAGTGGCGTTCCATCTGGCCCGCCATCGGGCGCAGGTGCCCGGCGATGCTCAAAAAGCGTTTGAGCAGGATTTGCTCTGCGCCTTTGGTCGAACCTGACCTTTTGGGCAGTTTTAATGCGTTGCCCTCGCTCCCCGCTTGCGGCATCCTGCGCACCCATTTTCCGACCCGGCCCCGCATTGCGGCACGCAAACCACCATGACCGTCTCTGAAAAAGCCCCGCGCAACAACGATTTGATCTACGGCCTCAACGACCGTCCGCATTTCACCGCCACGGTGTTTGCCGCGCTGCAACACGTGCTGGCCAGCTTCGTCGGCATCATCACCCCGACCCTGATCATGGGCGGCGCCCTCGGCCTGCAAAGCGAAATCCCGTACCTGATCAGCATGGCGCTGTTCGTTTCCGGCCTTGGCACCTTCGTCCAGGCCAAGCGTTTCGGCCCGGTCGGTTCCGGCCTGCTGTGTCTGCAAGGCACCAGTTTTTCGTTTATCAGCGTGATTCTCAGCGCCGGTTTCATGGTCAAGGCCCGGGGCGGTGGCACCGATGAGATCCTGTCGACGATCTTCGGCGTGTGCTTCTTTGCCGCGTTCATCGAAGTGGTGCTGAGCCAGTTCATCGGCAAGTTGCGCATGCTGATCACCCCGGTGGTGACCGGCACCATCATCACGCTGATGGGCCTGTCACTGATCAAAGTGGCAATGACCGACATTGCCGGCGGCTTCGGCGCAGCGGATCTGGGCGCCGCCAGCCATGTGTTCCTCGCGGCGCTGGTGCTCGGCACCATCGTCGTGTTGAACCGGGTCGACGTGCCGTTCCTGCGCCTGGGCGCGATCGTCATCGGCCTGACCCTCGGCTACGTGGTGGCGTGGCTCATGGGCACCGTGGATTTCGCCAACCTGCCCGAAGTGCCGGTGGTCAGCGTGCCGGTGCCGTTCAAGTATGGTTTCAACTTCGACTGGGTAGCATTCGTGCCAGTGGCGGTGATTTTCCTGGTGTCGCCGCTGGAAGCGGCCGGTGACCTGACGGCCAACTCGATGATTTCCCGGCAACCGGTGAAAGGCCCGCTGTACATCCGCCGAATCAAGTCAGGGCTGCTCGCCGATGGCCTCAACTCGGCCATGGCAGCGGTGTTCAACAGCATGCCGATGGTGACCTTTGCCCAGAACAACGGAGTGATTCAGCTCACCGGCGTGGCCAGCCGTTACGTGGCGTTCTTCATTGCCGGCCTGTTGGTGCTGCTGGGTCTGTTCCCGATGATCGGCGCAGTGCTGCAACTGATGCCGAAACCGGTGCTCGGCGGCGCAGAGCTGGTGATGTTTGGCACCGTGGCCGTGGCCGGGATCAAGATCCTCGCCGAGGCTGGCCTTCATCGGCGCAACATGCTGATCGTGGCGATTTCCCTCGGTATGGGCCTGGGCATTGCCGCCGTGCCGGAAGTGCTGCGTGAGTTGCCGCAGGCGCTGCGCAATATTTTCGAGTCGCCGATCACCGTTGGCGCGCTGTGTGCGATCGTGCTGAATATCTTCCTGCCGGAAGAATTCATCGAGCTGGAAGAAGATGACTTCGACCCGGAAGCCTCTATCCTTCAGGTCATGGAAAACCCCGACGTACCGGCCAAAGGTGAACCTGCCTCGGCGGCCGCTGTCGCACAGTTGAACCGTTGATCCTGTCCGCTCGATGAAAAAAGGGCTGATACCGGCAACGGTTCAGCCCTTTTTCAATGAGAGAGCATCAATGCGCCGTCTCCAAGCCGTCCTCCTGTCCCTGCTTCTGCTCTCCCTCAGCGCCTGCGCGCTGTTCCCCAATCGTGATCCGGTGAACATCAACGTGGTCGGCGTCGAACCGCTGCCGAGCCAGGATCTGGAAGTGCGCTTCGCCATCAAGCTGCGGGTGCAGAACCCCAACGAAACCGCCATCGACTACAACGGCATTGCGCTGGACCTTGACGTGAACGGTCATTCGTTCGCTTCCGGTGTCAGCGATCAAAGCGGTTCCATTCCCCGCTTCTCTGAAGCCATCGTCAGCGTCCCGGTGAGCATTTCGGCGTTCTCGGTGCTGCGCCAGACCCTGGGCCTGAGTCAGACCCAAACCCTCGACAACCTGCCCTATGTGCTGCGCGGCAAACTGGCGGGCGGTGTGTTTGGCACCATGCGTTTTGTCGACAGCGGCAAGCTCAGTCTGCCCAAGGCCAGTGCCGCAACCTGGTAAAAGTGCGGTAGCCTGCACGGCTCACTGACAGAAACAGGGAAGCCGCAGGTTTATGGAAGACACCCCCACGTTGTACACCGAACGGCTGATGTTGCGTCCGCTTGAACTGGCGGACGCCGAGGCCATCCAGCAGCAGTTTGCGCACTGGGAAGTGGTGCGTTATCTGAACGCCTTCGTGCCCTGGCCTTATCCGGACGACGGCGCCCTCACCTACCTGCGTGACATTGCGCTGCCGGCTGTTGCGGCGGGCAAAGAGTGGCACTGGACGATTCGCCTCAAATCGGCACCGGAGCAATTGATCGGCAACATCAGCCTGATGATCGGGCCGGACGACAACCGTGGCTTCTGGCTTGCCCCGGCCTGGCAGGGCCAGGGCTTGATGACCGAAGCCAGCGAAGTCGTCACCCGCTACTGGTTCGAAACCCTCGATCAACCGCTGTTGCGCGCACCGAAAGCCGCACCGAACCTTGGCTCGCGAAAGCTTTCGGAGCGCACCGGCATGCGCTTGATCCGCTCCGATGAGGACAACTTCGTCGGCGGACGTTTCCCACGGGAAATCTGGGAAATCACCCGTGAAGAATGGCGGCGCCGACAGTCCGTCAAACCGTGAAGCGCACGCCCGGTTTCGCCCGCTCATCGACGCTCAACTCGAACACATCGGGCCGTGCATAGTGTCCGACCACGTCGTAGTCGTAGCGGGCCCGCACCAGTTCATCGGTGTCGATCTCGGCGGTGAGCAATCCAGCTTCACCGCGCAGAGGCCCAGCGAGCACATCACCCATCGGCCCGACGATCACGCTGCCGCCGGCAATCAGCGGCCGGTCCGCCGGCCAGTTGGCGATCTCTACACCCAGTTCGTTCGGTGAAGCCTGGACCTGACAGGCGCTGACCACAAAGCAGCGCCCTTCATGGGCGATATGGCGCATGCTCACCTGCCACATCTCGCGCTCATCCACGGTCGGCGCGCACCAGACCTCAATGCCCTTGGCGTACATCGCCGTGCGCAGCAGCGGCATCATGTTTTCCCAGCAGATCACTGCGCCGAGCTTGCCGACCTGAGTGTCGAGCACCGGCAGCGTCGAACCGTCGCCCTTGCCCCAGATCAGCCGCTCGGTGCCGGTGGGCATCAGTTTGCGGTGCTTGGCCACCAGCCCCGCCTGCGGGTCGAAATACAGCGCGGTGCAATGCAAGGTGCTGCCCGCCCGTTCGATCACGCCGATCACCAGGTTGGCGCCAGTGCGCGCCGACAGCCCGGCCAGCGCTTCGGTTTCTGCGCCTGGCACATCGATGGCGTTGGCAAAATAACGGGCGTAAGCCTCACGCCCCTCGGGCAGGCGATAACCCAGTTGCGTACCAAAGCCCTCGCCTTTCGGATAACCGCCGAGCAACGCTTCGGGCATCACCACCAGCGCTGCGCCGGACTCGATGATCGCGCTTTCCCAGCTCAGGATCTGTTCCAGGGTGTCAGCCTTGCCACCGGGCAAAGCGCCGATCTGCAGGGCGGCAACGATTGATTTGGGCATGACGGTCACTCCGTGAAGTTCAGGTGTTGCTCATTCTCCGGCGCCACGGGATCATGAATAAAGCCCGACTCACTGCTGAATGATATGAGCCAAATGAATATCGCGACTGTCGATCTCAACCTGCTGAAAGTCTTCGAAGCGCTGCATGAAGAGTCCAGCGCCAGCCGTGCGGCGTTGCGTCTGGGTGTGACCCAGTCAGCGGTCAGCGCGGCTTTGCGCCGGTTGCGCGAGGTCTATGGCGATCAATTGTTCGTGCGCACTGGTCGAGGGTTGGCGCCCACGCTCAAGGCCAATCAGTTGAAGCCGGTGGTCAGCGATGCGCTGAACAAGTGTCGGCAGAGCCTGGCGATGGTTGATCCGACCGCCAACCACTACGAGGGCCGCTCGGTCACTGTGGGTCTGTCAGATGATTTCGAGATTGCTTACGGCCGACGCCTGATCGAAGAGATCGGCCATCGCGCACCGAAACTGCGCCTGATTTTCCGCCAGACCCACAGCCAGATCGTCGCCCGGGCCCTGATGGAGCGCAGCATCGACCTGGCGATCACCGCCGGCGGGTTTGCCGAGCGGCTGCTCAGCCGTCAGGTGTTGGGTGAAGGGGGTTACGCGTGTCTGGTGGACCCGGCGAGCCTTGCGCCCAGCCAGCAACAGATCAGTCTGGAAGCGTTTGTCGCCCGGGAGCACATTCTGGTGTCCTCGGGTGGTTTTATCGGGATCACCGATGAAGGGCTGGCCGCGTTGGGGCTGACTCGCCGGGTCTGCGCCTCGACCACGCATTTTGCGGCGTTGCCGCACCTGCTCAAGGGCAGTGCCAGTGTGGCGACCATTCCGACCCATGCGGCGCAGGCGATTGCATCACTCAGCGGGCTGGCACTGCTGCCCTGCCCGCTGGCGCTGCCACGCTATCCGATCGAACTGGGCTGGCGCACCAGTACCCAGATCGATCCGGTGGTGCTGAAGGTTCGCGAAGCGATTGTCGCCAGTTTCAAGACCGAATGATTACTTGTTGGCCGCCATCAGCCGGTTGACTTCACTGCGCACCATGTTGGCGAACTCCGGCGGCGACATGCCGTCCAGTTCGGCGCGAACGAATTCGGCCCATTTGCCCTTGCGCTTGGAGCGTTCGCCGAACAATCGCGCGGCTTCGCCCTTGGCTTTGCCCAGATTGTTCTGCCAGAGTTCGAACAGTCGGGATTTCTCGTCTTCCAGCGCAGCGCGCTCTGCGAGGGATTTGTCGGCCAGATTGAAACTCATGGGGAATTACCTGCTGCATGAAATGGCGACATCTTACACGCTGGACGGAAATCTCCGGCGCTGGTTTTTCTGCCGGATAGAAAATTGCTGCAACTTTTCAAGCCGCGCCACACTCCATTGTTCACTGTCCATTCACCTGCAAGGAGTCACCCAATGGCCCGTAAAAGCGCCGCTCAAGCCGCTGAAGACCAAATCAAGGATCAAGCGTTCAGCGAACTCCAGGCTCTGATCGAAGAGTCGGACAAACTGCTCAAAAGCAGTGCCTCACTGGTCGGCGAAGAAGCGGAGACCCTGCGCGGACAAATCGCCCTGAAATTGCAGCAGGCGCTGGATTCGGTGTCCAGCGTGCGTGACCGCACCAAACCGGCGGTGGACGCTACCGAGAGCTACATCGGCGGCCACCCGTGGCAGACCGTGGCGATTTCCGCCGGGTTCGGTCTGGTGGTCGGCCTGTTGCTCGGCCGACGCTGAACCCGGTGAAAAAAAAGGCGAGTCCTGTGCTCGCCTTTTTCATGTCCGGTAAATCGTCATTCGCCCGCCAGTTCACGCAACTGCGACAGGGTCTGCCCGTCCAGCACAATGCCCTCGGCCAGTGACCTGGCCCGCTGCAAATGCCGCCGATCACCCGGCAAACGCTTGAGCCCTACCCCATGCATCTGCCTGACCAGTTCCTGACTGCGTTCGGCAAAACTCTGCCCCGAGGTCTTGCTCGGATCGATCACGATCAGCAACTGACCGGTCCATGGGGTCTTGGCCCCGGGATGGTTCTTCCAGTCGAACTCGAACGAGAAATTGCCACCGGTCAGCGCGGCGGCGAGCAGCTCCACCATCATCGACAGCGCCGACCCCTTGTGTCCGCCAAACGGCAGCAACGCCCCGCCTTCGAGAATCGCCTTCGGGTCGCAGGTCGGCTGGCCCAGGCTGTCCACGCCCATGCCCGCCGGCAGTTTTTCGCCTTTGCGTGCAGCAATCTGCACGTCGCCATGGGCGATGGCGCTGGTGGCCAGGTCAAATACGATCGGCGCACCGTCGGCCCTTGGTGCGGCGAAGGCGATCGGGTTGGTTCCGAACAGTGGTCGGTCGGCGCCGTGGGGCACCACGCAAGTCATGCTGTTGACCACGCTCAGCGCCACCAGTCCTTCGTCGGCGAAAGGCTCGACGTCCGGCCATAGCGCGGCGAAGTGATGGGAATTGCGGATCGCCAATATCGCGATCCCGGCACTGCGGGCCTTTTCCACCAGCAGTGGACGCGCCGCCGCCAGCGCAGGTTGGGCAAAACCGTTGCCGGCATCGACACTGACAAACCCTGAAGCCACGTCCTCGACCTTCGGCACGGCCTGGCCGTTGACCCAGCCGCTGTTGAGGGTCGAGACATAACCGGGAATCCGGAATACGCCATGACTGTGAGCACCGTCCCGCTCGGCATTGGCGCAATTGGCGGCCAGTGTTCTGGCGACTTCGGTCGAGGTGCCGTGACGGGTGAAAATCGTTTCCAGCAAGTGAGTCAGCTCGTCCAGGGACACCGTGGACGAGACCGCATGATCGTGTGGCGCAGACATCTGAAGCTCCAGAATAATTATTGGAGGGAACAACAGCGAACGAACAACCCGCGAAGGGATTAATCATGGCTGGCCGGTTGCCTGTCAACCCCGCAATATTTATCTACCACCTGTGCTGCCAGCCCCCGCCCTAACCTCGAGCCTCGACCTACCCGTGCGTATCAACGCGCCCCCGAGAGACTCGACGATGTCAGCCCCTACCAAACCCTTGCTGTTCCCCGAAGTTTTCGACTCCCCCGGGCTCTGGACCGAGCTGGGCAAAACCCATGGCCTGTCCGAGCGCGACTTCCGATGGCTTGCCCATGCCAAACTGTCTTCCGACAGCCTGCGCAGCCAGCAAACGCCGCCGATGCGCGCCGAGCGCATCCTGCTCAACGTCGGCAGTGAGACACCCCTGCCGCTGCCAGGCGCCTTTATCCTCAGTGAGACGCCTGACGATAAAAGCCAGATCCTCTACACCGTGTATGACGGCATCAAGAAGTACCACGACCGAGCCGCCCTGAAGCAGCAGCTTGAGCGACGGCTGAACAACACTGACGACCAGGACAATCTGCTGGCGTTTCTGTCGTTGCCACAGCGTAAACGGTTGCTCGACGCAGAAAAGATCTCACTGACAACCCACAACATTGATGGCGATATTTTCGAGCAGCACAGCGCGCCCCTCAAACAGGGCCAGCTATTGAATGCGCAGGCCATGCGTGCAGAGCTGGAGAAACTGCCGACGCTCACGCACTTACTGGAAAGCATTCTCGATGAGTTGCTCAAGCCCCATTTCGGCACCCTGCAGCAAAGCCGTACACGCGTCAGTTTCTACACGGTGGATGACCCCGTCACCGCCGCTGTCGCGGCACCGGTAAAGCATTGGCTCGACTCCATGAGCCTGAGCGACGCGGTCTTGCTGCATTACCGGTATCAGCAGTGGCCGACCGCCGCGCTGCGTGACTTCGCCAATCCCGATAGAACCGCCGCCAAAGGCGATCAGGCGCAATGGGAAGACGCCGTCACACATGTGTCCGGCAAGCTGCCGGCACTGCTGTTTCGGCAGCTTGAACAGTACTGGATTGCGCCCTCAGCCGACGGTTCATCGCGCCGTACGTTCTTCGCCGATGTGCTGGAGGATCAGGCGCGTGCAGAATGGATGGTCAAGCGCGAAAGCGGCGTTCTCGATGCGCAGCAGTTCAACGCATTGCATCAGTTGATACGGCCCGCCGCGGACGGCTCCATTCGCCCACTGACAGAGACCGTGCGCCTCTGGGAGCACGAAGCCAATTACGTCGAATTGGCGGGCTCGCTGATGATCAGCGGCACCCACGCGTTCCTCTACACGCCCGCACAAGGCCTGCAAGTGCTGACCGATTACAACGATCTGAAACAGACGTTGCAGAGCAAGTTCATGGCCAAGGGGCACGAAGACGAGCTCTACGGCCTGCTCGGCCTGGACGAACGCCAGCGCTTTCTGGGCTTCGATCAACCGCAGGTGTCGGGTGACCGGATCAGCGGCGAACTGTTCAGGATCCTCTTTGAATCGATCATCACCAAGCAGCGGCAAAACATCGAGTATGCCTTGCAGGTGTTTCGCCACAGCGATGGCGCGGTGAATCTGCACGCGCTGTTCGACAAGAGTCTGGACATTCGCTCGATGATTTCCGAGCGGTTGCGCGAGCTGGACAGTGCAGGACGCTGGAGCACGCACCCGGTGCTGTCGGGCGATCAACAGCCGTCCCTGGTTTTGGCGGACAAGGCGCTGGCGGCCATCAAGACGTTCAGCAGCATTGAGGGGCCACTTGCAGAAAGATTCAAGACACAACCCATGGCAACCCAGGAGGCTCAGCGCCCGTTTCTCGAAAGCCTGAAATCAAGCCTTGCCCATGCCTGGTTTGTCGGGGTGACCGGCGAAGCCCGCCTGCGGGCGCTGGACGGCAGCCTGCCGGCCTCGGCGCAGGCGATCGTCAACACCGTGATCAATCCTGACCTGCCCACGCGCGCGCTACGGCAGGCGCTCGAGGGTTTTCGCCCGGACGCCTATGCGCTCACCCTTGAATCCGTCGGTGCGCAGAGTCTGCTTTCGCTCGCCCATTGTCTGCTGATGACCGAGCGCGGCGGGCTCGACGTCCAGCACTCCGGGCGCGCGGTCTTGTGGACTCCCGCGCTCGGGCTCGAGGTATTCGACAGCGTCGCCGTTGCCCGGCGCATGCTCGACCAGCGCTTGTTGCATAACGTGCAGCGCTTGTCGTTGCTGGAAAACATCCTGCCTGCGCAGTACCAGCCTCATCGACGCTACACCTTGGGAGCGTTTCAATTCATCGAACACAACGTGCTGCACAACCGCATGCAATCGACCATCGAGCATTTCCTCGGGCGCTGCGAACAGGTGCGCACGCGCATCAAGGATCCTGCCCGACGCAACAAAGCGCTGGCGAAGCTGCGGGAGTCGACTGTTCACACCAACCTCAAACTGGCGACCGCCCATGCCCAGGCAATCGCCAGGCAACAGACCTATCCAGCCTGGCTGGGTATGGCGCCGGTCGCGGAGCAGAAACTTCACGTCGAACTGATGGAGCAGTGGCGCCAGAGTGTCGTCGACGACAAGGATTACCTGACAGGTATTCCGACACTGGTCAGCCATGTCGAGCAGACCTTGAAATCACTGCTCGACAGTCGTTTCCCCAAGAGCCAGCTCAATCCGTATCACATCCAGTTAACGCCCAATCTGACACTGGCCGGCCCTTCCCGAAACCTGGTCGAGTTTGCCCTCAATCACATCAATATCGCACAAGGCACCGGTTTCAAGGTCAGCTCGAAAACCACCAACGCCTTACCGGCCGGTCTGGACCAGAGCGCTGTCCGACAATTGCTGCTGTCGCTGGCAATCCCGACCACCTACAGCGACAGGATCAGCGATGCACTGTCGACCACAACGGTTACCGGTCTTGCCCGTCAGCAGATTTTCTTCCGTCAGGTGCCCTGGCAGTTGCTGCAACATGCCCACGCACTGAAGCTGCAGCAGCATTTGTCCGAGACCGCTTTCAGTTACATCCGCCAGGTCCTCGACATGCCAGACGCCATCGCACGCGCCGCCGTCGCCGGTACACATGCCATGGTGTGTCCGCTGTCCCTGTTCAAGACGGCCAAGGCCAGCGCAGTCGAAGCGTGCGGACTGTATGTGTTGGCACCGGGCACCGGGCACAAGGGACCGCTGGTGCTCTATGCGCCTTATGCCGAGCAGGCGTTCCACGAGTTCACCGATGAAAAGGGCCTGATCGCCGCCTTCAATATTCCGGGGCTCCTGCAAAACCTGCTGCTTCGTCGCTTGCCACAATCGCAGCAAGCGACGTTCCGCAGTCTGTTCGCGGCCACACTCGGGCAGACCAGCGAAATCTCTCTCGACTACAGCCCGATTGGCGGCAACCTGCTGGAGCGCCTGTTTCGCGACAACCTCGATGTGTTGAAGCAGATGCTCGGCTCGCAGAAAGACAGCGACGGGCAATCCGACTGGGAAAACGCCAAAGTCCTGTTCAGTGATGAGATCAGACAGGTCACGGACATGCTGCAAGGCAAGCTCGCCTGTGGGCGTTTTCTCTGGCAAGCCTACGACGACTTCAAGGACTCGGCCGAGGCCCTGCAGAATCATCATTGGAAAAAGGCGCTGAAGTCGTTTATCGAGGGTGCGGAGCAAATGGTGCAAGTTGGCCTTCTGCCGGAAATGTCGGCCGAAAGCGCGGTTGCCAGCGACGCCGGCGAGCAGGCGGCCCAAACAGGTGTTGAAAAGATTGTGGCCCCCAGCCTGGCCGAGATCGAATCGACCTCACCACGACGTACGATCCTGCAGCCTTTCGAAGCGACGGACGTTGAGCTCAAGGATCTCACCTACAGTGCGACTCAAGGCGTCTACCAAAAGTCATCGAACAACCGTAGCTATGCGGCGGTTGACGGCAAGGTGTACCGGGTCGTCAAAAACGGTTCGGCCTGGCAACTGGCAAAAGATGAAGAGCGCGGCCCGATGCTGTTCAAAAGCGGTTCACGGATGGTGCAGGTCACGCACGGCCAGACCGTTCATTACGGCAAAGCCTTCTCCAGAATGGTTGAGCGCAGCAAATACACGCACATGCGCCGCACGATGCTCAACATCGAAGCGCAGGGTATGGAAGAAATCAGTCGACGCAACCCTGAAAAAGCACGGACGTTGGGGCGCGCGGTGGCGCTTGCCCGGGACTATGCATTCAACTGTCTGCATAACCTGGCGATTCTGGACATCAACACTGTTCCTGGTGGACGGGTCAACCGGTTTCTCATTGAGTTCTTTGATGTTCCACAAGTCACACCCCATATTTTGAAGAAGATCTCAACGGCAATCGTACCGCTGTGTAACGCACTGGTGGATCCGAATGATGACTTGCTCAACACCGACCGCTTCATCGTCGGCTCGACCAAATGGTTCCACGATGTGATCGCTTTTGTGCTCGACGGCGATCAACAGAGAAAAGTGCATTTCACCCAGCATTTTTTCGACCAGGGCCTGGAGGAATATGCCCCTGTCGTTGCGCAAGGTTTTGATATTGATGGCCACGCACAGGCCGAAACCTTGCTTCACGAACTGGCCCATCAAATCTGCAACGCCTGGGACATTGCAACGTTACGGGGACGAGAACCCTTCAGCGACGTCATATCACCCGTCTCCCCCACGGGTGCGAGGCTGCTGCAAGACCTGCAGGACGAACGAAGAATGGGCCTGTCGCTGGCCACGCCTCGGGCGCAACTGTTTGCGGAGTGGATCCCGGAACGGTCGGCCTGGATCGACTTCGACAGAATCGAGGAAAAAGGTACGACCAGTGCAGAAATCCTCAGGCTGACCAACAGCACCACCATCAACGAAGCGCGCAATGCCTTCCTCGATCAACAATCATCGGATGCGCGAGTCGATGTCATCTTGCACAATGCCGACTCGATCGCCCTGCTGATCTGCGAAGTCGGCCGGCAGCTGGATCCTGTTCCGGCGCCGTGACCCCTATGTGCTTTTGATCATTTTTTCACTCCATTTATGGATAGTGCTCACCGAGCGTCCTGGTTTAAGGGCGTGTGAGTGAAAAATAAGTTCCACTTTGATGGGCAATTGCCATGACGGATGTTCTCGGCACCTTGCCCTCAAGGTTAGAATGCTGGAAATCAGGACGAGTCAATGACCCAGAACACCCTCTCCGAAGCCGAATACGATGCGATCACCGATGCCGCTGCGCATTGGTGCATGCGCCTGCACGCCGTCGACTGCACCGCCGAGGAACGGCTGGCGTTCGAGCAATGGCGCGATGCGCATCCGCTGCACGCGTTCGAATACGAGGCCATGCTGGAGATCTGGGATGTCGCCGAACACCTGCCGCGCCCGGAGCCTGCGGCGGTCGTACCGATCCGCCCACCGGCCCGGACCTGGCGTCAATATGCGGTAGCAGCGTCCGTTTGCGCGCTGGCGTTGCCACTGGCAGCCTGGACGGGATGGAATCTCGGCTGGCTGCCCAACAGCTATCAGCATTTCGCGGCCACCGACAATGTCCGCCACGTCACCCTGGGCGATGGCAGTCAGGTCGAGCTGAACCTCAATACCGATCTGACCTTCAGCAATTACAAGGACGAGCGCCGTGTCACCCTGAAAAAGGGTGAGGCCTTTTTCGAAGTCAGCCATGACCTGAGCCATCCGTTTATCGTCAGGGCCGGCGAAGGCAAGATTCGCGTCACCGGCACCCGTTTCAACGTCTGGATGTATGAAGACCAGGTGAAGGTCAATCTGGTCGAAGGTTCGGTGCTGGTCACCAGCAACACTCAGTTATCCGGCGATGGCCTGCGCCTCGGCCCTTCGATGCAGGCGCGCTACAAACACGGCGATTACATGCCGCAAATCAGCCAGACCTACGCCAACGACACCTCGCTGGCCTGGCGCAGCGGCAAGTTGATTCTCGACAATCTCGCGCTGAACGAAGCCCTGCCGCTGATCAACCGTTACCTGGACAAACCGCTGATGCTGGCCGATAGCGCCACGGGATCGATCCGGGTCGGCGGCATCTACAACATCAAGGAGCTCAACAGCTTCGCCGGCTCGATGCCCAAAGTCCTGCCGGTGTTCATCACCCGCAACAAGGACGGCAATCCAGTGATCAACCCGATGCCGCAGCAACCGCCAAAAAGCTGAAGGCCGCCCCTTTTCGGGGGCGGCCTTCAATGGTTGTCGCAACATCCTGACGACTGATTATTGCGCCGCCACTTTCCCCGTTTTATCCAGTTCCTCACGCACACTTTGTACCTGATACTGCGGATCGGCCTTGATCTGCTGTTCGGTGAACGGCAACGCGCTCCACTGTTTCTTCGAGAAGGCTTCAGTCTGATCCCGCGAGTATTTCGACGCCGGATCGCTGGACAGCGAGAACGCGAGCAGGCCCTGAGCGTGCGGCCCCTTATCGTCGAACGTCACCACTTGCAGGTAACTGGTCCCGCTGACGACCTCAAGCTTGCCGTCTTCACGCGGCACGCTCTGAATCGCGTTATAGATACCCAACGTGCCCGGCCCGCCATGAATCGGCGTCTGCTGACCGCCACTGCTGACTACCTGAACATCACCCCAACGGGTTTGTGCGGTCAGGCCCATTTTGCTGGCCGATTCGGCTGACGCCAGCATCGCTTCGCGCAATGCCTTGGCCACTTCGGGCTTGTCAGTCGCCAGTCCGCGCGGGGTGTGCTGCGCGTCCTTCGGATCGAACGCCACACGCCAGACATCCGGCGATTCCTGCAAGGCTTGCATGATGTTCTGGAAATGCACCAGGCCCATTCCCGAATCCAGGTTGGCTCGACCGTCCCAGGCCTTGAGACCGCTGCACACCGATTTCAATGCGGCCTCGGCGCCGGTTGGCGAGGCACAGAATTTCAGCAGATCCGGCAGCACCTGAGCGGCCAGAAACACCTGATCATCCATCACCATGTGTTGCAGGTCCTGCACCGATACCGATCCTTTTTTGCTCAGGGTCGCCAGACGATCCAGTGCAAAACGCGAGCGCAGCCCCAGTGGCTGGCCCTCCTGGCTGATCAGCGGCGAGAAACCGGTCAGCGGTTGCGCCGGGTTGGCCAACCATGCCGAATCGTTGGAGTGCTGGACGAAGTCCTTGCGCAGCAATTGCGGTAGTTGGCTGGACGCGTAGATGCCTTTTTGCGCGGCTTGCGGATCGATGTCCCAGGCGCAGGCGCTGTTGGAGCCGTCGAGCACGATCATTTTCAGACCGATACGCGGATCACTGCACTTGGCCAGTTTGTCGGCACTGACGTTCGGTACCACCGACAGGTTCATGTACAACGTCTGACCCTTGTCATCCACCGCCAGGGTGTTGACCCACGGAATGCCCTGGATCTTGTGCACCGAATCCTGCAGATCCTTGAGGTTGTCGGCGCGGTTCATTGCGTACCACTGCGTCAACACCCGGTCGTTGTCGAGGTTGGCATCGCGCAGGCTGTAGGCGTACTGATGGTCCCAGTCGAGCTTGCCGGGCCACTGCACGATCGGACCGAACGGCGAGCTGTAGATGTCACGCGATACCGGCATCACCTGCCCGTCCGCCTGTTTGACCTGCACCGTCACCGTTTGCTTGTTCATCGGCAACGATTGGCCATCGAGCATATAACGGGTCGGATCTTTCGGATCGAGTTGCAGGCGATACAAAGTGAAGTGCTTGGACGAGTCGACCGTGTGAGTCCAGGCCAGGTGCTGGTTGAAACCGATGTTGATCATCGGCAGCCCCGGCAGCGCCGCGCCCATCACATCCAGTTTGCCGGGAATGGTCAGGTGCATCTGATAGAAACGCATGCCGCCGACCCACGGAAAATGCGGGTTCGCCAGCAACATTCCACGGCCGTTGAAGGAACGCTCGCTGCCCACCGCCACCGCATTGCTGCCACGGTCCAGGGCGAAGCGTTGCAAGCGTACGGCGGCGAGGTCATAAGCGCGGGCGTGATTTACGTTTTGCGCAGTGGCTTGCGGCGGTGTGGCGCCGGCCAATGCCTCGGCGAACTGACCGACGCCGCCCTCGACCAGCAAGCGGCGCGTCAGCTTCACCAGGTCTTCGGCAGCAATATCGCGCACCCATTCACCCTGGCACTGTTGCGGCAAACCCTGCTGGCGACGCTCGGCCAGATAACGGTTGTAACCGGCGGCATAACCCTGCACCAGATCACGGACTTCGACCGGCTGCGCCTGCCAGAAGGCATTCACCGCTTGCGGGGTATTGAGCCACTGGAAGAACACATCACTGACGCGGTTTTCGCGCTCTTCGACGGTGAGCTGATCCGGCCCGAAGTAGCGCGAACGTTCGCCGTTGACGGTCACGATTTCGTTGGCCAGCAGGCACAGATTGTCCTGCGCATAGGCATAACCGATGCCGAATCCGAGGCCGCGTTCGTTTTCCGCGCGGATATGCGGCACACCAAAATTCGTGCGACGGATGTCGGCTCCGGCCTGGGTGGAAGGACTGAATGCATGCGCCGACAGACTCAGCCCGAGAA
Organism: Pseudomonas sp. GW821-FHT02C04; assembly: GCF_059421845.1. Taxonomy (NCBI): domain Bacteria; kingdom Pseudomonadati; phylum Pseudomonadota; class Gammaproteobacteria; order Pseudomonadales; family Pseudomonadaceae; genus Pseudomonas; species Pseudomonas sp. GW821-FHT02C04. The sequence continues at coordinate 838,507 of NZ_JBWKVT010000001.1, read as the reverse complement.
ACATGCCGGCAAGGGTCAGTCCGGTTAACTGCCTGGAAATAATCACGCTCGCTCCTGATCGAAATACCAAGAGCGCAGCCGCGCACCGAATACGTGCATAGCGGCTACGCCCTGAAATCACCCACGCGTCCACGCGCAATGAGCCTTTCCAGAAAACGAAGCCGGGGGAAAAAATTTAGTCTGTCGCCAGCCCGTTTCGGGCCCGGATCACGGAGAAAAGACGAATCAACGACAAATTTTCTACATTTTTCGCTTCATGATTTGTCGGGCTGATACGTCTTGTTTAGAGAGAGCACCCGTAACCCTTCCTGATCAGGCTCTGAAAAGGAGTAATCGCATGTACAACCCGCAACTACCATCGGACGGTAGCCAGGCACCACAAGGAGCTTCCATGGGTTCGCACGCCAGCGTCTTCGGACAACGAGCCGAGCGCCACGGCAATGAACGTATTCGACTGCTGCTCAAGAGCTTCGGCCTGCGCACCAGCCTGATTCGCCTGAAAGTCATCGATGCCTTGCTGGTCGCCGCCCAGAGCGAGCGCAGTCTGGGTGTGCGCGGTGTCCACAGCCAATTGCTGGAACTGGGCATTCCGCTGTCTTTTCTCAGCGTGCGCGAAGTGTTGAAGCGCCTGTGCGCCGAAGGCGTGATCACCTTCAACGCCGACAAGAGCTACAGCCTGCATCCACAGGCTGCCGCCGTCCTCAATAGCGATTGAGCCCCTTCTGGAGCGCCGTCAGGGTTTGACCTTGCGGCGCATCACCCCGTTGATCACCACCACGACCACCGCCACGCCAATGGCGATGTACTGGAACACTTTTTCGCTGATCATCCCGGCGTTCTGCATCCAGGACAGGCCGAACATGATCGCCAGTACGGTGAGGGCGATCAGAATCGAGTATTTCAAACGTTGCGACTGAGTCATTGCGAATTCCTGAAACTTTGAAATGTATCGGGTTTGTATCGGCTTTCATGCCATGGGCATACCGTGTCACGGGGATGCGCCGCTGCAAACGGGGTCTCATGTTACAGCCGATGAAGAGCTTTGGCTCCATGCGGCGTTAACCATGAGGACTTTTGAAATGCTGCGTCGAATCACCTGGCTGATTCCTGTATTGGCGCTGCTCACGCTGAGCGGCTGTATCATTTTCCCCCACGGCGGCTGGCATGGCGACCATCGCTATTATGGCGCGCCCGGCCCAGGCTACTACCAACATCGGTAAGGCTGACATTTGAACGACACTGATAGCCACCTTTTCAAATGCAACAATTGATTGAACGCCCGTAAAAAATGCCCACGAGGATGTGGGCATTTTCCGTATATATCCCTCCTCAAGATGTCGGACGTTTCGCCCACAGCAGTCAGTAATCCGCCTTCGGCAATACCCTGCAAACCTGCGACATACCACGTCGCAGCAACAACGTAGGAATACGCCACCTCCCGCCCCTACCCTTTGCGCTCTCCCCTTTGAAGGCCATGGAAGCGCATGCAAAGAACACTCATCGATATCCCGCCGCTAAAAACCCTTGGCTTCTGCCTGGCTATCACGCTGTTCGAGTGGCTGACCTACATGGCCAGCGACATGATCATGCCGGCCATGCTCAACGTCACCGCAGACCTTGAGGCCGATCCACGTCATATCCCCAACGCGTTCAACCTGTACCTGATCGGAGGCGTCTGCCTGCAATGGCTGATCGGACCACTGTCCGACCGGTTTGGCCGGCGCCCCTTGTTGCTCATCGGCTGTGCGCTCTTTGCGATGACCTGTCTGGCTGCGATCGCGACGCCCGGCATTGAAGCCTTCAATGCATTACGGCTTCTGCAAGGCATGGGACTGGGATTCGTGGTGGCTGTCAGTTATCCCGCGCTCCAGGAAGTGTTCTGTGAGGCGGATGCCGTGCGGCTCATGGCGCTGCTGGGTAACGTTGCGCTGCTGTCGCCGCTGCTTGGCCCGTTGTTTGGCAGCCTGTTACTGGAATGGCTGAGCTGGCGCGAACTGTTCCTGGCCCTGAGCCTGGCTGCCGCCATCACGTGGATCGGACTCTGTGCGTGCATGCCAGAGACGGTCGGGGTTGCCCGCCGTGATGGAGGTCAGCAAGCGCCCATTCCCTTTTCTTTTCACCAGATCATCAGCCGCTACCTGGCATTGCTGCGCAATCGCCGGTTCATCGGCATCTGTCTTGCCCTGGGTCTGATGAGCCTGCCGTTGATCGCCTGGATCGGGCTCGCGCCGCTGTTGTTGGTCCAGTTGCTGGGCCAGACCACCCGCGAATACGCGCTGTGGCAGATTCCGGTGTTCTCGGCGGTCATCGTCGGCAACCTCATCCTCGATCGACTACTGGCTTCAAGGGATCTGCCGCAATTGATTCGCCTGGCGCTCTGGCCGTTCTGCCTGGGCTTGCTGACCTTGATCGCCACCGCAGTGAGCAGCCTGTCCCTTGCGGGGTTGATGACCGGCCTTGCGCTGTACGCCGTGGGCCTGGGCATGAGCAATGCCGCGCTGTACCGGCTGGCACTGTTTTCCAGCGATGACAGCAAAGGTCTGGTGTCTGCTGCGATCGGCATGATTTCAATTGCCGTGATGGGTGTCGGTGGTTCGCTGATCGCCGCCATCGGCGGCGGCACACGTCTCGAATCCTTCGCCATCTGGGCGGCGCTGGGTGGTCTGCTCAGCCTGCCCCTGCTGTACCGGTTTCTGCCACACGTCCCGGCCGACACAGCTTCTTCAACATAACGACAAGGACGCCTGATGATTCACTTCCCTCACAGCGACGCGCTCTGCGCGTTGACGCAACCTTATTGCCCGGATTCCGTGCCGGACGGACTGTTCGACCAGGCCATGGCCGAAATCAGTCGGTTTCACTGCTACGACACCCCCGGCTACGAACACTGGCTGAACGCCAATGGACTGACCGTGGACGATCTGGACAGACTTGACGACTGGTCACGACTCCCGCCCGTTTTCGCCAGTTATTTCAAACGCCAGGCCTTGCTCAGCTCCACCGGAGCGAACGCGCTGGAACTCACCTCCTCAGGCACCGGCGGCGAGAAAAGCCGCATGCGTTACGACGAACGCAGCCTTGGAGCGGCCCGGAACATGGTCGAACGGATCTTCCAGCACCATGACTGGAACACCCCGCACACCCCGTGCAACTACCTGCTGCTGAGCTATGAACCCGAGGGCACCATCAGCCTGGGAACATCCTTCACCGATCAGTTCCTGTGCCAGTTCGCACCCGTCAATCGCCTGGCCTATGCACTGCGTCGCACGGGTGACGGTCATGAATTCGATGGTTTTGGCGTGATTGCAGCCTTGCAGTCCTTCGCCGAAGAAGGCTTGCCGGTGCGGATCTTCGGCTTCCCTGCCTTTCTTTGGCAGACCCTGCAACGCATGCGGGCTACCGGCGTGGCAGACCTGCAACTGGCAGCAGGCTCGCTGACGCTGTTTGGCGGCGGCTGGAAGACCCTTTCGGCGCAAGAGATTCCCCGTCAACAACTGTACGAACGTATTCACCGCCAATTAGGCATCGAGATGTCCCGCTGCCGTGACGGCTACGGTGCGGTCGAGCATCCGGTGCCGTACCTCGAGTGCGCTCACCATCATTTCCATGCTCCCGTCTATTCGAAGGTCTTCGTGCGCAATCCATCTGACTTCACGGTTCTGCCTTACGGCCGCCCGGGCTTGCTGAATTTCGTCTCGCCCTACATTTCATCGAGCCCGGCCCATGCCGTGGTCATGAGCGATCTCGCCACCCTGCATCCGGGCGCCAGCTGTGGCTGCGGTCTGCCCACCGACTGGTTCGAACTGCATGGCCGTGCAGCCACAACGGCCGGCCGAAGCTGCGCCATGGCCGCCTCTGAACTGCTGGGGAGGCACTGATATGTACTTGATCAACGGACAGCTTCACGACGACTGCACCCTCGACGCCGCACTGAAAAAGCTCTATCTGGATTTGCCACAACGATTGGCCAAGGCGCTGGACACATCGACCGTCCTTGGCGCGGCGGCCACCTTTGCCACACGCTTGCAGAACCCGGATCCGGCATTACCTCTGGATTCCGAACAACGACAGACGCTGATCGAGTTCTGCCAGCCGGATGCCCTGCGGTGCAAGCTTGAGCGCGAACTCGGCGAACAACCGAGCGCGTTGCGCCGCATCGACTATCGCCAGTCGCGCTTTGAGCGCTGGAGCCCGCTGGGCCTGGTGGTTCACATCACTCCCGGCAATGCGCCGCTGTTGGCCTTTTGCGCGGTGATCGAAAGCCTGCTGGCCGGCAACGTCAACTGGTTGCGCCCCAGCAGCAGCGATCAGGGCCTGACGGCTCGATTGCTTCATGGCCTGACACAATGTGATGCGACCGGCCAGATCGCCGGGCATGTTGCGGTCATTCCGGCAAGCACTGCACAGATCGGTCAGTTGTGCCAGCGGGCCAACGGCGTGTCGGCGTGGGGCGGTGAATCGGCGCTGCAAGCCATCCGCCAGCAACTGGCGCCAGGATGTCGCTGGATCGACTGGGGCCACCGCATCAGCTTCATTTACCTGACACCGGCAGCGCGCTCGCCGCAAGCGCTGGACGCCGTGGCCGATGAAGTCAGTCGCCTCGACCAGCAGGCCTGTTCCAGCCCGCAATGGCTGCTGGTGGACAGTGACGACGAAAGCACCCTGCAATCCATCGGTGAAGGTCTGGCCGAGGCATTCGAACGCCGCGCCCGACACTGGCCGGCCCTGCTGCCTTCGATTCAGGAGGCCTCGGAAATCACCACCCGCGTGGCGATGGCGCGGCTGGCTCACAGCTTTGGCGGGACCAGCGGTCAGGTCTGGCAAGCGCCGGACTGGCGGATCATCTGGTCCCACGACCAGCAACTCGGCCCCTCGCCCCTGTTTCGCAGCCTGTTGCTCAAACCCATGCCGCGCGCACAACTCACTGAGGCGCTGTTGCCCTGGCGAAATGTGCTGCAAAGCGCCGGACTGATCTGTGCCGAACACGAAATGGCCGAGCTGGCCCGCACGCTGATCACCGCGGGCGTCACACGGATCACCCCGGTGCAATCGATTCACGATGGCTACGAAGGCGAGCCCCATGACGGCGTGTATGCCTTGCAGCGCCTGAGCCGTCGCGTATCGGTCAGCCTGCCGGCCACGGCGCTGGCAACCCGCGCCACCCTCGATCCGCTCCCGACACCACCCTGCGTGACCGACCTGCCGATCATGAGCAAGGACGCCTTTGTTGCCCGCCCGATCCATCCGGCAGCCCGCTTGTATTTCCGCTCCGGCGGCAGCAGCCGCACCCCGGTGTTGTCCGGTTACAGCTACCGCGATTTCGATCGGCAAATGCGCGCCAGTGCCGACGGCTTGTTCGCGGCCGGTCTCGACCCTGTCCGCGACCGGGTGATGAACCTGTTCTTCAGCGGCGGACTGTACGGCGGATTCTTCAGTTTTTCCAAAGTGCTGGAACTGCTGGGTGCCACACACCTGCCGATGGGAGCACCGGCCGATGACGACTATCGCGAAATCGCGCGGTTGATCATCGATCAGCACGTCACCGTGCTGGTCGGCATGCCCAGCACCCTGAATCGTTTGTTTCTCAACGAACAGGCACGGCTGCGTGAATATGGCGGGATCGAAAAGGTGTTCCTCGGTGGCGAACACCCTGGCGAACAAAGCCTGGCACTGATGCGCAGCTGCGGCGTCAGGCTCATCCGCTCGGCCGTTTATGGCAGCGTCGACGCCGGTCCCCTCGGGCATGCCTGCCCGGCCACCGGCGATGGCGTGTTCCATCTGATGAGCGAAATCCAGCACCTTGAGATCGTCGAATTCGAGACTGATCGACCGGTGACCGGCAGTGAGACCGGGCGCCTGATATTCACCTCCATCGAACGGGAAGGCCAGGACGTTCAACGCTACGACGTCGGCGACAGCGGTCGCTGGATCCCCGGCGTGTGTGACTGCGGCCTGCCCACGCCGCGCTTCGAACTGCTGCAGCGCCACGGCCGGCTGGTGCGCATCGGCACCGACTTCATCTGCCTGTCGCAACTGGCAGCGCATCTGCAGACTGAATTCCAGCTGATCCTTGAACATGCCCCGGACGGCCTGGAGCGCATGCGCTTTCGCAGCCCGCGGCAAGCCGAAGATGTTCAGCGTCGCCTGCTGGATTATCCAACGTTGGCCACGCTCATCCAGACAGGGCTGCTGACCGTGGAGGCAGAGATCTGCGGCAGCGAACGCTTCACCCGCAACAAACACAGCGGCAAGACGCCCATTCTGATCGACAACCGGGGCGTTGGTCCCTGCGCTGACAAGCAAGGAGCCAAACATGAACACACGGTTTGAACTGGAGGAACTGGTGACGTTCGCGCGACTGCATTCGGGCTTTTACGCCAACCACTTTGCCGGATCTCCACTGCACATCACATCCCTGCAGGAACTGCCGGTGATTGACCCCGCTGAATACTGGAAAGGCAGTCAGGACCTCGACCGTTGGCCTGCATTGACGGCACCCCTGCATGACGGGCTGATCTTCAAGACAGGAGGAACCACCAGCGCCGGCAAGTTTTCACTGTTCCGGCGCGAGGAATGGCAGACGATGGTGGCGGATTTCGGGCGTAGTCTCGACGCGCAGTTGAGCCCAGGAGACCGCGTCGCCAACCTGTTTTTTGTCGGTGACCTGTATGCCAGTTTCATCTTCACTCACGATGCGCTGGCGCATGTGCAAACCGAGGTCATCGAGTTTCCGTTCACCGGCCATGTCGACTCAGGCCTCCTGGCTGATGCGATTGCCCTGCACCGGATCAATGTGCTGGTCGGCGTGCCCGCCCATCTGTTGACCTTTGCAGCCTGGCTCGAACAACACGGCCGGGTTCTCGAGGACGTCACCACCCTGCTCTACGCCGGTGAAAGCCTGTTTGAGGCACAGTTGCAACAGCTTGAGCGGGTCTTTCCCAATGCCCGTGTGTCCTCCATCGGTTACGCCAGCGTGGACGCCGGGTTCATCGGTGCCAGCCATCGTGACTGCGACCTGGGTGAACATCGGGTTCCCGAAGGCCACGCAGTGCTGGAAATTCTCGACGAGCGAACCGGTGAAGTCATCGAAGACTGCGAGCGTGTCGGACGCCTGGTGATGACCAACCTCACGCGCCGGTTGATGCCGTTGATCCGCTACCCGGTCGGCGACCGTGCCTGCTGGCGAGAGCCGAGCGGCACGTCCCGGCGCAAGTTCGCGTTGATGGGCCGCTGCGCCGACAGCCAGCGGGTGCGGGTGGGCATTTTGACCCTGTTGCCGCAATCGATCGGCGAGACAGTGCGGCGCGTCACCGGCAGCGAGGACTGGCAGTTGTTGATCGAGCAGGATGGGGCGAAGGATGTCCTGCGCCTGCTCTGGGCGCCGGACGCTATGGCGCCGCCAATCGCTGAAGCCGACAGGGCGCTGCACAGCGCATTGATCGAAGACTATCCGTTGATCGAGCAATTGCACGCCGATCAGTTGCTGGCGCTGCAGATCAAGTGCTGCACGGTGCAAGAACTGGCACTTCATCCACGCTCCGGCAAACGTCAGCGTGTGCTGGACCGGCGCGTCTACAACGGCCCTCGTCAGGAGCGTTGCTGATGGAATCAATCAGCCTGCGAAGTTATCGCACCAGTGACGCCGCTGCCGTGAGTCACCTGTTCAGAAAGATCTATGGCGACCATTACGCTCAGCCGCATGTCTATCTGCCCCGCATGATCTGTCAGAACCATGCCGACCGCCGCTGGCACTCGTTGGTGGCGGTGACGAACAATCAGGTGGCGGGGCACGCCACGTTGATACTTGACCAGGGATCCTCCATTGCCGAACTGGCGCTGAGCGTGGTGGATCCGCAGTTCCGTGGCCAGAACGTCGCCACGCGACTGGGCCGACACTTGCTGATCCATGCGCAGGCGCTCGGTTATCAGGGCGTCACGATCAAGCAAATGACCCAACATCCCTATACACAGAAAATGGCCGCCAGTCTTGGCTTTCACAACACCGGTTTACTGCCCGATCATGCACCGTCGCCCTTTGGCGGTACGGTGACGGAATCGCTCGTAATGGGTTACGCCCCTGTCGATGGCTATCAGCGCCCGCTGCCGGCACTGCCCTGGCCGGACGAATGTCGTGCGTTCATGCAGCAGATGTGCGAAGTGTTTGGAATTCGGATCAACGTTTCGCCCTGGATCGGCGCACCGGCGCAGCTGGAACAGCGCTGGGGTCGATATGACGGCGTATTCAGCGAAGTTGACGACAGTTTGCTCAGACAATTGCAGCAACTGCCCGCCCACTGGCTGATATCCATCAGGCTTAGACTCGCACAAGGTTTTGACAATGCCTGGCAGCGATTTTCGAAGGTGGGGTTCGTGTTCACCGGACTTGCGCCCGATGACAGGGGGGACGGGTGGCTGGCGCTGTTTCATCGCGGGTTCCAGCCCAAATCCCTGACACTGCATTGCCCGCAAATGCAGCGACTGCATGACGATATGCAGCGACAGATCGTCCTGTCCCCGGAACACCAGGCTTGCGGCAACCGCCCATAAACGAAAGGGCCCGCCCCGTTTCCGGAGCGGGCCCTGTCTGTCACGCCTTGGCGCTGACGCCTTTGTCGGTCGGAGGTGGACGTTCACCGCCCTGTCCGTAGGTTTTCAGGCTCTGCAGCACATAAATGGCTTTCTTGTACTCCGGGATCAACGTATTGGCGTACTTGTTGCCCTTGAGACTGTTGTTGTTGATGGTGTCCAGTTGCGTGGCGAAATATTCCAGCGCATTGAACTTGGCATCCGGGTCTTTCTGAATGCCGAAGCGGTCGAACTTGTCACCGGCATTGAGCAGTGTCATCGAGGTCACTTCGGAAATAAGGCCCCGACTGCGCAGGAAGTCAGTCAGTTTGCCCAATTGCTTGGGAGTGACGTTTTCCGGATCGAACCCCTTGATGTTCTTGTGCAAACGCTGCTTGTCCATTTCCGCCGTATTGAGAACGGTGGGGTCGTTGCCGACCAGGGCCAGCATCTGCTTGACCTTCACGCTTTGAGAAACCGGTTTGCCCGAGCTCCCTGCATCTCGAACCAGCAAACCTGCCTTGGGCTGCCACGCGCCGGTATAACCAACGGTCATGAGCGTGCTCCTTGCGAAAAGAACATGGAAATATCCTTGTGGAACGTCTTGAGTTGCCCGGAGTATCGGCCGGCAAACTGATGTCACCAATCTGTTTTTCACTTTTTTACAAATTTCGTACATTCTCGATACAAAGCACTGCAAGCCCCGCAGATGTTGAGCCAGAGCCGTCTGGCCAGTCCGGCGAAAATCGGCTTTTTACTCTAACGAACGGGCTGGTTAGTTTGCATGTGTCGGATCTGTTACTTGCCGGTCAGCGTTTCAAAACTTTTTAGCACGTGAGTACCTAAAGCTTCCTCGCGCCGCGACGATACGTAAGGGATACCCCTACTGTTTTACTCCTCGCCCCTAATAAGAAACGCTGCTCAAGGACCGGTCTCCATGCCCGCATTCCGTACCATTCAGGCTCGCTACACGCTGTTTCTGGTTCTATTTATCCTGTTGCTGTCGGTCCTGACCGTGGTGGGCATCAGCCAGTTGGTCGCGCCGAAACTGCGTCATACCGAAGAACAGGTCGTGCTCAACCGCATTGCCGAGGTCGCCGAGCAGATCCAGGGCGAACTGAACAAGGTTCAATCGCAGCAACGCAGCATCACCCAGACCATTCCGCTGCTCGACAGCGCCGCCATCGATACGGTGCTGCCGGGTCTGGTGGACCAGTACGGCGAGCTGAAAGTATTTGGCGGCGGTATCTGGCCGCTGCCCGGCCAGCGTGAAGCCGGGCGTAACAAGTTCAGCACCTTCTGGCACCGCGACAGCTCCGGCAAACTCGCCGTGAACACCTTCTGGAACAGCGACGCAGCGCCCAACTATTACGACCAGAGCTGGTACAAGGGCGGCCTGCAGACCCCGCGCGGCCAATGCGCCTGGGCCGCCGCCTATAAAGACGATGCCAGCGCCGAGCCACGCACCAACTGCGCCATGGCCATTCAGAAGAACGGCACGACCTGGGGCGTATCGACCATCGACGTGACGCTGGGCTTCTTCAACGACCTGGTGGCGCGCAAGGAAAAAGACCTCAGCGCCGAAATGCTGATCGTCGAGGCCGACGGCAAGATCATCAGCAACAGTTCGCGCATCAATGGCCCGATCGTGCTGAAAAACATCAGCGAGCTGGCCGGCAGTTCACCGTTTGCCAGCCAGGTAAAAGCAGGCCTGCAACAGCGTGATCAGGCCCAGCGCGTCGAGTTCGACAATAACGGCGAAGCCAGCACCTTCTTCATGCGCCCGATCGAAGGCACGCCTTGGTTCCTCGCCACCGCCCTGCCGACCAAGTTGATCACCGCCCAGCGCGATGACGTGCTCAGCACCCTGAGTCTGTTGCAGATCCCACTGGTGATCCTGCTGGTGCTGTGGCAGGTCTATGCGATCCGCCAACTGATCCAGCGCATGAAGGCCCTGAAAGCCAACATCGATCTGCTGTCCAGCGGCGATGCCGACCTGACCCGACGCATCACAATTCGTGCCGAAGATGAACTCGGCGCGATCGGTCACTCGGTCAATACCTTCATCGCCTACCTGCAGAACATGATCGGCGAAGTCACCCAGGCTACCGGCGCCATGGCTTCGAGCCTCGACAACCTGCAACGTACGTCGGCGCACACCAGTCAAATTCTGCTGCGCCACGCCTCGGAAACCGACCAGACCGTCACCGCGATCAACGAGATGAGTTCGACCGCTGAAAGCGTCGCGCAGAATGCCGCCGAAACCGCAGCCTTCACCCAGCGCGCCAACGAAAACGCCGACCGTTCGCGGGTGGTGGTCGGCGAAGCGTCGAGCAGCGTGGTCGCGCTGATCGACGAAGTGGCCAGCGCCACGCACAAGGTCGAAAGCATGCAACAGGACGCACAACGCATCACCGAGATTCTCGGGGTGATTGGCGCGATTGCCGGCCAGACCAACCTGCTGGCGCTGAACGCCGCCATCGAAGCCGCCCGCGCCGGTGAACAGGGACGCGGCTTCGCGGTGGTGGCCGACGAAGTGCGCGCCCTCGCCGCCCGCACCCAGGCCAGCACTTCGGAAATCAACGAAATGTTGACCCGCCTGACCCAAGGCGTGAGCTCGTCGGTCAGCGCCATGGAAAACACCCAGGCCAGTTGCCAGTCGGCCGCCGACGCCACGGCCCGAGTCAACAGCGGCCTCGATGAGATGGCCGGCTCGGTCAGCCACATCAACAGCCTCAGCACGCAGATCGCCACCGCCGCCGAACAGCAAAGCGCCGTGACCGAAGAGATCAACCGCAGCATGGTGCAGATCCGTCACATGGTCGATGAACTGGTGCAAAGCGGTCAGGCCAGCGAGCTCAACACCCGCCAATTGCTGGAAGCCAACAGCCGGGTCGGCGCGATCATGGGCCGGTTCAAGGTGCGCTGACCCTGACCGATCTGTCATCTCTCGCTCAGCGGGCTGTCAGCCTTGATCTACGATCATGCTGGCAGCCCGCCTTGTATCACTTGGAAACACTCCGTTGATGCCGGGCAGGAAAATCCGGTCAAAATGCGTTCTTTTTTGACCGTTACCCGAGTCGAGAGCCTTCCATGCGAAACCACCTGCGTCTGGCCGCCCTGAGCGCCCTGTTCATCTCCTCCCTGGCGCAAGCCGCCGATCTCATCCCGATCGAAGTCCACCGCGACGCCAACTGCGGCTGCTGTAAAAAGTGGATCAGCCATCTGGAAGCCAACGGTTTCAAGGTCGAGGATCACGTTGAAGCCGACATGAGCAGCTTCAAGCAGCAACACGGCGTGCCGCCACGTCTGGCGTCCTGCCACACCGCAATCATCGACGGCAAATTCGTCGAAGGTCACGTCCCCGCCGAACAAGTGCTGGCCCTGAGCAAGCGTGACGATCTGCTTGGCGTAGCCGCTCCGGGGATGCCGATGGGCTCGCCGGGCATGGAAATGGACGGCATGAGCGATGCCTATCAGGTCATCGGCCTGAAGAAGGACGGTGCTGATGTGGTGGTGGCGGATTACCCGGCCCATTGATGACGGCGGGTTATCTCGGACTGTTCTTCGCCGCGTTTGGCGCCGCCACACTGCTGCCGCTGCAATCGGAGGCGGTGCTGGTCGGGTTGCTGGTCAGCGATCGCTATTGGCTGTGGGGACTGCTGGCCGTGGCGACACTGGGCAATGTCCTCGGTTCGCTGGTCAACTGGTGGCTGGGACGCGGACTGGAGCGGTTTCAGGGTCGACGCTGGTTTCCGGTCAGCCCGAAGCACATGGTTCGCGCCCGCGTTCACTATCAACGTTATGGGCACTGGTCGCTGCTGCTCAGCTGGCTGCCGGTCATCGGTGATCCCCTGACACTGATCGCCGGGGTCATGCGTGAACCGCTCGGGCGATTCCTGTTGATCGTCACCCTGGCCAAAGGCGCCCGTTATGCGGTGCTGGCGATGCTCACGCTGCGCTGGCTCGGTTGAACGTTCAGGCGCGGGAATTGCCTGTGTTTAACGTCGCCCTAATCCGGCCGTTCCAGCATCGGCCGATTTCCTGTGGAGTTGTCCTATGTCTGTGTCGCTGACCCGCTGGCTGCCTGGCCTGCTGTTGACCGCTGCCCTGCCCCTGTTTGCTCACGCCGACGGCCCGCAATACGGCCCGGAACTGCAAGGTTTCGACTATCCCTACACCCTCAAGCATTTTGCCTTTCAGTCCCAGGGCAAATCATTGCAGATGGGTTACATGGACGTCGCCGCCCACGGCAAGGCCAACGGGCGCACCGTGGTGCTCATGCACGGCAAGAATTTTTGCGGCGCCACCTGGGACAGTTCGATCAAGGCCCTGAGCGAGGCCGGTTACCGGGTCGTCGCCCCGGATCAGATCGGCTTCTGCACCTCCAGCAAACCCGATCACTACCAGTACACCTTCCAGCAACTGGCGGCCAACACCCAGCAATTGCTCAAGGCGCTGGGCATTCAGAAAGCCACCCTGCTCGGCCACTCCACCGGCGGCATGCTCGCCACCCGTTACGCGCTGCAATACCCGGATCAGGTCGAGCAACTGGCGCTGGTCAACCCGATCGGGCTGGAGGACTGGAAAGCCCTCGGCGTGCCGTATCGCAGCGTTGATCAGTGGTATCAGCGCGAACTGAAAGTCACCGCCCAAGGCATTCGCGACTACGAGCGCAGCACCTATTACGGCGGTCGCTGGAAACCCGAATTCGACCGCTGGGTAGACATGCTCGCCGGCCTGAGCAATGGCCCGGGCAAGACTCAGGTCGCATGGAACTCGGCGCTGATCTACGACATGATCTTCACCCAGCCGGTGTACTACGAGTTCAAGGACCTGAAGATGCCGACCCTGTTGCTGATCGGCACCTCCGACACCACAGCCATCGGCAAGGACATTGCACCGCCCGAGGTGAAAGCGAAAATCGGCCACTACGACGTGCTGGGCAAACAGGTCGCCAAGCTGATTCCGCAGTCCACATTGGTGGAATTCCCCGGCATGGGCCATGCCCCGCAGATGGAAGAACCGGCGCAGTTCCACCAGGCACTGCTCGGCTGGCTGAACAAAACCAATCCCGTTCGTTGAGGAGTCAAGGCTGATGGCGGTGCAGATTGCGGTGATCGATGACTGGCAGGACGTCGCACGGGGCGTAGTCGACTGGTCGGTGCTCGACAGTCTCGGCGAAGTGACTTTCGTCCATGATTACCCGGCGGACAACGCCACGCTGGCCGAGCGCCTGGGCCGGTTCGAGGTGATTTGCGTGATGCGCGAACGCACGCGCTTCGATGAAGACCTGCTCAAGCGTTTGCCGAACCTCAAGCTGCTGGTCACCGGCGGCATGCGCAATGCAGCGCTGGACATGCCGGCCGCTGCCCGGCTCGGGATCAAGGTCTGCGGCACCGACAGCTATAAGCATGCAGCGCCAGAGCTGACCTGGGCGCTGATCATGGCCGCCACCCGCAACCTGGTGAACGAGGCCAATGCCCTGCGCGCCGGCCAATGGCAGCAAGGTCTGGGCGGCGATTTGCACGGCAAGACCCTCGGCATTCTCGGGCTCGGCAGTATCGGCCAACGGGTGGCGCAGTTCGCTCAGGTGTTCGGCATGCGGGTGATCGCCTGGAGCGAAAACCTGACGGCCGAGCGCGCCGAACAGGCCGGTGTCACCTATGTCAGCAAGCAGCAATTGTTCGAACAGGCTGACGTTTTGTCGGTGCACCTGGTGCTCAGCGACCGCAGTCGCGGTCTGGTCGATGCTCAGGCGCTGGACTGGATGAAGCCAACCGCCCTGCTGGTCAACACGGCGCGCGGGCCGATTGTCGACGAAGCGGCGCTGATCAAGGCCTTGCAGAAACAGCGCATCGGTGGCGCAGCGCTGGATGTATTCGATGAAGAACCGTTGCCGGCGCTGCATCCGTTTCGCACGCTGGACAATGTGCTGGCCACGCCTCATGTCGGATACGTCAGCCGAAAGAACTATCAGCAGTTCTTTTCGCAGATGATCGAGGACGTTCAGGCCTGGTCAGCGGGAGAACCGATTCGTCTGCTGAACTGACTTTCCTCCAATTCGCGGGCAGCCCCTGCCCGCGAATCAGCACCCACTGACCGCACGCCAACACAACTGTCCGCACCGCAACAGTGCACACGCACTTTCCTCGCGCCCGAAAACGTGACCGGCCGGTCACCGTTTTGCACCGTCCGCCCCTTCAAACATGCACTTCGTCGGTGCGATCACCCGCTCAAAGCCACGGTTTCCGTGAGCCTGCAACAGATTGTCGAACAATTCGTCCGATTGCCCTGGCCCGCTCTAGGATCTGGCCTAGACTGGTTTTCGCGGGGCGAAACCGGTCGGTCACAATGTGGAAATTTTGTCGAAACTTTTGCTGATCGCGACGGGTCATCTGAAAGACAAGGCCAAGGCGACTGGTTCATTCCTTGCAATGGCCTCTTCACCCATTCTGCTTGCGCGTGTTGGGTAGCGTTTGCTCACCGATGCGTGGCGCGTTTGCGCCCGGCCACAGGATTTGGCCATGGACATCGCTTGTTCAAGACAAGAATCAGATCAACAAAACGGGAGATTCATATGATCAGTGCGGCATTGGATATTCAGGGAGAGCGTGCTCATCCGCCGGTCGGCGAATCGAGCACCGTGAGCGTTCCCGGCAGCCGGTCGATCAACGTCCCGGGCACCAAGACGCTGACACCGGTAGCCAGTCAGAATCCCAACAAGAAGAAAGTGTTGTTCGTGACCTCGGAAATCGCCGATCTGGTGAAGACCGGCGGTCTTGGTGACGTTTCTGCCGCCCTGCCCCGCGCGATGGCGCATGAGCATGATGTCCGGGTACTGATCCCCGGTTACCCGCAAGTGATGAACAGTGAAAATCCGATCCACATCATCGGCGAACTGGGCGGCCACGCCGCGCTACCACCGTGCAAGATCGGGCGCATGGACATGCCCGACGGTCTGGTCATTTATGTGTTGATCTGCCCTGAACTCTACGCACGCGACGGCGGCCCTTATGGCGCCAACAACGGCCGTGACTGGCCGGACAACCACATTCGTTTCGCCCGTCTGGGTCTGGCCGCCGCCGATATCGCCGCCAACCTCGCACAAATCCACTGGTGCCCGGATCTGGTGCACGCCCATGACTGGCCGGCTGGTCTGGCGCCTGCTTACATGCACTGGCGCGGGCAACGCACGCCGACCCTGTTCACCATTCACAACCTCGCCTATCAGGGCGTGACCAGCCTCGGTTCGTGCCCGGAGCTCGGGATTCCCGCCCATGCCCTGCAACAGGAAGGCATGGAGTTCTACGGCAAGATGTCGTTCCTCAAGGCCGGCATGGCCTATTCGAGCCACATCACCACGGTCAGCGCCACCTACGCGCAGGAAATCACCACCCCTGATTTCGGCTGCGGCCTCGACGGCTTTCTCGCCGCCAAGACCCAGCAAGGTTTGCTCAGCGGCATCCCCAACGGCATCGACGAGAGCTGGGACGCCGCCACCGACCCGCACCTGTTCGCGCCGTTTGCCATCGGCGACTGGGAAGGCAAAGCCGTCAACGCCGCCCATGTACGCGAACTGTTCGGTCTGAAAGACTCGGAAGGCCCGCTGTTTGCCGTGGTGTCGCGGCTGGTTTATCAAAAAGGCCTGGACCTGACCGAAGCCGTCTCGGAGTACATCGTGCAGAACGGTGGCCAGATCGCCATCATCGGACGCGGCGAGCCGGAAGAAGAACAGGCCATGCGCGAACTGGCCCTGCGTTTCCCCGGCCAGATCGGCGTGCGCATCGGCTTCAATGAAACCGACGCCCGGCGGATGTTCGCCGGCAGCGATTTCCTGCTGATGCCGTCGCGTTACGAACCTTGCGGCTTGAGCCAGATGTACGCCCAGCGTTTCGGCTCGCTGCCGGTGGCGCGCAATACCGGCGGGCTGGCCGACACCATTGAAAACGGCGTCACCGGGTTCCTGTTCAACGAGTCCACGGCGGACAGCTATCGCGAAGCCCTGAGCCGCGCGTTCAAGGTGTTTGCCTTCCCGGATCTGCTGCACGCCATGCGCTGCAGGGCGATGGCTGCACCGTTCAACTGGTGCAAGGCCGTCGAACCCTACGCCGAACTTTACGAACAACTGGTGGCCAAGGCCTTGGGTAAAACGCACCACAAATAACCAGGGAGGTTTTCAACGATGCCGTTACGGTCCCTTGAAACCTGGCCCCACGGCGCGATCATGCTGGATGCCGACCACACGCAATTCGCGTTGTGGGCGCCGGATGCGTTTTACGTCAGCGTCGAGCTGGGCAACGGTCGGTCTCTGCCCATGCTGCCGCAGGCGGATGGCTGGTTCGTGATCAAGAGCCGCTGCCCCGCCGGCAGTCGCTACCGTTACAACATCGACGGCGAACTGGAGGTGCCCGACCCGGCCTCCAGGGCGCAGGACGGCGACCTCGACCGCCAAAGTGTGGTTGTCGATCCGCACGCATATGCCTGGCGGAATACAACGTGGCAGGGGCGGCCCTGGAACGAAGCAGTGATTTACGAGCTGCATGTCGGTGCCCTCGGCGGTTTTGCCGAAGTTGAGCAGCATCTGGCGCGCCTCGCCGGGCTGGGCATCACCGCCATCGAGCTGATGCCGATCGCGCAGTTTCCTGGCGAGCGTAACTGGGGCTACGACGGCGTGCTGCACTACGCGCCGCAAGCTTCCTATGGCACGCCGGAACAACTCAAACATCTGATCGACAGCGCCCACGGTTATGGCCTGGCGGTGATTCTCGACGTGGTTTACAACCACTTCGGCCCCGACGGCAATTACCTGCATCGCTACGCCAAGGGTTTCTTTCGCGAGGACAAACACACCCCGTGGGGCGCGGCCATTGATTTCCGCTGCCGCGAAGTACGGGACTTCTTCGTCGAAAACGCCTTGATGTGGCTACTCGAATACCGTTTCGACGGACTGCGCCTGGATGCGGTGCATGCGATCGAAAGTCCCGACTTTCTGCCTGAACTGGCGCAACGCGTTCGCAGCCAGATCGACCCGGCCCGTCATGTTTGGCTGACCATCGAAAACGAACTCAACCAATCGAGCCTGCTGGAGGAAAACTACGACGCGCAGTGGAACGACGACGGCCACAACGCGTTGCACGTGCTGCTCACCGGTGAAACTGACGCCTATTACGCGGACTATGCGCTGCAACCCACGCGGCAATTGGCGCGTTGTCTGAGTCAGGGCTTCGTGTTTCAGGGTCACATTACCCGTCACGGCGAACCTCGGGGCGAGCCCAGCGAGCACTTGCCGTCCACGGCTTTCATTTTGTTCCTGCAGAACCACGACCAGATCGGCAACCGCGCGTTTGGCGAGCGCTTGCATCAATTGGCCGACCCGCGTGCGGTGGAAGCCGCGACCGTGCTGTTGTTGCTGTCACCGATGATTCCGCTGATGTTCATGGGTGATGAATACGCCGCCGAGCAACCGTTCCTGTTTTTCACCAGTCACCATGACGAACTGGCGAAGCAGGTGCGCGAAGGCCGGCGCAATGAATTCGCGGGGTTCAGCGCCTTCACCGATCCGCACAAGCGCGAGCAGATTCCCGATCCCAATGCCGAGCAGACTTTCCACGCCTCGCAACCCCGGCTGATCGGCAGCGGCACGCCGAAGCAGCAGGCAACCCTGGCGCTGTACCGTCAACTGCTGCAACTGCGCCATCAGTACATTATTCCAAACCTGTCCGGCACCCAGGCCCTCGGTGCCACGTTGCTTGACCGTGGCGCCGTCAGCGCGCGCTGGCGCCTGGGCGATGGCAGTGAACTGCGAATCGACCTGAACCTCAGCGACAAGCCCGTGGTCAACCCTCCACAGGCCGATGCGGTGTGGCGTTTGCAACATCCACCCGCCCCCGACCTGACGATGGAGGGCCAATTGGCCCCGTATTGCGCGCTCGTCAGCCTCACGGCCGCAACCCCTTTGCCACCCCTGGATGGAGAGCGCCTATGAGCGATGCGCAACTGGAAATTCTTGCCAGCCGAGCCGGCCTCGCGGTCGACTGGATCGACGCCAATGGTCGCCCGCAAAAAGTCGCACCGGCCGTGCTGCGCAATGTCCTTACCGGGCTCGGTCACCCGGCCGGCTCAGCCCAGGAAATCGACGCCAGCCTGCTGGAACTGCAACAAGTGCAACAGGACCGCCAACTGCCGCCCCTGCTGACCGCCGACGTCGGCGTGGGTCTGGATCTGGCGCGTTATTTCGAAGCCGAAAGCCCCTGTGAGATTCATCTTGAGGACGGCACGCGGCTGTCACTCAAGCTCGACGCCGATGCGGTGTTGCCCGGCGAGATCCCGGTCGGCTATCAGCAAGTTCACATCGCCGGTCAACAATTCACCCTGGCCGTGGCCCCCGAGCGCTGCTACAGCGTGGGCGATGCCGTGGACAGCCCGATCCCTCGCGCCTGGGGCCTGAGCGTGCAGCTTTACAGCCTGCGCCGCCCCGGCGACGGTGGCTTCGGCGACACCCTGGCGCTCGAAGAACTGGCCCGCAGTGCCGGTGAACGCGGTGCCGACGCCCTGGCGATCAGCCCGTTGCACGCGATGTTCAGCGCCGATACCGGGCGCTACAGCCCGTACTCGCCATCCAGCCGTCTGTTCCTCAATTCGCTGTATTCCGCGCCGGGGACCATTCTCGGCGAGCGCGCCCTGCGCGACGCCATCGACGCCGCCGGCCTCAACGATCAGTTCCAGCAACTGGAAAACCTGAAACTGATCGACTGGCCCAGCGCCGCCGACGCCAAGCAAAAACTCCTGCTGGCGCTGTACGAAGGCTTCACCCGTGGCGAGCACCCGTTGCAGGCGGATTTTTCCAGTTACCGCGATGCCGGCGGCGAAGCGCTGGAAAACCACTGCCGCTTCGAAGCCATTCAGGAAATGCGCGCCGCCCGGGGCGAAAATCTCGACTGGCGCGAATGGCCGGAGCACTGGCACGACCCGCGCGGCGCGGCCCTCGGCGCGTTTGCCGAGGAATACGCCGAGCGCATCGGCTACTTCGCGTTTTGCCAATGGTTGATTCACCGCTGCCTGGAGCGTGCACAAAACGCCGCTCGCAGCGCCGGCATGGGCATCGGTCTGATCGCCGACCTGGCGGTGGGTGCCGACGGCGCCGGCAGTCAGGCCTGGAGTTTTCAGGACGAGTTGCTGGCATCGCTGACTGTCGGTGCGCCGCCGGATATCCTCAACCGCTCCGGCCAGGGCTGGGGCATATCGGCGTTCTCCCCGGAAGGTCTGGTGCGCAACGGTTTTCGGGCGTTCATCGACATGCTGCGCGCCAACTTCGCCCACGCCGGTGGCCTGCGCATCGACCATGTGATGGGCCTCCAGCGGCTGTGGGTGATCCCCAACGGCGCGGCCCCGGCGGACGGTGCTTATCTGTATTACCCGGTGGACGACCTGCTGCGTTTGCTGACCCTCGAATCACACCGCCATCAAGCCATCGTGCTGGGCGAAGACCTCGGTACCGTGCCCGATGGCCTGCGGGAAAAACTGATCGCCCGCGCCATGCTCGGCATGCGCGTGCTGTTATTCGAGCAGGACAACACCCATTTCAAACCGACCCTCGACTGGCCGGACAACGCGCTGGCCACCACCAGCACCCACGATCTGCCGACGCTCAATGGCTGGTGGCATGGCCGGGACATCGACTGGAATGCGCGGCTCGGGCTGATCGACGCCAACGGCGAAATCGACTGGCGCCGTTACCGCGAACGCGAGCGCGAAGGCCTGCGCGGCGCCTTGAGCCAGGACCCGCAGAACTTTCGCGAAGAGTCCCACGAGGCCGATCAGGTGGTCGACGCTGCTGTCCGTTTCCTCGGCCACACCCGCGCGCCGCTGGTGCTGCTGCCACTGGAAGATGCGCTGGGGCTGGACGAACAGGCCAACCTGCCTGGCACCATCGACACTCACCCCAACTGGTCGCGGCGTCTGCCGGGCACCAGCGAAACATTGCTTGATGGGGTCGATGCCGCGCGGCGTCTGGAGCTGCTCGCCTGCGCCCGCCTTCAGGCTGCCGAGCGTGACCAATGATTGCAGCGCAAAACCTGACCTTGCGCGCCACGGTGCGCCTGCAATTTCATAAAGGATTTACCCTCGATCAAGCAGTGCCGCTGGTGGCGTACTTTGCCCGACTCGGCATCAGCCATGTTTACGCCTCGCCGCTGCTCGCCGCCCGCGCTGGTTCCATGCACGGCTACGACGTGGTGGACCCGACCCGGGTCAACCCTGAACTCGGCGGAGAACCGGCCTTGCGCCGGCTGGTCGCAGCCCTGCGTGAACACGGCATGGGGCTGATCCTCGACATCGTCTCCAACCACATGGCGGTCGGTGGCGGTGACAATCCGTGGTGGCTCGATTTGCTGGAATGGGGCCGGCTCAGCCCCTATGGCGAGTTCTTCGACATTCAATGGCACTCGCCCGACCCGTTGATGGAGGGCCAGTTGCTGCTGCCCTTCCTCGGCAGCGATTACGGCATTGCGTTGCAGGACGGCACGCTGCCGTTGGTGTTCAACGCCGAGTCCGGCACGTTCCATGTCGAGCATTACGAACACCACTTCCCGATCTGCCCCGGCGATTACGGCGAACTGCTCAAACCCGACGAGCCGGCAAACGAAACACTCAAGTCGCTGGCCGATTGCTTCAGCAGCCTCAGCTACCAGACCGACGCCCGTTCGCTGGCGACCCCGCTCAAGGAAGAACTGCAGCAACTGGCCAGCGACCCGCACATCCTGCAAATCATTCAGCGCAACCTCACGCGCTACGACTCAAAGACCGATGAAGGTTTCCAGCGGCTGCATCAACTGCTGGAGCGGCAAAGCTATCGTCTGGCCAGTTGGCGCACGGCGGCGGACGATATCAACTGGCGGCGCTTCTTCGATATCAACGAACTCGGCGGGTTGCGTGTCGAACGGCCGGCCGTGTTCGAGGCCACCCACGGCAAGATTTTCCAGTTGATCGGTGAAGGCCTGATCGACGGTTTGCGCATCGACCACATTGACGGCCTCGCCGATCCTCGGGGTTATTGCCGCAAGCTACGTCGACGCCTCGACTTTCTGGCACCGGGGCGACACTTGCCGATCTACGTCGAGAAGATCCTCGGCGAGGGCGAAACCCTGCGCACCGACTGGGCGGTGGACGGCAGCACCGGTTACGAGTTCATGAATCAGCTGTCGCTGCTGCAACACGACCCGGCCGGTGAACACGTGCTCGGCGACTTGTGGCAACGGCGCACCGAGCGCCCAGCGGCGTTTATCGAAGAAGCACGACTGGCGCGTCAGCAGATTCTCAACGGTTCATTGGCCAGCGATTGCGAAAGCGTTGCCCAGGCACTGTTGCAAGTGGCCCGGGACGACTTGATGACCCGTGACCTCACGCTCGGCTCGATCCGCCGGGTGTTGCAGGCGCTGATCGTGCATTTCCCGGTGTATCGCACCTACATCAGTGCAATGGGTCGCTCGGTGCAGGACGAGGTGTTTTTCCAGCAGGCCATGGAAGGTGCGCGGCAGACACTGAGCGAAAGCGACTGGCCGGTGCTCGAATCCGTAGCCGCCTGGCTCGGCGGCCAACCGTGGCGGCGCAAACCCCGTGGGCGGTCGCGCAAGATCCTGCGCCACGCCTGCGTACGCTTTCAGCAACTGACCTCGCCGGCCGCCGCCAAAGCCGTGGAAGACACCGCGCTGTACCGCTCGGCGGTGCTGCTGTCGCGCAACGACGTGGGCTACAACACCGAACAGTTCAGCGTACCCGTCAGCGATTTTCACGCGGCAAATCTGCAACGTCTGGCGACATTCCCCGACAACCTGCTGGCCACCGCCACCCACGACCACAAACGCGGCGAAGACACCCGCGCGCGTCTGGCCGTGCTCAGCGAACGCAGCCACTGGTACGCCGAGCAGATCGAAT
This sequence comes from Pseudomonas sp. GW821-FHT02C04, assembly GCF_059421845.1. Lineage (NCBI taxonomy): Bacteria > Pseudomonadati > Pseudomonadota > Gammaproteobacteria > Pseudomonadales > Pseudomonadaceae > Pseudomonas > Pseudomonas sp. GW821-FHT02C04. The sequence goes on along the minus strand of NZ_JBWKVT010000001.1, from coordinate 816,007 downwards.
TGTGGCGCGCCCTCGCCCGGCCACTGCGCAATGACGATCAGGCGCCATCGTCCGCTGACGAGTTGATCCTTTATCAGGCGTTACTCGGCAGTTGGCCGCTGACACTGCACAACAACGACCAGGGCGGGTTCGCCGACTACGCCAAACGCATCTGGCAATGGCAGCAGAAAGCCCTGCGCGAAGCCAAGCTGCAAAGCAGCTGGAGTGCGCCGAACGAGGCCTACGAAAACGCCGCGCAATCCTTCACCGAGCAGCTGTTGCTGGCGCCGGAAGGTGAACTGCTGCGCGGGGCGCTGGCCAAGAGCGTCAACAGCATCGCTGCGGCCGGCGCCCTCAACAGTCTGGCGCAAACCTTGCTGCATATGACTGTACCGGGGGTGCCGGATCTGTATCAGGGCAACGAGTTCTGGGATTTCAGCCTGGTGGATCCGGACAACCGCCGGCCGGTGGACTACGACTTGCGAGAGCAATCCGTGAAACCCGCACCGGCATCGGAACTGCTGTCGAACTGGCGCGACGGGCGCATCAAGCAAGCATTGATCGCCCAAGTGTTGAACCTGCGCGCCGAACACACCGAGTTGTTTCGCCGCGGCTCGTACCAGGCCCTGGAGGTGCTGGGCAGCCAGGCGCACAACGTGCTCGCGTTTGCCCGCGAGCACGGGGGGCAACGGGCAATCGTCATCGTGCCGATCCGTTGCGCGACACTGCTGGAAAACGGTGCCGTCCCGCAGGTCGATGCGCTGCGCTGGGGCGATACGCGGGTCGAATTACCGTTCGCCGCCTCGGACGAAAATCTGAAGGGACTTTTTTCGAGCACCGCAGTCACAAAAAACAGGGAGCTGGAAGTCAGCGCTGCGCTGGGGGATGTCCCGGTCAATCTGTTTATCCAACACTTCTAGAAGCATGAGTTCAGTTCAGGAGCATTGCGATGAGTACCGACGATAAACGCATCCGCGAATTCGCCTATCAGATCTGGGAATCGGAAGGTAAGCCCGAAGGCCATGAAGCCCGCCACTGGGAGATGGCGCGCAAACTGGCCGAAGCCGAAGCTTTGGCACCGAAGAAATCGCCGAAGGCGGCGACTGGCAAAACGGCAGCCACCAAAGCCTCTGACACCAAGCCTGCTGCGGCCAAGCCCAAAACCACGACGGCCAAAGCCAAACCGGCGAGTGCCGCGAAAGTGATTCCACCGGGCGAAAAAGCCGCCGAGAAAAAGCCCCGCGCGCCCCGCAAGCCCCCGGCAGCCTGAGGCTTTTCTAACCGTTGAACTGAATGGCCGTGTGGCGGGTTCGCTCGCCACCGAGGGTTCACTCGTCCTTTAAAAATGCCCACCCCGATTTGCAGGAGCAATCATGACCCGTCCAAAGAAAGCCGAGCCCGCCGCACACGCCGAGCCCTCGCGAATCCGTGAAGGCCTGCCCTTCCCGCTCGGCGCGACCTGGGATGGTCTGGGGGTGAACTTTGCGCTGTTTTCCGCCAACGCCACCCGCGTCGAACTGTGCATTTTCGACGATGCCGGCGAAGTCGAGCTCGAACGCATCGAACTGCCGGAATATACCGACGAAATCTTCCACGGCTACCTGCCCGACGCGCACCCGGGCCTGATTTACGGCTACCGGGTCTACGGCCCCTACGACCCGGCCAACGGCCATCGCTTCAACCACAACAAATTGCTGATCGACCCCTACGCCAAGCAACTGGTCGGCCAGTTGAAATGGTCCGAAGCGCTGTTCGGCTACACCATCGGCCACCCGGATGCCGACCTCAGCTTCGACGAACGCGACAGCGCGCCCTTCGTACCCAAATGCAAGGTCATCGACCCGGCGCACACCTGGGGCAACGACCATCGCGTCAGCGTGCCGTGGGACAAGACCATCATTTACGAAACCCATGTGCGCGGCATCAGCATGCGCCACCCCGCCGTGCCGGATAACGTGCGCGGTACGTTTGCCGGGCTGATGGTCGACGATGTGCTGGAACACATCCGCAAACTCGGCGTCTCCACCGTCGAGCTGCTGCCGATCCACGCCTTCGTCAACGACCAGCATCTGCTGCACAAAGGCATGACCAATTACTGGGGTTACAACAGCATCGCTTTCTTCGCCCCGGATCCGCGTTATCTGGCCAGTGGCAAGATCGCCGAGTTCAAGGAGATGGTCGCGCACCTGCATGAAGCCAATCTCGAAGTGATTCTCGACGTGGTCTACAACCACACCGCCGAGGGCAACGAGCAAGGCCCCACCCTGTCGATGCGCGGGATCGACAACGCTTCGTACTATCGGCTGATGCCGGACGACAAGCGCTTCTATATCAACGATTCCGGCACCGGCAACACCCTGGACCTGAGTCACCCGTGCGTGCTGCAAATGGTCACTGATTCGTTGCGTTACTGGGCTAGCGAAATGCACGTCGATGGTTTCCGCTTTGACCTGGCGACCATTCTTGGCCGCTACCACGACGGTTTCGACGAACGCCACAGTTTCCTCGTGGCCTGCCGCCAGGACCCGGTGCTGCGCCAGGTAAAAATGATCGCCGAGCCGTGGGACTGTGGCCCCGGTGGCTATCAGGTCGGCAACTTCCCACCCGGCTGGGTCGAATGGAACGACAAGTTCCGCGACACCGTGCGTGCATTCTGGAAAGGTGACGACGGTCAGCTCGCCGACTTCGCCAGCCGCATGACCGCTTCCGGCGAGATGTTCAATCAACGCGGCCGACGACCTTACTCGTCGGTGAACTTCGTCACCGCTCACGACGGTTTCACCCTTAACGATCTGGTGTCCTACAACGACAAGCACAACGAGGCCAACGACGAAAACAACCAGGACGGCAGCAACAACAACCTGTCCTGGAACCACGGTGTCGAAGGCCCAACCGACGACCCCGAAATCAACGCGCTGCGCCACCGGCAGATGCGCAATTTCTTCGCCACGCTGTTGCTGGCCCAAGGCACGCCGATGCTGGTGGCCGGCGACGAATTCGCCCGCACCCAGGACGGCAACAACAATGCCTACTGCCAGGACAGCGAGATCGGTTGGGTCAACTGGGACCTGAGCGAGGACGGCAAGGCGCTGCTCAAATTCGTCAAACGCCTGATCAAGCTGCGCCTGACCTACCCGATACTGCGGCGCGGACGTTTTCTGGTGGGCGAATATAACGAGGACATCGGGGTCAAGGACGTGACCTGGCTGGCACCGGACGCCACGGAAATGACCACCGAGCACTGGCACGATGCGCACAACCGCTGCCTGGGCATGTTGCTCGATGGCCGCGCCCAGGAAACCGGCATCCGCCGCAAGGGCGCCGACGCGACGTTGCTGCTGGTGGTCAACGCCCATCACGACATCGTCAACTTCACGCTGCCGGAAGTGCCTGAAGGCAGTTTCTGGACCTGCATGGTCGACACCAATCAACCGTCGATCCGGGGTCAGGAGCGCTTCGATTTCGGGCATCAATATTCGGTTACAGGGCGCTCGCTGCTGTTGTTTGAACTGCAACGCGACGAAGAAGACTGAGCGCAAGGCACCGACACAGCGGCCTCCACCGCTGTGTCTACGTTCACGACTTGAGAGTTACGGCACAGCTTGAATAAAAAAAACCGGAGCAGATTGATCTGCAACGCGACGAACCGTGCGTCTTGAGCAATACTCAGCATCGCGGCAATCCAGGGTTCGGAGCGCTGCAGGGTTATCAACCAGCCTTCACGGGTCAGACACGCGTTGCCGTGGGTGACTGAAGGCCAGACTCAACAAGGACGTCCTGCCCCATGAAACCGTTATCTCTCAGCGAAAGCGGCCTGCCGGCGCAAATCTGGAACAGCGCCGCGCAACTCGACAATATCCCCGTCATCAACACCCATAGCCTCGTACCGCCCGGCGCTCGTGCGGTAGTCATTGCGCCACACCCCGGTGACGAAGTGGTGACCTGCGGCGGCTTGCTGCAACTGTTGTCTTCCCTTGGCCATCCCCTGCAACTGCTCTCGATCACCGACGGCAGCGCCAGCCATCCCGGCTCGCGCCAATGGTCGGAGAAACGCCTGAGCGTGTTCCGCCCCCAGGAAAGCGTCGAAGCCTTGCGCCGCCTGGGCCTGCCGATGCACAGCCTGAAATGGGTGCGCGGCGGTTTCACCGACAATGCCCTGTTTGAACAGGAAGCCCAATTGACCGAGTTCATCTCGCGTTACCTGCGACCCGGTGACGTGGTGTTCAGCACCTGGTGCGAAGACGGCACCGAAGATCATGAAGTGGTCGGCCGGGCCAGTGCCAAAGCCGCACGACTGGCCGGTGCCAGCTACCACGATGTGCCGGTCTGGGCCTGGCACTGGCCCGAGCGCGATCAGGCACAGATCCCCTGGCACCGCGCGCGCAAGCTGCGCCTCGATACCTGGACCGTCGCGCGCAAGAGCCACGCCACCCACGCTTACGCCAGCCAGTTGAACGGCGAACCGGCCATCGGCATTGCGCCGTTGTTGCCCAGGGCTATTCTGGAGCGCATGCGCCTGCCTTATGAAATTGTCTTCGTAGATTGAGGACCAGACACGGGCAGTCACTCCATGTGAACTGCCCGCGTCCGGATCAGTCGCATGAAAAGGCAGTCATGATTCAGAGGAGCGATCGTGTCCAGCGACCCCAAGCGTCACGTCATCGACGCACAGCCCTTGAACCCGTCGACCATCCATCGCCTGCGGGTGTTGACGGTCAACACGCACAAGGGTTTTACCGCACTCAACCGGCGTTTCATTCTCCCGGAGCTGCGTGAAGCGGTACGCAGTACCCGCGCCGACCTGGTGTTTCTTCAGGAAGTGGTGGGTGAACACGAGCGGCATTCGAATCGCTACAACGAGTGGCCGCAAACCTCGCAGTACGAATTCCTCGCCGACAGCATGTGGAGCGATTTCGCCTACGGCCGCAACGCCGTCTACCCCGACGGCCACCACGGCAACGCCCTGCTGTCCAAATACCCGATCCGCGAATACCGCAACCTCGATGTCTCGATCACCGGCCCGGAGCGCCGCGGTCTGCTGCACTGCGTGCTGGATGTGCCGGGGCACGTTGAAGTTCATGCGATCTGCGTGCACTTGAGCCTGCTCGAAAGCCACCGTCAATTGCAGCTGCAACTGCTCTGTCAGTTGCTCGAATCCTTGCCGGAGGACGCGCCAGTGATCATCGCCGGCGACTTCAATGACTGGCAGATGCAGGGCAACCTCACCCTCTCCCGCCGCGACTATCTGCACGAAGCCTTCGAGCGTCATCACGGACGGCCGGCCAAGACCTACCCGGCGCGCTTCCCGCTCCTGCGGCTGGACCGGGTCTACCTGCGCAATGCCAGCAGCCATGACCCGCAGATACTCGGCAACAAGCCCTGGACGCATTTGTCGGATCACCTGCCGCTGGCGGTCGAGGTGCATCTGTAGTTCGACCGCGCCACGAGCGTCTACACCAGCACCGACTACAGTAGCAATATTGACAGTAATGACCTGCGTGGCCTGGCAGGAAATCTGGGCGTTCGTATCAGTTGGCAAGCCGATAGCAGGCTAAGCAAACGCTCTGTTTCGCGGTTTAAGACGTGTTTCCCCCTGCAAACAACAACTTAGATATGTGCAGAAAAACAAACGCTTGCAGCTTCTGATTTAGCCATACCGCTCATCGTCCAATTTCTTGACGCAGGGACATCGGTCTTCTTAGCTCTACCTTACTACCCCCGGAAACACTACCCGGGGCGGGCCTTCGGACACTTGTGAAAACGGGTGGCTGCGGGTTCGCCTCGCTCCATTCGGTCGCCCCTCATTCGGGGTAGGAGAGACGCCAAGGCGAGATACCACATGCGCTAGCAAGGTAGATCTTCATGAAAACCTCACTCACCCCACACGAGATCAAAATCACCTTTTGCACCGTTTCAAGTTCTATCTTGCTGTGCTCATCCATGGAGGCGCAGGCGGGTCCTGCGGCGGATGAGACCACGCCCTGGTATCGCCAGGACGTGCCGATCCTGACGCTGCCCGCGACCGTCATCACCCCTGACCCGCAACGCTTGAGCCCGCGCCCCGACCTGCGCGGCAACTACCTGATCACCGAAGACCTTGCCCCCTCGGCCTGGGATCAACTCTACGGACAAGCCTCTCGCCAGGCACAGACCGACATCCTCAACCCCGGGTTCGCGACGCCCGGCGGCGGAGCGCTCAAAGGGCCGCCGGTGCTGACCCTGCAAGGCAGCAGCGGCCAGACCCAACGAATCGGGTTGATCGGCGGCATGAACCAGATCCAGGGCAACGGCAACGGTCTGATCGTCAACCGCGCCCTCGTCGATCCGACCACCGACACCCTCAACCTGCAAGGCCAGAGCCTCGGCGCCTACTACAGCCTGACCGGGTCCGAAGGCTGGCACGTCGATCTGTCGGCCAGCGGTGGCCGGGTCAGTGGTTTCAGCCGCAATGAACAGGGCGCGCGCCTGGCCACCGAAGGCAGTGCGCTGACGTTCTCGGTGGAGGGCGGTTTCCCGATTGGCCTGAGCGAAAACTGGGTTGTCGAGCCTCAGGCGCAGTTGATCAATCAGCGGATCACCCTCGACACGCCCTACGCGGGCTCGGGCAACGCTTCATCGAGTGACATTTCGTCCTGGAGCGGCCGGGTCGGCGCTCGGCTGAAAGGCAGTTACGACCTGAGCGGTTTGCCGGTCGAGCCCTACGTGCGCACCAACCTGTGGCACACGGTGTACACCGGCAACACGGTAACCCTCGATCAGGTGGACAAGATCAGCAGCAGCCGCAAGTCATCGACGGTGGAGTTGGGTCTGGGTCTGGTGGCGAAGGTCACGCCGTCGGTGAGCCTGTACGTCAGCGCCGACTACAGCAGTGACGTAGATGACAATGATCTGAACGGGTTGATCGGCAGTCTGGGAATCCGGATGCGCTGGTAAGGACGATTCCAGCCTTCCTGCGGGAGCGAGCAACTCGCTCCCGCAGGTGCTTCATCAACGTTCGGGCTTGAGGATCAACACCGCCAGTGGCGGCAGATTCAGCTCCAGCGACAACGCCTGACCATGGCTGGGTACGTCTTCAGTGAACGCCCCGCCACCATTGCCGTAATTGGAGCCGGCATAGGTGTCGGCATCACTGTTGAGCAACTCGATCCAGCGCCCGGCAAACGGTACACCCACCCGATACGACTGACGCGGCACCGGCGTGAAGTTGGCCACCACCAACACCGGCGAACCGTCCTTGCTCCAGCGCAGCCAGGCGTAGACGCTGTTGATCGCATCGTCACCGATCAGCCACTGAAACCCTTGCGGCGCGTCGTCCTGCTCGTGCAACGCTGGCTCGTCGCGGTACAAACGGTTGAGGTCACCGACCAGTTTCTGCACGCCTTTGTGCTCGGAATACTGGAGCAGATACCAGTCCAGCTGCTGATCGTGATTCCACTCGCGCCACTGGCCGAACTCGCAGCCCATGAACAGCAGTTTCTTGCCTGGATGGGTCCACATGAAGCTCAGGTAAGCGCGCAGGTTGGCGAATTTCTGCCAGCGGTCGCCGGGCATCTTGTCGATCAGCGAGTGTTTGCCGTGCACCACTTCGTCGTGGGAAATCGGCAGGATGAACCGCTCGGACCAGGCGTAGACCAGACCGAAACTCAACTCGTTGTGATGATGGGCGCGGTACACCGGATCCTGCTGGATGTAATGCAGCGAATCATGCATCCAGCCCATGTTCCACTTATAGGCAAAACCGAGGCCGCCCTGTTGGGTGCTTTGACTGACGCCAGGCCAGGCGGTGGATTCCTCGGCGATCACCAGCGCGCCCGGCGCCTCCAGCGCCACCACATCATTCAAATGGCGAAGGAAGTCGATGGCTTCCAGATTCTCCCGACCGCCGTGGCGATTGGGCACCCACTCCCCGGCCTTGCGCGAATAGTCGCGATAGAGCATCGACGCCACCGCATCGACCCGCAGCCCGTCGACGTGAAAATGCTTCAGCCAGTGCAACGCCGAAGCCAGCATGTAGCCATGCACTTCGGTGCGACCGAGGTTGTAGATCAGCGTGTCCCAGTCCTGATGAAACCCTTCCAGCGGGTTGCCGTATTCGTACAGCGCGGTGCCGTCGAACTGCGCCAGGCCATGGGTATCAGTCGGAAAATGCGCCGGCACCCAGTCGAGAATCACGCCGATTTCAGCCTGATGGCAGGCATTGATGAACGCCGCGAACTCGTCTGGCGTACCGTAACGTGCACTCGGGGCGAACTGCGACAGCAACTGGTAACCCCAGGAGCCACCAAATGGATGTTCCATGATCGGCATCAGTTCGATGTGGGTGAAACCCAGTTCCTTGACGTAGGGAATCAGTCGCTCGGCCAGCTCCGGCCAGGTGTACTGGCGGGCGACTTCACCGAGATCGTCGAGTTCACACTGCCAGGATCCGGCATGCAGCTCATAGATCGACAGCGGCGCATTATGCTGCTGGCGTTCGCTGCGCCCGTTCATCCAGTGCTGATCCTGCCAGTCGATCTGCAGCGGCGAGGCGACTTTGGACGCGGTGTCCGGCGGCAGGCTGGTGGCCAGCGCCATCGGGTCAGCCTTGAGCGGCAGGATGCCGTGAGCGCCGAGGATTTCGTACTTGTACAGATCGCCCGCCTGCAGGCGCGGAATGAACAATTCCCAGACCCCGGACGGATGCCGCAGACGCATCGGATGCCGACGCCCGTCCCAGACGTTGAAGTCACCGACCACCGACACCCGCCGGGCATTCGGTGCCCATACGGCAAACCGCACGCCGTCGACGCCATCGACGGTTTTCAGCTGCGCGCCGAGGCAACCGCTGAGGTCGCGATGATTGCCCTCGGCGAACAGGTACAAATCCATTTCACCGAGCAATGGCCCGAAGCTGTAGGGATCTTCCGCGACCTGTTCGCCACCGGCCCAGCGGGTGCGCAACTGATACGGCCGCGAATGCTCGAAATGGCCGACGAACAGTCCCGGCGTTTCGGTCGCCTCCAGCGGACCGCGCTCCTCGCCGGTGTCCTTGTCCAGCACCGTGACACTTAATGCACCGGGCAGATACGCCCGGATGAACTGCCCGCCGGCACTATCGCCGTGGGGCCCGAGAATGGAAAACGGGTCCTGATGTTCTGCGCGCACCAGGGCATCGATGTCCTTCGCCCTGGGCAGCAAGCGTTCTTTAACGTGACCCTGTTCCTTGTTCGAGAAACTCATGACTACTCTCCACCAAGATCGGAAAAGGGTTCAAGCCCCGTCAATAACCCATACAAACCGTGCAACGGCACAGGCAGCCAGGTGGGGCGATTTTCGGCTTCATAGGCCACCTCGTAGGCCGCTTTCTCCAGGCCGAACAACGCCAGTGCGGCGTCGGCACCTTCAGGATCTTGCCAGGCATGATCAAGACTAGCTGCCGCCCGGCGATATGCCTCGACAAATGCTTCCCGCGCCTCACGCAAGTAGCGTTCCGCTACACGCCGACGCGCCGCTTCGGCCTCGGGACTGTTGTCGACGTTGTGCACATTGATGGTCATCGCGGCGGCGTAATCGAATGAGCGCAGCACCCCGCTGACATCCTTGTACGGGCTGTGTTTGCCGCGACGTTCGGCCAGTGGCCGCGCCGGCTCGCCTTCGAAATCGATCAGGTACGCATCGCCCTTGATCACCAGTACCTGGCCCAGATGCAGATCGCCGTGGACACGGATCCGCAAGCCACCTGCAGATTTTTTCGCCAGTTCCTGCACATGGGCGAGGATGATTTTTTTGTTGTCGAGTAGACGACCGACAAGCTTCTGATCTGCCGAATCGAGTTCGCCCTGATGCTGCTTGAGCAGCTTCAGCGCATGCTCGAACTGAGCGCCCACATCCTTGCCGCTCGCCTGCGCATCCTTGGCCGAGCTGACCTGTGGTGCGAAGTCCTTGTTGTCACTCGGCGCTGCCAGCACCTGATGCATTTCCCCCAGACGCTGCCCCAGCATGCCGGCGAAATCCTTCAGTTCGCCGAGCGCGTTGTAGTGTTGCGACTGTTCGGACACGGCATCCGCCAGCTCGTCGCGCAACGCCCGTTCGAGGTTGTTCTGCGTCCATTCCCAGGCGTCGCCCTGATTGCTCAAGTAGCCTTGGGCGATCATCAGCAGGTTGTCTTCGCCCTTCCCGTCGCGACGAATCACCGAGCCGAGCAGCGGGGAGATATTGGCGAATCCGGCGGCGGTCAGGTAAGCGCTCATCTCCAGCTCCGGGTGGACGCCGGAAGCGACTTTACGGATCAGCTTAAGTACCAGACTGTTGCCGATCACCACCGAACTGTTGGACTGCTCGGCAGACAGATAACGCACTTCGGACTCAGCGCCGAGGCCAAGTTTGTCGAGTTGCGGCGTGGACTCGAAACGGATCTCGCCGTCACTGGATTCCAGCACCGCCCCGCCCTGCATGCCTTGCAGCACCGCACGAATAAAGGCTTCCAGGCTGAACGCATCGGTAATCAGCCCGACCTGACGAACCCGACGCACCCGCGCCAGGGCCAATTGCTGTGGCAAGGCCGGCCCGACCTGATCTTCCGCAATGAAGCCGAACGGCAGTTGGTAACGGCTGGTCTGGCCGCCGCTGCTGACTTCGATTTCACTGAGCAGCACCGGATGCTGCGCGTCGCCGAAACGCACGCCATAGGCCAGCCGGACCTGCTCGATGGCCGCATCCTTGCCGGCGAACCAGCGGCGGTTCTGCAACCAGCTCGGCAGGATGCCCTGCTCGAGCGTTGCGCGGGATGGCGCCTCAAGCAATTCTTCCATGCGTTTTTTCAGCACCAGCGTGGTGAAGTCCGGCAGGCTCTGCGCCGGCTCGACGTGCCAGCTCGGCATCTGGTTTTCCGCCGCGAGGCCGAACCAATAGAAGCCATACGGCGCCAGAGTCAGCAGAAAGTTGAGCTGACCGATGGGCGGAAACGCGTTACCACCGAGCATCTCCACCGGCACCATGCCGACATAGGCCGACAGGTCCAGCTCTACGGCTTGGGCACTGCGCGAGACGTTGGCCACGCACAGAATGATTTCGTGCTTGCCGTCCGGCCCGGTGTATTCGCGGGTGTAGGCCAGAACACGACGGTTGGCCGGCGACAGCATCTTCAAGGTGCCGCGACCGAAGGCCTTGGACTGCTTGCGCACGGTCAGCAGGCGACGGGTCCAGTTCAGCAGCGAATGCGGATCACCCGCCTGAGTTTCGACGTTGACCGACTGATAGCCGTACTGCGGGTCCATGATCGGCGGCAGCACCAGACTGGCCGGGTCAGCCCGGGAAAAACCGCCGTTGCGGTCGATCGACCATTGCATCGGCGTGCGCACGCCGTCGCGGTCACCAAGGTAGATGTTGTCGCCCATGCCGATCTCATCGCCGTAGTACAGCGTCGGCGTGCCGGGCATCGACAGCAGCAGACTGTTGAGCAGCTCGATGCGGCGGCGGTCGCGTTCCATCAATGGTGCCAGGCGCCGACGAATACCGAGGTTGATCCGCGCGCGACGGTCAGCGGCGTAGTAGTTCCAGAGGTAGTCGCGCTCCTTGTCGGTGACCATCTCAAGCGTCAGTTCATCGTGGTTGCGCAGGAAGATCGCCCATTGGCAGTTGGCCGGAATTTCCGGGGTCTGGCGCAGAATGTCGGTGATCGGGAAGCGATCCTCCTGGGCCAGCGCCATGTACATGCGCGGCATCAGCGGGAAGTGGAACGCCATGTGGCATTCGTCGCCATTGACGCCCTCGGCGTCGGTGTCACCGAAGTACAGCTGGGTGTCTTCCGGCCATTGGTTGGCCTCGGCCAGCAGCATTCGGTCAGGGTAGTTGGCGTCGATTTCGGCGCGAATCTGCTTGAGGACGTCGTGGGTCTCCGGGAGGTTTTCGTTGTTGGTGCCGTCGCGCTCGATCAGGTACGGAATGGCATCCAGACGCAGGCCGTCGATGCCCATGTCCAGCCAGTAACGCATCACCGACAGCACGGCTTTCATGACTTGCGGGTTGTCGAAATTCAGGTCCGGCTGGTGCGAATAGAAACGGTGCCAGAAGTACTGCCCGGCCACCGGATCCCAGGTCCAGTTGGACTTTTCGGTGTCGAGAAAAATGATCCGGGTGCCGTCGTATTTCTGGTCGTCATCCGACCACACATAAAAGTCGCGAGCCGCCGAGCCGGGCTTGGCTTTGCGCGCACGTTGAAACCATGGGTGCTGATCCGAGGTGTGGTTGATGACCAGCTCGGTGATCACTCGCAAACCACGCTTGTGCGCCTCGGCAATGAAGCGCTTGGCGTCTGCCATCGTCCCGTAATCGCTGTGCACGCCACGGTATTCGGCGATGTCGTAACCGTCATCGCGCCGTGGCGACGGGTAGAACGGCAGCAGCCAGATGGTGTTGACGCCGAGGTCGGCGATGTAATCGAGTTTGGCGATCAGCCCGGGAAAATCGCCGATCCCGTCGTTGTTGGAGTCGAAAAAGGATTTGACGTGGACTTGATAGATGACCGCGTCCTTGTACCAGAGCGGGTCCTTGATGAAGGTGGCTGACTTGGGTTTCTTCGCCATGTGAAACTCCTGTTAAATGCAATAAGGGCGACCCGCGCAGATCGACAGATCGTTCCCACGCTCTGCGTGGGAATGCCGCCATGGACGCTCTGCGTCCGCCGCTGGGACGCAGAGCGTCCCGGGATGCATTCCCACGCGGAGCGTGGGAACGATCAGGTCAAGGGGCGGTGATCCGCCAGATCCCGAACGGCTGATAAGCCGGGTCGATCCGCATGAACTGGTACTTGCCGTGCCAGTCCCAGCGATGGCCGTTCATCAGGTCTTCGCCGTGGGTGGTGGCGTCGTCCGGCAGGCCCATCTCCCACAGTGGCAATTCGAAATTGGCCTCCTGCGCGTGGTGCGGATCGAGGCTGACGGCCACCAGAATGAAATTGCTGCCATCGGCGCTGCGCTTGCCGAAGTACAGAATGTTGTCGTTCCAGGCGTTGTAGATCTTCAGGCCCAGATGGCTGTGCAGCGCCGGGTTCTGCCGTCGGATGCGATTGAGCTGGGCGATCTCGGCGATGATGTTGTCGGGCGCATTGAAGTCGCGGACGCGGATTTCGTACTTCTCGGAATCGAGGTACTCCTCCTTGCCCGGCACCGGCGCCGACTCGCACAGTTCGAACCCCGAATACATGCCCCACAGGCCCGAGCCCATGGTCGCCAGCGCCGCACGGATGAGAAACCCGGGACGCCCCGACTCATGCAGGAACGCCGGGTTGATGTCCGGTGTATTGACGAAGAAATTCGGCCGGTAGCACTCGCGCCACGGCGATTCGTTGAGTTCGCTGAAATAGCTCGCCAGTTCGGCCTTGGTGTTGCGCCAGGTGAAATAGGTGTAGCTCTGGGTGTAACCGACCTTGCCCAGCCGCGCCATCATCGCCGGCGTGGTGAACGCTTCGGCGAGGAAGATCACTTCGGGGTACAGCGTGCGCACATCGGCGATCAGCCATTGCCAGAACGGCAGCGGTTTGGTGTGCGGGTTGTCGACGCGAAAGATCTTCACGCCCTCCTCGACCCAACCGACGACTATGTCACGCAACTCGACCCACAGGCTCGGAATCGCTTCCGGGGCATAAAAGTCGACGTTGACGATGTCCTGGTATTTCTTCGGCGGGTTTTCCGCGTATTTGATCGTGCCGTCCGGCCGCCAGTTGAACCAGCCCGGATGCTGCTTGAGCCACGGGTGATCCTGGGAACACTGGATCGCAAAATCGAGGGCGATTTCCAGACCATGATCAGCGGCAGCCGCCACCAGTCGACGGAAGTCCTCACGGGTGCCGAGCTGCGAGTGAATCGCTTCGTGCCCGCCTTCTTCGCTGCCGATCGCATAAGGGCTGCCCGGATCATCCGGCCCCGCCGTCAGGGAATTGTTGCGGCCCTTGCGGTGGCTGCGGCCAATCGGATGAATCGGCGTGAAATACAACACGTCGAAACCCATGTCCTGAATCATCGGCAGGCGCGAATGCACGTCATTGAAGGTGCCGTGGCGGGCGGGATCGTCGGTGATCGAGCGGGGAAACAGCTCGTACCAACTGGCGAATTCGGCCAGTTCACGCTCGACGTCCAACGGAAACTCGGCGCTGATGCTCAGATACGGGCGGTGATCGGCTTCGGCCATCAGTTGCGCACTCTGCGGGTGCAGAAACAGCGCCACCTGCTCGGTTTCGAGCAGCCCGGACAATTCGTGGTGCAGCGCCGCCAGCCGCTCACTGAGCGGGCCTTCGCTGCGCTCGGCTGCCTGTTGCACCATCGTGCGGCCCTCTTGCAACTCCAGGCTCACCGGGACGGCGGCAGTGTGCTTCTTCTCCAGTTCGTACTGAAAACTGGCGAACTGATCGATCCACGCTTCGATCAGGTACAGATAACGGCCCATGCGCTGGGGCCGGAACCGGCCTTCCCAGCCGTTATTGCCCTGATCGGCCATGACTTCGCTTTGCCAGACTTCCTCGCCCTCTTCGCGCCAGCGGATACGTACCGCCAGTTTGTCGTGGCCATCAGCGAAGATCTTGCTGGTGACCACGATTTCGCGCCCGACCACCGCCTTGACGGCAAACTGCCCGCCATCCAGCGATGGCCGGGTGTTTTCAATGACGATGCGTGGCAGCAGCAACGCCTGCGACAGCGGAATGTGCGGGTTGTAGCTCTGTTCGGAGGGTTTTTCAGCAGTCATTGAGCATCTCTCCTTAACGCCCCAAGGACGCTCGTTTGCCTGTTTGGCGATCACGGCCGGGCCTGCGCCCGACGATGAACTCTCTCAGGTTCCGAGCGACCCTCGCCGGCAAAAGTTCACAGGGATTTGCCCCGCCACAAAATCGGATCGAATTCGCGGTGAAGTGGTCAACCCACTTAAGCACTTCTCACGCCATGTGCCACACGGAGGTTCAACTGATGAGTATTCCGATCCCCGCTGAAACACCCGATCCGAACATCGACAAACCGGTTCTGCCCGAAACCGAGCCGCAGCCGATCCCCGAGCAGGATCCGCCAGGCACCACGCCACCGCCCAAGGAAGAGCCACCGTCGACCATGCCGCCAGTGATCGTCTAGCGACCATTAATCGGTTGCGCAGAACGATCACTCGGGGCTGCGCCCTAACCTTTCAACACCCTTGGAAAAAAGGACAGCCCCATGACCGTGCGCATCGAAAACCAGACCTGTTTTTTCGCCACCGAAAACGGTGAGCAGATTCGCCTGTGCGGTGACCTGACAATAATCACCGACAGTGAAAAATCGATGTCAGCCGTGGAAATCGAAGGCCGGCGCGTTTACATCACAGAGGCCGAAGCCGATGCGCTGACCGTCGCAGGCGCCCGAGACGGACGCAAACACCTCAAGGCCACCGACAGTGATTCGGTGATTTGACTGACCCCGGTCAAGATCCAGCGCAGACGTCTGGGATAGGCATCTGCGCCCCGCCCTGCCAGCTGCTTCAAGTTGTCGCAGGGCTGGGCGCAAAACCCATCTGATACGCTTTTTATTGAAATACCTGAGTCTGTTATGCAAACAGATCGGCGCTCATAGTTCACTGGCCTGATGGAGGCTGATGAGCGAACGACCATGAGCGAACGAATCCCCGTCCGAACCGTAGAAGCAACGCCTCACATAAAAAAAGTACCGGCGCGCCCAATGAAGGCGAAGAACGCCAGCAGCGACAACCAGATATTCACCCGCAGCTTCACCGGCCTGTTCCGCACCCTGCGCATGAGTGGCGCGGGGTTTCTGTTCCTGTTGTTTTTCGGCACCGTGTGGCTGAACTGGGGCGGACGTCAGGCGGTGCTCTGGGACCTTTCCGAAAGCAAGTTCCACATCTTTGGCGCGACCTTCTGGCCGCAGGACTTCATTCTGCTGTCGGCGCTGCTGATCATTGCGGCGTTCGGCCTGTTTGCTATCACCGTGTTCGCAGGCCGGGTCTGGTGTGGTTACACCTGCCCACAAAGTTCGTGGACATGGATCTTCATGTGGTGCGAGAAGATCACCGAAGGTGAACGTAACCAGCGCATCAAGCTGCAAGCTGCACCGTGGAGCCTGAACAAACTGGCGCGGCGTGCAGCCAAGCACACGCTGTGGCTGGCGATCAGCGTGTTGACCGGCCTGACCTTTGTCGGCTACTTCACCCCGATCCGCCCGCTGGCCGAAGAGCTGCTGACCTTGCAGATCGGCGGCGTCAGTCTGTTCTGGGTGCTGTTTTTCACCGGTGCCACCTACATCAACGCCGGCTGGCTGCGCGAAGCGGTGTGCATGCACATGTGCCCGTACGCACGATTCCAGAGCGTGATGTTCGACAAGGACACCCTGGCAATTTCCTACGACGTGGCCCGGGGCGAAAACCGTGGCCCGCGCAAACGCGACGTGAAACCGGCCGAAGCCGGTCTCGGTGATTGCATCGACTGCCAGTTGTGCGTGCAGGTCTGCCCGACCGGCATCGACATCCGCGACGGCCTGCAAATGGAATGCATCGGCTGCGCAGCGTGCATCGACGCCTGCGATTCGATCATGGACAAGATGAATTACGCCCGTGGTTTGATCCGCTACACCTCCGAGCGTGAGTTGCAGGGTGGCAAGACGCACTTGCTGCGTCCAAGGCTGATCGGCTACGTCGCAGTGCTGTTGCTGATGATCGGTGCCCTCGCCCTGGCCCTGGTCGAACGGCCGATGGTGTCGCTGGACGTGACCAAGGACCGTGGTCTGTTCCGCGAGAACGGCCAGGGCCAGATCGAAAACATCTACACCCTCAAAGTCATCAACAAGACCCAACAGCGCCAGGACTACAACCTGAGCCTGGTGGATGGCGACGGCTTCCAGCTGCAAGGCAAGACCGAACTGAGCCTGGCAGCAGGCGAGATCGTCGATGTGCCGGTGTCGGTGGCGATGACCACGGAACGTGCGGCCAGCAGCTCGCAGACCTTGAGCTTCAAGATTGCCGACAGCGATGAGCCCGAGGTTTATAGCGTGGCGAAGAGCCGGTTTGTTGCGCCGATGAATCGTTGAACCTTTAAGATGCAACCCTTTGTGCCAATGGCGCTGCGTCCATTGGCACAACCGTTTTCCAAATCCCATCCATTGCAGGACACCGATGAAACGCTACGAAAAATTCGCCGACGACATCGCTGAACTGATCCGCTCCGGCGTCCTCGGCCCCGGTCAGCGGGTGCCGTCGGTGCGCTACGCGAGCCAGACCTATGGCGTCAGCCCGTCCACGGTGTTCCAGGCCTATTACCTGCTGGAACGTCGCGGCCTGATCCGCGCGCGGCCGCGCTCCGGTTACTTCGTCAACACCCACGCCCCGAGCCCGTTCTCGGAGCCGGTGATCAGCAGCCAGGTCAATGAGTCCACCAAAGTCGACGTCAGCGAACTGGTGTTCTCGGTGCTCGAATCGATCAAGGACCCAAGCACCGTGCCATTCGGCTCGGCATTCCCCAGCCCCGAACTGTTCCCGCTGCAACGTCTGTCACGTTCGCTGGCCAGCGCTGCCCGGGAAATGGACCCGCGCATGGTGGTCACCGACATGTCGCCGGGCAACCCGCAACTGCGCCGCCAGATCGCACTGCGCTACATGGTCGGCGGGCTGATGCTGCCGATGGAAGAACTGCTGATCACCAACGGCGCCCTCGAAGCGCTGAACCTGTGCCTGCAAGCGGTAACCGAGCCCGGTGATTTGGTGGCCATCGAGGCCCCGGCGTTCTACGCCAGCCTGCAAGTGCTCGAGCGGCTGAAACTCAAAGCCGTGGAAATCCCCGTGCACCCGCGCGACGGCATCGACCTCGGCGTGCTCGCCCAGACCCTGGAGCGGCACCCGATCAAGGCCTGCTGGTGCATGACCAGTTTCCAGAACCCGATGGGCGCGACCATGCCCGAGGCCAAGAAACAGGAACTGGTGGAACTGCTGAAACGCCATCAGGTGCCGCTGATCGAAGACGACGTCTACGCCGAACTCTATTACGGCCAACAGGCGCCGAAACCGGCCAAGGCCTTCGACACCGAAGGTCTGGTGATGCATTGCGGTTCATTCGCCAAGAGCCTGGCCCCCGGCTACCGCATCGGCTGGGTCGCCGCCGGACGCTACGCGCAGAAGATCGAACGCCTGAAACTGATGACCTCGCTGTGCGCCTCGATGCCGGCTCAGGCGGCCATCGCCGACTACCTGCAACACGGTGGCTACGACCGCCACCTGCGCAAATTGCGCTATGCCCTCGAAGAACAGCAAAGCGCCATGCTCGCCGCCATCGCCCGCTATTTCCCGGCCCAGACCCGCGTGAGCCAACCGGCCGGCGGCTATTTCCTGTGGCTGGAACTGCCACCGCAGATGGATTCGTTGAAGTTGTTTCAGATGGCGTTGGCGCAAGGCATCAGCATTGCGCCGGGGCCGATTTTCTCGCCGACTCAACGATTCAGGAATTGCATCCGGCTGAACTACGGCAGTCCGTGGACCGAGAGTTCGGAGAAGGCGATGGAGACGCTGGGGCGGATTGTGCGGTCGTTCTGATGCGATCAATCCCATGTAGAGGGATGATCGTTCCCACGTCGAGGCGTCGAACCGTCTGCGTGGGAACGATCATTGAGCTTAACGCCCGCCGCCGAGATCGACGAAAGTCCCGGTGGCATACGAAGCCTTGTCCGACAACAACCACACAATCGCCTCCGCCACTTCATCCGGCCGCCCGCCTCGGGCCATCGGAATCGCCGACTCCAGCTTGCTGACCCGATCCGGATCGCCGCTCAACGCGTGGAAATCGGTGTAGATGTAGCCCGGACGCACCGCGTTGACCCGAATCCCCTCGCCCGCCACTTCCTTGGACAGACCGATGGTGAACGTGTCGAGGGCGCCTTTGGACGCCGCGTAGTCGACGTATTCGTTCGGCGAGCCCAGGCGTGCGGCCACCGAAGACACGTTGACGATGCTGCCACCCTGCCCGCCGTGTTTGGGCGACATGCGCAGGATCGCGTGCTTGGCGCAGAGGATCGGTGCCAGGACGTTGGTTTTCATGATTTTGAGGATGCGGAATTCGGACATTTCGTCGACCCGCGATTTGTGCCCGACGGTGCCGGCGTTGTTCACCAGTGCGGTGACCCGGCCCAGCTCGGTGTCGACCCGATGAAACAGGCCGATCACTTCGTCCTCGATGCTGACGTCGGCACGTACGGCAATGGCGGTGGCGCCGCGTTCACGCACCTGGTCGAGTACGTGGTGGGCTGCCTGCTCGTCCGACTGGTAATTGATGCAGATCCGATAGCCTTGCTCGGCAGCCAACAACGCCGTAGCGGCCCCGATTCCGCGACCGCCGCCAGTGATCACAATGACTTTATCCATGCTGGCTTTCCCCCCAATGCACACGTAACAGTCGCAGGAAGAATAACCGTCATTGCGGGGTTTTGCATGGCCTGTGTCAGTCGTTCAGCTCACCGCCGTTTGCTTGCCGCGGACGATGTCCTGCAGGAAGCGATCCGCCGGCATCGGGTGGCCGAGCAGATAGCCCTGCAGCGAATCGCAACCCAGTTGCGTCAGGAAGTCCTGCTGCACACCGGTCTCTACGCCTTCAGCCACGATGCGCAGGCCCAGCGCCTGACCGAGCGCGACGATCGCCGAGACGATGGCGGCGTCGTCGCTGTCGTGTTCCAGATCCCGCACGAATCCGCGATCGATCTTCAACTCGTTGGCCGGCAGGCGCTTGAGGTACATCAGGCTCGAATAGCCGGTGCCGAAGTCATCGATGGAGAGGTCGACGCCCATGTCGGACAGTTCCTGCAACACCGTCATGCTCGCATCGGCATCGCTCATGGCCGTGGTTTCGGTGATCTCCAGGGTCAGGCTGTTGGCCGGCAAGTGGTGAGTGGCCAAGGCCTTGGCGACGCTTTGCACCAGCCCGGTATGGCAGAACTGCAACGCCGACAAGTTCACTGCGATGCGCCAGTCGGTGTAGCCCAGCACGTACCACTCGCGCATCTGCCGGCAGGCTTCGTTGAGTACCCATTCACCGATCGGAATGATCAGTCCGGTCTTCTCGGCCAGGTCGATGAACTTGTCCGGCATCAGCATGCCGTGGAGCGGGTGCTCCCAGCGCAGCAACGCCTCGGCACCGACCGGACGACCATCGGCCGCGTGGAATTTGGGTTGGTAATGCAGGCTGAACTGACTGTGTTCCAGCGCCGCGCGCAGGTCCTGCAACAGTTGCAGTTGCTTGCGGGCGTTGCTGTTCATCGAGGCGTCGAAGAAGCTGTAGCCGTTCTTGCCGCCGCCCTTGGCGTGGTACATCGCGGCGTCGGCGTTCATCAGCAGTTCCTGGGCGTTCTGGCCGTTGCCCGGGTACAGGGCGATGCCGACGCTGGCGGAAATCTGCAAGTCATGCTCGGCCACGCGGAACGACTGTGCGATCAGGCCAACCTGACGCGCCGCCAGACCCAGCGCATCGTTGGGCTCGGTCAGGCGCACCAGCAGGACAAACTCATCGCCGCCGATCCGCGCCAGCGTGTCGAGACTGCGCAAATCTTCGCGCAGACGCACCCCCACTTCACGCAGCAATTGGTCGCCCATGTGGTGACCGAAAGCGTCGTTGACCGGTTTGAAGCCGTCCAGATCGATGAACATCAACGCAAAGCAACCGCCCTGCTCGTTGACCTTCTTCATCGCCTGATTGATCCGGTCGTCCAGCAACATCCGGTTCGGCAGGCCGGTCAGGGTGTCATGCAAGGCCAATTGAGTGAGTTCGCGGTTGGCCACGGTCAACGAATGGGCCAGATCGGCGGTGCGCGCTTCGAGGCGAGCATCGAGAATCGAGGTCAGCAGCGCGATGCTCAGCACCGCGAGCGTGGTGATCAGCACCAGATTATCGAGGCCATTGCCATTCAGACCGCTGAGCGCCGCACCGCAGAAACTGCCTTCGGGAAACCGCGCTGCCGCCATGCCGGTGTAGTGCATGCCGACAATCGCGATGCCCATGACAATGGCTGCGCCGGCACGAAACAGGCGCACGTAAGGCGAATGCTGACGCAGGCGAAAGGCAATCCACAATGCGGCCGCCGAAGCGCCGACGGCGATCAATAGCGAAGCGCCGAACAGTGTCGGATCGTAATCGATGCCCGGTTGCATGCGCATCGCGGCCATGCCGGTGTAGTGCATGGCGCTGATGCCGGCGCCCATGATCAAGGCGCCGAAGGCCAGTTGCCAGGCTGGCAGTTTCGGCTGGCTGACCAGCCACAGCGCAAACCCGCAGGACAGCACGGCGATCAGCAATGAGAGCGCAGTGATCGGAATGTCGTAACCGAGGCTGATCGGCAGTTTGAAGGCCAGCATGCCGATGAAGTGCATCGACCAGACGCCGATGCCCATGGCGAACGCGCCGCCGGCCGTCCACAAATGCACGGCGCGGCCCTTGGCGGTGGCGATGCGCCCTGTAAGGTCGAGCGCGGTATAGGACGCGAGGATCGCCACACACAGCGAAATGAAAACCAGCGTGAAGGAATAACTACCGATGAGCATGAGAATTCTCGTGACCACCCCACCGTACTGCTTCCGTTCTCAGCGGGGCCAAATGCGCCGATTGTACTGATTGCACAGAAGAACGCACTGACAAAGTAATCAAATGGCCATCAAGCCGATGAAACGCTTGTTTGATCGTTCGACAAGGCTCTGGAATGCTGCTTTGACAGAGCGTCCGTCCCCGCCAGCCGATCGTTCCCACGCTCCGCGTGGGAATGCAGCCCGGGACGCTCCGCGTCCCTTCCAAAGCCGAACGCGGAGCGTCCGTTGAGGCATTCCCACGCAGAGCGTGGGAACGATCAAAGCAATGCGTGGGAATTCAGGGTTACGGATTCTGGCTGGTTTCCAGCTGCCCGTCCCAGCCACCACCCAGCGCCGCGATCAATTGCACACTGGCAATCAGTCGACTCTGCAGGATATTGAGCACCGTCCGCTCGTTGCTCAACGCCGTGGCTTGCACCACCACCACGTCGATGTAGGCAATCAGCCCGGCCTTGTACTGGTTCTGGGTCAGACGCAAGGAATCGCGCGCGGCATCAAGCGCTTCCTGACGCACCGCCGCCTCGTCTTCGTACACCTTCAACTGCACCAGGTAGTTTTCCACCTCGCGGAAGCCATCGAGCACGGTCTGCCGGTATTTGGCCACGGTTTCGTCGTACTTCGCTTCGGTGCGGTCGACCTCCGCCGAGCGTCGGCCGCCGTCGAACAGCGGCAGACTCATTTTCGGCCCCACCGACCAGAATCGGTTCGGCAGGCTGATGAGATCTCGCGAAGTACTGCTGCTGTAGCCGCCACTGAGGCTCAGGCTGAAGTCCGGGTAATACGCCGCTTTGGCGACGCCGATGTTGGCGTTGGCCGCAATCACCGAGCGTTCCGCCGAGGCGATGTCCGGGCGACGTTCCAGCAATTGTGATGGCAGGCTCAGCGGAATCTGCGGCAGCTTCGGGATGTCCTGGGTTTCGGCAAGCTTGAACTGTGCCGGTGGCTGGCCGGTGAGGACCGCAATAGCGTTTTCGAATTGCGCCCGCTGCCAGATCAGGTCCACCAGATCGCCCTGGGTGGATTTGAGTTGCGTCTGCGCCTGAGCTACCGCATCACGCCCGGAAACCCCGGCGTTGTACTGGTTCTGGGTCATTTTCAGCGAGCGCTCATAGGCCGCCACTGTCGACTCCAGCAGGCGTTTCTGCTGATCGATCACGCGCAATTGCAGGTAGTTCTGCACCAGTTCCGACTGCTGGCTCAGGCGCATCGCCGCCAGATCGGCGAAGCTCGCCTGGGCGCTGGCTTCATTGGCCTCCAGACCACGACGCAGCTTGCCCCAGACATCGGCCTCCCAACTGACGCCCAGTTGGGCGTTGTAGGTATCACGGATACCGCTGGAAGAACTGCTCAGGCTCGAACTGCTGCTGCCGGTGCCCTGGCTGGAACGGGTCTTGCCCGCGCTCAAGTCGATGCTCGGGTAAAAAGCACCGCGTGCATCGCGCACCAGGGCCTGAGCCTGACGGTATTGCGCCTCGGACTGGGCGACAGTCTGGTTGGCGGTGTTGAGCTTCTCGATCAACTCGTTGAGCTGACGATCACCGTACAGTTCCCACCAGGCGCCACGGGCCAGAGAGTCGGCAGGACTGGCCTGACGCCAGCCTTCGGCCTCTTTGTACTGGGCAATTTCGGCGGTCTGCGGGCGCTGGTAGTCCGGGCCGACGGCGCACGCACTGAGCATCGCCACGCACAGTGACAGGCTCAGCAAACGCGAGCCTCGGACACTGGCCAGTTGGATAAGCGAACGGTCATTCATAGCGGAGTTTCCAGAGCGGCATCGGTACGTACGCCACGCCACTTGTTGAAGCGGTGGCGGGCCTTGTCGAGATAGAGGTAAACCACAGGCGTGGTGTAAAGGGTCAGCACCTGGCTGAAAATCAGCCCGCCGATAATCGTCAGGCCCAGCGGCTGGCGCATTTCCGCACCTTCGGCCCGGCTGAGCAGCAACGGCAAGGCGCCGAGGATCGCTGCCAACGTGGTCATCAGGATCGGCCGCAAACGTTGCAGACAGGCGCTGCGGATCGACTCCAGCGGCGCCATGCCCTGATGACGTTCCAGTTGCAGTGCCAGGTCGATCATCAGAATCGCGTTCTTCTTCACCACGCCGATCAGCAGGAACAGCCCGAGCAGCGAGATCAGGCTGAATTCGCCGCCCAGCACATAGATCGACAGCAACGCACCGACCCCGGCCGACGGCAATGTCGACAGAATCGTCAACGGATGAATGTAGCTTTCATACAGCACGCCCAGCACCAGATACACCGCCAGCAGTGCGCCGAGGATCATGAACGGCTGGCTTTTCTGGGTAGCCGCGAAGGCGTCGGCGGTGCCGGCCATTTTCGCGATCACGTCTTCCGGCAGACCGACCTTGGCTATCGCCCGTTCGATGGCGGCACTGCCCTGCTCCACCGTCACGCCTTCGGCCATGTCGAACGAAATGCTTTCGGAGGCGAACTGGCCTTCGTGGCTGACCCGGTCGTCTTCCAGGCTGTTTTCGTAGTGGGCAATGGTCGACAGCGGGATCCGCGCGCCATCAGCGGTAATCACCTGCACCTGATTAAGCGTGACCGGGTCCTGAGCGTATTTCGGATTGACCTCCATCACCACCTGATACTGGTTGAGGCTGTCGTAGATCGTGGAAATCTGCCGCTGGCTGTAGGCGTTGTTCAGGACGGCGGTGACCATGTTCATGTCCACGCCCAGACGCTTGGCCTGATCACGGTCGACGATCAATGTCACCTGCTGCGCACCACGTCCTTCACGGGCGTCGATGGCGGTCAGTTCCGGCAAGGCGCGCAAGGCGGTGACCACTTTCGGGTACCACTCGCGCAAAGCGCCCAGATCACCGCTCTGCAGAATGTAGGTGTACTGCGAGGTCGTCTGCTCACGGCCACCACCGAATTGCAGGTCCTGGTCGGCCATCAGCATCAATTGCGCGCCGGGCACCTTGGGCATTTCCTTGCGCAGACGCTCGATGACTTTCTGCGCCGACAGGTTACGTTCCTTGATCGGCTTCAGGCGCACCAGCATGAAGGCGTTGTTGGTGCCGTTGTTGCCACCGATGAACCCGGCGACACTTTCGACCGCTTCGTCCTTGAGCACGGCGCGGCGGAAGGTCTCCATTTTCGGCTGCATCACGCTGAACGACAGACCGTCATCGCCGCGCACGAAACCGATCAACTGGCCGGTGTCCTGTTGCGGCAGGAAGGTCTTCGGCACCACCACGTAAAGCGCGACGTTGACCCCGACCGTGATGATCAGGCTCAACAGCGTCAGGCGCCGGTGACGCAATACCCAGTCGAGGCTGGTGGCGTACTTGCCGACCATCCAGTCGTTGGTACGACGGCTCCAGCGCTGCAGACGGTTTTCCTGACCCGGCGTATGCGGCTTGAGCCAGCGGGCGCAGAGCATCGGTGTCAGGGTCAGGGAAACCACCAGCGACACCACGATGGCCGCAGCCAGGGTGATGGAAAATTCGCGGAACAGGCTCTCGATGATCCCGCCCATGAACAGGATCGACAGGAACACCGCCACCAGCGATACGTTCATCGACAGCAAGGTGAAACCGACTTCCTTGGCCCCGAGGTACGCGGCCTTCATCGGTTTGACGCCTTCGTCGATGTGCCGGGAAATGTTCTCCAGCACCACGATGGCGTCGTCCACCACCAGCCCGGTGGCCAGAATCAGCGCCATCAGCGACAGGTTGTTCAGCGAGAAGCCGTAGAGGTACATCACCGCAAAGGTGCCGACCAGCGACACCGGCACCGCCAGGGTCGGAATCAGGGATGCACGGAAGTTGCCGAGGAACAGGAACACCACCAGGATCACCAGTGCCACGGCGATCAGCAGGGTCATCTCTGCTTCGTGCAGAGTGGCCTTGATCACCGGGGAACGGTCCATCGCCAGGTTCAGCTTTACGCTGGCCGGCAGCACGGCCTGTAACGCCGGCAACTGCGCCTTGATCTCGTTGACCGTCTCGATGATGTTGGCGCCAGCCTGGCGGTTGATCACCAACAGCACCGCCGCGTCGTCGTTGAAGAAACCGCTGTTGTAGCGGTCTTCCACGCCGTCGGTGACCTTGGCCACGTCTTTCAGGCGCAGGGCCGCACCGCCGTTGTAGTGGATGATCAGCGACTCGTAGTCCTTGGCTTTCTCCAGTTGGTCATTGGCCTGGATCTGCCACAAGCGCTGGTCATCCTCAACCGAGCCCTTCGGCCGACGCACGTTGGCGCCAGCGATGGTCTTGCGCACATCGTCCAGCGCCACGCCGTACTGGTTCAGCGCCTGGGGTTCGAGCTCGATGCGTACCGCCGGCAATGAGCTGCCGCCGATCTGCACCTCGCCCACGCCCTGCACCTGGGACAGGCTCTGGGACAGGATGGTCGAGGCCAAATCGTAGAGCTGGCCTTTTTCCAGCACATCCGACGTCAGCGACAACACCATGATCGGCGCCTGCGACGGGTTGACCTTCTTGTAGGTCGGCATGCTGCGCATCCCGCTCGGCAGCAGATTGCGTGAGGCGTTGATCGCGGCCTGCACTTCCCGCGCCGCGCCGTTGATGTCGCGGTCGAGGTCGAATTGCAGAATGACCCGGGTCGAGCCCTGGCTGGAGCGGCTGCTCATGGTGTTGACGCCGGCGATGGCGCCGAACGAGCGTTCCAGCGGCGTCGCCACGGTCGAGGCCATGACTTCCGGACTGGCGCCGGGCAGGCTCGCCTGCACCACGATCACCGGGAAGTCCATTTGCGGCAGTGGCGACACCGGCAGCAGGCCGAAGCTCACGCCGCCCAGCAGCATGATCGCCAGGCTCAGGAGCATGGTCGCCACCGGGCGCTTGATGAAAGGACCGGACAGGTTCATGGCTGTTCTACCGACTCCACGGCCGAAGGCGCACGGCCCCAGCGCCGACCGAGGCGGTCGAAATACAGGTAGATCACCGGGGTGGTGAACAGCGTCAGCACCTGACTGACCAGCAAGCCGCCGACCATCACCAGACCCAACGGCTGACGCAATTCAGCGCCGGAACCGGTGGCCAGCATCAGCGGCACCGCACCGAACAGCGCTGCCAGCGTGGTCATCAGAATCGGCCGGAAGCGCAACAGCGCCGCCTGATAGATCGCCTGCTCCGGGGCCATGCCCTGGGTGCGTTCAGCGTCGAGGGCGAAGTCGATCATCATGATCGCGTTCTTCTTGACGATACCGATCAGCAGGATGATGCCGATGATCGCGATCATGCCCAGGTCATTGCCACTGAGCAGCAACGCCAGCAACGCCCCCACCGCCGCCGACGGCAAGGTCGACAGAATGGTGATCGGGTGGATGTAGCTCTCGTAGAGCACGCCCAGCACGATGTACATGGTCACCACCGCCGCCAGAATCAGCAGCAAGGTGCTCGACAGCGACGCCTGGAACGCTTCGGCCGCACCCTGGAACTGGGTCTGCACGCCGATCGGCATGCCGATGTCCTTCTGCACCTGCTCGATGATGTCCACCGCATGCCCCAGTGCCACGCCATGGGCAAGGTTGAAGGACATCATCACCGCCGGGAACTGGCCGATGTGAGTGATCGCCAGTTGCGCCTGACGTTCCTCGACATGGGCCAGGCTCGACAACCGCACCTGACCGCCATCGGTGGTCTTGACGTGAATCTGATCCAGCGCCTGCGGACCGATCTTCTCCCCGGCCTGAGCCTGCAGCACCACGCGATACTGGCTGGCCTGGGTGTAGATGGTCGAGATCTGCCGCTGGCCAAAGGCGTCGTACAGCGCATCGGTGATATTCGCCACCGACACGCCAAGGCGCGAGGCCGCGTCCCGGTCGATCACCAGGAACACCTGCAAACCTTTGTCCTGCAAATCGCTGGCGACGTCGGTCAGTTCAGGGCGCTGGGCCAGTGCTTCCACCAGGCGCCCGCTCCACAGGCTGAGCAGTTCGGCGTCCGGCGACGACATGCTGAACTGGTACTGCGTACGGCTGACGCGGTCTTCGATGGTCAGGTCCTGCACCGGCTGCATGAACAGGCGGATGCCCACCAGTTTGTCCAGTTGCGGTTGCAGGCGGGTAATCACTTCGGCGGCCGTCAGGTCGCGCTGACCGTGAGGCTTGAGGTTGATCAACAGCCGACCGCTGTTGAGCGTGGCGTTGTCACCGTCGACGCCAATGTAGGACGACAGGCTTTCAACGGCCGGATCTTCCAGAATCACTTTGGCCAGCGCCTGCTGACGTTCGCCCATGGCAGCAAAGGAAATCGACTGCGGTGCTTCGGAAATCCCCTGGATCACCCCGGTGTCCTGCACCGGGAAGAAGCCCTTGGGCACCACCATATAAAGGAACACGGTCAGCGCCAGCGTGCCGATGGCCACCAGCAGTGTCAGCGGCTGGTGCTTGAGCACCCACTGCAACTTGCGCCCGTACGCGGCGATCATCCAGTCGATGAACGCGCCACTGGCACGGTAGAAACGGCCCTGTTCATGTTCTTCCGGCTCACGCTTGAGCAGACGCGCGCACATCATCGGCGTCAGGGTCAGCGAGACCACAAGGGAAATCAGGATTGCCACCGCCAGGGTGATGGCGAATTCGCGGAACAGCCGCCCCACCACGTCGGCCATGAACAGCAGCGGAATCAGTACCGCAATCAGCGACAGGGTCAGGGAAATCAGGGTGAAACCGATTTGCTTCGCGCCCTTGAGCGCGGCCTGCATCGGACTGTCCCCTTCCTCGATGAAACGGGCGATGTTCTCCAGCATCACGATCGCATCGTCGACCACGAAACCGGTGGCGATGGTCAGAGCCATCAGCGTCAGGTTGTTGACCGAGAAACCGGCCAGGTACATCACGCCAAACGTACCGATCAGCGACAGCGGCACCGCGACGGACGGAATGATCGTGGCGCTGGCGCGACGCAGGAACAGGAACGTC
This sequence comes from Pseudomonas sp. GW821-FHT02C04, assembly GCF_059421845.1. Lineage (NCBI taxonomy): Bacteria > Pseudomonadati > Pseudomonadota > Gammaproteobacteria > Pseudomonadales > Pseudomonadaceae > Pseudomonas > Pseudomonas sp. GW821-FHT02C04. Next base: position 787,549 of record NZ_JBWKVT010000001.1, on the reverse strand, counting down.
ACCATCACCACCAGGGCGATGGCGATCAGCAGTTCGTGCTGCACGTCGGTGACCGAGGCGCGAATGGTCTGGGTGCGGTCGGTCAGCACAGTGACTTCAAGGCCGGCCGGCAGGTTGTCGGTGATGCTCGGCAGCAGTGCCTTGATCCGGTCGACCACTTCGATCACGTTGGCACCCGGTTGACGCTGAATGTTCAGCAATACCGCCTGATTCTGGTTGGCCCAGGCGGCCAGACGCTCGTTCTCGGCGCCGTCGACGATCTGCGCGACATCCTTGAGTCGCAGCGGCGCGCCGTTCTTGTAGGCCAGGATCAGATTGGCGTAATCCTTGGGCGAAGTCAGCTGGTCGTTGGCGTCGAGCATCGACACCCGGGTCGGGCCGTCGAAGTTACCTTTGGGCTGGTTGACGTTGGACGCGCTGATCAGCGTGCGCACGTCCGACAGGTTCAGGCCGTTGGCGGCAAGCGCTTCCGGGTTGACCTTGATCCGCACTGCCTGACGCTGACCGCCAGCGATGCTGACCATGCCGACACCACTGATCTGGGCGATCTTCTGCGCCATGCGCGTATCGACCAGATCGTTGAGTTTGGGGAGCAACATGGTTTTCGAAGTGATGGCCAGGGTCAGCACCGGGGTGTCCGCCGGGTTGACCTTGTTGTACACCGGTGGCGCCGGCAAATCGGTCGGCAGCAGATTGGTCGCGGCATTGATCGCGGCCTGTACCTGCTGTTCGGCGACGTCCATGTTGATGTCGAGGCTGAAACGCAGGGTCAGCACCGAGGCACCGCCGGAACTGGTCGAGGCCATTTGCGTCAGGCCCGGCATCTGCCCGAACTGGCGTTCAAGCGGCGCGGTGACGGCGCTGGTCATCACGTCCGGACTGGCGCCCGGGTACAACGTCATGACCCGGATGGTCGGGTAATCGACCTGCGGCAGAGCCGAAACCGGCAGCAGGCGATAGGCGATCAGGCCAGCCAGCACGATGGCCAGCATGCTCAGCGTGGTGGCGACCGGGCGGAGGATGAACAGACGCGAAATGTTCATGCGCCCTTCTTGGCCTTGTCGGTGACGGCAGCGTCAGGTGCGGTGGTGGCCGACTTGCCTTGCAGGTGTTCGGTCGGCGTGGCCGGCACGTCCTGACTGTCGTTGACCACTTCCACTTCACTGCCTTCCTTCAAACGGTCGGTGCCTTCCAGCACCACGCGGTCGCCGGCGGCCAGGCCTTCGGTGATCACGGTGTTGTTGCCATCGCTGGCGCCGATCTTCAGCTGACGGATGGTGACTTTCTTGTCGCCGTCCAGCGCGTAGACGAAGGTGCCGTTGGTGCCGAACTGGATCGCTGCGGACGGTGCCAGCACGACGCCTTTGAGGGTGTCGGCCAGCAGGTGGACGTTGACGAACTGGTTGGGGAACAGCGACTGATCGCGGTTTTCGTAGCGCGCCTTGAACTTCAGGGTGCCGGTGGTCACGTCGATCTGGTTGTCGAGGCTTTGCAGCACGCCGCTGGCTTGCAGTTTGGTGTCGCCACGGTCCCAGGCTTCGGCCGGCAGTTTGGCGCCGCTGTGATAACGGGCGAGTACGGTTTCGAGGGTGTTTTCCGGCAGCGTGAAGACCACGCTGATCGGTTGGGTCTGGGTGATCACGGCGAGGAACGTGGTGTCATTCGCCGCCACCAGGTTGCCGACGTCGAGCTGACGCAGACCGACGCGACCGGCAATCGGTGCGCGGATCTTGGTGAATTCGAGGTTGAGCTTGGCATCGTTGACCGCCGCCTGATTGGTCTTCACGGTGCCGAGGTATTGGCCGACCAGCGCTTCGGCGGTGTCCAGGGTCTGCTTGGCGATGCTGTCTTCCTTGAACAGGCCGCGATAGCGCTCGACGTCGACCTGGGCATTCTTCAGCTGAGCCTGGTTCTGCAGCAAGGTGCCTTCAGCCTGGAGCAAGGCGTTTTGGTACGAGCGCGGATCGATCTCCGCCAGCAGGTCGCCGGCCTTGACCATCTGCCCTTCTTCGAAATAGATCTTCACCAGTTCGCCGCCGACCCGGCTGCGCACGTTGATGGTGTTCAGCGCCGTCACGGTGCCCAGCGCCTTGTAATACAGCGGGAAGTCACCGGTGACGGCCGGCGCCACGCGCACCGGGATCGGACCTGCCGCGCCACCGAAGCCCGGACGCATCATCCCCGAACGACCGGTATGACCGGCCGCGGCTTTCTCGCCGCCCTCTTTGTGGGTCGATCCGGCGGGCCAGAATTTCCAGCACAGACCGGCGATGACCAGCAGGACAAGCAGGCTGAGCAGCCAGCGACGAGAGTTTCGGGAAGACGATTGCATGGAGTGATTAACCATTGGGCGCGTGGGCTTCTTTTACGGGAGGCTGAACGATAAGCACTGGTGGGGGTAAAGCAAAGCAGCTTTACCGGCAATTTACCTTCAACTTACGTTTCAAGGTGTGAGCCAAAACACTGATACACAAATGAAAACGGCCTGGACAGGGCCAGGCCGTTAACAATTGTAAACGCGCTGATTTCAGCGCATTTACTTGAGCGCACTTATTTCAATACAGCGAGGGCCGCATCGTAGTTCGGCTCTTCAGCGATTTCCTTGACCAGCTCGCTGTGCAGCACGTTGTCATTTTCGTCCAGCACGACTACCGCACGGGCGGTCAGGCCTTTCAGCGGGCCGTCAGCGATGGCCACGCCGTAGTTCTGGATGAACTCGGCGCCACGCAGGGTCGACAGGTTCTGTACGTTTTCCAGGCCTTCGGCGCCGCAGAAACGGGCCTGGGCGAATGGCAGGTCAGCCGAGATGCACAGCACCACGGTGTTGGCCAGTTCGTTGGCCTGAGCGTTGAACTTGCGCACGGAAGTAGCGCAGGTCGGGGTGTCGACGCTTGGGAAGATGTTCAGCACTTTGCGCTTGCCGGCAAAGTCTTTCAGGGTGACGTCGGACAGATTGCCGGCTACCAGGGAAAAGGCTGGTGCCTTGGAACCGGCTTGTGGCAATTGGCCGTTGACTTGAACCGGGTTGCCTTTGAGCGTGACTTGAGCCATGAACGGAGTCCTTCTTAACGTTGTTGGGAAAGCATGCAAGAGGCGGAAGTTAACCACGAAATTGTCCGACGACCTATGCCTGAACCGAAATTGTCATGTGCCACCACGCAAGATTGGATACAACCTTGAGCGCTATTCAAGCAATTGCAGCATGTTGCGATGCCGGGCCTCGAATATCCGCCGCATGTAGCCGTTCACCAGCAACACCTCGCTGAATGCCCCGCCAATCGCCGAATACGTCACGCGGTCGGTGTACAGCGTACCGCCCTCACCCACCGCCACCCGATGTTCGTGACGAAAGGCACGCAGCGGCCCCTTGAGCATTTCATCGATGAAATGCGTGTCGCCGACCTCGCGGATCGTCACCGTCCAGTTCGACGGGATCAGATTGAACATCCAGTGCCGGAAACTAAATTGCCGCCCGGCTTCGATGCGCAGATTGTTCAGGTCGATATCCCCCAGCGGCGTGACGCGTTCGGGAAAGATCTTCGGGAAATTGACGCCTTCCAGACAGAAGTCGAGTACCTCTTTCGGGGTGCGGTCGGGGATCAGCGTGGTGAGTTCCAGTGTGGGCATGGCGGACACATTCCGTATGGAGGCGATGCTTGTTAAAACGCGAGTCTGCATCTTTTATTTAACGACCTGTCGATTCAAGCCCCCGCCATTCGACAAAGCAGTGAATCCCTCACTTTCCAGCGGAGAAACACCATGCGCTTCATGATCATTGTCAAAGCCAGCCAGGATTCCGAAGCCGGCGTGATGCCCAGCGAACAACTGCTGACCGACATGGGCAACTACAACGAGGAACTGGCGAAGGCCGGCATTCTGGTGTCCGCCGACGGCCTGCACCCCAGCAGCAAAGGCGCTCGCGTGCGTTTCAGCGGTGAAAAACGCAGCGTGATCGATGGCCCCTTCGCCGAGACCAAGGAGCTGATCGCCGGTTACTGGATCTGGGACGTGAAGTCGAAGGAAGAAGCCATCGAATGGGTCAAGCGCTGCCCTAATCCCATGCCGGGCACCGAGGCCGAAATCGAGATTCGCCAGGTGTTCAGCCCGGAAGATTTTGGCGCTGAATTCACCCCGGAGTTGCGCGAGCAGGAAGAACGGGTGCGCGAGCAGGCGAAAAAACACTGACATTTCACGGGGTTCGCGCCAGTACACAAAACTGGCGTGAACCTGCGCACAAAACCAAAGAATTAATCCCTCTGACTGGCTAACCCCCGATTAGCTGCTAGTTTCAACAGACATGTCCTACAGGCTTGATAAGAAAAGGATTACGCCTTAACGGCCGCGAAGTGCCGAGTCGTCCACTGAGCCACCAGGGAATCGGGGAATCATGTCGAATAAAACGGAAGTTCACGCCTTTTCGTCGGCGCGCTCGCTGACGTCCGTCCTCTGTAACCGGTCGAAGCCCGCCCTCAAGGTGGCTGCATACAGCGTCATGGCCACGTTTGTCAGCTGTGGCGTCGGTGCTCAGGATTTCACCGCCAGCCCCGATGAAGCCCGGGGCATCGCCAAGGAAGCCTACCTGTACGGTTTCCCGGTCGTAGAGATGTACAAGACCCTCTACACCCAGGCCATCGACACCAAGAGCCCGAACTACAAGGCGCCGCTGAACAGGATCGGCAACACCGCCAAAGCCTTCACCGCAAAAGACACCGCATTCGTCACGCCCAACGCCGACACGCCTTACTCGTTCGTCTGGATGGACCTGCGTGCCGAGCCGCAGATTCTCACCCTGCCGCCCATCGAGGAGCACCGTTATTACTCGGTGCAACTGATAGACGCCTACACGCAGAATTTCGCTTACCTGGGCACCCGCAGCACCGGCAACAACGGCGGGCACTTCATGATTGCCGGGCCCGACTGGCAGGGCCAGCAACCGCTGAACATCGACCGCTTGCTGCGCAGTGAAAGCAACATCACCTACGCGCTGTACCGCACACAACTGTTCGACGACAAGGACCTGGCCAAGGTCAAGCAGATCCAGAAAGGCTACAAGGTCGAACCCCTCAGCCATTACGTGAAACAGAAAGCCCCGGCGCCAGCACCGAAAGTCAGCTGGCCGAAACCGACGCCGACGATGAGCGAAACCCCGGACCTGTTCCGCTACCTGAACTTCATGCTGGCCTTCACGCCGCCGCAGGATGTCGAGAAAGACCTGCTGGCCCGCTTCGCCAAAATCGGTATCAGTGCCGGCCAACCCTTCGATCTGAAGGCCCTCAGCGCCGAGCAACGCAAGGCACTGGAAGACGGCATTACCGATGCAAAAGCCGAGTTCGCCGCGTTCCAGAAAGACAAGGTCGACACCCACCAGGTCTCCAGCGGTGATCTGTTCGGCACTCGCGACCACCTCAAGGGCAATTACCTGTACCGCTACGCCGGGGCCAACATGGGGATCTTCGGCAACTCCGCCGAAGAGGCGAATTACATCGGCTATTTCGTCGACAAGGACGGGCAGCACGCCGATGCCTCGAAACACGACTACACCCTGCATTTCGACAAGGGCGCCCTGCCCCCCGCCGATGCGTTCTGGTCACTGACGATGTACGACGGCAAGACCAAACTGCTGGTGGCCAACCCGCTCAACCGCTACCTGATCAACTCGCGGATGCTGCCGGACCTGAAGCTCGACGCCGACGGCGGCCTGACTCTGTACGTGCAGCACAAGAATCCAGGGAAAGACAAACAGGCCAATTGGCTGCCTGCGCCGGACGGCCCGTTCTACGGGGTCTTGCGCCTGTATCTGCCAAGACCGGAAGTCGCCAGCGGTGAATGGAACATGCCGTTGCTCAACCCGGTCGACACCAAACAATAAGCGGAGTCAGTGATGGTCAAGCCTTCCGTTGTGCGCCCGTTGCTGGCGCTGTGCATGCTCGGCAGCCCGGCGCTGTACGCCGCCGAGGGCGGTGTCGGGCGACCGATTACCGGCCAGCAGGTGTTTTCCAATGCCGGGGTCGTCCCGCCGGCACCGGGCTGGGTGACGTCGTTTACCAGCATCTGGTACGACGGCGAGCTCAAGGACAGTCGCGGCGCGCCGATTTCCGGGGCGGTCAGCGCCGGGATCAAGATGAAAGTCTCCTACACCATGGCCAACGTCACCCACGTCTGGGACACCGGCAAAGGCCCTTGGAACTATGCCTCGGCCATCGGCATACCGGTTCAGTACACCGACATCGATGCTTCCATCACCGGGCCGCGCGGACGCACCCTCGGCACCAGCGATTCCGGCACCCAGTTTGCCGACGCGCTGATCACGCCGATCGCCGCCGGCTACCACTTCGACGAGCTCAACCACATCTCGTTTTCGCTACCGATCTACGTACCGACCGGTGCCTATAACGACAATCGCCTGGCCAACCCCGGCCAGAACAACTACACGTTCATGCCCACCGTGGCGTTCTCGCATCTGGACGGCAAGGGTGGCGAGTTCACGCTGTCCGGCAACCTGCAGTTCTACACCGAGAACAAGGCCACCGATTACCGCACGGGCGACATTTTCTCCCTCGAAGCCCTGTGGACCCACGGTTTTGGCAACGGCTGGAATGCCGGGCTGGTCGCCGGCTACATCCAGCAGGTGAGCGATGACAAAGGCGACACCGCCGACACGCTCAACGGCTTTCGCGGGCGCTCGGTCGGTGCCGGCCCGACCGTTGGCTGGAGCGGCAAGTTCGCCGATGCCCAGGCCAGCGTCAGTGCCCGTTGGGTGCCGGAGTTCGACACCAAGAACCGTCCTGAAGGCAATGGCGTTTCCGTCAACCTGACCCTGGCGTTTTTCTAAGGAGGCGCCAGGGATGGCCATCGCTCGCCGCTTGACCTTATGCAGCGCATTGTTCAGCAGCCTGGCCTGCGCGGGCGGTGATTTACCGGGGCTGGGTAGCGCCCCCGCCAACCCGGTCAGCAAAGGCGATCCGGAAACCTGCCATCGCCTGCAACAGAACTTCGACATCGACCTGAAGGACGTCGTGAAGGCCGGTTGCGACCCGTCCACCGAACAGATCTCCAAACTGATGGATAACCCGGTGGGCAATCTGGTGCTGCTGGTCAACCAGTTCGACTACACCGCGCTCAAGGGCCCGAACAGCAACGGTACACGGATGCTCGGCAAATACAGTTTCATGCCGACCTTCCCGATTTCTCTTGGCGAAGACTGGAACCTGATCAACCGCGTGCCGATCAGCTACGTCAGCGCACCGGTCAACCACAGGGCCGGCAACCTGATCGGCATGGGCCCGAATGAAATCCTCAGTGACCGCGACGATTTCGCCTCGGTGGTCGAGGATCCGTTTGACCGTACCAGCGGCTTCGGCGACCTGACCTACGTTGGCGTGTTCTCGCCCAAGCAACCGGTGCGTTTTGCCGGCGGCGGCAAGATGGTCTGGGGCTTCGGCCCGACGGCGATGTTCCCTACCGCTGAAAAAGACGTGCTCGGCACTGGTAAATACTCGCTTGGCCCGGCGTTCGTGGCCGCGTATTTGGGCGAGGACTGGACGCTGGGGGTGTTCCCGCAGCACTGGTGGTCGGTCGGCGGCGACAGCCAGCGCAAGGACGTCAGCCTGACCAACGTGCAGTACTTCATCCAGCGCGTGATTCCCGGCCCGGCCCAGTGGCGGGTCGGCATGACGCCCAACGTCACGGTCAACTGGAAGGCCGACGGCGGCAACAAGGTCACCTTCCCCGTCGGTATCGGCGCCGGGCGGATCTTCAATTTCGGCAAGTTGCCGGTGCGGATTTCCGGCGAGATCCAGTACTCGGCGATCCACCCTGAAGACCAGATCAGCAGCCGCTGGAATTTCCGGCTGTCGTTCGTTCCGGTCATCCCGACTTTCATGTTTTGAGCAAGGACTCGCGCCATGACCGCACTCACCGACCTCAACGCCCTGCAGGCCAGCATCGCTGAAACGGTGCTTGGCCAGGATCAGGTGATCCGGCAGATCCTGCTCGGCCTGCTGGCCAACGGGCACTTGCTGCTGGAAAGCCTGCCGGGGCTGGCCAAGACCCGCACGGTCAAGGCACTGGCCAGGCATCTGGACGCAAAGATGAGCCGCATCCAGTTCACCCCGGATCTGCTGCCCTCGGACATCACCGGCGCCGAGGTGCTGCATCAGGTCGAAGGCAAAAACGAGATCCGTTTCCAGCCCGGCCCGCTGTTCGGCAATCTGATTCTGGCCGACGAAATCAACCGTGCGCCAGCCAAGGTGCAAGCGGCATTGCTCGAGGCCATGGAAGAACGGCAGATCACCGTGGCCGGTAACTGCCACGTGCTACCGGAGTTGTTCATTGTCGTCGCGACGCAAAACCCGATTGAACAGGAAGGCACCTATCCGTTGCCGGAAGCGCAGATGGACCGGTTTCTGATGAAAGTGCTGCTCGATTACCCCAGCGCCGACAACGAGAGCCAGGTGCTGCGACTGCTGCGCGCCGAAGAGTTCGCCCAGGGCGCCAACACGGCACCGACCAAGGGGTTCGAACTGGCGCAGGACGTGATCTTCGCCGCACGCAAGGAAGTCAGTGCGGTGCACGTCTCCCCCGCCATCGACCGCTACCTGATCGACCTGATCAACGCCACCCGCCATCCGGCCGATTACGACGAAGACCTCGGCCGCTGGATCGCCATCGGCGCCAGTCCGCGCGGCGGCATCGGTCTGGACCGTTGCGCCCGGGCCGATGCGTGGTTGCAGGGCCAGGATTTCGTTTCGCCGGACAACGTGCGCGCCGTGGTGCACCCGGTGCTGCGCCATCGCCTGCAACTGAGCTACGACGCGGTGGCCGATGGTGTCAGCGCCGATCAGGTGCTGGACCGGATCCTCGACAAAGTGGCGATCCCCGCCTGAGGCCTGATATGGAAAGCACCGACGGGCTGGTCTATGTCTCTCTCGCGCAGTTGATGGCGCTGGAGTTCAAAGCCCGTGATCTGAGTTTCCTGGCCCGCCAGCCTCAGGGCAGCATCCTCGCCGGCAACCACGCCTCGCGCCTGCGTGGCCGGGGTTTGAACTTTGATGAACTGCGCCGCTATCAGCCCGGCGACGATTTGCGTCACCTCGACTGGCGCGCCTCGCTGCGCACCGGCAAACCGGTGGTGCGCACGTTTACTGAAGAGCGCGACCGCCCCGCTTTGATCGTGGTCGACCAGCGCATGTCGATGTTTTTCGGCTCACAGCGCAGCTTCAAATCCGCTGTCGCTGCTGAGCTCGGCGCACTCGCGGCGTGGATGGTGTTCCATGCCGGGGATCGGGTCGGCGGGCTGGTGTTCAACGATCGGCGCATCGACTGCATCGCGCCGTTGCGCAGCCGTAAACGGGTCGAGGTCTTGCTCAGTCGCATCGCCGAGCAGAATCAGGCGCTGAACGCCGGCAACCCCGACGCCGAAGACGAGGACCAACTGGACAAAGCCTTGCAACGTTGCCTGGCGCTGGCCGGGCATGACCATCTGATCTGCATCGTCAGCGACTTTGCCGGGGCCGGCGAGCGCACCTTGAAGTTGATGCGACAACTGTCGGCGCACAACGATGTGATTGCGTTGCAGGTCTACGACCCGATGGCGATGAAGTTGCCGAACGACGGCCGACTGCTGGTGACCCAAGGCCAGTTGCAAGTGGAACTGGCGGTCGAGAAACGCAACGTGCATCAGCCACTGGGGGACTTTCTCGGCGGCCGGCTCAAGGACGTCGCCACCCTGCTGCGCCGCAGTCAGGTGCCGCTGATGATGTTCAGCACCGCAGAAGAAGCCCATCAGCAATTGCGCGCCGAGCTTGGCAAAAGCGCCGGACCCCGGCGGTGAACCCGAACATTCCGAGCATCGAACAACTCAAGGAGTTGGGCCTGCCCGCGCCAATCGGTTACGCGCCACAGACCTGGGGCTGGTGGGTATTGCTGGCGGTTCTGCTGCTGACTGCACTGGCGATCGGGGCGCGGCGGTACCGGCAATGGCGGCGCGACCAGTATCGGCGTGAAGCACTGGTCCGGCTGGCGCAGTTGCGTGATCGCAGTGATGACCTGAATGCGTTGCGCGAATTGCCGGAATTGCTCAAGCGCGTGGCAATCTCGATGCCGCAATCGCAATTGGTCGCAGCCGCTGAACAAGAGGACTGGCAACACTTCTTGCAGCAACACAGCAAAAAAACACTGCCCGCCGATTTCAGTCAGCAACTGGCCCGACTGGCCTACGCCCCCGACGACGTCCTGCGAGATCTGCCTGCACCGCAGCGGCAGGCGCTGTTCGACACCTGCCAACACTGGGTGGAGCACCATCATGTGGCAGCTTGATTACCCGTGGCTGTTACTCCTGCTGCCGCTGCCCTGGCTGGCCTACCGTTACCTGCCCGCGTATCAGGAAGCCCGCAGCGCCGTGCGTGTGCCGTTCTTCAACGCCATGAGCCGTGCCGTGGGTGAAACGCCTGGCACCGCCGGCAGCCGCCGCAATCACTGGCAATTGCTGCTCAATTTCCTGGTGTGGGCCTTGTTGCTGTTGGCCGTCGCCCGCCCGGTGTTTGTCGAAAAGCCCATCGAGCGTCAGCAACCGGTGCGCGATCTGATGCTCGCGATCGACATTTCGCAGTCGATGGAAACCGAAGACTTCACCAACGCCAGCGGCCAGAAAATCAATCGCCTCGCTGCCGTGAAAGACGTCGTCCAAGGTTTCATCGACAAGCGCAAGGACGACCGCCTCGGCCTGATCGTGTTCGGCAGCGGCGCCTATCCGCAGGCACCGCTGACCCTTGATCACGTCAGCCTGTCACTGCTGCTGGCAGACACCGGCATCGGCATGGCCGGCCCGAACACCGCGATTGGCGATGCCATCGGTCTCAGCCTGAAGTTGCTGGACAAGGCCCATGAACAGGAAAAAGTCCTGATCCTGCTCACCGACGGCAACGACACCAGCAGTGCGATCACGCCGGATCACGCCGCTGAAATGGCCGCGGCCAAAGGCGTGGTGATTCATACCATCGGTATCGGCGATCCGAGTGCCTCAGGCGAGGCCAAGGTCAATCTGCCGGGGCTGGAGCAAATCGCCAAGACTACGGGCGGCCAGTTCTTCCGCGCCGAAGATCGCAATGCGCTGGATCAGGTCTACAGCACCCTCGACCGCCTCACGCCGCATCAGGTCAAAACCCTCAGCCATCAGCCGCAACGCGAACTGTTCTACTGGCCGTTGGGCGCGGCCTTGCTGGTCCTGGCGCTGTACCACCTCGGCGCGCTGCTGCACCCACGGCTGGCGGTTGCACGCCAGCGGCAGGAGGCCTGAGATGGAGATCAATCTCGGCGACTTCCACTTCCTGCGTCCGCTGTGGCTGCTGTTGGCCTTGTTCGGCGCCCTGCTGCCATGGCTCTGGCGCCGTGGCCGTGACTTGCAACGACGGCTGCGCGGCAACATCGCCGGGCATCTGCTGCCGCACTTGCTGGTCACCCCGCAGGATCACCAGCGCCTGCGCCCGGTGCACTGGCTGTGTGCGCTGCTGATGCTCGGCGCGGTGGCAGCGGCCGGGCCGACCTGGGAGCAGGATCGCCCGGACTTTCTGGAAAATCGCGCGCCGCTGATCGTGGCTGTCGATCTGTCGCCGTCGATGGATGCCAACGACGTGCAACCCACTCGCCTTGAGGCCGCCAAACACAAATTGCACGACCTGATCCAGCGCCGGGCCGGTGCCCGCACCGCGCTGATCGCCTATGCCGGCAGCGCGCATCTGGTGCTGCCGCCAACCGATGATCCGGCGTTGCTCGACACGTTCATTCAAGCCTTGGGCACCGGGTTGATCGACAAACCGGGCAAGAACGTCAGCGCGGTGATCGATCAGGCCAGGCGCCTGCTCGACGCCGAGAAAGTCCCCGGCAGCCTGCTGCTGATCACCGACGGCGCCGACACCGCGCCGATCGAAAATCGGGATGAACAGTTGCAAGTGCTGATACTCGCGGTGGGCAATCAGGATGGCGGTGTCATTGAGGACGCCAACGGCCAGCCGCGTATCGATGCCAATGGGCGTCCGACGCTGGGCAGTTTCGATCCGGCCGCCATCAAGAAACTGGCCTCGGCACTCGATGCGCCGCTCGGCAGCCTGACGCTGAATGACGACGACCTGGACTGGATCGAACTGCACGCGCAGCAGCACTTCCAGAGCGCCAGCGCCGAACAGCGGGAACTGCACTGGAAAGACGCCGGTTATTGGCTGTGCTGGCCGCTGGTGTTGCTGGCGCTGTGCAACGTGCGCAAGGGCTGGAGCGTCAACTGGATGCCGGCGCTGGTACTGGCCGTAGGGCTTGGATGGCCAGCGGCACCGGCCCAGGCCAACGCATTGACCGATGCCTTCTTTACCCGAGATCAGCAAGGGCGTTGGGCCTTCGAGCATGAACATTTCCCGCAGGCGGCGGCACTGTTTGTCGATCCGTACTGGAAAGGCGTGGCGGCGTATCACGCGGCTGACTACGACCTGGCGCTGGCGACCTTCGCGCGACTGGACACGCCGCAGGCGTATTTCTATCTGGGCAACATTTACGTGCGCCGCTTCAAGTTCGACGAGGCCATCGCGGCGTACACCCAAGCCCTGAAACTACAGCCGCATTTCCCCGAAGCCACGGCCAATCTGGCGTTGGCGATTGCGTTGCAAAAAGACACCGCGAGCGCCGAACAGAATGCACCGCAAACCAAACCGGACGAGGTCAAGCTCGACAAGGCACCGGGCAAGGGCCAGAGCAAAGCGGTCGAGACCGAACAAGCGGCGTCGGATGCGCTGTGGTTGCAGAACCTCACGACCTCCCCGGCGAAATTCCTCAAGCAGAAATTCAGCTTGCAGGATCAGGCGGAGGCCAAACCATGAACCGGTTGATAGGGCTTGTATGCCTTTTGAGCGCCCAGATAGCAGCCGCTGAACCGCAGATGCGCGTGCAGGCTCACCTGCAACCCGCCGAAGGCGCCATGGTCGGCGGACTGCTGGCGCTGCAACTCGATGTCCTCACCGACACCTGGTTCACCAGCGCCCCGATCCTGCCCGACCTGAAGCTCGATGGCGCGTTGGTCATGCCGCCGGACGGTCAGGCCCAGCACCTGAACCAGACCTTCGACGGCCAGAATTTCACGGGCCTGCGCTACAGCTATCTGATCACGCCGAACGCTGCCCGGGGTTTCAACATTCCGGCCCTGACCGTGCGCGCCAGCCCTGGTCAAGCCACCAGCGAGATCAGTGCCCAGAGCCAGCCGCTACAGTTCAGCGCCACCCAGCCGCCCGGTTTCAAACCCGGTGAAACGCCGCTGGTGGCCACGGGGCTGCGCTTCAATCAAACCCTCATCCACTCGGCAACGCCGCTGAAAGTCGGCGACAGCATCACTCGCCAACTGACGCTGCAGGCCGACGGCGCACTCGCCATGGCGCTGCCCGTTCCAGCGCTGGTGGAGGTCAACGGACTGAGTCGTTATGTGAAAACCCCGCAGATCAGCAATCTGGATGACGGTCGCGGCGATATCCTCGGCGGCCAGCGCATCGACAGCGTCAGCTATCGCATCGACACGGCCGGCGCCCACACCCTGCCAGCCATCGAGGTGAAATGGTGGGATTCGCGCGCACAGCAAAGTCGCACCGCGCAAGTCCCTGCGATCACTTTCGAGGCCGCCGCCAACAGTGCGTACAAGCCGGTGTTCTCGATCACCGAAGACCTCAAACGACTCGGCCAGAACAATCGCCTGCACCTTTCCACCCAGTGGCTGGCGTGGCTGGCCTTGCTCGTCGTACTGGTCGTTGGCGGCTATCTAGGCTGGCCAGCGCTCAGCCGTGCCCGCCAGCAGTGGCAAACCAGCAAGCACAAACGAGAGCTGGCCTGGCAGCAATCAGCCGAAAGTGCCTACCAGCAAATCGCCCCGCAACTCACCCGCAAACCTGCGCAATTGAGCGCTGTTTATCTGTGGCTGCGCCGCCGTGGGCTGGGCTTGAAACTGGTCGACTCAGGGCAACGCCTGCAAGGACTGTTGCGTGGCCTTTACGGCCGCGAGCCGGCCACCGAACAAACACTGGGCCAACTGCGCCAATCGTTGTCTACGCTTCACAGTCAGGCCGAACAGCAGCAGGCCCGTTCGGCCCCGGCCTTGCGCCCGCTCAACCCCGTCCACGAGAAGGATTTCCCATGACGAACCCGATGCTGCACCGCCAACGTTTTGGTCTGGCCCTGTTGTTCGGCCTCGCACTTCCGTTGCTGGCACAGGCCAGCGAGCCGCTGCCGTCATGGAACGACGGGCCGGCGAAAAAGCACATCATCGAATTCGTCCAGGCGGTCACCGACCAGTCCGGCAAGGACTTCGTCAAACCCGCCGAACGCATTGCCGTGTTCGATAACGACGGCACTCTTTGGAGCGAGCAACCAGCGTATTTCGAGTTGCTGTTCGCCTTCGACGAGGTCAAGCGCACCGCGCCGCAACACCCGGAATGGAAGACCACACAGCCGTTCAAAGCCGTGATCGAGAACGACCACAAGGCTCTCGCAGCCGCCGGCATGGACGGCATCCTGAAGATCTTCGCCGCCACCCACACCGGCATGACCACCGACGCCTTCGATGACTACGCCAAAACCTGGCTGACCCAGGCCCGGCATCCGAAAACCGGCAAACCGTACACCGAGATGATCTTCCAGCCGATGCTGGAAATGCTCGACTACCTGCGCAGCCAGGACTTCAAGACCTACATCGTTTCCGGCGGCGACACGGCGTTCATGCGTGCCTTCGCCGAGAAGGTCTACGGCATCCCGCCGGAACAGGTGATCGGCACCACCTTCGTGACCGCGTTCAGCTACAAGGACGGCAAAGCCTCGATCGTGCGCACCGCCAAATTGGCGCACAACGACGACGGCCCCGGCAAGCCGGAAAGCATTGATGCGGTAATCGGTCGCCGGCCGATCCTCGCGTTCGGCAACTCCGACGGCGACCTGCAGATGCTCCAGTGGACAGCGGCAGGCCCCGGCAAACGCTTCATGGGCCTGGTGCATCACACCGACGCCAAACGCGAATGGGCCTATGACCGAAAGTCCGATATCGGTCGCCTGGACAAGGCCCTCGACGAAGCGAATTCCCGTGGCTGGACCGTTGTGGACATGGCGAGCGACTGGCGCCGGATCTACCCGTTCGATCCGCCCGCCCCCGAGCAAGTGAAATAACAAAAGCGTGACGCAGGACTGCAAGAAACGTTTGACGCACCACACCACCCCCGCGCAAAAGGAGCAAGTCTGATGACTCGCATACGCAAGTGGCTACCGAAACTCGCCCTCGTGGCAACGTCGGTGATGGCGCTGTCGGCAACTGCCACAGCGGCTGAAAAACCCAACATTCTGGTGATCTTCGGCGATGACATCGGCCAGACCAACATCAGCGCCTATTCGATGGGCGTGGTCGGCTACAAGACGCCGAACATCGACCGGATCGCCAAGGAAGGCATGATGTTCACCGACTACTATGCGGAGAACAGCTGCACCGCAGGACGATCCTCCTTCATCACCGGCCAGACGCCGCTGCGTACCGGCCTGTCGAAAGTCGGCGCACCGGGCGCCACGGTCGGGCTGCAAAAGCGCGACATCACGATTGCCCAGGCACTCAAGTCCCAGGGCTACGCGACCGGCCAGTTCGGCAAGAACCACCTCGGAGACAAGGACGAATACCTGCCGACCAACCACGGCTTCGATGAATTCTTCGGCAACCTCTATCACCTCAACGCCGAAGAAGAACCGGAACGTCCTTACTGGCCGAAAGACGATGCGGAGTTCGTCAAGGCCAACTCCCCGCGTGGCGTGATCCACAGCTTCGCCGACGGCAAGATCGAAGACACCGGCGCGCTGACCACCAAACGCATGGAAACCATTGACGACGAAACCACCGCCGCCGCCCAGGCGTTCATCGAAAAACAAGCCAAGGCCGACAAGCCTTTCTTTGTCTGGATGAACACCACCCGCATGCACTTGTTCACCCACGTGCGTGATTCGATGAAGGGCCAGAGCGGCATGCCCGGCAACGAGTACGCGGACGGCATGGTCGAGCACGACGGCGACGTCGGCAAACTGCTCAAGACCCTCGACGACCTGAAAATCGCCGACAACACCATCGTCGTCTACACCACCGACAACGGGCCGAACCAGTTCTCCTGGCCGGACGCGGCGACCACGCCGTTCCGCAACGAGAAGAACTCCAACTGGGAAGGCGCGTACCGTGTACCGGCGATGATCCGCTGGCCGGGCAAGGTCAAACCGGGTGAGGTCTCGAACGAGATGTTCTCCGGACTCGACTGGTTCCCGACCTTGCTCGCGGCGGCCGGTGATACCGATGTGGCCAGCAAGCTGCTCAAAGGCTGGGCGCCCACCAGCGGCGGTAACAGCTTCAAGGTGCATCTGGACGGTTACAACCAGCTGCCTTACCTGACGGGCCAACAACCGAACGGTGCACGCAACGAGTTCTTCTACTTCAACGACGACGGCATGCTGGTGTCGATGCGTTTCGGCAACTGGAAAGCCGTGTTCGCCGAGCAGCGTGCACCCGGTGGCTTCGCGGTGTGGAGCAACCCGTTCACACCGTTGCGCGTACCGAAAATCTTCAACCTGAGGATGGACCCGTATGAGCGGGCCGACGTGGTGTCCGATCAGTATTACGACTGGTCGACCAAGAACGTTTATCTGGTGGCCGTTGCTACCACCAAGGCAGCGCGCTTCCTGCAGACCTTCATCGAATATCCGCCAAGCCAGAAACCGGCGAGCTTCAGCATCGACCAGATCCGTGCGGCGGTGGACGCGAAGATCGAAGAAAAAATGAAGAACCAGCCTGCACAGTAAGACCGCTTGACCGCCGCTCGCCGTCATTGGCGAGCGGCCCTTTTTAGTGGTCGTTCCCACGCTCCGCGCGGGAGCGATCATTCTTGAACCGGAACAAGGCAGTCGCAATGTCCTCACGTGTCGCCAGCAAGTCGTCGGCCCATCCCCTCCCGCACACCACCGCCCCGGCGTTGCTGATCCCCGCCCTGCTGCTGTGCATTTCCGGCGCCGCAGCGCTGGTGTATCAGGTGTTGTGGATCAAGCAGCTGTCGCTGGTGGTCGGGGTCGAGGTCTACGCGATCACCACCGGCATCAGTGCCTTCTTTGCCGGGCTGGCTATCGGTGGCTGGCTGTTCGGGCGTTGGGCGGATCGGCTGGCGCAACCGGTTCTGCTGTATGCCGGGCTGGAAGTACTGGTGGCCGTGCTGGGCGTCGGTGCGACGTTTGCCATGAGCCTGGCGGCCAGCCCTTTTGCCTGGTTGCAGGATCACGTCGGCCTGTTGGCCTGGTTGCTGCCGTTCATGCTGGTGGGCGCTCCAGCCGTGTTGATGGGTGGCACGCTGCCGGTGCTGGTGCGCTCGCTGGGCAGTACGCCGGGCAAGGGCGGCGGCCAGTTGTATGCGGCAAACACATTGGGCGCGATTGTCGGCACCCTGCTCGCCGCGTTCGTATTGATCGCCACCCTCGGCGTGCGCGGCAGTGCGTTGGCCGCAGCGATGCTCAATCTGCTGGCCGCTGCCGGAGCATTGGGTTGGCAGCGCCAGCATCCGATGCCGGTCGAAGCCCCGCTCAAGCATCACACTGAAAAAGCTCCGGATCGCACTGCCCTCTGGCTTTATTCCATCGCCGGCGGCGTGGCCCTCGGTTACGAAGTGGTGTGGTCGCAGTCGATCGTGCAATTCATGAGCACCCGCACTTACGCGTTCGCCGTGGTGCTGGCGACCTACCTGACCGGGCTGTTTCTGGGCAGCGCCCTGCTCGCCCGTCGCGTCGAACGGATTCGCGATCCGTGGGGTGTGTTCGGCTTGCTGATCGCTGGCGCGGGACTGATCGCCCTGCTGGAAATCGCCCTGCTCGGTCGCTGGCTGGTGATCGCCCAGAGTCAGGCGGAAATCTGGCTCGTGACTCAAGGCGCCAGTGAACTGGCCGGCATGAGCGCACGTTTCGCTGTTGCGGCGTTGTGCATTGTGTTCCTGCCGACCTTGCTGCTGGGCGCGGCGTTTCCGTTGGCCCTGCGTTTGAGTGTCGGCCACGAACATGTCGGCCGCGATGTCGGCGCAGTGGTGGCGTTCAACACGTTGGGCGGGATCATCGGCGTGATGCTCTGTGGTTTCCTGCTGATTCCATTGCTGGGACTGGTACGCACGCTGGGCCTGCTGGCGATCATCGCCGCCGGTATCGGCTGGTTCGCCGTGCGCAAGGGCCATGGCGTGAAGAAAGGCCGGCGTCAGGCAGTGGCCGCGCTGGGCTTGCTGTCCGTTGCACTGGCCGTGCTGACCCCGGTCGACAAACTCGCCAGCCTGCTCCCCGGTGCGCGCAACGGCGAGCTGGCCTTCTACGAGGAAGGACGCGGCGGCACGGTCGCGGTGGTCACTCAAGGTCGAGGCCAGAACGCGTTCCAGCGCCTGTACATCCAGGGCGTGTCGAATACCGGCGATGCCATGCCGTCACTGCGTTACATGCGGATTCAGGCGCTGCTGCCACTGCTGATCCACAACGGCGAGCCGCGCTCGGCGCTGGTCATCGGTTTCGGTACCGGCATCACCGCTGGCGCGTTGCTGCGCTATCCGGGGCTGGAACATCGGGTCGTGGCCGAGCTGCTGCCGTCAGTGATCAAGGCTGCGCCGTTGTTCAAGGGTAACTTCAACGCTGCCGGTGATCCCGGCGTCGATGTGCGGCTGCGCGATGGTCGTCAGGAACTGCTGCGCAGCCCGCAGACCTATGACCTGATCACCCTCGAGCCGCCACCGCCCTCCGCGGCCGGCGTGGTCAATCTGTATTCCCGGGATTTCTATCAACTGGCCGCCAGCCGTCTGGAAAAACAGGGTCTGGTCGCACAGTGGCTGCCGCTGCCGACCCAGAATATCGATGACTCGCGTTCGCTGGTGCGCAGTTTCCTCGACGTCTTCCCGTACGCGACGCTGTGGACCAGCGAGTTTCACGAGATGCTGCTGGTGGGCTCGCTGACGCCCATCGAGCTGGATGCAGAAAAAATCTCCCGACGCCTGCAACAGGACAGCGTACGCGGCGCCTTGCAGGACGTCGGCATCGGCTCGGCGCCGGCGTTACTGTCGACTTGGGTGACCGATCGCGCCGGTCTGGAACGCTTCGCCGCCGACGCCCCGGCCGTGACCGACGATCAGCCGCGCATCGAATACGCGCCGTGGGTGCGCACCAAGGAAATCACGCGGGTGTTGCCGGCGCTGCTGGACCTTTACGTTGCGCCACCGCTGGTGAATGCCGATGCGGGGTTCGAAGAACGGATGCAGGGGCACAGACAGCGCCTGATGCAGTTCTACCGCGCAAGCCTGCACGCCTATGACGGTGATCGGGATGCCTGGGGCCGGGATATTCGCGAGGTGATGCAGGGAGATGGAGGGAATCCGTATTACCGCTGGTTTGTCGGGCAGTGACTCTCGTCATCCGATCATTCCCACGCGGTGCGTGGGAATGATCGGCGGGATTACTTGGACTTGAGCTTGAGATACGACTGATGCATGTCCGACGCCCAGCCATCGATCACGGCTTTCACGTCATCGGCCTTCATCACCTGGGAGTCGTTCTGCAGCGGTTTGCCGGTGCCTTTGCGCACGACCTGGGCCACGACCTTGTTATTGCCGCCATCGAGGAACACCGCTTCGGTGGCCAGGGTGGTTTCCTGATCGCGGATACCGCTGGCGGTACTGACCGCTGCCGCCACCAGCGCAATCGGGATCACTTCATAGGCATGCAGGCCTTCGGTCTTGCTGCTCACGGCGGTGATCGCCGCACGCACCACAATCACGCCCGGGCCGGGGCCGCTGGCCAAAGGCAAGGATTTGCCCACTTCACGCTTGAGCGCCTGATCGTAGTAAGCGGTGATGCCATTGAGGGTCTGTTGCGGAATCTTCACGGTCGGTTGAGGTTTTGGGTAGAGCTGCGTCGGTTCGATATAGACGCTGGTGAACTTGTTGATATCAAGCTTGGGATCGACCCAGCGCATCACCTCGGCCCCGGACGGTGACTTGGCCTCCTTGAGTTGGCTGTAGTCCTTGAGAAACCCGGAGTACTCATCTGGAGCGACGGTTTTGCTGGAGCAACCCACCACGCCAAGAGTGGCAATGCACAGGGTGCTCATCATCACGGCTAGCTTCATGCTGTAACTCCTGTCAGAAGGCCTGATTTGTTGCATTGGGGAGTTACAGGTATAGCTAAAAACCCGCGAATTGCGATCAGAACACACAATATTGGCGCCGTGCCGTGTGCCGGTTCACAACGGTCATTTGACAGATGCCGGGCATCCGGCAAAGCTGCATCGAGCTTGAACGCACGCCAGAAGGCAAATGCACCTGGACTACGGAAGTCGCAATGCCCAAGCATAAAAATAACGATGCACCGCGCCAGCCTGATGCTTTACCGACCTCGATTTCACGCTACCTGTTCCCTGTCACCATTGGCCTGCTGCTCGCGGCCGTGGCGGGGATCGGCTGGTTTCTGTTCAGCCCCGCTCCGGCACCGGTCAAAGCCGTGCCGGTCAGCACACCTGTGGCGGTAGCGGCCAAACCTGCACCGACACTGCCCGCGACCATGGTTGATGAACAGCAATGTCAGGGCTGTCACCAGCAACAGGTCAAGGACTGGCAAGGCTCCCATCATCAGTTGGCGATGCAACCGGCGAATGCCGAAACCATGCTCGGTGACTTCAACAATGTAACGTTCAAGGCTGAAAACGAATCCACCCGTTTCGCGCGCAAGGGCGACGAGTTTTGGGTCAACACGCCGGGCATCGACGGCAAGAATGCCGACTTCAAAGTCGCCTACACCTTCGGCATCGCGCCGCTTCAGCAATACTTGATCGACGTCGGTGAAGGCCGGTTGCAGGCCCTTGGCGTCGCCTGGGATACCGAGAAAAACCGCTGGTTTCACCTCTACCCCGGCCAGGGCGTGAACTTCAAGAATCCGCTGCACTGGAGCAAGCCGAGCCAGAACGCCAACTTCATGTGCGTCGAGTGCCACACCACTGGGTTCAAGCGCAATTTCGACGCGGCCAGCAACACTTTCGCCAGCCACTGGAACAGCCTCGGCGTCGGTTGCCAGGCCTGTCATGGGCCGGCGTCGAATCATCTGCAATGGACGGCGAAGAAAACCGACCTGATTCATGCCGGATTCGACGTCGATCTCAAGGACAAGAACGCCACCGTCGAGATCGAAACCTGCGCCCGCTGCCACGCCCGCCGCGCGCCGCTGGGCGACGGCTACACCGTCGGCAAACGGCTGATGGACGATTACCTGCCCAGCACCCTGACACGCGAGCTGTATGCGCTGGACGGCAAGATCAAGGACGAAGTGTTCGAACACGGTTCCTTCGCCCAAAGCAAAATGTTCGACAAGGGCGTGCGTTGCAGCAACTGCCACAACCCTCACAGCACCGAGCTGAAGGCACCGGGCAACGCGGTGTGCCTGCAATGCCACAACACGGCCGGCAAGACCTCGGTCGAAGGTGTCGATGGCCAGGGCCTGCAAGCGAAGAACTACGACAGTATCGAACACACCCGCCACACCATGGGTCAGCCCGGCTCGCAATGCGTGGATTGCCACATGCCCGGCAAGTTCTACATGGGCAACGACTTCCGGCATGACCACAGCTTCAGCATCCCCAACCCGGAGCGTGCGCAAAAGCTCGGCACGCCAGACGCCTGCCTGACCTGTCATCAGGGCAAGGCCGGCGACAAGGTCACCGCGCAATTCAAACTGTGGACTGCCTCGACCGAACCTCAAGCGCCGCGTTACGACGAGAGCCTGTGGCTGATTCGCAATGGCCAGCCGGGCGCTGCACAAGCGTTGTACGAGCAATTGCAGCGCAGCAACCTGCCGGCGATCCAGCGAGCGACATTGCTCGCGGAATTGCCACTCTATCCAAGTGAACAGGCGCTGAAACTGGCGACCACGGACCTGAAGAACCCGGCGCCGCAGGTACGCGAAAGCGCGGTGCGGGCGATCAGCGCGCTCCTGCCACCGCCAGAGCGCTTGCCGCTGTTGACGCCGTTACTGGGCGATCCGGTGAAAGCGGTCCGAATCGTCGCGGCGCGGGATCTGCTGAGTGTCGCCCGCAATGGTCTGGGCCCGGCTCAGGCCAATTGGGACGCGGCGATTGCCGAGTACGAAACCGTGCAGAAGAGCCTGGCCGAACGCGCCGAAGCCAACCTGAATCTGGCGATGCTCTATCAGGCCAGTGGTCGCAGTTCAGAGGTTGAAGGCCTGTTACGGACAGCGCTGAAGCGCGACCCGGACTTCTACCCGGCGCTGGTCACGCTGGTGCAATGGCTGGAGGCCAATGGTCGGGGTCAGGAGGCGCAGCAACTGCTCGATGCCAGCCTCAAGGAACACCCTGACGCGGCCCTGCTGCAGCACACCCGAGGCCTGTCACTGATCCGCGCGGGCAAGACCGCCGACGCCATGTCAGCCCTGAGCAAAGCCGCACAACTGGAACCGCAGAACGCCCAATACGGTTACGTGCTGGCGGTGGCGCTGCATGACAGCGGCAAGGGGGATCAGGCGAGCGAGCAACTGGAGAAACTGCTCAAGGTGCAGCCGGCGAACCGCAATGCGCGGTTGTCGCTGATTCAGTGGTATCTGGACAGCGGGCAGGAGCCGAAGGCGCAGGTTTTGTTGCAGGGGTGGAAGAGGATGAATATGGGAGATCCGGCGTTGAAATGAAAACGGGCGGGAGCAGCACTTGGCTGCTCCCGCCCGCTTGCGTCACCAGGTCGAAGTCTCTCCACTGCGCAACGCCATCTCCCGCCGACTGTTAATCCGCATCGCCTTGATCAGCGACACCGTGCCCACCAGCAGCAGCGCCGCGCCAAACAGGAAGTCGATGTTGTACAGCTGGAAATCCTGCACCGGCCCCACCAGCACCGTGCGCACCACGCCGATCCCCACCAGCGTGGCGAGGAAGTCGATCCCCGGCTCATCACGGTAGAACACCAGCAGCAACGGCAGGCACAACACCAGCAGCATCAACAGCACCACGACCTTGAACGCGCCTTTGCGCTCGACGCTGAAGGCGCATTCGTGGTGGCCGTAGGCTTTGTAATCCTCGTCGCGAACCATCACGTTTTTCTCGTTGATGTAGTCGGCGCGGTTGTACTTCTGGATCGGCGTGAAGGTGTTGGACATCTCCATCAGCGTGGTGATGTTCTTGAAGCGCAGGTCGACACGCTCGTTGCCCTTGAGGTAGTACAGGACTGGCTTGTAGCCGTAGCGATAAGTGTCGAAAGGAAACTCGGTGACCCGCCCCTGAACGCCGATCGGGCGCGATTCGAGTTGGGCAAAGGCACTCTTGTCGGTCGAGGCGAGGTTGCGACTCAGCGGCAGGACCTTCACTTGCTCAAGGAAGATCGGCGTAACGCCGTACGACCATTGCAACGGTTCCAGGCGCAGACGCAGTTCGTTGCGGCCCAGGTCATAGCGGTTGAAGGTGCGTTCGGACACCACCACCGCGCCGCTGAGCATGAACTCGCCGCGCAGGTTGTTGGTGATGCGCAAGGTCAACTGATCCTTGCCCAGCAGCGCCGCATCCGAGGACGGCGGCGTGCCGCACCACGCGGTGCTTTCGCCGACACCGCCGAGCTGACCGCCACGGCTTTCGTTGAATACGTAGATGTAACCGGCCCACAACGTCAGCATCAACAGCAACGCCGTCAGGCCCAAGATCTTCTTGCCCGCACTCACAAACAGACTCCCTTCTTCGTTCCGTCGTCCAGCCGAAAACCCGCTGGCGACGGGGACTCTACCAAAAGGCCACCATCGACCCAAGGAAAAATCCCCGATTTGTAAGGGTTCTAAGGGTTTCCCCTGTGCGGGCCTCGCTTCAGCGCCGCCGAAACAACGGCCTCGGCTCGATGACGGAGCGCCCGTACAACACGCTCATCCCCGCCAACCCCTTGAGCGCATCCTCGGCGGATTTGTCCTCGCGCACCGCGAAGCTGTCGAACCCGCACTGGCGCATGTGGCTGAGCTGGTCGCGCAGCACATCGCCAATCGCCCGCAACTCGCCTTTCCAGCCAAAACGGCTGCGCAGCAGATAGGCCTGGCTGTAGGCGCGGCCGTCGCGAAAGCTCGGGAAGTCGAGGGCGATCAGCGGCAGCGAGGTCAGCCATGGCAGCAGGCTTTCGACGCCGTCGTCCGGGCCGAGCCAGACTGCATGGGTTGAGGGTGATTCGAGCCAGTGGGCCATCGGCAGAATCAGCATCCCGGAACTGGACGCTGTTTCAGGCAAGCGGATCAGCGTCCACGGATCGTCGAGCACAATCCGCGCCCCGCTCTCTTCCATCCGCAGCAGGTTGTTCATGCCGACACCTCCAGCGTTTTCGGGTAGACCCGTTCCTTGAACGGCTCCAGTCCGATGCGCGCAACGGTATCGACGAACAATTCTTCGCTCTCGCGGTAGCGCACGAAGGTGCCGATGATCCGTTCGATCACTTGCGGCACTTCGGCGGCGCTGAACGACGGGCCGATGACTTTGCCCAGTGCGCTGTTCTTGCCCTGCGACCCGCCGAGGGTGATCTGGTACCACTCGCTGCCGTTCTTGTCGACACCGAGAATCCCGATGTTGCCGATGTGGTGATGGCCGCAGGCGTTCATGCAGCCGGAAATGTTCAGGCTGATATCGCCGAGGTCGTGCAGGTAATCGAGGTTGTCGAAACGCGCCTGAATCGCCTGGGCAATCGGGATCGACTTGGCGTTGGCCAGCGCACAGAAATCACCGCCGGGGCAGGCAATGATGTCAGTCAGCAGGCCGACGTTGGCGGCACCCAGGCCCTGCTCTTTCGCCAGTTGCCACAGCGCATACAGATCGGACTTGGGCACATCCGGCAGGACGATGTTCTGCTCGTGGGCGATACGGATTTCACCGAAGCCGAAACGCTCGGACCAGTCGGCCACCGCCAGCATCTGCAAACCGGTCACATCCCCCGGCGGCGAGGCCAGACCCGGTTTGGTCGACAGCACCACGCTGGTGTAGCCCGGCACTTTATGCGGTTGCACGTTGCGCGCGACCCAACGGGCGAACGCCGGGTTGTCCGCCAGGTGCGTGCCGAAATCCAGATCGGTGCCCGCCAGAGTCCGATAGTTCGGCGGCACGAAGGCGTTGGCGACCCGCAGGTATTCATCCTCAGTCAGTTGCGCCGGGCCATCCTTGAGGTGTTGCCATTCCTCTTCGACCTCTTTGGCGAACGCCTCGATGCCCAGCGCCTTGACCAGAATTTTGATCCGCGCCTTGTACTTGTTGTCGCGCCGGCCGTGGCGGTTGTAGACCCGCAACACCGCCTCGACGTAAGACAGCAAGTGCTGCCATGGCAAGCCATCGCGGATCTGCAGACCGAGGATCGGCGTGCGCCCCAGACCTCCGCCAACGATCACTCGCAGCAGCATCTGCCCGTCGCGGCCGGGGTAAAGGTATAGGCCGATGTCGTGCATCATGATCGCCGCGCGATCCTGCTTCGCCGAGCAGATGGCGATCTTGAACTTGCGCGGCAGGAACAGGAATTCCGGGTTGATCGTCGACCATTGCCGCAGGATCTCCGCCAGCGGGCGCGGGTCGATCAACTCGTCTGCCGCGACCCCGGCGAAGGCTTCGGTGGTGATGTTGCGCACACAGTTGCCCGAGGTCTGGATCGCATGCATGTTGACCTGCGCCAGGCGTTCGAGAATGTCCGGCACCTCATGCAGTTCGATCCAGTTGAACTGCATGTTCTGCCGGGTGGTGAAGTGGCCGTAGCCACGGTCGTAGTCACTGGCAATGCTCGCCAAAGTGCGCATCTGTTCGGCGCTCAAGGTGCCGTAGGGGATGGCCACCCGCAGCATGTAAGCGTGCTTTTGCATGTACAGGCCGTTTTGCAGGCGCAGCGGCAGGAACTCTTCTTCGCTCAACTCCCCGGCCATGAAGCGCTCGACCTGATCGCGAAACTGCGCAACGCGCTCGAACACCAGCGCCCGGTCGTAATCGTCGTATTGATACATCGGCTACCTCATCAGCACTCAGCACAACTCCTGTGGGAACGAGGCTTCTAGAGATTGCGCCAGATCGCGCAATCTCTAGAAGCCTCGTTCCCACAGATTCCTGAAAGCACTATGACGTTGCAGCGCAGCCCGTTACAGATTCACCTGAAACCATAAAAACCGTATCAGAGCGCGGCAGATGGCCGCAGGCAGCACGTCAATCTGATCCGCATAAATGAACAATTCCTGAGCCTGTTTTGTTTCTGGCGGGGTTTCTACAGTGCAGCTCGTGCCAGACCGGGTGGCCTGGCAAGACTTTGCAACCGTGGAAGAATTGACCATGAGCACAGCAACAATCGGACAGGCTTATAACTACAAGGTCGTCCGCCAATTCGTCATCGCGACTGTTTTCTGGGGTGTCGTGGGCATGGCGATGGGGGTATGGATCGCCTCGCAACTGGTATGGCCGGACATGAATCTGGACTTGCCGTGGACCACCTTCGGCCGCTTGCGACCGTTGCACACCAGCCTGGTGATTTTCGGCTTCGCCGGCAGCGCGCAATTCGCCGCCAGTTACTACGCGGTGCAGCGTACCTGCCAGGTGCGGCTGTACTCGGACAAACTCGCAGCCTTCACTTTCTGGGGCTGGCAATCGGTGATCGTGATCATGCTGGTCACCCTGCCGATGGGCTACACCACCACCAAGGAATACGCCGAGATCGAATTCTCCGGCGCGGTGTGGATGGCGGTGGTCTGGGTCGCGTACGCCGTGGTGTTCTTCACCACCGTGGTGCAGCGCAAGACCAAGCATATCTACGTCGGCAACTGGTTCTTCGGCGCCTTCATCCTGGTGATCGCCATGCTGCACGTGGTCAATCACCTGTCGATTCCGGTGGACTGGTTCAAGTCCTATCCGGTGTATTCCGGCGCCACCGACGCCATGGTGCAGTGGTGGTACGGGCACAACGCGGTGGGTTTCTTCCTGACCACCGGGTTCCTCGGGATGATGTATTACTTCGTGCCGAAACAGGTCAATCGGCCGGTGTATTCGTACCGGTTGTCGATCGTGCACTTCTGGGCGCTGATCACCCTGTACATCTGGGCCGGCCCGCACCACTTGCACTACACCGCGCTGCCGGACTGGGCACAGTCGCTGGGGATGGCGATGTCGCTGATCCTGCTGGCGCCGAGCTGGGGCGGGATGATCAACGGAATGATGACCTTGTCTGGCGCCTGGCATCAGTTGCGCACCGACCCGATCCTGCGCTTCCTCGTTCTGTCGCTGGCGTTCTACGGCATGTCGACGTTCGAAGGCCCGATGATGGCGATCAAGACCGTCAACGCCCTCTCCCACTACACCGACTGGACCATCGGCCACGTACACGCCGGCGCGCTCGGCTGGGTGGCAATGATCACCTTCGGCGCGACCTATCACATGGTGCCCAAGGTCTTCGGCCGCGAACGCATGCACAGCACGCCGCTGATCAACCTGCACTTCTGGCTGGCGACCATTGGCACCGTGTTGTACATCGCGTCGATGTGGGTCAACGGCATCACCCAGGGCCTGATGTGGCGGGCGATCAACGAAGACGGCACGCTGACCTACTCGTTTGTCGAGGCGTTGCAGGCCAGCCATCCGGGGTTTGTCGTACGGTTTGCCGGTGGGGTGTTCTTCCTGACGGGCATGTTGCTGATGGCCTACAACGTATGGCGCACGGTGCGGGTGGCGGATGTTGCGATTGCCCACCGTGAAGCGCAGATCGCCTGATTAATGGAGCCGGTCATGTTCGATGTTTTTTTGAATGTGTTGGGCGTGCTGTTTTTGTGGCTGGCGGTGGAGTATTGCCTGCGCCACGAGACGACGGAGAGCCTGGACGATGCGAGTCTGACGCCGTTTGCGGATGATCCGGAGGTGGCTCGGCGGGTTGAGTTGGCCACCGGTAAGACCGTTAAAGCGGTGGCGCCGGAAACGGCCAAGGTGGGCTGGATAAATCTCGAAATGTGAGTACTTCTGTTGATCGTTCCCACGCTCCGCGTGGGAATGCAGCCCGGGACGCTCCGCGTCCCTTCCAGAGCTGGAACGCAGAGCGTCCCTTGAGGCATTCCCACGCAGAGCGTGGGAACGATCAGTTACTGGGTGGCTTTTGATCTTAGGTGCGGTCGCGAGGGATGAGGCTCTGTAACTGCTGCGCGAGAAAATTCGCATCGAAAGCAAACGTATCCGGATCCTTCAAACCATTGGTCTTGCGCCACTGCCAATCACCATTGGGCAGCCCCACCAACGAAACACTCCCGTACCGCGCCGCCGTCAGCCCCATCACCGCCAGCGAAATCTGCCCGCCACTGCCCATCACATCCGGCACAAACTCCACCGGTTTGCCGGCGATCACGATGCTCAGCTTTTCAGTCTTGAAGGTTGACGTCTCAACCGGAATGCTCGGCCCGAACGCCACATATGCCTCCCGACTCACCTCCAGCAACCCCGGCGCCTGCACCGGCTCCAGCCATTGCTGGATCTGCCCGAACAACTCAGTGATCCGTGTGGCCCAGGTCGCTGACTGCGTCTCGAACAATTGCTTCTTGTGCGCTTCGCTGTCGGCATAGTGGCGAAGCATTTCGCCCAGTTGCTGTACGTCGTCCATTGCGGTGTTCCTTCAAGGAAGCGGTGCTGCGGACTTTGAGCATGGCAGATGCCGAAGACGACCGTGCAAGTCATTTACCTGCGCGGTCGCCACTTCGGTCATGGACTGACAAAAGGTCAGCGCTTGCGCAGACGCGCCATGCTCAGGGTGTCGACCCATTGCCCGTCACGCACGGCGTAATCGCGGAACAGGCCCTCGGTTTCGAAGCCGAATTTGCGGTAGAGGCCGATGGCCGCCTCGTTGTCGGCGTACACCGAAAGCTCCACCCGGTGCAGGTTCATCCAGTTGTCGGCGATGTCCAGCGCCGCTGCCAACAGCTTCGAACCGACCCCCTTGCCCTGCCACGCCACC
This sequence comes from Pseudomonas sp. GW821-FHT02C04, assembly GCF_059421845.1. Taxonomy (NCBI): domain Bacteria; kingdom Pseudomonadati; phylum Pseudomonadota; class Gammaproteobacteria; order Pseudomonadales; family Pseudomonadaceae; genus Pseudomonas; species Pseudomonas sp. GW821-FHT02C04. The sequence continues at coordinate 758,534 of NZ_JBWKVT010000001.1, read as the reverse complement.
GCTACGGCCATGCCGACACTGCCGGCATGGCTGCGGCGAATTCGCGAGAACTGTTCCAGCCCCAGATTGCCAATCACCACCCCCTGATGCAGCGCCACCAGTTGCACCACCCGCTCGTTGTCCGGCGCCAGGCGTTTGCGCCAGACCTCGGTGGTCTGAAACGGCATCTGCAACACCTGCCGAGTCACGGCGGGGTCGTTATAGAGCGCGGTGATGCCCTCGACGTGGGATTCGCTGAAGCGTTCGAGGTGAATGGCGGGGTTGTGCTCAGGCATGAAAGATCCCTCCTGGATCAGTGCGTGGCCGGTCACTGTAAACCGCTTCTTCACGGATTCGCCATGACTGTTTAAAGCCGTTGACCGAAACGTCCGGCAAGCCACAACGCCTTGCGCCATTGCCTACGCATCCGCCAGAATCCACCGGCTTGTGTGCCTTGAGGGCCGGCCCTATCGTTTCCGGGTCGCTGATGAATCAGTGATCGGGTTTAGCAGCTCGGTTAATTTCAAGGCACGCTGGTTTCGCCATTTCTGTTTTATGGCGGCTTGCGTGGGGCACTTCGGTGCGCCGGGATCCTTGAGCCTGGTCTGCTAACCCGCGTACAGCCGCCACCCCATTCGTTTAGCAGCGGTGGATGACGGCTCCATTTCTCAAGGAGCTTCACAATGATCAAACCAACACCCAATCCACCCGAAACCGATACCACCTCGCCCTACGAAACCCTCGACTCCAAGAAATTCCACGAAGCCGCCGAACGCGCCCTCGATCACTACCTCAATCCGTTCCACCCCAGAAAACCGCTCCTCAAACCCAACACCCGCTACCTCATCGCCCCCGGCATCGCGAACGAAGAACTGCTGGCCGACGCCTGCGAAACCCTGACCTCGGCCAAAACCATGGCCAGCGATTTCGCCGGGATGATCGATGCGCCGCAGCGGCATGTGCTGCTGGGCATCGGGCAACTGATCATGCTGGCGGAACTGGCGGTAAATCGGGTGCTGGATAATCTGGATGTGGCGGCTGAACCTCGGCCCTGAGTGATGAAACCAAAACGGCCCTGCATGGGCCGTTTTCGTTAGATCGTTCCCACGCTCTGCGTGGGAACGATCTAAACCTGCGTGATTTATTCAAACCACTCCTGCCGCTCATTGAACGTTCGCTGAATCAACTCCACCAGCACCTGCACCTCCCCGACCTCCTGCGACTCACTATTCACCGCCAACCAAGCCTGCAACCGCATCGCTTCCCCAAACAACCCCGGCAACGCCACCAACCCGCGATCAAACCGGCTCATGTACATCGGCAACAAACCAATGCACGCGCTGCAACGAATCATCTCCAGCATCAGCTCATAGGACTGCATCTGAACCACCCCCGCCAACCGCTGTTCGACCAGTTCATTCCACGGCCGAAAGCTGTCGATCTGCCGATCATGCTGCCATTGCACCAGCATGAAATCGGCGAGGTCGTCCGGACTCTCTGGTCGCGCAGTCACGCGGGAGTAACGTTTGGCGATATGCGGCTGGTATTCCAGTTGCGCGAGGCGTTGCGGTTCGTTGGTGGCGAAGGTCGGACCCGGATGCGGGGTGTCGCCGTGGGCGAGCCAGAGCACGATGTCGGCGCTGACGGCGCGCAGGGCCAGTTCGCTGTCGAGGGCGATGATTTCCAGGCGCACGCTGGCGTTGCGGCGCAGCAGTGCGATGAGGTCGCGGCCGAGGATGTCGTGCAGGATCGATTCGGCGACGGCCAGTCTGATCAGGGGTTGCTCGATCACCGGGAGTTTGCGTTCGTGGGCCAGGGCAACCAGTTGCGCCTGCAATTGCTGGCCTTCGCGGGTCAGGGTCAAGGCGCTGCCCTGGAAGCTGAACAGCGCACATTGCAATTGCTGTTCAAGCTGCGCCAGTTGTTTACGCAGCAGGGTCGAGCGCACGTTGAGGCTGCGGGCGGCCTGCATGAAGCAGCCGCAACGGGCGCTGACCAGAAAGTATTGGGCGACGTCGCCGTCGAGGGTCGCGGCGTGCGCCGGCCAGGGTTCTTCCTTGTCCCGGGGCCAGCGGAAATCGGCGCTGCTCTGTCGTGCTGCGGGTTCGGTGAATGACATCGATGACTCCCTGTCGATCTTTGTTTTGATGTGCAGCGCTTAGGGTTTGGTCTCCAGCACCTTGTTGAGCTCGGCCCCGTCGATGCTCAGCGTTGCGGTGTTGAGCATGCCGTCCAGGTACGCCTGGGCGATCTGCTCCTGACGCTGTGCCCGCAAGGCCTGGGTCAGTTGATCGCGCAGTTCGTCGAGGGTCGCGGTGCGGGCCGGTTGTTGTTCAGTGAGTTTGATCACGTGGAAGCCGGCGCTGCTTTGAACCGGATCGGAGACCGCGCCAACCTTGAGTCGCGCTACGGCACCGCGAACTTCGGGCACCAGTTGCTGCAAGGGTTGCAGGCCGGTGTCGCCGCCACGTTCAGCGGTCAGGCGATCCTGGGAAAACTCTTTGGCCAACGCCGCGAATTCCGCTGGGGTCGACTGCGCTTTCTTGCTCAACTCCACTGCTTGCTTACGCACGGTCTCAAGATTCTGCGGTTCGTTCACCCCGAGGAAAATCTGGCTCACCCGATACAGCGCCGGCGTCTGCCAGTTGGCCTTGCCGGCGTCATATGCCTGCTGCAACTCGGCAGTGCTCGGGTAATCCGAAGGTACTTTGCTCACCGACTGCAAATAGTCGCGGAACACGATCTGCTCAGTGGCTGCACGGGTCTGCCGCACCACGTCCGGGCGCTGCGCCCAGCCCTGGGCGTCGGCTTGTTCCAGCACGGCTTTTTCGGCCAGGCGTGAACGAATCCAGCGCTCCAGCGCTTCACGATTGCCGCGCAATTGCTCGCGGGTCTGCGGCGGTACGGCCGCCAGCAGCGCCTGCAATTCCTCGGGCGAGACCTGCTGATTGCCCAGCCGCGCCACTGCCGGCCCGGCATTCGCCGCAATGACCGGCGCCGGCTGCTGGGCGGCGACCGGGTCATTGCCCGGCCGCACCACCAGCGCCACGGCCACCACCAACAGCGCCACCGCAGCGGCGCTGATTACCATGGCAGGTTTCGTCACAGCGCGACTTCCTCTTGCTCAACCTTCGGAGCCTGGGCGGCAGCAGCGTTCTGGGTGAAATCACGCAGGTATACGATGAACTCCTGAAGCAGGCGATCCCACAATTCCAAGTTGCCGCGCAGGTAATCGCTGCTGACGCCAGCGGCCACCACCACGTCCATTTCCATCACCAGAAACTCGCCCTGCAACGACAACCGGGCAAACCGGCGGGTCGCGTTCCACTGTTCGGCCACACCGGCCGGCAACTCACCCTGCACGCGCAAGGCGCAGCTGAAGGTGAAGTCGACGTAGCTGCCCTGCTCCGCCACCGCCGGGTTGCCGAAACGCACCGCGTAACCGATGCCCTGGCTGGCGCTGAGCAACTGGACGATGCCGTTCTGTTCGGTCTGGTTGACGCGGTAACCGGCGGCTTGCAGCACTTCGGTCAGGGATTGCGGGGATACGTGGGAGATCAATTGAGTCATTACTTCTTCCTTGTCTATGAGTCTTTTAATCAGTGCGCAATCGCAGCTTGCGGCGCATCGAATTGAGTCTTGTACAGCTCATCGCCGAAGCCCTGAGCCAGTTCATCGAACTTGACCCGGGCGCTGCCGGCGAAGGGCTGGCGGATTTTCATCACCTCGGCCACATCGATGTTTTCGTAGGCGGTGAGAATCTGCTTGGCCACGCCGTACATCTGCTGATTCTTGACCGAACATTGCTGCACTTGTGTGTCACGTTCAGTCAATTGCGCCTGAAGCTTAGACCGTTCTGCCTCTTTGGCACGGGCCATGACCAACAGCTCGTCATAGGCTTTCTTGAACTTGCCGGTCTGCTCGTTACTCGCCGCCACCTGTGCCTGAGCCTGGCTGTGCAGGCTCTGCTGCTGCCCGGCCAGTTGCTCGGCGACGCCTTTGGCCTTGGCCAGTTCGGCGGTCAACTGCTTGATTTGCGCCTGCGCAGCCTTGGCCTCGTTCTGCGCCGCCAGTTGCGCGGCGCTGGCCTGGGCCTGCTGGCTTTGCAGGGTTTGCAACTGCTGGGTGGTGCTGCGCAATTGCGTGCGCAGGCGTTCCTCCATGCCTTCGGCGCTGGCCCCGCTGGCGACTATCAAGCCGAGGCCCAACACTAAAAATCGCGCGTTCATAACCCTCTCCCGGCGCCTTAGAAGCGCGTATTGATCTCGAGCTGCAAGACGTCGATATCGAACGGCGCGCCATACACCGCTTCGGTGCTCATCCAGCGGCCGCTGGCGTAGACGTTCTTCGCCAGACCGTAGTTGCCACCGAGGAAGTAGCCCTTGGCGTTGGTGCCGCCGAGGTGGAACGACGAGTCGTTGAAGCCGTCCGGCAAGGCGTCCGGCTGGATGTACTTGTAGCCGGCGAACATATTCCAGTCGCCCTGCTTCTTCAGCTCCAGCGCGCTGCCAAGGGTGAACTGGACCATCCACGCATTGGCGCCGCTTTCGATGTTGCCGTTGCTGTCGAGGTTGTTGACCAGTTGCCCGGCCGCACGTTTGCGCATGTCGCCTTCGTCGTAGCCGAGGTTGTGGATGTAGTTGCCTTGGGTGCGCAGCTTGAAGTCTTCAGGCAGGTCGGCATCCCACACGAGGTTCAGGTCCAGCAGGTTGAACTCCGAAGCCAGGCCAACGAATTGCGGCTGCGGCGTGGTGCTCGGGTTGAGCGGGTTCGGCGTGATGTCACGCAGCAGGAACACGCTGTTGCCCTTCTGCATGAATGCGGCACGGGTGCCGTCGCTGTCGCAGCCCGGCGCGCCGGCCCACGGCTCGCATGGGCTGGAGCGTTGGCCCTGAATGTCCTGGAAGCGGTAGTAAGCCAATGCACCTTTCAAGCGGTTGTTGCTGTTGATCGCCCACTTGGCGCCGACCTGACCGCCATACAGCCACTTGTTGTCGCTTTCTTCCTTGTCGAAGCCGTTGCTGGTGGTGGTGTCGTTGGTGTAATCCACCGGGAACGCGCCGATGGTGCCGAACACGCCCCAGTCGCTGCTGAGTTTGTGGTCGAAAATCGCCGCCACGCCGTCAAAGTTCAGGTCGTTGGAATACAGCATGTCGGTGGACATGAACGGGTTGGCGAACCGGCCACCGGTCAAGGTCAGCTCATCCGACGGCTTCCAGGTCAGGTAACCCTGATCGAGCCAGATGTCTTTCTTGGCGAAGCCGCCGCCAAGGCTCTGGGTGGTCGACACCGGGTTGTTGTCCGAGCCGGTGCCGATGCGGATGCCGGCGGTCCATTCCGGCGAAATCACCGCTTTCATGCCCAGTCGGGCGCGCAGGCGGAACAGGTTGGTACGGTCTTCACGGGTGTTGAGCAACGGCGGCAACGCGGTGCTGCTGTTGGGGTTCACGTCGTACGGGCCGTTGTTGTTGAGTTTGGCGAAGTCGACGATTTCGTTGCTGTTGCTGCCGGAGTAGTAGCGCGATTCGTCACGCAGGCGAATGTCGCCGTCGAAGCTGATGCGCGAAGCCCAGTCCGGGAAGGTGTTGGGCGCGGCCCAGTTTTCCTGCTTGGCGGTGGCCATGACCTCGGCCTTGACCTGATCGCGGATCTGGTCGCGTACCGCGGTCGGCACGTATTGCACCCGCACATCGCCCGGTGCTGCAACGGGTCCGGCCGCCACGGCGGTGGACGCCGCAGCCTGCTTGGCCTGGGCCGCTTCGTTCTGGGCCTGGGCGATCAGTGCGTCGGCCTTGTCCTGTTTCAGAATGCCCTGCTCGACCAGCAAGCGGATCAGATTGATCGTGGCGTTCTCCGAGGGCGCAGGCGCTGCCGCGGCCTGACCGACCAGGGTCGCGATGACCATGCCGACCGCCAGGGACAATCGATTCACGTTGGAAATCATCTGCACACAACTCCTTTTCATACAGCTTTATGAATTCGGTTAACCCGGACGCCGCCCTTGCAGGGACATGCGCACAGGCAAGGTGATGGAGGCCGGCGGCCGTTCGCTCAGGTGCGGCGCGTTACGCAAGGCCGCCAGCACCTGACTGTCGATCTCGGGGTTGCCGCTGGACTTGATCAGCTCGACCCGGGTGATCTCGCCGACGCTGCTCAGCCACACATCGGCCTGCAGCGAAAACGCGAGGTTGCGCAGGTCGGGGTTTTCGCGCAGCAGCTTCTGGAAGGTGAACGCGAGGAACTGGCTGTAGGTACCGTTACCCACGCGTCCACCGCCCGCGCCGGCCATGCCGCCGCCCTTGCCCGCGCCGATGTTGAACGCGTCGTTGCCGCTCTGGGCGTCGCCGTCCATTTGCATCGGGTTGGCCAGGTCGTCCGCCGGCGATGGCGGTGCTTCTTCCTCGGGCTTGACCTCTTGCGGTTCGGGCGTCGGCTCGGGCTCGACGATTTTTTCTTCCACCGGGGTTTCCGGCTCCGGCGGTTTTTCCGGCGGCGGAGGTGGCGGTGGCGGCAACGGGATGATCGTCGGCACTTTCGGCGCTTCCCGGCGGATGCCGCTCATGTCGTTGGCCCACTGCCACAGGAACCACGCGGCGAGTGCGGCGAGAACCAGCCCGGCGCCCCACTTCGCATAGCGCAAGGGCGACGGCTTCACCGGCAGCGGTTCGATCGGAAGTTGTGCGGTCATGACTCAGCCCTGGCTCGGTTTGCCGGTCACCAGACCGACCTGGGACAGTTCGAGCCGGCGCAGCAGATCCAGCACTTCGATGACCTTCTGGTACTGCACCGTGGCGTCGCCGCGCACGATCACCGGGAAGTCCGGGTTCTGCGCCTTCTCGATGCGCAGGCGTTCTTCCAGTTCCGGCAGGGTCACCGGATAGGCGTCGAGGAACACCTGGCCACCGTCGTTGACCGAAATCGCCTTGGTCTTGGCCTCGGACAGCGACACTGCCGCGCTGGCCTTGGGCAGGTTGATCTGAATCCCGGAGACCTGCGCGGTGGCGGTGAGGATGAACATCACCAGCACCACCATCAGCACGTCCACCAGTGGCGTGATGTTGATGCTGTCCACTGCGGCATCTTCGTCATCGTCGTGGGAGGCATTTACGGACGCCATGTCAGTGCTCCTCAGGCCGGTACGGAATGGTTGGCGTGATGACCGCGCTGATGCGCCGCTTCACTGGACTGGCCTTCGCCGTGCATCTCCGCCAGACGGGTGATGAACTCGTCGACGAACACGCGCATGTCGGCGCTGACTTCCTTGTTGCGGGTGATCAGGCGGTTGTAGCCAAACAGCGCCGGGATCGCGACGAACAGGCCCATGGCGGTGGCCAGCAAGGCTGCGGCCATACCTGGCGCGATGGCGTTGATGTTGACGTCGCCGGCCATGGCCGTGCCGAGGAACACCACCATGATCCCCAGTACAGTGCCGAGCAGGCCGATGTACGGGCCGCCGGCGATGGCGTTGGACAGGGTCGAGAGTTTCGAGCTGAGTTGCTGGTTTTCCCGGGTGCGCACGCCGTCCATGGAGCAGCGGATCGCTTCGATGGTTGCGGCGGAAACCGAGGAGGTATCAGCGCCCTGCTCGCGGCGGGTGCGGATCTCTTTCACCGCCACCTGATACAGGCGCCACAGCGGCGAGTGCTGCAAACGCTGGGCGAGTTGCGTGTCGTCGGCGAACATTTCCAGGCGAGTGCCGACCTTGGCGAATTGCACGCGGAAATCTTCGTTGGCAGCAGTGACGCGGCTCAGGGTGCGGTTCTTGCGCAGCATGATGATCCACGACTGGAACATCATCAGCACCAGCACCGCGATGATCACCCAGGCGTCCACCGGCACGGCGTTGAGCAGGAAGCCGAGGCTGCCGAAACCGTAGCCGGACTGTTCTTCATCGACGCCGTAAGCCACCAGTTTCGACTCGGCGCCTTGGGAAGTGGCATCGGCCAGCAACAAGGGCGCCGGGCGTGCGACTTTCGACAGACGCAGTTCATCGATGGCGCCCACGAACGGCTGGAAAGGACCTTCGTGCAGATCCGCACCGATGGCCATGACCGAATTGAACGCCGGCATGGCTTGAGCCAGTTCCGCCCCCTCGCGGCCGTTGATATACAGCGTCACTTTGGCGCCTTCGGCGGTCAGCGCGACGTGTTGCCATTGGCCAGGATTCAACGGTTGAGTGGCGACGGCGCGCTGGCCGTCGATCTCCACGAACGGCACGCCCTGATTCACACCGACCAGCAGGCTGTTGGCGCCTTCGCGGCGGGCCAGGATCAGTTGCTCGCCACTGGCCTGATCCAGTCGCAGCCAGGCACTGAAAGTGAAGGCGCTGCCAGCGTTATGTTGCAGCGACGGACTGGCCGGCAGCAGCAACGGCTGACCGCTGAACTGCAAGGCCCGCCCTACTACGCCGTCAATCGCGGCACCGGTCGCGCTCTGCACGGTGTTGCCGTACGCAGTGGTGTCTTTCGCCGGGGTGCCGGTGGCGCCTTCGAAGTGATAGAGCGCAGTGTAATTCGGATCGAACGTGAGCTGACCGTTGCCGGTGGCCGGAGCCTTCTGGTTGCCGTAGTACATCCAGATGTCCTGGCGCTGACCGCCCTCGACATTCGGCACGTCGACCCAGATCAGCGCCATGCCCATCAGCGCGTCGAAGCTTTCGATCTGGTGGTTGAGCACGGTCTTGTCATCGGCCGCGACGAAGCGCAGGTCCGAGCCGTCCTCTTTCACGCCGTCAAACGTGAAGTTTCCGGTGTGCAGGCGCACCAGCAGCGCGGTACGGCCGAGTGCCTGATTGATCCCGGCGCCTTGCGGCGTGGTGTCGACGGCGATCTGTTTGCGGTAATGCCAGTCGTCCTGCCACCAGGCCTGAGCCGTGGCCGGGAGCACGAAGCCCAGGCAGATCAACAACGAAAGGAAGAGGCGCTGCATGGAAGTGCTCCTTGTTAGAAAGTGGCCTGAAGGTTGAAGTGCAGGCGCGATTCCTGTTTCGAGGTGTTCGGCCCTTCGAGTAGCGGGTAGCCCCAGTCGACGCTGCCGGACAGCCATTTGCTCAGGCTGGCGCGGGTGCCGAGGCCGACACTGGCCAGGGCGTAACTGGCGTCCTGGTCCGGCAGTTCGTCGCGCAGATAGAGTTGCGCGCCTTCGGCGAAGGCGTAGAAGCGCCAGTCCTGCATCCAGGTGCCGGCGTACTTGGCCAGCGACGGCGTGCGGACTTCCTGACTGAGCAGCACGCCGTCATCGCCGGTGCGTTCGGCGGCCAGATAGCCGCGCACCGAGGTCGCGCCGCCGGCAGAGAATTGTTCGTTGGAAACCAGTGGCCCCGACGCCAGCTGGAACGCGGCTTTGCTTGCGCTCTGCCAGTCGCTGTCGAAAGTCCAGGTGAAGTTGGTATCACCCTTGAGCACGGCGAAACTCGGGTTGGCGCGGTAGCGTTTGTAGTCGAAGTCTTCGTCGGAACTGCCGTAGCCGAAGATGCTGCGGGTGGCGGCAACCAGGCTCAGGCCGAGGCCGAGCTGGCTCTTTTCGCTGTAGCGATAGCCGTTGTAAGCGAAGGTGAACGGCGCGTATTTGAGCGGCACCTTGTCGCTCTCGCCGGACAGGGTCAGGCGTTCGTCGAAGTCCTTGAAGTCGATGCCGGCCGACAGCGAGTTCGACCAGTTGCCACTGGACGGGATCGTGTAGATCGCCGAAACGCCGTAGGAATGGCCCTTGCCGAGCACGTTGCTGCCGCCGATGGTGGCGACGTTGCTGTCGGACTGGTAACCGGAGAACTGCACGCTCCAGCGGTCCGTCAATGGCGCGGTGTAGGAACCGGACCAGACCTTGGCGTTGTCGGTGTCCTGCGGCGCCGTGAAGAATGTCAGGTTGATGCTGTGGCCGAGTTGCCAGAGGTTGTTGTAACCGAGGCTGGTGACGGCGCGCAGCTTTTCGGTGTCGGCGCTGTAGTCGTTGTTCAGCCCCACGCTGGCGGTCCATGGGTTCTGATCTTCGACCTGCAGATCCACGTCCATGGTGCCGGGGCGCTGGCCTTCGCGCACCAGTGGCATCACCTGCCGGCCCGGGGTCTTGTTGAGTTGCGCCAGTTCGCCCTGAACCTTGGCGAAGTCCGGCACCTCGCCTTCTTTGAGAGCCGGAACGTTGTCGCGGATGTCCAGCGGCGAATAGTGTTTGGCGCCAACCACCCGCACCCGGCCGACCTTGGTTTCGCTGACTTGCAGGTAGACGATGCCGTCGGCCACCGCTTGCTCCGGCAGTTCGACGAACACCGATTGGTAGCCGCGTTCCTGATAGACCTTCTGCAAGGCATCCCGCGCGCCTTCGATGTCGCTCAAGGCTTTTTGCGGGCCGAGAAACGGGTACACCGCTTCTTCGATCGCCCGCGCATCGAGCACGGTGTTGCCGCGCACGAAGTATTCGTTGACGTCCACCAGACGCTGCGCCGCTGTGTTTTCGGCCTCCTCGGCGAACGCCGGCTGCGCGCCGGCCGTCACCAGCAGCCAGCCCCACAGCGCCAGCCGTGACGTGAAAATCTGATCCACACTACCCCCTGAAATTCGCGATGACCTGTTGGCGCTCATGCGCCTTGCGTGTGCGTCAGTTACTGGCGTTCTTGATTGCTGAAGTGCAGGGCCCGGTGTGTTTGCCCAGCCAGGTGTGCAGCAGCGCGAAGTTCAGCGAGAACTCGGGCATCTGCAGCAGCGCGCCGCAGAACACTTCACCGATGATTTTCTGGATGAGCTGCACCGCACGCGGCTCGTTGAGCAGCATGGCGATGTCGCGACTGAGGACGTTGAAGCTCCAGACTTTCTGGTTCAGGCCCAGGCCGACGAACCAGCGGAACAGCAGGTTGTAATTGAGCTGTTCGTAGAGCTGCTGCTCGCTGGGCACCGAATACAGCAGTTGCAGCAGCAGGATATGCATGACCGTTTGCGCCGGGATCAGCATGCCGGGCTGGGCGTTGAGGTCGTGCAACAAGTCGTTGTGAGCGTCGAACAGGTCGTCGATCTGCGGGCGCAGCAGCACCAGCGAATGCCCCGGCGGAATGTAGCTGGAGACCTCTTTCAAGGCGCCCTGCCAGTCATCCTGCGACACGATCCAGACCCACGGCGCGCCGTAGCGATACACCGAAACCGGCTTCTTGCGCGCGGCTTCGACGATCTTCGACAGGCGTTGATCGAGTTCCTGCATGCCCACTTTCGAGTAGCGTTCCATAGTCCCCATTGCCTCACTCCCGGCGTCCCGCCTCGGCTTGTGAAAAGCGCCCTGTTGGGCCCCTCAAGCGCGTTACATAGGCATGACCGGACTGGCGATGTGCTACCGAACTTTTGTCATAAAAGCTTCATTACAGAAATCCGGTGAGGATTGAGGAAGTCGCAGCAACACCGCGAAACAGGAAATTTCAGCGCTGCATTTAGGAAACGTCCTAACGCCAGGTCAGGAGCGTCCCGGTTAGGTTTCGCGCATCTTCGGTTACAGGCAGAAAAACAACCATGGCGCGGGACAAGGACATTCCCCAGGTCTGGGAGTATCGCGGCGGAATGGCCGGTGGCGGAAACGGCAGGCGCGTCCTGCGGGACATGACGCCGACCGGACTGGCCGCGTTCAAAGCCCGAGAAGCGACCTACGAAGCAATCATCGCTCGCCAGCAGGCGCATGAGGACCGGCACTTGCGCCAGATCGAGCAGCACCCGCAAGCGCCCGGCCGGGGTTGCGTGTTCGCCAAAAGCTGCAACCTTTCGGACGGCGTGATAGATCACAAAAATCCGGCCGGTTTCATCCCGACCGAACGCTTGGCCGAGTACGGTCAGTGGGCCGTTCTCGGCAGTCAGGTACCGATCAGCGCTGAAGGCGTGCCATTGAAATGGGTGGCAGGCTCCGGAACCGGTCGGGCGCTGGCCTGGCGACTCGGCGGGTCACTCGGGCTCAGCCTGTTGAGCGGCGCCAGTACCGTCGGCACGCTGGCGTTGTTGATCCCCAACACGGATACCTCGTCCGACAGCGCTTTTTACACAACCGAACAATACGCACTACTCGCCAGCGGCCGCACCCGTGTGCGCTTCAATGCCAAGACACTGCCCGACAGTTCAATCAGCGCCTACGGCTTCTACACGGGTGGCAAGAAAGATTGGGAGTTCGTCCCGGTCATCAAGGCGCAACGAGAAGGCGAACACTTCGTCGCCGACCTCGGCCACGGCATCGGCCTGATCTGGACACCTGCCGCCAATCCCGAAGACGCGCCACCCATCCCAGCCCTGGAAGGCGCCCCGCCGCTGCCGACGATCTGGGTCTATCCGCCGGGCGAGAAGACCGACCGCATCCTCGTCAATCCGCAGTACCCGCCGGATTATCACGACGCGATCGTCTGGTTTCCGGCGGATGCGGGGCTGGCACCGATTTATGTGGTGCTCAGCACGCGGTATGAGCCGGGGGTTGTGACGGGGGTGGGTGAGGATGTTGAGGGGACTTGGTTGGCGGGGGCTGGCAATGGGTTGGGGGTTCCGATACCGATGCGGATTGCTGATCAGTTGAGAGGGCAACGATTCAGAGATTTCGATGCGTTCAGGAAGGCGTTTTGGACGACTGTAGGATTTGATCCCGGGCTCCTCGATCAATTCAAGCCGGTCAATAGAGGCAAACTCTTGAACGGTAGAGCACCTTTTGCACCCAGGACAGAGCACAACGGCGAAAACTCTCGATATGAAATACATCATATTGAACATATTCAGAATGGTGGCGCCGTTTACGACGTCGACAACCTTGCCGTGATGACGCCCAAGCGCCACGCGGAAATTCATAAGGAGAAGAAGTAATGAACACCAAAACCAGCATTACTGACTACACGGAAGCCGAGTTCATCCAGTTGCTACAACGCATCGTGGGGAATGAGGAAAGCGAAGAGGACGAAAACTCGCTCGTGCACCACTTCAATACAATCTGCGAACACCCTGCTGGCTCCGACCTGATTTTCTACCCGGATGACGGTGCAGATGATTCTGCACAGGGAATCACAAGAACCCTGAAAGAATGGCGCATATCCCAAGGCCTGCCGGGATTCAAACCCGACTAACCTCATGTATACACCGGCCAGCTGTCGACAATCTTGCCGCCACGTACCGCCAACAAATCACCAAACTGCAGCAACACCGCCTCGGTCTGGGTCGGCCGCAGGAACACCTGATCCTCCACCGTCAGCCCCACGGCATTCGAACCATTGACCATCTCCTGATTCGAGCTACGGCCGTAAACGCCATTGCTCTGCAATCCGGGCGGCGATTCGAACTCGGCCATCCAGTTACCGCCGTAGATGAAAAAGGTCTGGCGCTGATTGGTGTCCCACCACGAAAACAGCCTCGACTTGTCGTCCAGCGCCGGAATGTTCACGGCCCCAGTGCTTTTCAACACCGGCGTGGCGATGTACGCGGCAGGTTCGTGCTCAACCAGTGACGGCAGGTCGTAATGAGTCGGCTTGAGCATCGCCGTCCCCACCGACACCTCGCTGCTGAGATTTTCGTTTTCGTGCATGCGGTAACTCGGACTGCCGGCGGTGTTCAGGCATAAGCCGTCATGCCACAGCGCCGGATATTGCTGTCGGGTGAAGTCGACGCAGCGCTGATAAATCACCATCACCTTGGCGAACAGCTCTTCGGGCGAACCGAGAATCCCCGGCACGCCCATGCCCACGAACGGGTCGTAGCCCATGAACCCGGCGAACTCCAGGTGCTGCGGGTTGGCGGCGATCAGCGCGAGCATCTGCCCGAGCACGTTCAGATCACTGACGCCGCCACGGTGCAGGCCGACGTCCAGCTCGATGTTGATCCGCATCCGCGTGCCCAAACCCTGGGCCAGCGCGAGGTATTGCTGCAGGCGTTCGGGGTTGTCGATCAGCCATTGCAGTTGCTTCGCCGGGTCGAACGGGCCTTTGTGGGTCTGGTAGAACAGCTCCGCCGAGCGCACCGGCAAGGGCTTGCCGAGCAGAATGTCGGACTGCGGGTAAACCTGTGCATCGTGATTGAGAAACGGCTGATGAAACGACATCAGTCGCTGCGTCCCTGCCCTTTGACCGATGTAGCTGAGCAGCCCCGGCGACGGCAACGACTTCTCCACCAACCGCAGGTGTTTGCCGGTGCGTTTGACCGAGCGCATCACCACATCGATGTTGTGATCCAGCCGATCCAGATCGATCAGCAACACCGGGCGCATCGGGCCTTTTGCCTTGAGCTCATTGTTTAGCGCCCGGAAATATTCGCTGTAGGGCCCGCCGCGATCCCCGGGCCGCAGCCACGCCCCCACGCCCACCAGCAAGGCACCCACACCCAAAGTCCCGAGCACGAAATTACGTCGATTGACCGCCATCAGCTCACCCCCAGAATCGACGACAGATGCCCGTTGAGGAACTTGCCGCTCGGGTCCAGCGCCTGGCGTACCTGAATGAATTCCTGCCAACGCGGGTACAGCGTCTGCAATGTGCGGGCGTTGAGCGTGTGCAATTTGCCCCAGTGCGGGCGGCCGTTGTACTTCCAGAAGATCGGCTCGACGGCGGCAAAGAAGTTGTGGTGATCCATCTGGTAATGTTGGTGGACCGAGATCGAACAACTGTCGCGGCCCTCGAACATGCTCAGCGGAATGTCGTCGGCCTTCACGTAGCGGTACTCGATGGGAAACCAGGTGCGCAGGTCCTTGTCGCGGATCAGCTTGAGAATCTCGCGCAGGCAGGCCGGGCCGTGTTCAGCGGGTACCGAGTATTCCATCTCGTTGAAGCGCACGGTGCGCACGTTGGCGTAGATGTCGAACGAATCGCCGACCCGGTCATCGAAACTCGCCAGATGCCGCAGGCTGTTGAGCAGCGAACTGCGCAGGTTCGGGAAGTCGCTGCCGTACTTGTCGATTTTCTCGATCAGGGTCACGAACTCGTTGCCGCCCTCCTCTTCAGGCGGGATCGGTGGCGTGGGCGGGTCGGTGGTTTCGTTGAGGGCGATCGACAAGGCGTAGTCGGAATGGGTGACGACGAGCATTTCCCAGTGCTGGTTTTCGCGGGTGTTCTTGTCGATGTCTTCCAGCAGTTCTTCGGTCTTGGCGATCCACTGGGTTTCCCGCAGGCGATAGGCCGGACGGTTTTGCAGGCGAATTTTGGTGGCCACACCCAGCGCGCCAAGGGACACACGGGCGGCGTTGAACACGTCGGGATGACGCTGACTGTCGCAATCCAGCACCTCGCCACTGGCGGTCACTAGTTGCATCCCGCAGACGTGAGCGGAATAGGACTGGAAGGTTTTACCGGTGCCGTGAGTCGAGGTGGAAATCGCCCCGGCGAGGGTCTGGTAGTCGATGTCGGCCATGTTTTGCAGGGCCTGGCCGATGTCCTTGAGCGGCGTGCCCATGCGCGACATCGGCGTGCCGGCGGCGAATTCCGCTTGCAGGGTTTTCGGGTCGTGATCGAGCAGACCGTTGAAGTAGCTCAGCGACAACAGCGTGCCGTCGGTAGGCACCAACGCGCTGAAGGAATGCGCCGAGCCGACCGGGCGAATCTTGCCCGGTGCCTGCTGGATCACTGTCGTCAGTTCATCCAGATTCTTCGGCGCCACCCGCGCCGCCGGCAGGCAACTCTGCCCGCCCGACCAGTTGCGCCAGGGAATCAGCCGGGGCGCGCGCATCAACTGGCCCAGCGCCGGATTGGAGGCCAGCGCGCTGAACGCCCCGACGATGCTTGCCCGTTGCAACAACTGCCGGCGTGTCAGATCTATCGGCATGCCAGGATCCTTATTGTGGGAGCGGCTGGTCGGCCATGAAGCCGATCAACTGAAGGAATTGTTCTTCCGAGCACTCGACGCACTGGCCCATCGGCGGCATGCCGTTGTAGCCGTTGATGGCGTGGTCGAGCAGCGTGTCGGCGCCCTGCTGGATGCGCGGCTCCCAGGCCTTGCGGTCGCCGGTCAGCGGCGCATTCGCGGCAGGGTTGGCGTGACAGAGCTGGCAACTGTTGGCGTAGATCTGCGCCAGCGCCGGGTCTTTGGGCATGGCGTTGTGGGTGCTGGCCGGGGGTTTGGGGTCTTCGCCGCAGCCGGCCAGCGCAGTGACCAGCATCAGCAGCAACGTGATTCGGGATGCCCGCATAACGATCCTCGCGTGGGGTGCCACTTATTGTTGTGATCACACCTTAAGGCAGCGACGGCGGCGGGTTGAGGGCATTGCGGGCCAGTGAAGGGGGCAAACGGGGACAGTCGGGATGCGACTCGAGATCGAATAAAAGGTGGGAATCTTGCTGAGCCCTCTGCCCTGCGCCTTTGAGTGACATTCGGGTGACATTTGCGGGTTTAAATTTCAGCGCATTCAGGCGTATAACCTGTACAGACTTTTTCAATTGGCAAGCAGGGTAGCGACATGACCACAGCAAACATCCTTGGCAATCTGTTCCCTTCTGTCAGCGACATCCCGGAAAAATACCGTCTCGACGGTCAGGTCGAGCAACGCGAATACCTGGTCGATGGCCAGTTGCGCCGCTGGGACGGCCCGCTCGCTACCGTGCGCAGCCCGGTCTATCTGAAGGGTGACAACGGCGACGAACAAGTGATCCTCGGCAGCACGCCGCTGCTGGACGCCGAGACCGCCCTCACCGCCCTCGATGCCGCCGTGCGCGCCTACGACCGGGGCCAGGGCCTGTGGCCGACCATGCGCGTGGCCGAACGTATCCAGCATGTCGAAGCCTTCCTCGGGCGCATGCGCCAACAGCGCGACGCCGTGGTGAAACTGCTGATGTGGGAAATCGGCAAGAACCTGAAGGACTCGGAAAAGGAGTTCGACCGCACCTGCGACTACATCGTCGACACCATCAACGCGCTGAAAGAACTCGACCGCCGCTCCAGCCGTTTCGAGCTGGAACAGGACACCCTCGGCCAGATCCGCCGCGTACCGCTTGGCGTGGCGCTGTGCATGGGGCCTTACAACTATCCGTTGAACGAAACGTTCACCACGCTGATTCCGGCGCTGATCATGGGCAACACCGTGGTGTTCAAACCGGCCAAGCTCGGCGTGCTGCTGATCCGTCCATTGCTCGAAGCTTTCCGCGACAGCTTCCCGACCGGCGTGATCAACGTGATCTACGGCAGCGGCCGCGAGACCGTCAGCGCGCTGATGGCCAGCGGCAAGATCGACATCTTCGCCTTCATCGGCACCAACAAGGCCGCCAGCGACCTGAAGAAACTGCATCCGAAACCACACCGGTTGCGCGCCGCGTTGGGGCTGGATGCGAAGAACCCTGGCATCGTTCTGCCCGAGGTCGATCTGGATAACGCGGTGAGCGAAGCGGTTACCGGTTCGCTGTCGTTCAACGGCCAGCGTTGCACCGCGCTGAAGATCCTGTTCGTGCATGAAGATGTGGTGGATAGCTTCATCGAGAAATTCAACGCCAAACTGGCCAGTCTCAAACCGGGCATGCCGTGGGACAGCGGGGTTTCGCTGACGCCGCTGCCGGAGTCGGGCAAGGTCGACTACCTGCACGGCCTGGTGGCTGACGCGCAGAGCAAAGGCGCCCAAGTGGTCAACCCGAATGGCGGCGAGTCGCGAGAGTCGTTCTTCTATCCAGCAGTGCTGTACCCGGTGACGCCACAGATGCGCGTCTATCAGGAAGAGCAGTTCGGCCCGGTGGTGCCGATCGTGCCGTACCGTCACCTCGATACCGTGATCGACTACGTGCTGGAATCGGACTTCGGCCAGCAACTGAGCATCTTCGGCACCAACCCGGTGGCGGTCGGCCGATTGGTGGACACCTTCGCCAACCAGGTCGGGCGTATCAACCTCAACGCCCAGTGCCAGCGCGGCCCGGACACCTACCCGTTCAACGGGCGCAAGAACTCCGCCGAAGGCACGCTGTCGGTACACGATGCGCTGCGGGTGTTTTCGATCCGTACACTGGTGGCGACCAAGTTCCAGGAACCCAACAAGGATCTGATCAGCGAAATCATTCGCGGACGGGATTCAAACTTCATCGCGACCGATTACATCTTTTAAGGAGGAATCACCGCTGAGCACTTTCAGCCCCCACCGCTGGCCGCCGCTGTTGCGGCGAATTCTGCGGCCATTGCTGGACCCGTACCGTCGCTACCGACACGCGCGGTTGATTCATGCGGTGCGGGTGGCGCTGGGGTTGCTGGCGACGATTCTGTTGACCACCGGCATCAACCTGCCCCACGGCGAGTGGGCGTCGGTGACCATGCTGGTAGTGATCGGCGGCTTGCAGCATCACGGCAATATCGGCAAGAAAGCCGCCGAGCGCGCCACCGGCACCTTGATCGGTGCCGGCGTCGGCCTGTTGTTGGTGGCGCAACAGGCATGGCTCGGTCTGCCGTGGCTGACCTATTTTGCGATGGCGGTGGTGTGCGGATTCTTCTCGTATCACGCCATCGGCAAGGGCGGCTACACCGCCCTGCTATCGGCCATCACCGTGTTCATCGTCGCCGGGCATGGCGACAACCCGATCACCGACGGGCTGTGGCGCGGGGTCGATATCCTGATCGGTATCGCCCTGGCCCTGGCCTTTTCCTTCGCCTTGCCGCTGTATGCGGTGTACTCGTGGCGCTACAACCTGGCCGACGCATTGCGCGATTGCGCCACGGTGTACGGGCGGATCATCAGCGGTGAACCGGTCTCGGCCGATGAACACTTGAAACTGATGGGCCGGCTGAACACGGTGATGGTGCAACTGCGCTCACTGATGCCGTCGGTGTCCAAGGAAGTGAAGGTCTCGATGACCGAACTGGATGCGATCCAGCGCAACCTGCGCATGTGCATCAGCACCCTGGAAATCCTCGGCAATACCCGGCCGGACACCAACGATCCTGAAGCGATGGCGCATCTGCAATCGGCATTGAAGGCCGAGCACCGGCAGATTCGCGTGCAACTGATCGGCATGGCCCGGGCCCTGAAAACCGGTGCAACCCAGCGTCTCGGGCGCCCGGTGGAATTACCGGACGCCAGCCTCGACGACCCGGTCTACAGCCCGTTGGACGGTTACCGTCTACTGACCCGGCAACTGGCGTCCAACATCGGCGAAATGCGCCAGCGCCTGGCGAAAACCGCGCCGCGCTGGAACATCTGAGGTTACTGCGCCGCCAACCGTCGCGACTTGAAACCCCAGCCCTGTTGCATCCCGGCGGCAGCCAGCAGGATGGCCGCCACGCCTACCCATTGCAGGGTTTGCAGTTGATGGCCGAAGGCAAACCAGTCAACAAAAATCGCCGCAATCGGATAGATGAACGACAGTGCGCCAGTCAGTGCGGTCGGCAGTTTCTGGATCGCGCCGTAGAGCAGCACATACATCAGGCCCGTGTGAACGATGCCCAGCGTCACCAGACTGGCCCAGGCACTGGGCGGTTGCGGCAGCGCGCTGAAGTGAGCGAACGGGGCCAGCATCAACACCCCGGTGCAGACCTGGATCAACGCGATCAAGTGTGGCGGCGTGCCGGTCAGGCGCTTGATGATCAACGCGGCGATGGCGTACAGAAACGCCGCCCCCAGTGCCAGCGCGATCCCCGTCAGGTAATCATTGCCGCCCTCGCCCTGCCCGCCGTGAGCACTGACGATGGCCAGCATTCCCATAAATGAAATCCCCAGCCAAAACAGCTTTTGCAGGGTGATCTTCTCGCCAAGAAACAGCGCGGCCAATCCCACCAGCATGAACGGCTGCACGTTGTACACCGCCGTGCCGATGGCAATCGACGCCCGGGAATAGGAGGCGAACAGCAACACCCAGTTGCCGACGATCGCCATGCCACTGAGCACCGCCAGCAGGAACGTGGTGCGCGTCAGAATCCCCGGACGCAAGAAGCCGAACGCGGCGCAGATCAGCAGCAAGGTGCCGGCGCCGAACACGCAGCGCCAGAACACCACGTCCAGCACCGGTTGGCCTGATACCAGCACGAACCAGCCGATCGTCCCGGATATCAGCATGGCAGCGGTCATTTCAAATGAGCCGCGACGGATTGGGTTGTCCATCATCAATCTCCTTAATGTGTGGCAAAAGTATGCCAAGCGAGACCGGGGCTTCTCCAGCGCAAAAAGCAGGCTAAACTCGATTTCTGCCTTTTTTATCAAGGGTAATTTGCGTCATTCGCCTAATGCGGGAGATTTTTGTATGACCGACGATATCGACCAGATCCTGATCGGGGCCTTGATGGAAGATTCCCGGCGTTCGCTCAAGGCGCTGGCGCAAATCAGTGGATTGTCTTCGCCGAGCGTGGCCGAGCGCTTGCGGCGCCTTGAAGAGCGCGGCGTGCTCAAGGGCTACACCGTGGAGATCGATCCTAAGTGCTTCGGCTACCAGTTGCAGGCCATTGTCCGGGTGCGGCCGTTGCCGGGGCAGTTGCAGGAGGTGGAGCGGCAAATTATGTCGATTCCCGAGTTCACCGAGTGCGACAAGGTCACCGGCGAGGACTGTTTTATCGCCCGTCTGCATGTGCGTTCGATGGAGCAACTGGACACCCTGCTCGACCGGCTGAACACACTGGCGGAAACCAATACCGCGATCGTCAAGAAGAGCCCGGTGAAACGTCGATTGCCTCCCATGGCGTGAGCGGCGTAGATTGAGTTTTTTCCGGCGAAGGATTGGCGGCATGAAAATTCAGGCAATGATGCTGGCGGCGTTGATGCTGGCTGGGTGCGGGACGGTGCAGACCGTGGCGTTCAGTGACAAGTTTTCTACCGACCAGTTGAAGGCTAAAAAATCTTACTGCGGCGCCGTACCGCGCATCTACAGTGGCGTGACGTACGACTTCTGCATGCTGCACGCCGAAAAGCCGGATGACGTCGATGCGTTCGACTACAAGAACGCGACACCGGGTCTGCTGGTCGATGCGGCCGTGTCGGGAGTGCTCGATACATTGCTGTTGCCCTATACGATCTACAAACAAAAGGCCGATGGCAGCATCGAGATCAATTGATCGTCTGCTCCCTTTTTCGCAGGCAACAAAAAACCCGCTTTCGCGGGTTTTTCGTTAACGCCGATTCAACAAATCAATCGTCGCGGCTCATGATGCCGAAGATCTGCAACAGGCTGATGAACAGGTTGTAGATCGATACATACAGGCTGATGGTCGCCATGATGTAGTTGCGCTCGCCGCCGTGGATGATGGCGCTGGTCTGGAACAGGATGCAGACCGACGAGAACAGCACGAAACCTGCGCTGATCGCCAGTTGCAGGCCGCTGATCTGGAAGAACATGCCCGCCAGAGTGGCACCCAGCAACACGAAGAAACCGGCGGTGATGAAACCACCGAGGAAGCTCATGTCCTTGCGGGTGATCAATACGTAGGCCGACAGACCACCGAAGACCAGTGCAGTCATCGCGAACGCCGAGCTGACCACTTCAGCGCCGCCCTGCATGCCCAGGTAACGGTTGAGGATCGGGCCGAGCAGGAAACCCATGAAACCGGTCAGGGCAAACGCGGACACCAGGCCCCAGGCCGAATCACGGAGTTTGTTGGTGAGGAAAAACAGCCCGTAGAAGCCGATCAGCACCACGAAAATGTTCGGGTAGCCAACACGCATCTGCTGAGCTACGAAAGCCATCACGCCGCTGAATGCAAGGGTCAGCGCCAGTAGGCCATAAGTGTTGCGCAGGACGCGGCTAACCTCTAGCTGCTCAGCCTGCACGCTGTTGTGAACTGCGTAATCCTGTTCGCGCATGGCGACACTCCTGTTGGTTTGAAACGTTCAGTCGCAAAGATCATAACAGACGCTCTGTAACAAGCCATGCACAGAGTTTGACAGTGTGTTTCATTCAGGTATTATGGCGCCCGCAACGCAACGGAGGTGTGGCCGAGTGGTTTAAGGCAACGGTCTTGAAAACCGTCGACTGTAACAGGTCCATGAGTTCGAATCCCATCGCCTCCGCCATATTTGATACGACAAAGCCCTGATTATTCAGGGCTTTGTCGTTTCTGGCGCTTGAACTTCTTTCCAGCCAACCCAAGTCGTTACAAAACTTTTTGCAACGCGTTACAAAACTTTCCCTATCTCCGGCGTTCTGCCAACAGAAAACTCCCCCCTGCTACTCTGGTTTCGACCACGGAGGAAACCGCAATGTCCAACTCTGATCTACTCCCTTCCCTGCTCTTCAAAATCAACGAAAACCAGCTCGCCTTAGAAGCCGCCATCATGGAGCTCACTATCTGGGTGGAGCAGCGCGGATCAGCCGACGTCGCGGAAAACGTTCGCGAATCTCTACGCGCAATCGATCGGAATGAGGAGTTCATCAAGATGACCCTGGCCGTATTGATGACACCTGACTGACCGCTATCGGCCATAAGCGGACTTGCGGTACGCTCTATTTTTGATAGATTTGACCATAGTTAGCATCGCTAGGTGAGTTGACCCCTTGTAACCAGGGGCCGTTTGAATTAGCCCTTCTGACAGGGCGTTGCAATCCCGACTCTCGGTAACAAGAGCACTGTCTATCGAGCGTTAGGACCCGAGGTGATGGCCCTCAGGACTTTCCAGCTTCCGGTGCCGACACCGGCCCTGTTCGGCGAGCGGTTTGTGTAGACGTGATAACCAAGGGTCTTTCTTCCTGCGAAGTGATTACAGGTATCCAGGTATCCACCTTGAGAATTGTTGTATTCGTTCCGGAGGCTGACCGGGTCCCCGATATGGATCTGTGAGCCGACAGCACCGTATATGACGACCCAATCGAGAGTTTTTTGACCGGTTTTTTCAACGCCGCGGTCCGCTTTTTCCGCAGTGGAGACATTGTAAAGCTCAGGTGCAGCGGCGTGATTGTTCGTGTCGAGGTAGCCGCCACCGTTTTTGTCGCTGTATCCCGGGCCGTCTCCGTACAGATTCAATAGCCTGATGGTATCTCCGGAGCGCACCCTGTCACCGTCTGGCTTACCCGTTGCGGATCCGATCAACCAGGTGTCGATGGGGCCTTCTTTTTCAGGTGATAGAACGGACACAACATTGTACTTGGCACCCACCTCTTTGGAACTGTCATACACAGAGAGATAGCCGCCGTTCCAATTGGCATAACCGTTGAGAAAGCGGACTTTGTCGCCATATTTGAGCACATCGGCTGTCGGCTCGGTGTTGATCGTTTTCTTCTCGACGCTGACGTTGAATGAGCCGCTGTTGTTCCCGTAATCGCCCGCCAGATCATTGATGAGAAAGGTGAGCTCTCCGTCGGTCGGCACTGTCCAGCGGAACACGCCGTTATTGATCGGGGTGAGATAGTCATCGCCGATTTTCATCAGGAGCGCACCGACAAGTCCATCCGGATAGACCAATCCGGCAGGCTTGTACGAACCAACGAGACTCTCATCCCCTTGAGGACCGTAGGCCCTTCCTGAGCCACGCTCTACCCATCCCGAGCCGATAATCGTAATCACGTCTCCCTTCTTGACCTTGAAACCTGTCTTTGTGCCGCTCTCCAGCTTTGCATCGACTGTGCCGGACCAGATATCGGATTGAGACATTGTGAAGCTCCTTTTTCATAGTGATTTCCCTGGCGTTCGCCGGGAGAAAACAACGTTTCGCGTTGTGACCTACGTACTCACTAGTGAAAAAAAATCCACGCTCAAAGAGACAAATCGCCCGAACTCCATGCTCATTCTGACGGCGTGAGATTCCTTCCCGCAGGTCGCGAACTGACTATAGAAAGCGGGGGAAGGCTGTCAAAAAATCAGGACGTATTTGTAATATTTAAAGTCCCTGAAAACTGGGGCGAAGCGAAGGAAATCGGTAATAGTGCACAAGCAGAGGAGAAAGGACTGTTTAGGCATAAATGGAAATTTCGAATTGCATTTGGAAATGCGGTCGCTTGCAGTTGGCCTTCACTATCGGGAGAAAACGTAACCATGCTGAATTTCTGCTACTGGCCGTTTTCAGCCGGTCTCGACAGGCAACAATCGACCAAAAGCCGCCAGTGGCGAACAGCAGCAATCGACCCATAGCGGACACCCCGCTAGTAAGGAACTCTGTGAATCAGTTTCCGATCCAGAGCATTGTCTGAACCGTAATATGCGGATGACTTTCTAACGGTTCCCATTCATCCAAGAAAGCAAAACCCTGCTTCAGATAGAAATTCGAGGCTCTTGAATTGTCGGGAGAGACGTCCAGAAAAACGCGATCAAAGCCTTTCCCCGTCGCACGAGCTTTTACGGCTTCTACCAGCTGAGTTGCCGCGCCATAGCCCCGTGCAGCAGGTTCAACCCACATCCCGATCAAGTTAAAGCGATTCGCACGACTGACTGCGGCCCCGATCATTCCTATAGGTCTGTCTTGCTCGAAGGCCAGCCAGAATTCTGTTCCGGCTGATGAGGCTCTTTCTTTCCACTGTTCGTCATTGTATGCGGCGGCAGTCTGATAACTCACACCAAACGCCGTTGGCGTGTCCAAAAGCGCAGCGAGTCGGACTTGCTTTAATCGCATCCAATCTTTTGTTTCCGTCGATCGAACGTCCATGGTCTTCCCTGGAAAATTAGAGTCACCTCAACGTCTCACAAGAGTGTCGATGGATCAACTAGGCTCTCGTTGTGCAATGACTGCTCCTGGCCGACATCTGCCCGCCATGATGGGCGGCAAATGGACAGACGCTGACGTTCGCCGGAATCTGCTGGCCCTTTATTACATGAGGTCTCACCCCAGCGACGCTTTACAACAGAGTCCGGCCATCCTGATAGAATCGTTCAGGTTATAGATAACACCCTTCTGAGAAATGGTATGAATACAGAATTGATGGAAGATGAGATGCGCCGGGCGCTATTCGGTGATTCTGAGCCTTCTGCACCGGCAATTAACTCAGACGTGCAAGACACAGTCCCGGATGTTGTGATCATACAACCGGTGAAGGCAGCGACGAAAAAGACAGTCTCAAAAGGCTTCACACCTAGGTTGAGGGTGACGCTCCGTGTGGGAAATGAATTTGAAGGTGAGATGCACGAAATGATACATGAGGCAGATACGCTGAGCTCTCTAGTTGCAGAACAAGAAGCTACTAAGACGGCCAGAAAAAAATTCAGATTTGTGGAAGTGGTCTCGGTCAAGTCGATGTAAGTTGGCACTCTCACTTAGCTTGAAAATTCAGATGTCGGAGACGTCATTACCAAAACCAATAATCAAGTACACGCTGCTCGGATGCCCTGGTATCCGCATTATTTACGATAGACGCGGTACGTTTCTGGAGTTCGCCGCGTCGAATACTTTTACCGGACAACCTGTTGATTCCTAACCTTTACTCATTATGTGCGCGAACCTTCAGTACTTGGGGACTTCCGTGCCTCGTAGTTGCCCGCGGCTCGGTGGATTTCGGACGTCACACTCAACAGTGTTTGAGACAGCTCCAGTAAATCAACGTCATTGGTCCCTTCTTCCGAGCCTGATGCTTTCTCTTTTCGGGTAAACCATATATGCACGGCTTTCAGACAAGGCACATGCTGCCCCACGTAGCGAGCTAGCTGCTCACCTTCGCGATAAAAAAAGATAATGCTGAATGCCAGCAACAGAGAGTACAGCCCTGTGCCGACGAAAAACCAGCTGGTATGACCAGATTCCGGTAGATAACCAATCAGACACAACGCCCCTAAGGAAACGAGAATCGAAGCGCATACGACCAGCGACTTGATGATGCCCCAGACTAAAAAGGACAAACTTGCATTCATCAGCATTGGGGATTTCGCATTACCTGATAGTCCGCTGAGGATGTAACACGCGAACTGAGGAACCATAATCAAACTAGCAACGCCTGTCACAATCAAGAAATCCTTTTCAATGTCGAGCATGAAGCCGATGAAACTATTAAGCCAAGCGCCATATTCACCGATGAATTGACCATCTTTAATAGCCCCTGCACTAATCGCTATCCAGGCCACACCAAACGTGATCATTATGGTCAATGAAGACAAGTACCATACCACCCGAATATCGCTGCCATTTTTTTCGCGTAGCAGATAGGTAATTCCCGCGATAGTACCGATAAGAAACGTTATAAGGAAAAAAGCTTTGAACATTAGATCTGACCTCTCCGGACTGTGGCGCAATGATATCACTCAATTGAGGGGTAAATCGAACCGCGCTCCGACAATTTAACGGCCGCGCTTACGCAGTAGAATTGACATCTTTCGGCCATTTAGATGTGCCTACGACTTTGAAGGCGATCGAGGAGTTATGTTTTTCAAACGATTGGTAATATAGACGATAGATGTTGCAGCGAACTCTAGAAAAAACTCTGCTTCTGCCTTCGAAAGAGCTGACTCGACGGTGCCGCCGTGCCTAACGAAATCTTTATTACTCGCATAGCCATAGGCTTGGGTGATCAAGCGTCCAATATCTGCGTCGAGATTGGCTTGTTTAATGATCTTGCCGAGCGTTCCGTTTGGCTCGTTCAGCAGCACCATGAGGCTTGACTCAACAGAGCTGATTGACTCCTTTATGGAGTTTTCGAAGTCAGGCGTTGCTGAATAAATGAAATTCTTCGCTTTTAGCCATTGCGCACGGATTGGCGTCAACTCATCAGCCAACGCTTCATTTGCCTTACTCCAATTCCTGGATGACGGAGCGTGTCGTTGTATCCGCTTGAGGTCAAGCAAAATGTCGGCGTAGAGCTCCTGCACGTAAACGCGTCGGTTAGCATAGGTGCTCATTTCCTGAAGCTTGCAAAATGCCATGAAGACTTCGAGCGATTTGTGCGGGTTAGGATTCGCATATTTCGCGTCCTCTAGATCAATTGTCACCTCCGCATAGAGTTCCCGGTATTCGGCAGGCTGAGCAGAGGTTCGACCATCGGTGGCATACGCGATCATTAACGTCTGTATTTCTATGACCTTTGCACCCAGTTCAATCGCCCGATTGCTATCCATGAATTACTCCTAGCTTCTTGCTGAACACATTTCCTCCAGCTTAGCGACGCCTTCGAAATGTGTGGGAACTGGAGTTTTACCTGTATTGAGTGATACATCCGAGCGTCTTTGTTTGGCCGAAAGCAGTCTCCGCTAGCCCTGCGCCATCACGTCACACATAGGGCTAGGTTCTCGGAGTTTCCTATTTTGGTAGTGGCCCACATGCTTCAATAAGTTTGCCATCAGTGCGGCTATCGATGGCACCATCTGCCCCGATGTAGACATCGGTGTTCGGCCACTTCGGCTTAACCCGGATGCAGTGCGATTTTCCACCGTTGTTCCAATCGAACTCCATAAAAAATTGGTTGTTCGGGAAGATATGCCCCGCCCCACCAGTGGCTTCACCTGGGTAGATCTCACCCTTTGAGATGTCGTGCTGAACATTCAAAATGTAACCGAGACGCCCCTGTCCCTTGTCAGAGAAATGGAAGCTCACTTGGGGTGTGGCGACATACCAAAAGACGATTGGGGCGAGTAGTAGCGCCACCACCCAGCGCCAGAAATGCCGTTTCGGTTTATTTGCAGACGTGGTCACGTGTGCCATCTCCCCAGCTTGAACGTGGTAGTGCTAAAACTTCGTCCATCAGCATTTTCGCCGTAATACCGCCGTTTGGGTGCTGCTTGTACAGTTTGACTCCAATACTGATAGAGACTCGGTCGCCTATGTCGTCCCAAGCCCGCATCCCTTCGATGTCTGCTGAGCGGTGAGGCCCTTTTCGTTCGTCCCACTTCTGAACTTTCCGAATGGAGTCTGATGCAATCTGCTCAAGCCCAGCGCCGTCCAGAAGAACGCCTTCAGAAAGGCCACCAATGCGCCCTACGTAACCATAGTGGATGTTCGACCAGATATCGTAGAAGTAGTCCACCTGACCTTGCTTTTGCCAAGGCCCGCCGAACTGTTGCCCAATCGTCACCTTGTGGTCCCATGGTCGATTTTGACCAACTCGCTCTGCCCATAGGGCCATGGCTGCAGCAGTGTTACCAAGCTCCATTGCCTGGAAATTAGGGGGGGAAAGGCGTGCATACCAAGGGAGCTTTTGAAATTTTGCATTTTCCGCTGCCGCGTCAAAGCTAAATAGCTTCTTCATTTTCAGTACGGATGGGTGTGTGATGTTGCGGTTCATTTCCCCGGCTATATAGCTGGCCACCTGCTCCATCATGTCAGGGTCTTTGCAAATGACGGGGGCTTTCGGTCCAGGCCTTGCCTCTGGCTGCTTCGGGGCGGCTTTGGGGTCTACTAGAGCGTTTGCGGCAACCGCTTTCTCTTTCAACTTTGGGTCAGCGAGCAATGTGGCCATTTTCTCATCATCCAGAGTGCCATCTGGACGGAACGCTCCGAGTGCCATGAAGTTGATGATGGTTGCACCACCAGCATCGCCCATGACAAAACCGCCACCAACATCGCCTGACCCAGTAATGATCGTTCCGCCGTGGCTGGTTGGGCTGCCTAAGTGGGCCATAGGACGCCCGTTCACTTGAATTGATGGGAACCCTGTAGTGATTACAGCTCCACAGCCACAGGTATCGCCAACACGAGCAGATCCCATGAAGTTAATGTTTACGTCGCCACTGGCGGAAGCAATCGGGGTGGTGGCGTGACCGGGCATTGGGCAGACATGCTTGTCACCCAATCGAGCGGAGGGAGTCATTCGTCATCCTTGTCGTGCAATAAAAAGCCTTCGTGTGGAAGCTAAAAGCGTTTTGTAGGCTCCGGGAGATTACTGCACCGCGAGGGGGCGAGTCTGTAAGAAAAGTCTGAATTTAGATCCTCGGCCGGCCGGTTTTGGCCGTAAGCGGTCTTTTCCGAGCGTCCGCTACTGGCCGAAAGCGGCCCTTTACCAGGAAGTAGACGACGCCCCTGCGAGATATCCTATGTACTCCTGCGAGAAGTCCAGGTACGCCCGCACTACGGCAGACGGGTGACGATGTGATGGGTAGAGCAAGTTGATTTGCTGTTCCGGCAGTGGGTGTTCGGGAAGTAGCGCAAGTAACTTCCCTTCCCGGATGGCACTCGCCGCCAAAAATGGCGGAAGCTCCGTTACCACATCACCGATCAACGCCCGGCTACGCAGGTGCGCATAGTCGTTGGTGGACAGCATCGCCTCAGGTTTGAATACCACTCCCCCCAACTGCCATGTCGCATTGGCACCCCGGCTCCAGACCGCACATGGATAACCGTGTAGAGCCTCGACGCTACTGAGTGCACCTAGCCGCTCAATCAATGCCGGACTGGCCACGAGAATGTGACGGTAGGTCAGCATGCGGCGGGCGACCATAGTCTCGTGCGCGATCATGCCTACGCGCAGCGCCACGTCGACACCATCTTCGATGAGATCGATGCGGCGCTCGGTGGTGTAGACGCTGATCTGGATCTGCGAAAAGCGGTGCTGGAAAGCCGACAGTACCTCCCACCACGGCTCAAACGACGGCGGCAATGACAGCCGCAAGTGCCCTTTCAGATGCGCCTGATCACTGATCACAGCCTGCTCGCCTTCAATCAAAGCCTCAATGCCGCGGCTGGCATGTTCGTACAATCGCGTCCCTGAATCAGTGAGTTTGGTGCCACGTACAGAACGTTCGAGCAGTTGCACCTTCAACTGCTGTTCCAGCTCGCGAATGCGTCGACTCAAGGTTGGTAGCGGAATGTCGAGGCGCTCAGCTGCGGCCGAGAGGCTACCGGTCTGCGCCACGCTGACAAACATCCGGACGGCGTTGAAGTCCATTACAGCATTCCTCTCATTTTTGAGATGAAGCTTATCTCCAGCGTGGATTATCTTCCACCTTCGAGTGGCGGATAGTGCAATCACTTGCTGAAAACAACGTTCCAACCCACCCGCCAAATACCTGAGGAAACGACCATGAAAGCTTATGTGATTGAACAACCGGGCGGCCCCGAAGTCCTGCAACTGCGAGATATCCCGTCACCCGAGCCAACTCCGGACGAAGTGCAGATCCGCGTCCGTGCGTTTGGCCTCAACCGCGCAGAAACTTACCTACGCGCTGGCAGAATGGGTGACATCACCACACCACGCGTGCCCGGCATCGAGGCCGTGGGCGAAGTCATCCATGACCCCGCCGGGGTCTTGCGCACCGGCCAGCGCGTCGCCACAGCAATGGGCGGCATGCAGTTCAGCCGCAATGGCAGCTATGCCGAGCAGGTTACGGTACTGCGCAACAACGTGATCTCACTGGACGACACGTCTCTCTCGTGGGAAGAACTTGCCACACTGCCGGAGGCGTATCTCACTGTTTGGGGGGCGCTTGACAAGAGTTTAGCCATTCAACAAGGCCAGACTTTGCTGGTACGGGGAGGCACTTCATCGGTTGGCCTGGCCGCCATCGCCTATGCCAAGGCCCGCGGACTGACAGTGATCGCATCTACGCGCACCGCTGCGAACATCCAACGTCTTTACGAAATGGGGGCTGATGAGGTGGTCGTCGACAACGGTGACATCGCTCAGCGTATTCGCGAAATGACGCCTGCAGGGGTGGATGCCGCATTGGAAATCGTCGGAGCCACGACACTGCGCGACACGATCAAGACGCTGCGACCGTTCGGCGCGGTAAGCGTCATCGGCCTGCTCGGCGGCCCGCCGGTAGTGGAGCAATTCCACCTGATGCAGGACCTGCCTGGCGGAACGCGACTGAACTTCTTCCCGAGCGGCTTATTGGGAACACCGGCCTTGCCATTGCAGGACACGCCGTTGCCGTGGCTCGCAAAGGAACTCGCAGCCAAGCGGATGCCTTCCATCCGTACCCGAACCTTCGCCTTCGACGAGGTGCGCCACGCGCACCGTTTGATGGAAAGCGATCGCGCTCTTGGCAAGCTCGTCGTCTTGCTCTGACATAAAGGAGTTCTGCCATGCGTACCGCATTGATCGCACTGGTTTTCGGCGCTTTTCTACTACCCATGACGGCTCAGGCCGCCAAATCCGCCTCCGAGAATGCGGTGAAGACTGCCGTCACCCAGCAACTCAACCACTATGAAGCCGCACTGAACGCATCTGACGTCGACCGTGTCATGACCTTGTATGCAGAGGATGCCGTGTTCATGCCACAGCACAGCCCGCCGGTCGTAGGCCGTGACGCAGTGCGCGCGGCGTATCGCCAGGTCTTCAATACGATCAAGCTCGATATACGTTTTACGATCGATGAGATCCGACCGCTGTCACGCGACTGGGCGTTTGCCCGTACGCGCTCTAACGGAACGGCCAGACCGCTGTCCGGCGACCGGCAGGCCAGCGCCGAAGGCAACCAGGAAATCTTCCTGCTGCATCGAGAAACCGATGGTCAATGGCGCTTTGCGCGCTACATCTTCTCGACCATCAATCCCCCCAGGTTGCGGTGAGCTGACTCAACTGTCACAGGCGAAATAGAAAATGTCGGTGGGAAACCACCGACAGATGGAAAGCGGTTTGGATAAGCATTACGTGCAAAAAGATTTTGCCGCTTTGGGTCTGCTATAGCCCATCGCGACAGGCAGCATTGGGTCGATAGCGGAAATAAAAACTGTCACAACTCCACCCTCCACGTTGTCGGCAAAGCGCCCCGCCGCGGTCAAACTGGCCCAGGTGCGCAGCGACTCACGTCGTGAGCGCACCAGCACCCACCGTGTACCGCTGCCGCCCAGGCGGACCGACACGCCCCACGCGGAACCACCGTCAATCCTCGCCACCAGGCAATCGCGCACCGCGTGCTGCTCGACCAAGGCCCGCAGCACGTCTTCCTGGATCGCCGCACCGATCATGTGAGCTCCGTCAGACGCTTTTGCGCCGCGTCATCAAACGCCAGATACAGCCCTTCAATACTATCGTCGCGCAGTGCACCCACGGTTTCCACGCCCAAGCTGAACCCTTCGGCGCGATCGATCGCACGCAACGTGTCGGGAATCGTGCGGCTGCTGCGAATCGCCTGCAGCAGTTTCTCGGCCTGGGTGTAGATCGCGCTCGGCAGGTTCAGCGCCGCCAATACGTCGTTCATGATCACTCCCACTGCCAACCTTTGAGGTTGGCCGGCGGTAGCAGCGGCAGCTCGTACTGCTCGACATCGATCAGCAACCAGCCGCCGGCCGACTCGTTGCTGCCGTCGATAATGGGGCCTTGCAGCACCAAACCGCCGGGCAATATCGCTTGGATCGCATTGGCTTCCTTGGGACCTTGCAGGTAGCGGTCAAACTCCAGGCGAAAGCGTTGCCGTTCGACGTAGAGGATACGGACGTTCAATTCGTAGGTGGTTAGCTTGTTGGGTGACTGCCCCCGGTACAGGGCCAGCACGCCGACGGTCGCCGGGCCTTCATAGGCGTAGGACATGAGCGAGGATCCTGTTCAAGTGAAGACAGCCTGAGTCAGCCAGACCATCAAAAAATGGTAGACCAGCCCCGGCGTTCGTGGTTTCCAGGCGCCCACAAAAAGGCCCCCACACCTACACCGGGTGTGGGGGCCTATTGAACATAAACGGCGTTACTTGTAATGCCGCGCTTCGCCAATGACGTCAGGCCGCCAAGTGGGTCGCCGCCCAGTCTTTTCTAAAACTGGCTTTCATGATTTCCATTTGCTCCCCGAGTTCATCGAGCTTGGCCTTACCCAACAGCTTCTTGGCCTGAGGGAACATTTCGGTTTCCTCTTCTTCGATGTGGTGTTCCAACAATTCTTTGATGACCTTCACCCGTCCCGAAAACTCCGGGGTGCCCGGGTCAGTTTGCTTTAGATCGGGCAATACCAGCGAGTCGACGGTGCGGTGCTCTTCCTTCGCTTCGAAGTACATGACGTCCTGCTCTTTGGCTCCAGCCTCCTTGAAGGCTGGATAGAGAATTTCCTCTTCCAGTTTGGTGTGGATGGAAATCTCCATCTCCAATTTTTCCAGGAGATCAGCGCGTTTCTTTGTCGCTTTTTCTGTCGACTCACTCAGCTGAGATAAGATGCTTTTCACTTTCTGGTGGTCGGCTTGCAGAAGATCGATCGCGTTCATGGTTTTTGCCTCAGGCAACTCGAAATTGAACCTCAATCAGGTCGGCATTGAGGTGTCCGAGATCTACCGCATTTCCTGTGCCAAGGGCATCGACGCAATAAAGCACGGGTATACAGCGACTTACGTTACGTGCACTTCCATTGAGCCGTGCAGTCTGCAAGAAAAGGTGAATTCGGCATTGCAGATAGCGGAGAAACGCCACTGCGCGACTGCAACAATGCCCTCCCGCGGTTTACAGCGGGAGGACTTTCCAACTCGATTTCCCTTGCCCCACTAGCATTTCTATCCCCGGCGTTCTGCCGACCGAACATCAATCCAAAATCCTACAGGTCGTCGCTTCACCCTCGCCCACAGGCCGCGCCTCGATTACTGTATATGCATACAGAATTTATACAGCGAATCTGTCTCCATGAATTTCGACCAAGCATAAAACCTTCGGCTTCGGAAAATGTTTTGTGAAGAAGTCTGCGCCAACGGGTATAAGCTAAAAGCTCACGCGATGACCTTGTGTTGGATCAACGCTAATATCGACACTCACATTTTTTGTCGCTGGAGAGAATGAGAGAATGAGAGAATGAGAGAATGAATTCCACCCCCTGAGGCGATCATCAATAAGCATCAGGGTATTTACGTTTCCTCCAGTCATCTATAACTCTATGCTCCCCTTTTTCATAGCAATAATCCATTATTAATTCCATCTCCATTTTCTCAGTAAACTTTCTCTTTTTCTTTTTGGCTTCATCCTCCCACTTCATCTTTTCCCTCTCAGCCTTAAATTTTTCAGAATCTCTGACAACAAAATTCCTTCCTTGGCTATCGGTAACAATTGACCCCTCGACCCCTTTAATAGCAACCTTATAGCCTACCCTCTCAAAAAAGTTCGACATTGCCCGAATTGCGGTAACGGTTACATCTGGGCCTGCCGACAAACACGAAAGAACAGATATATTTTTGAAATTTTTACGCTTAGCCAGAGCCCCGCTCCACAGCTTTTCAGCCAGCTCAGTCCCAGTCAACCCCGCAACCTTGCCAGTTAAATCTCCATGACAGATTATTATCAACTTACTTCCAGGCTTCCCCTCTTGTCCGCCCATGTACTTTTTATAACTATCCAGCCCCTTAAACAGTTCGCATTCACGATCTGGGTATTTCAGGCGTATCTTTTTCTGTATGGCCTCCGCATCAGCTAAAACTTCATTGCTTTGCTCAACCGTCTCAATAGGATGCTTGAGTACCAATATCATAAATCCTCCCACGCTATCGGAAAGTTCAATAGACCAGAAAAATAACAAGCAACAACATTAGAAAATCGTCAAAAACATTAAAGAAACATACTAGACAACGTCTAAAATACTGCAAGTCAGCAAATCTCCGACAAACGCTCAATTATAGATTGAGCTAGAACCCCAAGACTATGCCAAGGCATCTCTACCGCTTTTTTTTAATTCGATAGAGAGGCAGTTTTGATGTAAACCTGACAGGCAGCTAAAGCGATCAATCCCCGGTCACCTTCGTCCGTGATGCCGATAATTCGTTGAGCATGCGCTGGGTCAAGTCGGGCGCGTACGGCTGCATGATCCACGCCGCTGGCACCGGTGGCGGCTGGCACACCGCAGCCTTTGGCAGTGTCGGTTGCGTCGAGGAGGACTGACAGCCGCAGGTCAGAAGTAGCGAGGCGATCGCGCAGAAGAGCCTGGTCTTTTTGAGCATTGGTCATTTTCTCGAAGTGGGTTTTGTCACTGGCGGCCAGCCGCTGTTCGAGCGCCAGACGCTTGTCCTGCTCGGCCTGCTGGGCTGTGGCAGCGTCCAGGGTCAGCTGATTGAGGGTTTCGGTGTGCAGCCGGGCCTGCTCCGCCAAATGCTTCCCGTAGCGCCAGTCCTGAAGCTGCCAGGAACTGGCCGCGCCGATCAGCAACAGCGCCAGCGCGCCGATCACTTTCCACGGCATAGTCATCACGGCACATCCCTGAAGAAGACGTGGCCGCCCAGCTTCAAGGCCTGCTTGGCCTTCGCAGCCCAGGCCGGCGGCGTCTTCATGGCGAGTGCGTAATAGTGGGTAGCGCCGCTGGTGGGATCCTGCACTTTCCCGTCAATCACCTGATCCGCGACGATCCGTGTTTGCGCCAGTTCGCGGAACGGAATTTCCTTGGCGCCGCTGAGGTATGGAAAATTTGGGTCGTTCTTGTTCCAGCAACTGAACTGATATGGCTTCTGGCAGACTCCGGCATAGCCCTCGCCCCACCACGAGTTGGTCTTTCCGTCGAAAACGCGATTGCGGATAGACCATGCCACGGCCACTCGGCCACCCGCGCTCTCGCCGCGAGCCTCGCCCCAGATGGTTCGAGCGAGCACGTCGCGGTCTTTTTCGGTAACAGTCATACTTTTCTCCAGGCAAAAAAATACCCGCTCAATGGCGGGTGCGTCGTGCGGCTATTGAATTCAGGCGAGATCGGCAACCACTGTCTGTGGGTCGGCCACGATTACGGGAGCTTTCGGTTCGGTGGGCCATACCGGCGCCGCGTACCAGCCCGGCTGAACCGTGACTTTGCCCAGGGCAAATTTGTAGCTCTTCCACGCCTTCACATTGACCAGCAACGTAGATTGCTCGGCCTCGTCCTCGGGGGTCGCCTCGCCTGCGTCGATGCCGTAACCGATGGTGTCGATGCGCTCCTGAATGCGGGAAATCTGCGCCAGCGCTCGGGCGTTTCGAGAGGACAGCTCGGCTTTGGCTGCCGACAGCTGAGCGGCCTGCTCGGCGGCGTCCTTCATTGATTTGGTGATGAGCTGGGACCAGTCGATGTTCATGCTTCAAACCCTCCGCTCTGCGCTGTATCAGGCGCTGGCAATGGCTGCGGCAAGGCCACTGGCCCATCCTGAACATTCAGCAGCGGCTCGGGGAACGCCTGCTCCTGGCTGAAATTGACCGGCAACGGAAGAAGCAGTGTCAGCTCAAGCTCGCCCGCGACGTTTTCCACCGGGCCTACAAACCACTCTGACTTCACGGCACCGAGAGGAAGCGTGTCCCCGGGCGACATTGCCGAGAAGTCGAAAGCCTCGCCGTTTATCGTGAGCACAGCACCAGCGCGCGACATCGACAAAGTGTCATCACGACGCTGGGGGGAAAGGTTGATTTTCATTATTTCCACCGCCCTGAGGCAAAAAAGAAACAGTTGAAGGATCCGGTATAGACGCCGCCCGCAGGGTCGAACACCAAAAACGAACCAAGCGTGGCAGACGTTGCGTCAGCCGGTGAGGTGGTCGTGAACTTTCCCGCAGCCCTTGCCCCCATAAACACCACGGGCGTCGACGCAAAACCTACGGGGTAAGCCCAGTTCTGCGTACCAACGATGCCGCCGCCATACCCTGAATTCATCGCGATAGAGAGCCCAGTGATGAGCAGCCAGCAAAACATCGTGCCGTCCGCAAGCTTTGTGTATTGCCCGTTCGCAGTCGATCCTGACTCGATGATCGCTCCAGTTGGAGCGCTGCCCGACCAAGAAACGGTGCCAACAACATTCGATCGGTCATAGGCGAACGCCACGGGCTTACCGCTGGCCAGGCTGTAACGCAGACAGATCCAATTCCCACTGCCGAGGCTCAAAAACTCCGCCGTGTCGTTGGCTGCGGTCGTGATATTGGCGCCAGTCGGGAGGATCAAGGATGTAGCGTTGTGCGTCAGAACAAGCGCGCTGGTGAACTTCACCGTGCGCCGGGCGCCAGCCGCGATCGTGCCGAACCCAGTAATGG
Organism: Pseudomonas sp. GW821-FHT02C04; assembly: GCF_059421845.1. Classification (NCBI taxonomy): domain Bacteria; kingdom Pseudomonadati; phylum Pseudomonadota; class Gammaproteobacteria; order Pseudomonadales; family Pseudomonadaceae; genus Pseudomonas; species Pseudomonas sp. GW821-FHT02C04. The sequence continues at coordinate 721,962 of NZ_JBWKVT010000001.1, read as the reverse complement.
TCGCGGTTCCGCTGATCGCGACGACATTGGAGGTCGACGCACCAATGTTCACGGTTGCTGCCGAAACCAGAGCCTGTGCCGGGGCATCGTTCACCGGCCCGGTGAGTGTTCCGCCTGCTTTCGGCAACGCTGCCGAGGCCTGGGCCTGCAGTTTGCCGGCAGCAATGAGGACTGAATCGGTAGAGACCACCGGAGCAGCGTCGGCCAGATTGAGCCCCGTCAACGCAGCGCCAATAGTTCTTGCCGCAGTGTGGTAGAGATTGGTCGCCCCCTCAGGCAAGCCATCGGTGCTTGCAAGCCCCAGAGAAGCTCGGACACCATCTTGCGTCGGCGTTTCGCCCAGCACCGCCAGCACACCCCCGAATTGCTTTTTCAAGCTGTTGAACGCATCGGCCAACGCTTTGGGATAGCCCTGAACCGGCATGATTGCGTAGGCAGATCCGCTGACTGTGGGGCCCTTATAGGCCGGAATGATTGAAATAACCGTCGAGCTTGCGATGTTCGCAATCTCGTAATTCAAACCATCGGGACCCACGAATGCATCACCGTTTCGCGCGTTCGCCGGGAAATCTGCGTCTACACCAACAACAGTATTTGAGCCGTTAGTGACCGATACCGTCCCACCTCTGAGCCATGGCATGGCGTGTCCTTCAATTGATCAATAAAAAACCCGCACTTGGCGGGTTGTCGGTTTTGTTTAAAGTGGTCTCATTGGCCTGGCGGCGAAGGTGGTTCGGCCATTCTTGTCGTTACCCACCTCGGTTCCTAGCAACGCCCCCATGTACCCGTTGAGCGTGCTACGCACTCCGGCATGAAATCCGCTCGGTGTTTCCCGGGCTGTGTTGCCGTTGTAGTTCTTCCCGCCGAGCAAGGTCGAAGCCAGAAAATAGTCGTCATACGAGCCGGTCCAGGGCATCTGGAAACCACTCCAATAGACCCCCGAAACTGAACCGCCTCGATTATCCAGCGACCATCCCTCGTTAACGGGCAAGCCGGTCATCACCAGCAGGTTGTCCGCCCCTACGAAGATCTGCTCACCGGCCGCATTGCGCAGTCGCAAGTCGTATTCATTGGGTGATGAGGTTGAGCGGAATGTCGCCACCAACCACCGCCCACTGCAATCCGAACTGTTGAACGGCGCCATCAGGTGCAGCTTGAAATAGAAACCTGTCCAGTTCCCCGGCCCGCCCATCTGCACCAGTGAGTGATACATGCCCTGGTCGTTGGGGTTGAGAAAAACATGAGGTGCAGCAGTCGTGGTGATTGGCGCCGGATAAGTGATAACCGCCTGGGTGATTGTGACGGGTGCTGTCGGCGGCTTTCCGATCGTGTAAATGCCGGACGCGGCCACGTTCAGTACCTTGTTATCGCTGTCGATCTGAAAGAAATTCAGACCATTACGAGACCTGAATCCATAGTCCATGGCCTCCTCCTATTGGTAGGTCAGGATAAAAACGTTGAGCACCAACCCCTGCCCACGCCGAACCCTGAGCTGCCCTGTCGACCAAAACACGGAAGGCAGGACGGCGTTTTCATTGGTTGGATCGGGCAGCGTCACGCACACAAACGACTGTGCGGTGATTTCCGGCATGTTGATGTAGCTGGTGAAATCGCTGGTGATGGGCGGGACGGTGATCTGTCTTGTAATGATCGATCGCACTGTCATGATCGAAGATTCGAGGGTCACCACACCCGCGGCGTTTTTCGTTCGCGCACCGTAGTAGTCCATTACGTCATCTTCCCGAGTGCGGCACGCTCGATGTAGTTCAGGTCGTAAACGTAGATACCGTTGTTGTTCAGCAGTGTGTAGCCGGTGCTGGATTGTCCGCGCAACGTGAAGGTGCCCGCTGGAATGTTGATTTCCAGCAATGGAAGCCCTTGGGAGTTCAGCGCGGCAGAACGAAGTGTCATACCGAGCACCAGTTCCTTGATGAAGGCCTGACTGATGATCGCCGTATTCATGAACACCTGGCCGCCTTGAACCACGAACGGTGCAATCATCTGGCCGCTGACCTCATCCAAAATCGCGAAGCGCTGCGCGAACGCGAGGATCTGCGACTCCTGCGTCTCTCCATCAACCCCAATTGCCAGCGCAGACATCACCGTCCTTCCGCCCACCGTAGTGGACGTCTTGATGGTGGTGAGCGCTGAAACCTTGCCGTTCAACCCCGACACAGCCGTGCTGGCAAATTCGGCTTTTGCTGTCGCACCGTTGGCGGTTGCAGTCACCGTATCGATTTTCTGAGCGGTGGCTTCCTTGTCTGTGGCGACGACAGACTCAAGGCTGGTAAGGCTCGCCGCTGTTTTGCCCACCGAAGCGTTGAGCTCGGTGATTTTCGTTGCTGACGCGCGGTTCTCCTCCGCCCTCACTTTGTCATTGGTGACGATGCTAGCCGTGCTTTCCCACCCCTGAAGCGCATCGACCATTGCTCCCTCGCCATCGTCCTCCCGCCACGCTGCCTGCAATGCCTGCACGGTCGAGGCCTGCGCTGAGACTTTGCCGTCGATGGTTTCGATCTGCGTGGTGTGCTGCTGGATCTGCAGGGCCATTGCGTTGGTGGTTTCGGCAATCGTGCCCAAGTCGTACCAAAACACAGGATCTGGTGGCTCTGCTCCAACTGGAACAGCCTGTATGGCAGAGAACAGCCGACCATCAAGCCGCACCACCTCTCCTTTGCTGTAAGACTTCGCCGGGTCATAAACCATGGCGTCGGTGATTTCACCGATTAGGTCCTCAAGCTCCTTCTTGGCCTGTTCAAGACGGTCGTTGACGGAGCCCTCCCCATCACCGGAAATCTTGCCGATTTCTTTGAGCAACTGCTCGCCGAGAGCGGACTCCTGGATCTTCCCGAGGAAGTATTTCTCATACTCCGACTGGTCGATGCTTACCTGACCATTGATGCCATCCACTACTGGAAACCACGGTCCGACGTTACCGATCCGGTCAACCAACCGTCCCCAGAAAAACAAGCTGGTGCCCGGTACGACGTTCTGCATTTCGTGATTCGATTGCGGATAAGCGAAGTCCGCTAACTTCACGGCTGTCGCCAGATCGTTGATCTTGTTGTTCCAGATTTCCGTGCGCTGGGTATCTTCCGCACCAGGTGGGAATCCCCATTCCAGACCAATGCCATAAACCTTGCTAATCGTTCTCAGATAGGCCAGCGCCGGCGGTAGGCCCTGCTTTCCGCTAAGGTTGGTCAGGATAGAGTTGCGCCAGATCGACGTGATGTCGAACGCGCTCACTGCGCGGACACGGGCCACATACGCACCAGCGTAAATGCCGACCACGTCCACGTTGGTCATCCCGGTACGCTGCAGCTTGATCCAGTTGCCGCTGTCCTTGCGCCATTCCACGTCATAACCGACCGCGCCGTCCACGGCAGGCCAGCTGATGGTCATGGTGGCTACGGCCAGCCCCTGCACCACCGAAGACGTCGAGGCCACCGTGACACTGGTCGGCGGTGGAACCACGGTGATTGGAATCACACTGATTGGCCGCTCTTCCAGGCGCGCACCGGTGTCGATATGCGCGAACTTGCTCGGGTCGTATTGAAGCGCGCTGATTTCGAAATCCCCCTCAGCAGTGCGCTTGGTGCGCAACACCCGGTAAAGCGGGATCGCCAAGTCATTGGTATCAAGCGCCCACTGCAACTGTGCGATCGGCGGCTCGCTATAGGCGACGGTGACCGTCACAGCGCGACCGTTGACGCTTTGCACGGTACGCCCTTCGGCGCGGCCGCCCGGCAGGTTGATGATCAGCCGATCACCGGCCTTGGCCTGGGTGTCACGGTCGAGTGTCACCACGCGGCCGGATGCCGACGATATCCGCCCGCCAACCTCTCGGCCGGCCAGCAACGAGTCCGCCACCGGAATGATGTGACCCGGCAGCGGGATCACGCCTTCCATGCCGGTCTTGAACGACACGGTGCGATCCTGGTTGTTGCTGAGAATCGCCCACTTGCCTCGGCGCTGGGCCTCGGACGCCCGAGTGCAGCCAATGGCGCTCAGTTCCGTCGGCCGATCGCCATAACGGCGTTGAAGATCTAGGTCGGCGAACGGAATGACGTCAGTGTCGTAGTTGTTCGCCGGGTTGTCGTAGCTGACCAGGGCCCGGGTGTACCGGGTTTTCGCCGAGGCACTGCCGTACGAGAACTTGCCGTCGATGACGTTGGCCCGTGTGAACACGTAGTCGAAGTCCTGTGCGCGCGGCATGTCGGCTTGCATCACCAGCTGGCCCTGAGCCCAGTACGTCATGCCCCGGCAAATCGCGGAGATGTCGCGCAGCAGTGACCAGGCGTCGGCCTTGCCCTGCAGGTTCATGTCGCAGAGGAATCGCGGCTCCTGACCGCCCAGCCCATTCGGCACCATCTGGTCAGAGTACTGGGCGATCCGGTACAACTCCCACTTGTCGACCATCCACGGCTTGATACGCTTGCCCAAGCCGAAACGGTCTTCGGTGCAGGTGCCGTAGGTGATCCACGCCGGGTTATTGGTCCAAGCCGACTTCATCGAGCCATCCCACGTCCCGGCGTAAGTGCGCAGGATCGGGTCATAGTTGCTCGGCACCATCCAGCGCCGGGCCTTGCACTTCACGGTCACGGCCGGGATGTTGGTGAACTGCTCGGCATCAAATTCGATGTAGAGCAGCGCGGTGTTCGGGTAGCGCAGCTTGGCGTCGATCACCTCGGTATAGCCAGCCACCAGCATGGTGTCGGCGATCTTGTTGCTGTTCTGGTTCGGCGTCAGACGGCGCACGCGGATCTGCCAGCCAGTGGTGGCGTCCGGCAGATCGATGCGGCGCGAGCGCTCGTAACGGGTCGTGCTCTTGCCGTCGACGGCGTCCACCAGCACCTGCTGGTAGGCGCCGCCGTCAGTGGCCACGTCGATGGCGTACTCAATGCGGTAGCCGCCGACATTGCCCTGATCATCCGAACGTTGGAGCGCGGGCCAGGCCAAACGCATGCGTACGGCCGACAGCTGGGTGTTGGTGATCGATCGCACCCACGGCGCATCACTGCGCAGTTCGATGTTCAGCGAGGTCTCGTTTTCCACCGACGGAATGCCCGGGATGTAGGTCTGATCCACGGAACCCGGCCGCCAGTCCCACTTCACGTTAGGGAAGTTGTAGTTGCCACTGGCATCGCGGATCGGGGTGTTGTCCAAGTAGATGTCGTAATCAGTCGGGATGCCGTCGAACTCGCCCTCGCCTACGGCGATCAGCAGCTTTGCCAGGTTGGTCGAGCGCAGGCTGTCGCTGGCTTCGACCGGCGATTTCGGCTTACTGCTGCCGCCCTTCTCGCCGTAGATCTCAATCTGTTCCGCTGCGCCCATGCTTTCCTCCAGGCATAAAAAAACCGCCTCGAGGGCGGTTTGCTCACAAGCCATGAAGACTCGCGTAAAGTTTCATCGTAAAAATGGCGACTCGGATCAAATTCCAAGTAATCGCACGAGCCAATGGAAACCATTTTTTCATCAGCAAGCCCCTCCTTTAACTCGGAAGGCCAATCCTTCCCAGGAAGGGTGAGGGCTTTTGCTGCTACGCCTTATCCTCGGCCAGAATCGAGGCCGAAATGATCATCCCGCCCCAACGACGCTCGCCGATGCAGATCGGTACCGGGTTGCCGCTGGCCGTGGTGTTCTTGGCACTACCGAAGGCGTAGGACGGTGCGTTCTCAGGGGATGCGCTCTGCTTCAAACCCTTCGTTTGAGGGCTGAGCATCTGAATGACGCCACCAGCTACCAGACCAGCACCTAATTGCACGGCCCAGGGCTGCCCAAAGTACGAGCCGGCCACGACCAGAACCGCACCAATAATTGTTTGAAGAAGGCCTGCCCGCTTGCTGCCACAAATGACGGGGACGATGCGAATCTCCTGGGTTCCGCCGAGGCCGAAATCTTTTTCAGCTACGTTTTTCCGATTTCTGAAAATCGCGAAACGCATCCCCTTTCCTTCAAGGTTCTTGATCGCCGCCTCAAATCCTTCCAGGGTGCACTTGAGAGCCTTGAAGGCCTCGCCCACGGATCTGCTGCCAAGCTCACGATAGTGAACACGACCAAAGAGCTTGATAAGCGGGCCAGAAAGAAGAATGGTGGTCATGGCTGGGTTGTCGCTGAGCGTAGCTGCCAAGGCTGTTTCTCCGGACGTAAAAAAACCGCCCGGAGGCGGTTTCTGTCATTGCATGGTGGGTGATAAGTCCATGCTCATCGCTGAGTCTATGGATATCCTGAATTTCTTGGTGCTGCCAGTCTTCACATTTGTTTCTCGCTCTTTCAAGCCGCTGCCACACGACGAAGCACCAACGATGTGTTCACCGGCTGGAACGAAAAATTTTGCCGTTTCGCCAGCGCCGATCTCGGCCGCTTTTTGCCCGTCGATACTCACTGAAGTATTGCAGCCGCCTCCGACAAACCCGGTATCACGAGTGATGATCAAAACAGAGTCACCGGAAACAGGCTTCTGATACGCAAACAGCCGCGAGCTTGGTACAGGGTCCGCTTTGCTTGATGAAACTGGAGATGTTGCACACCCCGCCAACAGCGCTACCGCAAGCGCTCCTATCAAAATCCGCATATTTACTCCTTGTGCTCTTGCACGGTGAAGGTGAAGGTGAAGGTGAAGAAATAGAACGAGATCTTTTCGTCCTCAATATCCCTCAGCTCGTACCGAATTCTATCCAGGCCGTCGTCGATGCGTGTCACGATGAGGTCCATGAATTGGGTTAGTCCGCCGCCAAAGCCGCTTAGGTTCAGTGCGCTTACATCACGAAAAAAAGCCGTCACACCCTCGGTTTCTGGATCTTCCGAGGAAGACATAGCCAGCGTGAGGTTGTATTTGGAATCAACCATCTCGAGCTTCATCGAAGCTACGCAGTTGTGCTCGAAAAAGAGTTCGTTTAAGCGAGACAGGCTACACATTCTCTAAATCCAAAATTCAGTGCTGGTCGATTTCAATTTTCTGAGCTGGATCAGGACTGTACCTCTGCCGCTTCAACTGAGGATCACCGGCTGCCAAACAGAAAAAATAGATCTCCGCTTCGCCGCAGCCGCCATGCAGTGCACATTCACTTGCCTGCATGTGATCGAGGAGTATTTCGCGCCCCTGCGAGGCGCAAAACACGTTCGCCTCCTTCAGGGCTTGCCCTTTCGCAGAGGCAGGGCCGCCGAAAGGCACCCGAGTAGAAATCGTGTAGGTGTCGGGCCCAACTTTGATCGGTCCGCTATCAGAGCAACCCGCCAATAGCGCAATTGCCAGCGCTCCTACGATCAATTTCATGCAGGTCACTCCTGTGGGAAAGGGTGAACGATATCACTCAGGTGGCCGGAAATAAAAAAGCCCGGCGCTGGGCCGGGCTCTCGACTTCGAATCAATTTGAAATCTCAATTGTGTACTTACCAAACCCGTGGTCGGTGTACTGATAACCGGCAAAAACTTTACTCCAGAATGGACCCGCATCGTTGATGACTTCAATAAAAACTTCGGTTCTCCCATCTTGCTGGAGCAAGACTATGAGCTGCCTCATTGCTTCTTCACCTATTCCCTGGCGACGAAACGGAGTGAAGATGAAAAGCGGGAAAATCTCATCTGGCTCACTTCGGTATGTGCAGAATCCTGCCACCTGACCAAGATATTCAATGATAAAAACGTGCTCACCAGCTATATCGACCCCGCGAACTACTGAGCTCGTTCGCTGGTCAGGATCGGCCTTCAGCTTCGTTTCGAGGACTCCAATCTCCTCAGCGGATGCCGATCTAATGCTAACTCCTGCAAACATTGGGTAGTGCTCCATGCCAAAAGTGGCAATTTAGCATCATGATTGCTTTAAGCAAAACTTCATTGTTCTCGCTGGCCGGGCATCCAGTGTGGATGGAAAGCCAGTAGCGGGGTAGGACTTCTGCGTAGTAGCGTTATTCCTTGCATATGACAAGGGACTGGCAATGCCACATCGCACTGTGAAACTGAAGATCGCGCTCAACAAATCGTACTCTAGTTCATACCAAGAATTTCAGGACCTAAGAGATGGTCTAGTCGCAGCATTTGTCGATTGGCCGATAGAAAAGTGGGATATCGCAGATGCTTATATGCCTACTAACACTCGTGATATTCCCTCGGGCACATTAGTCTCGCAAAGAACGAGAGAATGGCTTCATGCGATAGCCAACAACCCAGATTTAGAGCTTCCAAGCTCAATAGCAGAGGCAACGCCTGAACGACTCAAAGAAATCCAAGATGTGGCAAGTATGATCGCAATTTAATAGATAAAGGACACCCCCAGTCCTTTGCCCGCAAGCCCAAGGACTGGGATTGCGCCAATTTCGGCGCGTTTATGACCTGGAGGTCAAAAGATGCAAACCATTGATCAACGCGTAGTTGTGCTTGAACAAGCGGCTAATACCATTTCTGCGGTAACCATCAACGCATTGCTAGCCATCATCACTTCAATTTCCAAGCTCGAGTCCTTGGACAAGCAGGCTTTGAAAGCTGAACTGGAAAGCTTGAAAGCCGTCCATGTGCAAAACGGCAATCAGGCTCAGTACTCCGATATCATTTCTCTACTTCAGCAACGAATCTCCTGACCGCGTGATTGGCGTCAGCACGTTTGTTGACGCCAATCCAAGCCCCAAACCAGCAATAACCTTCCTTCCGTCATTCATAATCACAATTTGAAGTTGCATTCTTTACTCCCGCGGACTGGCCGCATCAAGTGGTTATTTGTGCACTTCTGTGCCTGAGGATCATGCGCGTGCGGTCGAGCCACGGCCCACCGAACACGATGACCTCCGATGGCCTGCCATACAGATGGTGCAGCAGGAACGGCCCGAGGCCGAAGGTTGCTGCATCTTCACCGGGTAACGCCGGATCCACACCGAGGAAGATCCCGGCGTGGTTCGGATAAACCGTCCGCCCCACTTCCATCACGATCATGTCGCCGCGCTGCGGCTGGTCGACGCGGTAGAAGCCGGCGGCCTCGTAGTTCGTCTCGTACAGACTGGTGTTGTCCTTGCTCTCCCACCAGCCATCGGCGCGCTTGAAGGCTTCGAACTCCAGCCCCCATTCGCGCTTATACCAATCCGCGCAGACCTGCCAGCAGTCCCAGGCGCCGTGCACGAACGGGCGCTTCAGAAGCGGCACCTCGCCGGACGGTATGACGGTGCGCAGGTCACCCTCAGGCCAGCTCAGGATGTGCCACGGCAGCACAGTGGCCTCGCACATGGCCAGGTCGCGCGGTGACGGCCTGCTGGTGGCGTCCGGATGCGAGTGCACCACGCCGATCACCTCGCCTACGTCTTCGGCCGCTGCATACTCCTCCGGATCGATACGGAACTCCTCGTTCGGCTCGGTCGAGATGTTGATGCAGGGGAAGTATTGCTGTTTGCGGCCCACGGTGAGCAGCAGCCCGCAGCACTCTTTCGGGTACTCGGCCGCAGCATGCGCCTGGATCGCGTTCAAAATGTGTTTGCGCATGTCAGCTCCGTGCGATCAGCGAAACGGCCGGGAAGCCACCGAACGGCAGCGGATTTCCCTCACCGAAACGCGGGATGCAGCCCTTGCCCAGGGTGGCATCGCACTCGTCCAGTTCCGGGTTATCGGTGACGATGCCGTCCTTGGTCACGTGCGGTCCGGTGTAGCCACAGTTCGGCCCACGGTAGCCGCCAGTGAGACACCAGTGACAAAGCGTCGTCGCCTGCCTACCGATGGACTCATAACCGACGTCACCCGGGCTGGCCAACTCCCAACTGACGCTTTCCCCATCCTCGTTCGTTTTCTGGTCGATGTACCAGACCTCGATCGTCTCTTGGGTTGGATCAGCCGTAGGATTGCCGGCCGGGAAGTTCGCCGCGTCCAGGTAGGTGCCCAACGTGTGACGCATGGTCAGCTTGAACTCGAGCAGATCCTCGAACGCCAGACACAGCGCGGTGATGCGCCCGTTGACGTTGCCTACCGAAAACGTTGGACGCACCGCAGTGCCGTCACCATTCGCCTCGATGCCGTCAATCTGCACCGGCCAGGCGCTGTACTCGTTGCCCTGCCAATAGATGGCCTTCGCCGGCAATTGGTCGGCATTGTCGCCGGCGGCGATCAACTCGGCCGCCGTGTGCGGAATCGCGTGCCCGTGGAAGCGCAAAACGTCCGCGCCGTATTCCGTGCCGTCCAATTCAAAGAGCAGCACTTCGCTGCCAGGCTCAAGCACCTGGATGTCACTGATCAGCGGCATGATTGCCCCTTATGGTTGGAATGCCCGCTCGAACGTGGCGGTAAGTTTAAAGACGCCGCCACCCATTGGTGTGGGGGCGGGATTTTTGCAGGTGAACAAACCGAGCTGGCCGAGTGGTGTGGTCCAGAGGAATGCCCTTGCCCCGGCATGCCGATCGAGGAAGTCGATGATCTGCAACACCTTGGCCTCTTGACCGGTGAAGGTAATCGGATACGAGTCTTCTTTGTTGTTCGGACCGTCTCCGACGTTCTGCGCGTAACCGCCGCCGAACTTCGAAGTGCGCACCCGATAAGCGATATTGGGTGTTTCCCCGCGCTCGGTTGGCCAGGTGAATCTCTCGATGGCCATCAGCCCCTCCCATTTATCAGGCGCCAGATTGATCCGCTCGGCTGCAACGCTCTGGCAATTGCAGTTTCCGCTTCGGTTTTTGCAGCCTGCTGGATGCCTTTCCCAAGCTGGTTGGATACCTCTTGTGAAACTCCCGCCCCGTCACTTCCAGATGTCTGCACCGAGACCGCCACCGGAAAGTTGTACGTGTTGCCGCCACCGCCGGACATTGCGGCCAGCGCTGGCCCGCCGCCGGTAGTCAGCGGCGTAACGCTACCGCCGTTGGCACCGGTCATCAGGAACGATCGGCCGCCCTCGTTATAGAGCTCCGGCCCCAGCTCGTTAACTTCGTACAGTGAGTTCGGCGCAACCGGGCCGCCGGCGGCTCGATACCCAGAAAAATCGATACCGGTGTAGCCAGCCTGCGACGCTCCAAGACCTGACGAGACGGCACCGGCAGATCCAACGGCCAATCCATTCCCGCCACCACCGCCGAAGTACGAACCGGCAGCTGATGCAGCGATGCCGAACAAAGAACTGAGCCCTTGAGACGTCGCCTGCCGAGTCGCAATCCGCGCCATGTCCGCCAGAACCGATTTGGTGAAATCGGCAAACGACAACTTCCCGGTCATGGCGAAATTGACGATCGCGTCTTCCATCGAACTGAAGGCGTTGGTGAAAAGGCTTTTGGTTTGTCCGGCGACATCTCGGGCCGATTCCAGGTAGTTCTGCCACGCCGACGATGCGCCGGCGCTCCAGTTACCCTGGGCCGCAGTCATCTCGTCGTAGTTGGCTTGAACCGTGTCATGCAGATCCTGCTGAGTGGCTTTCAGCGCCGCCAGCTTCTGGGTGTACTCGTCGAGGCTCATGCCGCGCGAGCCGTCGCCGTATTGGTTGGCCAGATCCAGCTTTTGCTGATTGAAGCGGTCGTCGATGGCGTTCTGCTGATCTGTCAGCCCACGCTCCCGATCACCCTGGCCAAGTCCTGCCGCAGCCCGTTGGCCCTGCTGACGCAACGTGTCGACTTGCTGTTTCAACGCGCTGGTGTAGGTCTGAACGGCCTGCTTCTGCTTCCTCAGCCTGCCCTGTTCATTCTTCGCCAGCACATCCAGTTCGCTATCCGCCGCCTTCTGCGCCTTGACCATGTCGGTGCGTGCGTCGGCGATCTTTTGGTCGAGTTGAATACGCTGCTCGGTGGCGGCGCTGGACTTGCTCTTCGCCGACTCAAGCGCCGCGATCTCGGCCTCGTAAGCCGCCGTGACCTCATCCCGCTCGTTGCCGATCAACGCCTCGCGCTTCAGCAGGTACTCCTGCTGTGAGATCAGCCCGGCCTTTTGCGCGGCATCCAGTTGTTTCTGGGTGTTCGCGTATTCGGCCTGAATTTCCTTCAGGGCATTCTGCGCCGCGTTGTAACCGGTGAGGTCGACGGCGCCGGCCGACGGTCCCTTCTGATCCTTGTTCTTGTCCTTGATGTTCTGCAACGTTTTGGCGACATAATCAGGCTGAACTTTTGGGTCAGCTGGATTGGCCTTTTTCAATCGCTCAACGTAGACCAAATACTCCTTCGTCCGCTTGTCGCGCTTTTCGGCATTGGTCAGGTTTGAGTCGCTGATCTGCTTGAGGTGTTGCTCAGCTTCGATTCCTTCCCTCTGAATCTTTGCACGGTCAGCCTCGATCGCTGCGTTTTCAGCGAGCGCAACCTTCCGTTTCTTGAGCTCTACCAGCTGTTGCTCAAGAAACTTCGTCGAGTTACTGGACGCCCCCAAATCTTCGGGGAAAAGTGAGGTGAGAAAGCTGCCTTTGCGTTCACCGACGATCTTTTCGAGGTTGGCGATCTGGGCGTCGATGGACTGCACCCTGCCGACGTCCAAGATTGAATCAAGGGCGCCGCTCGCAGAATCCTTCACGCCCTTCCAGGCCTTTTCCCACAATCCGAGGTTCTGCGTGACCTGCTCGGAACGTTGCTGAATGGTGTCGGCATAGGTTTTGGTGAGCAGGTCGGCAGCACCTACTGTATCGCCTTGCTCCTTGAGCGCGACGATCTGCGAATACACCGACGCTGTCAGAAACTGATACTGGCCGTTTAGCTCCTTCGCGGCGGCTACAGGGTCTTTGGCGATCTTGATGAATTCGGCAATGGTTGAGTCCACCGACTTACCGGTGGCGTCCTCCATCGCAGCCGCGGCATCGGCGATTTCCTTGAAGCTGGAACCGGCAATGACCCCACTGGCAGCCAGCGTGGTCAGCGCTGCTGCTGCCTCTCCTGTCGTGCCATTCGTAGCGCTGACCTGCTGAGCCAAATTGGCCAGTTGGTCGGCCGATGTTCCCGCAGCGTTGCCGGTCAGAATTAGCGCCTTGCTGTACTCGTCCGCTTCTTTGCTGCCCTGGCTGTATCCGTAGATCAGGGTGGCGACTGCTGCCGCTGCGATAGCTACCGCTGCAGCCATGCCCAGCATACTCGCTGATGCACCAGTCACGCTTGGAGGAAGGGCGCCATAAGCTTTCTGTGCGTTCTCGGCTGCTTCAGCCGCAGTGTTCGAGCGCTCGGCCAAATCCGACAGGCTTTCGCCTGCCTCACCCGCGTTATCTGCTACGTCTTTGGCATTGGTCGCAGTACCAGCGAGCGACTCACCCAGCACCGCCGCACCCGCGCCGCCAGTGAAGAGCGACCGGAACTTGTCGCGCAATGCATCAAGAGTGGCGCCTACACCGCCGAACGAATCCTTGATCTGCCCACCCTGCTGGATAAGCACCAACAACGGGTTTTGCCCTCCGGCCAGGCTGGTAAAAATGTCCGTAAATTGCGCGGGCAATTGGCGAAGCGCTGCTTCGGTCTGCTTCGAGCTGGTCCCGGTCTTTTTCAGCCCCTCGTCGAAGTCGCCCAACTTCTGCCGGGATGCGTCAATGCGCGCCGAATATTCGCGGAACGTATCGGCATCAATGAGGCCGGCAGCTTTGTATTTCTGCAACTGCGCCTGTTGCTGATCAAGCTTGTCGAGCGCAGCAATGGCGGGATTGATCTTACCGAGCAGTGCTTGCAGACCCTCAGCCTGCACGCCTGTGGCGGCGGCTGCTTTCTTCGCCGCCTCAGCCTCTTTATCCGTCGAGCCAACCAGTGCATCCGATTCGGCCTGCAAGCGGCGCTTCAGTGCCGCCAGACTGCTGACCGAGGATCCTGACGCATCCATTGCTGACGCGTTCGTGCTGACACTGGTGGTCAGCCGCTGGTAATAGTCACTCGACTCCAGCGAGGCCTTGGCCATCGCCGTCAGCCGCTTCATTGCGTCTTCGGTGGACTCGGACAGTTTGCCTTCGGCCGAGGCCAGGCCGGTGGACGCGGTTGCCGCTTTGTCGAATCCCGCCGCGACACCATCAGCCGCCTTTTCAGCCTTAGCGCCGGCCTGCGCCAAGCGCTCCAGATCCGTGGCGGCCTTTACTGCATCGCCAGAACTAACCTCGATACCTAACTGCGCGATTGTGCCCGACATGAGTGCTCCATTACTTCGATTCGCTCATGACGAGCAGTGCTTCGGCCTCCATTACTTGAAGGTCGGGAAAGGTCTCGGCGATTTGCTTTTTCTTCATTCCGAGGAAGTCGGCCACATCTCGAATGGACGTGTAGTCGAGACCAGTGGCGCCGCACGCGCCCGTTCGCCATTGGGTAGACAAAGCGTTGAAGAGCACGAAGACAGGCCAGTTCTCAGCCAACACTTCGCACTCTTCTTCCGGTATGTCGGAGGTGGATAGGCCGAACGCCGCCAGATCCGCCTCCGACGGGCCGGGTTCGTACATCAGGCGGGCGACCTTCGTCAGTTTCCCAGGCGAACCGCCGAGAAGGCCTTCTGATAGGCATCAACGATCGCGTCACCGGCACCGGCCGATGTTTCCACCAGTGCGCGGATTGACTCGGAGTTCAATTTGTCCTCGAAGCCCCAGCCAGTTACCAATTGGGTCACCTGCTCGACCTGCCGCTCGACGTGCGAGTCAGTGATCTCGATCAAGGTAAGATCATCACCCTTGGCCTTGAAGCGCTCTTGGTCTTCCTTCGCGCTTTCTTGCCAGCCTGCAAACAGCTTCGCGAGCTCTTTACGATCTCGGTACTTGAACTCAAACGGAACCTTGATCGTGGTACCGCCGACGCGAGGAATGTCCACGTCGGCTTTGAAGGTCGGGTTTTGGGCGATTTTGAACTTGGCCATGGTTACACCACCGCCGAGTAACGGGCAGGACGGCCAGTCAGTGCAACGCTGATAACGCGAGTCATCAGGTTGTTGCGCGACATGGTCGGGGTCGAAGTGATCGACACGTAGCCGTTGTAGACGATGCTGCTGCCGCCTGGAAGATTGAGGCGGAGCACTCGCGGTTGCTTGTCGTCATCCGCGGCTTCGCAGACATCGACGTAGGGCTTCGACGGATCGTCCGCAACGGTGATCGTCAGCGTGATCGGGTTCTTGGTGGTCGGCATCTGACGATCGTCGTCATCGGCGAGGAAGCCATAGGTCAGGAACTGTTGGTCGCCACCGGTGGAGTTCAGTTCGGTGATTTGCGAGATCTCGGTGAACGAGGTCACTTCGCGCGCGGAACCGACGCCCGAGCCTGCTGGATATTGCTGGACATTGGTGGTGTTGACGCCTCCTAGGGCAAAAGTGCCACTGGCGATATCGGCAACTTGAACGGCGCGACCGTCGAGACGTGTCCAGCCCGAGTTGACGGCGATGATGTCGCCTTCGGCCAGCCCGTGCGCTGCAGCAGTGGCCACTGCAGGACTCGCGTTGGTCAGTGCTGTGAATAGGATTGCAGCTCCATAGGCGGAAGCAATTTCGAACGTTGCGCCGTTGGGCATTTGAATGCCAGCCATGGTTTTTCCTCTTTTCAGAAATGACAAAACCCGCTCAATGGCGGGTTTTCTTGGTGGTAAGTTGAATTGTTAAATGTAGAACCAAGCCCTTAGCGAGGCAGCTCAGGCTGACTGTTCAGAACCTTTGTCGAGCTGACTAGCCAACTCAACATTCATTTCGAACTGCGTAATGACATCGACCATCGTTCGGCGGCTTTCTTCGATTGAGCCTTCCCGCGTCCAAAGAAACGGAAAAAAAGAGAAGCATTGATCTGCCCTCAGTGCCTGCAGGTCGCTACGCCAACCCTCCCAACGCAAACCGTCGTAAAAGGTCGCAAGACGATCACTCAAAGCCCAACTGAGAAAGTCGGTATATCCAATTTCCAGCTGTTCCCACTGCAACGTGTCTGGCGCCCAGTAATACATCTCCCCCACGTCATCCCCAAGCCCGCCACCATTGATGGAAAAGAACCCTCCAACGGCATCATCGGCGACCAGCAAATAACCTTCTGCGCGGCCGTCGTTCCAGTCAGCGAGATTTCGAGATAATTGCGGATGCCCAGAGCCAAGTATTCGCAACCAACCGTGATCGATCAGTAGGCCGCCAGTTTCGTAAGCGATGGCGCCCAGCGTTGATCTGGTCGAAACCTGCAGGGCAGAGAGGACTCTTGAGTTATCAGAGGACGGAGGTAGCAACTCACAATTGCAGGTTGTTTCTGCCAACATCTTTTCAACGAGAGATAGTGCAGGGTCGCGGCTATCTATCAGGTCTTCCAGGCTTTTCATCTGCCAATCCATGGAAAAAGGAAGCGATTATAGCTGCATGGTGATTTGGTGAATGTGGTCCGGGGTAGCAACAAAACAGCTAAGGTCACGTATCAGCGCGGTATTGAAACGAGACCGGCACGGTGTAGGTCGTGTCGTCTGGAATACCTGGTCCCTGATCAACCGGCGTCATGGTCACCACGGTCAGCGTGCTCTTCGTGTTTCGTTCGTACAGCGGGAACAGGGCAGCGATCTGGTCAGCCAGCGTGCCGGCCGCGCCGCGGAACTTGCCCGATGGCGTCACGATGCTGACCTGGAACACTCCGGTGTACAGCTTGTGGTCACCCGCCAGCGTGTTGCTCGCGGTATCACCTGGCAAAGTGAACGCCCTCAGATAGGTGGCGCCGTCGATGGGAGTGAATACCTCGTTCTCCACCACAACCTTGAGCGGTGTCGGCAAAGCCTTTGCCCAGGCAATCAGCCGGGTCTCGTAGATCGAAGCAATGGTGTTATGGCTCATACCTGGTTTTTCCTGATGGCTTCCAACACGATCTGCTGAAAGCGGGCCACGGTGATGCGAACCATCCCACCGGGCGCCTGAGTCGAATGCCCAAACTCCAGCGGGATCGCGTATCCGAGGCTGTTGGTGATGTAACAGGTATCGCCCGCCTTGAACTCGATCGCGCCGGCAACGATCCGTGCCGTTGATTTGGCACCGCTCGGGTCGACTTCGTCAGTCGTGGTGCTGTCCGGTGATCCGATGCTGAACATCCAGTTGCCACGGAACCGGCCTCCGACGTAGCCCTTGCCAGAAACAAGGCCGTTCACGTTGAAGTTCTGGTCACGCTCAGCCTTGGTCAGCGGCTTGGCGTACTTCACGCCGCGCCGGAGTTTGCCAGCCTTCGTGAAGTTCGATTCGTCGAGATTGATGAGTGTGTTGCGAACGCTGACCTTGAAGTCGTAATCATCAGCCGCCCTGCTATTCGCTTGGCGGTGAGCGACGTTCGCCGCCCAGATTTCGGGGTTGCCCACCGGCGACATACGGATGACGCTGTTGCCGAGTTCGATGACGATCTCTCGAAGACTGGCGTCTATGGCTTCCGTGGCTTGGGCAGCGAATTCGGCGAGGCTCAGTGCAAAGCTGCCGGACTGGCCGGCGCCCGCGCGACTCATGACCGCACCTGCAATTCATACAGGACCGGGGTACCGGCCGGATTCACTTCTTTCAAAGGCGGCACGATTGACCAGGTGCGCCCCTGAATGATCACTTTGTTCAAAAGGTCCGGCACCCACTCCAGCCCCTGCGCGGCGATCTTCAGCTTCTTGTCGCCCTGCTTGATGAGGCTGTTGTTCTGGAACTCTTGACCGGTGAAGTCGAGCAGGATGCCTTGGGCGGTCTGCTCTTTGGTGCTGTCAGGTGGTGCCGATCCGGCCTCCGGGTCGTACTCACCGACAGTCGTTGCGCGAATGGTCACCGGCTGGCCAAACTCTGTGATCATCTCCAGAGCCATCATGGCCATTTCGTCGTAGAAGGTGACCATGATTGCTCCGTTAATGGTTAGTCAGTTGAAGCCTTAGTAAAATTCTCATACTTCTCAATGTACGCATGAAGAGCTTTGTCAGCTGTATAGGATGCTTGCTTGACGATCTCATCCGCAGGCATCCCCACCCTCGCTGAAAATCCAGTAAGAGCCGCAAAGTAAGCCTTCTCCCAAACTTCGAGCTGCTGTCGTGTTGTATTCAGTTTCATCCTGCTCTCCTTGAAGTGAAGGCAAGACGCTAAATCAAGCACGAATGGCGAACAACCCCCGACGCTGCAAGTAGTCAGCAAACTGCGTTGTACTCGGCCGATCAGGCGCCGCCGGCAGCAGTCGGCCGCTGGTGTTTGGGATCATCGCGTACTCGCGAGTTACCGCGCCTTCGACACGCTCCAGCGTTACCGCGCCTTTTCGCTTTTCGATCGGGTCGATATCGTCTGTGTGGATCTCGGCAGCCAAAGCCATCTGGCCGTACTGGATTCGCGCCGGCAGGTAGTTGTCAGGCTTGATCTCGCGATCCAGCTCGACGCCCCGGCGCGGCCAGGACAGGGCCTGCTCGCTGTTGGTCTTCCGTCCTTTCCACTTCATGCCATCCATCGCCAGTGCGGCACGACGCAGCAGCGCCTCCTGCGCTGGCACTTCCACCGGAATGGTCACGCCGAATTTCACGGCGTACATGGCCAGGTCTTCGGCGGATGCATAGCTTTCGGCGTCAGGTTTACCGGTACCGTCCTCAATGATGAGAGTCATGAATCAGCTCGCTGTGGTGTTCTTGATCGGGTGCCGAGTTGCGGGGCACCCGGATTATTACGCCTGCTGCAGATCAGCAACTGCCTTTTCCAGCGACTCTACCGAAGCATTCGCCCGATACGTCACGTTGGCAGCGTCGAGTTGCGCTTTGAGACCGGCGATCTTCTCGGCATTGTCGACTGGCTCCACTGCTGCCTTGAGGCGAGCAATTTCAGCTCGGAGCGATTCAGCCTCGCCTGTCAGAATGTCACGCACGCCTGTGAGGGTTACGAAATCTTCGTGAATAGCTTTCAGCGCATCGAACAAGCGGATCGGTAGTTCGCCGGCGCCCGGGTGCTCCAGCTCCGACTGCCCCTCGGCAGCTTCAAGCAGTCGCAGGATGCCAGCGCGCTCAGTTCGCAGGCCGTCGTTCTCCTGTTCCAGGCTGGCAATGGTGTCGGCATTACCCGAATCAACCGGCTGGCCGATCAACGGCTGCAACACCGAAACCTCGACGCCCAGGGCCTCATAAGCGTCGACTACCTTCGGCCAGTCGCCAATCACAACAGCATGAGTCACACCTGCCTCTGGCTTATCGAAGTGCTCGGGATTCCGATAACGCTTGTCCGGATCGAACTCGCCAAGTTGGTTGCTATAGGTCAATTCCATAACGCTCTCCATGGCGGCCATTGCTGGCCGCACAGTGATTTCGGGTTTAGCCGCCAGTAGCAGGAGGCGTCGCAGTCAGCTTGATCATCACACCAGCCGTAACCTTGTTGCTGCCAGCGTGCTTGACCCAGTTGGCAGCCGAACCTACAGCAGCCAGTGTTGGGTTAGAGCCACCGGTGGAGGCCTTCCAGCTGTAACCCAGCACGTCGATGTTCACGGTGCCTTCTGCGCGGTAGCCGATGCCGAGGTTTTCTTCGTCGTTCACTTCATAAGAACGGAAACCAGGTGCCTGAGATTCAGTGATCGTCACGGCGTTAGGAAGCAAGCCGAAGATCACATCGGCCGGCGCGGTGTCGGTGACCAACACCGGCTTACCAAGCGTGCCCGGCAGGCCGCCGTAGATCACGACACCCGCCTCTTCGTAAATCTTGTTGGTGATGGCCTCGTCGACGATGTCGAAATAGGCGCTGGAGTGCATGACCCACAGTGCGATACGGCCGAACTTATCGCCAAACTTGCGCATGCCGCGGGTCAGCGTCTTCTTGCCGTCCGTTTCGATGTTGGCCGAAACCACCATGTCGGCGTTGGAGCCGATGGCAGCACGCAGACCTGCGGTTGCGTACTGGATGAAGCCTTCCAGGGTCGCGTCAGCTACGTCAGCGCCAACAATCTGGGAGAACTCTTCGACTGGGCGACCGCGGCGCTTGAACGCCTCTTCAGTCGTTTGATACGGGCCGTACTTCCACGGAGCCTTAACGCCAACAGCTTCGCTGGCACTGATTTTCTTGGCAGTTACTTTGCCCTCAGAATTGACA
This sequence comes from Pseudomonas sp. GW821-FHT02C04, assembly GCF_059421845.1. Lineage (NCBI taxonomy): Bacteria > Pseudomonadati > Pseudomonadota > Gammaproteobacteria > Pseudomonadales > Pseudomonadaceae > Pseudomonas > Pseudomonas sp. GW821-FHT02C04. The sequence continues at coordinate 702,065 of NZ_JBWKVT010000001.1, read as the reverse complement.
TCGCGATGCTCCAGCGAACCATTCAACTTATAGAGAGCACGCTTGCGGAAGTCGCCTTCGATCAGTTCGTTGTCCAGCACCATCGCGCCATTGGACGATTCGTTGAAGACATCGAGATTGTCCTGGACACGCTCCAGGTATGCGGTTTGCGCCTCATCGTTGTAGATGATCAGGTCGCTGTTAACAGTCGTTGCCATTGGTGAATCCCCTTACTTGGGCAATTGCAGATATGCGGTTTGGCCGTGCTTGCGCTGGAAGTCGCGCTTTTGCTCGGAGGTCATTTCGGAGCGTTTGAAGATGGCCTTGCCATTTACCTGCTCCAGGGCATTTGTTCCTGTAGCCCTCGGCCACAAGTGGGGTGCGCTTTCGCGCAGCGATTCCGCCCATTCGAGCGGAGTAAGAGGAGTCTTACCGTCCTTACCGAAGATGGCCTGGCCAGACTCATCAACGGCGACTGCGTCTCCATCTTCGTTAAGAGTGAACACGCCTTTGGCGCGCAGGATGATGTCGTCGGTCGCTCCTGGCAGTGCGCCAGCCTTCAGTGCTGCGCTGCGTACCGAATCACCCAGGACTTTTCCCTGGAACTTGGCTGCAAAAGATTCAGCCTTTTCGGCACGCTCGCTGATGGCCTTCAACTGCTTGTCGTAGTCGCCCCGTAAGCGCTCGGTGCGACGATTGAAGACCTCATCCACCTTGCCCTCAGTCAGCAGCTTGGTTTCTTCGTCTTGGCCGGCACGGCTGAGCAGACCCTTCACTGCATCGATGTCGATACCTTCGAATTGCGTTTCGAACTGAGTCAGCTTGCCGGTGGTTTCCTTCAGCTTGCCCAGCAGCTCAGAGTTTTTGGTTTTCAGCCCAGAAACAGAGGCCTCAACGGCAGTCGCGATAGCAGCCTTGATTGCCGGATTTTCCAGGTCGATGTCGTTTTCTTCTGCCACGTTGATGCACCCCTTGGGTATCAGCTGCCCGCTTAGCAGGCATAAAAATGCCCCGGCGTGTGCCGAGGCTGTGTATGAGTCGAATGTTCGTGTGGCGCTGACCGTGTCAGTCTTTGGAGCCGTTGAACGCGATGTGGTTGCCACCCAGGATATTTAGCCCCACATGACCGAACCCGTTAGCTTCGGCCACCTCCCTTACCCGCTTGATCAGTTTTTCAGGATCTTTTGCAGCATCACCGATTACAGGGACGCTGCCGAAAAACCAGCGTGGGTCTGGTGCAAGGCGCAGAGTGTTCAAAACAAAATTAATGGTGTGATCAAAGTCCTGCTCTGATTGTGAATGCATGGTTGTAGCCTCTCGTTGTGTGTTTACAAAAGGCTACCACCATAAAAATGCCGTTATGGGCGGTGGTTTGCATGCGTTTCACACACCCGCACGCTCAAATGCCAGCGGCTCCAACGCCTTCATTTGCACCAACGTCAGCGGCGCGAAATTGCGATCAAGCTGTAGCTCTGCAAAGCGCTCGACTGTCAGACCGCCCTCGCGAAACAGCTTTGCCCGCACCGGCCCGATAGCCACGTCCTGAAACGACGCCGGCTGCTGCTGAAGCCAGTGGTAGTAGTCGAGGCTCGCACTGACCTGCCCTGCTCCATTTGCGCCCACCGCCGCCCGCGTAGCGCCCTTGGCGAACATCTCGCTGAGCTTGGTCAGCAGGACGAACGTAGTACGGCAATTCGGGTGAAACGGCGGTCGCGGGCCGGAGTCGACCGGAAATCGTCGTTTATCCATCGACCGACACTGCTGGCTGGTCTTGCTGTCCAGCGTGGCGACCATTTCAACCTCGGACACGATGTCCGTGTTGGCCTTGGCCACCTCCATGCGCGCTTGGGAAGACACATGCTGAATCGCGGTGTGCACAACCGTGTTGGCGTTGCGGTTGGTGGTGGCGAGAATGCCGTCCTTGTAACCGGCCGCCTTCGTGCCGCGGATGTTTCGAATGATCTGGAAGTTCGTTTGCCCTTCGAAGTAGCCCTGCCGGATAGTGCCGGTGACGCGCTCACGCTCTGCACTTGTCCAGCCCTTGATGAACGACTTCAACAGCTTGCCGCTACCGGTGCCGCGCACACTGAGAGGGTTCGTCAGAACAGCAGCGCGTATAGCCGCTGCCGTCGGCGCGACCGCATCCAGCGAGACGCCAACCGGGGCCGCTCGAGCCAGGCTCGACGCCTCAAACTCGGCCTCGTAGATGGCGATGTCGATCAGATCGAGGTTCAGTTGCGCGCTGTAGCGGTCAAAGATTCCAAGCAACAGACTGTCGACCTCCTTCAGCAGCACCTCCAGCCGTTTCACGTTGTACTCGGTCAGATCTGACTGGGTGAGTCGGTCGCGAATCGAGCGGTCGATCTCCTTCAGGAAGGGGATAAACTTGCCGACTTCTCCGGCCTTCAGCTTTTCGAGGAAGACCGCATGCCGAATCGTGGCGTCAAGGATTGCTTGGTTTGCCGCCATCTACCTTGTCCTCATCGTCCAAGCCCAGGCCGTCGCCCTGCTCTGCCAGTTCACCATCGATCTGCTGGTCTGTGCGCTCAGGCGCGATCAGACCCAACTTGCGCAGGTACGCCCGAAGATCCGCCTTCGCGAAGCCGCCGTTCTGCCAGAGTCCAACCAGCGCAGTGATCATCTGCGGATCCGCCGTTAGTTCGACGAACTCCTGATTGACCTGGTAGGCGACTTTCGTGTCGCTTACGCCCATGTAGGTACAGCACCACATGATCGCTCTGGTATAGGCCTCACTGACGTTGGCCACGCAGCCGGCAAGCACCGAAGTCGATGCAGACTGATCGCCACGGGCTTCGGTCGCCGTCTTGGACGAGAGAGAAGCCACGACCATCCGTGCGCCCAGCTCGATCATCATCTGGTTTTTGTCGGCCATGGCCTCCTTCACCAATGTGTTCGGTGCTGGCTGCGCGTAACCGAACTGGCCTCCTGTCGGCAGTAACATGGGGGCCCGAGAGCCGACATAAATGCCCTTCTCCTCCAGCAGCTTCACCCACTGTTCATCCAACCCGGAAATCCACGGCTGGGCCTGGCCACACCAAAAGACGCTGTCTTCGTAGTCGGCGCTGTTACGGTAGTGGCCCAAGTTGATCATGGCGATGTCGTAGAGCGGTGACTCGTCAATGCTTGGGTCGTTGTTCTGCGCACCAACGAAGGTAAACGGAATCTCTTTCAAGCGACCAGCGGCGCCTGCTGGTCTGAACTCCTCTATCACTGCCAGCGGCCCGCCACCTTTCGGTCCGGATCTGCGCCAAACTCGGCAAACGAAGCCGTCAGCCTCAAGCGCCAGCTCCCGGTACTGCTCGACCACCTTGAAACCGAAGCCGTCTTCGATCTCCGGTGACTCGCGTAGCACCACCAGGGTCAGAACACTGTGACCATTCACCATCCCTGTGCGCCAGTTGATGATGTCCTCCGCGCAGTACGACAGGATCACAGAATGGCCACCGGCGCCGGCGTCTTGGTGATAGTCGACGTAAAGGCCATGCCGCCCAGCTTCAAGCACCTTTTCCAACGTGCCTTGCGAGTGCTGATAAATGCTCACACCGGAGCCGTTGGCGTTGTCTTGCAGGTATTCCATCTTCTTCGCAACAGCCAGCGTCGGGTCTTTGTGAAAGGCCAAGCCGAGTAGACCGTTTCGGGTGTGCCCCGTGGCGTTCTTGAACACAGCCCGTTCACGATAGGCTTTGTTGCGGTCCTTATTCTCAAGCGACGTGTCGTGCGCGTTGATGTACGGCAGCCGGTCTACAACTCTGTGCTGGCCGGCGCATACATCGCGCACCGTGGCCCAACGGTCCAGGGCTTCAATGTAGTCCGCCCGTTTGAAGGAGACGTCGTTGCTCATCGGGCGTATCCCATTTTGATGGCGGTGACCGGTTTGATAATCGGGTACTCGCGGTGAATGAAGTAACCGCCGCCATCGTTGGCGTGGTCGTTGCCCTGACTCTTATCCGGCTCGCCGTTTGGCGCCCAGATCTGCTGTTCCAGGCCGTCGGCGTATGTCGGACAGGTGAACGGATTGACCAAGTAACGCCGCTCGCTCTGCGCATTGCAGAACATGGCGTTCATGGCGTTGATCCGGTCTTTCACCGGTGGGTTTGCCGCCGGCGCGATGACCGTGAAGCCTGCCTGCTTGAGCATGGCGATATCGGTGAGACTGGCATTGACTGACTTACGCGAATCACCGGAGGCGTCCGGGTAGATCCGGATCTCGCAGGTTTTCCTGAAGTCGGTGCCCGTGTGTTCCCAGTACCGTTCTTTGATGCGTCGGATCATGTCCGGCGTGTCGTAGCCATCCATCAACTCATCCACTGCACGCGGCATACCCTGGTCACGTTTGACGTGGGTGATCGCCGCCATCTTGCCGACGTTGAAGTCCATGCCGATGAACAGTGGTTCGCCGGGCTGGACGGTATCGAAGCATTGGTTCAGCTTGCGGTCGTAGGCGTGATAGATCGATCCAGACGTCAGGTTGACGAACTGGCCATTCAGGTACGCGCGGATCAGCTGCTCGGGGTACGACTCCATCAGCGAAGGAATGTAGTCGTCCGGTAGGTTCAACTCGTTGTCGAAGGTGCTGGCCTGGACCAGCCCGTACATCTCAGCCAGCGCCGGCTTCTCGCGGATTTGCTTCACGAACTGCTGAAAGACGAACTTGAACCCTTCAGGGGTCGTGGTCACGTCAACGCCGTTCTTCAGCCCGGACACGTTGTAACGCATCCGGGCAATGATCTTGCGCCAGGCGTGCTGCGCCTTCAGCGAGGGCAACACATCGAGCTCGTCGACCAGCGCGTGGCCGATCTTGAAACCGACGATCGTCTGCGGCTTTTCCATCGACCGGCAGATCGTGGTGCTTCGGTACTGCTTGCCGCTGTAGAAGTCGACTTCTTTGTCGCTCTCCTTCGTCTTGACCTTCAGGCCCCAGTCGTAGGCCACTTCCTCAATGGTTGGGAAGAAGATGTCGCGGATCTGCGGGTAGGTCGGAGCGAAGTAGCCGGAGTTGATACCCGGCCATTCCCACACGTGCTTGCAGAGCGCAGCGCAACCGACCCAGGTCTTGCCCGAGCCGAACCCGGCGACGAAGCCACGGAATTTGTGCGGAAGCTGGAGGAAATCAGCCTGCGGAACATTCAGGCTCGGCATCCGGCTTCCTCGCATCGATCACATGAACCTGCACCGATGTCGGCACAACCGGTTCGCCTTCGTCATCACTCTTCTTCTGTCGGTTGACGTAAACGTCTCCGACTTCCTTCGCGGCCTGCTCCAAGATCTGCATGGCCAGACCGATGTTCTTCATCGTCTCGGCCTTTTCCACAAAGCGGTTCATGGCACGCAGGCGGTACGCCCGGTTCGCGATTGGGATTTCAGCAGTCTCTTCGCGGAAGCGCTTGCGGGTATCTTCAAACACTGCTTTCCACTTCACGCCAAGGTCGCGGCCAGCGTGTTTCGTTGGGTCGTACTGCTCGCACTGCTGTCGAGACACTTCGACTCCGAATGTTTCCTTGACCGCCTGCACTACCTGAGTGGGCGTATCAAAGCAGGCAAGCGCCTGCACAACGAAGCGCTTCACCTCATCTTTCAGGGCTGCCATATGGGTTTATTCCGTCAAGGTCCTGTCAAGGATCAGGCCGACTTGAGCAGACAGGTTCCGCAGGCCCTCGCAATGTTCATTTTCCCCACCTCAGCAGGATTGTTTGCAGCGTCCACCAGCTCTTGAACTGCCGGACTCGCACCGTAGCGGCGGACAACTCCGACGAATTCTTCAACGTCGTGTCCGCGCATCTCGAGTTTGGGCAAACCTTCCTGGGTGAACGCTGGTTGACCGTATTTATCGGTCGCTTGGGCTATGTGATACAGCTCGTGCTCGACCAGGGCACAGAAGTCAGCGTCGGAACACTGGGCGCAGTAGTCGGCAGCCAGGGTGATGATGTAGGCCGGCACGTCGCCGAACCAATCCATCATCTGCTGTTCCATTCGGGCCTTCTGCCAACCTCCAGCACGGAATGCGACCTGCTCGGCCTGGCCCACCACCGTCCTACCCTTCTTCGTGAAGGCGGCAGACGCCCACATCACACGAATTTCCGCATCAATCAGATGGGCATGCTCTTCGTTTTGAATGCTGCCGGTATCGGCAAGGATCTCGGCCTGGAGCCATTCCCATACTTCAGGAGCTGGGGTCAGGCGGATACCGAAGTCGGATAGATCAGATAACTCAAGAAATGACGATGGAGGGAACGGCCTGTCCATGGATCACCCTAAACTTGAAATAGTGGCCTGTTGCCGGTATTGATGGGCGCATTTTCACTAGTAAGGACGCTCGACCTATGCCTTTTGCTCTTGTTCGCTCTGCTGCTATCGGCCTACTGGCTGCTACAACTCTCTTCGGATGCGCCACTGCACCAAAGGAAACTTGGACCAACAAAGGCCCCTCCGAAATTGTCACCAAGCAAGGGCAAAGAGTCTGCTATTCAGATGCCAACATCATCGGCGGTGAGCGGGTGTTCGGTATGCTATGCGCGACCCCGAACTCCGGATTGCTGAATGAAGGCGAGCCACTGATCTTGGCTGGCCCCGCTTATCACCGCCTCTTCAAAGCTGGTTTCGGCGAAACCACAAAAGGCATAAATGTGCCGCTTGGAGATAAAACTGGTCGACTTCAATGCGACCCCCTCAAGGCTGATGCTAATAAGTCTGCACCACAGAGTTTCTGCAGAATCACAGTGGACGGGCAGTTGGTGGTCAGTGCAAAAATCACCTTCGCCGATCAATAACTTGGCGGTGCCGCACTCACCGGCGGCACACCTCCCTTCCCCTACCTCGCTCAATGCTTGAAATGGTCGCTGGATGCCAGTGGCCACGTGATTGGCGCGACAAGGCTCAAGGCAAGGAACATGGTAAACCTAAAAAAACTGCGCATCGGGCTGACAATCGGAGCACTTGCCGGCCTACTCCCCATTACTTTGCTTTTCACAGCGGGCATGATTGGCATCTTTGTCCCCGCTATGTTTATTCCTCCTACCACTACCCTCGTGGTGGCAGGATCCATCGGTGTCTGCATCATTTCGATTTTCAGCATCGGTTCGGCTTGGAAAATCTACGCGCTCTCAATGGCAGCCTCACCTAATCTTCGAAACGCTCGCCTACTGGCGTTTGGCGCTGTGGTGACCATGGTCTGGGGTTTGATCGTCGCTTACTACGTTCGCGAAATCCCAGAAGCCACATGCATATTCCTGATGCCTGGAATCACTTCCTCGATGATGCTCGCAATTACCCTAAAACGAATCAGGGTCTGAGAAGACCGGCTTGCGATACAGCCCACACTTGAAACCACTCTTCAGCATCGCGGCACAATTTGCTGATTCGCTGAACACGTCGAGACAAGTCCTTGATTGCTCAGTCGGCAAGAAAAGTCCCCACTCATCTGTTTCACTGGAAAATAAGATCTCAGGGACTAGGGTGTAGGAATTGACTCAAGGGGACCAGGCCATGGAAGAAGTGTTCATCGTACAAAAGAGACCCGCGAACGGCGTTTTGAACGGCTTCTACTATCGAATCGTCGATGCCCGAACAGGTCAGGCGATCAATCAAAACTTCCTTCAGGCTGCGCAGGCAGAATCTCATTGCCAAGTGCTGAATGAACAGCTCACCAGCCCCGAGCAAATCGAAGCGTAGAGGTCCCGCCAAGGCCCTCACTACTCAGGCTTGCGGCTCGGCAACTTGAAGTCAGTCACCCGGTCCGCGATGTTGCGGATCTTCTCCACTCCCAGAAATCCAACCCAGCCGCCGGCAAAAGTGGCCATGCTCTGCGGCAGGCCGAAGAAGTCCAGGCCGCTGATGATGGTCAGTGTCAAGCCGCCGCAAATGGCGCCTTCCACCAGCATCTGGCGACGAGTACCGCCCCCATAAGTGATCCGCAGTACAGCCATCGCGCAGGACAGCGCAGCCGCATAGAGGATCGGCGAATGCTGGCTCAACCACGCAAGCGCTATCGCCCATGTGTCTGGTTTGTCTGGCATGTTTGGCATCTCGATTCCTCCCCGTAAGGGAGTGGTGGTCAATTGGCAGGCAATCACCTGCGTATTTGAATCAGCTCCAACTGCACTCCCAGCTTGGAGCAATGGGCGTGGGGAGCTGAAAACAAAAAGCCCCTGCATATGCAGGGGCCCTGTTTAGATGCGCTCGTCTTTACGGCGCTGTTCAATAATTTATTCCAACGTCGACGCCATATCTCATCGACCCATCATTCCCAACTCTTGCAAACTTGAATGAATTATTTAGTCGCCGCCTAACTTCCAGCGGCTCTCACGCTTTTCGGGCGTCTGGGGCGTCTGGGGCTTGTTGGTCAAAAGCATTGAGTCTGACTTCTGCTCTGGAGCAGGTAGCTCCGCAAGCGTGATAGAGATTTTAGCCTCTTCAAAGAGCGAATGATAATTATCTTCAAACTTCACATACTCTGCCGTCAGTTTCGCCATCGAGGCCGAATCGCACGGGTCTTGCACCAAGTGATTTTCTATACATGCTTCAAGTGATTCTGCTTCGGCGCTCACCTTTTGGGCAAACGATTTGTAGATCTCATGTCTCTTGTCGAGCAGGAATGATTCAAGATCCCGTAATGCAAACCAAACTGCCCATGAATTGGCCACTTCCAATGACCTGAAAGGGCCTTCAACGCGCTCGCCTATCAACACGTTCCAGTCATCCGGCCTATCTTTTGATTGCTCAACAATATATTCGGTCAAGATCAAGCCTCCTATGTTTAAGCGAGGCAAGTTAACAGGATTTGAAGAGGAAACAAAAAACTCCGCGCTTTGCCGGGCATCATCGACTGATCCGTTTCAGTCTTCCTTTTTTTCATAGTCTTCGAGGTCAAACCAAGCATCCGAGGCCTTCACCACAATGATATGCTCTTTGATGTTCGTCTGATCAGAAAGCTTCTTGTGATTATCAATAGCTTTCTTGGCTCGGCCGAAAACTACTTCTGGGCTAGTTTTTTCTGGAAGGCCAGAAATGAAATATGTTGCATCAGGGAGCTGCTTCATACCCCCAGACATATCCTTGATGGTCTGAGAAAATCCCTGTTCGGCCATGCGCTCATGGAAATTCTCGTATTGGCTGCCGTTCGAAAGCTGAACGCGTACTAGAAATGCGGTTTCTTGATCTGGCAAGAATGTAGTGTGAGGATCGCGAAAGATCCTCTGCATAGCGAAGCTGAGTTTCATTTTGACCATCCATAGTTAGGTGATGTCACCTTACATATGGGCGGCTTGATAAATTTCAAGCTCTAAAAACCCGGCATTTTGCCGGGTTCAGGGTTTGGTGTGCGTTTCGCGTTACTTGTGCACTATGGAAAAAGTACGCGCAAAACCCCACCATGTCAACAACTTTATGCCGCCTCACGATCTTTTTCCGAGTGGATCACCTGCCATATTGGCTTCTGTGCCTGAATATCCACTTCCTCGATCACCTTTTTCAGTGAATCCCACAAGGCAATCCAGTCCCTGTTCCAATGCTTTGGCTCAATCGCCACACCGAAGAAGCCATTCATCTCCGCAGCCACCCGCGCCGGCCCCCACTCCGCCGCCCCCTGGACTTGCCCCTTGTACGACTGCAGGGCCAGAGTGACCAAATACTGTGCCTTCACGCGCTTGGCCGAAGTCAGATCCGGTAGAGCCGCTTTGGCGGTGATCAGCAGCACAGCGTTCAGCAAATGCCGCATGTTCATCGCAGGGTGATACAGGTAGTGCCCGAACTGCTGCACCTGGAAAGGCAGTGTGTCGATCGCGCGCAACACCTTACCGATCATGGCCAGGTGCGCGGCGCGAGCAGTAGAGCGACCAACTGGCGTGCGACGTGTTTCACTGATGCTGATCCTTTCGCGCACGACCTGAATGCGCTCTTCCTTGTCATCACCCAGCGCAGCGAACACAGCCTCATGCCGGCGCATGCGGGCGCCCTTCTTCACCGGTGCCGATTCGGCTCGTTCAATTGCCGCAGCGCTGATCGACGCGTTCGATTCGTGCTGTGCCTCAGTCCATACCTGCCTTGCGTTGATCAGTTTCATGCTGCTTCCTTTTTCAGTTCTCTGGTCTTTGCCCGATATTCGGCCTTGATGGTTTTGATTTCTTCGACGGTGTACTTACAGGCCGGATGAGCCCCTTCAAGCCAAGCCACCTTGTCGGCACCGATGCGCAGCACCAGGCGGATCCGATACTCCACCGCGTTGCCGGACAGGTTGCGGTTGCACTTCACGCACTGGCGGTGGATGTTCAGCGGCTCGAAGCGCAGTTCCGGGCAGGCGCCGACGGAGCGGTAGTGCCCCGCGTCCCAGCGGCTGCCGGTCAGGAGGTCGTTGTCGTTTGGCATCGAGTCGCAGCTGATGCACGGTAGATGCGCGTCTCGCAGACGGACGTACTCGTTCACCGCGGCTTGTGCCTCACGGATGTGATCCGCCCTGCTCTTCAGCTTCTCCTTGCGGACCTTGATCTCTCGGCGCTCGCGTTGATCGATCGCTTTGCGGGCCACCTGCTGGTTCGACGGCTGCTTGGCCAGATCCAGCGCGCACTTCACGCTGCAAGCCTTCTGCGTCGAGAGTGACGGCCGGAATTTGTCACCACAGGCTCTGCAGCTTTTCAGCTTCACCTCCTTGAGGGCAGTCCGCATCAATACCGCCCTCCCCACTTGTCTTGCTCCGTCCAGCGCACGCCATGCTCGGCACCGAAGGCCTGCATCAGCTCGAACAGATCACTGAACCACTTCTGGGACTGCTTGCGGGTGGAAACGGCCATCACGACAAATCCACCGTCCAGGCCGGGCTCGGCGCGCTGCTTCTCCAATGAGGCGCTGAAAAGGCACTTCCAGTCCTCACTGGTGAGCTTCTTGCCATGCCAAATGACTTGGTCAGAGACGTCCTTGAGCATTGCCCACATCTTCCGGTTGCAAACGTCTGGACGTTTCTCGTCTCGGATCACCACGACCTTCGGCTTGCTCAGGTCGATGGCGTGCAGAACGCCGGCCAGCCGGTTGACGTCGAGTTGGTCGCGGAGCGTGTATTCGGGATTCATGGCGTCACCTTCACGCCCAGAGTCTCGACCTGCTCCTGGAGCTGGTCAGCAGCGCACTGCAATGCCTCCACCTGCCCGCGTAGAGCAGCATTCTCAGCGCTGACATGGTTGAACTGCGCGGCGATGTGTTCTTCCAGCGACACCCGATCACGCTGCCAGTCGATCTCGTCGTGGAAATATCCGAAGCGCTCGCAGAGGCTGCGGTGGAGGTTTTTGAAATCGTTCACTGAGCCGCGCTCCTTGCTTCCAATTGTTCGGCCTGCTGAATCAGCAGCGCCCGGCGATCGGCCAGCTCATTGGCTGCCAAAATTCGCAGTTCTGTTTTTTCATCATCTGAGGCTTTGCGCATAGCCAGCATCGAGTCCTTCACCGCGGCGAGCTTCTCCCGGAGTTTTGGCGAAGGCCGCGCGACTTCGCCTGTGAGCAGCGCAACGACAGCCCTACCGTCTTCAGTGACCGGCGCGACACTCAAGTCGGCCAGGTACTGCTGGGCGCGCTCTTGGGGAATGCGCTGCATCTGTACGGCCTTGGTGATCGCCTGGGTGCGGCGGTTGGCGTCGAATCCAACGGACACGTGCCAGTTGACCTGCTTATTGTCCTCACGGGCCTGGCCAACCAATCGCTCGTAGGCGCTTATGAACGCCATCCGGGCGCCGACCTTGTCGCCGGCATCGAGGACAGGTTTTGCAGCGGCCAGCGCGAGCTGGATTTCGTCGGTGAGCACCACGGTTTCGAACTCGTCGTTCGTGTTCATGGCGATCGCCCATGCTTCGTCCTTACCCGGGCGACCGTCGGCGGCCTGCACTCGTTGGAGAATGTCGGCCATCGCCAGCTTCCCCTTCACCTCGAAGCGGCAGGCCTTCAACGCAGCCTTCACGGTGGGCACCGAGTAAGCGCAGAGGTCTTCAGCCATCATCGCCGCAGTGCCTGGGTTCATTTCCTGACCCATGGCCTCGGCGGTGGCGCAGATCGCTGCAGCGAGCCCGGCAACCTGGTGATCGTTCATTTCAGAGGTATTCATTGCGCTCTCCCCCTTGGCGCTTGGCCAAGACCATTTGCGCGGCTTGCTCGGCAGCGGAGACGTTTGCCTCGGTACGCTCCATCTGGCGGGCGGTGGTCCCGTTGATGCGCTGACCAGTAACCCACTGGGTGTGGTAGCTCTCGGCGTTGGCCAGCAGCTCGTTGAGGCTGTGGCACTTGCGCAGGACGCCGGCGTCGCTGGTCTTCAGGTAGTGAGCTGCGACGTGATGAGCGACATCGGCGCCGAGTCGGTCAACCAGTTGGCCGAGCTGTCCACCAATCTTGGCGTTCCACACCGGCCAGGTGCTGTAGCGCTTGCGGTAGGCCATGGCGTAGTTCGCCCAGACCTTGAAGGTTTTGCAGGACTGATCTTTGGGACCAGGCATGTCAGCGGGGATCTCGACCCGTGGCGCGTCAGTGCGGTCAACCACCAGCACCAGGTTGCGGGCCGGCTTGCCGGAGCCGCTCTGCAAGTCCTGACTGGTTTCCTGATTGGTATCCTGATGATTGGTATCCTGATTTGTCGGAGATTTTTCCGACCCTTCCTCGGATTTTTCTCCGACCTTGATCGGATTTTTTTCCGAGGTAGATCGGATTTTCTTCCGACCTTCCTTCTTCGGCGGGGTCGGATATTTTTCCGACCCGTCCAGCTTCTGGTTCCACTCGATCGCCTTCTCGGTGAGGCGAAACAGGGTGATGTTCGATGTGCTGGAAAGCTCAATCAAACCGGCCTCTTCCAGGGCCTTCAGCATGCGGTAAGCGGTGTCTGGCTTATCGGTGAGCAACGGCAGCTCTTCGATGACTTTGGCCTTGCTTAACGCGAAGAAGATCCCGTCGTCGGTCTTGATCGGCTTGGTCCAGCTCGGACAGCCATAGACAAAGGCAAACAGCAGGGCCTGCTGCGAATTCAGCCCCCACTCCAGCGCCTTCACTTGATTGATCGTGACGGTGAATTGCATGTCAGGTCTTCCTGACGCGAAGGAAAAAAACACAAGTCCGCGACACGTTTGGTGAATTCTGAAAACGTGTCGCGACATTGTTCGGGGTATTGCTCGAATTGGGTTGGCTCTGCATAATCGGGCCTCTCTAGTTTTGCGAATTAGCCGACCTTCTCCGTCGGCTTTTTTGTGCCCGCTATTCAGGCGGCCTTAACGGACGCGTCCATCACATCTAGGCTCTGGCGTACGTGGTTGATCTCCTGCCGGATCAAGCTCTTCTCGAAAGCGCTGACGTGGTTGTCGTCGAGCGCTTGGTGAACTGCGATTGTCAGATCGGCGACTTCTTTTCCTACGTTGATCAGCGATTTGGTCAGCGCCTGAGGTTCGGGCGCGGACTTCGATACCAAGTCAAAGCCGAACTCATTGGCCAGTGCCAGCAGAGGACGCATGTCCCCGGTGTGCAACAAAATCCCGAACAAATGCTCAACGGTCAGGTGGTGAGCCTCGTTGTCGGGGTTCGCGCGCTGAAGCAAACCAACATGCGGAACGCCCATCTTTGCAGCCAAGGTCTTTGGTGCATTGCCCTTCACTGCTGCCTGGCACGCGTCCAAAAATTCTTCCATTCGTAAAACCTCAAAATAGTTTCCGTGGCACCCTGCCAACGCTTGGGCGAACATTTGATCCATCGGTCGATGGGTAGGCATTTCAAGCCGCGGACTGCTGATCCTTCTGGCGCGTACAAAGGTCTCGAGCCGTGATTTCTCCGCCCGTCAGCGCCTCCGCTTTAAATGCTTTTTCAGCACCCATCGTGTGAATACCGGCGACCCAGTACGAAACCGCGGCTTGGGAAACATCGAGGGCCAAAGCTGTTTTGGTTTGCCCGCCAAAAAAGTCGACGAGTTTTTCGATCGGGGTCATGCAAGAACCCTCCTAATAAGCATGCTTATATCGTAAGTAGAAGGATACTTATTTGCAAGCTGATAAGGGAACTTATAAATTCCAGCGAATGAGCACACTCGCCGAACGAATCAAATCCGCGCGGAACCACGCAAAGCTGACGCAGAAAGCCCTCGCACTAAAAGTGGGTGTTGAGCAGCCGGTAATCTCGCAGCTTGAAACAGGAAAAAACCTGCAAAGCGCACATCTACCCAAAATTGCGCATGTATGCGGGGTTAATGCCATATGGCTTTCTGAAAACATCGGTCCGATGATTGGGGGGAGCAGCAAAGACTTGAATGTTGGCGAAGCGCGCCAACATGTTGAGTCATATCGCTACCCGGTGATCAGCTGGGTAGCAGCTGGCGCGTGGGCCGAAGCCATTGAGCCCTACCCTGCCGGTTTCTCCGATCGGTACGAGTTCTCCGAGTACGACTCAAAAGGTGCGGCTTTCTGGCTGACAGTCAAAGGCGACTCTATGACCGCGCCAGCGGGCCAGAGCATCACTGAAGGCACTCTCATCCTGGTCGACACCGAAGCCGAGGTTGCCCCGGGCAAGCTGGTTGTGGCCAAGCTGCCAGATAGCAATGAAGCCACGTTCAAGAAGCTTGTCAGTGACGGCGGACGCTTGTTTCTGAAACCACTAAACCCTGGTTACCCGATTGAACCATTTGACGAGCATTGCCGAATCGTGGGTGTCGTGGTCCGAGCGCTCCAGAAGTTTTAGCCAGGTAAGACACGCTGCGTCTCACACCAATAGGAAAGGATTCCATGAAAAAGCTGATGGTTGCCGGGATCATTGCTCTCTTTGCGATAGTCATCTACACCCAGCTAACTGTTTTCGTCGTCCCTCCGATCGGTGCTGTGCCGGAGGGTCGCACAGTGATAATGCTGCGCCTGAACCAAACCAACTTTATCGACAGTGCGGACGCTATGTGTGAGCGACTGCAAGGCAGTGTGAGCCTGCTCTGCCGAGGAGTGACCATGGGGGCAGTAGTGAGCAAGACCACAATCATTGCCCGCCTGCCCTACTCAGAGCGGCTGTATCTAATTTCTACAGGTGGGAAGCGGTATGAACGATAGTACAACCCCTATACGACGGCGTTACTGAACCGAGATTGGGAATCTGATGGATTTTTTTGAGTTCATGGGCAACCTATGCAGCGTGCTCAGTAGCTACCAAGGCTATGAAAAACCTCGCCGAGTCTTCACCCGAGGATTCGTTTTATTCTGCGTGATGGTGGCGGTTTTTGAACTGATCGCACTGAATCTCTACTACGGAAAGATTGGTTGAAGCCAAAGAAACTGTGAGAGATTTGGGACGAGTTGACGTCGTTTGAGCATGTGCGTGTCATCAGTTACGCAGAAGACAAAAACGAGATACTAAGGCAGATCAAAAAGGGTAATCCTTCTGCTCTGCAATAAAATACCCCGGTCCAGAGCGGGGCTGTTTCTGCCAAATCCCTCGTCTGACATCGCTATGCAATCAAAACCACGCAGCAAGGAGGCTGTCATTGAAAGCCCTGGCTATCGCCATTTTGGCAATTATCAGCACTCAAATCCTAGCGGAGGACAAGGGCTCGTACCAAAACTCGATGATGATGATCACGATGGCTCCAACTACCCTCCTGTCAGGAACTACCGGACTTTCTGAGTTAGCTACAAAAAACTTCAAGCCTGCGAAAGCCGATGCGCTTGCGTTCATCGGTTCAGATGGCGAGATCCGCGGCGCTCAATTTGAGCAGGCGGTTCGGTTCTATCGCTCGACCTATAGGCAGCCCCATATGACTGATCAGCAGTTGGCTCTGGCGATCGCGACATCGTACTGAGACCTCTACACCTCGCTCTCAAACTCTTCAATCTAGCTCACATAGAACGCACCACCTCACAGCCGCAACTCTGCTGAGGACCAGAGATCACTCGCGCGCACCTCATTACGTCCCCCCTCTCCTTGCCAAACTATGACAGCCACAATACTGTATGTACATCCAGTATAAGCAAGGAGCTATCAATGCCCGCTACTGCTTCATCCGCAAGCCACTCCCGAGAGTCTTACGAAATTGTCGGTCGTCGAATCCAGCGCCTCATCACCGCTCCGAAGGTGCAAAAGGTCCAGGTCCTCACTGTTGCTCGCAATGACGACGAAAGTCCGGAAGCCTGGCAGCAAGTGATTCAGGAGATAGAAGAAACAAGCGGTGTGCGCATCGAGCACCTGGAGGGAGGGGCCGTAAGGATCGGGTGGCGAGGGTATTGCGAAGGTTGAAACGAGCCCGCCAGTGAGCGGGCTTTTTTTCGTACACACGAAATAATATAAGCACACTTATCGACTCGATAAATAAGTCCGCTTATATTTTAGTCAAGCCAAACGACACCGGCCCCGCAGCGAAAGCCGCGCCGCTCTTTAGCTCCACCGCTTTACCTTGCCGGATCATCACCGGCCCAGATTCGAAGGCAGCGATGAACCGGCCTCAACGGTTCAGAGGGTTGGCAACTGACCCGGGCGTGCAGCGTAAAACGTCGAAAGCAGTTATCCAGCGGGAGAACAAGCCGAAAGGCCCGCGGCTGGAGGAACAATTTGAGATTCAAGCCGTTGACTGCCGCCAGTAGCGGGTCACGGCAAACAGATTTACCGATGCCGCTTTTTTGAGGCGGCATCAATCCACAGCGCAGAGCTCTCCTTGCCCTAAATCTCAGATGATGGGGACAGTCAGGGAGCGCTCTGCGGTGTGGATTGTGAGCGAGCAAGGAGGTTGCAAGCCCGGACCGGCGCCAGTAGCGGGTCTGGGTATTACTTTCTGGCCATCGGCGCGTAGTTAGGGCACATGGTGTTCATGTACTGCTCTTCACCTTTGAAGATCGCTTGAGCATCGCTGATGGCGAGCTGAAATTCAGGTCCTTTGTCCACCTTCAAAATTTCCGCTCTGAGTTCTTTGTTACTGACCAATGTCGGATCGTCCAGCATGTTTTGAAGCGTGTATTCCTTGAATGGATGCAATTCTGCACAAGCGCGCCCAACAGCTACCCCAACAACGGCAAGCTCATGAATGCTCGACTCTTCCGAAGCCGGTGTGACAGCAGCGCAGCTGAGTGGCATGAGCGCTGCTAAGCAGACAATTTTTGCAATGGGTTGCATGGTGGATCGTCCGTAATAAAAAACTGTACGCACGATATCGGCACCATTTCTCAAACCATCAGTTTTCAACGATCCCCGCCCCCCGACACCACCCGAATGCACTCTCCTCCGCGCCCAACGGCAACCAGCGGAGCGGATGAGTGCATCCGGGTTTTGTTGAAAATCACAAGGAGTCCATCAATGGGTACAAGGCGATATGCCCAACCGAAGACCACCACTGTTTCGGTTGGGCTTCGAATGGAGCCCAGGCTAAAGCATCTGGTGGACATCATGAGCCGCAGTCAACGCCGCTCTTTGACAGCCATTTTTGAAGCTGCACTTGAGGCCTACGCAACAGGCGGCGAACGTTTGATCGCAAGTGAAACGTGGTCAACAGACAGCGATGAACTGCTGATTCGCCTGTACCAGGAAGCCCCACATCTTTGCTCCTTCGACGAGGAAGTCGCCGCTAAAGCTCTCATCACTTCCCGCGTTGATTAAGCCACCCCGCCACCTTGGAGACGACCATGTCAGCTCTACGCAAGCTCATCCCGGAAGACGACTTTCTCGATACGGAGGCTGGCCAGGAATGGCTGGCAGAGTCGGTCGACGATCTGCTGTGCCGGCGCCATGTCGAAGCGCCGAATCTGGTGGGTCGAAGCAAGGTCCTGGTCAACGCTGATCACCTGCCGGAAGCGCTGGCGGATCACATGGCTGCGAACCCAGACCCAGACCGCTGCATCGAGAAAATCCTTATCGAACTGGTCCGCCGTGGCGACGGCGGGATCTTGCACGCTTGGGCCGTCGAAGCCGTCGGCGGTGATCCACAGGTCGTTCGGACGCTCGCCGGTGACTTGGTCGCTGTGCACGCCAACGAGTACCGAGATGCCAAGCGCGAAAGCGATCGCGTCGAGCAGGAGTGCGGCTTTTGAGCCCGCACATTCTGATCGACAAAGCACTTGATGGTGTGACCGCTCCCTTCGCCCATGAAGAGACAGGCTTGCTCGTACAGGAGCTGATCACCCGACTCTTCACTGACGGCGCCATCACCATCGACGAGTTCAATCACTACTGCAAGCGGCTGCGCGACGTCTGTCAGCAGCGCAAGGAGACAGCATGAGTACGGCACCGGTTAAATCGCTGATTGATGAACAGCTCGCTGAAATTGAGCGAAGTTTGGCTGTGATTGGCGCCGGCATTCCACGCGAACTGCCCGTTTCAAAACTTCCGCCAAAGTTGGTGGCAGCGATCAAGACCGGTCGCATCACCGTGAGGCCTCGCCCATGAAGATCATGTTCTGGATCCTCGCCACCGGCCTCTTAATCGTAATGGCGGATTACACCGCAACACGAAACAACGCTGATGCGTGCCAGCTCCCGCCGGTGAAAGCATCCCGGCTATTCCAATGACTGGCCGTCAGTGGGCCCGTCGCACGCTGATCTGGCGCGGCTCATTCTCCGCCATCGGCGTCTTCACCTTCCTGATGCTGCTCAGCGCCCTCGCCGACCGGATCACTCAGTAACCCACTTCTTTCAGAGCTGCGTACTTGCGTGGCGGGAGATAGTCATGTCTGCACCCAACCTCGCCCTATGGGAAGAGGTCGAAAAGACCGACCCCAAGTTCACAAAGGAATACACCGGCCTCGGCGGTTTCACGGGTACCGCAGTGAATGCCCAGTACCTCGCTAAACGCGCCACCGAGCAGTTCGGCCCGTGCGGTACCGGCTGGGGTTACGACGTCATCGAGGAGCGCTTCGATATCGGCGGCCCACTTTTGAACAAAGAAGGATCGGTGCTGGCCCATGCCCAAGTGCACACCCTCAAAGTCGCGCTTTGGTACTTGGGTGGCGACGGCGAGCGCAAAACGATCACGCACTATGGGCACACACCTTTCATCACTCAGAACAAATTCGGAAGCATCAGCACTGACTTCGATGCCCCGAAAAAATCCCTTACTGATGCGATCGGCAAGTGCCTGAGCCAGTTGGGCTTTTCCGCCGATGTTCGCTTGGGTCTTTACGACGACATTCACTACGTCAACGAGCGCCTGGGTGAAGCCGAAATCGAGCGCGCCGAGGACAAGATCGAAGCGAAAGAACGTCTGGCGGCCGAGTATCGCGAATGGCTCTCGGGAACACTTCACCTGATTGGTACCGCACAGTCGCTCAATGAGCTGGAACAGCTCTACAAATCGGCGATGCGCAAGTTGGACTTGCGCAAAACCGATCCAGATTGCGCAGCCCACAAACTCAAATTCACACGTGCCAAGGACGCCCGAAAAGCGGACCTTGAAGACGCTATGGAAGGTGCAGCATGACTGACCTCTACAAACTGAATACGCAGATGGCCGAACTCTTAGCTCTGGCTGACACCGACGACGAAGGCCTACGCCAAGCTATCCAAGACACCATGGATGGCATCAAGGGCGAGTTTGAAGTGAAGGCCGACAACGTCGTCATGCTGCGCCGGAACATCGAAGGTGACATCGACGCCATCGATAAGGAGGTCGACCGTCTGAACGAGCTCAAGCGCATCAAGAAAAACACCGTGGGCCAGCTCAGTGATTACCTTCGCAGAAACATGGAGGCCGCAGACATCAAGTCGATCAAGCGGCCACTGTTCAGCATCACTCTCGCCCTTTCGCCCGAGAAGGTCATCGTCGACAACGAACAGGCTGTACCCGATGAGTTTGTCTCGTTGAAGAGCGTGATTACACCTGACAAGAAAATCATCGCTGTCCGACTCAAGGAAATCCGCGATCACAACGAAGCTGTGCGCAAGCGCATCGAAGCCGGCGAAGACCTGGAGCATGAACTGCTACCGGAACCGGCCTGGGCGCACCTTGAGCGCGGTGAAAGCTCGATTCGGATCAAGTGAAGGAAGCAGCGTGAGACGAACCACAAACCGGGCGGCCACGCGCCGTCGACAGACCTGGCTGGACTTGCCGGCCAGCGGAATTGAAGAGGTAGGCCATGGCCGAAGAACAGGAGCTGACAGCGGAAGCTATCAAGCAGCGCAGGAAGCGCGAGAAGGCAGCAGCCAAAGACGTTGCATTGGGCGTCGAGAAGTTTACGGTTGAGGTGGCCGGCGTGTTCAAGCCCGACCTCAAGCAGGTCATGGCCGCCCACGGCATCAACAACCAGCAGGACGTTCACCAGCGGCTGCTGATGAACCTGATCGCCGCCGACTTCGATACCTAAGCGAAGATGCTTCGCTGTGTCACGACACCTTTTGTTGTTACAGAAAAGGTGTCGCGCATCATTCAGGCCGCTGGCATGAAGTCGCTCTCCGACGATCCTCCAGAGCAGGGAGACGAGATCCTGCGGCCCAAACCGGCTTTAGATGATTGCCACCTGCCTATCATATGAATGAAATTGGTTTATGAGAGTCCAGTTGGCGCCCAGTACAAAGTGTGAATGTTTCCTTTATATGCAGTTCGGCTGAATCTATTAATCCAACCAAGTCTTTTACCGCCGCATTTCTCGCAGCGTTTAAAACAGGATTTATGCAAATCTCCAAAATTGTATTAATGGTAGCTTTAGTCTCAGCGATTTTTTGATATGTTTCCTTTACGCGCAGAAAAAACATCTTATCCACAACCGCCAAATCAACAATGTGCTTATCGAATATGGATGAGTGAAAAGGAAGTATCATACCTGTGGTGTAATCGTTTTCCTTAGAAGTCTTAACGTGAGTGGATCCGTCCGATCCTTTCAGCACTTCCACCGTAAGGGCCGGATCGCTAAGCCGGTCAACAACGTTTCGCAAGATAAAAATCGTCCACGCATTCTTAGACATTTCCTCCGCAATGAGGATTTTGTATGCGGATATTTTGCGTGTCTTTTCCGACCTTTTTTTAAAAAACTCAACAATTTCTTTAAAAACAAATAGAAAAACAGCAACGACAACTGTTATTGGAAAAAGCTTACTCAGTTCAAACACATATCGCTCCTTTCCGGCTCCATGCCGGGCCGAACACAAATACCCCACTTCTACGAATCACGCCAGCCGGCGAGGCAGGCGTATGCCTGGAGAACTGCCATGAGCATTCCCGCAAATGCCTTGAGCGACGAAGAGTGCCTGCACTACGGCATCGCTCGAGCCGGCAGCTGTTGCCGAGCTGACCCGCCGCCTGACTGCTCAATGCATCGCCCCGCGCGCTCAGTACGACGAGCTTCAAGAGCAAATACGCCAAATTGAAGACGATGCTGACGAGGTCGCCGGCGAGCTTAGCAACCTGCAGGACGAAGTCGAAGATGCCTGCATGTGGATCAAGCGAGCGATGGATCCAGACGACCAATCAATGACCATCAACCAGTTTCTGCAGAAGGCCCTCGACTGCCTGGAGTGACCCAATGACTACTTTTGCCGTGTTTGGAATGAGTGAGAGCTGGGCCCGCGAAGAAGCAAAAATGACCACCAGCACCCACAAGATGGATGGCGGTAAGCGTCTCGAACGGACGATTGCTGAATGGGAGGAAGCGGTTGAGGCTGAGGTCGAAAGGATCATGGCAAGCAAAAAGAGCGTGCGCCTCTCACCAATGTTCGATGCCCCCAGTACGCCCAGCAGTTTATGGAAATGGCCAGGGCGAGCCTCGTTTGTCGAGACCTGAAGATTCGGACGAAGGCGGTGCTGGTCGACGTTAAGAACAAGCCGATCATCAACGCAAAAACGGGTGTACCAAGAGTAGGATTTGCAGACTGGACACCAAACAAGGAATCGCAGTCAGCTGCATAGATTAAGCCGGCTGACTAATCCCGTTCTGGATGCCTCCAATTTTTATTTCGGTATGGAATTGCCCTTTCTCAATAGGGTCAGATATGTAAATTTCCGACAAATCAAATACAGGGCCTTCGGCAACATAAAAGATAGATGACCTATTGCCACGCATTATATCGAATATTCCAGGGCCGAACTGAGCAACCTGCATGATATGAAGCGCCGCGGCTGCCTGCAAAACATTATGCATCGTGCCCATATGAAAATTCCCTTCGCGATCATGCTTCACCTTGTTGTATGCCTCATACCATGGCAGAGAAGCGCTCGGCTGCAAAATATTCCAACGTCGAAATGGATGAAAGTCTCCAGTGTCATAGTCATTAAGCCTTACCGTCCATTCAGTAAGTCTTAGTGGCGTACAGACCTTTAAGTAGTTTTTTGTGGTAAATCTACCATTGGCCTGAACTTCCATATCGTTGGCCTTGAGAACGCCGGACCAGCAAGCTTCTATCTCTGTACAGAGAAGAATTAATAGCTCTCTAAATCTATGACCAAATGTACCGAAATTTTCTGTTTGTGGTTCTACGACACCAAATAATGCTTTCACTTCTGAGAATAGACTTTCCGCAGCTACAATTGACCGCATGTAGGTTTGGCCGTAAACCCGGCCAGGATTCAACTTGTCGTATCCACCCGTTAACGTCCTGCGAAAAACACCTCGCCATATCCTAGGGTGAAACTCGCCAGGCGACAAAACAAGATGCGCGCCGTCACCTACAACCCTAACCATGTTTTCAGCGATGCAGGTTTGACAAAACTCTAATTCTTCAACTTCTTGGTTTACGTAATGTCGAGTTTCATACCAACCACCATATTGAGGTATGTAGCAAACAACTTCATGACCGTAATGGATCGCAAATGCTATCTCTTCTGAATCGGTATTAAATCCAAAAACGCTAGGCATATACCCTCCAAAAAAACTCACTCCCTGATCAACGCTGAAAAAATAGCGCTGGAGAACCCTTATGCCCTTAGTTGCGAGAGGTTTCAAGTTTCTGCGCCGCATGTCAGTCGTAATTGCAGATGAATCTATAAATCTCTTCTGGCGAATCCTCTCCAAGCTCCTAACCCACCCGGCCATCGCTTCCTGGCTCATCGCCCGCACTAAGCTCACCCGGTACCACCACATCCTGCCCGCTGCGCGCCAAGCCCTTGCTGAGCTGATGGCCTGGAGCGGTATCGAGGAAACGGGCGAGGCGATCACGCTTATGATTCACCACCTGCACGGCCTTGGCCCGGGCGGCGCCCTTCCCCTGCTTGAGCCACCGCCGCGACACGTATACGTGATACCCGAAAACGTGTCGCGGAAACTGGAGATAGCCTACAGCCGGGAAGCGCTGTGGATCAGTCAAGACGAATGAGGCAGGATCGGGTAGTTACTTCCGGAGTGAAACAATCAGTCCCGCCACTCGGGAAAGTGTCTCTGCATCATTTGGCTTATCCACCAACACCTTCAGAGGGGAGCGTTTCAAGTCACCCGGCGCAGGCCAAGACAGCGTGAGGATGCCTACTTTATCTTCCGGATAGCTGATTAACCGAATTTCGAAGTAACACGTCAGATCGAGAGTTGCGAGTTCCGCCTCGCGTATGTAAATGCTCATCCATGTATCTCATCAAGTTTTACGGCTTACCCGTATACCGCAACCCAAACCAAATTGCCACCACCGGTCACAGAGGGCGGCGCCCTAGCCGATATCTCGGTCTACCCAGTGTTTGGCGAGCCAGCTTGGAATCAACAATGTTCGGGAGGCATCAATTTTCTTGTCGGCATCTGGCAACTGAGCGACTTCAATACCGAAATAAACCATCCAGCTTCCATCTGCCTGCATTTCGAGAGCTGTTAAGTACGTCCCGACCTCTGCTTCGGTCAGACCGCTTTGCTCTGCGATGAGTTTGTTGGAAGGTTTTCCGTCCATTCCAGGTTCCTTGATCCGGCCACATGCCAGGGTGATAACAAATACCGAAACGGCCGGCAATGTGTCTGCTCAGACAAGTCTTGGCGCTTCAACCAGCCTATGCGCCGACTCCATGTAGCTGGCCAGGTCGATCACCTCGCGAAGGAACACTACCACCTCAAGCTTCACTGCGTCGTCCGGCAGCCCTATCCGTTTCAGCATTGCCTTGGCGTCCTCTTCGATCGCCGCCAGTGCGTCTACATCGCTCTGCATCCTCATGTCGGCCTCCTGCCAGTGTGAGATTTCAGATAAATACCCCACTTCTGAGAATCAAACCAGCCGGCGAGGCATACGGTTGTGTGCAAGGACCACAACATTCGCCAGCAGTACCCATCTACGGGCAATTGCATAGAGACCATGTGGTTGCCACGCTACCAATCAGAAATATACCTTCGAGAGCCGCTTATAACCGCCCTGAGGTCACCAAAGTTAGGAATGCCCACATCAAGATCACCTACATTGAGATGTTACTATCTAGATCTATTCCGCTCGGCATCTCTCAGACGGTCAATCCTTTCACGTATATGCTTTTGTAGTCTTCCTGGGCTGATCTCCTCGGAATCCGCAAATGCGAGATCATCAATTAAATCTGAGCACGCAGTAAAATGATCGCCAAAATATAACCTATCGATGTGTTTCAGCAATGAAAATCTTTCAATATAATATTTCATGCCCTCTCCCTTTTGAGTCAAACAGTTCAATAAAATAACATTCAACTCCATTGAGCTTAACTGAGCACGAAGCATGTTCGCATAGTTTCTTTGTGTATTATAGTTTTCCGCCCAAGCCCGAGCATTAGCCATAGAGGACGGCCTAGCGAGACGCAACGGGTCCATCCCTAAGCTATCTATCTGTTTTAGTATCTGATACAGGTTACGAAAATAATGCGCTAATTGTTTTTGATATCTTAGTGAGAGCGTGCGACTTGCGTCCAACAAGCCTTTCCTATAAGAATCCGCAGATGATATATTTCGCCCGAACGGAAAATAATTGCTTACTATATACTTGAACGCTTCAGCCCCCACGACCTGCCTCTCTTCAACCTTGTTGAGTGAAACAGTGGCATATACCATAATCAGTTCATTAGCTAACTTTGAATGAATATCAAGCAAACGAAAAAAAACCGACTCAAAATTCTGCCTTTCGAATATCGCACTCTGTTGAGCTTGAATTCTTTGATTCTCCTTAGACTCTAAGCGCGCCAACGCTAGCTCCTTGTTCTGAGCCCGTAAGCTGTAGAGAACTGCCATCAATGCTGCAAAACTAAGGAGAGGATTAAGCAAGCCGCCGACAAAATCTCCGATCTGCCCCCAATAAGCTGCGGTCTCAACATGCTTAATCTCTACATGAGGAATGTCCATTCCTTTCAAAAAATGAAAATAAACCGCAAGGCCAATTCCCAGCACTGCAAATATCGAAACACTTGCAATTAGGATAGGAGCCAAGAATGTAAATATACGATCTATAAGTTGATAGAACTCCATTACAAGGAAGTTAAAACCCGCTCGACGCCGATATTTATAGTGATGGATAAATTCTGTTCTAAAACGCTGCACTTCAGGGCTCCTAGTTGTGGCTGTGAGCCATCATAGCAGGCGCGGCCGAAACTCCTACATTTCAGATGAGCTCACTATGAACATCACTTATGGAAGCGTCTGCTCCGGCATTGAGGCGGCAACGCTTGCGTGGAAGCCGCTCGGCATGCGCGCCGCGTGGTTCGCCGAGATAGACCCCTTCCCCAGCGCAGTGCTCGCCCACCACTACCCGAATACGCCGAACCTTGGCGACATGACCAAACTCGGCGCCCAAGTGCTGGCCGGAAAGATCGCCGTACCGGACGTCCTCATCGGCGGAACCCCGTGCCAGGCGTTCAGCGTCGCCGGCATGCGCGAAGGACTCACCGACCCGCGCGGCGCCCTCACAATCAAATACGTGGAGCTTGCAGATGCAGTTGACTATGTTCGCGCCGGCCAGCGAAAGCCCGCTTGCGTTGTCGTCTGGGAGAACGTCCCCGGCGTCCTCAGTGACAAAGGGAACGCCTTCGGATACTTTCTTGGCGCGCTTGCTGGGGAAGACTGCGAACTGCAGCCTTCAGGGAAAAAATGGCCGGACGCTGGTTGTGTGTATGGACCCAAAAGAACAATCGCGTGGCGGATCCTGGACGCCCAATATTTCGGCCTGGCCCAACGACGCCGCCGTGTGTTCGTTGTCGCAAGTGCTCGAGACGGATTTGATCCCACCGAAGTACTTTTTGAGCGCGAAGGCGCTCGCAGGGATTGCCCGCCGGGATGGGAAGAGAAGCCGAAACTTCATCCTACTCTCACGGCACAAGGGGGTGGGTCTCTCGATGATCGAGAGGCATATGTTCTGGAGGCCAATGGTGTCCGCCGCACCAGCGTAATCGAATGGGAACGCTGCCAAGGCATATCTGATAACTATACCTTGATCCCTTGGCGCGGAAAGCCTCCAGAGGAATGCCCCGATGGGCCTCGATACAAGGCAATCGGAAACAGCAAAGCCGTGCCAGTTATTAAGTGGTTAGGTCAACGCATCCTGAAACAGCTAATCTAACCAGTTATTTTTTCAAGCGCTTAATCAATACTTCCTTGATACCAAAATAATCAAACTGCGTTTTTTTCATATACAAGTGAACAGCCGCATGACAATTTGGACATAGTAATGCCAAATCAGACGGCTTTACCTTCTGTGTTGACTCATAAGTTGAAATGGCCGACTTGTGATGGGCTTCAATATATGGAAATGCATAGAGCGATTCAAAATCAATAGCACATATTTCACAAACCCAATCCGCAGAGGCTTTGACCGCCGCAACAACCGCCGCGCTTCTTTCTGCCATAAGATGTGTGACATACCGTTTACCACCCTCTTCATAGTACTGTTCTACCGGGCTAGTATTTGCACTTACAAAAACTTTCTTGTCACGTTGCAGAATCACGTAGGTATCCATTATTTCGGAGACCAAAAACCTCCCCTCGAAACTCCACTCCCTCCCTGCGTCTGTAAATAAAAATATTGGATACAGATGCTGCGGTTGATTAATTAGCGCCTGATTTGCTTTTTCAGCATATGAGATAATTTTACTCCTCGCCTTAAAGGAGTAGTGATAGGTCATTTCATTACTATCCGCCCAGCCATCACCCTCATAACTACCAGGACGCACTTTAACTATCACACCACTTAAGACTGGAAACTCACCAATCCAATTAATCCCCTGCTGAGGCGTGTTACCAATTAAAAATTCCGCGCCACCCCAATAAGGGGACGACTGAATTTTAGAGTACTGAACCAAATCATAAAGATTTCGCTTTGAAACACTTTCGCGACCTATCAACTTAAATAGATCACTACCTTCCGTAAGCATCATAGGATTTGCTCAAGCACAAATGTTTCAATAAAAAATGCATCTCGCAAACTAAGATCGCTTCGTAACACCGGATCGACATCGCGTAAGTACGCTGTCTCGAGATTATACCCTTTCGAATTTAACATGACAGGCATATCCACTATGGCATTGAATTTAGAAAGCTGCCGAATACGCTCACCTTCTGAGCATTGCTCAGAGCCACTATCCTCCCCCAAACTTTCTTGCACATCTATCACTTGATCAACCCAAATCTCCAGACCAATTACTACATTGAACTCTGCGTGCCCAAGCTCCACTTCATAAAGATCCGAATCCACAACGCACAGATTCTTAAAGTAGAACTGCTCAGCAACGACTGCATCAATCGATGGTCCTGTATCGAACTCCAGAAGCCCCAAGTAATGTCTTGCAGCATCGAGAATCTCACTCTGCAGCTTATCAAGCATCTGACCTGCAAAAACAGACAGATCGAAGGGACCTACATGATTTAATGCATTAATTATCGGATCAAGATTATTAAAATGAATTAAAGAAGAGTACTCTGAGCAAAAACTCTCCATATCGCGATCGTTGCTTACAACATATATAGAGCTATCTTTAACCCGTGAATAGTTCACCAGAGACAGCAGAGCGAACCCATCAGGAAATTCGTGCTTTTTACTTTCACTGAAAGGAGGACGTCCAGAAAAATACCTTTCAAAGACCTCAACAGGATCAACATCGTCAAACGGCACTATCTCAGGCTTAGCTAACTCGACAAAACGACTGTAATTTTCGAGCAACGCGTCGGATATATCCAGTGCAGACACCCGCTCAAAAACACCCGAAACTGGCAACTCTGTTGCATTCCTGAGAACCATTGCCTCTTTTGTAAAATCCTTGACGCTCTTTGCGGCCTTAGCGGCCCCTGCCTTTATATGCCCTCTAATCTCGAAATCAACAATAGGACTCATTAATAAAATAATTTCACCAGAGGATGCCAACAGTGACAAGCGTTCTAGCTCATAAGTTAAAAACTGAAAGTTTTTTCCTTCATAGATATTCGTATCAACAAATACATACTTGGATTCCAATACAAAGTCCGACACTGATACGTCCTTCTCTGACAAGCAAATATTGTAATTGGCAAATTGCCAGCATAGCTCATGTAGATCGTGGATAGGAGGGACATCGTGAAAATCGGACTGATGTTTCCGGCCTAGAAACGCACATCACCACCTTTCTCCGCTATGGGCGGTATGGAGCACCAAAATGGAAGCCGAAATCCTCTCGGATGAAGAACTGGCGGAACTAACAGGCTACAAGGCTAGGGCATACCAGAGGCGCTGGCTGACAGATCGTCAATGGGTCTACGTCGAAAGCCGCGGCAAACGTCCGCTGGTGGGTCGGATGTATGCCCGCATGCAATTGGGCATGATCAGCCCCACCATTACCGACCCTAACCCACCGCCGGCTGCACCGGTATGGACACCTGACTATTCTCGAGTGAACTGATATGCGCCCCCGCAATAACGAAACCCGCAATTTGCCTCCCCGGATGTATCAGTGGACACGAATACGAAAGAGCGGAAAGGTGTGGGTCGCCTATTACTACCTGGACATGACAGGCAAGGCGATCCCGCTGGGCAAGGATCTGGACTTGGCTAGGATCAAATGGGCGGACCTGGAGGCGAAGGAGAAGCCGCTCGATCTGCGCACCATGAAGGGCATCTTCGACCGATACATCCGCGACATCGTATCGAAGAAAGCACCGCGCACGCAGAAAGACAACCTTTCGGAGATCAAGCAGCTCCGGCCAATGTTCGACAGCGCTCCCATCGACTCAATCACCCCTGCAACTATCGCAGGCTACCGCGACGCGCGCACCGCCAAGGTTCGCGCGAATCGCGAGATTGCCACCCTCTCCCACGTGTTCAACATTGCTCGAGAATGGGGACTGACGACCAAAGAAAATCCCTGCCAAGGCGTGCGCAAAAACAAGGAAACACCGAGGGACTATTACGCGAATGATGTTGTTTGGGATGCTGTTTACGTGAAGGCAGCTCAAGAGCTGAAAGACGCGATGGACTTGGCCTATCTGACCGGGCAGCGACCGGCGGATGTCCTGGTCATGAGGAAGGACGACGTCGAGGGAAATTACTTGGCAGTGCAGCAGAACAAGACACACAAAAAGCTGCGTATCCAAATCACTGACGGTGATGAGCCAAACAGTTTGGGCCTCCTGATCGGGAAAATGGCCGAGCGCAATGCTCAGCACATTTGCAGCTATTTGATCGTGAGCGCACGCGGCAAACGGATTACGGCAAAGATGCTCCGCGATCGATGGGACGACGCCAGAGAAAAAGCCAAAAAAGAGGCTGAAGAAAAAGGCGATGTTCCGTTGGCGGAGAAAATAGGAGGCTTCCAGTTCAGGGACATCAGGCCGAAAGCGGCGTCGGAAATTCTCGACGTCGGTGATGCAAGCCTACTCTTGGGGCACACCAAAGGTGACATCACCGAGCGCGTCTATCGACGAATTGGCGCCATTGCAAAGCCCTCGAAATAGCCCGAAAAGCGTTACAAAACTCAAACTTCGCCCCTTGTAGAATGGGGGCTGTAGAGGTGTTGAAAAATAAAAGTATCGTAACGAAAATCGCCTATAAGCCCCGGTTTAATTGGCTTTGAATATCGGTCTTGAAAACCGTCGACTGTAACAGGTCCATGAGTTCGAATCCCATCGCCTCCGCCATATTTGATACGACAAAGCCCTGATTATTCAGGGCTTTGTCGTTTCTGGCATTCTGAAAATATTTCGTTCCTCACCACGGCGTTCTGCCGACTGAACACAATCCAATTTCCTGCAACACTAGACGCCCCTTTATTATCTCAAGCCTAACCAACAGATAAACATCTGCCGAATCAAGCGGCATACGGAAAAACACGGATGACTTCTTTCAGAAATCTTGGCTTCTGGGGCAAAGTCTGGGCCTGTGCCTGGATAGCGTTCCTGCTGCTGACTTCCGGCGATTCAGGCACTAACTGGATGGATATAAGCTCATCCGGCCGCAAGCGTGTCTTCAGTCCTGGCTTTCTCGTGCTGTGCGTATTTGTAGCTGTGGTTGAGCTGATACTACTCAACCACTTCTATGGTGCGCGAATGAAGTGAAGGCAAGGCAGATCACGTGGTGTGGGCCCTTGTGCTGCAGATTCATCAGCCTTGTGTTCTTCCCGTTTTCACAGCAGCGTGAAAAACTGCGCACGCTTTGCTACTCACTTTTTGTCTGTTTTGATGGAACTGCCGATGGACATCATGGATACCCAGCAAGAAAACACCCTGGAAAAGTCACTCAGGCTGGCGGCGGATGAGCCGGCCCACCGACCCGAGTTTTTCAAGACACTGTTGAATTCCACTATCTACATCCTTGGCACAACCGGTACTGGCGAAGGTCTGTCCAGCCTTGAAGCTGGCAGCAACATCAGCATCGCGCATTGGCAAAAGCCCGACGGCTCAGCTGTCATACCGTTTTTTTCTTCGTTGCAAACACTACAAAAATCCATCGAAAGTGAAGAGTCCTACATCGAGATCCCGGCCAGATCGCTGTTTGAAATCACACTGGGCACCCCTCTTTTCCTTAACCCCAAGTCTCCTTACGGCAAAGAGTTTTTTCCCGAGGAAGTGAGCCACTTGCTCTCCGACGAGATCGGCCAAAAACCGACGCAGCGCACGGTCGAAAAAGACACTCAAGTGCTGCTCGGGCAGCCATCGCAATATCCCGCGAAGATGGTCAACTCGCTCACCCAATTACTCGCCAAACATAACAACGTGAAGCGTGCGTTTCTGGCGTTGATGCATGACGCATCGTCTGATCAAAAGCCTCACCTGGTCATTGGTATCGAAGCGAACGGCGATATTGAACGGGTCATGCTTGAAGCCGGCAACGTTGCCAGGGACACCGCTCCGGATGGCGAACCCGTGGACCTGTACCGCGTTCAAGAAGGTGATCCAGGCCTTGGCGATTACTTCCTCAAGCAAACCGCCCCCTTCTATGAACGGAAGTTGGCAGGCTGGCTGCGCTCATTGTTTGGCTTTGGCAAGGCGTGACAGAGCACAACACCGTGTTAACGGTGCCGAGAAAACTGTGCACCAGCAAAGACAAGTAATCCCTTCGATCGAAATTTACCCTGCTCCGTCATACTAAATCTCCCACCGCAAAGCCAATTGCCGAGGAAACCTCATTGCAAGATTCAAAGTATCTGGAAGACCTCCGCTCCCGCTTCAACTCAGGAGAGGCGCTTGAATTTACGTTTTTCTGGGGACACCAGCGAAGCAAGAGCGGCGTTACAGCGTCGTGCTTCAGCCAGTGGTTCGAGGCCGAATTCGCTGTCGACGGGCAACGCTACGCGACTGCCGAGCATTTCATGATGGCCGAGAAGGCCGCCTTGTTCGGCGATCAGGAAGTTCGTGCTCAAGTGCTCCAGGCACCTACACCCAATGCAGCGAAAGCGCTGGGCCGCAACGTGCGTGGATTCAACGAACAGGATTGGCTGCAACACAGATATGCAATTGTCGTCCGGGCCAACCAGGCCAAGTTCTCTCAGAACCCGGAGTTGAATGCATTCCTCAAGGACACCGGTTCGCACATCATCGTTGAGGCAAGCCCGGTTGATAGCATCTGGGGCATCGGGCTCGCCCAGGACCACGAAAGCGCGAGGAACCCCAACCTGTGGCAAGGCCTGAATCTGCTGGGGTTCGCGCTGATGCAGGTCCGCGACGGAAGCTGATTCGTCCACTATCACACTCTAGCGATCCAGTCGCGGTGGTGAACACCGCGACCGATCTAGCGGACAGTCATCATGCGACTTGCGCGACCGCCCTCTCATGCTCGCTTTCGTGGACGTAAATCCATGAGTCGTTTCCAGTAATCGGCCCGTTCCATGATCTGACCATCCGTGAGCACCACACGAAAATCGTCCGCTGGCTGTCCTCCTGTCCGGGGCCAATGACGAAGATGGCATACTCCCCCTGAACTTGATCATTTCGGAGACCCCTATGCTTCGCGTGTTTGAACGCAGGCTCGACCCCTTCCCCCCCGACGAGGCGCCGCCACCGCCGGTTGGCCTGATGCGATTTCTGTGGGCCTGCACCCGCGGTGCCCGTGGTTATGTCCTTGCCCTTGCGTTGTTGAGCGCCAGTGTGTCGATCTACGAAGCCTGGTTGTTTTCCTTTCTCGGGCAAGTGGTGGACCTGCTTTCGACCTGGCAGGCCGGTGGTGAAGTGAGCGGGCAAGAAAGCCGAGTGCTGTGGGGGATCGCAATCGTGTTGCTCACCAGCATCGGCCTGGTGGCGTTGCGCACGATGGTGCAGCACCAGATTCTGGCGATCAATCTGCCGCTGCGGCTGCGCTGGGACTTCCATCGCCTGATGCTGCGGCAAAGCCTTTCGTTCTTTTCCGATGAGTTCTCCGGCCGGGTCACGACCAAGGTGATGCAGACCGCGCTGGCAGTGCGCGAGGTGCTGTTCACCCTCATCGAAATCGCGCCCGGCATTGGCGTTTACTTTATTGCGATCATCGCGCTGGCCGGTGGTTTTGCCCTGAAACTCATGCTGCCCTTTCTTGCCTGGGTCGCGCTGTTCGGGTTGGCGATGCTGTACTTCGTGCCGCGCTTGGGGCAAGTCGGGCAGGAACAGGCCCATGCACGCTCCTCGATGACGGGGCGTATTTCCGACGCCTACACCAATATCACCACCGTCAAACTGTTCTCGCACTCCAACCGTGAAGCGCATTTCGCACGCGCGGCCATGGAGGATTTCAAGCAGACCGGTTTTCGCCAGATGCGCCTGGTCAGCCAGTTCGAGATCGTCAATCAGGCGCTGGTAGTCGGATTGATCCTTGGCGCAGGCGGCTATGCCCTCTGGCTCTGGCATCAGGGCCAGGTCGGTGCGGGTGCTGTGGCGGCGATCACCGCCATGGCGCTGCGGATCAATGGCATGTCGCACTGGATCATGTGGCAAATGACATCGCTGTTCGAAAACATCGGCACCGTGCAGGACGGCATGGCGACCCTGACCCGTGGCCCGAAAGTGCAGGATGCGCCGGACGCCGGCCTGCTGGTGCCTTCGGGCGGCGCCGTGACCTTTGACAACGTGCACTTCAACTACAGTGGCGAGCGTCAGGTGCTCGACGGATTGAGTCTGAAGATTCGCGCGGGCGAAAAAATCGGTCTGGTGGGCCGCTCCGGTGCCGGCAAATCCACGCTGATCAATCTGCTGTTGCGGTTCTATGACGTCGACAGGGGTGAGATTCGCATCGACGGGCAGAACATCGCTCAGGTAACGCAAGACAGCTTGCGCAGTGCAATCGGCATGGTGACGCAAGATACGTCCCTGCTGCATCGCTCGATTCGCGACAACATCGCCTATGGCCGCCCGGATGCTACCGATGCGCAAGTGCGCAGCGCCGCGATCAATGCCCAGGCCGACGGTTTCATCAGCCAACTGAGTGATCGCCAAGGCCACTCGGGCTATGACACGCTGGTGGGCGAGCGCGGCATCAAGCTATCGGGCGGCCAGCGCCAACGTATCGCCATCGCCCGGGTGATGCTGAAAAACGCCCCGATCCTGCTGCTCGACGAGGCCACCAGCGCACTGGATTCCGAAGTCGAAGTCGCCATCCAGGAAAGCCTCGATGAAATGATGACGGGCAAGACTGTCATTGCCATCGCCCATCGGTTGTCGACGATTGCGGCCATGGATCGTCTGATTGTCATGGATGAGGGCCGCATCATCGAACAAGGCACCCACGCAGAACTGCTGGAAAGAAACGGCACCTACGCGCGACTCTGGCAGCACCAGAGTGGTGGTTTTCTGGGTGAGGATCAAAGGCTGGATGAGGCGATGGACCGGGCGTGAAAATAGGAAAATGAAAATAGGGACAGATTTATTTTTTCGTCCCCACCAAATCGACAAAGCCCTGATTATTCAGGGCTTTGTCGTTTCCGGGCTTCCTGGATATTACAACCAGGTCAACGCCCAGGGCACTTCAAGACTTCGCCATTGGCAGCGCCGCAACGGATGAGATCCCTGACGTCCGGGTTTTTAAAGTAGTCAACGTGCGCGTTCAGGGGAAGCTCGATGATCAGGAGCTTGGGGGTATTCTGCACAAATACGTCTGTCACATCGATCCGCGGCCGCCCCCCCGGCGTAGCCTCAGCGTTGGCGTACCAACTCGGGATATGCCAGGTGAGCAGGTCATTTGTGTCATTGAAAGAGACTATCTGAAGGCCGTCGGTTTGTTTTCCGGTCTTCGTTTCTACGGTTGATTTTAAATCTGCGAGTTCCGAAAGAACATTTCCGTAAACAGCCGGTCCTGCGTTTTCTTGCGACTGAAACGAAGGAGCATCAAGGTCACTTACAGGAAATAACTGCCAGAAAAAAGGATGTGCAACGCTATCACTGGAGCGGGCTAGTGGCGGAACTTTGGCCAAACCCAGCAACGAAAGCTGATTCGCCATCATGTAGAAGGCAGGCGTATTCGTGATCATGTTTTCGATGAATCCCTGAGCGCTGCTGCGTTCGCTGTAGCAAAAAGGGTTGGTCTCACTGTCTTTTTTCCGGTCCAGTAGGTCGAGGAACATGTCGTAAGTCATGCGACTGCCCAGACTGTGGGTCACGAATAAATTCTTGTGCGGTTTTTTTTCACTTTCCTGCGCAGAGGGCCATACACATTTTTTATCCTTGTCCGTAGGCGTGATGGCATGGCAAATCCCCTCTGCAAGCCCCCGCACCATGGTCTGCCCATAGGTTCCGGTATAGAGAATGGCATCGGACAAGTTCCGGTCAAAAACCTGCTCCTTGATTGTTTTGTCGAGCAAAAGCCTTGGTGGCGCCTGTACCGTTGGAGGAATTTTCGGGTCGGGGAACTCAATGCATGGCTCGCGGTTTTTATTTGCGAAAACAGACGGCGAGTCATATCCAAGCTGATTGCTTTTCAGCCATCGGGTCAGGGGTGACCAGGTAATTTCAATCGCCTCTACGCTCACTGCGCGGTCCCTGTCAGGCAGACTCAGAGAGTAATTTCTTTTGCGGACGTTCACCTCTGAATACGGGTCTTTTTCTCCCCCCATAAAGACGTTCACATTGATGGATTCATCAGATTTGATTCCGCCGGGTACGGGTTTCAATCCCATCGCAGCAGCGTTTTTTTCATTCAACCAGCCGTCAGGACCGAGGGCGTAACCCGGACAGTGATCTCCTACACCATGAACAAAAAACAGCCTCACAGGGGTGTTGTCAGGGAGCAGTTTCTGTAGCGGTTTTATAGTGCCTGGAGAGTTATCGCTGGCATTGTAGATAAGAGGGGTGGACGAACAAGCGGACAAACTCAAAACGATAGTTGCGCAGAGCGCGCGAGGGATGTTCATTTTCAGACTCCTTGCCTATGGATGTAGCTATCCACTGATGGGCATTGAAGTCATGCAGATTTGAAGCTGGCGGAGCGCACACAGATGCCCATGTTGAGGTTAGGTGTAAAAACCATGGCTGCAACCTGCGCAAACTCGCACAAGCGTCTTGATGAGTCCGCGTGCTGAAGGGTAACCCTTTCCTCAAAGACCGGTTGACCGGCCTTTGAGGCAAGGAAGATACGCTGAATGAGTCAGGCGCTGTTGGCCGCTACGACTGAGCGGCTGACCGGCGCACGTTGAGCGCGGATTCCCGAAAGAAAAAACCATGACCACTCAGACAGCGCATCACTGCAAATCACAAGCGGAAGTACGATACGTAAGGCAGGAACGGCGAGCGCTTAACCTGAATAGTGTTCATGTCAAACACTTCAAGCAGCGCTTGTGTTTCGCCTGGGAAGTGAGGGCAGTTCAGCTCGTCAAAAACCAGAATCGAACCTTTTGACAGTCGTGGCTTGATCGCTTCCAGTACATCCTTCGTCGGCTTATAAACGTCCATATCGAAAATGGCCATCGAGATGAGCGAGTGAGGATTGTCTTCAAGCCATTGTTTCGAAGTCTCTGAGGCATCACCCTTGATCAGGGTGAACTTCTTCAGGTGATTATTGGGGCTTAGCGACTCTTGAGCCTGGAGCAGCCGCTCCAGCAAATTCTCATAACCATCGTCTACATGAAAGTCGCCCGCTTTGACTTGCGCGCCATCTTTCTCGTCAACTTCGGCAAAACCGCTGAAGGTGTCGAAGCCAAAGATATGCCGCGAGTAATTGTAGGGCTCCTTGATAGCCCGAAGATTCAGCAACGTTGCCAGACTGCTGCCGTAATGAACGCCAAACTCACAGATCGATCCCGCAACAGGGAGCATCTCGTCGTACAGGAGGTTAAGGTTCAGGATTCGCGCCAGCGAAGGTCGTGACAGCGTAGCAACCGAAGGCCAGTTCCAGTATTCCCCTGCGATTGTATGAATCTCGCCATGAATATCCCGCAGTTCCTTGTAGGCATCCGCCTGGCTGGGAGGGGTAAAAAACAGCTGACCGTCTTGAGTTTTCATTTACTTTCCATCAAAAAGTTAAGACCGTTCGAAATGAGTTTGCTTTGAATCAGGTACGCCAGTTTGGAAACCTTGGCGTGGATACTGGATATGTTTTGATCCGGCCTGTGCACGAGCCCCATGCCTCCGATGATAATCGCCTCCAGCGTCAACTCGGCGTTCAATATCCGTGACCAGACATGCCGCGAAGCCTCGTAGCCGACGGTACCGCTCTCATATTCATCCGACGCCGTGAGCAATCTGACGGGAACAGGACCGCCCACGGCCTTGTTCAGAAAACGCTCGAGCTGCCCAAGCAGCAAATCAAAGAGCTCTTCACCTGTTGACTCGTGGAGCTGGCTCGTTTTTATGTCGATTCCGGACACACACTGGGTGAACGGCCCTGGATTTCGGCGCAAAAAGTCTTGTGCAAGATCATAGAGCGACCCTCTATCCCAAGAGGCCGGGTATTGATACAGCGATTGATTCGCGTAATAGAAGCCCTTGTCGAGTCCCAAGTGTTTAAGGTTCGCCGTGGTGGCGGCCTGATAGGACTTGAATCGGGATTCGATCATCTCGTCCGCACTTTGCTTGTCAAAGGACGGGTAGTTGACCGGGAAACTGTCAGCGATACCGAATTGAATAAAAAAGTAACGGCTTTCAACCGGGACAGCACTCAAGCATTCATTGAGCGCATCGGTAAGCGCAACCGGATATTCGTGCCAGTTATCATTGGCATGAATAACCGCATCGGTTTCAGACACGACAGTCACAATCGAATCATATTCCGTGAAATCCGGATTGATGAAGCATCTCAACTCCACCCCATCGACGTAATAGGCTTCTTCTGTCAGCTCAACCGGATAGCGGCCGGTGAGGCGTTCAATCCGCTTGGAAAGCCCATTCGTCTTGAATTTCGGAACAAAGAACGTGGCATCCGCCAAATGCTGCTGAATGAAAAACTCATCCAGATGATCATCATGGCCATGCGAGATAATGACATTAAGTTTATCGGCCGGAAGAGAAAGCAACTTCTCAATCATTGTTGTTCTGGGTGACGGGTTTTGAATCCAGCCGCCAAACGCAGGAGAAACATACCAGGGATCAGTAAGAAAATAACTGCCCTTCTCTTCCAGAAGCAATGAGGCGTGATTGACAAACTCTATATCCAACTGCCTAACCCTTCATATATTAATTAATCAAACTGTGAGTTAAGCAAAAGAACAACAATCTCAAAAAAAAACCCGTTGCCAGTTTACTGACAGACCACCACTAAACGCAGCCGCTACACCACTTTGTATACATATTCAATGACCTGCTCAAAAAAATAACACACCCGGGCTCAGTACGAAAAGTAGCAACACGGTCGTCGCAGCGCGCAGATCAGCAAGGTACTCTGGGCCTGTATCGGCCGCCAAACGCGATTCCACACCTGTCCATCCAACAAAAATACTGAGGTCTTTGATGTTGTTTTCAAAAACGTGGCTCGCACTTGCAGGCCTGGCGCTTGGCCTGATCGGCCCCCATGCTCAAGCGAAAGAGCCGCTGCTATACACCCTCAGCGCCTCAACGGTATTGCCAGGCGACGGTCACAGTTGGGGCTTCGCGGCACTGGAACCCAAGGGGCCGCACCTGTTCGTGGCCCGCCGGGAAAATGGACTGTCGGTGTTCGACGTCGAACAGCAACGGTTGGTAAAGACCCTCGACAACTCCGTCGGCGCCAACGCCGTCACCTTCGTGTCTGAGCGTAATCGGGCGTATGTCGCCAACATGGACGGGACGTTGGGGATCGTGGCGCTGGATCGCCTGCAAGTCCTGCAACGGCTGAAGCTCGATTCCGGCAACCTCAACAATCTGCTTTACGACGCCAGCCGTGACCGGTTGATCGTCACCAGTGGCCGGCGCGGTGATCATTCGACGCTGTACCTGATCGACCCGAAAACCGATCGCCTGACGGACGCGGTGGACGTGCCAGCGCAAAAGCTCGACGGCCCCGTCATTCTTGAAAACGGCAACTTCATCGTGCCCATGCGCGATGAAGACCAGGTCGCCGTTCTTTCCGGAAAGAAGCTTGAACACCAGCAGCTCTGGACATTCAAAGGCTGCAGCAAGCCCAGCGCTCTGGCCGTCGACGAACCGCATCAACGCCTGTTCGTGGCGTGCCGAGGCGGCGATCCCGTTCTGGTGATCGCAGACCTGACCACGGGCAAGGCCTTGAACACCCTGCCGATCGGCCGCGCCGTGAACGCGCTGGCTTACGATCCCGTGAAAGACCAATTGTTGGTGCCCAGCGGCACCGACGCCAGTCTTGCGATCGTCCAGCGCGACAACCAGGGCCAATACCAAGTGCGCGGTACAGTCGGGACGCGGCCGTGGGCCCACAACATGGTGCTGGACACCAAACGCAGTCAGGCCTACCTGTTCACCGCCGACTTCACCCAGCCGGCACCGAGCCGGGAACAGCCCAAGCCCGACCCGGTGTTTCACCCCGACACCTTCACGGTCCTGACCTTCAAGTCGCAGTAAGCGTCAGGATGCCTCGATGATCCCGGCGGCTTGCGTCTTGCGCCGCCGACGCTCGAACCACAGGTACACCACCGGCGTGGTGTAGAGCGTCAGGATCTGCGAAACCGCCAGACCACCGACAATCGCGATACCCAG
This sequence comes from Pseudomonas sp. GW821-FHT02C04, assembly GCF_059421845.1. Classification (NCBI taxonomy): domain Bacteria; kingdom Pseudomonadati; phylum Pseudomonadota; class Gammaproteobacteria; order Pseudomonadales; family Pseudomonadaceae; genus Pseudomonas; species Pseudomonas sp. GW821-FHT02C04. Next base: position 662,756 of record NZ_JBWKVT010000001.1, on the reverse strand, counting down.
CGGCTGACGCAACTCAGAGCCAGCGCCATGCCCGAACGCCAGTGGCACGGCCCCGAGCAAGGCGGCCAACGAGGTCATCAGGATCGGTCGCAAGCGCAACAGGCACCCTTCCCTCACCGCGTCCCGAGGCGACAGCCCGCGCTGCTGCGCCTGCAAGGTGAAGTCGACAATCATGATCGCGTTCTTCTTGACGATGCCGATCAGCAGAATGATCCCGATCATCCCCAGCACCGACAGATCCTGCCCGCACAGCATCAAGGCCAGCAGCGCACCGAAACCGGCGGACGGCAAGGTCGAGATGATCGTCAGCGGGTGGATCGCGTTTTCATACAACACCCCGAGCACGATGTAGACCGTCAGGATCGCCGCCAGAATCAGCCACGGCTGCGACTTCAGCGAATCCTGAAACGCCTGGGCGGTGCCCTGGAAACTGCCCACCACCGTGTCGGGCATCGCGACCGCCAGCGACGCCTGATTGATCGCGCTGACCGCTTCGCTCAAAGCGTGCCCCGGCGCGAGGTCGAACGACAGGGTAATGGCCGGAAACACGCCCTGATGGTTGATGATGATCGGCACTTGTTCGGTCTTGATACTGGCCAGCAGGTTCAGCGGCACCAAGGCTCCGGAGCTGGCGCGAACGAACAGATGCTCAAGGGTGGCAGTGGACGTCTGCCAACTCGGGTCGAGTTCGAGAATCACATGGTTCTGATCCAGTTGGGTGAACATCGTCGCGATCTGCCGCTGGCCGAACGCGTCATAGAGCACGTCATCAATCGCCTGAACGGTCACGCCCAGGCGCGCAGCGGTCGGACGGTCGATCACCAGCGTCGATTGAGCGATGGCCTGCTGCTGATCAGAGGTGACGTGCTGCAGTTGCGGCAAGGTCTTGAGTTTGGCCAGCAGCACCCCGCTCCAGTGATCCAGCTCGACGCTGTCCGGGTCTTGCAAGGTGTATTGATACTGAGTCTTGCTGGCCCGGCCGCCGATCTGGATGTCCTGGTTGGCCTGCATGAACACCTTGACCCCGGACAACCCGTCGAGCGCCGGTTGCAGGCGCCGGATGACCTCGGCCGCGCTCGCCGTGCGCTCACTGAACGGCTTGAGGTTGATCATCACCTTGCCCTGGCTGACCGTCGGGTTCGGGCCGATCCAGAAATACACCCGAGCCACTGCCGGGTCCTGGCCGATGATCTCGGCCGCGCGGTTGACCTGTGCACGCATGGCGATCGGCGAAATGTCCGCCGCCGCTTCCGCGACGCCCTGAATCAGACCATTGTCCTGCTGCGGGAAGAACCCCTTGGGAATCCCGACGTACAACACCGCCGTGGCTGCCAGCGTGGCAATCGCCACCGCCATGGTCAGGCGCTGATGATCCAGCACCCAGTCCAGACTGCGTCGATAGCCGTTGTGCAGTCGGTCGAACACGCGCTCGCAGGCCTGAGCAAAGCGCCCCTCCTCCTGATCGGCATGGGGTTTGAGCAGCCACGCGCAGAGCATCGGGGTGATGGTCAGCGAGACGATGCCGGACATGATGATCGCGACACTGACGGTCACCGCGAATTCACGCATCAAGCGCCCGACGATGCCGGACATCAACAGAATCGGCAGGAACACCGCGATCAGCGACACCGTCATCGAAACGATGGTGAAACCCACTTCGCGCAAGCCATCGACCGCCGATTGCAGGCGCGACTTGCCCATTTCCAGGTGCCGGACGATGTTTTCCATCACCACAATGGCGTCGTCCACCACGAACCCGACGGCAATCGCCAGGCCCATGATCGACAAGTTGTCGAGGCTGTAGCCGAGCAAATACATGACGCCGAACGTGGCCACCAGCGACAGCGGGATGGTCAGGCTTGGAATCAGCGTGGCGGTGGCCTTGCGCAGGAACACGAAGATCACCACGACCACCAGCGCAATCGACAGCAGCAAGGTGAACTGCATGTCATTGACCGACGCTTCAATAGTCTGGGTACGGTCGCCCACCACTTGCACCTGCACGTCACGAGGCAATGAAGCGGTCAGCTCAGGCAACTTGGCCTTGATCGTGGCGATGGTCGACAGCAGGTTGAAACCCGGCTGTTTGTGGATGTCAACAATGACGGTGGGGTCGCTCCCCAGTTGCGCGGCTTGCTGAGTGTCCTCAGCCCCGGCGATCACCCGGCCCAGGTCGCCGAGTTTGATCGGCATGCCGTTTTTATAGGCGACGACCTGATCGCGATAGTGCTGCGGATCAAGCAACTGATCAGTCGCGCCAAGGGTGATCGAACGGCTCTGGCCATCGAGCGTGCCCTTGGGCTGATCGAGTGTGCTGACGCCGATCACGCTGCGCACATCTTCGAGGGTCAAACCACGTGCAGCCAGTGCATCGGGATCGATCTGCACACGCACTGCCGGTTTCTGCTCGCCATGGAAATCCACCAGGCCGACGCCGGGCATCTGCGACAGGCGCTGGGCAATGTAGTTGTCGGCGTAGCGATCCAGCTCCGGCAGCGTGCGGGTCGGCGACGTCACCGCCAGCGACAACACGGTGCCTTCGGCCGGGTTGACCTTGTTGAAGGTGGGCGCGCTGGACATGGCCTTGGGCAGGTTCGGGGTGGCGGTGTTGATTGCCGTTTGTACGTCCTGCGCAGCGCCGTCGATGTCCCGCGACAGATCGAATTGCAGCACGACCTGAGTCTTGCCGGCCGCACTCGACGAGGTCATCGAAGTGACTTGCGGCACGGCAGCGAAGGCCCGCTCCAGTGGGGTTGCCACCGACGACGCCATGGTTTCGGCGCTCGCCCCCGAGAGTTTGGCGGTGACCTGAATGGTCGGAAAATCCACCGTCGGCAGCGGTGCCACCGGCAACTGGAAGTACGCGAAAGCCCCCAGCAGCATGACGCCGAGCGCCAGCAGGCTCAGCCCCACACGCCGTTGAATCAGTCCGGCCAGCGCATTCATTGGGCGGCCTCCGCCAGATCGGCGGTGGTGTCAGTCTTTACCGGCATCACCTTCAACCCCGGTGCCACCCGCGACTGGCCCTGCACCACAATGGTTTCGCCCGCATTCAGGCCTTGGCGAATCCACTGCTTGCCCTCCACCACATTGGCCGCGTCCACCAGACGCGGCTGCACCCGCTGATCGGCATCGACCACGTAGACGAAATTGCCCTGACGCCCCAATTGCACCGCATCGGCGGGGACAACGGCCACGTCGCGATGGGTCTGCACCAGCAACCGCGCACTGACCAATTCACCCGGCCACAGTTTGGCGTCAGCGTTGTCGAACTGCGCCTTGAGCTGGATCTGCCCGCTGGCCGCCGTCACCTGGCTGTCGATGAAACTCAGATGCCCCTGGGCGATTTCCTGCTGGCCATCGCGGGTCATGGCAACCACTTGCAAGGCGCCTTTGGCGTTCTCTTCAAGAATTTCCGCCAGTTCGTCCTGGGACACGGCGAATGCGACGGAGATCGGATTCATCTGGGTGATCGTCACCAGCCCCGTCGCCTCGGCACCGTGGGCAATCGCGCCGACATCCAGCAAACGCTGGCCGGTGCGGCCGGTCAGCGGCGCCTTGACCTGGGTGAACTCCAGTTGCAGACGCGCCGCATCCAGCGCCGCTTGATCGGCCTGTACGGTCGCCTGTTGCGCGGCCAGTTGCGCGCGGTAAGTGTCGACGTCCTGAGTCGGGCCAGCCTTGGCGGCAGCCAGTTTACTGGCCCGGTCGAGATTGACTTTCAAGTTCGCCAGTTGCGCCTGATCCTTGGCCAGCAACGCCTGCGCCTGAGCGACCTGGGCCTGATAGACCCGCGGATCGATCACCGCCAACAGGCTGCCGGCGGTGACGGTCTGCCCTTCATTGAACAGGACTTTCTGCAACTCGCCGTCCACCCTCACCCGCACATTGACGCTGTTGAGCGCCTGCACGTTGCCGATGGCACTGATCCACACCGGCAGATCCTGACGGCTGACCTTGCTCATCTGCACCGGAATCGCGCCAACATCACTTTTTACCGGCGCAGCGTGAGCCTGTTTGATCCATTGAAAACCGCCGACGGCCACCGCCAGCGAAAGTGCCGCGACGCCCAGGAAAACGGCGCGACGACGTGGGTGCAGGACAGTCATGGGTGAGTCACCTGAGCAGAAGAATTGAGTGCGAGGGCATCAGCGGAAAAGTCTCCGCCCAGAGCGCGGAACAGACCGACAGCCGCTTGCAGGTGTTGCAGGCGCACCTGCAACAGCGTGTCTTCGGCCTGATATTGCGTGCGTTCGACGATCAGCAGCGTCTGGAAGTCGGTGGAGCCGAGGCGATAGCGAACCTGCGCCAGACGCGCCGCTTCCCGTGCCGAGTCCACCGCCGAGGCGTTCAACGCGTAACTCTTGTCGAGTTCGCGGGCGGCGCTGATCTGGGTTTCGACGTCTTGCAGTGCTTCGATGATGGACTCGCGATAACTCGCGGTCAGCTCCTGTACGTGGGCCAGATCGAAATGCAGTTGGCCCTTGAGTTGGCCACCGGCAAACACCGGCTGGCCAAGGGTGCCGACGACACTCCAGATCTGCCCGCCGGCAAGAGTGTCGATGCCGCCCAGCAGGTCCAGCGACAGGTTGGGCAGGAACGCTGCACGGGCCACGCCGACGTCGAAATTGGCGGATTTCAACCGCGCTTCGGCAGCCTGGATGTCCGGTCGCTGGCGCAGCAGACCGATTGGCAGGCCGGTCGCCGGTTGCGGCACTCGCAAGGCACCGAGGCCGTCGCCCTGCAAATGGAACCCTTGCGGTGGCGCACCCACCAGCACCGCCAGTTGATACAGCGCCTGATCCCGCTGCTGACGAAGGGGCGGCATCGCGGCTTCGAAGGTCTGCATGGCGTTGCGCTGCTGGGCGACCTCAAGATTGGAAACCGCGCCCTGACTGGCCTGGATCTCCACCAGATCGAGCACCTGCCGGGCATCGTCGGCGATCGACTGGGCCAGACGCAGGCGTTCTTCCAGCGACAGCACCTGAAAGTAGCTGTCAGCGATGCTCGCGCTCAGACTCATGCGCAGGGTCTGGGCATCGAACGCGGTGGCGTTGGCCAGCGCATCGGCCGAATCGGCGGCGGCCCGCTGCTTGCCCCAGAAATCCACTTCATACGTGGCTTCGGCAAACACACTGCGTTTTTGCGTGGTGCCGTAATTGTTCTGGCGCTGAAAGTTGCCGCCCAGATTCAGCGCCGGGTATTGCCCGGCACCGGTGACCTGCGCAGACGCCCGCGCCTCGTCGATACGGCTGATCGCTGCTTTGAGGGTGAAGTTGGAGGCCAGCCCGCGATCGATCAACTGATCCAGTTCGGCACTATGAAACTCGCGCCACCATTGCCCACCCGCCGCCGATTGACCGCCGGAAGCCTCGTTCCACTGCTGGGCCAAGGGCAACTCGGGCTGCCGATACTCGGGCACCATCGAACAGCCGCCGAGCGTCAGAACGCCCATCAGGATCAACGTCGCTGATGATTGAAATGTAACGCGCCGTCTGCGCGCCTTCGTCTTTGGAACCGACATGAGCAAGCTGTCTCCCCCGCTTGAGCCTTTGTGGAGCGATCCACGAATGCGGCGAAGATAGCGAGGGGTGCCTGCCAGAGCGTTCCCCGGCAGATAAACTTTTGTTTAGCCTTGCTCGGACGTCGTCTGGAAGCTGTAGCCGGCGCCGGGGATGGTCCGGATCAGCGAATGGTCGAAACCGTCATCGAGTTTGCGCCGCAGGCGGTGAATGTGTTTGTCGATGACGTTGTTGTTGGGGTCGAACTCGTAATCCCAGGCACTGTCGAGCAACATGTCGCGGGTGACGATCTGGCCGCTGTGGCGCATGAGTTTTTCCAGCAACAGGGCTTCGCGGTGCTGCAAGGCAATCACCTTGCCTCGCCGCACGGCCGTGCGTGTCGCGCAGTCCAGTTGCAACTCGCCGACCACCAGTTGCCGCGCTGGCCCTGCGATCTGATCGCGCCCGCGCAACAAGGCTTCGAGCCGTGCCAGCACTTCGGCGAACGCGTAGGGCTTGGCGAGGTAGTCGTCACAACCGGCCTGCAAGCCTTCGACTTTCTGCTCGGTCGCTGCCTGGGCGCTGAGCATCAGGATCGGCACCCTTACCTGCCGGGCGCGCAAGGCCTTGATCAAACCGATGCCGTCGAGGCCGGGCAAGCGCCGGTCGACGATCAGCACGTCGTGTATCGCTTCCAGCGCCATGTCCAGACCGCTGTTGCCATCGCTGGCGACATCGACCACATGCCCGCTTTCGCTCAACCCGCGCAGCAGGTAAGCAGCGGTCTGGGCGTCGTCTTCAACCACGAGAATGCGCAAGGCACCTACTCCATCAAGCCAACCTGAACTTTTATTTATCCGGCGGGAACGTGGCGCGACCGCAGGCTTTGCCACACTATGCCATCTCTGCCTGATGATGTGAGTGGTTCAAAAGCCATGACCCATGTTCTGGTCGTCGAGGACGACTTGCCCACCTGCCGCGAAATCGAAGCGGCCCTCACCGACCACGGCTTCACCGTGAGCAGCGTCGACAATGGCCGCGATGGCCTGCTCAAAGCCCTCGGCGAGCCGTTCGACCTGATCGTTCTGGACCGCATGTTGCCCGGTGGTCTCGACGGTCTGGGCGTACTCACCGCGTTGCGCGCCGCCAGCGTGAACACGCCGGTGCTGATTCTCAGCGCCTTGAGTGCGCTGGACGAACGGGTTCGCGGCTTGCGTGCGGGCGGCGACGACTACCTGACAAAACCGTTCGAGTTCATCGAATTGACCGCCCGCCTGGACGCCTTGAACCGGCGCCGCGCCGAGCCGGTTGCCCAAATTCAGGAAACCCGTCTGAAGGTCGGCAATCTGGAAGTCGATCTGCTGAGCCGAACCGTCCGACGCGGCGAGCGCACCATCGATCTGGTGCCCCGGGAATACGCGCTGCTCGAACATCTGGTGCGTCATGCCGATCAGGTAGTCACCCGAACCATGCTGTTCGAAGCGGTGTGGAATTACAGCTATGACGAGCGTACCAACGTCATCGAAGTGCACATGAGCCGATTGCGCCGCAAGGTCGACGGTGACGGCGAGCCGCCGATGATCCATACCATTCGTGGAGCCGGGTATGTTCTCCGTTCACCTGAGTGAAATCCCGCGCACCATCAGCTTTCGCACGGCGCTGCTGTTTCTCGGGCTGTTCGGCTGCTCGTTTCTGGCGTTGTTCGGTTACGTCTACTGGCAAACCGCGTTCTACCTGAAAACCGAAGCGGACACGGCCCTCTATCGACAGGTGGAAAACCGCAGCGCACAGCCGCCGGAACTGCAATTGCAGGAGATCCGCAAACACGCCCTGCAGGACGTCGAAGCGCGCCTGCCCCACAGCCTGTTCGACGCTGACGGCAAATTCATTGCCGGCGTGATCAAGCAACTGCCGCCCTTCTCTGCCTATGACAAGCCGCAGGAATTTCGCTGGCTCAAGTCCAACGGGCATCATCGACCGGTCCGGTTCATCGTTCATAAACTGGCCGACGGCAAGACGCTGCTGGTCGCCCAGGACGTCCACGACATTCGCGAATTCGACGAACTGCTGATCAACGCGCTGATCTCCGGCGGCCTGCTGCTGTTGCTGGTCGGGTTGCTCGGCGCCGTCGTGCTGGGTTATTCGGCGCATCGCCGGCTGGATAAAGTCAGCCGCTCGATCAAAGGCATCATCGAGGGCGACCTGACCGGGCGTTTGCCGGTTCAGGGCAACAACGACGACATCGACCGATTGGCCTCGGTGGTCAACGGCATGCTGGATGAACTGGAACGTTTGATGAGTGAGGTCAAAGGTGTGTGCGATGACATCGCCCACGACCTTCGCACCCCGCTGACACGCTTGATCGCTGGCCTTGAACGCACCCAGCGCCGGGGCCTGGATGAAGCGCAATACGCCGCCAGCATCGACGCGGCGCTGACGGAAGCCAAGGCTTTGCTGCTGACCTTCAAGGCCCTGCTACGCATCTCGGAAATCGAAAACAGCGCCCGACGCAGCCACTTCGCCCCGCTGGACCTGAACCTGATCAGCGCCGACGCCGCCGAGCTGTATGAGCCGTTGGCCGAAGAACGCGGCATCAGCCTGACCATCGAAAACAGTCAGGCCCCCGCGATCATGGCGGGCGATGCACAACTGCTGTTCGACGCCTTGTGCAATCTGCTCGACAACGCCATCAAATTCTCGCCCGACCACAGCCAGGTGTGCCTGAGCGTGATTGCCGATCAGGACAGCGTCGGGATTCGCGTCACCGACAACGGACCGGGCATTCCCCCGGCCGAGCGTGAGGCGGTGTTGCGCCGGTTGTACCGCGCCGAGTCCAGCCGCCACACCCCGGGCAACGGATTGGGATTGAGCATGGTGTCAGCGGTTGCGCGTTTGCATGACATGCGGGTGACGGTGAGCGATGCGGCGCCGGGCTGTCGGATTGACTTGCTGGGCAAGGCAACGCCGGTTATCGACCGGCCTTGAAAAACGGGCGCCAGCGGATGCCGCCAGCAGCGCCTGATACCGCTCGGCAGATGCCCTGGAAAAACGCCTTGCACGCAGAATAACGCCGACTATGCTCCCAACAGCTGTCCTACTGGCCATTGGCCTTAAGCGGCTGAACCTCCGGTTTTGCTGTCCGGGCCTCGCAACGCTGATTAGCAAGACGCTATGCACCTGACGACGCCATTGCGGTCGCCGCGGTGTTCCCCAGGAGGGAGTCATGCCTGCACCAGGACAGTACCTGATCGCAATCGCGGTCTACGATGGCGTGGATCTGCTCGACGTCAGTGTTCCTTACGAGCTGTTCAACTGGATGGCTCAGATCGAATCTTCGCAGAACCCTTCCGCCCCCACCCGCGTCGTGCGGCTGATTTCCCTTCATGGGCCTTCCATCACCACCCGGGACGGCATGACCATCGGTGGAAATCTGCCGACTTTCGATCAACATTCAGAGCACATCAGCCTGCTGTGGATCCCCGGCGGTGACCCCGACGCCTTGCAGCACCTGATGAAAGACTCACACCGTATGACTTGGCTGTTGCAGCAGGGCCAGGCCGCGCAATTTGCCGCCTCCGTCTGCGAGGGCGCCTTGCTCGCGGCCGCCGCCGGTTTGCTGGACGGTTACAACGCCACGACTCATTGGGCCTTCATCGCCTGCCTGAAACTCTTCACGCGTATCAACGTAGTATTTCACGGTCCAGACCAGTCGGGTCAACGTGCGGGTCAGCGGTATCAATCGCCTGAAGATTCCCGGCAGCTTCTCGGTGCACTTGCAGAAAGACGGCAAGACCATCGCAACCCGATCACTGTTTCAGCCGGTGGCGGTTCAAACCTGCGCCAACTGCGTGGCCAACGCCATGAGCCACTTCGACTTCGAGCTGCCGCTGGCCGAGGTGTCGGGCGGCAAACTGAGTGTCTGGGTGGAACCGGTGAACAAGAGTTTCGTCGGCGACCGCTTCCCGCAGAAGTTGATGGGTAACCCGGTTATCGATGTGCATCTATTGCTGCAAACGGATTAGCGCCGCTGCTGGACCCTGGCGCCGGAGCCAACGTGATGAGGGCCGGCGCTGACGTTGGGCAGACATCACCTAACAGAAATGGAGCAAAGGATCATGACCGCTTCTCGCCAGGATGTTGCAACACTGGGTTCCGGATGGAACAAGACATTACTGAACTACGCACTGGCCATGCGAGCGCTGGACGAACAACCGATAGCGGACCGCAATAGCTGGAAGTTCCTCGGGGCCATGCATGGATTCCATCCGCAATTATGGATCAACGAGCGCCTGATCAAACCAGGCGCCCCGATTCCGGTGGATTTGACCAACAAGACATTCGGCAATCAGTGTCAGCACGGCAGCTGGTATTTCGTTTCCTGGCACCGTGCCTATCTGTTTGCGTTCGAGAGCATCGTCGCCGCCAAGGTGAAGGAACTCACGGGTGACGACTGGGCACTTCCCTATTGGAACTACCTCAACAGCAACAACCCGAAAGCGTTGTATCTGCCAGATGCCTTTGTGGCAAAAACGTTACCCGACGGCAGCCCGAATCCCCTTTGCAAATACCCTCGCCGGCCCGGGATCACCAAGCTACAGCCTCACGGCGGATTCAGCCTTGAAGCGATGGACGAGAATGACTTTACCGTGGGCAATGGGACCCTGGGCTTCGGCGGTGGGATCACGGGCGATTTCGTCCAGTTCGACGGGATAGCCGGCGAACTGGAAGTCAACCCGCACAACACGGTCCATGGTCTCGTCGGAGGCTATATGGGGAATGCCTTGCTCGCGGGTCTTGACCCGATCTTCTGGCTGCACCATTGCAATATCGACCGGTTATGGGAAGCGTGGATGAACACGCCAGGCAAGACGATGGTCAAGGATCCGCGGTGGTCCAACGGCCCGGCAGACCGCAGCTTCATCATGCCAGTACCCGGTGATAACGCACCTGGAGTAACGTTCACCAGTAAGGACACGTTGAAGGGTGGCAAATTTTATCGACCCTACGATGATTTGGTCAGCGGTACGGGTGTAACGCCGGGAGCGATTGCTGTGGCACGGGTCAATATGGGTTCGCCCACTCAACAAACCGTTCTGCCCATTGGCGCCAATACAACGGCCGTCAAGGTCGGGGGCGCGTCGGTCGACACCCACATCGATCTCGAACCGACAGCCGCCGCCAAGAGCATGGCCACCATGGGCGCGAAGACGCCAGGCAAGGAAGTGGCCCGGCTTTATCTTTCCCTGGAGTCGGTGCGCGGCTCCGCACCGTCACCGCTTCTGGATGTGTACGTCAACCTGCCCGACGGTGCCGACCCGGCACTGAATGCTGACCGACTGGCCGGCAGCCTGACGCTTTTCGGGCTCAACGTCGCCTCGCAAACGGACGGCCACCACGCCGGCACCGGGTTGGGCTATACGATCGACATCACCGACCTGGCCCAGCGACTGACGGACGCCGGCGACTTCGATCCGAATCATCTGCGGGTAACGCTTGTACCTGGAGAGCAGATATCGGATGAAGAACCGGTTACGGTCGAACGCATCAGCGTTCTCAAGCGAAGTGGTGTCGTGAGCTGAGGGTCGACGTCATGCGACCAGGCCTGGTTCTACGCAGCTTCACCTACGCTCCCTGGCCATTGCTGTTGGCCACGGCGGGGCTCGGCCTGGCGCTGTCCCTTTACAACGATGTGAGTACCGAAGGCCCGGCCTTCTGCGTGGCGGTGAATGGCCTGTCGATCATCACCAGTTGGCCCGCTGCGCTGCAAGCGGAGCTGGCATTGAACCCACTTCACCGAATCCTGGCGGGTTGGTTCCTGATGCTGCTGGCCATGATGCCGCCCCTGTTGGCGATGCCGCTCATGCATGTCTGGCGCTCCAGCCTGCCCAACAGGCGAATACGGGCGTCAGTCATGTTTCTGCTCGGCTACTGCGCGTTATGGATGGCCGTCGGCCCGCTTCTGTCGGCCCTGGCGTTGCTGCTGCAGATCACTGCGGGGAAAAGCGCGCTGGTCGTGACAATACTCATCGCCATGCTATGGCGCATGGGGCCGTGGCATCGCGCGGCGCTCATTCGTGGCCATCAACCCCGGCGAATCGGTCTGTTCGGCTGGGCCGCCGACAGGGACTGCCTCGCCTTCGGCATGACCCACGGCCTGTTTTGCATTGTGTCGTGCTGGGCGTGGATGTTGGTGCCGCTGGTCAGCGGGGCCTGGCACATTCCGGTGATGCTGCTGGCAGGCGCCATCATGCTGGCTGAACGGCTCACGCCTCCCGGTCCCCGGCGCGGGTACTGGCCGCTGTTTTTTTCTCCTGTTCACCTTTACACCCTCCTCACCAAACCCAACAAGGAGCGTCGTCATGGTTAGGCGTGCATGTCTGGCAATTGGAGTGAGTACGGTCACGACGGCCACGAACCCGGGGTTAAGCTTCTCCTACCTGGACGGAGCCATCCTCGCGGCCCGTTCAATCGGTGAGTGGGCCCTGCGTTCGGGCTTCGGTGCCGACAATGTAAGAGTCGTCGACGACGGTGATACCAAGGGCGTCGTGAATCCGGTCACGAAGGCACGTGTTCAGCAGGCCGTCGATGAATTGTTTCCCCCGGGCGCAGAGGTCGTTGACCAATTGATCCTGGCCTTTTGCGGCCATGGACTGACCGGTCCGGTTTTCGACTCGATCTACTGGCTGTTCAGCGATTCGTTACTTCAGAAATACCAGGTCATGGCCGACGGTTTCTATGGGGAGTTGCTGCTGCACGGCGTCAAGCACATCACACTCATAAGCGACGCCTGCCGCGAAGCGCCCCAGGGTCTGGAGTTGCTGCGACTGGAATCCGTACGCGGGATCCTGGTGCAGGGCACTCAAGTGGACAGCCCTCAATTTGATCGCCTGGTGTCCTGCCAGGACGGAAAGCTCGGCTATATGGTCTATGACCCGACGGCAGCAGCACCGGGCAAGTGCGTGTTTTCCGGTGTCATCGCCGATGCGCTCTGGGGCCTTGAACCGACCGCCATTGAAAACGGGGTGATCACGACCGCAACGCTGGGTAAATGCGTTCGTGCGCGTACCACCGAGCGTGCAAACACCTACCACCTCAAGCTCAACCCGCAATGCCGGGTCGATGTAGAGTCGATCGTGCTCTACGACACCAAAATCCCATTGCAAGGCCCTGCCGATCTGCAACCCTGGCCTGCCGGTAGCAATGCGGCGGTACTGGGCGCTGAGGCAGTCGTGGGTGCGCCGGATTCCGCCGATCATCTCCTTGAACGGGTACAGACCGACGGCCTGTTCCGGGATCGCATACTCGGCAAGAGTTTCGGTCTCAAACGTTTCAACCTGACGGCTCCCGAAAGTCATGCCATTCCCATTCCCGCAGACAGCAAGGATCTGCTGAAGGATCTGGTTGAGCTGCGGCAGACGGACAATCCCACGCCCGGCAAGCAACAAATGGCCAAGGCGCTGGTTAAGCAACTTGAATCCGACGCTGCCGCCAGCGAGGTTCGGGGCCGGCTGGAGCCATTCAAACAGGTGGGTAGCGCGAATTTGATTGTCTGGGGCGATCAGACAAGCGCCCTGCCTGCCAGTCGGGTCAGGCAATTAGCGCTCACCCCACCCTTCAATGAGTTTCACGTTGATGCCGATGCCAACGGCACCCCTGTTCTGGTGAAACTGAGCGACGGGCAGTTTACCCCGGTGGTGCCTTATGACGGTTTGTACACGGTGGTCACCTCCAGCACCGGAGGAAACGTTTTCCAGGCCTATGGGGTTCAAGGCACTCCCGATCGGTACCAGGTCGCCCTGCAGGCCATTGACGACTTCGTGGCAGGCCGACTGCAAGTCGACAGTCTTGACCGACTGGCCGCCGACCTGCGGCACGAAAAACATGCCGACCCGATGCTGGGCGTCATCTGCGCCTATCTCTATCGAGCGGTGGCCGACTACGACAACATCCGTCGCATGGCTTACTTCTACGTCACCCAAGGCCAGGCCGTACCCTATGACATCGCACTGCTCGGAGCGATGCAGGTGTCACGAAACGAACAGGGCAATCTACGACTGAGTGTGCCAGCGGTGAAGGCTCGCGAGTCACGACAGAACGCGTCGTCACTCCCCGACTACGCCACACAGGCAACGCCTGCCGTGGAAGCCCGTATTGGCGGCCGATGCCCATGGCTTGGACTTGGCTGGGACTATGTCAACGATCCTCGGCCGGAATGGGCCGTGCTTGTCGAAGGGCTTGCGGGTCATGCAGCGAATGTTCGCCGCAGCGGCTCGACAGCGTTGCCTCCGGATTCTGCAAAACAACTGGCAAAGGACTGGGGCCTGCTGCCGGGTTGATCGGCTGACGGTCACATGACTCACAACCTCGCTCATTCGGATCACCTCTGACCTGAGAACTGGCAGGACTCAGAGGTGAATCCGTCACCGCCTCAACCCACCGCCCGCAACCACTCGAGCAAATCCGTTTCCAGGCTGCCCGGTTTGGGAGGTGTGGGCGACAGCAAGCAATAATGAGAGCCGTCCTCAACAAACCCGGATGGCGCGACCAATACGCCGCTCTGGATATCGTCGCGAACCAGGTGCCACGGTCCCATGGCCACTCCAAGACCAGCAACCGCTGCCTGAATACTGAAATAAAAGTGCTCGAAGGACTGCATCTGCGTCGCCGGAACCGGCTGCCCTGTTGCGGCGGCCCATTCCTGCCAGGCGCTGGGTCGGCTGGTCGTTTGCAGCAGAGGAGCCGTGGCGCGCAGGCATTTCCCCCGTTCATCGAACCACTGACCGACTTTATCCGGCCGACATACCGGCCCGACCTTCTCGGCAAACAGCCTCTCGGCGTGGTAACCGGCGGGCCGGGGAAAATCGTCTCGCCGAATGGCCAGGTCTATCCCCTGCTCAAAGGAAAAGAGACCACCGCCGGCCACCAGATGAATGTCCGGACCACGATGTTGTGCCTGGAACTCACTCCAGCGCGGGATCAGCCACCGCATCAACAGCGTTGGCTCGCAGGACAGAACCAGCCGCCGCGCACGGCGTGCCTCGCTGCGTATCTCGCGGACGGCATGGTTCATCACCCCAAGCCCCTCACTCACTGCTTTCAGCAGTCGTCTTCCAGCGTCCGTCAGGAAAACCCTTCGCTTGCGCCGCTCGAACAGGTCAACGCCCAGATCCTCTTCAAGCACGCGCACGGCCCGGCTGATGGCGCCGGGTGTCAGATGCAGCTCGTCAGCCGCGCGAGCGAAGTTTTCATACCGGCCAGCAGATTCGAAGCAACGCAGCGCGAGCAGAGAAGGCATTCTCGCCTCGGAATTCAGTGATTCAAAGTCACCAACTTCTTCAGAAATCATCGTTAGTTCCAGCGCACGGTATCTGTAAACATGGCTTTCTATCACCAACCACCGCAAGGTTCCACCATGAGCGAATGGATAGCCGTAATCACCATCACACTGCTGGCATGCATCAGCCCCGGGCCGGATTTCGCCATGGTCTCTCGCAACGGCTTGCTGCTCTCTCGACGCGCAGGTGTTATCACCGCGATGGGCATTGGTCTGGGGGTGCTGGTCCACATCGGCTATACGCTGCTCGGGCTCGGATGGGTGCTTCAGCAAACGCCCTGGTTGTTCAATGCGCTGAAGCTGGCCGGGGCTGGGTATCTCGTCTATCTGGGCATCAAAATGCTTCGCTCCAGGCCCGATGTTCAGCCGCAGGATGCGCCGCCACCTGCCCTGTCGGATCTGGCCGCGCTGCGTACGGGATTTCTCACGAACGCGCTGAACCCCAAAACATCGATTTTCATCGTGAGCCTGTTCATGGGTGTCGTCCGACCGGATACCGGCCTGCCGCTGCAACTGGCCTATGGACTGTTCATCGCCGGAGCGCATGTGGTGTGGTTCAGTCTGGTTGCGCTGTGCTTCTCGGCCGGGAGGGTGCGCGAGAAGCTGATGGCGGCACGGCTGTGGATTGACCGGGCGTTTGGCGGCCTGCTCGTGAGCTTCGGGATATTGCTGAGCCTCACTCAGCGCTCAGGCTGATCCAACCGCTACACAGCGATACATAACCCCCCGTTGCACGACACATGCCGGGTACATGCCGATGCAAAAGTGTGGGCCATCGGAACCTTCGTTTCCGACTCCACCACTCACTCAGGCTGGTATTCCCATGATCAATCAAATCGACACCGTGCTGTACACCGGCAAGACCCGCACCACCGGCGGGCGCGATGGCGCCTCGCGCAGTTCGGACGGCAATCTGGACATCAAACTGTCGCCACCCGGTTCCAGTGGCAGCGGCACCAACCCGGAGCAATTGCTGGCGGCCGGTTGGTCAGCCTGCTTCATCGGCGCCATGGGCAAGGCCGCTGCCGCGTTGAAAATCAAACTGCCGGCCGATGTGGCGGTGGAAACCGAAATCGATCTGGGCAAGACCGGCGACGCGTTTTTCCTTCAGGCACGCCTGAATGTCAGCCTGCCGGGGCTGGAAACTTCGGTCGCCCAGACGCTGGTGGAAGCCGCGCACCAGACCTGCCCTTACTCCAAGGCGACGCGCGGCAATATCGACGTGACCCTGCACCTGATCTGAAACAGGTTCACGCCGGTTTCATCCTCAAACGCCCGAAGCACTGCTTCGGGCGTTTTGTTTGACCGGGACAGAAGCGCTCGCCAGCCCGTGCTGACGCGTGGTCACCAGCCCGATGAAGGAAATCACCAGCGCCAGGCCAATGGTCGATGACACCTCCAGACGATGCTCAGGCGTCAGCATCATCACCGCGAGTGCAGCGCAGATGAAGGCGATCACCAGATACGTCAGCCAGGGAAACAGCCACATGCGAAAGGTCAACTCGACATTCTGCCGGCGCAGCATTCGGCGCATGCGCAGCTGCGAGACCGCGATCACCAGGTACACCAGCAACGCGATGGCGCCGGAACTGGCGAGCAGGAACTGAAAAAGTCCGGCAGGCATGAAGTAGCTGAGCAACGTCACCCCGGCCCCGATGACGCTGCTGGCAATCACCGCCGCCCTCGGCACGCCCGCAGCGGACGTCACTTTCAAGGCGTGCGGTGCATCACCACGACGCCCCAATGAAAACAGCATGCGCGAAGCGATATAGATCGACGAATTCATGCAACTGGCCACCGCAATCAGCACCACCACATCGACCATGAATTTCGCGTGGGGAATGTTCATCAACTCCAGGGCTCGCTGATAGGAACCGACGGACGCCAACAGCGGATCGTTCCAGGGCACCACGGAGATCACCACGAAAATCGACAACAGATAGAACACGCCGATGCGCCAGATCACCGAACGCGTGGCCTTGGCGATGTTCTGTGCCGGATTGTTCGACTCAGCGGCGGCAATGGTCACCGCTTCCGTACCGATGAAGCTGAACATGATCGTGATAAAGGCGCCGACCACCGTCGACAGACCATTGGGGGCGAACCCGCCATGTTCTTCCATCAACCGGCTCAGGCCGCTGGCTTCACGCTCGGGAATCCAGCCCATCAACACGGCAAAACCGACACCGATGAAACCGATGATCGCCACGACCTTGGCCATCGCGAACCAGAATTCGAACTCGCCATACTTGGAAACGCTGAACAGGTTGGTCACCACCAACAGGACGATCGACACCAAGGCAAACAGCCACGCATCGACCTGGGGAAACCACTGATTCAAGACATGCCCGGCCGCCAATGCTTCGATGGGGATGACCAGCACCCAGAACCACCAGTAGAGCCAGCCGATGGTGAAGCCCGCCCAACGACCGATGGCCTGATCGGCATAGGTGGAGAACGATCCCGTGTCCGGGTGGGCCACCGCCATTTCACCCAGCATGCGCATGACCAGCACGACCAACAGGCCGGAAAACAGATACGCCAGCAACACGGCCGGCCCTGCCGCCGCAATGGCGTGTCCGGAGCCAACGAACAACCCCGCGCCAATGATTCCTGCAATTGACAACATGGTCACGTGCCGCGGCTTGAAACCCTGCGCCAACTGACCGCTCGATTCCTTCGAATTCAGGCTGTTCATTGTTTTTGTTGTTCTCTGATGGACGCTTCACCTTACGTGGCCGGTGTTGAACGCAAATAGCTCGAGTGCGGCATGCCGATGCCTGATTTCGACATGCCGGGGTGGCAGTCAGCGAGATCCGGCAAGGGTCTTGCGCATGAAAACCCGGGCAAATCCGTCCTCGGTGGCGCGATGGGTTTCCACAAAGCCGAGCTTTTCATAGATGGCGATGTTCTCGGTCATCCGCTCATGGGTGTACAGCCGCACCGCTTCGCAACCGAGACTCAACGCATGTTCTTCGCAGAACGACATCAGCACTTTGCCCAGCCCCTTGCCCTTGTGCCGGGGCGACACCGCGACGTTGATCAGCAGCAGCTCCTTGCCCTCCCGGCTCATCACCATCACACCGAAGATTTCATCGTTGTCGGTCAGCACGAACGTATCGGTTTCGCGCAGCACATGTTCGTAGTCATCGAGCATGGGCGCAGGCTTGCGGCCGATTCGGGCGATGTAAGGGCTGTAGGCCTCATCGACCAGGGCGGCGATGGGCGCGGCGTCTTCGGATTGAGCACGGCGAAGGGTCTGCAAGGGATGCCTCGTCAGTGGCGTTGGATGAAACGTTCAGCATGCGATGGATGGCGTTCGTTGCCAATGAATTGCTGGCGATCCTGGAGCAGATCCATCGCCTCCCCCGTAGCACAATCGAAGCACCCGAGGATGAACATACGTTCACCAAAAACATCGCCGGATGCGTCTAGTCTGCGGATTCCAACATAGTGACTACAGGAGTAACCCACCATGTTCTCGCACGAAAGCGTCCCGCTGATCATCCTCTTCATCATCCTGCTGCTTGGCGTACTGACGGCCGTCCTTCACCCGGTGCATGCGCTTTTCAGCTGGCTGCAGAGGCGCAGGCAAAGAGCATCGACCGAGAATGTGAAAGAGGTGGATGTACGTTGAAGTTCTTTCAATTTGAATGCGGCGGCAGTCTCGGCGTAGTCATCTGCCAGCCTTGAATCCGCCAATAACAAAAAGGCCTGCCAATGTGGCAGGCCTTTTCAGTTTCCAGGCAGCTACTGCTTGAGAATCAACAACGGCTCGCCCTTCCTGACAATGTAAGTCGCCAGCTCAGAACCCTTGTCATTCCCGACGTTTTTCGCGATATGCGCCACGCCCTCAGGGATGAACAGCGAGTCTCCCGCCTTGAGCGTCACCGGTGCCCGGCCTTCGAGCTGGTATTCGAAGGTGCCGCTGATCACATAGGCGACTTCAACGCCCGGATGCGCATGTCGGGGCGAAGTGATGCCCGGCTCGAAATCCACCCGGGCCTGAATCACTTCGCGCTCCGCTGCGCCCAGATCCTGACGGACCAGATCGGTGCGGCTCAGGCCTTGTTGCCAGCTCTTTGCAGAGGCGGCGGGTTGGGTGTCAGCCGCGTACGCGAGGCCGGTCAGTGAAACGAGTGCGGCTGCTGCGGTCATCAGAAGTGTACGACGCATGGTGTTGCCCTCTCGGAAGTAGTGATGTGTCGACCGTCACTCTGAGCGAGGCATGTACACGAGATGTGTCCCGATGTCGGCATAAGTTACCCAAGTGTGTACGAGCGCCGGATTGATACACGCACATACAACTCACACCACTTGCGACAGCCATTGCCTGAAGGCGACGACCTTTTTCGAATTCGCGTTTTCATGGGGCGTGACGAAGTAGAACCCCGAGTCGGACTTCAGCCGCAGATCAAACGGCGCCACCAGTCTTCCGGCGCGCAAATCGTCATCGACGTAGGTCGAGCGCCCGATGCAGACGCCCTGCCCGTCAATGGCTGTCTGCACCGCCATCATGGCCAGATCGAAAGTCAGACGCGGGCCTTTGGTCGTGAGCGGTGGCTGGCCTGCCGCGTGCAGCCAGTCGTTCCAGTCATTGGCGGTCAGGCCGCTGACTTGCAGCAAAGGGTGATGAACCAGGTCCGCCGGCGTCTTCAAAGGTTTCTCGCCCGTCAGCAGTCGCGGGCTGCACACGGGAAAGACCTCGTCGGACATCAACCAGTCAGCCCGTAGTCCAGGCCATTCGCCCTTGCCGTAGCGGATCGCCGCGTCGATGCCGACCTTGCGAAAGTCGACCAGTCGGGTTAACGCGCTGATCCGCACATCGATCTCGGGATGCGCCTCGCGAAACGACGGCAGACGCGGCAACAACCATTTCGACGCCACCGAAACCAGGGTACTGATCGTCAGGACGCTTTGGTTGTTCGCCTCCTGCAAACGCTCGGTCGAATGGCGCAGCTCCAGAAACGCCGAACGAATACCGGGAAAATAAGCGTTGCCTTCATCCGTCAGCGTCAACCCATCCTTCGAGCGCATGAACAGCCGCACGCCGAGCTCATCTTCGAGGCGACGGATCTGATGGCTGATCGCGGTTTGCGTGACGTTCAGTTCTTCGGCGGCGCGGGTGAAACTCAAATGGCGGGCCGCACATTCGAAGGCTCGCAATCCGTTGAGCGATGGCAGTCGGGGGAGCATATGACCTCTTCAGTCCATGAGATTTTGTCATACGCTAGCACCACAGATGTCCTTTGCGAAGCGGCGCAGCGGTAGTGGATTCTGAGCCCTCACCAGGAGGGAGACCCCATGAAACTGTACTTCGCGCCCATGACCTGTTCGCTGTCCCCGCACATCGTGCTGCGAGAACTGGACTTGCCGTTCGAACTGATCCGGGTCAACAACCAGACCAAGCGTACCGCCGATGGCCGGGACTTTCGCGAGATCAATCCGAAGGGCTACGTGGCGGCGCTGATGCTGGACAGTGGCGAGGTGCTGACCGAAGGTCCGGCCATTTTGCAGTACCTCGTCGACCTTGTGCCCGGTCATACGCTGGCCCCGGTCAATGGCACCTGGGAGCGCTCGCGCCTGCAGGAATACCTGAACTTCATCAGCTCGGAAATTCATGGGGGCAGTGCGCCGTTGTTCAGCAGCGAAATCCCGGAATCCACCAAAACGATCTTCAAACACAAACTGTTCAAGCGTCTGGATTACCTGAACCGCATCCTCGCGACCCAGCCCTTTCTGATGCAGGCGTTCGGTGTGGCGGATGCCTATCTGTTCACGGTATTGAAGTGGTTGCCGACATTCAGCATCGCCATTGAAGACTGGCCAGCGCTGGCGAACTACATGACGCGTATCGCCGAACGGCCCAGCGTGCGTGCGGCCATCGCGGAAGAAGATGCCACGCAACCGGTCTGAAAACGGCCGGTTGCGTGGTCGTTGTCAGGCCTTGGCGGCCTCGTCGATCAACGCCGCCACTTCGGCGGCGTGAGAGGCCAGCGAGGCATGACTGGCGTCGAGGGTGATGACTTTCTTCGCGTTGAGCCGGGCGGACATGCGTTTCTGGTTGTCCGGGTGAATCATGTGATCCTGACTGGAAATCTGATACCAGGACGGTTTGTGCTTCCACGCCGGATCACTGATGACATCGCCGAACGTGCTGGCCAGCGGCGCTTTCTGCGTCACGGCCATGACCAGCGCTTCATCCGCCGGCAGGTCCTGGCAGAAGCTTTCATGGAACTTGTCGGCCTTGAGCCAGAGGAAACCGTCGCTGTCCGGCGCAAGATTTGGCGCAGCAGCAGGCAGATGCTCCTGAGTGATGCCGCCGGGGCTTTCGCCTTGATCCGGGGCGAACGCGGCGATGTACACCAGCCCGACCACATTCGGTTGATTGCCGGCCTGAGTGATCACGGCACCGCCATACGAGTGCCCGACCAACAACACCGGCCCGTTCACCTGAGCGACCATTTTGCGGGTGCGCTCGGCGTCGTCGGCCAGCGAGGTCAGTGGCATTTCCACGGCCTGAATCGCGCTGTAACCCTTGCGTGTCAATTCAACAATGACTTTGCCCCAGTGCGCGGCGCCGCCCCAGAATCCGTGCACCAGCACAATCGTCGGTTTTTCACTCATGGCGTTTCTCCTGCGGGTGATGAAGGTCGATTTACCAATGGCGCACAGGAGTATGGAACGGTTCCGGTGACGTGTCTGCCGGCCAGACCAAAGGCGCGTTTGCGGATGTGACAGTTGTCGAATGCCCCATCGCGCCTATATTGAAGAGGTTCAAACCCTCCTCCCCTCGAGCGCCCATGGCCAGCACCGATCGACTGATCATCTGCGAGCATTGCGACTGCGTGTACGAACACGCCACGCTCGCCAAACATCAGAAAACCCTGTGTTCGCGCTGCGGCGGCGTGCTCCAGCGCTATAGCGGCCTCACCGTGGAACAACGACTGGCCTTGAGTTTCACGGCGGCGATGCTGTGGTTGTTCGCCAATTTCTACCCGGTGATGAGCATCAGCATGCAGGGCCTGAAAAACAGCGCGACCCTGTGGGATTCGGTACTGGCGCTGAGTCAGGGGCCGATCACCTTCATGGCGATGGTCGCGGCGATCTCGATCATCATCGCCCCGGCCTTTCAGCTGGTGTTGTTGATCTGGGTGTTGAGCTTCGCCCTCGCCTCGCGCCGTTGCCCGGCCTTCAAGGTGTGCATGCGCTGGCTGGAAACGCTGCGGCCGTGGAGCATGCTCGAAGTGTGCTTGCTCGGCGCCATGGTCGCGGTGTTCAAACTGGCGGGCATGCTCGACGTGATTCCCGGCATCGGTCTGTTTGCGTTGGCCGTGCTCAGCCTGTTGCTGATCCGCATCGCCGGGCGCGACGTGCGTGAACTGTGGGACATCCTATGAAGCGACCACCGACTGCCAGCGAACTCAACCTCTGCCTGTGCCACAGCTGCGGATTGGCCTGCGACATGACCGGCGAGCCCCACCAATGCCCGCGCTGCGACGCCCCGCTGCACCGGCGCAAGACCAACTCGCTGGCCCGCACCTGGGCCTACATGTTCGCCGCCCTGGCGTTTTACGTGCCGGCGAATCTGCTGCCGGTAATGAACACCACCCTGCTCGGCAACGGCGCCGACAGCACCATCATGAGCGGCGTGCTGGAGTTCTGGGAGCACGGTGCGTGGGACATTGCCCTGATCATCTTCATCGCCAGCATCGCGGTGCCGGGGGTGAAATTCGTTGCGCTGACGCTGCTGCTGGTGACTGTGCAACGGGACAGTCACTGGGCGCGTCGGGAGCGTTCGAAGCTGTACCGATTCGTCGAGTTGATCGGCTACTGGTCGATGCTCGATGTGCTGGTGGTTGCGCTGGTGGCGGCGCTGGTGAAATTCCAGGCCCTGGGGGATATCGAGCCGCGACCGGGGATTCTGTTCTTCGGCCTCGTGGTCGTGTTCACCATGCTCTCGGCGATGAGTTTCGACCCGCGTCTGATCTGGGATAACACACCGGCCGAAGAAACGGACGAACCCCGGCACTCGACTGAACAAGTGCCGGGGCATTAAACGTCTCAGATCAGATCTGCGCGGTACCACCGTCAACGAACAACTCGATGCCATTCACGAAACTGCTGTCATCCGAGGCCAGGAACAACGCAGCCTTGGCGATTTCGCTCGGCTCACCCAGACGCCCGATCGGCACGATAGACGCCAGTTGATCGAACAGACCCTGCGTGTGTTCCGCCGGCACCAGCCCCGCCAGACCTGGCGTACGCACCGGGCCAGGGCTGATCGCGTTGACGCGGATACGACGAGGTTTCAGATCCAGCAACCACGACCGGGCGAAGTTGCGCACCGCCGCTTTGCTCGCGCTGTAGACGCTGAAGTTTTCCGTGCCCTGCACCGAAGTGGTCGATGAAGTCAGCAGGATCGATGCGCCATCGCGCAACAGCGGCAACGCCTTCTGCACCGTGAACAATGTGCCCTTCACATTGGCGCCGAATATCCGGTCGAAATGCTCTTCGGTGATCGAACCCAGCGGCAGCATGTCCCCGCCACCGGCATTGGCGAACAGGATGTCGAGGTGCCCGGCCTTCTCGGCGATTTCGCGGTAGATGCGATCCAGATCGTCCAGATTCGCCACATCGCCCTGAATGCCGATGGCCCGTGGGCCGATGGCGGCGACCGCTTTGTCCAGCTCGGCCTGACGACGGCCCGTGATAAATACGGTGGCGCCCTGGGCGACGAATTCCTGTGCCGAGGCCAGACCGATGCCGGTGGTGCCGCCAGTGATCAGTGCGATTTTGCCTTCAAGTCTGTTGCTCATGATGAATCTCCAGTAACCGTTTCGAGGATGGTGACGGGTCGTAGGTGAGCCGTTGAAAGCGACTTTAGGCCGATGGATTGAATTGAAAAATCCGCCAAATCGGTTTTGTTTGTGCACAGACATGCACAATACTCAGCCCTGTCTTCCCTTCCGAGCCCGAGCCGATGAATCAGTTAATGGCGATCCGCACCTTTGCCCGCGTCGTGGAAAGCGGTTCATTCACCAAAGCCGCCGACTCGCTGAACCTGCCGAAAACCACCGTCAGCAAACTGATCGGGCAACTGGAAAGCCACCTCGGCGTGCGCCTGCTGCAACGCACCACCCGCCGCCTCACCGTCACGGCCGACGGCGCCTCTTACTACCAATTGACCCAACAACTGCTGCATCAACTGGACGACATCGATCAGGGTTTCAGCCAGGCTCAAGGATTGCCGCGCGGCAGGATTCGTGTGGACATCGGCGGCTCGACCGCGACCATGCTGGTGATCCCCGAACTACCGAAGTTCTTCGAACGCTACCCGGATATTCAGATTGATCTGGGCGTCAGCGACCGCCCGGTGGACATGATCAGCGAGCGCGTCGACTGCGTGATTCGCGGCGGCCCGTTGACCGAACAAACCCTCGCCGTGCGCCGCCTCGGCGAAGTCTCATGGACCACCTGCGCCACGCCCGACTACCTGCAACGCCACGGCACACCAACCCACCCGCTGGAGCTGGCCAACCATCAAATGATCACCTACCGCTCGGCCTCCACCGGGCGCATCCTGCCGTCGAACTTCCAGCGCAACGGCGAACGCCATCAGATCGAAGGCAAAGGCCTGGTCAGCGTCAACGAAAGCAACGCGCACCTGGCGGCCGGGCTGGCGGGATTGGGGATCATCCACACCTTCAGCTACACGGTCAGGGCCGCCATCGAGCGCGGCGAACTGGTGCCGATCCTCACGGACTGGCGGCCGCCGGCGTATCCGTTTCATCTGCTGTATCCGCCGAACCGGCATTTGAGCAATCGGGTGCGGGTGTTTATCGATTGGCTGGTGGAGCGTTTTGCTCAGGTCGATTGAAGCGCTGTGAAGCATTGGTGACTTTCCCGCAAAACACCTTTGACCCAAGGCCGGTTCTTCTCATGAACATTGCCACCGATACTGGCGGCCATCGACTTTTATGGGAAATCACACAATGCAAACCGATTACGCTGCCTGGGCCTGGACGTCCGGCCAGGGACTGGACGGCCTGACGCTGGTCCGCAAACCCCTCGTGCAACCCGGTCCCGGGCAAGTGCTGGTGGCCAACCGCGCCATCGCCTTGAACCCGGTGGACTGGAAGATCATCGAGTGGGGCCATCCCGCCTGGAGCACCGGCCGCGTGCCGGGTGTTGACGGCATGGGCGTGGTGGTCGCAGCCGGGGCCGGTGTGACGTTGCAACTCGGCAGTCGCGTGGCGTATCACCAATCGTTGGCGAGCGATGGCAGCTTCGCCGAGTACTGCCTGCTGGACGCTGCCACCGTGCTTTCGGTGCCCGCCGCGCTCGATGATGCCGCTGCGGCTTCACTGCCCTGCCCCGGTCTGACCGCGTGGCAAGCCGTGGAAAAGGTCCCCGCGAATGGCGCGGTCGATGTGCTGGTGATCGGCGCGGGCGGCGCGGTCGGTCTGCTGCTGGTGCAACTGGCAGCACAACGCGGATGGCGGGTCTGGGCGACTGCATCAGCCGCGCATCATGAAAAGCTCAAGTCCATGGGTGCAGTCGGCGTATTCGATTACCGCGAACCGGACTGGAAAACCGCACTCACGGCCAGCCTCGGCGAACGTCGTTTGCATGCCGTGTTCGACACGGTCAGCGGCGCTCACGCGGCGGAAATGGCTGGACTGCTGGGCTACAACGGCCATCTGGTGTGCATTCAGGATCGTCAGGAAAGCGCGCCGCTGCCGGCGTTCACCACTGCGATTTCGTTGCATGAAGTGGCGCTGAACAGCTTTCACGCCCACGCCAGCCTGCACGATCGCCAGACCTTGCGTCGCAACGGCGAGCACATGCTGCAAGCCCTGCTCGACGGCAGCCTGATCGGCCCGGCACTGCAGATGTTCGACTTCCGCGAACTGCCCCAGGCCTTGCGCGCCTTGAAGGATGGCGCAGGTGGCGGGAAATGGGTGTCGCGTCTGCCCGCCGTTTGAATCGCGTCAGTCGAGGCCTGCTCCAGCGCCTTGACTGACCTCCCGGGTCAGGCAATCAATCAACGCCCGCGCCGAAGCCGACAGCTGCCGGTGCGGCGGATAGATCACCGAGAACGGTCGGGAACGCCCGCCCGACTGTTCGAGCAATCGCACCAGTCGCCCGCTCTCGATGCGCTCGCGGACGATGAAGTCGTAGGTCTGGCAGATGCCCAACCCCTGCTCGGCCAACGAGACAATCCCCAACACATCGTCGGACACCTGAATGTTGGCGCTGGGCAGCCATTCGCGATCTTCGTCCTGCTCGCGGAACAGCCACGGCCCGACGCGTCCGGTGCTGGGCATCACGAACGGCAGGCACGCATGCCGCTGTAGATCGTCCACGCTTTGCGGTGTCCCGGCCCGTTGCAGATAGGCCGGCGCGGCGACCACACACAACCGTGCGTCCTCCAGTTTGCGCCCGATCAAACCGCTATCCGGCAATGCACCCAGCCGAATCGCCAGATCGAACCCTTCGGCCACCAGATCGACGTTGCGATTGCTGATGCTCAACTCGATGCGCACTTGCGGATACTGTTGAGTGAAACGGGCGAGCATGGCCGGCAAGCGATAGTGACCGTAAGTGGTCGGCACACTGAGGCGCACGCGGCCGCTGAGTTCACCGTCCTGTCCCTGAATCGTGCGTTCCGCATCATCGATCAGGCCGAATGCCGCCCGTGACTGTTCCAGATACAACACGCCGGCATCGGTCAGGCTCAAGCGCCGCGTGGTGCGCCGCAGCAATTGCACGCCAAGACGCGCTTCCAGACGCGAAATCGCCCGGCTCACCACCGACGGCGTGGTTCCGAGAAACACCGCTCCGGCGCTCAGCGAGCCCTTCTCCACCACAGTGACGAACACTTCGACGTCAGCCAGATAATCGAATCGGCGGCTCATCTTGATCTCCAGAGAACAAATGCTTTGTCTTGGCGCGAGTTTATCGCCCGACGGAGCATCAATACAGTGAGCCCACACCGTTCCTCCACTCACTGGACACTCCATGCGCCCGATCACCCGCCTCGCCTTTGCCCTGTCCCTTTCCGCCGCCGCGCTGAACGCCCACGCCGCCAATGTACTGGTGGTGTTATCGGATTCCGACCATCTCGACCTGAAAGACGGCAAGGTCTTCAGCACCGGTTTTTACCTCAACGAACTGATGCAGCCGGTCAAGCTGTTGCTCGACGCGGGCCACACCGTGACCTTCGCCACCCCGACCGGCAAGGCTCCGACGCTGGATCGTTCTTCCGACGACAAGATGTATTTCAACAATGACGTCGCGGCCCAACAGGCGCACAAGGCACTGCTGGAACAGCTGAAGATCACCTCGCCCGGCGAATCGCCTGTCATCAGCCTGTCGCGGGTCGAGCAAGTCGGCTACGACCATTTCGATGCCGTCTACATTCCGGGTGGCCACGCGCCGATGCAGGATCTGTTGCACAGCCAGGCGCTGGGCAAACTGCTGAACAACTTCCACCAGCAAGGCAAAACCACGGCGCTGGTGTGCCATGGCCCGATTGCGTTGCTGTCGACGCTGGCGGATCCGAACGCCTTCACCCGGCAACTGGAAACCGGCAAGGCAACAACGGCGAACAACTGGACCTACGCCGGCTACCAGTTCACGGTCATCAGCAATCAGGAAGAAGAGCTCGCCAAAGGCCTGTTGAACGGCGGCGCGATGAAGTTCTATCCGCAGACTGCACTGGAAAAGGCCGGCGGTTTGTTCAGCAGTAACACGGCGCCGTGGGCCAGCCATGTGGTGGTCGATCGCGAACTGGTGACCGGGCAGAACCCCGCTTCTGCCCTGGCAGTGGGCAAGACCCTCGTTGACCGCTTGAAGTGAACGCGGCGCCCTCGCACTTTCACCGTTTCGTCTAACCTGACTTTGCACCCGACGATGATTACCCATCGTCGGCGCACTGATCTTGACGCCCACGAAACGGAGAATTCCATGCTCAAGCGAACCCTGGCATTGACCGCTGGTTTGGCCCTGTCCCTGTCCGCCGTGCTGGCGCACGCCGCAGATGTGTTGAAGGTCAGCGCAATTCCCGACGAAGCCCCGACCGAGCTGCTGCGCAAGTTCGAGCCGCTGGGGGCTTATCTGGAGCAGAAACTGGGCATGAAAGTCGAGTTTGTGCCGGTGGCCGACTACCCGGCGGTGGTCGAAGCGCTGGCCACCAACCGCCTCGACATGGCGTGGCTCGGCGGTTTCACCTTCGTCCAGGCGCAGTTGAAAAGTGATCCCAAGGTCATTCCATTGGTCCAGCGCGAGCAGGACGCGCAGTTCACCAGCAAATTCATCACCGCCGACCCGAACGTCAAAAGCCTCGCCGACCTGAAAGGCAAAACCTTCGCCTTCGGTTCGGTGTCGTCGACGTCCGGCAGCCTGATGCCGCGCTATTTCATGCTCAAGGACGGCATCAAACCGGAAAGCTATTTCAGCCGCGTCGGCTACTCCGGCGCCCACGACGCCACCGTCGCCTGGGTGCAGGCCGGCAAGGTCGACGCCGGTGTGCTGAACGCCAGCGTCTGGCAGAAACTGGTGGACGCCGGCAAGGTCGACACCAACAAGGTCAAGGTCTTCGCCACCACCCCGACCTACTTCGATTACAACTGGACCGTGCGCGGCACCCTCGACCCGGCGCTGGCGGCGAAGATCAAACAGGCCTTCCTCGACCTCGACCCGGCCAACCCCGAGCAGAAGAAAATCCTCGACCTGCAAGCGGCCAGCCGCTTCATCGCCACCAGCCCGGACAACTACAAAGGCATCGAGGAAGCCGCCCGTGCCGCCGAATTGCTGAAATGACCTTGCGCCTCCAGCAGGGTTTTCTGCGCCACACCCATGGCGTCGAAGCCCTGCGCGGCGTGGATTTGCAGATCGAGGCCGGCGAACAAGTGGCGATCATCGGCCCATCCGGCGCCGGCAAATCAAGTCTGCTGAATCTGTTGGCGACCGCCATTCGGCCCAGCAGCGGCGAAGTCGAAGTGCTGGGCGAGCGCGCCTGGCACTTGTCCGCCCACCAGCGACAACGGCTGCGCGCACGCATCGGCCTGATCCATCAGGCGCCGCCCCTGCCGCCCCGACAACGGGTGGTGACGGCGGTGCTGGCCGGCAAGCTCGGTCAATGGAGCCTGGGCAAAAGCCTGATCAACCTGCTGCATCCGCTCGACGTGCCCGGCGCCCGCGCCGCACTGGCGCGACTGGATCTGGCGGACAAACTCTTCAGCCAATGCCAGCAACTGTCCGGCGGGCAATTGCAGCGCGTCGGCATTGCCCGCGTTTTGTATCAGGCACCGGAAGTGCTGCTGGCCGACGAACCGGTCTCAGCCATGGACCCGGTGCTGGCCGGGCACACGCTGTCGATCCTGTCGCGCCATGCCCGGGAGCACAACGTCACGCTGGTCGCGAGCCTGCACGCGGTGGAACTGGCACTGGCGCACTTCCCGCGCATCATCGGTTTGCGCGAGGGGAAAATCCTCTTCGACTGCCCGTCCGCGCAGGTCAGCCGCGAGATGCTAGACACCCTCTACGCCAACGAACAACTGCAATCCCCGGCGCCGACCGTGCCGCCGCTGGTTGTGCAGATTCCCCGATGCTGAGCGCCGACACCCGCGACCCCGCCGCGCTGCCACGGTTGCTGCTGACCGTGCTGGCGATTGCCTTGCTGTGGCCGGGAATTCAACTCAGCGAACTGGATGTGGGTGTGCTGTTGCGTGCCGACAATCAGAACGAAATCGGCCGGTTTGTCTCGACATTCTGGCCTCCGGAACATGATCGGGACTTTCTTCAACTACTGCTCAAAGCCACCCTGCAAACCCTGGCCATCGCCACCGCCGGCATGGCCATGGCCCTGTTGTTGGCAGTGCCGGCCAGCCTGCTCGCCAGCCGCGCCTTGTCGCTGTCCGCCGCGTCACGCAGCGGCCGCCCGAGCCTGCTGGGCCGACTGCTGCGCTGGCCGGTGCGCGGGCTGCTGATCTTCCTGCGCAGCGTGCCGGAAATCGTCTGGGCGCTGCTGTTCGTGCGCGCCGTCGGCCTTGGCCCGGCGGCAGGCGTGCTGGCCATCGCGATCACCTACAGCGGCATGCTCGGCAAGGTCTACGCCGAAATCTTCGAATCCACCGACCAACGCCCGGCCCACGCCCTGCTCCAGGCCGGCAGCGGACGCCTCGCCAGTTTCGCCTACGGCGTACTGCCCAACGTCGCGGCGGAACTGCTCTCCTACACCGTCTACCGCTGGGAATGCGCCATCCGCGCCTCGGTCGTGATGGGCTTCGTCGGCGCCGGCGGCCTCGGCCAACAGATCGACCTGTCCATCCGCATGTTCGCCGGCGGCGAAGTCGCCAGCATGCTCCTGACCTTCCTCCTGCTCGTCCTCGGCGCCGACCAACTCAGCCGCCTGCTGCGCTGGAGGCTGACATGAAGCGCCTGATCAATCCTTTGCTGATCATCGCCATCGTCGCCGCTGTCATCGCCTCGTTCGCCTACCTCGGCCTCGACCTCGAAGAACTCGGCAGCGCTACCAGTCTGAAACAGATGGGTTCCTACGTCGGCCGTTTCCTAAGCCCAGATTTCAGCCCCGGCTACCTGAGCGCCATCCTGCGCGGCTCGATGGAAACCCTCGCCATGTCCGCCCTCGGCACCCTCCTCGCTGCCGTCCTGGGCCTGTTATTGGCACTCCCCGCCGCTGGCCGCTTTGGCTGGTTTTTTCAGAGTGCAGCACGCTTGCTGCTCAATGCACTGCGGGCCATTCCCGAACTGGTGTGGGCGGCGTTGATGGTGCTTGCTGCCGGGCTTGGGCCGAATGCCGGGACACTTGCGCTCGCCCTGCATACCACGGGCGTACTGGGGCGGTTGTTTGCGGAAGCACTGGAAAACACGCCGCCGGAACCGGCAGAGGCGATTCGGTTGCAAGGGGGTAATCCGGTTTTGGCTTTTTGTTATGGGACGTTGCCGAATCTGGCGCCGCAGTTGCTCGCGTACTGTTTGTATCGGTGGGAGAACAATATTCGGATGGCGAGTGTGCTGGGATTTGTCGGGGCTGGGGGGTTGGGGCAGATGTTGTATGTGAGCTTGAGTTTGTTTCAGGAGGCGCAGGCGGGGACGGTGATTTTGGCGATGTTGGTGCTTGTGCTAGGTGTGGATGTTTTGAGTGGGTGGGGGCGGCAGAGGTGGATCAAGGCATAGGTTGATTCGGGCTCTTATTTTTCTGTTTGCATACTCGCCAATTACGAAATGCCTTCGACTAAGCTCAGCATAATTTTGGTGATCGGCGGAAGGCTAAAAAACGCTTGTACGAACAGATCTACCGCCCTGTCCTCACGGCCTAGCTTCAAGGTAAAAATCTAACGAAATAAAGCATAAAGCTCACAAGCCTCCCTGAGACAAATATCCTTCCTATGATCAGGTTACCCATAGAATCGCTAATCGCAATCCGCTAAAATCTCAAAAGCTGACATCATTGTGTGAAAAAAATGAAAATTGAAGATGGCATTCAAGGTGATCTTTTTGCGCTTCCAGCGTTCGATCCGCTGAGCGCGCTGTTAACTGATGATGGTGAACCACCCATTATTGTGATTGGCTGCGGCCGTCACAAAAAAAAATCACCTACGATTGCTAGAGATTTATACACTTCAGAGCGATTTAAGCGTTCAATATCAATAGCGACCAATATCGAAGCTAATTTTTTTGTGCTCTCAGCAAAGCATGGCCTTCTAAAACCGGACCAAATCGTTGAACCGTACGACGTCGAAATTTCCTCTCTAAATGAACAAGAGAAAAATCAATGGGCGAAATCTGTACTTAAGTCGATTTCTATATTTAAAAATGATGCAACCGTTACATTTTTAGCTGAAAAAGACTACGTCACCCCTCTAGAAAAGTACAACACAACGGAACACAACATAAAAATAATAACTCCATTCTCCGAACTATCTCCAGAACACATACCACTCTGGCTAGAGCAGGCGGAGCAAATCAGCGCACGCATCAATGACTTAAAAAAGCTCTATGAATATATAGACTTAGCTAGAAAAAATGGGCTTACATTTAAATTTTCAGATCTTCCAGAAAGAAAGCTTGCGAAGCGTGGCGTTTATATATTTCTAGATCCACGCGAAAAAAACTTTATTAAAAATGGACCAAGAATAGTTAGAATAGGCACACATGCTGTAAGCGCAGAATCTAAATCCACCTTGAGAACCAGACTAAGAAGCCATTATGGCCAGATGGACGGTGGGGGAAATCATCGCGGGTCTATTTTTCGGCTTCATGTTGGCAGAGCCCTATTGGAATCTAAAGAGCTAAATTTTGAGAACCCGTCGTGGGGAGAAGGCCAGCACGCAGCAATCGAAATTCGCGATGAAGAAATTGAGCTTGAACAAAAAGTCAGCGCTTACTTAAGTCAGTTAGAAGTTTTTATCGTACCAATTGACGATGAGCCTTCAAAAGATAGCCTAAGAGCTTATGTTGAGACACAGCTTATAGCGCTTTGCACAGAAAACTTCCAGCCCATTGATGCATCGAAACCTAATTGGCTTGGCCATTTCTCACCCATGTCACCGATAGTTAAGTCCGGATTATGGAACTTGCGTGACGTAGCAAAAAAATACAAACCAAATGATCTAGGCTCGGTAACCCACTTAATATCTATGCAAGAGAATATCAAGTAATGGACGACCTGACTGCGGCGACTCTCCGCCAACCCGCACTGCCACGTTTTCTGTGTCATCTGTATCAACGTCTTCAGCAAGAACGCTTGAATCTCGTCACTGGAGCAGGGATTTCAATCGATGCGGGGGTACCAAATTGGTATGGGCTACTTGAACGACTCGCTGCTACACCTGCTGCATTAGCAGGCGACTACATTGCCCATAGAACCGCTGGACTTACCCCAGAGTATCTTGGTCAGATTATTTATAACCGACGCCGCAATATTGAAGAAGACAACTACAACGCCTCCGAAGAAGCGACAATAAATCACGACTGGGCCTCGTCAATTCATGATGCAATCTATAAAG
Organism: Pseudomonas sp. GW821-FHT02C04; assembly: GCF_059421845.1. Lineage (NCBI taxonomy): Bacteria > Pseudomonadati > Pseudomonadota > Gammaproteobacteria > Pseudomonadales > Pseudomonadaceae > Pseudomonas > Pseudomonas sp. GW821-FHT02C04. The sequence goes on along the minus strand of NZ_JBWKVT010000001.1, from coordinate 629,883 downwards.
ACGTACCAAAAAATGTAGCGGACCTTTTCATCAAACACCCTTACCTAACAGAATTAAAAGATTTAGTAAAAAAAATACCCTTTGTAATAAATTTCAACTTTGATGACATTCTAGCACAAGCAATTAGCTACAACCCCGCACGTGAAGATAACCGTTCGTATTCTGTTGAGTGGCGACCTGCCCTACTCGACCGCCCAGAGCACACCACTATATACCATGTAAACGGACTACTACCTCAAGTTTCATTAAAAAAAAGAAGTCCAAAATTAATTTTTACGGAAGATTCTTTTGCTGATGCAATGGCAAGAGCGCCTGGAGTCAGCGCTGAATATATCTTTATGCGCTTCGTTCAAAATACGATGCTCATTGTTGGCCACTCACTAGCTGATGCCTCCCTAAAAAACTATTTACGCCTTAACCGGGACAAGAGCCCAGCGAATCATCACTACATGATTCACTGGATAAAAGATGAAACATCGCTCAGCTGCGAGCAAAGAGGCGACATATTTAACGCAAACCTTGACTTATACAATGTATTCACCATCTTCTTAACCTCTTCAGAAATGAAATCATTTTTCTCCTTATTAGGTTTGGACAATCGTAGATTCTGCGACAAACTTGATGAAATGGGCGAAGATAGGCGTTCGCGTTGGCACTACTACATTGTCGGACCAGTAGCCGCGGGGAAGTCTTCCTTACTGGAGCATCTCCGGTGCTTTGATACCCATGAAGAATGGACGCAAGCCCCCCCTTCTGAGATGTATCGATCATTTAATACACTAAGTGCGGAAGAGGCCGAGAAAGTAAATAGTTTCGTTTACGGCGAACTTAAGGAAAAGAATAACAGAATGCATTCGGCGAAAGTAGGGTTTCACTTTATGGACCGAGGCCCACTTGACTTATACGCCTTCTCCAAAGATGCTGAAGAAAAAAAGAAAAAGACAGCAGACATGAAGAGCATCATTACGCGCCATCGAGAATGGCAAAATGGTGAAATAATTTTCTTAGAGGCGAGCGCCGCGACATTGGTATCGAGAAACTACTCTCGAGGTAGATCCCCCGAGCAGTCTGGAAAAGAAGATTACCTGGACAACCAAACAAAAAATCTGAAAGACATTTACAACCCAAAGTTTATTTTCAACACCGAAGGCCAAACACCAGGACAAATAGCAAGAAGAGTTGTTAGACGGGTATTACTCAAAAATTACGACCCTACCAATCTGACAGAGATCATGGAAAAACATGTTTGAATTCAAGGTATCTCGAAGACCCCGCGCTTATTTGGCCGCACCTCTATTCAATGACATGGAGCGGAGGTTCAATGTGAACATTGAATCATTAATAGCTCCTTTTATCGACGTTTTCCTACCACAGAGAGATGGAGGTCTGCTAACTAAACTCGTAGCGGACGGAATGTCGCTTAAATCAGCAAAAAAATACGTTTTCAAAAAAGACATCGATGCTATCGCAAACTCAGATATCGTTATTGCGGTTTTAGATGGTCGCACAATCGATGAAGGAGTAGCCTTTGAGCTCGGCTACGGTTATGCACTCGGAAAAATATGCATCGGACTAAAAACTGACGATCGCACTTTACTTACTACTGGCGACAACCCTATGATTACAGAAAGCTGCCACTTGATTCTAAATTCAATTAGTGAATTGATAGATGCGATACGCCTTCCATCTGGAGTTCTTCAATATGATTTCAACCAGAAAAATTAAGCGCACTTAAACAACCCAAACAGATTAGCTTAATTTTTAACAACTACCGTTCGGCATGATGTCAGGTTAAAAATGACGCTCAAAAAACGCTGTTCATGGACGAAGTTATACTTTCTTGTGACGGCCGCTTTTACGGAGACGCTTCAGATCTTGAATGTGGATAACAAACTGAAAGAAGAGAAAAAAGGGGACAGATTTATTTCTCAGAAAATAAATCTGTCCCTGAAGGATCCCCACAAAACTACTCCAAGGTCTGCGCTTGTTGGTGTACCTCGTTTCGCAACGCGAGCTCCAACTTCTCCAACGTTTTTCGAGAGGTTGAGCCGCGTCCGCTACGCCAATATTCCAACCCCAGTCTCCACAACGACAACACCCGTCGGCGTTTAAGACTATTGCTCTGAAAGCGATGTTCATGGCCTGCTTCACGGGCCTGCAACCCCGTCAAACAAATGATGTAGTTGGCCAATGCCGAGATCAGCAAAAGCACTTCTATTCGGCGCGGGCAATGACTCCGGTGGCGTGTCACGCCCACTCCAAAGTGCTCGCTTTTAACATCCCTGAAGCCTTCTTCTATCTGCATTCTCTGCTTGTATATGGCCACGACTTTCGATGGATTCCATTGATCCTCCGGCAGGTTGCTGGCCAATAACCAAGGTTCGCGCTCACGATTGGCCGACTGCCTGCTGAGTTTGTTTTTGGCGATTGAGCCCGTGACACGCTGGTGTTTTCGACCTTTCGCCGAATGCCTGACGCAGTACAAACGGATGAAGTGCGGCGCACTTTGGGTCATCTCGATCCGCCCCAGTGATTTCGGCGACGCCGATGCCTGGGCGTAAAGATTTTTAACCGGCAGCCAAGTGTGTGCGTCGCTACGATAGAGGTCTCGGTTACGCACTCGCCCCACGTAATACCAGCCTTGTGCCTCGACAGCTTTGATCCACGGGCGGCGAAAACCCGCATCAGCTACAAGGATCGGAACGCAGTCTTTGGGGAGCATTTCGGCCAATACCTGCAGTAACCGTTTTTGATATTTCGGACACCCCTCCCGCTCATGAACGCTCTCGTAAATGGGAAACGAGCGTCCTGCCAAAGGTATGGCCGCGCGCAACAAAAAGAACTCTCCGGCCGCATCGATCGGCGACCAATCCACCAGAATCAATGGATGTTTCAGTGACCCCAGCAAGGCTCGCAACATGACCCAGTAAAACAGCGAGCGCTCGGTTTGCAGATGCCGATTCCCCAACAACCGATCCACTCGCTTTATCGCGTGCTTGGGGTAGGCCTTGCCTGGCAGGAATCGACCAAGTCCTGTCAGAGTGAGCCGACGCCCTCGAAGTAATGCGCTGACACAACACATCAACGTTTTCAGACGACGAGAGTGGACGGAGGGAAGTGCTTGGGTGAGCGCGCTGTGTAAGAATCGGATGGCCTGCATGGGATCGGGATCTTGTTTTTGTGTGGTGCAATACAAGCTGCCGACCCATGCAGGTCTCTTCAATTCCCAACTTCTTGATTTGTTGTAAGAAAAAGCGGGGATTTCTCAGAATCTGTCCCCTTTTCTGTCCCCTTTTCTATGGAGTACCGGCGCGACCATGAGCATTGTCCTGAGTCATCGGCTACTCGCACTGTGGAAGCTGCGTCTCCCCTCGCCGAATTTGATCTGTAGGCTACGCTTGTTCGAATCAGTATTGAGATTGGCTTATGTCCCCCAAAAGAATAATTCTTCTAGTTAAGGTGTTTGATAAGGAGGAATACGCTGATTCATTCATTCAGACAGGAGAGATGTTCTGTAAGACGATTGGGCAGTTCAAACAGATAGAGGGTGATGTCGCACGAGGCGACCAATACGAGGCGCCCTCGGATTGGCATCAACCCGATCGGATATCTCTGACGTTTTCATTTAAGACGCCAGACGGGGAAGAGAAGTCCTTTCCAATAGAAGGGCTGGCCGGCCCGCTTGTGATGCAGCGTACGGCGCACGATCGTTTGAATGCCTTCTGTATGTACGCTGTCACCGTACCGGATTTCGAAGAATCGTATGAAACAGAGGAGGAGCGACTGCGCGTGGTCGAGAAAGTCAATTCAATGTTGAAGGTACACGCAACGCTAGGCGAGGAAATGCTTTTGCTTGGAGAACATGCAGTTCTCATCATCAAGGTCGCGAATTTCATCGATAAAGTAAGCAAAGCCGCCAAGTCGGAAGGCTATGCGTCTTGGCGAGGCCCTGTCCATTATTTTGATCCCGAGACCTTTCACGGCAGTTTCGGAGAGGTTGAGTCCGTTTTTAAAAAGCGGAGCATCTATTCTTATCAAAAAGAGTTCAGATTTGTTTTCGACTCGAGCAAGCCCGAGGGAGCGAAAACTTTATATGCCGGTCCTCTGGATGGAATTGCTTTCAAGCTCAAAACCAGCGAAATCAACAGCAAGATTGAATTGAAGATCGCCGAGGATCAACACGGTGACGGAGACTCACGTGGTTAGCCGTTTGCTGCTTTGCAGCGGGTGCTGACGCCTACCTAAAACACGGTCAGTAAGTTGCTTGGAAGCAGTCGGTGTTGGGCGACAGCTCCTGGCCGACTGCTGCCCTTAGCGAAGGTCTGCAGTCGACCCTGAGCTGTTTGTCACTTGTTTGCGCTTGTTCGAGCTTACCGTGCCTGTATCGCGCTTTCTGCCACCGTAGCATTAGGGGCATAACGCTGGATTGCCTGCAAAACGGCCTCCCGATCATCTTTGCTAATACGTGCCCCTAACGTTACTGTCATATCATCAAGCATCGGGATATCTATTGGCAGATCGATAAAAGGAAGCTCCGGCGGTGGTGCTCCTATCCCCAAGGAATACCACTTTTCCATTAGGTTGAGGAACTCATACTCATATTCCTCAGGATTATCATCGTAGTTTAGCTCTGGCCCTCGAATAGCCATTAGCATGAATCGAAACTCATATTGGTCTCCCCAATGTGCAGCCTTTATCCGGGCTAACCTAGAGCCTCCAGTAATCTCAGTTACTCCTGGAGTTGAACGAACGAACTGCCTCACGTAGGCAGCAGGATCATCCACGTATAGAACATCACCACCGAAGGATTCCTCGTCGCCCCATGGCAACAGTACAAAGCCTTTGCCGAACATTGTTTCCTTTGTAAATGGTGCTGGAACGTCATTCAGTCTAAGCCCCACCTTTTTTAGCTCGCCGTTCTTGTCTTTGTATGAACGGCTAAGCTCAAGTCGCAACTTCGTCGAAGAAAATGGGGAGCTTTTGAAGCTCAAGCGGATGCCTCGGTGCTGATCCGCGTACCGGTACCACTGCCCTGATGTCTCAACAGCTGATTTGACCCAGGAGTTTACAAAGTAGGTCTGCCGCGACTGGTGAAAGCTTTCAAAAGGTAGCTCTAAGAGGTCATCCAAGTGATCTGCTCTTGTAAACCGAAGCTTGCCATTTTGTAGTATTAAAGGAAGGGTGGATGCGCGCGTGTAGTGGTGAATTTCCATTTTCAGATCCTAATGGCCTTCTGGACGGCAATATATCCTGAGTATGGCGAAACGATGGCAAATTAGCACAATTTTTGAGGGTGCGATGGCGACCACTTGAGGCTAGAGACAACTGTTCTGGATGTCCGCTTTTGGCCGATAGCGGACGCTCGCAACGAGCAATGTGGTCTTGAATGTCACCTTGATAGGTGAGCTGACACACGTTCCTTATGTCAATAATCAGCGGTTTACACAGCCACGTTTAAAGTCACCAGCCGTAACCTCCCCAAGGCTACAACGCCTTGCGTCTTTCCCTACGACTACGCCAGAATCCGCCGGCTTGTGCGTCTGCGGCGCGGGTCTTATTGTTTCCCGGTCACTGAAAATCAGTGACGGGGTTTGGTAGCCCCGGATTATCGTAGGTTGCATAAGCATCATGATGTGCAGTGTCTGAAAGGCTCCGCGTCATGGTGGTCATGCACAGGGCGTCTTCGGGCGCGCCGGTTCCTACGTCCCGGTCTACCAACCTGAGCATGGCCGCCACCCATCGTTTGGTAGCGAGAGTGTCGGCTCCCATTTGACGATGTAGGAGTTTCACCATGATCAAACCAACACCAAACCCACCCGAAACCGACCCAACCTCCCCCTACGAATCCCCCAATTCCAAAAAACTCCACGACGCCGCCGAGCGTGCGCTGGATCACTACCTCTTCCCCGCCGCCGGGGTCATGTCGTCCTGCAACGAGGCCGAGCGGATGTACCTGGCCAATCCGAAGTACAACACCGAATGCTTGCTGGCCAATGCCAGCGAAACCTTGAGTTCTGCGAGCGAGATGCTCAGTAACTTCGCCGCCCTGCTCGATCCCTCGAACCGCAAGACGGCACTGGGTATTGCGCAGGTGGTGATGATTGCCGAACTGGCGGTGAATCAGGCGCTGGATCACGTCGAAGTGGCGTAACTGGTCGATTGCTGTAGGAGCAGTCGGTGGCTGCTTCTACAGCGCGATTTGTGTGGGTTGTCTAACGCCCGTTCAGTTTTCAGAATGTTGCATCATGAGCGTCCATGACTGCGTCAGGCTCGGATACCATTCGCTTCGCTCACTCGGTGAAGTCTCGTTGAATAGCCCTGGTGCTGCGCGGGGGTCTAAGGAGAAATGGGGTCATGGAGAAACAGATGAAACGGTTGTTCCTTGGGCTCTTGTTCGGAGTGCTATTTGTCTTGGCCGGTTGCGCAAAGGCCGAACCGCACTGTGAGGATTTTCTTGCAAAACTCAGCGACAAACCTGAATTCGTTGAGCTTCTGGAGTGCACTCAGGACAACAACATACAAGGAAAGCCTCTCGTTGCTCGCTACCGAGTAAAAGGCCTTGATGCACTCAAAGCTGAGCGATACATGAATCAGAGCTTCGGTCTTCCAAAGCTTCAGCACATGTGTTGCGGATGGGATTCAGCACCGTTCTTCTATCGCGATAAAAGAACACGTCTGGGGTACATGCTGGGTATGGGGTCCGAAGAGACGCCAATAGACAAACGGGATTCGTGGTCAGACATAAAGTATTTCTACATCAACGTGTCCCTCTTCACTGAAGACACCTAAGCACAACGTCGGCTCTGTCAGAACCATCAAATGAAACTAAAACCACTCCTCATCAGCCTTCTCTGCTGCATCAGCCCCCTATCCCACGCAACCGACGTCCCGATCAAAGAACACATGCCATTCGTAAACGCCCGAAAGGCCTTGATCAAAAACGGCTGGAAGCCGAACCCGACCTACACAGGTGAATACGGGGTCGAAAACATCCTCCAGAGAAAAGGCTTCACTGAAATCGAGTCGTGCACGGTTGGTCTTCAATTCTGCAGTTTCAACTACGTCAGGAACGGCGTCTGCCTGGGTGTGGCGACTGTCGGGGAGGAGGTCAAAGACATGAAGGTTTATTCCTGGGGTTTCAAATGTCCTGAGAAGGATTGAGGCTCTTTAAAACGCCTCAATCCTGCTGCCGCACCATGACTGACAGCCCGGACACCAGGATCAGGCGTCGGATTGACGGGCCGACCACTGTTTCATTTCTTCTGCAATGAAGTGGTTTACCAGATCACGGTACATCTGTTCGATTGCGTCCGGGCTCAAGCCCTCAACTTCGGCCCACTCGCGCCGTGTTGCCAACATGGCCTTGAAACGTTCCGGAGCACGTACGGAAGTTGCTGAGGTCTTGTATTTCGAGGCCGCCAGTACGTATTGAAAGCGCTTGCCCAACAGCTTGATAACAGCCTGATCAAGGGCATCGATTTCGCGTCGGATATCCTCCATGCCGGCGCACTCTTCGGGCTGTAACTGATTGATGACGTCCATGTTGTTTGGCTCCGTTTGCTGAAATTGTCATAAAGGTGGGTGTCTTGATTTACTACGCCGGCAACGCTCCGAGCAGTAGCGCACGTCTTCCCAGCAGCGAGCCCATTTCTTCCGCCATGTGAATGGAAGGCCGCAGGTCGCGCAGGTTTTGACGGGCAGCTCGCTTTTTTTCACAGCGACTCACCATCGTCCAATTGCTTGAGCAACCACTCGCCGCGCTGCCAAAGCGCCTGTTGTCTGGATTCAGGCATGCGGTCGAGGTTTTTGTAGATGATGCTCATGCGTTGATTGCCGCGCAGTCGGTCGCCGTGACGCATTAGAAAGTGCCAGTAGAGCGAGTTGAAAGGACAAGCGTCGTCGGTGGTGCTTTCGCTCACTTTGTAGGCGCAGCCACGGCAATAGTCGGACATGCGTTTGATGTATTGGCCGCTCGCACAATAGGGTTTGGAACCGAGATAGCCGCCATCGGCGTGCATGACCATGCCCAGTGTATTGGGTAGTTCCACCCAGTCGAAGGCGTCCATGTAGATCGCCAGGTACCACTCACATATTTCACTCGGTGCGATACCGGCGAGCAGTGCGAAGTTGCCGGTCACCATCAGTCGTTGGATGTGGTGAGCGTAGGCATGTTCCAGGCTCTGGCTGATGGCCTGGCGCATGCAGTTCATCTGCGTTTTGCCTGTCCAGTAGAACTCTGGAAGCAGCCGCGTATTACCAAAGGCATTTCCATGGGCATAGTCAGGCATCTTCAGCCAGTAGACACCTCGGACATACTCACGCCAGCCGATCAGTTGTCGAATAAAGCCTTCGGCGGCGTTGAGTGCGATGCTGCCGGACCAATATGCAGATTCCACATCGCTGCAAAGCTGGCGAAGATCCAGTAAGCCGATGTTAAGTGCCGCGCTTATACGCGCATGAAACAGAAACGGCTCATCGCTGGCCATGGCGTCTTGATAGTCGCCGAAGGCTGCCAGGCCCCAATCGAGAAAGTAATCCCACAGAGCCTGAGCTTCTGCGTGGGTGACCGGATAGTCGAACGTGTCGAGGGCGCCATAGTGACCGGAGAAGTTTTTGGCAACTAACGCAAGCACGTCCCGGGTAATTGCGTCTGGCGTAAAACGTGCGGGCGAAGGCGGCCTGACACCCTTGGGCAAGGCTTTGCGGTTTTCCGCATCGAAGTTCCAGGCGCCTCCGACCGGGGTGCCGTCGCCATTGAGTAACAACCTGCTCTTGCGGCGCATCTCTCGATAAAAGAACTCCATGCGCAGCTGTTTTTTGCCCTGCGCCCAGTGAGAGAAGTCGGCACGCGTGCAAAGAAAGCGACGATCGGAATGCCACTTGATCGCCAAGCCACAGTCCCTGATTGAATGCTCCAATCGCCAGTCACCGCACTCCGTGATGTGCAGTTCATCCGGTTGCAGGCGTGCCTGCCAGCGGTGTAATTCGCTCGGCACGGAGCCGGTATTTTCCGGATCATCGAGCGTTACGTATTGCACCCTGATTCCCCTCTGCCGCAACGCTTCGGCGAAGTGACGCATGGCGCTGAAAATCAGGACGATCTTTTGCGGATGATGAGGAACATGGCTGGCCTCTTCCATCACCTCGACCAGGAGCACCGTATCGCGCTCTTGATCCAGCCCCTGCAGAGAGGCGAGGTCGAAGGATAATTGGTCGCCCAAGACGAGGCACAATCGGCGAGTCGTATTCATCAATCAGGTTCCAGTTGATCAGAGCGTAAGGGCCCGACGATTTCGTGGATTTAATCCACGCAACGCTTTTCAAGAAGGGAGGCCTGAATTCTTGTACAAGAGTAATGAAATGTACAATTTTATCGCAGGGTATTGGCTGGAACACGCCCAGCGCTTCACCAAAACCAATACGGCAAAAACTTCGGCGTGGGCTCGATCATGAGCTCCAGGTGGTAGGTGATGGGGTTGAAGAAGAACATATCCAGTATCAGAAAGGCCCCCACCCCAAACGACAGCGTCATGAACTCGCGATAGCGATGCTCGGCAAAGTACTCGCGTTTGGCATGGTAGAAGCTCAACAGCGCAAACAGCCCAAGGCCTGCGCCCAGGTAGTTGGGCTGCAATTGGACTTCCGCAAAGTTGTTGTACACCAGCACCGACAACAGCAGGCCCAAACCCAAAGCCGGCAACTTGAGACAGAACTGCATCAAGCCGTTTTTGGCGCGGACGAATGCCGCTTCATGGCTGACAAAGAGGTAGGCGGCCAGCAGGGAAATGGCCGGGGTGATTGCCAATATGTAGCGCGCTTTCTTGGAGCTTGGGATCGTGAACAGTACGAGCAGTACCAACAGCCACCCGGTTAGATAAAGCAGCAGGTCGATGTCTTTATCGCGGGTCGAGCGGAAGAACAGTTTGTACTTCTTCAGAATCACGTTGATGGCGTAAAACACCGTGAAGCCGTAGGTAAACAGGCCTGCGGAGAAGTAGAAGTAATAGCGCGGTGCGTGGTCGTAGCCGAAGCGCCCGATGCCCTGCATGTTCAGCACGTCTTCGAGGAACGCTTGCCCCCCTTGCAGGTACGCGGCCCATGCCAGCAGCACAACCCCGACGGCCAGAATCAGGCCCGAGAGGAATGAAAACAGCAGCAACATGCGCCATTGGCGGCTCAGGAAGTAATAAGCCCCGATGACACAGGCGGGCCCGATCAAGCCGATAGGCCCACGAAATGCAAAGCCCAGCGCCAACCCCACGAACAGAAACACCAGGCGACGCGGGTCTTTTTTCAACTCGGCCGAATAGGCAACGTAGAAGCAGATCAACGTGAACAGGGCCGGATAGATATCAAGTGCCAGTGAGTTCACGCCGTCCAGAAAGGCCCAGGTCAGCAGGCTGAAAAGTACGCCGTACGCTCCCCACTTCTTGCTGTGCAACGCCCCGAGTCGATAAATGAACACCAGCATCAGGGAGGCGGCAATGCAGGAAGGCAGGCCCATTGAAAGTATGGAGACGCGCCCAAACGGCAAGGAAGCCAGATAGACCAGTAAAGTATTGAGAACCGTATAGTCGGGATAGGGTTTGAAGTCGTCGGCAATGGGAAACAGCGTGACGCCGTTCGCCAGCATGTAATCGGCGAAGTCGACAAAGCGTGTTGTGTAGTTGAGAACGGCAGGTTTGTACTGCAACACCATGAACACGGCCAGTGTCATGAAGAAAATGCTCAGGCATGGATTTCTTGTAATCAATCCCTTCAACATGCCTGCCCGCCAAGTGCGCTCTACAACAAGCGGGGCATCATATCGATCCATCGGTAACCCTTTAGTGAAGTTGTTCTTTTTGGCTCCAGTCCGGAAAGCGCGCTAATGCTGAAAGTGAAGTCCTGCGCTCTGGAAAGTTGGATTTGAGCCTAGTCCACGGTGGGGACTATTCAAGCATGACGCGCCCCAACACTCCCTGAACGAGACTAACGAAAGTCAATAAAAAGCCCGGCCAGACACCTTCGTCACAGACGAAGAGTATCTAGCCGGGCTTTTTGCAGTTCAGTTATTGGTTATTGACGGTGATGTAGGGATCCCAGGTGTGGTCTGTGCCAATCTGGTTAAGGTCACGGTCGTACAGCGCGAAGTTGATGGTGTACCAGAGTTTTCCTGGATTCAGAGCAGTGGCTTGCCACAGGCTGTACGTCACATCGGTTTTGGAAATACCGCCGGGAGCCCCCTTGTTCAGATAGATCACCACACCAGGCACGTTGAAAGAGACCGGTGTCGAGATGGTGCCTTTGTAATCGCCGCCCTGGTGCGGGTCGCCTGGCTGGACGTTTTTGATCTGTGCGATGCGGTCGAAGTTGCGCGACAGCGTGGTGGCACGCCAGCGGATGTTGTCGCCGGTTTTGACATCGATCCACAGTTCGTTGCCGCCTTCGCCGGTGTTGCCGCTGGCATGCGGATCGACGGCATCGCGCGTCACCAGCATGGAAATCGCACCGCCGACATCGCCGGGATGGGCAATCAGGTAATCGGCATCGATATTGACGAGCACGTCGTAAGTATTGGTCGCACTGGACATTTTGCTGCTCCTTGTTGGAATGGCATAAACGACCGCGCCCGCAAAGGCTGTCCGGCTCATCCGGTCCCTGGATGCGGTCTGCGGAGAACGATAGGAGATGGCTTTATAGTGTCAACGTGCGATCAGTTGACGCGGGATAAACGCGGTGTGATGCGGCGTGACCAAGGCATTGATTTGCTTCTCTGCTGGCCAATCTCGTCATCGTTTTCTGGATGCTCGCTGACTGCTTGAGTTGGCAAAGGCGCACAGTCGTTGTCGGCAAGTGCCCCATGACACCCACTTAAAGCGACGACCGCTCCAGAAACCGTTTGATCTCCAGCGAATACGCCCCCGGATGCGAGAACCTGAACATGTGCCCGGTGCGCAGCAGGATGACTTCCTGCGAACCCTTGATACCGTTGAGGAGAACGCTTGCGGCGTCTTTGCCGATCAGTTTGTCTTCCTCGGGCGTCAGAATCAGTGTGGGCACGTCGATCTTTTTCAGCAGCACCGTGTAGTCCGCGTTCTCGATCGAGCGCATGCGGTTGATGTAGGCCTTGTGGGACGTTTCCTTGATGAAGAAGGCGCGGCTTTTGCCCGTTGACCAGGGGATCTCCCCTTCCCTGTCGAACGCCGACGCCAACTGTGCGGCGTGAATCCGAAGGGTCATCTGTCGGTAGAACGGGCCGGGGAAGAATGGTGCAAGGGCTGCCAGAGTCTTTAGCCAGGGCGAGGTGATCGGGCTCCTGGCAAAACCGCCGGAGAGCACCAACCCTCTGAGGCCTTTCGGCTGTCGAGCCGCCACTGCGATCGAGGACACTGCGCCGTAGGAGTCCCCCACCAGCACGTAGCTTTCAAGGTCTTTCACCTGGTCGGTGATGACGTTGGCCAATGCTTCCAGATCGCACACGTCGTCCGGCAAACGCAGGGTGCGCAGGGGGCGATGCTGCAAGTGGGTCATCTGGTTCAGCTGCCACGGGGCCCCGGCAAAGCACGGGATCATGACCAAAGTGGGCTCTGTGCGCATGGGGTATTCCTGGCGGGTTGAATGAACGACAACCGAACTCTAGGAAGACCGACGCAGGCGATCCAATGGCTTTTACACAGCCTGTTGATGCACCAGATTCATGACGCCTCAGTCGGCGATCATCATGTTCGTGATCCACTCGATGGCGGGCTCGTTGGCGCGTCCACGTGCTCGAACAACGAGCACCTCCCAGGTGGGGAGCCCCATGGGGAGTTCAAACAGGCTCAGTTGCGCAGTTTCTTGCAAATGCAAGGCGACGCGCTCGGCCACCACGGCGATGGATTGAGACGCGCCGATCATGAACGGAACGGCCAGAAAACTCGGGCAAGTGACGCTCACCTTGCGAGTCCGACCGAGGCTCTCCAGCGCCTCGTCGACGGCGCCCCGAGCATCGCCGCGTGGCGAAACCAAGATGTGCGGCAGGCGCACGAAGTCATCCAGTTCCATGTGCAATTTCTTGCCGCGCTTGACCAGCGCCGGGTGACCCTTGCGCGCGATGCCGACGAAACGCTCCTGATGAACGAGCTGACAATCAAAGCGCTGCGGGACCTGAGCGAAAGAACCCGAACCCAGCACGATGTCCAGTTCGCCGGCGTCCAGTTGGCGCAGAGCGGATTCGCCATCGGCCGGCCTGAGTTTCAACACCAGGTCGGGCGCAGCGGCCTGAATCCGGGCCAGTGCCGGGGCGATGACGGTCAACACCGCGTGATCGGTGGCCGCCACGTTGAGTTCGGCTTGTAAACGGCTGGGATCGAACGAGCCCCGTGGACTGGCGACTAGCCTCACCGACTCAAGCACCGCCGCGACTCTCGGCATTAGCTCGGTGGCCAGCGGCGTCGGGGCAATGCCTCGGGGGTGACGGATAAACAGCTGATCATCGAAAGCGGTACGCAACCTCGACAAGGCGTGGCTGGTGGCGGACTGGGACAGGTGTAAGCGTTCGGCGGCACGACCGACGTGTCTTTCGGCCCAAAGCGCCTCGAGCACCACCAACAGGTTGAGGTCGAAACGCGTCAGGTCCAGGGGCTTCATCCTGTTGTAGCCTTTTTGTTGATTGTTCGGCGCCACGATAGCGTGAGCGCCCTTCAATTGACAGGTATCGGCCCAGGCGTTCTGGAACAAGATCGGTTGGAACGCGTAACGACAGCGGCTGAAAATATGGCTAGTATTCCGGCGTTTTTTGCCAGCCTTCAAATCGGACGAAAGCTAATCCAGACATGAAAAGACCACCCGCCTTTCTTACGCTCATTATCACTTTGTATGTCGCATACTCTGTATGGCCAATCCTGTTTGGGCCTACACCACACAACCTGGGCTATGTAGCGTTTTCATTGACTGTTTCGCTTTTTGCTTTTTACGGAAGTGTGATTGCTTGCAATATTCTGGCGCTCATATGCGCCATTGCTGCTCAGAGCTCTCTCGGCACTGCCATAGAGATCATCGATAACAGCATCTATATGAGCGCTTTCTTGATTGCTGCTGCAGTGTTTCTGGCGCGCGGCGCTCACTATTTGCTTTTCAGCAAGCGAGTTCACGAGTTCCAAGGAAAGTATGCTCAATAAAATCCTGGATTGAACGGCAACAAGGGAGAAGCAATGCCAGCAGAATTAAGTCAAAACGATGGGCTGAAGATGACCATCCTGCCATGCCCAAGGGGTCGGTCGGGCTGTATTCAGGTTCGCCTCACTGGCACTGCGATGCAGGCAGAAATAACGTCAGAGAAATTTTCTGCGGATATCCAGCAGCCGCTTGACGCGTTTTTTGCGTCGGTTGCGCAGATTAAGATGGGGGTCGATCAAGATCAAAAAGGGGACTGATTTATTTTCAGATAATAAATCAGTCCCCTTTTTGCCCAGCTCGAAATACTTCAAGAGGAAGGTCATGTACGCTTTTGCGATTAGAAAAGGCTATGACAGCAACAAACTGCTAATTGAGTTCTATCCACAGCCATCGGATATTGGGTTCCAGGAGGCGCTCTGCCTGGTACTGGCGCCATTGGGATTCTCAGTCAGTACCACTGAGCATGGCATATGGGCATCCCACTCCCATCTAGAAAGCAAGTTTGGAACTGTTCGAATTGATAGCGACTCTTGGAGCACGTTCGGAGAAGCCGACCAGTGTTCCGATAATGCCACTCTCAATAGGCAACTCATTTATGAGCTCGGCTCAATACTGGCCACTAGCGGAGCGTTCCAAGAAGTTCCGTGGCATTGCGCTGGCAAGTCGGGTGACTAAATGTCTGCAAAGGGCTAGTGAGTGAGGACTGCTACCGGCCATCTTCTGCCCGTCGCGAGTCAGAAAAAAACGACCCAATACAGCCGGCCGGCACCGCCCGACGTGGACCAAAAGCGGGATTTATCTGCTATGACATCAATGACGAATTGGTCTGTGAGAGAGATTATAAAAATATGAGCACCCAGGGAGGCACCGGACCAAAAATGGATTTCATCGTGGACTTCCTGTTCAACGTATTGGCTTACAAGGTTGGCGTTTTCGTCCTGCGTCTGCTGAGTGGCGGCCGTTTCAAGGGTGAAAGCGGTTTTGCCTGGGGCTGGGCACTCGTCGTCGGCGGTTTGGTGCTGTACACACCTTTTGTGGTGTTTATCGCCCTGCTCATTCATTACAGCGGCGGGTAGCTATCCGTCACTCGCGTCAACTTCTGAAGCGCATGAAGCGTTTCATCGTCAAAACCCATCAATATCGACCTATAAAAATGAAAACATCAGTCTTCCCTTTACTGGCCTTTTTGCTACTCACTCAAACAGGCCCCTCCTTCGCAGACAACATCAACGGAAGGAATCTCTACTCACAGAGATGCGCCGTGTGCCACGGGCCCGATATCAAGGGAACCGGGCCATTGGCCCATAAAAGCAATCCTCCGACACCTGATCTGACAACACCTGCCTTCAAGAAGCGGCTCAATGATTACCCGGGCGTGATCGTGTCCTCGATCATCCTTCGCCCGAACGGAGACCTGATTCCAAAAACCTTGCGCGAGAATGGTGTAAAGATCCCGCCGCACGCCTGGAGCGTCAGCGATTTTCGCGATTTGAATCAGTACATGAACGATGTCATTTCAAAAAAACAGCACTAAGCCGCGCAGCATTCCCCTTCAGCCTCCATCAGCTTTTTTGTCGGTGCCTTTTATGTTTTCAATCAGGTCAACGACGTAGTCCTGATTGAAGCCCGCCACGAATGACCAGAACAGCAACTTGGCGTAGGCCGCGTACCCTTCCGCATGTTGGCAAAAAATATCATTGAAGATTTGCTTCAAACATTTCGGATCGTCGTCCGGAACGATCACCGGAAACAGATCGCCCCTGATAACGCCGGAAAGGAACAGGAGATACAACAGCCCCGCCAGTATCCCGCCGATGAATGAAGGCAGTATCAAAGCGAACCATGACTTGGCGAGGTTTTCGATTTCCGGATCGGTCAGTATCGACAGTCGTCTGTGAAACCCTACGTAGCCCCCGATATTCCCGGCGATACAAACGATAAAGGGCACTTTGTAGTCGGGCAGACTGTAAGTGACGGCAATCGCCAGCAACAACAGGGCTATGAAAATCCAGAATATTCGCTTCCAGATGATGTTGAGGTCGTCCTGACGATTCATGATCAGCTCCCTGATCCTGGTCATGTGTTGATCTTCATGACGATAGACGAATCCTGTCGCACGCATGAAAGATCAAACCGGAAAAATGCCTCGAAGGTCCGCTTCTAAAGCAACACGCACCCTCGCGGCATTTCGGATGCCACCGCTCAGCCCAACCGCATCGACACTTCAATGTCATCGGCAAACGGCACACTGACGTAACCATTCTGCGGCGAGCGCACATGGGCCAGGTATTCCGGGCAGTAATCGGTGTTGTCGGCCACCACCAGTGCGCCCGGGCGCAGGTGTTTTTCAACCAGATTCAACACGTCGCCATACAACGCCTTGGCGCCATCAAGCAGCAACAGATCAACCGTGTCCGGCAGATCGCTCGCCAAGGTCACCAGCGCATCACCTTCGCGGATTTCAATCAGATCACTGACGCCTCCTTCAATAAAGTGCTGCCGAGCCAGTTCGATTTTCGACGATTCGAATTCGCTGCCGATCAGAACACCGCCGCCGTTGTCTCGCAGCGCCGCTGCCAGGTGCAGGGTCGACAGGCCGAACGAGGTGCCGAACTCAACGATGGCTTTGGCCTGGGTGCTACGGGCCAGCATGTACAGCAGTTTGCCGGTTTCGCGGGAGACAGGCAGCCACAGGTCTTTGAGCATGCCGTAGAGTTCGCGGTACTCGGTTTTGCTGTGCATCAGGCGTTCACGTTCTTCGTCAGACACGGAATTCAAAACCGGACTGGTGGCGGCGCTGGCCTGGGTGTAGAGGCGTTCGATCAGGGTTGCCAGGGGTTCGGTGGTCAATGTGGTCATGGTGGTTTTCCGTCAGTTGAGGGCTAAAATGCGAA
Organism: Pseudomonas sp. GW821-FHT02C04; assembly: GCF_059421845.1. NCBI lineage: Bacteria > Pseudomonadati > Pseudomonadota > Gammaproteobacteria > Pseudomonadales > Pseudomonadaceae > Pseudomonas > Pseudomonas sp. GW821-FHT02C04. Next base: position 612,850 of record NZ_JBWKVT010000001.1, on the reverse strand, counting down.
TGATTCGTCGCGTTTAAATGATGCGAGCGAATGGCCCGATTCGCTATTCGCATTCCCTCTTCACGCCTGAGCCGACCATGACCGACCGCCAGACCGCCCGTATTTCCTCACGCAAACAGCCGCAACAGGCACGCTCCGCCGAGTTGGTTTCCGCGATTCTGCAGGCGGCTATTCAGGTTTTGGCCAAGGAAGGCGCGGCCCGATTCACCACGGCGCGGGTTGCGGAGAAGGCTGGGGTGAGCGTGGGCTCGCTGTATCAGTACTTCCCGAACAAGGCTGCGATTCTGTTTCGGTTGCAGAGTGATGAGTGGTTGCAGACCACGGAGATGCTGCAGCGAATTCTGCAAAATCGGGAGGCGCTGCCGCTGGATCGCCTGCGCACGCTGGTGCATGCGTTCATTCGTTCGGAGTGTGAAGAGGCGCAGATGCGCGGTGCGTTGAGCGATGCGGCGCCGCTTTATCGTGATGCGCCCGAGGCCCATGAAGTGCGGGCAGCAGGCAAGCGAACCTTTGAGGCGTTCATGGTTGAATTACTGCCCGAGGCGAGCGAATCCACTCGCACACAGGCCTGCGATCTGATCCTGGCCACACTCAGTTCGGTGGGAAAGGATTTTTCACTCAGCCCGCGTACTGACAAGGAAATCACGGCGCGTGCGGACGCGATGGCGGACATGTTTCGTGCTTACGTGGTGTCGCTCGATGCCAGGTAAAGCTGTCGGTACGCTGTCACCAGTTGTTCCTGGTTGAACGCCAGGTTGCGGCCGCTGGGGTTGGGCAGGATCCACACCGCCGCGCCGCCGAACGTGGTGTCTTGCAGCCCCCATTCAACCGACTTTTTCCCGGACAACCCGGCATAGGCAGCCTTGCCGAGAAACGCCACGAAGCGCGGCGAATACCGGGCGATCTTGCGTTCGAAATTCGCAGCGGCGGCGGTGAATTCATCCGCCGACAATTGATCCGCCCGGGCCGTCGCCCGCTCGACCACCGCAGTCAACCCGCAGTGAAATTGCAGGATCGAGCGATCGTTTTCCGGGCTCACCTCGTGGGGTGTGAACCCAGCCAGGTGCAGCGTGCGCCAGAAGCGATTACTTCGCCCGGCAAAGTGATACCCCTGCTCTGCTGCCAGCAAGCCGGGGTTGATCCCGCAGAACACCACGGCCAGGCCTTCGGACAGGATGTCTTCCAATCCCATAAAAACCTCTCAGCTACAGATGACGCTGACGGCGTTGCGTGCCTGAGCGGTCAGTTCTTCGCGGGATTTACCGGCGCGGGCGCGGATCGAGATGCTGTGCAGCAGTGATGACGCAAGCATGGCCAGTGCAGCCAGATCGGTATCAGGTTTCAGTTCGCCGGTATCAAGCGCCTTCTGCAGGCGTGCTTCCAGATCCGCGTCGAGCTGGCTGAGTCGCAGGGACAACACCTTGCGAATCTCTGGATCTTCGACCGCTTCGGTAGTCGCCGTGCCGATCGCGAAACAGCCACGGGGCTGGCCATCGCCGGAAAAATAGATCGCCAGTTGCCCTTCGTAAAAACCGCTCAGCGCCTGTTCCAGAGTCAGGTTGCCGTCGTTCAAAGCAGCCTGCATCGCGGCGTGGGCGGTTTCCCAATATTGGTCGAGTGCCTTGATGTAGAGCGCGTGTTTGTCGCCGAACGCGGCGTACAGGCTCGGGCGATTCATGCCGGCGGCAGTGGCGATGCTGTCCAGAGACGCGGCCGAGTAACCGGTGTTCCAGAACACGCCGAGCGCCTGTTGCAGTGCGGTTTGCGGGTCGTAGGCACGTGGGCGGCCACGGCCTTTTCCTTCTGTCGGTTTATTTTGTGCCATGTCGTATAAATTCCTTGCGGGAAAGATTAGTCATCCATATTCTTACACCATCGCACAAAATTAAGGAACCAGAAATTCCTTGATCGGCAGGTTTGTTGTAACAGCGCTCGTACCGGGGCTGGCGACGACGAAACAGCGGCAGCGGAGCGACCCTCCCACACCGCGCACGGACTTGATGACGCACAGCCTTTAACGACGCCCGGGCCGCTGACGAATTCGCACAGGGACCCAGCCTTTGGAGTACCGATCATGACTCAGCCATTCGATCTCGCCGCCGCACAAATCAGTGCCCACCCGGTTGATGCACCGCCGAAAAAACCGCTCAAACAGAAGCTGCGACCGCTGCTGATGGGCGGCATCCCCGCCCTCTTCGCCGCGATTGGCTACGGCCAATACGTCGCCAACGAGCCCTTCGTTTCCACCGACAACGCCTATGCCCGCGTGGCCAAGGCCTCGATCAACGCGCGGATTTCCGGGCAAGTGGTGGAGATTGCCGTCGACGACAACCAACCGGTGCGAAAAGGCCAGGTGCTGTTTCGCATCGATCCCAAGCCGTTGCAGATCGCCGTCGACCGCGCCGAAGCCCAGCTCGGCAATGCACGTCTGCGCATCGACGGCCTCAAGGCCAGCTATCGCCAGCAACAGGCCGAACTGCAATCGGCCAAGGCTTCGGCGGATTTCGATCAGAAAGAGTTCGCCCGCAAGAAAACCCTGGTTGCCACCGAGTTCGTATCGCGGGCCGTTTACGAACGCGCCGAAACTGACCTGAAAGTCTCGCGCCAGCACATCGCGTCCATCGAGCAACAGATCGCCAGCACCGTCGTCGCGTTGAACGGCAACCCGGACATCGCCATCGACAGCCATCCAACCGTGCGCGAAGCCAAGGCCCAGCTCGACGAAGCGCAGCTGTATCTGTCCTACGCGACCGTCACCGCACCCGACGATGGCATCGTCGCCAAGGTCGATGATTTGCAGGTGGGCAACTACGTCAACAACGGCGCGCCGGCATTCGCGTTGATTTCCGACCGGGAAATCTGGGTCGAGGCCAACTTTCGCGAGACGCAACTGACGCACATGCGCCCCGGCCAGCCGGCGACCATCACGCTCGATACCTACCCGGATCATCAACTCAAGGCGCACGTCATCAGCATGAGCCCCGGCGCCGGTGCCGACTTCGCCCTGCTGCCGCCGGAGAACGCCACCGGCAACTGGGTGAAGGTGGTGCAGCGGGTTCCGGTTCGTCTGGAGCTGGACGAAGCCGACCCAGCCCTGCCGCTGTTTTCCGGCACCAGCGCCACGGTCAGGGTCGATACCGGCCACCGCACGCCATGGTGGCATCCGCTCAAATCGCTGTTGTCCGCAGGTAACTCGTGATGAACACCTCAACAGCAGACGCGCGGGCGCTGAGGTTTGTCGCCCTGCTCGCCACCTACATGCAGTCAGCCAACCTGCCATTGCCGAACGCAGCGCTGCGCCTGATTCAGGGCAGCCTGTCGATGAGTGACGATCAGGCCGGGTGGATCTTCACGGCCTATCTGGCGGCGAGCGCGATCACCCTGCCAGTCGCGCAATGGCTGGCCGGCCGCTTCGGTTTGAAGCGGGTTTACCAGATTGCACTTGTCGCGTTCGCCCTCGGACTGTGGCTTTCAACACGGGCAGACACGCCGCTGGAATTCATCGGCGCCCGCATCCTGCAAGGCCTGGCCAGCGGCGTAATTGCGCCGCTGTCGATGGCCATCGCGCTGGAGACGTTGCCCGCCGAACGCCGCCCCGCGTTCGGCCCGAAATGGACGGCACTGGTGCTGTTCGGCATCGTCAGCGGCCCGAGCATCGGCGGTCTGATCTGCGAGTATTTCGACTGGCGCCCGATGTTCTACCTCAGCCTGCCACTGACGGCGTACATCTTCCTGGTGGTTACTTTGTTGCTCGCCGAGAAGAAAGCAGATCCGCGTCCGACATTCGATTTCTTCGGTTTCGGCACTTTCACCATCGGCATGATCGGCCTGCAAATGCTGCTTGATCGGGGCGAACGGCTGGACTGGTTCGACTCACCGGAAATCTGGATCGAAGCACTGGCCTGCACCCTCGGTTTGTACCTGTTCATCGTCCACGCACTCACCCGCCAGACGCACTTTCTCAGCAAGGGTTTGTTCGGCGACCGCAACTTCATGCTGTCGACGGTGATGTTTTTCGCCCTCGGTTTTGTACTGCTGTCGACCATGGCGCTGACCTCGCCGATGCTCGACGAAATCCTCGGTTACCCGCCGGACACCACGGGGCTTCTGACCGTCCCGCGTGGCATCGGACTGGTAGGCGCGTTCCTGCTGATGGGCCGTGCGCCAGCGTGGATCGACGTCCGACTGCTCGTCGCCACGGGCATCGCGCTGGTGGTGTACGCCAACTGGCTGATGCTCGGTTACTCGCCGCTGATGGACTGGACGCCCGTGGCGGTCACCGGGTTCATCCAGGGCGTCGGCCTCGGCATCTTGATGCCGGCGCTCAGCAAAACCGCATTCAGCACACTCGACCCGAAGCTGCGCCCGGAAGCCACCGGTTTCTTCAACCTGATGCGGGTCTACGGCAGCACCCTCGGCGTGGCCGTGGTGCAGATCTTTTTCTTCAACAACACCCAGGCGATGCACTCGGCGCTGGCCAGTCACCTGACGCCCTATCGCGCTTCGATGCCGACCTCGCTGCCGGCGCTGGAGGGACTCAACCATCTGGTGACCCATCAAGCGGCGTTCATCGCGGTCATGGGCCAATTCAAGATTCTGATGCTGGCGATGCTCGTGGTGAGCCCGCTGGTGGTGTTCCTGCGCAAGCCGGTTGCGGCCAACTGATTAACGTGGAGTCTGAACCATGAAAGTTTCTATGCGCTTCACCCCGCTGGCGATGACGGTGATGTTGTCTGCCTGCACTGTCGGCCCTGATTTCCAACGGCCTGACGCAAGTCCGTCGCAGCATTACGACCAAGCCGCCGAACAACATTTCGACATGGGCAAACGCGTCAACGGTGATTGGTGGTCGGCGTTCCGCTCGCCGAAACTCGATCAGGTCGTGCGTCGCGCTATCGACGGCAACCTCGAACTGGTGGCCGCCGACGCGACCATTCGCCAGGCAGCGTCTTCGGTCGCGGAAGCGGAAGGTGCGCTGTATCCGCAGGTGGATTTCGGCGCCTCGGCCGGTCGTCAACGCACCCACAATGGACCAGAAGCCACTGTTTCGAACTTCTACGCCATCGGCCCACGGGTCGCTTTCGATCTGGACGCATTCGGCGGCAACAAGCGTCGGGTCGAAGAACAGCAGGCGCTGACCGATCTGCAAAAGCATCGCTACGAAGCCGCGTACCTGACCTTGACCGGCGACGTCGCCAGTCAGGCCTTGTTGCTCGCTTCCGCCAACGCGCAGATTCAGGCGGTGCAAACCCTGCTGGCCAACGACACGAAAAACCTCGACCTGGTGCGCAAGGCGCAGGCGAGCGGCACCACCACGCGGATCGACGTGTCGCTGGCCGAAACCCGCCTCGCCCAGGATCGCACGCTGTTGCCGCCCCTCGCCCAGCAGCGCGATGCGGCGCGTCACGCGTTGTCGATTCTGGCCGGCAAAGGCCCGGCGGACTGGATTGCGCCGGACTTCACCCTCGATGAATTCGCCTTGCCGTCGAACATCCCGGTCAGCCTGCCATCGGAAATGGCCCGCACCCGTCCGGACATCCTGCAAGCCGAATCCGAGCTGCACATCGCCAGCGCGGCGGTCGGTGTGGCGACTGCCAATCTCTATCCCCGCGTCGAGTTGTCCGCCTCTTTGGCGCAAGCCGCGTCGGGCAATGGCGGCGCCGCACTGTGGGGATTCGCCGCCGGACTGACCGCGCCGATCTTCAATGGCGGCACGCTCAAGGCTGAACGCCAGGGCGCGGTCGAGGGCTACAACGCGTCACTCGCTCGCTATCAGCAGACGGTGATTCAGTCCTTCGGCCAGGTCGCGGACACCCTGCAGGCGCTCAATCACGGCGCCGAGCAAAACCTCGCCCAGGACGACGCCTTGCGCGCCGCCGACACCAGTCTGCGCCTGAACCAACAGGCTTATGCCCAAGGCGAAAACAGCCTGCTGCAAGTGCTCGAAGCCGAGCGCGCCTATCAGCAAGCGCTGCTCGGCCAGATCCAGGTGAAAACCGCGCGTTATCTCGACTCGGTGCGCCTGTTCGTGGCGCTGGGCGGCAACTCGGTGGGTGTCTTCGATCAGAAAGTCGCGATGCGCGAAACCTCAAAATCTCTTTAACGCCAAGCCGGAGAACGACATGACTTACGAAGCCTTTCACGATGAACTTCGCGACACCCGATTGCCACTTAACAACGGCTCGGGCTCGATGCCGGCGGTGGGATTCGGCACGCTGTTTCGCGATTTGAGCACCACTACTGAAGCAGTCAAATGTGCGCTGGAAACCGGTTTCCGCCACTTCGATTGCGCCGAGCGCTATCGCAACGAAACGCAGATCGGCGTGGCGTTCCAACAGACCTTCGCCGCCGGCCAGATCCGACGTGAAGACGTGTTCATCACCACCAAACTGTGGAACACCAACCACCGTCCCGAGCGGGTAAAACCGGCGTTTGAAGCCAGTTGCCAGCAACTGAAAGTCGACTACATCGATTGCTACCTGATCCACACGCCGTTCGCCTTTCAGCCCGGCGACGATCAAGACCCTCGGGATGCTTTCGGGCACGTGATCTACGATGGCGAAACCCGACTGATCGACACCTGGCGCGCCCTCGAAAGCCTGGTGGATGAAGGTCGCTGCAAGTCCATCGGACTCTCGGACATCACCCTCGATGCGCTGAAGGAAATCGTCGCCGCGGCGCGAATCAAACCGGCGGTGGTGCAGATCGAATCCCACCCGTACCTGCCCGAGTGGGAGATGCTGGAATTCTGTAAGGAATACGGCATTATCCTGCTCGCGTTCGCCCCGTTGGGGCATGGCATGGAGCCGAATGTGCTCGAGGATTCAGTGCTTACCGGGATTGCCCGGCACGTGCAGAAAACCCCGGCGCAAGTGGCGCTGGCCTGGGCGGTGCAGCGCGGCGCGGCATTCCTGACGACCTCTGCGAACCCGAGCCGTATTCAGGAAAACTTCGACATCACGACCCTGCCGCATCGGGCGATGCACGAGATCAAGGAAGAGATCACGACGCGGATTCGGTTCAATTCGGTGGTCGAGACTGGCGTGCCCGGTTTCATTCCACGCAAGAAATGACGCATGGAAAGGGGCGGCCTCCAGCGAGGTCGCCCCTATACTCTTCCCACCCGATTGCCGAGAGACACCGATGGACGTTTTCCAGACCATGCGCTTCTTCATCGCTGTCGCCCAAAGCGGCAGCTTCACCGCTGCTGCCGAGTTGCTGGACACCAACACCACCAACGTCTCCAAAGCCGTCTCCGCCCTCGAAGCCCGCCTGCACACGCGCCTGATCAACCGCACCACCCGCCGCCTGGCCCTGACTGAAGCCGGTGTGCGCTATCTGGAACGCTGCGAAAAAATCCTCGATGACGTGCGCGAGGCCGACGAAGAAGCCGGCACCGCCCAGACCCTGCCCGTCGGCCGCTTGAAGATTCACACCATGTCGGCCATCGGCAACCACTATGTGATCGATGCGATTGCCCGCTACCGCGAGATTCACCCCACGGTGATGTTCGACCTGAGCCTGACCAACCGCGTGCCGGATCTGCTCGAAGAAGGCTTCGACATGTCCATCGTACTGGCCCGCGATCTGCCGGATTCCGGCTTCGTCGCCCAGCGCCTGGGCATCACCTACAGCATCCTCTGCGCCTCGCCCGCATACGTGGCAAAACGCGGTCTGCCCAAGACGCCCGGCGAACTCTGCGAACACGAGTGCCTGCGGATCGTCAACACGGTGATGCCGGTGGAGAACTGGACATTCGAAGGCCCGCAAGGCATGGAAACCATCACCATTCCCTTGTCGCCGTTCCATATCAACACGGCGGATGGAATGACCATCGCGATCAAGAAAGGCATGGGTATAGGCATTCAACCGATTGCATCGGCCGTGGACGGCTTGAGGGCGGGAACCCTGGTGCGGGTGTTGCCGGAATACCGGCTGGAGGAGTTGAACCTGTTCGCGATCTATCCGTCGCGCAAGTTCGTCGATGCGAAGATCAAGACCTGGGTGGAGTTTTTGAAACAGTCGATTCCGCAGCTGCTCGCATCGGATGAAGAAGTCGTCGGAGCAAAAAGGGTTTAAGCACCGCAGACATGGAGTGTCGACCCTCCATCATCTGCACCGGGCTCAACTCGAGCAGCCAGTCCCCATCACTTGATACTGCAGAACGTGTTGCTCACCGTACGAATCTTCGTAGGTCATCTGAACCGGCGTCGGCGCGCATTCATTGGCCGGTTCGGTGATGGAGATGACGTGTGCGATGTCCAGTTTGGTCGCAGAGTTATAGGTCTCGACCGGGGTGTTCACTGTGCCTGCGTTATCGGCGTAAGCGTGTGCACCGAAGCTGCCCAACATTAAAACCAGCGCGATTTTCTTCATGTTCATGATATTCACCGTCTCGTTGAGGACCGTGTTTGTTCACGGGTTGGAGACGATGCTAAGGGTTGAGACGGTGCTGAAAAATCGGAAGGTTGGACAAACACTGTTGCTGGAATTTGTATGAATACGTGGTGCGAGCGTTTAGTACTGGCCCACAGAATAACCTCAAAACTGTAACTGTTCACCGCGCAGCTCGTGCGCGAAATTATGGCCATTTCCCGCCCTCAATGAAGTGAGCGCAAATCTTGGAACTGACCCTCACCACCCTCCTCGTCACCTTCGCCGGCGTGTTCCTGATCTGCTTCATGAAAGGCGCATTTGGGGGAGGCTTCGCGATTGTCGGGATTCCGCTGCTGTCCCTGGTAATGGACCCGATCACCGCTGGCGGACTGTTGGCTCCGCTGTTTGTCGCCATGGACTTGTTCAGCCTGCGCTACTGGAAGCCGTCGACCTGGTCGAAACCGGACCTGCGCCTGCTGGTGCCGGGGCTGGTCGTCGGTATCGGTATTGGCTATTTGCTTTTTCGGGTACTTGACCATCGCGCCATCGCCATTGTGATGGCGGCGGTCACCCTGTTGTTTGTCGGTTTGTGGTTCAAGGCGGGCGGAGAAGTCCGCGTGAAGCCGCGCTCATCGCCCAAAGCGGTGGCCGCCGGCCTTACATCGGGCATCACGACCATGGTCGCGCATTCCGGCGGGCCGCCACTGGCGATCTATCTGTTGCCGCTGGGCCTGAGCAAACAGATGTATGCCGGAACCACCAGCCTGTTTTTCACGGTGGGCAATCTGCTTAAAGCCGTACCCTGGCTGCTACTGGCCAAACCCAGCGGCAACGTCCTGACGCTGATGTTCGTCAGCCTGCTCGCCGTACCCAGCGGGGTCTGGCTGGGCTGGCGGCTGCACGCCAGACTGGATCAGCGCCAGATGTACCGCGCCTGTTATGGCTTGCTGGTAGTCACGGCGCTGAAACTGTTGTGGGACGGTGTCGAGGGATACATGGCCTGAGTGAACTCACAGGCCAGACCCGACTTACTTGAACACCGGCACGGCAGCCGACCCGTCCGACTGTTTGAGATACTCACGCAACCGCCCACCGATTTCCGCAATCTTCGCTTCACCCTCTCGCAAGGCTTGCGGGTTCGTGTGCACGGAGTAGTTTCCCAGCGCCAGGTCATAGGAATGTGGTTGCGCCGAGCCGATCACGAACACCGTGCCTTCGCGCATGGCCTTTAGCGTCACGGCTCCGTTGCCAGGTTCGAAGACCGCCATTTCACCCGCGCTGACCAGATCGGGCGCCGCCAGCAATCCACGGCTGACACTCAGCCATAACAACTCGTGACCTTCGGGTGGGGTGTACGTCCAGGATTCCCCGGCGCCCAGCGTGACCAACAAGTAATTCATTCCCGCAGGTGCCCGAACCGGGCTCTGGACACCTTGGTGCAAGCCGAGAATCACCCGCGCCGGCCCCACTTCAGGCATAGCGCCGGACTCAAGGTATTGGCTATCGACACTGGCGTTTTCCAGCTCTGGAGGCAGCGCCACCCACAGTTGAAAGCCCTGAACCCGCTCCGAAGTACCCACCGACATTTCCTTGCCGTGCCAGACACCGCCGCCCGCCCGCATCCACTCGACACCACCGTAATCGATCATGCCCTTGCCCGACTCGGCGTCCTCAAACCGCAGGTTGCCCTCGGTAATCACCGTCACGGTGGCGATCCCCGAATGCGGGTGCATGGGCATGTGGTGAATGAACGAAGCCTCGCCTTCAAACAGATCGAGGAACACAAACGGCTTGATCAGTTGGCCCAGATCCGAAGGGCTCATCAGTCGCACGATCGCGCCATGCCCACTGCCGCTGGTGCGATAACGGATTGCTCGGAGGGTATGGGTCTCACGGGTATAGCCAGAAAGTTGCTGCTGAACGGTCATGATGATTACTCGGTTCTGTCGCGGGATGCTGCCAACAAAAAAAAGCTGAAGCGCGGTGAAGGAACCTGTCCTTCACCGCGCTCGGGTCTCAACCGCGACGAGCGTCGAGGCTGAAGCGGCCGGCACCGAAGGCCACGACCTGCAACAGGCCACCGGCCATGGCGATATTCTTGAAGAAGTGGATGAACTGGTTCTGGTCAGCCAGTGCACTGTGGAAGGCCAGTGCGGTGAACACGCTGAACGCAGCCAGCACAGCGGCGACGGTGCGGGTGCGGTATCCGGCGATCAACGCCAGGCCACCACCGACTTCAACGATGATCGCCACTGCCAGCGCCACTTGTGGAAGCGGCAGGCCCACCGAGCCGATGTAGCCGATCATCATGGCCGGAGCGGCCAGTTTGGAAAAACCGGAGAGGATGAATATCACGCTGAGCAATACGCGGCCGATCAAGGCAGCCGAAGCTTGTTTGGTGTCGGAAGCGTTCTGTTCAGAAGCCTGTGTTTGAGCGATGTTTGCAGAAGTAGCCATGGGAGTATTTCCTTCAATGGGGTCCGGTTCGACTTGAACCGTCCGGATGAAGAAATGTTGCGCCTCGGCAGCTCATCTGAATAGCCGACTAATTTAGATCATTACGTTCGATAAAATAGGTAAGCTGCATATTCCACGGTAACGCGCCCATGGCGACTCAAGGACACAGGCATGATCTCCGATCCAGGCACACCGACACTCGATCAACTGCGCGTATTCCTGACTGTCGTCGAAGTCGGCAGTTTTGCAGCCGCTGCGCGCAAGCTTCACCGGGCGACGTCGGTGATCAGCTACTCGATCGCCAACCTTGAGATGCAATTGGGCGTCACCTTGTTCGATCGCGAAACCACCCGCAAACCTCAACTCACCGACGCCGGCCGCACCGTGCTGGCCGAAGCCCGGACCATCGCCAACGGTGTGCACGGCTTGCGGGCCAAGGTCAAAGGCCTGTTGCAGGGGCTGGAAGCCGAAGTGCATGTGGTGCTCGACGTGATGCTGCCTGCCGAGCGCGTGGTGGATGCGCTGAAATCCTTTCGGGAAGAATTCCCCACCGTCGCCTTGCACCTGCACATGGAAGCACTCGGCGCCGTGACCGAACGGGTGATCAATCGCGGCGCGGTGGTCGGCGTCAGCGGGCCGATGAACGACGGCATCAACGGCATCGAAAGAATAGGCATCGGCAGCGTCGAGCTGATTCCGGTGGCGGCGCCGAATCATCCGCTGGCCTCAGGCGAAACCAACGTTCCGGGTGCCGGGCGCGAGCACACGCAACTGGTGCTGTCCGACCGCTCGCGACTGACCCAGGACAAGGAGTTCGCCGTGCTGAGCAACCGCACCTGGCGCCTGGCGGACCTGGGCGCCAAACACATGTTGCTGCGCGAGGGCATCGGCTGGGGGAACATGCCGAAGCCGATGATTCAGGAGGATCTGGACAGCGGCCGACTGGTACAACTGAATTTGTCGGAGTACGCCAGCGGGCAATACACCTTCGACGCCATCTATCGCACCGATGTGCCACCGGGGCCGGCGGCGCGGTGGTTGATCGAGCGCTTCATGCAACAGGTCACCGCGTAGCCAGATAAAAAATGGAGATTGAAATGGCAACAAGGACTGTCAAACGTGTCGTGGTCGTAGGTGCCGGCATCGTCGGCGCCTCTGTCGCGTATCACCTGGCCTGCAAGGGCGCGGAGGTGACCGTGGTCGAAGCTGGAGATATCGCAAGCGGCGTGACCGGGCGCTCGTTTGCATGGATCAACACCTCGCACAACGGGCCTGATCCTGTCGCGCAAATTCGTGGGGCGGCCATTCAGGAATACCGTCGACTCGAAGCACAGTTGCCCGGACTGGAGATTCGATGGACCGGTTCCCTTTCATACGGCGCGGGGTCGGAAACCGAGTCGCCAGCCGCCAATCCCCGCCCCTCCACAACGCGGTTGTCTCGTCAGCAAATTCTCGAACTTGAGCCCAATCTCAGGCATCCCCCGCAGAGCGCTTTTTACGATACCGAAGCCGGTGCGCTGGACGCCGTACAAGTCACCCACGCGTTGATTGCAGGTGCCCGGACACTTGGCGCAAAAGTGCTTACGCAAACCCGGGTGCTCGGTTTCACTACCCGCAATGCCAAGGTGACAGGCATCAAAACCGCAAAGGGCATCATCGACAGCGACGTGGTTGTATTGGCCGCCGGGACCGGTATCACGCAGCTGACGCAGGTTCTGAACCTGTCCCTTCCAATCGCGGCCTCTCCCGCCATTTTCATCCGCTACCGGATGCAACCCGATCGGGTGAACACGCTGATTTCCAGTCCTGAAATGGAAGTGAGACAAGGCTCGGAGGGGACGTTGCTGGCGGCGGAGGATTATCTGGACGACGCCCAGGAAAACCGCCCTGAAGCGATAGCGCTACGAACCGCAGCCGCCATCCGGGACGAATTGAGCGGGATCATTTCCATCGAACCGGAATCGTCCTGTGTCGGGCTCAGACCCATTGCTGCGGACGGCATACCCGTGATCGGCTATCTCCCCGGAGCCAATCACATCTACGTCTGCACGATGCATCCCGGCGTGACGTTGGCGGCAATTGTGGGTCGTCTGGCCAGTGAAGAAATTATCGAAGGAGAGGACTTCTCCGCGTTGAGCGCGTGCCGTCCCGGTCGATTTTTTCAGACGTGAGAACACTGGCGGTTGTCGAGAAATCAGCAACGGCAATCCGCAGCCCATGTTGACGAGCGGTCATCCGAATGTTCAGATGCCGCCCTGTTTCAGGTGTCCCATGCCGCCGTGCATGGGGTGAAACGGGAAACCGGTACGTTCCTTTCGAACAAGTCCGGTGCTGCCCCCGCAACGGTAGGCGCGTGATGCTTTCGACACACCACTGTGGCCAGACGGCCATGGGAAGGTGAAGGCGTCCATACGCGCGAGCCCGGAGACCGGCCTGAAATTCTGTTTGGCAAAATCCTGCGGTGGGCGGGCATGGGCCGGTGTCGGCGTGTGCGCGATGCCTTCTCCTGCATGCTCTTCTGCGAAGATCCTTTCGAGAAGACAATGATTCGACCTTTCAACACTCCGGCTCCATCCCTGTTGCTCGGCTGTCTGTTCAGCCCCCTGTTGCTGGCGGACGACGCGCCGCTCGAACTCACTCAGCAAATCGTGTCCGCGCCGTCCGTGGAGTCCACGACCGTGGCCGACATGGCACAGTTCGGCAGCAAGGTCGAGATCGTCACCCGCGAGCAGATCGAGCGCGCCGGCCCCAGCGCCGATGTCAGCCGCGTGATGCAGATGTTCATTCCCGGCCTGTACGTCGCGCCGAAAAACGGCCCGTTCGACTACGGCACCTATTCCCTGCTGGGCGGGCGCAACGATGACACGCTGATCCTGCTCGACGGCGTGCGTCTGAACAATCGCCTGTACGGCGGCCTGTATCTGGACACCCTGCCGGCCAACGCCATCGAACGCATCGAAGTGCTCAAAGGTGGGCAGAGCCTGCTGTTCGGCACGCAGGCCGTGTCCGGCGTGATCAACATCGTGACTCGCAGCCCGCAGAGCCGCAAAGCCTCCGGCGAAGTGAACATGGGCGTGGATACCTTCGGCGGCACCACCGAGGATGCGCGAGTCGAGAACATCTTCACCAACGGTTTCGGCGACCTGGGCTTGCTGGCCTACGTCAGTCATAACGTTTCGGATGGCTATCAGCCGTTTCGCAATCGCGACATCAAGAACGACAGCAACAAGAAGCGCGCCTACGAAGTCACCACCTTCGGCGGCAAGGCGATTCAGTCCTTTGGCGACGATGCGCGGATGGAATTGTTCTACCAATACGCCGACGCCAACCTCGACTTCGCCCGGCCGGTCGACAACCACAAGACCACCAACGACCGCGTCCAGCAGATCGCCACGGCGACCTTCGAACAGCCCCTCAACGAGCGCCTGAGCTATTTCGTCAAAGGCCACATCAACGACTGGGACACCCGCTACACGCGCATCAACAACACCGCCAATGGCGGCACCAGAACCATCAATCACAACGACTACTGGGGCTTCACCGACTGGGGTGTGCAGGCCGAAGGCAAGGCTGAATTGCCCGGCGGCCATGTGCTGGTGTTCGGTACAGACAACCAATGGTTCAAGGGCCAGGACGATGTGCTGATCATCGACAATGACAAGGCTGAAGCCCACGCGCTGTACACCCAGTTGCGCCCGCAGATCGACGCCCTGCCCGACTGGCACCCGAGCATCGGTATTCGTCACGAAGCCATGGGCGGCGGCGACAGTGCCACGGTCGGCATGCTCACTTCGCTGTATGACCTCAATGAACACTGGGCACTGCGCGGCCAGTACGGCACGGCCTACAAACTGCCGAACGCCGAGCAACTATTCGTCAACGAACCGGGCGACGAGTTGGGCAACCGCAACCTGAAACCAGAGAAAAGTCGCAACGCCGAACTCGGCCTCGACTACAAAGGCTTGCTGCTCGATCGCGAGTTCAGCGCCAGCGTCACCCTGTTCAAACGCAAGATCGACGACCTGATTACCCTCGACGACATCCAGTGGGTCAACGGCCAGGGACAGATCCAGATGCGCGGTTTCGAGGCGGACGCCAAACTGGCGCTCAACGAGCAATGGAGCCTGCAGGCGGACATGACCCGCAACCTCACCGAATCGCGCGCAGGCGTCACGCTCAACGACGTTCCGAGCTTCTTCGCCCGATCACGCGTCGGTTATGAGTCGGTTGACCGGATGTGGGGCGCCGGGGGTGCAATCCGCTACATTCGCGATGTGATCAGCTCGAAACAGGTCGAGTACGGCCATTACGCCGTGGTGGACGCCGATGCTTATCGCTACCTGGACGGCGCGCACCAGCACCGACTGAGCCTGCTGGTGGAAAACCTGTTCGACCGCGATTACGTCACCAGCCGTTCGAACAACGTCGACAACCTCGGACGGCCGTTCACCTCCGAAGTGCGCTACACGTACCGTTTCTGATGGCTGAAATCAAAACCATCGACGGCGTCGACACGCACCCGGACTGGTCGCATGTTCCCGCCCATGCCCGCCACGTCTTCCTCTGCACCGGCCCGCGCTGCACCCAGCGCGGCGCCTTGCAGATATGGAAAACCCTGCGTCGACACTTGCTGGCGCATGACCGCATCGAGACACCGGGCGGGGTTTTGCTGACCCGCACGCACTGTCAGTTCCCGTGCAACCTGGGGCCGGTCATGACGGTGTATCCGGAGACCTGCTGGTATGGCGTACGCAGCCACGCGGATGCGCAGCGGCTGGTCGAAGTGCACCTGGTGGGCGGCGAAGTGGTCGAGGATCTGTTGATCAAGGAGCGCTCGTGAGAACGCTGTGTTTTCTGGCGGGCGCCCTGCTCTGCGCTTCTCCGGTTCTGGCAGATGACTACCGCAATTGTGGCGAGACCTGGCACCTGCCGGCAACGCCACCGTCACGGATTGTCGCTCTAAATCAGCATGCGGCCGATCTTGTGTTGGCGTTGGGCGCGGGCCCGACGCTGGCAGGCGTTGCCTATCTGGATGACACCGGTACGCCTCAGACCGAATATTTCGGCGTGCCAGTGATCTCCCCCCGCTATCCGTCGAGCGAAGTGCTGTACGCGCAGAAACCGGATCTCGTGGTCGGCGGCTTCGCCACGGCGTTTGGCAACGGCGTGACGTCACGCAGCGGGCTGGGGCGCAACGGCGTGGCTTCGTATTTGCTGGAATCGGCCTGCAACGGACATTCACTGGATTACTTCGAACACATCCGCAACGACCTCTCGACCCTCGGCGCCTTGCTGCACCGACAACAGCGCGCTCGGGAACTGAGCGATGCGATGGATGCCGATCTGGAAAAGGCCAAGGCTTTAACCCGCCCGGGCAGGC
This sequence comes from Pseudomonas sp. GW821-FHT02C04, assembly GCF_059421845.1. NCBI lineage: Bacteria > Pseudomonadati > Pseudomonadota > Gammaproteobacteria > Pseudomonadales > Pseudomonadaceae > Pseudomonas > Pseudomonas sp. GW821-FHT02C04. The sequence goes on along the minus strand of NZ_JBWKVT010000001.1, from coordinate 596,637 downwards.
CGCTGTCAGTGTTCTATCTCGACAGCGAGGTCAACGGTCTCGACAGTGAAGGCCGGCGCGGTTTCGTCACCACACTGCTGGCAGCAGCCGGGGCTCGAAACCTGTTCGCCGACATCAATCAATACCGGGTGACCGTCAGCCGCGAAACCCTGCTCACCAGTGACCCGGACGTGGTCCTGCTGGCCGACGCGCAATGGTCGCCGGCCAGTCGCAAGCGTCAGTTGCTGATGCAGGATCCGGTGCTGTCGACCTTGCGGGCCGTACGCCAGAACCGGATGATCGATATTCCCTTCACGCATCTGTTGCCGACGGTGGGCAGTGGTCGGGTGGCGTCGGAGTTGGCAGAACGGCTCAGGGCCTTACCTTGAACATCACCGCGAGAAATCTCTGAAGACCCGATAGAATCCCGGGCCACTGGCCCCTGGCATCTGAATCATGCCACCCAATCCATACCTGCAGATTGATCAAGGAAAGACGCTCATGGGTTTGAGAACAATATCGTTCGCTGTGTTACTTGCCGTGGTTCTGACTGCTTGCGGTGGCAGCAAGGACAAAGCGCGGGAACTGGTCGAATCCACTCGCTACGACGACTTCGAGTCCCGCCTGAACGTGTTGTTGGAATTCTTCAACTCACACTACTGGGCACTGCCGACCGACACCATTCGCGAAGTCGTGACAAAAAACCTGGATAGGGAAGCGACCAAAAACCAGATCATTGATGTCTACGCCGACCATTTCAACGAAGAAGAACTCGAAGTGATGATTCGTGCCAACAACAAGAGTCTCGAGGAAACCGAAAGCATTCTTTCCAGCACCAAGGAAGGTCGCGCACTGTTAGACAGAGTGGTGGAAGTTCAGGCCGTGGTTGATCAGGTCATGGACGATGCAGCAAAAGCCCAAACGACCGCAATCGTCGAGGCGCTGGATAAGCTGAATGAGCCTTATGTGAACTAGATTCGTATAAAAAGGGGATCGTACAGCTTTCGGTACTCCCGATTCACGCTTACCATACGGCCAACTCGTATTACCGCGGCTGCTGAACCCGGTATTCACGAGGACAGACCATGAACAGAACCCGCGCCTGGAGACGTACCCAGGCCCGTAAACACGGCAGTGATAAAGCGGTTCGTCCGCCAACTTTCAAGCCGGAAAAGAACTGGAAGTTGATGTACATCCGATCCACCAAACTGGTCAGGGCTCGCCAACTCGGCATGAGCTATCCCATTCGCTCCACCCGCCAATTGTTGGATCAAGAGTGACGAACCTACTGTTCATTTGCAGTCGTAACCAATGGCGCAGCCCGACAGCGGAAGCAGTCTGGCGCCGTCGTCCCGGCTTCAATGTCCGTTCAGCGGGCACCAGTCCCAATGCACGCAAAACCGTCGGCCCAGCGGATATTCGCTGGGCCGATTTCATTTTTGTGATGGAAACCAAACACCTGAATCGTCTGCGGGCCGAATACGCCCGGTTGCTGGAGCACAAGCGGATTCACTCGCTGGATATTCCGGATGACTATCACTACATGGATCCTGAGCTGGTGGAACGGCTTGAAGAAACGGTAAAACCCTACTTCGCTGACTGACCTCTCTGTCGCCAGGCAATGAAACAAATGAAACGGAATTCCCTTCATGTTTGAACGGGGTTATCTCATAGTCGAGTAGAACGTCTGGGCGAACGTTCCGTTTGCTCACTTTGATCAAGGAAGATAAAAACAATGAAAAACGCTTTCGGCCTCCTGCTTCTGATCTGCCTTTCGGCCAACGCACACGCTGACGAAAACCCCATTGGTTTCCGGACCGCCACACTGCCGGATGCGCACAGCGACCGTCCGCTGGAGATGGTCGTCTGGTATCCCGCCAAGACCACCGCCACCCCGCAGTTGATTGCCGACGATATTGTGTTCGTCGGGACATCCGCCGTGCGCGATGCACCGCCGACTGCCGGTGAGCATCCGTTACTGGTGCTCTCGCATGGTTACCGAGGGAACTGGAGCAACCAGGCGTGGCTGGCTACCGCTCTGGCCCGTCAGGGTTACATCGTCGCGGCGGTCAACCATCCCGGCACCACGACGCATGATCGCAGTCCTCAAGCCGCTGCACAGTTGTGGCAACGACCTGCCGACATCAGCCGCGTCATCGATGCGGTCACCGCTCGACCCGAGCAGACGGGTGCCGTTTCGATGCGTCGAATTGCGGTAGCCGGCCACTCACTTGGCGGCTGGACCGCCCTCGAAATCGCCGGTTCACGGTTCGATCCCGAGCGCTTTGCGAAGGACTGCGCAGCCCATCAAAAACTGGCCAGTTGCTCGGTCTACAAGACGATCAACGTCGCCGACACGCCAGAATCAAAGAGCCGGATGGGCGCGGACTTGAGCGACAAACGCGTCAGCGCGATCGTTTCACTGGACCTGGGCCTGTCACGCGGCATGACCGACGCAAGCCTCGCCGCGTTGCCGGTTCCGACACTGGTGATTGGCGCTGGTGTGCCGTCTGAAGACCTGCCCGCCCAATTGGAGTCGGCAAGTCTCGCCAAGCGGCTGCCTTCGGCATCGTCGCAGTATGTCGAGATCAGCGACGCCAGCCATTTCAGCTTCATGGCATCGTGCAAGCCCGGCGCCGTGGAGTTGCTTGAAGAAGACTCGCCAGGCGATGGCATCATTTGCGGGGATGGTGGCGGCCGTTCGCGTGAGGTGATCCAGCAACAGGTTGTGGCATTGATCGACGGTTTCCTGACCCGGTCGACTCAGAACTGATCACGGTGTTGCCTGGGCCTCGGCCTTACGTCAGGATTCCTCCCTTTTGACCGAAAGGAGCAATCGTGGAACGTCTCTTCGTTTATGGAACCCTGGGCCCCGGCCGGCCGAATGAACATGTGATGCTGAACATCGGCGGCACGTGGCAGGCGGCCTCGCTTAAGGGGCGCCTGGCGAACGCCGGTTGGGGTGCGGAGATGGGTTTTCCCGGCCTGGTGATTGCCGAGGATGGGGATGTCATCGAAGGCTATGTTTTTTCGTCCGAAAACTTCCACCTGCATTGGCCGGCACTCGATGAGTTTGAAGGGGCTGAGTATCAGCGGGTTTTGACCAAGGTGACCCTGGATGACGGGACGGCAATGGATGCCTTTGTTTACGCGCTCCGATGATCGGCGTTCGCCCCTTTCTCGACGGCTGAAGATCGTCCTTGCCGGGCTATTGTTGTGTGTCGGGATCTGGGGCGCGTCCGAGTGGTGGGAAAAAGCATTGGCGAAGCCTGCCTACGCAGCAGACATCAGCCCTGATGGCTGCTTCCGGGTGCAAACGTTCAGACCTTTCTGGTTACTGCCCGGCTTCCTTCACCCCCAGGCGCATCCGGACGACTCTTTTGAAACTCGGTGGTTTGTAACCTGGGAGTCTCCCGCTTTTTTCCGTTTGTACGATAATCGCGATGGTCAGTTACTTGGCGAAAGCGAGATCTACGACTTGGTGAGTTACGGGGACCGACTGTCTTGGGGTTACGGCAGCGATACCGAGGTTCGCGTCGGCTTGATCACGATTGGCAACACTCGCCCTGACTGTAAAAAGGGAGACTGATGAACCATGACGAACCGCGAACTGCTCTTTCGCGAAGGCTATGCACTGCTCTTTGGAGCGGTCCCGGCCGCGTGGTTAACCGACCTACGCACCGCGTTCGATCACGGCGTAAAACCCTCAAGCGAATGGCCCGTTCCCCGTGGCATGGATTGGCGCCACTCGCTGTTGGACATCGACCCGAAGGTTCAGACCGTATGTCGTCTGCCGCCAATGCTGGCGGTGGTTGGCGAGTTGATCGGCGAACGCTTCTTCCTCTCCCAGGTGGAGGGCCGCGAGCCGCTTGCCGGTGGCGGCCATCAACAGTTGCACCGCGACTTGTCGGCACAGCGCCCCGGCGATACCGTCAACGCGCTGGTGTACCTCGACGATTACGGCCCGGAGAACGGCGCAACCCGCATCGTCCCCGGCAGCCATCGCCCTGCACTCGGCGAGCCCCCGTTCAACTTCACTGACGAATCCCGCTCGGTGCAGCTTTCCGGTAGTGCTGGCGACATCCTGATATTCGATGCCGACCTGATCCACGCAGGCAGCTTGAACCCGACCGGCGCACGCCGTCGCACCCTGTTGATCACCTTTTTTTCTGAATCGCTCTACGCCACACACCTGGAAACGGTGAGCCTCAGAAACATACAAATGGACACGACCGAGCGGTTCGATCCGGCGGACTTCGTCCTCGATCCCCTGAACTGAAGCAGCCACCCGCCACTGAAGGAACGTGACGCCCCATGGACGAAACCACGCAGTACAGAATCGCCACCGTTGAAGATGCATTGACCGTCTGCGAACTGGGCCAGGTACTCAACGCCGTCCACCACGCCGCCCGCCCCGACATCTACACCGCCACCACCGAAGACTTCGCCCGTGACCTGCCACACTGGATGAATTACTTCGAAAAACCGGGTCAGGTTGTCTTCATTGCACACGTCGACCAGCAGCCCGCAGGGTTCATCGCTGCCAGCCTATCGGCCAGCGCCAGTCCGCTGATGCAACCCATGAACATCGTGCGCATCGGATCGGTGTGCGTCGCCGAGGCCTTCTGGGGCAAAGGCATCGGCCGTCAATTGATGGAACGGGTCAAAGACTGGGCCACCGAACACGACGCCCAGGAATTGAGATTGTCGGTCTGGCCGTTCAATGAACGCGCGGCACGGATGTATGCAGAGTTCGGGTTTGAGAGCCGCACCGTCGATATGGGCATGCGTTTGTCCCCGGCGTGATCAACGCCGACCATGTCACGACGTGTACATTCTCAATGCGCACGTCGTGACACAGCCTCGCTCATTGCGCGCTGATGTACTGGAATTTCGCCTGGGCTTTTTCGACGGCACTGCGCGCCGCGTCCTTCTGACTTTCACCGCCCGCGTAATAGATGCGCATGCCATTCAGATCGAGCGACTCAAACGCATTTTTGATAATGGCCACGTCGAGTGAGGTCCCCGCACCGATGATCAAGAAGCCGCTTTCGCCGGCAGACTTGGCGATCAGCAGTTGTTGCTTGAGTTGCGTGGCGTTGGCCCCGCCGCCGGCTGCAATCGCCAGATTGTCGGCGATCAGGCCGTGACTCTGGATTTTGGTCGCGGGCAGGCTGACCTTGTTCTGCCCGGCAGGAAGGGTCATGACATGGGCGTCGGCGGCTTCACGGTAAATGGCGTCGTCGCTCTTGCCGTGGGATGCACAACCGGCCAGAAGGGCCAATACAGACGCAGCAATAAGTAATTTCACGTTCGTTCCTTGTGAGAGTGGCTCCATGAACACGCAGGATAAGGGAGGCTGCCGTTGGTCAGCAATTCATTTGACTTGATTGCCTCGGGCAACTATATAGTTGCCTAAGGCAAACATAAGAGCATCTGCCATGTCCACGAACCCTCTCATCGAACGCGCCGACATCGTCCGGCAATTCAATCGCTTCTACACCCACCAGATCGGCGTTCTGCAGGAACACCTGCTGCAAAGCGACTACTCGTTGACCGAGCTGCGCATCCTCTACGAACTGGCCTCTGGCGGTGATCTGACCAGCGCCGACCTGCGCCAGATGCTGAGCCTGGACGCGGGTTACATGAGCCGGATCATCAGCGGCTTCGACAAAAAAGGCCTGATCCAGAAAGTCCCCTCCGCCACCGACGCCCGCGCCAGCCAGTTGCACATCACCGACCTCGGCCGCGAAATACTCGCCCCGCTGGAACAGGCGTCGCGGCAGGAAGTCATCACCCTGCTCGAACGCCTGGCCGAGCCGCAGCAACTGCAATTGATCGAGTCCATGAAGCAGATCCAGACCTTGCTCGAGGGCCGCCAACAGCCAACCTACCTGTTGCGCGACCCGCAACCCGGCGACATGGGGCTGGTGGTGCAGCAACAAACCGTGATCTACACCCGCGAATACGGCTGGAACTGGGAGTTCGAAGCGCTGGTCGCCGAGATCGTCGCCAAGTACCTGCGTGAGTTCGACCCTGCCAGCGAACGCTGCTGGATCGCGGAAAAGGACGGCAAGGTGGTGGGCTCGGTGTTTGTCATCCGGCACGATGCAACCACGGCAAAACTGCGCATGCTGTTTGTGGACGCCAGTGCTCGGGGGTTGGGGATCGGCAATCGACTGGTTGACGAATGTCTGAGGTTTGCCCGGGATGTCGGGTATAAAAAGATGATTCTGTGGACGACGAGCAATCTGGTGGATGCGCGCAAGTTGTATCAGCGGGCGGGGTTTGAGTTGGTGGAGGAAGAGCCGATATTCAGCTTCGGGAAGGAACTGGTGAGCCAGACGTGGGCGATTGAGCTTTGATGCTCTGTTTGGTCTGATTCCGGCGTAAAACTCCTCAGGTCCTGACGTGTTCTGGTTATCTACCGTTAAAGGGGGCTGATTTATTTTTTCAAAAAATAAATCAGCCCCCTTTAACGGTAGATTTTTTCAAATACCCGTCACAACGTACAAGTAGAGCCATTTAGTAAGGACTTCACTTCAAGAGACCCAAGGTTACTTGCTCTCTTCCTTTGTGTTACCGACCTTCTTGTCTACATAGTCTTTAGCTTTTTTCTCGATCGGCTCCCTTTGAGTTTCTATAGCATTCAGCAAATCTGATGTAATCGCTTTGTCAGGACCTTCGGAGATAGAGATAGAAATTTTCTGAAAAACCTCATCCTTAGGCACTGTGAACAGTGTCCAGTAGTCATAAAGTTTTTTGATATCGTAGCTACCCCCGGCTTTGATATGCGGAATCTCAATAGGCTGAATATGACTTCCCAGCGTTGAGATAATAGTCAGCTTCCTCTCCTCCTTATTGGCCACCCACTTGTGAAGCGCATTGGGATAAAAAAGATTTTGAGGCACAGCGGCAAAAGTGTTCACTTCAGAGTCAGGGGTTACAACTATGTGCATCTCATACACAAGGGCTGGAGCACCAACAAGGTCTTTGAAAGGCTTATCTTCATCATCACTTTCAATCGTTGGAACTATTGACTGATAGGACAGGAGCCCCTCTCTACTTGCCCCCTCCTCTTTCACGAAATCGTCAAGAGCCTTGGTGCCTGCATCACTCTTATAATTACCAGAGATTAAAATAACACAAAGATCATTACCTGAAGCCTGAAGTATTGCGACATTCTCTTTGTCAAATTTCTCCTCAAATTTACCTTTATTGTTTTCTATAAGCTTCCGAAGTTCACTATCCTTTTGCGTATGCTTTTTATCCTGCTTGAGGTACCACGTTATTAGCTTTGTGACTTCGCCTTCAACGTACTGTTGTTTTTTCAAGGCTTTTGAATCGCCATCCTCCTTGGGCGGCCATGCAGCAGGCTGGGTGTTATAGGCTAAAAGTGCAGAACCTTTCACCGTAACATCAGCCTTGAGATATGCATTATATTCTTTTAGCTTATCAAAACCGTAATCAATAGTCTTTTCGACAAGCGCCGGCAGAAGAAGAGCAACCAACGCTCCTGACTCAGCAGTTTTTGCCTTGTAGTTACATGAGTAGCCGCGCTTTATGAATACCTTGGTTTTCGCCATTACCGGATCATTGTCAATCTTGCTGTAGTTTACAGGCCCTGTATAAAAAACATCTGAAGTTGGAGCGCCGGCGCATCCAGCCAATAGCGTACTCACTACGAATATCCATTTCTTCTTCATTTTGGCAAGTCCTCGGCTGTTATGAGTTTTGCATAGTTGACCTTCTTGCTCACAACCACACACTGATTAGGCCCGCTGTCAGCACCAGAGTGGATTCCAATAAGAATAATTTTGTCTTTTTCTTTATCGTATCGGTATATTGGAGCTCCCGAAAACCCCTTTACCGTGCTGCAGGTATGAATGATGCAGCCAGCGCTATCTTTCATCAGGCTCATACAAAAACCCTGGTTATATGGACTCCACATTACCAAATCGTTATATCTAAGTTTTGCATGATCTGCGGAAACAGGCTCGTTTGAGTAAGGCGATTCCGATTCAAATATACTCGCAAGCTTTGCGCCATACGGAATACCCGGGATAAAAACTGGATTATCCCATTTTATTTCTACATCCCTGGGCAGTATCGTTGGAAGTTCTGCGGATACGGGTGTCTCTGCGTAAAGATACACTATGTCGCAGGGTTGCTGTTTACAGACAGCAACGACAGATTTAGTGATTTTAACCCTCCGATTCCCTACGACAATTCGCAAAATATCCAAGTTACCCTTTACATCATCCAAACAGTGTCTTGCCGTAACCCAAAGCCCGTTTCGTATAACAGAGACATCACAGACATGAGTATCTGATGTTGTTATGAGTGAAGAAAGACTGGAAAGTCCTCTGGTATATGTCCGGTCTATGCTGGCATATGGCGTTACCTTAAGCGCCGTGTTGGACAGTGATGTAAAACACTTGGCAATGAGGAATATTTGCAACCCATCATCAAGCTCACCTTTACAGTCGCTTGATTGTTTGAGTCTTTCATCCTCAATTTGGGGGGGGATAACTACACCTAATACTTTGGCTTCCTTTGCCCCGTCTACACCAGAAACCGTTTGTTCATTGACCCCTCTTTTTCCTTTGAATGGATTTCCTGCGTTTCCGCTCTCTGACATCACTCCATAATTCGGACCTCGCATCCTCCAGACCATGTCAGGGTCACGATCAAGCCGTTCAGTGACGAATTCGTCAGTGATATTGCTGCCATCGCGAAGAGCGTTGCCATAGAGAACGAGCTGATTCTCTCCTAGAGCCGCTGAATGTCGTGACTGAAGTCCATCCAAAGCTTTAATCTTCAATTCCTGCTGATTGCTGTACTGACCGAAGTCATCAGCGGATGCAGAGAGAACCACGACGACTAATACTAATGATATATACCTAACCATAATTAGCATCCTTTCCTAGACCGGCTCATTAATTACTAGCTCACACCAATAAAAACGTCCAGTTTTCTCAGCTTTGTACCAGATCGCCTTTTTCCGCCTCTACAATACACTACAGAGACATTTCCCCTTCGAACCTCTAACCAATATTCAAAGAACTCAAACACCGCATTTAAGAAATCATCGCAATCTGCTTTATCGACGAGTCGAATCAAATAGAAATACAAAGAGGCTTTCGCAAGCGGCTGCTAATAATCGAACGCGATCAATCGAGTATGCGCAATCGCCTGGAGCTCTTGATTCGGAGGCAATCCGGCTCAGCAATGCGGTGCCATCCGAGATACTGAGAAGCTTATCGATTCAGGTCTGCACTGTGTGTTTACCCTATTTACGAGAGCATTCATGTGCGTGAGGGGTGTCAGAAATATCAATGAGATAAATAAAAAGAATAAAAAGGGGACTGATATATTTTTCAATAATAAATCAGTCCCCCTTTAATTCCATTCCTGTCACATCAGTCAAGTCGCTCCTGACTCACTCTGGTGACCTGTAAAACACCGCACTCAATCAGATCCAGTGCGCCCTTCCAGAATCTCGAATGAATCATCAAGCGGCGCGTACCCAACAGCTTTTCTGGTCTGATCAATTGCAAGGCGTTTGTAGCGGTTATCCGAGACACCATGGACAACATGGAATCCGCTCAACTCGGCCTCGACACATCGCTCCAGTAACGCAACGACATCCCTGTAGCTGATAAACGCAGCCACGTCCCGGGGGCTGTGGGTTTCTCCGGCGTGAAATCTGGCGACGTTCGCAATACGGACCGCGATTGTCGTCATTTGACCATCGTTTGCATGCATCGAAGCCAGCGCTTCGCCAAACGCTTTGCTGACCCCGTAAAGGTTGCCTGGTTTCGGTGCCATCCCTTCATGTATCTGGACGTCTTTCGGATAACCCTCAATCGCCTGGGCACTGCTCGCGAATATGAAACGCTTGCAGCCTTGAGCTTTTGCGGCGAACAGCATGTTGTAGGTGCCGATAATATTCACGGGCAGCAGCGAAGACGTGAAGTCGGCGTCCGGGTTCGGATCAGCAGCGAGATGGATCACTGTGTGTATGCCTTCGCAGGCTTCGAGACAACTGACCTGATCCCTGATATCGAGAGCGAAACGTTGTGCCGAGTCCGGAAGTGTTGCGACGTCTATATCAGCCAGGCGCAAATCGGATTTATCGTCCCGCGCGGTCCAGAAAGCTCTGCCGATCTGGCCCGAAGCCCCCGTGATCAAAATTTTTGGCGTGCTCATGTCCGTATGTCCTGATGGTCAACCTCACGCTAGCCTCTCAGGCTTGAGACCGGTTCACAACATTCAGGATGAGTGAAAAGTGTGAACGCCGAATGTTGTCTATGGAGGAGAACAGGTTAGAACCCTGTAAGACTGGGCAGTACGAAAAAGCATCGATACACTCCCCCGCTTACCACGTTATGAACGGATTCGAAATTGCGCCGGTTTTCAATTGCTCTATTCCTCAGCATCCTCGCATTCATTGTTGTGTCCTTCTTTATCACGCTGTGGCGAAGCCCTTACAGCGTCACTACCTTGATCGCCTCAGCCTATGAGGAAGGCCTGGTCGTTGGCCGCAACCCTGGTAAAGCCGCAGAGTGGTACTTGAAAGGAGCAGCAAAGGGAGAGCCTGTCGCACAATTCAAGCTCGGCCTCATTGAATATTACGGTCGAGGTGTCGATGTTGATCGGCCCAAGGGCCTGCAGCTGATAAGCGAATCGGCGGAGCACGGGAACGCAGATGCCCAGTATTTCATGGGGGTTTCAAGCATTGCGGGCCTGGAAATACCGAGGGGTTTTGCCCAAGCCGCTACGTGGTTTCGCAAGGCTGCAGAACAAGGTCATGCCAAATCTCAACGTCAACTCGCTACCCTGTATTACAAAGGTAGTGGTATCGAGGCAGACCCTCGGCAGGCTTTCAACTGGGCCAGCAAAGCAGCCGCCCAGGGCGATAACGAGGCCCTGACATTACTGGGTAACCTCTACTTGTTTGGTCACGGCGTTTCAGCAGACCCTCAACAAGCCGTGAAACTACTTACCCAAGCGGCCACTGCCGGCGATAGCCAGGCATCCGGAATGCTGGGAGCGACTTATTTCAACGGCGTTGGCGCAGGCATCCCCAAAGATCTGCCTGCCGCATTGCATTGGTATACCCGTGCGGCCGAACAGGGTGACGCCAAGGCACAGTTCATCCTCGGCAACCTCTACAGCAGTGGCACCGATATGCCGGTTAACTACCCACTGGCGAATCACTGGTTGTTGCAGGCGGCCCTTCAAGGACATGCCGTGTCGCTCGTTACCCTTGCCGTTCATCTCGATAACGGGAAAGGCTTCGAGAAGAACAAGCGCAAGGCTTGCGGGTTATTGCGTGTAGCGCTCAAACAGACACTGCCTGACAATATCGCAGGCCCCATGCGTGTGGAGCTTGAGAAGGAAGAGAAGACTCTTTCGCCGGAACAACTGACCGACGTGCTGGCCATGGAAAAACTCTACTCAAGCCCGGCGGGTCTCAGGGAACTGCAAGGTGATCTGACAAGCGAACAGATAGCGAAACCCGCTGAGCCGACAGGCTGAATTCGGTGGAAGCCAGCATCCCGGCCCTACTCAACCCGGAGCTCCGTATGAAGATCGGCCTCATCTCCGACACCCACAACCTCCTGCGCCCCGAAGCCCTGGCCGCGTTGCAAGGCTGCGATCAGATCATCCATGCCGGCGACATCGGTAACGCGGACATCCTCGCGCAACTGACCGAAATCGCCCCCGTCCACGCAGTGCGCGGCAACAACGATCTCAACAGCCCCTGGGCCAAGGACATCCCCGACCTCCTCACCTTGACCCTCAACGGCTGGCAAACCCTCCTCGTCCACGACATCGCCGACGTCCCCACTGACCTCGACCCCAACGTAAAACTCATCATCACCGGTCACTCCCACAAACCCCGCATCGAATGGCGCGGCGATCGTCTCTACGTCAATCCGGGCAGCGCCGGCCCTCGTCGTTTCAAACTGCCGGTCACCCTGGCAATCCTTGAGATACAACCTGACGCCATCGAACCCCGCCTCATCTCCCTGCTGGATCCCCCCGCCTGAAACCGCTACCGTTCCCCCATCCAGAACAGGAAACCCACGCGCCATGCCCATCGCCGACAACCTCCTCGCCTTCACTTTCGCCGCCACACTGCTGACGCTGACACCCGGTCTCGACACCGCGCTTGTCCTGCGCACCGCCACCGTCGAAGGCAAGCAACAGGCCTTGCGCGCTGCGTTGGGCATCAACGCCGGTTGCCTGTTGTGGGGTGCGGCGGTGGCGTTCGGCCTCGGGGCGTTGATTGCGGTGTCGGAGCTGGCCTACAACCTGTTGAAGTATTGCGGTGCGGCGTATCTGGCATGGCTCGGGTTGAACATGCTGCTGCGCCCTCGCCGTTCACTGGCACCCGCCGAGGCCAACGGCAAGCCGGGAGCCAACTGGTTTTTGAAGGGCATGCTGGGGAATGTGCTCAATCCGAAGATCGGGATTTTCTACGTGTCGTTTCTGCCGCAGTTCATTCCGCAAGGGCAGCCACTGGTGCCGTGGACGTTCGGGCTGGTGAGCATTCATGTGGTGCTCGGGTTGATCTGGTCGCTGGTGTTGATCGGCGCGACACAGCCCCTGTCCGGGTTTCTGCGACGGGAGAAAGTAATTCGCTGGATGGATCGCACCACCGGGATGATTTTCGTGCTGTTTGCCGCGCGACTGGCCTTCAGCAAGCGCTGAATCGCCCGAACTTACGGGGCCAAAAAACAAGAGGGGGATTTTGAATAGGTATTCAAAATCCCCCTCTTCGTTCAATCGCTTAAAGCACGTTACTTCACAGCCATCGCGTAAACCTTGTCAGTGCACACGCTTACCAACGATTTCACCGGTAGCCGCGTCTTCCAACCATATTTCCAATCGGTTGAGACCCACATATTGCGAACGGGCGATGATCTTTTGACCGGGTTTGCCTTCGAACTCCAGATCGGCAAACAGGAACTGCAACGGCAGATTGTATTCCAGTTGAATCGTGTACTTCCCCGGGATCAGCACAGCACGCTGAGGCGAGTCATTCTTGTAATAGTAAGTGGAGAATGGAATGTTCCCCACTTTCTTGTCGTTGATTCTAATGATGTTCAGGTTTGGCTCGCCGTCCCCCCAGGAGCGCTGAGGCCTTCCGGCATAGGTATCGGTTTCGACGACGGTGTAACGGGTTTCGTCGCTCGGCTCACCGGACTGTACGTTCGAATACGCAGGCATCTCTGCACAACCCTGCAGGCACAGCAGCAGGATAAACGTCGGTATCGCAATCTTGATCATTGATAAATCTGCATTGATTGAAGATGAAAACTTGATGTCCTGGCAGTCGACCAAGTCAAAGCACGCGTTGTTTCGCAATGAAGGCCACATGCTATCACTCACCCCGAAAAAGTCACCCTCGCGGGTTGTGGATTGGCGCGCATCTGGCCTTCAGCCAGCGCCTGGGCTGGCGATAACCTGGTAAGCGTTTTACCGGCTGATGAAGACCCGAGAGCCACATGATGGACTACGATCACCCCATGAAAATCCACTTCCCCACATTCTGGTCACAGGACTCCGGCATCGATTACAGTGCCCCGGTACTCCACCTCCACGACTTATTGCCACGTGTTGGCCAAACCACATCGGCCCGTTTTGATCAAAGCGAACCGATCCGCACCGGCGAAACAATTCAGGTCATTTGGTGCCCGCCGGTATCCGACCTGAATGGCTGGGATGGACAGCCTTCGGAAATTGCGCAGAGCTACCTCCTGACCGCCAAAGTCGTCGGCACTGCCCCCTCAGGCCTTTATCGATACGAACTCGAAATCCTTGCCTGTGAGCGGTTTGTGAATGTATTGCGAGCGCTTGTGGAGGATTTGCAGACGCAGCAAAACTTCATACACCTGGATCGTCTGGCCTGGGATGAGGTGTCTTGGGCGGGCAGCGCTACCGTTGAGGAGTTCACCTACCTGACCGCCAACACACCGCATGAAGCCTTCATGGAGTTGATCGTAAAAGTCATTGGGAACGAGGTCATCGGACTGTTTTCGCTGCACATCGATCCAGGCGGTGTTTTCTGCAGACTGGGCAGCAAGCGTCTGGCAGGTTCGGAACTGACAACAGTCAAACGGACGCTCGCCCTTGCCCGTCCACTGCACGACATCCTGGCCCCTTACCTTGCGTGATCCTCTCTGACAGCGCTTCCGCAGAGTTCATCAAACAGGAGGCTTGCCCTATACATATGGATATCCGTATATTCGGACAACCATATGTATTGAAGGCATTGTCATGCTCAATCCCGCCTCCGTTTTCAAATGCCTCGCCGACGAAACCCGCGCCCGGGCCACGCTGCTGATCACCCGTGAAGGTGAGCTGTGTGTCTGCGAACTGGTCTGCGCGCTGGACGACAGTCAGCCAAAGATTTCCCGCCATCTCGCACAGTTGCGCACCTGCGGCCTGCTGCTGGATCGCCGCCAGGGTCAGTGGGTCTATTACCGGCTCAATCCGGATCTGCCGGCGTGGGTCCGCACACTGCTTGAAACCACCCTGGCCGCCAACACCGCGTGGCTGGAAGAAAACAGCGCCCGGCTCGATGCCATGGGTGACCGCCCGCTCAATACATCCGCCTGCTGCTGAGGACCGAACATGCGCGTTCTATTCATGTGCACCGCCAACAGCTGCCGCAGCATTCTGTCCGAAGCGATGTTCAATCACCTGGCACCGCAAGGTTTCGAAGCGGTCAGCGCCGGCAGTTTCCCCAAGGGCCAGGTGCTGCCGCGCAGCCTGAGCACGTTGCAGGAGGCCGGCATTGCCATCGCCGGGTTGAGCAGCAAGGGCAACGACGCCTTCGAAGCCAACCCGCCGGACATTGTCATCACCGTGTGCGACAAGGCTGCCGGCGAAACCTGCCCCGTCTACTTCGGCCCGGCCTTGAAGGCCCATTGGGGGCTGGAGGATCCGTCGGAGGTGCGCGGCGATGAAGCCGCCATCAGCGCAGCCTTCCACGGGACCCTCGCCCGGATCGAAACCCGCTGCCGGGCCTTCCTCGCCCTGCCCTTCGCCCAACTCGACCGCGATGCCCTCAAGCGCGAGCTCGACCGCATCAGCACGCTGTGACCGGAGCCGTCATGACCGACCTGCCCAACCTCGACCCATCACTGATTCAAAAAAACACCCGCGACGACGGCCTCCACAAGCCGCGCATTCTGTTGTTGTATGGCTCGACCCGCCCACGCTCGTTCAGCCGATTGCTGGTGGAAGAAGCCGCGCGACTGCTGGAGCACTTCGGAGCCGAGACGCGGATCTTCAACCCCTCGGGCTTGCCGCTGCCGGATGACGCGCCCGGCGACCATCCGAAAGTTCAGGAGTTGCTTGAGCTGATGCAATGGTCCGAAGGCCAGGTCTGGTGCTCGCCTGAGCGCCACGGCGCCATGTCGGCGGTGTTCAAGGCGCAGATCGACTGGGTGCCTCTGGCGCTCGGTGCGGTGCGTCCGACCCAGGGCAAGACCCTGGCGGTGATGCAGGTCTGCGGCGGTTCGCAATCGTTCAACGTGGTCAATCAACTGCGCGTGCTGGGCCGCTGGATGCGCATGTTCACCATCCCCAATCAGTCGTCGGTGCCCAAGGCGTATCTGGAGTTTGACGAAGGCAATCGCATGAAGCCTTCGGCGCTGTACGACAGGGTGGTCGACGTGATGGAGGAACTGGTGAAATTCACGCTGTTGCTGCGTGATCGCCCGGACCTGGTGGATCGCTACTCTGAGCGCAAGGAGTCGGCGGAGGAACTGATGCAACGGGTCAATCAGCGCTCGATCTGAAAACCTGAATAAAAACCGGCGCGATGATTCGCGCCGTTTTTTTTACGTCACAACCTTACTTGCTGATCGAAACCAGCGTCGCTTTGCTGCCCTCCATCCGAAACGAAAACGTCACCCGGTCCCCCACCGCCAACTCGGCCAACTGCTCTTGAGTCGCCGCAAACCCCATGGTCATCGGCGGCCACTGCAACGCCGCAATCGCACCATGAGCGATGGTCACAGTGTGCTTCGTGGCATCGATGGCCTTGATCGTGCCTTCAGCGTTGGCGGCGGGTGCCTGTTGAGTGGCGGGCTGCATCTGCATGCCCTGCATGTCGTCCATCTTCATGCCGGGCATGTCCTCGGCGTGGGCAGTCAATGCAAACGCAACCAGCGTGCCGGCAACAGTGATCGGGATCAGTTTCATGAGGTTTTTCCTTCAGGTTGGAGGGTTTCAACGGACAAGTGACGACGGCGCATCAGTCGATACGCCGCCGGGATGACGAACAGGGACAACAAGGGCGCCGTGACCATGCCACCGACCATGGGCGCGGCGATGCGGCTCATGACTTCGCTGCCGGTGTCGCTGCCCAGTAAAATCGGCAAAAGCCCGGCGATGATCACGGCCACTGTCATGGCTTTGGGGCGTACGCGCTGCACGGCGCCTTCGCGAATTGCTGCGACCAGTCCGCGCTCGGTGCGATCGCCGAGGTCTTCGCGCTCGGCCCAGGCGTTTTTCAGGTAGAGCAGCATGATCACGCCAAACTCGGCGGAGACCCCGGCCAGCGCAATGAACCCGACCCCGGTGGCGACCGACAGGTTGTAGCCCAGCAGGTAGAGAAACCACGCACCGCCGCTCAGGGCGAATGGCAACGTGGCCATGATCAGCAGCGCCTCATCGAAGCGGGCGAAGGTCAGGTAGAGCAGCACAAAGATGATCAGCAGCGTGGCCGGCACCACGAGTTTCAGGCGAGCGTTGGCCCGTTCGAGAAACTCGAACTGCCCCGAATAGCTCAGGCTCATTCCGGGCTGCAACTTGACCTGTTCGCTGACCGCGCGGCGCAGATCAGCCACGACCGAAGCGATGTCCCGGCCCCGCACGTCGATGTACACCCAGCCGGACGGTCGGGCGTTTTCGCTCTTGAGCATCGGCGGGCCGTCCGTGACCTTGATCTTCGCCAGCATGCCGAGGGTGACCTGACTGCCCGAAGGCGTGTAGATCGGCAGCTGTTCCAACGCACCGGGCGAGTCACGCCACTCTCGCGGGTAACGGATGTTGATCGGGAAGCGTGCCAGTCCTTCGATGGTTTCCCCGACGTTCTCGCCACCAATGGCACCGGCGACGATCGACTGCACATCACTGATGTTCAGCCCGTAGCGACCTGCGGCGTTGCGATCGATATCGACGTCGATGTAGCGGCCACCGGTCAGGCGTTCGGCCAACGCAGAACTGACGCCGGGCACGCCTTTGGCCACGCGTTCGACGGCTTGAGTGGCCGCGTCGATCTGGGCCAGATCGTTGCCGGCGACCTTCACGCCGATGGGACTTTTGATTCCGGTGGCGAGCATGTCGATGCGGTTGCGGATCGGCGGAATCCAGATGTTGGTCAGGCCCGGCACCTTCACCACACGGTCCAGTTCTTCCACCAGTTTTTCCGGGGTCATGCCCGGGCGCCATTGCTCATGGGGCTTGAACTGAATGGTGGTTTCGAACATCTCCAGCGGTGCCGGATCGGTGGCGGTTTCGGCACGGCCGGCCTTGCCGAACACATGCTTGACCTCGGGCACGGTCTTGATCAGGCGATCGGTCTGTTGCAGCAACTGCGAGGCTTTTTGCGCCGACAGTCCCGGTAAGGCCGATGGCATGTACAGCAGATCACCCTCGTCCAGCGGCGGGAGAAACTCGCCACCGAGCCTGGAGATCGGCCATGCCGCGCTGATGAACACCAGCAGCGCCACCAGCAAGGTGAATTTCGGTCGGCGCAACACCGCATCCAGCGCCGGCTGGTAGATCCGGATCAGCCAGCGGTTGAGCGGGTTGCGTCGCTCATCCGGAATCCGTCCACGGATCCAGTAGCCCATCAGCACCGGCACCAGCGTCACCGACAACCCCGCTGCCGCCGCCATCGCGTAGGTCTTGGTGAACGCCAATGGACCGAACAGCCGCCCTTCCTGAGCCTGCAAGGTAAACACCGGAATGAACGACAGCGTGATGATCAACAGGCAGAAAAACAGCGCCGGCCCCACCTCCGCCGCCGCGTCGGTCATCACCTGCCAATGGCGCTCACCCTTGAGTTCCTGTCCCGGATTGGCCGCGTGCCACGCTTCGATTTTCTTGTGGGCATTCTCGATCATCACCACGGCCGCATCGACCATCGCGCCGATGGCGATGGCGATCCCGCCCAGCGACATGATGTTGGCGTTCAGCCCCTGATGGCGCATCACGATAAAAGCGATCAGCACACCCACCGGCAACGAGATGATCGCCACCAATGAAGAGCGCAAATGACAGAGGAAGATCCCGCAAACCAGCGCGACGACGATGAACTCTTCGAGCAGTTTGTGGCTGAGGTTATCGACGGCGCGGTCGATCAGCTTGCTGCGATCGTAAGTGGTGACGATCTCCACGCCGGGCGGCAGGCTGTTTTTCATGTCGTCGAGCTTGGCCTTGACCGCCGCGATGGTCTCGCGGGCGTTCTTGCCGCTGCGCAGGATCACCACGCCACCGACGGTCTCACCCTGGCCGTCCAGCTCGGTGATGCCGCGGCGCATGTCCGGCCCGGTCTGGATCGTCGCGACATCGCCCAGGGTCACCGGCACGCCGCCGGCGCCAAGTTTGAGCGGGATCGCACGGAAATCGTCGAGGCTCTTCAGGTAGCCGGATGCCCGCACGATGAACTCGGTCTCGGCCATTTCCAGCACGGCACCGCCGGTTTCCTGATTGGCCTTGCCGATGGCCTCACGCACCTGCGCCAGGGTGATGCCGAGACTGGCCAGCCGCACCGGGTCGGGCTGCACCTGATACTGCTTGACCATGCCGCCGATCGTGGCGACTTCAGCGACGTTGGGCAGGGTCTTGAGCTCGAACTTGAGGAACCAGTCCTGCAAGGCGCGAAGCTGTGCCAGGTCGTGCCCGCCGCTGCGATCCACCAGCGCGTACTGATAGATCCAGCCGACCCCGGTGGCATCCGGCCCCAATGCGGGTTTGGCGCTGGCCGGCAGGCGACTCTGGATCTGGCTCAAGTATTCCAGCACCCGCGAGCGCGCCCAGTATTGATCGGTGCCGTCCTCGAACAGCACGTACACGAAGCTGTCACCGAAGAACGAATAACCGCGCACGGTTTTCGCCCCCGGCACCGAGAGCATGGTGGTGGTCAGCGGATAGGTCACCTGGTTCTCGACAATCTGCGGTGCCTGCCCGGGGTACGGCGTGCGGATGATCACTTGCACATCGGACAGATCCGGCAGCGCATCGATCGGTGTGCTCTGCACCGACCACACACCCCAGGCCGTGACGAACAACGTTGCCAGCAACACCAGAAAGCGGTTGGCCACGGACCAGCGAATCAGCGCGGCGATCATGGCTGGCTCCCCGAGGTGTTCCCGTCCACCTCAAGCGGCTCGGCGACGACGCCCTTGAGACTGGCCTCGGAATCGAGCAGGAACTGGCCGGACGTCACCACTTCCTGCCCCTCCTCCAGACCTTTGAGGATCACCGTTTTGCCGTCGCTTTCCTGACCGAGACGTACCTCTACCGGGCGGTAGTGCCCCGCGTCTTCGGCGAGCATGACCAAGGCACGCTTGCCGGTGCGGATGACCGCTTCGGTCGGCACCCACAGGTTGTCTTGCCCGGTCGAGCGGTTCAACCGCACTTGTGCGGTCATCCCCGGCCGCAAGCGTCCATCAGCGTTGGCAAGTTCGACCCGTACGCGCAGAGTGCGGCTGTCGGGGTTGGTGTCCGGCAGAATGGCGCTGACCTTGCCGTTGAACACGGTGCCGGGAAGCGCCGGCAGCCGCGCTTCGATGCCTTGCCCTTCGCTAATTGAGCCGGTCTGCGATTCCGGCACCGCAACGGCGAGCCAGACACTGCCCAGGCCGTTGATCCGCGCCAGTGTTTCGCCGCTCGCCACGGTCATGCCGGTGCGCACATTGAGTTCCTGCAACACGCCGCCCACCGGGCTGGTGACGGTCAGGTTCGGTTGAACCTTGCCGCTACGCTCTACCTGGGCAATCAGGCTCGATGGCATGCCGGTCAGTTGCAAACGCTGGCGCGCCGCTGCGATCAGGTCCCGGTCGCCGCTGCGCTTGAGGGCGAGAAACTCGGTCTGCGCCGCCGCCCAGTCCGGTACGAGAATGTCTGCCAACGGTGCGCCCGTCGCCAACACATCTCCTGGTGCCCGGGCGTAAACCCGCTCGACAAACCCGCTGGTACGCGTCTGGATCACCGCCACATCCCGCTCGTTGAAGGCCAGCACGCCTGTCACGTCGAGGCTGGAGGCAAAAGCCCCCCGTGTGACCGTTGCCGTACGCAACCCCAGATTCTGGGTCAGGCCCGGATCGATGCTGACCGTCGCATTGCCTGCGCCTTCGCTGGCGTATCGCGGTACCAGTTGCATGTCCATGAAGGGCGACTTGCCTGGTTTGTCGAACTTCTGCTGCGGGTACATCGGGTCGTACCAGTACAAGGCTTTCGATGTGGCGCCCTGCTCCGGAGCTGCGCCGGGTTCGCCGTTCATGCGCTGATAAGCCACGCCGTAACCTGCGGCAACGCCCACTGCGAGGGCGAGACCGGCCAGCCAGAAGCCATTGAGTTTTGGTCGGTTCACAGGCTGGTCTCCCCATAAGCGAAATGCAGACGCGCAGCGGTCAGCGCGCGCTGTTCTTCCACGTCGATCTGTTTGAAGCGAGCCTCAATGAGTTCACGGCGGGCGCTGACCACCGCGTTCAGATCGCCCTTGCCGGCGCGATAACTGGCCAGACTCAAGTCGACTTTCTCTTTGGCCAGCGGCACGAGGCTTTGCTGACTGCGCAGTAGCGCCCGGTCGAGCCGCGCGTAGTCGGCCAACTGGTTTTCCAATTGCTCGGTGTGCTCACGGGACAGGGCTTCGCGCTCGGCTTCCAGTTGGCTGAGTTCGGCTTGTCGGGCGGCGATTTTCGGGTTCTGCCGCGTCTCGGGAAACAACGGCAAATCCCAGGAGAACTGCACGCTGACCATGTCGCCAAACTCGCGGCCACGGTGCTGGTAATCCACTTCCCAGCTCCAGTCGGACTTTTTCTCGGACACCGCCTCTTGCACCTTCGCCTGCGCTTCGCGGGTCATGGGCGCAAACGCGGCCAGTTCGGGATGGTGTTGCAGTTGATGGTTGAAGGTGGCGGGCTCGACCGGCCATTGCGGCAAGTTGCCTTCGGGCCTGTCGTTGGCGGCAGCGCCGATCCAACGCTTGAGGGCCGCCCGGGCCTGGGTGCGCTCCAGTGTCAGGTTGTCTTCCTGCTCCGCCAGAAGAGCGGCTTCCTGCTTCGGCGTCACGGCGTCGGCGGGTTGCGCGCGGCCGCCGGCGATCTGCGCCCGGACGGTGTCGCTCAGCAGACGATTTTCCTTGTAGAAGTCCTGAAGCAAACCCTGTTTGCGCTCGACCGAATAACTGCCGATCCAGGCCAGTGCCGTGGCCTGACGAACCTTCAGGCGCTCGACGCGACGCTCCGCCGCCGCACGCTCGATGGCCGCGTCGGCGACCTCGATGCGCGCCTTGCGCTTGTCGCCGTTGGGCATTTCCTGGCGCCAGCCGACCATTTGCATGGTCATGAAGTCCTGGTCGAGGCTGTAGCGATCCGGGCCGCCGACGGGGTAGTTCTGCACGCCCAGCACCAGCTTCGGATCGGGCAACTCCCCCGCCGGAATGGCGGCGCTGCTGGCGGCCTGGATTTTTGCGTCTTGCGCATTCAGCGACGGCGCGTTGGTTTCCGCCAGCCGCAGCGCTTCATCAAGTGTCAGCGCGGCCGCAAATCCCGGCCACGCCAGCACGCTTGCCACGAGGCCGACCACCATAGGCCACCCCGTGCAATTGCACTTGAATTTCATGTTTAGGATTCCTGTGATCGTCCGCTGCGCGCGGTGAAAAACACACGCACAGCCAATCCACTCCGCCTGGGCGGAATGAGCTTCGAAGGGAGACAGGAATCAGACGCGGGGCGGTCGCCAGACCCCGGACGGGGTCGCTACAGGCAGGGAATCACTGAAGAATGAAAGCGTCACGGGGCTGAACACAGTGACGGGCGGCTTGAGGCTCGAGACCTGCAGCACGCCGCCGGTCTTGCACTCCTGGCCTGGCTTGCAGGGAGTGCCATGGTCGGCAGGACTTTTCATGTCCTTGCAGCAATCCATGTTCATCCCGTCCATCATCGCCATGCCCATGGCTTGCATCGGGCAGGGTTCTGTCGGCGCCTGCACGCCCGCCATCCCGCTGAGGGGAAGCGCCAGGCTGATCAGGAAGATGAGACAAAACCGCAGATAGCGTTTCATGGCCGGGAGTTTAGTCGTGAAAAACGGGGCTTTCAATTCGATGCCCGGCGATATCACCGGACACGCATTAAGCCAGGATTAGCAGCAGAAAATGATGCAGCAGGCGCCTGATCACCTAACCTCATTGATTGTGTGATCAACCGGAATCAGCCAGTCCCATGCGCAATGCATTGATGTCATTGGTATTCGTCGCTCTGACCCTGCTCGGCCCGGGCCTGACAACCGTGTCGGCCGCTGACTTGTCGAGCGCAATCGACATCGGCGCCCCGCTTCCGGGGGTCAGCCAAAACGATCTACAAGCACTGCAACAACGCCTCGATGGCCTCAAGCAGCAGATCTCGTCCGCCAACAACTATAACCAGCTCGAAGGCCCGCAGGATCGGGTGCAGATGTTCATTCTGGACATCGATCGGTTGTCGGCGTCGCTGCTGCCGCAGCAGGCACAACTGACCGTGCAGCTGGGTGTATTGGGGGCGACGCCGACGGAAACGGTGGCCGCCGAACAGGCCGATATCGCCGCACAACGGGCGACGCTGATCGAGCAGAAGACCAAAGTCGACACCGCCCTGAAGAACCTGGCGACACTCAAGCAGAACGCCACCGACCTGATCACACAAATTGCCAGCATTCGCCGTACGTTGCTCGAAAGCGAGCTGACCCTCGGCACCGACAGCATCCTGAGCCCCGGATTCTGGGCACCGTTGGTCGATCCCGACCCTGACGATCGCCAGCGCCTGCGTTCATTCGTCGATCAGATCCAGGAAACCGGCACCGAGGCCTGGCAACCGGGGCAGCGGTTCTACACCAGTGTGCTGGTGGTGCTGGCCTTCATCATCTGGACATTGGGTCGCCGGCTCGCTGACCGCTGGCTGGCGTGGGTGTGCATTCATCGCATGCCGGAAGGACGGCTGCGCCGCAGTTCGCTGGCGTTTGCCTCGGCACTGGCGACACTGGCGACCACCGCGATTGCTCTGGAGTTGCTGTATTACGCCTGCACGCGGCATGTGCCGTTGCCACCGATGCTGGCGACGTTCTCCGATGAGTTCCAGAAAGTGGTGTATGCCTGCGTAATGATCACCGGCCTGAGCCGCGCGTTGCTGTCCACCGAGCATCCGTCGTGGCGGCTGCCGGTGATTGCCGAGCCGGTGGCACAGACACTCAAGCCGTTCGCCCGGATCCTGTCCGCCACGCTGCTGGTGCTGGTGACGGCGGTGCAGGTCAGCAACGCATCCGGCATGAGCAGCCAGATCGTGATCACCGGCCGGGGCGTGATTGCGCTGGTGGTGCTGGGCATCGTCACGGTGCTGCTGATGCGCGTCGGCAAGGTGCGCAAGGCGCTGGCGGCGGCCGGGGATGCTCAGGTGACGGGCAACACCTTCGCCGGGGTGGTCTATACCATTGCAACGCTGGCGATGGTCATTTCCCTGGGCGCATTGCTGACGGGATATGTATCGCTCGCCCGGTTCATCACCTATGAACTGGTGTGGGCGTTTATTGTTTTCTCCGGTTTCTACCTGCTGATGCAGTTGCTCAAGGACAGCTGCGAATACTTCTTCTCGCCCCGCCACTCCAGCGGCAAGGCACTGAAGCAACTGCTGGGGGTCGGCGACCGGCGCCTCGAACAAGCCTCCACCCTGCTGGCCGGCGTGGGCCGCGCCGCGTTGTTGCTGCTGGCGGTGATCACGCTGTTCGTCGGCGGCATCGGTACCACCCTCGGCCAACTGGCGACCAACATCGGCGCGATTCTCGGCGGCGCCGGCCTGCGCAAACTGAACATCGTTCCCGGGCATTTGCTCAACGCCATGCTCGCGCTGCTGATCGGCATTTACCTGATCCGCGCCCTGCGCCGCTGGCTGGACAACGAATTCCTGCCCAAGACCGACATGGACCCGGGCATGTGCGCCTCGCTCAGCACGCTGTTTTCCAATATCGGCTATGCGCTGGTGGTGTTGCTGACGCTGTCTTCGCTGGGCGTAAAGTGGACCAATCTGGCGTGGATCGTCAGCGCCCTGTCGGTGGGGATCGGTTTCGGTTTGCAGGAGATTGTGAAGAACTTCGTCTCCGGTCTGATCCTGCTCACCGAACGCCCGGTCAAGGTCGGCGACCTGATCAGCATCAGCGGCGTCGAGGGCGACATCCGCCGGATCAACGTGCGCGCCACCGAGATCCAGCTCAGCGACCGCTCCATCGTAATCGTGCCCAACTCGCAACTGATCTCGCAGAACCTGCGCAACGTCACCCTCGGCGGCAGTGCCCAGGGTGTGGCGACACTGGAGCTGATGTTCCCGCTGGACATCGATCCCGAACAGGTCAAAAACCTGCTGCTCGACACCTACAAAGAGCACGAAACCATCCTTGGCAAACCGGCGCCGTTAGTGCGCTTCAGCAAACTGTCGCCCGATGGCATCACGCTGACCGTGACCGGTTACGTCGACAGCCCAAGGATTGTCGGCAAGACCAAGAGTGATTTGTTGTTCGAGATTCTCAAGCGGCTGGGGGCGGCGGGGATCGAGTTGGCCAAACCGGTGCAGCCGAGTGCCTGATGCGGTTAAACCGGCTGAAAGCGCAGATCCTCAGCGGGATGTGGACACTTGCGGAGCCGAACGCTGTTGAGTGAAGGGCAACTTCACTGAACCCAAGGCCAGCGCCAGTAGAACCAGCAAGATAAACGCCCAATCAAAGGGGCCAGGGTGTTGGCCGAGAATGACCATCGAACTGACGATGCCAAATACCGGAATCAACAGCGACAACGAGGCCACGCGCGACACCGGGTATTCACGCAGCAACAGGTTCCACCCCCAGTAACTGAAGTGCGTCGCGGCGTACACCTGGAACGCGAGTGAAAACAGCGTCATGCCATTCAGTTGCGAAGGCAGCGCGTTGAAGGGAGCGGAACCGTGTAGCAGCCATGTCAACAGCAAGAGCGGGATGGGTGGAAACAAACTGGCCCAGACCACGAAGGCAAAGATTTCACGCACCCTGGAAATCTTGATGACCACGTTGCCAATGCTCCAGGCCACTGCACTGCCAATCACCAGGGCAAAACCTGCCCTCGATACATTGCCGGGGCTGCACAAGACGATCCCCAGCAGTCCTGCAGCGGCTAGAAAACTGCCAACCAACTGTGGCCGTCCCAAGCGTTCTCCGAAAAACAGCACGCCCCAGCCCAGCGTGAAGAAGGCGCTGAACTGGATCAGCAATGACGCGCTACCCGGCGGCACACCCCATGCGATCCCCTGATTGATCAACGCCCACATCGCGACACCAAAGATCAGCCCATAGGCCGCGATCCATCCGAAAGCAATCTGCGGACGCTTGACGAAAAACACCCAGGGCAATGCTGCCAGTGCGAAACGCAACGCAGTCAACAGCAGTGGGTCGATGCCGGCCAGCCCGAGCTTGGTGACGGGAAAGTTAAGTCCCCAGACAGCGGTTACCAGGACGGCGAGTAAAAAATGCTTCTTTTGCATGATCAGTCTTTCCCCTGCACCGAGCGGAAATGCTCGTGCCGGTAGAAATATGCAAGCAAACGACCTGGCCCGCTTTCAGTCACAGGCCAACTTTCATTAATATCGGGCCATGCGCGAAAAAACCGTACTGACCTACCAGAACACACCCCGCGATGCCGTCGTGACCGCACGTGACTATGCGGACGGAACGCTATTCCCGTTGCACGACCACTCGCGTGGGCAGTTTGCGTATGCCGCCAGTGGCGTCATCACCGTTTTTACCGATCACGGGAACTGGGTCGTCCCGCCTCAGCGCGGCATCTGGGTCCCGGCGCAACTGCCCCACTCCATGCAGATGCGTGGCCCTGTCACCCTGCACAACACCTATATCCGCAAACGCGCGGCGCAGCGACTTGGGCTAGCGGATCAGTGTCAGGTGTTAGACGTTTCGCCATTGTTGCGGCAATTGCTGTTGAAGGCTATCGATGTGCCCTCGCATTACTCCACCCAGGGACGCGACGGTCATCTGATGGGATTGCTGCTGCATGAGATTGCCGGGATGCCTGCGCTGTCGCTCAATGCTCCGTTGCCGACAGAACCGCGTCTTGCTCGGGTATGCCGCGAATTTCTGGCCCTGCCCTCGCTGGAGGTGGGTATCGACGAAATGGCCCAACGTGCAGGCATGAGCCGCCGATCCTTTACCCGACAGTTTCGCGTGCACACCGGCATCAGTTACATCGAATGGCGACAACAAGCCTGCCTGCTCTCTGCGGTTGTGCAGTTGGGAAAAGGCCAGTCGGTCACACAGGTCGCGATGATGTTGGGCTATAGCAGCTCTAGTGCATTCACGACGGCTTTCAAGCACTTGCTGGGAGAAGTGCCCAGTCGATACTTTGCAGAAAGATCTCTACTTTAATGGGGACAGATTTATTTTCTGGAAAATGGAAAATAAATCTGTCCCCTTTTGGTCGTTTGCCGCCTCCCCTTCTCTAAGTCCTGAGTGGCGGCTGCTGATCATCACCGGCTTTTGTGGCGGTCTGACGACCTTTTCCACATTTTCAGCCGAAACCGTTGCCCTGATTCAGGAAGGCAGACTGCTCTGGGCGCTCGGCTCGATTTCATTGCACGTCGTCGGTTCGCTGGCAATGACTGCGGCGGGACTGTTGTCCTATCAATTGACAGGCACGCGTTAAGGAGACCGAAATGAAAGGTTTTCTGGTGATTTTCTTCACTCAACAAAACCGTCGTCATCAAGGAAAGATGCTCGGCGACTGGATTGTCGATCTGGCAAAGGAACTGGGCCTGCGCGGTGCGACCCTCTCCACTGCCATCGAAGGTTTCGGCCATACCGGGCGACTGCATTCCTCGCACTTTTTTGAGCTGGCGGATCAGCCGACGGAAATCCGAATGGCGATCACCGAAGAAGAGTCCGACAGACTGTTCAAGCGACTCGAAGCCGAAGACTTTTCCGTGTTTTACATAAAGACGCCGATTGAAATGGGCTTCGTCGGCAAAAAGGTCAATAGCCCGCGCCCTATGAGCCAACCCTGAACAAGGCTGGCCTGAGCTGGGGGACAAAAAGGGGACAGATCTATTTTCTGAAAATAAATCTGTCCCCTTTTCGTTCATTCTGAAAATAAATCTGTCCCCTTTTCGTTCAACTCTCAGTGGAAATGACCGAGACCTGAGCCGCATCAGCTTCCATTTTCAACCGATCCGCCTTGCTGATGTACTTCGGCTTGTTGCTTTTCGGCGCAAGTTTGGCGTTGGCCTTTCTGGATTTTTCCTTGAAGAGCTGTTGCAGTTTCTTCTGACGGTTCATCGTTTTCTGCCCTGCTTGAAAGTTGTTGAATGATATCAGCCCTGAGTCGGGTTCAAGCGAGCACTTCGGTGATCCACCGCACCTGCCGGGCCAGATCCTGCACCTTCTCTTCGCACACGGCATGCCGCGCACGCCCGAAGTGGCTCAGGGTCTGCTGCTTGTGTCGCAACCGGTGCAGCCACTTGCTGACAAACGCCGGGCTGCGCGCCTGCATCTGCAACGGTCCGAAGTACAGTTCCTCAGGGCTGTAGGCCACTGGCCCATCGCGTTCGGCAACGATGATTTCGTAGTCGAAGCGGTTTTCCCGCAAGAGTTCCTCGCAAAGGATCCGGTAGTCGTTGTCCATCAACCATTGGCGCAACGGTTGCTCGCCGCCGTTGGGTTGCAGGATCAGGCGTTCGCGGCCGCTCAAACGTGCCTTGCCTGCCTCGAGAATGTCGCGGATGGTCTCGCCGCCCATGCCGCAGACGCTGATCGCGGTGATCCCGTCTTGCGGCTCGATCGCCATCAAGCCATTGGCCAGGCGCACGGTAATCAGTTGGCCCAGATCATTTTCACGCACGGTGCGCTCGGCCGAGCGGAACGGCGTCAACGCCATCTCCCCCGCCACCGCCGCCTCGATGGCGCCGCGACGCATCAACGCCACCGGCAGGTAGCCGTGATCCGAGCCGATATCGGCCAGACGCGCACCGACGGGTACGTGCGCGGCTACACGCTCCAGGCGCATGGACAATGTGTGTTCGTTCAACCGCAACCCCTTTTCACCTTGAGCGTCCGGCACCATTGGCCGGATCGGGTCGCGATTCTGGGGGGCGGCGTCGTGTATTTCAAATTTATATGACCGGGTGCCTGGATCAAACCAACACCGTCAACCAGGCTGACAGCAACAACAAAAACGCCAGCCCGGCATTCATACGCCCGAATGCCCGTGGCGAGCCAAAGAACCGTGCACTGCCCACGCCCAACAACGCCCACGCCGTCATGCACGGCAAGCACACCAGCAGAAACACAAAGGCCAACAACACCATCCGCGCACGCTCGTCGCCGTTACCGCCAAACACACTCACCACCGCCACGGCCATCATCCAGACCTTGGGGTTGATCAATTGCAGGCCGGCGGCACCGAAAACGCTGAAACTGTCGTCACCCGATGTTGAGGAGTCCAGCGATGGCGGCGAACTGCGAAAAATCTGCCACGCCAGCCAGCTCAGCCACAGCACTCCGGCCCAGGCCATCGCCTGCTGCACCCGGGGATAGCGAAGCAGCGTTTCACCCACGCCGAGCCCGACAACCAGCACCACCAGTGCAGCCGACACACAGGCACCGAAGATGATCGGCAGCGTAGCGACCATCCCGCGTCGCGAACTGTGGCTCATCACCAGAATATTGGTCGGCCCCGGGGTGATCGAGGCAACGAAGGCAAACAACAGAAAGGGCAACAACGATTCCATGACATGGACTCCGAATCAAAACAGGAAGCCATGGTCGCGGTTGTGAGACGTTCAGTCTGGAAGGTTTGAGCAGTGCTTGCAGGAGTACTGCGGCGCGGAGCAGGACCTAATCAAGCAACTCACGCCTAAGCAGGAAAAACTCCTGCGCCAACCTCTCTGCGATCTCCTCCGCACGCCCGGTGCTGTCTACATATAACAAAACCGGATATTCGGGAAATTCCTGTTCCACCGCTTCGCCGTCGAAAGGGTCAATATTGTTTTTCAGCGTGAGGTGCTCTGACTCTTTATTACCAAAGAAATAATACTCACCGCCGTGATAGGTGCTTTCGCGTCTATCAAGGGAAAGCTCAAGACTTTCCTCAACTTTCAACCTGGCGGCTGAAACACTCAAATTTTTGACACCGTACAAATCGTAAGCAGCCATTAATGCACCCTTTGCAAACATGATGTCGGAGTATTCCAGCCTTGAACCTTGCGTCTTGCGCCACCTCCGCTAGATACCAAGGAAGACCAGATGATTCTCAGACGTCCTCACAACTAATATCGAACCCACTTCCCCGTAGATATCAATTTCGGATTATCAGGGTCAACCAGATATACCCATTCCGGATCATGCCCCAATGAACCTACTAAAACACCTAACGCATTTGGGTTCTCTGGCGTCGTTGTGTGGTGCACTGCCCCAATATAGCTTCCGATACCATTAGAGCGCAGTTGAAAACGCAAAGAGCCATCAGCATTGTAGATAGCCGCATTATCAGGATAGTTAAAAAACCAGGGAAAGTCAGGCGTACTAAATTTTGAAGGCTCTTCATTGAAAACCACCAAAACCCCTGTTCTATCTTCAAGAATATAGGGTGTCTCACTGACTGGAAGGCGTACTTCAACGCCATTCTCAAGAATCAGGTATTGCTCAAAACGTACGACTGGGTGTTCTAGTGCATATAGCATATTTTTTTTTGTATCTTCGAAGCTGGTAGAGGTCCCGTCCCAGCGGCGAAAACTCTCAAAGAGCAGACCATCATCGAATTCCCACTTCGTTCTGATTTCACTGATCAACTGACTCACTGCAACAACCTCACTGCCCCCCATGAACTTCATACAACGTTGAATGGGTTCGGGGCGTTTTATCCATGGAACTCCCCTGATGTCCGTCACCAGGCAAGCGAGCTTCCTTCATAGCATCCCACATATCGCCCACGTCTCCATCAGGAATTCCGACGTTACACGGGGTTCAGTCTGGAAGGTTTGAGCAGCGCTTGCGGTAGTCTGCCGGGGTCAGGTGATAGGCGCGGCGAAACCAGCGCCCCAAATGACTTTGATCGGCAAACCCCAGTGCGCTGGCGACGGTGGCGGGCGTTTCGCCCCGCGCCAGCATTTGTCGGGCCCGAGCCAGCCGCAACTGGATCAAATAGCCATGAGGCGCCAGCCCGAAGGCCGACTTGAAGGCCCGGGTCAGCCGAAAGCGGTCAACCCCACAGGCCTGGGCCAGATCGTCCAGCCCGATATCTTCGAAGGCATGGGCATGCAGGTAGTCCCGCGCGACCTGTGCCACACGCGGCAAGCGCGGATCGAAGGCCTGACGCTTGCGCCAGTCGAGATGGGCCGTCAGCGAGCCGAGCAAGTTGTCGACGGCGCTCTGCCGCACGATGCGCAAGTCGCCGTGATGCAGGGCCTGAAAGGCCTGATTGATGGAAATGGCCAGACGCGGATCCTGGCTCAGAGTGTCGGCGAATCCGATCTGACTGTTGTCCGGCGCTCGCTCAAACAGTGCAAGCAACTCGCGCTCCAGCCAATGCGGATCGAGATAGAGCATGGAATAGGTAAAGCCTTCCTCGGTGGGCGCGTGCCCGTCGTGGATCTCCCCAGGTTCCAGCATGAAGATCTTGCCCGGCGTACTGAAATGCCGCACCCGCCGGCAATCGAACTGCTGAACTCCTTGCTCGGTAACGCCCACCAGAAAGCTGTCATGCCAGTGCGGATCGTAGGCATGTCCCTGGAAATGAGCACGAATCGACTCGATCCCGGTGTCGGCATCCTGGGACAGGTCGATCCAGTTGCGTTTGTCCACGCAAGGCTCCAGAGAAATGGGTTCAACGGCTAAATTACCGCGCTTCACGCCAATGCGTTTAGAAGATTTGTGCAGGATGTCCAACGCAGACGGAGTGCAAATTTAATGAACCCTCAGTTTCACCGGCCGCCTAACCGAATGACCATCAGGAGGTAGCTCATGCAAATTGAAACCACGTGGGTCGTACTGGCTGTTGTTCTTGTGCTCGTTGAACTGTGGGCAATCAACCGGGTGCGCAAGAGCGAAGGGAAATCGAGCAACAAGGGCGTCTGGATCGTACTGATCGTTTTTGTACCGTTGCTGGGAGTGATCGCCTGGGCCCTCGCCGGGCCCAAACATGTCACCCAGGCCTGAAACCTGAGAACAGTGCAACAAAACCAAGCCCCGATCATTCGGGGCTTTTTCATGAGTGGCGGGTTTGTATCGCACTGTGTACGGAACGCCTGCGGATACACACGCCCTTAACTCGGGAGCAAAACCGAAACAGCACGGATACACCGGCAAGCTTCAATGGACTCCAGTTCAGAAGGGTTCAACAGAACCCCAACCCCGTCGATTGCAAAAGGAGCCTGACCATGAAGCCTGCACTGCACACCACCGCTACCGGCAAAACCCGTCGTCGCCTGCTGGGCCTGTCGATTCTCGCCACCGCCCTGATGCAATTCGGCGCGTTCGCCAACGCTCAATCGGCGGCGCCGGAACCGGTCAAGGCTGAAGTCGCCAGCGTGAAAGCCGATCTGCCCTTCGGCGCGCTGAAGCATGTGAAGGCCGGTGTGCTGGACGTGGCTTACGCCGAAACCGGCCCGGCCGATGGCCCGGTGGTGATTCTGCTGCACGGCTGGCCCTACGACATTCACAGCTACGACGAAGTCGCGCCGCTGCTGGCGGCCAAGGGTTATCGGGTATTGATGCCGTACGCCCGAGGTTATGGCGACACGCATTTCCTTTCCGACAAGACCGTGCGCAACGGTCAGCCTGCGGCGCTCGCCAGTGACGTCATTGATTTCATGGATGCGCTTAAGATCAAAACAGCCGTACTCGGCGGCTACGACTGGGGCGCACGTTCGGCGGACATCGTCTCGGCACTGTGGCCTGAACGAGTGAAGGCGCTGGTGTCGGTCAGCGGTTATCTGATCGGCAATCAGGCCGCCGGCAAGAACCCGCTGCCGCCCAAGGCCGAGCTGCAATGGTGGTATCAGTTCTACTTCGCCACCGACCGTGGTGCCGCAGGTTACGCCAAGAACACCCACGATTTCGCCAAGCTGATCTGGCAGACCGCCTCACCGAAATGGGCCCTCGACGACGCCACCTTCGACCGCAGCGCCAAGGCCCTGGAAAACCCGGATCACGTCGCCATCACCGTGTTCAACTACCGCTGGCGTCTGGGCCTGGTGCAGGGCGAAAGCCAGTACGAAGCGCTGGAGCAGAAACTCGCCACCGCACCGTCGATCAGCGTGCCGACCATCACCCTCGAAGGCGATGCCAACGGCGCCCCGCACCCGGCGCCCGAGGATTACGCCAAACGCTTCACCGGTAAGTACGAGTTCCGTCTGATCAACGGCGGTATCGGCCACAACCTGCCGCAGGAAAGTCCGCAGACCTTTGCCAAGGCGATCATCGACGCCGACCACCTCTGAAGCGGCGCACAAAAAACGGCTCGTTACTTGACGAGCCGTTTTTCTTTGGACGGTCGATAACCGAAATAGGCGCTGTAGCACTTGCTGAAATGGCTTGGCGATACAAACCCGCAGGCCACCAGCACATCCACCTGGGACAGCTCGGTGTGTTGCAGCAGACGCCGCGCTTCGGTGATCCGCAGCTCCATGTAATAGCGCTGCGGCGTGGTGCCCAGTTGTTCCTTGAACAGTCGCTCCAGTTGACGCCGGGAACGGCCGGCATACACCGCCAGTTGCTCCAGTTCCAGCGGCTCTTCGAGGTTCGCATCCATCAGCTTTACCACTTCGCGCAACGGTGCGCTGACGCAGATGTTCTCGGTCGGTTTGATCCGCCGGTAACGCGATTCCTCGAACGCCAGAATGTCTTCGATCCCTTCGACCAGCGCTTTGTCGTGCAGGCTCTTGATCCAGTCCAGCGCCATGTGAAAGGCGCCGGACGGACTGGACGCCGTCAACCGGTCGCGGTCGATCACGTAGGGCTCGCTGCTGACTTGGGTGGCTTTGGAGATTTCCGCCAACGCCGGCCGATGTTCCGGGTGGATCGCACAGCGATAGCCTTCCAGCACCCCTGCCCGCCCCAGAAACCATGAGCCGTTCCACAACCCGGCGAGTATCACTCCCGCCTCGGCGGCCATTTTCAGCAGACCGATAAACTCGTCACTGGCCTTCAATTCCGTGCGGTAGCCGCCGCAGATCACCAGCAGATCCAGTTCTTGTATCGCGCCCGCCTCCAGTCGCGCATCCGGGCGAATGACCAGACCCAGATCGCTGATCACCTCGCCATCGCTCAGGCCGAAGGTTCGCGTGGAAAACAGACCGGGGCGCAGCAGATTCGAAGTAATGATAGTGTCCAGCGCCTGGGTAAACGCTGGCAGGGAAAAATGCTCCAGCAGCACAAAACCCGTGCGGGTCATGCGCCCCGCCCCGGAGGAAGGCTCGTTCAAGTAGCGAAGGTTCTTGCCCTTCATGCCACCGCTGAATTGGCGTCGTTCGATCAAGGTGTGGTCCGTCATTTCGTTGTTATGACGCCATGCTAACTGCCGCCGCAGCAAATTACTCGCAAACGACGCAAGCACTACAGAGGAGATCGTTCCCACGTCGAGGCGTCGAACCGTCTGCGTGGGAATGCAGCCCGGGACGCTCCGCGTCCCTTCCAACGCCGGACGCGGAGCGTCCATGGAGGCATTCCCACGCGGAGCGTGGGAACGATCATCACCCAGTCCTGCCGGCCTGCGTCCCAGCGTCGCAGGCCCGGCACCTTGGCAAACGCCACACAAGGCTTAAAATCGCGCCTCCTCTTGCAGTCGCCCGACCGGCGCCTGCCCGCAGCCATGACAACCCTCAGGTTTGAACAGCCGGCCACTTTCACACAGTGCGCCAGGCTCAATCGTCCTGCCCGTTCGGCGGTCGTTTGTCTTCAACACACTTCGGCTTGGCACTCGCATGCGCAGAGGCGCACGTTCCGCTGTTCGATCACTTGAGGTTTTTATGACACCGCGTTTGCTGGCCATGGCGCTGGCGCCCCTGCTCGGGCTGTTCATTGTTGCTTTGGGCAACGGTTTTCTGTCTTCTTTGACTACATTGCGCCTGGGCGCGGCCGGCGAATCGGCGACGATGATCGGCATCGTGTCCTCGGCCTACTTCATCGGCTTGACCCTGGGCGCGATTTTCAACGACCGGCTGATCCTGCGCATCGGCCATATCCGCGCCTACAGCAGCTTCGCCTCGCTGATCGCCGCGACCATCCTGCTGCAAGGGCTGTTTTATGACACCTGGGGCTGGGTTGTCCTGCGCCTGATCAACGGCTGGGCCACGGTCGGCGTGTTTCTGGTGATCGAGAGCTGGCTGCTGCTGGCCGGTGACGCGAAGATTCGCGGTCGTCTGCTCGCGCTATACATGATCGTCCTCTACGGCGCCGGCGTGCTCGGCCAAGCATTTTTGGGGAAAATCACCGGGCTGGGCGACACCGCGCCGTTCATGGTTGCCGGCATGCTGGCGACCTTGTCGGTGCTGCCGATTGTGATCCTGCCGCGCGTTTCGCCGCTGCTGGAACAGGTCGAACCGCTCAAGCCACGGGCCTTGCTCGGCGTATCACCGACCGGGCTGGTCGGCTGCTTCGGCTCCGGCGTCACCATCGCGGCGATCTACACCCTGCTGCCGCTGTACCTGCAACGCATCGGCCTGAACGTCGGCGAAGTCGGCAGCATGATGGCCTGGACGATCCTCGGCGCGATGCTATTGCAATACCCGGTCGGGCGCTGGTCCGACCGCAAGGATCGCCTGCAAGTGCTGACCGTGCTCTGCGCCGCGTGCACCGTGCTGTCGCTAGTGATCGTGCTGGTGCCACTGTCCTCGGCCTTGCTCGCGGCGACGCTGTTCCTGCTGGGCGGCGGTGTGTTCGCGCTGTACCCGGTGGCCGTCAGCCACGCTGCCGACCGTGCACCGGTCGAAACCTTGGTGCCGATGATTCAGGGCATGTTGCTGATCAACTCGCTGGGCTCGGCGATGAGCCCGCTGCTGATTTCGCCGGCGATGAACGCCCACGGCGAAACCGGCCTGTTCTGGGCCTTCGCTCTGGTCAACCTGGCCATGGTGACGTTCTTCTTCTGGCGCCGTGGCAAGCGTCCGGTGCCGGCCAATCCGGCGCCGTTTGCGGCGGCTGCGACCTTCTCGCCGACCGGCGCAGAGCTGCGGGTGACCGAGGATCTGCGTCAGGCCGCGCAGGAGCATCCGCCGATGGTCGATGCGTTGAGTGGCGAAGCGGCGCCGGCAACAGGATCGCGCTACGAAGCCAGTTGAGTTTCTGGCAGGCATAAAAAAACCGGTGACTTTCGTCACCGGTTTTTTATTGCCTTTGAATCAGTGCGGAGCCCGAGGAATGGTCTTCATCAGGTCTTCAGGGCTGATATGCCCCACCACGCTGCCCGGCTGCGGCAGATTCAGGATGTGGCCCTTCATCTTGCCGATCACGTGCATTTCGCACGGTTTGCAGTCGAACTTCAGGGTCAGCACTTCATCGCCGTGAATCAGTTGCATCGGCGCGACTTTGGTCTTCACGCCGGTCACGCCTTTGGCCTGTTTCGGGCACAGGTTGAAGGAGAACCGGAGGCAGTGCTTGGTGATCATCACAGGCACTTCGCCCGCTTCTTCGTGGGCCTCGTACGCGGCGTCGATCAGCTTCACGCCGTGGCGGTGATAGAAATCACGGGCCTTCTGGTTGTAGACGTTGGCCAGGAACGACAGGTGCGCCTCCGGGTACACCGGCGGAGGCGTGGTTTCAGCCTTGCGCCCGCCACGCGGGTGGGCGGCAACACGGGCGGCGGTCAGCGCTTCGATCACTTCGCGGCGCAACGACTTGAGCTGCGAGTTCGGGATGAAGAACGCTTGCGGCGCATCGAGTTTGATCGAGGTCGCGTGGTACTCGGTGGTACCGAGCTGGCCGAGCAGATCGTGCAAGGTCTCCAGCGCCTGTTCCGGTTTGTTGGCAACGCCGAACGGGCCTTCCAGCGCAACGCTGGCGCTGATGCCCTCTTCGCTGGTCACGGTCAGTTCCAGACGCTCTTCACGCAACTTCGCCAGCCAGCTCACACCGATACGACGCTCGGCGGAGGTCTTCTGCAAGGCCTGCTGCCAGTTGTGGTCGAGGTTGCGGTTCAGCGGGTGGTTCGGGCGCAGCTTGTACAGGCCTTCCGGCATTTCGTTCGGCTCGACGCGGTAGCGGTAGCGCTTCTCGCCTTCTTCCTCGAACTCGCCCTTGGCTTCGGCGATGTTGGCGCGGAAACCCACCACTTCGCGCTTGACCAGCACGTTGAGGCCGTCACCGTTGGAAAGCGGCTCGTGGGTGATGACCTGCATGTCACGCTTGCCGACTTTCTCGACCGTACCCACCGCCAGACCGGTGAAGGTCGGCGAATCGAACGCACCGATGTCGATCTTGCGCTCGCTGACGAAGTAGTCGGTGCTGCCACGGTGGAAGGTCTTTTCCGGGTCCGGCATGAAGAAATGCGCGGTGCGGCCGCTGGAGGCGCGGGCCAGGTCCGGGCGGTCGTTGAGCACGTCGTCGAGACGCTGGCGGTAATAGGCGGTGATGTTCTTCACATAGCCCATGTCCTTGTAGCGACCTTCGATCTTGAACGAACGCACACCGGCCTCGACCAGTGCGCGGATGTTGGCGCTCTGGTTGTTGTCCTTCATCGACAGCAGGTGTTTTTCGTAGGCGATCACGCCACCCTTTTCGTCTTTCAGGGTGTACGGCAGACGGCAGGCCTGGGAGCAGTCGCCACGGTTGGCACTGCGCCCGGTCTGCGCGTGGGAAATATTGCACTGACCGGAGAACGCCACGCACAACGCGCCGTGGATGAAGAACTCGATGGCGGCATCGGTTTCATCGGCGATCGCGCGGATTTCCTTGAGGTTCAGTTCACGGGCCAGTACCAGTTGCGAGAAACCGGCCTGATCGAGGAACTTGGCCCGCTCAAGGGTGCGGATGTCGGTCTGGGTGCTGGCGTGCAGCTCGATGGGTGGAATATCCAGCTCCATCACGCCCAGGTCCTGGACGATCAGCGCATCGACGCCGGCGTCGTACAACTGATGGATCAGCTTGCGTGCCGGCTCCAGTTCGTTGTCGTGCAGGATGGTGTTGATGGTGGTGAAAATGCGCGCGTGATAGCGACGGGCAAATTCCACCAGTTCGGCGATTTCACTCACCTCGTTGCACGCGTTGTGGCGCGCCCCGAAGCTCGGGCCGCCAATGTACACCGCGTCGGCGCCATGCAGGATGGCTTCGCGGGCGATGGCCACGTCACGGGCGGGGCTGAGCAGTTCCAGGTGATGTTTGGGCAAGGACATATATTTTTTTAGTCAGGCTGTCACGGTCGAGGCGCGCATTGTAGCCGCGAAACGCGTGGCCGGCACGCCTGTGCTGCCGGGTGGCTGTTTTCTTCCCGTCACGATCAGATCGCTCCCACGCGAACCGTCACCGATCGTTCCCACGCTCTGCGTGGGAATGCAGCCCGGGACGCTCCGCGTCCCTTCCAGAGCTGGAACGCGGAGCGTCCCTTGAGGCATTCCCACGCGGACGGTTCGACGCCTCGACGTGGGAACGATCATTACGGGGTCAAGCCTTCGCGGCCATCGCAGTCACTTCCACCTTCATCCCTTCAACCGCCAGCGCCGCCACGCCAACCGCCGCACGCACCGGCCATGGCTTGGCGAAGTAGCGCTTGTACACCTCGTTGAACGCAGCGCGATCAGCCATGTCGGTCAGGTAGATGGTCAGGTGCAGCACGCGATCCATCGAGCTGCCGGCCTTTTCCAGCGCGACTTTCAGCGCCTGCAACGTGCATTCACTTTGCGCGGTGACGTCGCCCAGTTCCAGGCTGCCGTCGGCACGGGTCGGGATCTGGGTCGACATCAGGATGCCGTTGAATTCGGTGACGTCCGAAGAGATCGAGTCTGCATCCGGATCCGGGGTGTAGGTGATGTCTTGGTTGGCCATGGGAAAGTCCTTCGCTGGCAGTGAGGACGGCGCCATCGTGCGCCGTTTCGGGCGGCCAGTTTACAGACACGGCGACATGTTGTGCCAAACCCGACCCTTGAAGAGTGATCGGTGCTTTTGTGGCGAGGGAGCTTGCTCCCGCTGGCCTGCGCAGCAGGCCCTCTTTGATTGGGGGCGCTTCGCGCCCCAGCGGGAGCAAGCTCCCTCGCCACAGAGTCAAGTCGGTACCGATTTCTGAAGCCTGTTTCTTGAGCGTCGTCGCGCTTAGTAAACATAGAAAACAATGGATGTTTAAAGGCACACAAAGAAACTTCCCGAAGCCTACAAATCCTTGCGCCAGAGCCTACGGCTACGCCAGAATCCGCCGGCTTGTGTGCCTAGGGGTCGGCCGGTAACTTGGATCGGGTCACTGATTTCCAGTGATCGGGTTTAGTAGCCCGTTGGTATTTGAAGAGTGCACAGGTGTCTGTCAGTCAGGTATTCCCATACCTGTATTTGATGGTGGCTGTGCGTAGGGTGCCCCCGGGCACGCCGGCTTTCTTCTTTTCCCCGGTCTACTAACCTGCGCACAGCTGCCTCCACCCCTGTTTAGTAGCTCGGGTCTGGCGGCTTCAAAACAGGAAAAGAATGAACATGTTCAAAGTCACGCCGAATCCTCCGGTCACCGAACCGGCCAGCATCACCGACCCAACCTCCCCCTACGAATGTCCTGACTCCAAGAGATTCAACGAAGCCGCCAACCGCGCTCTCGACTACCACCTAGGCCCAATATCAGCCCACATGATGGCCGCGCCCTACTACCCCAACCGCCTCTACCAGGCCAACCCGGCCAGCAACAACGAATCCCTGCTAGCCGACGCCGTCGAAACCCTGGGGTCGGCCAACGTCATGCTCAACAACTTCGTCGACCTCCTCGAAGGCCCCCACCGCAAAACCGCGCAAGGCATCGCGCAGATCGTGATGCTGGCGGAACTGGCGGTGAATCAGGTGCTGGATAACGTTGTGCCGACGGAATAGATCACACGACCGAGGGATGTTCTTCTCTATCACTTAACAACAAAAGGGGACGATTAAAAAAATTTGTCCCCCTTTGCTTCTTCTCTTGTCCTTAAAAACTAAATAGGGAACGTCACGAAGGCAGTTGAGCGCGGGTCACCACCTTTTCGATCAAAAATAGTCAGCGCCGACATGGATAACGAGTTGGAGCTCCCGACGTTTATTGCGAAATGTTTTTCATACGGCCTTGATACGCCATCCTGATAAAGATTGTCATCGGAGTTGAGTTGTTTCTCCCCACCTGCATTGCCTTTGACATTAAGGTTTATGTTAGCCTTGTTACCGCCTTGATTGCCCCCCTTGTCGATCTTGTATGTTTCAGTCTGGACACTCACCTGAGTCCCGACTTTTTGAAAGCGGAGCCTTAGCTCGCTACTAAAGCCTTCCGTAGACGATCTAAGATATGCAGTTGTCCAACCCGCAACTTCCGGGTCAGTTTGCGAGTTCGAACTTACAGATTGGTCGCTCATCTTGAAATCCCTTTAATTGGTAACGTTAAACACAAAAGAAACAAAGGGGACAGATTTATTTTCTCCATTTTAGTTTTTAAACGGCACTTTAAGCATTCGCAACAAAGCCCTCCCCTCATCATCTGATCTAGCCGTAGTCGTAAGCGTAATATCCAACCCTCGAAGAGCATCAATTTTGTCATAGTCTATCTCAGGAAAAACAATCTGCTCTTTCACACCCATGGAGTAATTTTTCTTCTCTAAAACAGGTAGCGTTCCTACTGTTTTTTCGAAAATCACTTCCGCCGTGCGCTCCCTTCTATTAATTTTCACACCAAGAACAGTAACGCGGCTAAAGTCTTTCGCAATGGTCTCTTCATTGACCTCAGCGGGTACATTTGTAAGCTTGTAAGTTGCCGGCATCTTGACCACCTCCAATAACAAAAAAAAGAATTAAGACAGATCTATTTTTAGTAACAAAGGGGACAGATTTATTTTCCAACCCCACCCGCTAAAAGTATCAACACAAACATCCACAACCGCACCTGACAGAAATGACAGTTTTTAATACTTATTCAGAACTACCAAAATTCTGAAAAACCATAAGAAACAAATAACGCAGATTCATTTAATGTCTCTCGCCCCTCAGGCGGATACATTCTCTGACACATCCCACCTGCTTCAGCTTCGCCACCTTCTAAGCTTCATCCGTCAAAACAAGGACGTAGGAAAATTCATGCCCAGAACGGGACGCATCGTGCTACCGCACTACCCGCACCATATCGTGCAGCGCGGTCACAACAGGCAGGTCGTTTTCGCAGAGCCAGCGGACTTCGAGCGCTACCTCTTTGACCTGCGCGAACTCAAAGAAGCATTAGGTATAAAAGTTTATGCCTACTGCTTGATGACCAACCATGTCCACTTGCTGCTCGCCCCAGGGGAATCAACGTCCAGCCTTGGACAGCTCATGAAAGCCCTCGCCGGGCGGATGACGCGGTATCGCAACAAAGTTGAGGGGAGGACTGGCACGCTGTGGGAAAGTCGCTACAAATCCAGCGTTGTCCAATCCGACACCTATCTATTGGCTTGCAGTCGCTACATAGAGCTAAACCCAGTGCGGGCCCACATGGTGGATCGTGCAGAAGACTACCCCTGGTCAAGTTTCGCTTTGCGCCTGAACGACTTCTCTGAATCCACATGGCTGGATAAAGATCCTTGCTTTCTAGAGCTAGGGCCCACCGATGCATTCCGGCGTGAGCGCTATAGGTCGTTTGTTGAGATAGCTACACCCACCCATGAATTGCAACTTATAAGGGGTGCGCTTCAGCGGGGACAACTTACAGGAAACAAGAAATTCGTCGACGAAATCGCGAGCATTACCGGAAGACGCATTCAGCTCAGAGAGCGCGGAAGGCCAGAAAAAACTGCTTAACACCAATAGGGGACGATTAAATAAATCTGTCCCCTTTGAATTATTTAACCTTTTTTTCCAGAGTCGCGGCTTGATTACCACCCTGCTCCGCAATCTTGCTCAGTTTTTCGTCGGCTCCTTTCTCCTCAACGAGTGTGGCAGCCAACAGAGATGCTGCTTCGTCGAGTTTTAGATGCTTCGCCATCGCGATTAAAGTGCCATAGGCCGCAATTTCGTAGTGCTCCACCTTTTGCGCTGCACCGATCAACGCGGCATCGAGCACAGCACCTTTGTCGATTTCTTCTAGCAGCTCCTTCGACTCTTCAACCAGGCCTTCCATGGCGACGCACTTCATGCGCACGAGTTTTATCCCAGTCAATTCCACGATCTGATCAATGCGTTCGATCTGCCCATGGGTTTCTTCCAAGTGAGAGGTGAAGGCATCCGCCAATAACGGGTTGGTCGCAGCTTTCGCTAAGCGTGGCAATGCTTTGGTAATTTGCTTTTCCGCACTGTAAACATCGGACAGCTCATGAATAAACAGATCTTCGACAGTTTTCCTAGCCATTTTAAGCTTCCTTATGGTCAGTATGGCGTCGCCTGATATGGCGTCCGCATTGGATGAACCTGCAAGTAAAACTGGCCGTTCATGAAGACTGACTGAATTTAAGGGGACAGATTTATTTCCCGCCCCATCCACCAGACAAAGTATCAACACAAACATCCGCAGCTGCACCTGACAGAAGTGATAGTTTTTAATACTTAT
This sequence comes from Pseudomonas sp. GW821-FHT02C04, assembly GCF_059421845.1. Lineage (NCBI taxonomy): Bacteria > Pseudomonadati > Pseudomonadota > Gammaproteobacteria > Pseudomonadales > Pseudomonadaceae > Pseudomonas > Pseudomonas sp. GW821-FHT02C04. The sequence goes on along the minus strand of NZ_JBWKVT010000001.1, from coordinate 554,690 downwards.
TTAGAACAACAAACATTCTGAATAACCATAAGAGACTACGCCCGCAAACTCATTTAACTCATTCCCTCCCCGAACAAGCCAACCTCTCTCCATCACTGCCCACATCCGCCGCCACTGGATATCCCCCCAATCCCAATTATGCTCAAAGAAACCCCGCCCTCCCGCGAGGTCGAGAGTCTGTGCACGCTCCACGAAGCACCTGCTCCAGCACCAACTGAAGGCCCCGAGTACGCGACGTTGATGAAGTGCTCCGGCCTACAACAACAAGCACGACGGAGAACACCCATGGCAGTACTCGACAGCATGTCCACCGGCAGTGCCCCGCACCACAGCGTCAGCCGAGAGGAGCGCAAGGTCATCTTCGCCTCCTCCCTCGGCACGGTGTTCGAGTGGTACGACTTCTACCTCTACGGCTCGCTCGCCGCGATCATCGCCAAGCACTTCTTCGCCGGGGTCAACGAGACCACGGCTTTCATTTTCGCCCTGCTCGCCTTCGCCGCCGGTTTTGCGGTGCGGCCGTTTGGTGCGGTGGTGTTCGGGCGACTGGGTGACATGATCGGGCGCAAGCACACGTTTCTGATCACGATTGTGATCATGGGTGTGTCGACGGCGATTGTGGGGTTCCTGCCCGGTTACGCGACCATCGGGGTCGCGGCGCCGATCATTCTGATTACCCTGCGATTGCTGCAAGGTCTGGCGCTGGGCGGTGAATACGGTGGCGCGGCGACGTATGTGGCCGAGCATGCGCCGAAGGGTAAACGCGGGTATTTCACTTCGTGGATTCAGACTACCGCGACGCTCGGGTTGTTTCTGTCGCTGCTGGTGATTCTGGCCTGCCGCACCGCGCTGGGCACCGAGGCGTTCGAGGCCTGGGGCTGGCGGATTCCGTTTCTGCTGTCGATCCTGCTGCTGGCGGTGTCGGTGTACATCCGTCTGCAACTGAACGAATCGCCGGTGTTCATGAAGATGAAGGCCGAAGGCAAGTCCTCGAAGGCGCCGCTGACTGAATCCTTCGCCCGTTGGGACAACCTGAAAATCGTGATCATGGCGCTGCTCGGCGGCACCGCCGGCCAAGCGGTGGTCTGGTACACCGGGCAGTTCTACGCGCTGTTTTTCCTGCTGCAAACACTGAAGATCGATCCGCAGACCGCCAACCTGCTGATTGCCGGTTCGCTGCTGATCGGTACGCCGTTCTTCGTGATTTTCGGCAGCCTCTCGGACCGCATCGGGCGCAAGGGCATCATCATGGCCGGGTGCATTCTGGCGGCGGTGACCTACTTCCCGATCTTCCACGCGCTGACCCAGTACGGTAACCCCGACGTGTTCATCGCTCAGGAAAAGAACCCGGTCAAAGTGGTCGCCAACCCTGACCAATGCTCGTTCCAGTTCGATCCGGTGGGCAAGGCCAAATTCACCAGTTCCTGCGATCTGGCGAAGACCATCCTGGCCAAACGGGCTATTCCGTATGAAAACGTGGTGGCGGAACCGGGCACCGTGGCTCAGGTACGTATCGGCGATAAGGTCATCGAAAGTTTCGAAGGCACCGCCATGCCGGCCGCCGACTTCAAGACCCGCAACGACGCCTTCACCGCCGGCCTCACTACCGCGCTGAAAGAAGCCGGTTACCCGGAAAAAGCCGACCCGGCCAAGACCAATTACCCGATGGTGCTGCTCCTGCTGACCGTGCTGGTGATCTACGTGACCATGGTCTACGGCCCGATTGCGGCATGGCTGGTCGAACTGTTTCCGGCGCGCATCCGCTACACCTCGATGTCGCTGCCCTACCACATCGGCAACGGCTGGTTCGGCGGCTTCCTGCCCACCGTGGCGTTTGCGATGGTCGCGGCCACCGGGGATATCTATTACGGCTTGTGGTACCCGATTGTCATCGCGGTGATGACGGCGATTCTCGGCATTTTCTTCATGCCGGAGACCAAGGATCGCGACATCAATCACACATAAGACGGATGCGCCGCCCGCAAGGATGGGGGCGGTTCAGCGTTCATGGCATGGATGACTCGCGTACTTCTTCGATGACAAAGACCCGCGAGCAGAGCGGGCGGATCAGCGCCAGATCCAGAAAATCCCACACCACCCAGGCTCGCGTTCGCACCGAATAAACTCGCGGCGCGTCGGCGGGCGACAGCCGATAGGGTTGACTGGACACAACAGGCCTTTGCACGTGCAGGGTTTGCTTATCGACCGAACGGTAAATTCCCAGATCTGCCGACGACATTCCAACCAGCAACTCTCCCTCCTCCTCGGGCAGTTGCAGTTCTTGTGTTTCGCCCTTCGCCAGTCGAGTAATCAACTGGCCGTTGAAATACACCGACAGCGGAAGACGCGAGCCAAAGGCATTCTTGAAAAAGCCGTTACGGCGGGTGATAGAAATTTCCAAAAGGCGCCTGCCTGATTCATGTCCATTGAAATCCTGCTTGCGCTCAGATTAGTAGACGTTCAGGTACTTGCGCCGGTGCTGTCATCGCACGTTGCGATACAACATCAACCGTGCGCTTTCGTGCATTCCCCGCGTCAGCTCGACCAGTCGTTGAAACTCATCAGGATACGCGTCGGCGACATTCTCCAGCGGTGTCGCCGACTTCAGGTCATGCAACGTCGGCGCACTGCCGTCATGCTGCATTTGCAGCAAGTGATCCTTGGTAGCCCCGCCGATCAGCGGGAATGTACCTTCGCGCAACACCAACGGCACCACCCGCTCGCCTTCGGGTGCCGGTTGCTGCAAGTCGCGACCCATGGCGCGGTTCTCGAAAGCTACGCCGGCCATGCCTGCCACCGTCGGCAACAAATCGGCAAGCCCCACCGCCTCTTCAATCACCTTGGGTTTAAGCAGCCCCGGCGCATGAATCAGCATCGGCACATGGTTGCTTTCCAGCCCCAGTTGTTCGAACGCCGGCGGCATGTGCGGGATGCGGCTGATGCGGGTGTTGTGGTCGCCGAAGAACACGAAAATCGTGTTGTCGTAATAGCCGCCGGCCTTGGCCAGTTCCATCAGACGACCGATGTTGAAGTCCAGCAGCCGCACCGCGTTGTATTGCTCGACGCTGCGTGAGCCGGCGTTTTGCACCTGTTCCAGCGACAGGTTGCTGACCTCGAAGCCGTCGTTGTCCCTGGGAATAGTGAACGGACGGTGATTGCCCGAGGTTTGCACGTAGGCGAAGAAGGGTTTGTCCTTGGGCAGTGCGCGCAGGATTTGGTCGCCTTCCTTGAACAGGTCCAGATCGGAAATCCCCCAGACATCGACCCGTGGCGAACGCCAGTCGCGCTCCTCGTACAGGCGCACGCCGTCGATGCTTTGCTGGATCAGCGCGTTGATGTTGGCCCAACCGGCGTTGCCGCCAATCATGTAGAGCTTCTGGTAGTCGGTGAAGGCGTTGATCAGCGTGTGCTGATTGGTGATCAGCGGATGGCGGGTGGCGGTCTCCTGGCGGGTCACGTCGGGGACGCCGGTGATACTCGCCCACACGGTTTTCGCGGTGCCGGTGACCGGGACGTAGAAGTGTTTGAAGAACCAGCTCTCGTTCGCCAAGCGATCAAGGTTGGGCGTCGGGTTCAACGGGTTGCCGTACGCGCCCACCGCGCTGGTGCCCAGGGATTCGAGCATGACGAACATCACGTTCGGCGCTCGCTCGGCTGCGACGTTGTAGGGCTGCACGGATTGCCGGCGCTCGAACGCAAGGCTTTGCGCATCCGGCCGATCCACACCCAGATACCTGGAAATAACCGGGTAATGCGCCCGCACCTGCGCCTCGTCGAACTGCGCCTGCCCGGCCTTGAGCGTGTCGTAGAGGAACAGCACCGGATTCAGGCCCACGGCAGCAATCTGTCCGTTACCGGAAAAGAACGCATCGCTCCAGCGCAACGGCACCGGGTTTTCCAGGTTGAGCTTGTCGACCCGACCCAACAGCGCCAGCAGGACGACCACCACCCCGAGCCCCGTGCCCACGGCGACGGACCTGCGACGAATCACCCGAGGCTCACGGGCCAGCGTCAACCGTTCCAGCCGCACAAAACCGTAGAAACACAGCGCCAGAACGGCGAGCCAACCCAGCGCAATCCACAGCACAGGATAGGTTTCCCAGACCATCTGCTGCGAAATCTGGGCATCCTCCAGATAACGCAGCACCGTAGCGTTGATCCGCACGCCGAGGTAGGCGTAATGGCCGAAGTCGATGATGTACACCAGACCGATCAGCCCCAATGCCAGCAACAGATAAACCCGGGCCACGCCGCGCAATGCCGGCACAGTGGTCAGATTCCAGCGCGGCAGCCACGCCAGCACCGCCAGTGGCAACACCAGCAACAGCGCCAGCCTCAGGTCGAAACGAAAGCCGATGCCCAGGGTTTGCAGCCATTGCGGGTCGGCAAAGAACTGCGCGGCATCCACCCCGGAAAACCCGATCAAGAACACCAGCCGCAGCAAGGCAAACAGCAGAAACGCCAAACCTGTCGCGCCCACGCCATAGCGCAGGCGACGCGATTGCAACCACCCCATCGTTTACCTCTGTGTCGTTCGTTCGGATTGCAGGTGTTGCCACGCTGCTTTGGCGAGTAAAGCGAAACCGGCGATCAGGCAATAACCCGCCAGCAAAGGGTCGATCAGGTAATCCCAGTAGTTTTCCGAAGGCTTGAGGCGCAACGCGAATGCCAGAGTGGCCAGCGCCAGCATCGCCACGCCCAGCGTGTTACGCAGCCACAGCAGCGCCAGTGTCGCCAGCCCGACAACCACGATCATCGGCCGAGGATTGAAGCCCCAACGGTAAGGATCGACATAGGTCAGGCCCATCGTCGCCGGGTACAACAGCGCCGTCAGCACCACGAACAGTCCCAGAATCTGGCCCCGTGTCAGCGGTTTCAGTTGAGGAACCACACCGAGGCGCAGCAACGTGGCCCAGCCAAGCAACACCAGCGTGGTGATCGCCAGATCATCGGTAAAACTGCGCACATACGCCGCCAGCGGCAGGTCGCCCAGCGGAATGAAGCTGACCAGCGCCAGCGCCGGCAACAGCCACGGACGCCAGCGTTGGGTGAATTGAAAGGAACCCAGCAGAACAAAACCGAGCAGGATGAAACTCAAATGGGCTTGCCAGAGAAACAGCATCACAGGCGCTCCGCCAGCCAGGCATCGTTGAAGCTGACATGTTTGATGAAAGTGTTGTTCCAGGAATACACCAGGTGATACAGGCCATCGCCGCTACGGCTGAAGTACGGGTATTCGTACTCGAACTCACAGCCTTCGGGCTTGCACACGCGGTAGTCGAGGTTGCTCAGAAAACGCTGCTCCAACGGCAGGCGCTGAGCGCCGCTTGAAGCGCGAAAGCCTTCGCCGATGATTGCCTTGTAGGCTTCCGGGGCGAACGGTTGACCGAGGGGATCGGGGGACTGGTCGAGTTCGATCACGTTGCGCCAGTCATTGAGATTGGCATCGGTGCCGTACAGGCTGAGCTTGAAACGACCGTCGCGCAGGTCATTCAGCGCCACCAGCAAACCGTCATCAGCCGTGCCCACCGCCGCCAGCGACGAATTGGGATTGGCCGGTTCCAGCGGATACGGTTCGCTCCAGGTCTGCCCGGCGTCTTCGGTGCGGCTGGCCAGCACCTTGTGATGGGTTTCACCGGCGTAACGCAGCATCGCCACGGCGCGGCGTTCATCCTGCGGCACGATGGTCGGTTGCAGCGAATGCTTGCCACGGCTGATGCGGAATTTGTCGATCACGGCGCCGTCCGCACTCAGGTACAGGTATTCGGCAAACTTGCCCATGAACTCGTGATACACCGGCAGGCCGATCGAGCCGTCGGCATGGAACACCGGCGCCGCGCGCACCAAAGTGCTGATGTTGAAGAACGGCGAGGTGATCAACTGTCGCGGCGCCGTCCAGTTGCGCCCCAGGTCATCAGAGACCATCACGTTGATCGCACTAGTGGCCCAGCCGCCGACGGACACCGACACGTAGAACATCCACAAGCGCTGATCCGGCGCGAGGGCGATCACCGGATTACCGAGTTTGCGGATGTAACGCTGGGTGCCGGCGACGGTGGATTCGCGGGTGGCCAGCACCTGTTCGGCGCCCCACTCCGCTGTCCTGGCGTTGAAACGTGCGGTGCGGATCTGCACGTCGGCGGCGCCTTCACGGGAGCCGGCGAACCACACGGCCATCAGGTCGCCGCCGGGCAGCGCGGTGACCGAAGACGAGTGCACGAAATCATCCAGTTCCGAGGACACGAAACGGCTGCTGTACATCGGTTCCGCAGCGTTCGCCGAAGCCTGGGCGACAGGCGTTTCAACCGCAAACGGCGCCAGCACATGCTCCGGGTGACTGCGCCACGCCGCGATAAAAATCAGGCTCACGGCAAGCGCGGCGACAACGAATCTCAAGCAAAAGGACAAGGCACGCATAGGCAGCTCATGGCAGTTACGAGATGGCAATCCATCGAAAGAACATCCCTGTCACGGGCCCGGATCGTCCGGCAAACGACGCCGGCGCCCGGTGAGCATCGACAACGGCAGGTTGTCGCGCACCTGAACACTTTCAAACAGCGCGGCCGCGATGTGCACGATGACCAGCGCCAGCAAAGCGTCGGCGGCGGTTTCGTGGACTTGCAACGGCCAGTCGGCGCCCCACAGGGCATCGATTTCTTCCATGGCCCAGCCGCTGAGGCCAACGGTCAGCATCGCCAGCAGCATCAAGATCATCACCAGCGCGCCGATCGGCGAATGCCCGAGGCGATGTTCGGGCCGCCCGGCGATCAGCGACCGGGCATGGGCCGCCAGCCTCGACGGCGTCGGCCAGAAGTCCGACCAGCGCGCACTGCGCGGCCCGACGAATCCCCACACCAAACGCACCAGCAGCCAGCCCATGGCGTAATAGCCGAGCCAGACATGCCAGTCGTCACCGGCCTCATTGAAGAAGTAGTTGGCGGCAAAGACCCCGGCGATGGACAGGTGAAACACCCGCACCACCGGATCCCAGAGGCGCAGGGACTCGCGTGGCATCAGCCCTTGATCTCGGTTTTCACCGCTTTGCCGCTGACCGGGTCGTGGTAGATCTCGACCTTGCGCTTGTCCTTGTCGAAGCCGTAGATCTCGTAGCAGTTGCCGTCGGTGACCTTGAACTTGCTGATTTCATAACCCTGGGTTTTCAGCTGTTCCTGAAACGCCTTCTGGTCCTGCCACTGCGAACGTTCGGCCGTGGTGCATTGCGGGCCGGCGACGGCCAGGGGGCTGGCGACAATCAGGGACAACAGCACAAGTTTGCGCATGAAAGCACTCTCGCTGGATGGGAAAGGCCCCACTGTGCAAAACCAAGCTTAACGAAAGCTTAGTTGGCAACGAGTCGTAACATCTTCGCCGGCTCAGGGGCTGCCACGGCAGCAAGGCGAGCGGCATGATGCCGCCGAACACGCGCCCGATTTCCTACAGAGAAAATGCCATGCGCCTACTTCTGGTCGAAGATGACCGCGCCCTCGGCCAGGGCATCCGCGTCGCCCTGAGCAACGAGGGCTACACCCTCGACTGGCTGCAGGACGGCGTCAGTGCGTTGCATGCATTGCGCAGCGAAAGCTTCGATCTGTTGCTGCTTGACCTCGGACTGCCAAGGCTCGACGGTCTGGCGCTGCTGCAACAATTGCGTGCCACCCAGCACGATTTGCCGGTGCTGATCCTCACCGCCCGCGATGGCACCGCCGAACGCATCGCCGGGCTGGATGCCGGCGCTGACGATTATCTGGTCAAGCCATTCGATGTCGACGAGCTCAAGGCGCGCATCCGCGCTTTGTTGCGGCGCAGTCAGGGCCGTGCGCAACCGGTGCTGGAACACGCAGGCGTCTGCCTCGACCCGATCAGTCAGCAAGTCACCTGGCGCGGCAGCACGGTGGTGGTCACGCCGATGGAATATCAGTTGTTGCATCAACTGATGGCGCGTCCCGGCAAGGTCGTCACCCGCGAGCGCCTGTCGCTTACGCTGTACGGCTGGCAGGAACGGGTCGAAAGCAACACCCTGGAAGTGCTGATCCACAATCTGCGCAAGAAACTCTCCGCCGAACTGATCCGCACGGTGCGCGGCGTGGGTTACGTCGTGGAGCTCAAACCATGAACTCGATACGCGCGCGGATTCTGCTGCCGGTGCTGATGATCGTGCTGCTCGGCGATGTGCTGATCAGTTGGGCAGTGTTGCGCTACAGCCACCATGAAATCGAAGAAATCTACGACGCCCAGCTGGCGCAAGGTGCGCGCCTGCTGCAAGGCGTGCTGGCCCAGCGTGCACCCGGCGACAACGATTGGGAGCGTCTGCATCAGGCCTTCGACGAGGCGATGAGCCGGGTCGGCGATGGCGAAGCGGCGCATCCCTACGAGACACGGCTGACGTTTCAGGTCTGGCGCAACGACGGCCAGTTGCTGATGCGTTCAGCCGAGGCCCCGATTCTGGATGCGCCGCCCGCCACCCTCGGCGCCCATGACCTGATGGAAAACGGCCGCGACTGGTGCGCCTTCCTGCTCCAGGATCCGCGACAAGGCCTGTTGATCTGGGTCGGCGAACGCGACGACATCCGCCAGGATCTGATCACCCGCATCGTCGGCCATACCTTGTGGCCGAGCCTGATCGGCGTGCCGCTGCTGACCATCTTGATCTGGCTGACCATCGGCTGGGGTTTGCAGCCGCTGCGGGCCATGGCCCGGTCGATTCGTGGCCGCAACACAGACACCTTGAAACCTCTGCACCTGAGTCCCCTGCCCCAGGATTTGGAGCCGATGCAGACCGCGCTCAACCGCTTGCTGCAACAGATCGATAACCTGCTGGCCCGTGAACGGCGCTTTATCGCTGACGCGGCCCACGAGCTGCGCACGCCGCTGGCGATCCTGCGGATTCACGCGCAGAACGCGCAGTTGGCCAACACCCCGCAACAGCGCGAAGAAGCGCTGGAATTTCTGGTCAGCGCCGTGGACCGCGCCACGCGCATCGCCAGCCAGTTGCTGACCATGGCGCGCATCGAACCGCGTCTGGCGTCCCCGCAAAACTCCCGCGTCGAACTGACCGCGCTGGTGCGCGAGGAGCTGGCCGAGCTGACGCCGCTGGCATTGGAAAAAGACGTCGAGCTGATCCTCGACAGCGACCACCACTGCCCGGTCGACACCGATCCGGTGGCGTTGGCCATCGCTCTGCAAAATCTGGTAACCAATGCGCTGAACTTCGCGCCCCCCGGCAGCGAAGTGCGGATTCAGGTGCAACCACAGGCTTGCGGTTCGGTGTCGATCAGCGTCGAAGATGCCGGCCCCGGCATCGATGAGCAGCAATATGCGCGTTTGTTCGAACGCTTCTACAGCGAGGGTCACGCCAATGGCGCGGGGCTGGGACTGGCCATCGTGCAGATGATCGTAAGCAAGATCGGCAGCACTTTGCAGCTGTACAACCGACCTCAGGGCGGGCTGTGCGCCGAGCTGCGGATCCCTCCCGGATCAGCAAAACCTGCGCAGGGCGTTTAACGAAATTTTCATGTTTGCCTGCCTATGATCCGGGCCTTCGTTGGGGAGTAACCTGCTTCCGAGCCCCTCGGAAGCGTTCGTATCAACATATTCGGCAACATGCCGTGGTGCGAACACCTTCTGGTTGGTGAGACCGACGACACATCCATGCCGAAAGTCGGGCGTGTGGTTGTGTCGTTGACTCATGGCCCGACTGGAAGTATTGCCCGTGAATCCTGTTTCCCTGATCTTCCTCGCACTCGCCATGTCCACGGATGCCTTCGCGGCCGCCATCGGCAAGGGCTCCAGCCTGCACAAACCTCGCCTCACCGAAGCCCTGCGTACCGGTCTGATTTTCGGTGTCATCGAAGCGATCACCCCGATCATCGGCTGGCTCATCGGCCAGGCCGCCACCCGCTGGGTGGAAGACTGGGACCACTGGATCGCCTTCACCCTGCTGATCGCGCTCGGTCTGCATATGATCTACAACGGCCTCAAGCATGAGGAAGCCGAAGAAGAAAAACCGGGGCAGCACTCATTCTTCATTCTCGCGGTCACTGCCTTCGCCACCAGCATCGACGCACTGGCGGTCGGCGTCGGCCTGGCGTTTGTCGATGTGAACATCTGGGTAGCCGCCGCTGCCATTGGCCTGGCGACCATGACCATGGTCACTATTGGCGTGATGCTGGGTCGGGTGCTGGGCACCGTGGTCGGCAAGCGTGCGGAAATCGTCGGCGGTGTGGTGCTGATGATCGTCGGCGCGACAATTCTCTACGAACACCTTACGGCCTGATCCCGAATGCCGGTGTCAGGGCGTCTGCAAACGCCCCGGCACCGGTGCAGAGGTCGGCGCACCGCTGGATGGCGCATCGATTTCATCCAGGCTCAAGTGCGCGGTCTCCTTGAGGAAGAACGAGCAGACCGCCACGATCCCCAGTGCCACCGCTCCGTAAACTGCTACGCCAAACGCATCGTGGTTGTTGGCGATCAGAATGGCCGTGGCCACACTCGATGCCGTCCCGCCTCCCAGCGCGGCACCGATCTGGTACGCCGCCGACATCCCTGAATAACGCATGTCCCGTGGGAACTGCTCGGCCAGAAACGCCGGGATCGGCCCTTGCGTTGCGCCCATGAAGGCACCGATCACGATGTAGGCGAGCGTGGAGATCAACAGGCTTTTCAAACCCACCAACGGGAAGAACATGAAGAACCCGACCGCCATGATGAATGCCCCCAGGATCATCACCTTGCGCCGGCCGATTCGGTCGGACAGCAAGGCAAACAGCGGCGCGGTGATGACGATGGCAACCGACAGCGCGATGTCGAAAATCAGTGCGTCGGTGCTGCCATAGCCCAGTTGTGTGGCGTAGGACAGGAAGAACGTGCTGCCGATGTAGGCGATGGTCACGTAGCCAAACGCGATGCCGGTGCACAGCAACATGGCCCGAGGTCGCGCACGCAACGCTTCAATCAACGGCATGCGCCCGTGGACGTTCGGCTCATTGAGCGACTGCGCCGGTTTCTGCAACCGCGCATAGAGCCCGACCAGCACCAGCACGCCGCCCAGCCAGAACGGAATGCGCCAGGCAAAACCGGCAAGGTCATCGTTCGCCACCACGCTGACCACGGCGAACACCGCCGAGCCGAGAATCCCGCCAATGCCGATGCCCATGCTGGTGAAACTGCCCCACAGCCCTCGACGCCCCACGGGTGCCGACTCGATGCCGAACAACGCGGCACCGCCCCACTCGCCCCCGGCGGCAAAACCCTGCACCAGTCGCAACAGCACCAGTAACGCCGGCGCACCCGCGCCGATTGTTGCGTATCCCGGCAAACAGCCGATCAGAAAGGTGCTGAGCCCCATCAACGACAAGGTGATGACCAGCATTTTCTGGCGGCCGAGCTTGTCGCCGTAATGCCCGAACACCATGCCGCCCAACGGTCGGGCGAAGAACCCCGCGCCGAACGCGCCAAAGGCAACGAGGGTTGCGGTGAGCGGGTCCATCTGCGGGAAAAACACCTTGGGGAAGACCAGCGCGGCGGCGGTGCCGTAGATCACGAAGTCATAGAACTCCAGGGCGGTGCCCATGCCGGAGACGAAGAAGGTTCTCAGTGCCGACGGTGAACCCGTCGTGCGTTCAGGGTGACTGGCCATGTGGGGTGCTCCTCTTGTTGTTGTTTTTCGGGGCGTTGCTTCAGGGTTTCAGAAACGCTGGTAACCGTTGCGGGCCAGCTGTTTCGGGTTGCCGGCGGCGAATTCGAGCACGCATTGTTCAGTGTCGATGCCGATGGTCAGCAAGGTTTCCCAGCGCTCGGTGGCCGGCATGCTCAAGTCGGGGTGGAAGCAGATCGGTGCTTCCTCGCCGGCCGCGCCGCACATGGCATCGGCCCGAAGTATCAGGTCGCCCTCGGTCATGCCGCTCAGCAAGGCGTTCACATGGTCGATGCGGGCGTAGGTGGTCGAGGCGTCCGGCGTGCGTTCGCCAGCGCTCAGGCTCGGATCGAGGAAATGGTTGGTGTGGGTGATCCAGCCTTCGGCGTTCGGCAACACCACGGCTGTGGCGGCTGGCGACAGCTCGATGCTGGCGGCACGAAGGGTCGAGTCGGCGCGGGAGAACACCGTCAACACCGTGGACGCGCTGACCCGTGCCGAGCGCGCCAGTTCGATGGCTTCATCGACGCTGCGCGCCTGCTCCAGAATCCGTCGCGCAATCGCATGCACCGGTACACCGGCGGCGCCGTTGTCGCTGGCATGGTGAAGAATGTTGAAGTGCAGCCCGAGCCCGGCGCTGTTCACGCCGATCTTGCCGAGCATGCCGAATTCGGTGAACAGCTTGACGGTCATCCCGGTGTCGGTGGTGAGTTGCAGGATCAGGCCGTTGGGTACCAGCGTGTCGTGCCAGTCCCAGGTCTGGATGGTTTTCGGTGTTTGCGGGCCATGGGGGGCGAACACTGCGGTCGAGCATTCGCCCTCGGTGGACGGCATCACCGCGAGGATTTCGGTGCGGGCGTTCAAGGCCGCGAGTTGCCACAGCGGCAAGTCGGCGCCTTCGGCCATGGCGACGATTTCCTCGGCCAGCGCCGGGCTCCAGTCTTCCAGGGCTTGCAGGCTGGCGTCGCCGATAGCGCGTACTTGCTGTGGCGGGATGTCGAGTTGATTGAAAAAGTCGAGATACAGCGCAACGGTCTGGCGAATCTGCGCGCTGAAGGCGTCACCGATCTGGTGCCCACGGGTTTGCGGGTTATGGGTGTCTGTGACGAAGCAATGAAGGTTCACGAAAGGGTTTCCTTTTTTAGCGTTGTAATCGGAGTACGGCTTACGGCTGGCGGCGATAGATTTCGCGGCCGGCGAAGAAAGTGTTGAGTACCTGGGTGTCGCGCAGGGCTTCGGGGGCGACCGTGAACACATCGCGGTCGAGCACGATCAGGTCGGCCTGCTTGCCGGGTTTGAGCGAGCCGATGCTGTCTTCAAGGCGCAGAACCTTGGCCGCATTCAGGGTGTAGGCCTGGAACATGACCTGGCGGTCGATGTCTTCGGCGGCGTTGAGTACGCCTTTCGGGCCCTTGCGGCTGACGGCCTGGTAAATGGCTTTCCACGGTTCGGGCGTGGTGATCGGCCAGTCGCTGGCACCGGCAATGGTGGCGCCCTGCTTGAGCAGCGAGCGCGCCGGATAGGTGTACATGAAGGCCATGGCGCTGACGTAGGGCTTGACCAGATCCATGCTCGATTCATCGGCGCTGGCCCAGTACATCTGCATCGACGCGATGACGTTCAGCGCCTTGAACCGGGCGAATTCTTTCGGGTTGACCATCTGCAAATGGGTGATCGAATGAGCGATGCCACTCTGGCGATCCTTGCGCGCCTGCTCGATGCCATTGAGTGATTCGCGCACCGCACGGTCGCCGATGGCGTGGATGTGCACCAGCCAGCCACGGGCGTCGGCGGCACTGACCAGTTCGCCAAAGTGCGCCGGGTCGATCAGCAGCTCGCCGGATTTTTTCGAGTTCTTGTAAGGCTCAAGCATCGCTGCACTTTGCGCGGGCGATTCGGCCACGCCGTCGGCGAACACCTTGATGCCTGGCAGCGTCAGGTTGTGCACGCCGAGGGACTGCTGGCGCACCTTGTCCAGCTCATCGAGGTCAGCGGGGGTGGCTTTCGAATCGGCCATCAGCAACGCGGCGACATGGGCGGTGAGTTCGCCGTTTTCCGAGAGTTTCCGGTAGGTCGGCAGCACGCCCAGCGAGTCGTTTTTCACGTCTGCCCCGGGCAGTTCATTGGCCAGCGGATCCATCCACCCGGTGATGCCCAGGCTTTTGTAGTACTCCAGCGCGGCGCGACCGCCCGCCAGCAACGCTTCATCGGTCGGCGGCGGCAACAGGGCCTGCACCGGATAGAGCCCGGCATCCACCATAAAGCCGTTTGGTTGCCCGTTTGGGTGATGACCGAGGGTGTCTTTCTCTTCGGGTTTGAGGGCCTGAATGCGCGCCGCATCGATGCCGGCACGTTTGAGCATCGCCCGATTCGCCCAGCCGGTGTGCAGGTCCCAGCCCAGCAGCAACAACGGCTGATCGGCCCACTCGCCCTGATTGAAACGCTGCTCCAGCGCGTCAGTCTGGTTCCAGTAAGTCGAAGGCAATCCACCTACGCTGAGGAACTCGCCGCGCCGAGCCTTGCCGTCCTCACGCCATTGGCGCAAGCGCGATTCCAGTTCATCGAGCGGCACCATCTGCCCATCGAGATTGGCTTGAAGCATCTGCAAGCCGCCCTTGATCGTGTGGGAATGGGAGTCGATGAAGCCGGGCATCACCACTTTGCCACCCAGATCGATCAGTCGGGTGTCGGCGGTCTTGAGGCGCAGCACCTGCGCATCCGAACCGACCGCCACGACCTTGTCGCCCTCGATGGCGACGGCCTGCTGCAACGACTGGCCGGGTTCAGCGGTGTAGATCTTCGCGTTGTGCAGGATCAGGTCGGTGGCCGCCAGACTTTCCAGCGAGGCACAAGCCAGTGCGGACGACACCATCAGGGTCAGAAGCTGCTTCATGAGCGTTCTCGTTATTTTTGTTAGGCTGAGGCCAGATTAGCCAAGCCCGCCGGATAACTGAATGCCGTCTCACGCACAACTTCTGTGCCCGCCAGGAATAGATCAATGGACAAAATGAGCGCCCTGACCATGTTCGTCGCCACTGCCGAGCACGGTAATTTCAGCCGTGCCGCCGAGGTGCTTGGCAACACGCCGTCGGCCCTGACCAAGGCTGTGGCGCAACTGGAAGAGGAACTCGGCAGCCGCCTGTTCGACCGCACGACCCGGCGCATGGCGCTGACCGAGGCCGGGCGGATCTATCTGGAAGGCGCGCGTCAGGCGCTGTTGCAACTGCAACTGGCCAGCGAAGGCGTCGAACAGCTCAAGCATGAATTGCGCGGCGAATTGCGCATCATCGCGCCGCCCTCCTTCGCCCCGGCCTTTCTCAATCAGGTGTGCTGCCGCTTTCTGAACGAGCACCCGCAGGTGAATCTGGAAGTGGATCTGAGCGACAACTACGACGACCCGGTCGATGGCAGCTATGACCTGGCGCTGCGTGACGGGCCGATCGACCTGCCGGGAGTGATCGCCCAGCCACTGGTGGAAAACCGCGTACAGCTCTGCGCCAGCCCGGCCTATCTGGCGCGCAAGGGCAGCGATGTGTCACTGGACAACTATCACCAGCACGACTGGCTGATCTTTCGGCATCCGTTGCTCAACCGGCATTTCTGGTGGGTCAAACAGGGCGAGCGACGCCTGCGCATGACCCAGCCGACGCCGCGCATCGCCAGCGACAATTACGATTTCCTGCTGGCCTGCCTGCTCGACGGCCAGGGCCTGCAATTTCTCCCGCAGTGGAGCGCCGCGCCGTATCTCGCCCAAGGCGAACTGGTGGAATTGATGCCCGAATACTGGCGTGAGCCCAGCGCTTTCGGACCGTGGATCTACGTGCTGTATCAGGCCCATCGGCGGAATACACGCAAGGTGAAGGTGTTTATCGACTTCCTGAAGGCGCACTGGCAAACGCCGTAATCCGTTTGTGTCATGTCGCTGTCATTCACGGTTGCTAACGTCCTCGCGCCTCTTTGCCCCGACTGCCAAGGTGACCCTCCCGGTGTACTCAAGCCCGACGCGCCAGACCATCATCCTCAGATCCGCCGATATGTCCTGCGACGACTTCGGCGCGTTGTTTTCCCGCATGTTCGGCAATCGTTATGGCGACACACCGCCACCGCCCAAGGACATCATCATCGGCGGCGTGTACGGCCGGCACGACGGGGTCAGTTTCCGGCGCATGCATTACCGGGGCGATTTCACCGTGGCGTTCCCCGAACCCTACGATGAAATCACCTTCATGATTCCCACCGCCGGCCGGATCATCTTCAACGATTCGACCGAGTCGCTGGGCCTGCCGCACATCGGGCTGGCCATCGACAAAGCGGATCTACATTCGATGCGCTTCGTCGACAATCACGCCCAGCACGGCATGTCGATCAGCCGCGCAGCGCTCACCGAACGGCTGTCGTCGCTGCTGGGACGACCGATCGTACACAAGCTGCATTTCGAGCCGAGGGTGGATCTGAACAGCCCGGCGTTTCAGGGCATTCGCGCGCTGATCGATCTGGCCACCGGCACCGAGTTCGATCTGTTGTTGAACGCCGGTTCCTTGATGCCGTCGCGCCTGCGGGAAATGCTGGTAGACGCGGTGCTGGAAGCCTGGCCGCACAACTTCAGCGAAGCCTTGCGCCGCCCCGAGGCATCGATTGCACCTCGACATGTGAAGCAGGCCATCGAATACATTCAGGCGCATCCCGAGCAACTGGTCAGCGGGACGGATCTGGCAGGGCTGGTGAACGTCAGCCTGCGGGCCTTGCAGGAAGGCTTCCGGCGGTTCGTCGGGACTTCGATTGTCGCGTATCAGCGCCAGGTCAGGCTGGAGCGGGCCTGCGAAGCGCTGAAGCACGGCCAATCGTCTTCGGTGACCGATGTGGCCCTGCAATACGGATTCAGCAACGTCGGACGGTTCTGCCAGTATTTTCAGGATGCCTACGGCGTGAGCCCCGCAGAAATGCGAAAAGGACTGCGCTGAGGCAGTCCTTTTTCTTCACCTTCAGGTTGATCAGAACTGATAACTGGCCTTGAGCCCGCCGCTGAAGCCGTGGCTGTCGCCCCCGCCGCTGGCACCGACTTCGGCGCCCAGGCTCAGCGCGCCGAGGTTGGCCATCAGGTTGACGCCGCCGCTGAACTGATCGCGGTTGTCGAACGCCGCGCGTTGTTCGATATCCAGCCCCAGCAGGTGCCCTTCGCTGTCGACCTGATGATCGCCGAGCACACGCTCATAACCGACCCGCACGCCCGGCACCAGTTGCCACGCGCCCACCGGCATCGGGGCGAACGAAACGTCGAGATTGGCCACCGCACTGCGGCGGGTTTGCTGGATGTCGTCGACGTCGAGGGCCAGTTCGCTGCCCTTCTCCTGGAAGCCCGACAGGTCCAGACGACTGACGCGCACGCCAAGGCTTGGCTCCAGAATCACGCTGTTCATCGGCATCCGATAACCCAGCGCCAGCGTGGCGCCGCTGAGGTTGCCGTGG
This sequence comes from Pseudomonas sp. GW821-FHT02C04, assembly GCF_059421845.1. Lineage (NCBI taxonomy): Bacteria > Pseudomonadati > Pseudomonadota > Gammaproteobacteria > Pseudomonadales > Pseudomonadaceae > Pseudomonas > Pseudomonas sp. GW821-FHT02C04. The sequence goes on along the minus strand of NZ_JBWKVT010000001.1, from coordinate 537,595 downwards.
GTATCGCCCTTCGCCGAACCGAGGCCACCGCCGAGGTCGCGTTTGCTGTCGTAGTCGACGTAACCGGCGCTGATGTTGGCATCGACAAACAGGCCACGTTCAAGGCTGGCGAAGCCATAACGCGCGCCAAGGTCGAAGAAGGTGAAATCGGTATCGGCTTCGCCGCCCGCCCCGCCGACTGTGCCTTTGCTGTAACCGATGCCGCCGCGCGCGCTGAGTTGCTCGGAGAAGCGTTGGGTAATGCCGACCATCAGCCCCTGACTGTGTTCGTTGCTGCTTTGCGCATGGGACGAACCGTCGGTGCCCAGGTAGCCGGCGAGCGCGGTACTCCACAACCGGTACTGGCCGACCTTGAGGTCAGTGCCGTTGGCGAATGGCGCGGCGGCTTGCTCGATCATTGCGTTCTGACGCAGCAGATAACTCGCCGCATCGGCGTGCACCTGACCGCCCACGGTGGATTCGACGCCGCCAAGGGTGCCGGCGTCGATGGCCGATTGCAGGTAGTAGTTGTAGGCGCTGTAGGTGCCCGACAGTTTGCTGTTCTGCAACTCCTGCAACAGTTGCGCGCCAGCCGCGGCGTTGCCGATCAGCCCTGCCTGACCGGGCAGACTGTTGTACTCGACCATTTTGCCGCGCAGCACGTAAATGGTTTCCTGAGACAGACCCAACCCCTGTTTGAGGTAGTTGTCCATGCTGCCGTATTGCGCGGTCACCTGATCCAGGCCGGCTTGCAGGTAACTCGCCTCCACGCCCAGCAGCGGCGCGTAGATCGCGGCCATGCTCGGCGGCATCATCGCCAGGGTTTTCGCCACGCGGGCGGCGGTGTAATCGTTGGTCGCCAGGTAGTTGCTCATGATCGTGGCGTTGTCGACCCCGGCGATGCTTTGCAGCACAGCGGCCGTCCAGCCGGTGCGGTCCTTGCCGGCGGTGCAATGGAACAGCGCGGCACCGTCGACGCCGGCCAGTTCGTTGAACAACACATTGAGCTGACCGCGCATGCCCGCGTCGCTGACAAACGCGCGGTTAGTCTCCTGCATCATCGCAATCGCATCGGCCGCGCTCTTGAACGAGACCGTGGTGATGTTCGCACCCGACGTGGTGGCGCCGATGATGTCGATGTTCTGGTAGGTCGCGCCGCTGATCATCGTGTCCGGCGTGCCAGCGATTTCGCTGGGCGTACGCAAGTCATAAACGGCCTTGATCCCCAGACCGTTGAGGGTCGCCAGATCCGACGCGCTCGGCGTCAATGCGTTGGAGCGGTAGAACACACCGGCGCGCATCGTGCCGTCATGGGTCGTTGAGTAGGCCGTGGTGATACCGGCGACATCACGAAAGTTGTCGATGCCCTTCAGGCGCGGGGTATCAAGGTCGGCCGCGTGGGCGGCGGCGATGGACAGACTCAACACGGACAGCGAACACAGAAGACGTGGAAACACGATGCAGCCTCATTGGAAACCGGTTGGGCTGCCCACTATCTACAACGCAATGTGACTGAATATGGCAAATCTTCGAAAAGCGTAAATGGCGGCGCGATCTGTCCGGCGGGCGCGCGTTCTGTCCGCGACACGGACTAAATCCTCACCGTGCTTTGACGTTTTTTTTGCAAGACGCCACGTAAATTGCTCGCTTCGGCCATCCTGGGAACCGTCAATGAACGACGCAGACGAAGAAATCCTGACGCAAGCGGCGCACTGGTGCCTGCGTTTGCAAGACGATACCTGCACGCCTGACGAGCGCCTGGAATTCCAGCACTGGATTCAGACCGACCCGCGCCACGCCTTCGAATACGCGAAGATGCTCGAGGTCTGGGAGCTCAGCGACCAATTGCCGGACGAGCGCGACAAGTCGAAAAAGCGCAAAGCCACAACCCTGCCCTGCAGCTTCGAAGAGTTTCAACGCAACCTGGCGCAACGTAGCTGATGCGCGCGATACGCCGGGGTTGTTGATCTGACGCAAAGCTACGACACACCCTGGCTCGCCCAGTCCCGCACGGCCTGAGCGAACAACCGCAGCGCGGTGGGCGGATGACGGTTGGCCGGGTAATACAGACATAGCCCGGAATAATTCGGGCTCCATTGCTCCAGCAAACGGACCAACCGTCCGGCCTGCAGAGCCTCCGCCACCAGTGACTGCGGCACCCAGGCGATTCCCGCACCGGCCAGCGCGGCCTCGACCATCAAGTTGAGGTTGTCCATCGTCAACTGACCTTCCACATCCAGGCTGACGCTTTGTTCGCCCTGTTTGAATTCCCAGCGAAACAGCCCACCACCGGTGAAGCGAAAGCGAATGCAGCGATGGACCTTGAGATCCTGCGGCACCTGTGGCGCCGGATGCTGTTGAAGGTAGTCCGGCGAAGCCACGGCAGCGAAACACACGTCCGGCCCGAAGCGAATGGCGATCATGTCGCGTGGCACGTCATCGATCAGCCGGATGCCGGCATCAAAACCGTCGCCGACAATGTCTTGCAGCGCACCGTCGGCAACGAACTCGATGTGGATGTTCGGATAGCGGGCAATGAACTCAGGAACCACGTGGCGAATCAGCGGCCGGATCGACGACTCCGACGCGCTGATGCGGATCGACCCTGAAGGGCTGATCCGGGCGGATGTGACCTCGTTGACCACGTTCGTCAGATCATTCATCAATGGCCGCACTCCGTTAAGCAACTGCTCCCCCGCCTCGGTCAGCGACACCGAGCGCGTCGTGCGGTTGAACAAGCGCATTTCCAGGCGCGCCTCCAGGTTGCGCATCGAATGGCTGAGCGCCGACGAAGACACTCCCAATACCCGCGCTGCACCACTGAAACTGCGCTGCTCGGCAATGGCGATGAAGGCGGTAAGGCCCGGCAGATCTGCGCGCAACATTGATGAAAATCCCTCACTAAGGTATGCAGCCAACCCTATATTGTTGAGCAATCAGCAGCAATATAGAGTCGTTCACCTCGTCGGGAATCCGGCTCTCACGTGAGATGAACCCATGAACAATTCAGCGAAAGTGATCGTGGTGATCGGTGCGGGTGCCATCGGCCAGGCGATTGCCCGGCGCGTCAGTGCCGGCAAGCATGTAGTGCTGGCCGATCTCAAGCAGGAAAACGCCGACGCAGCAGCAAAGGTCTTGCTCGATGCAGGTTTCGACGTGACCACCACCGTGGTGGACGTCGCCTCTCGCGCCTCGGTGCAAGCGCTGGTCCAGACCGCTACCGCCCTCGGTGACATCAGCGGGGTGATTCATGCGGCTGGGGTCTCGCCCTCGCAAGCGTCAGCCGCAACCATTTTGCGCGTCGACCTGTACGGCACGGCCGTCGTACTGGAGGAATTCGGCCAGGTCATCGCTGCCGGCGGTTCGGCCATCGTGATTGCCTCGCAATCCGGTCACCGCTTGCCGGCACTGAGCGCAAAACAGAACAAGGCGCTGGCCACGACACCGACCGAGGAACTGCTGGCGTTGCCGATGCTGTCGGCCGAGCGCATCAGCGACCCGTTGCACGCCTATCAAGTCTCCAAACGCGGCAACTCGCTGCGGGTCATGGCAGAGGCCGTGCGTTGGGGTAAACGGGGTGCACGGGTCAATACGATCAGCCCGGGCATCATCTTCACGCCACTGGCCCGGGATGAGTTGAGCGGCCCGCGCGGTGAAGGCTACCGGCGCATGATCGAACGCAGCGCCGCCGGGCGTGGCGGCACACCGGATGAAGTAGCGGCCGTGGGCGCATTGCTCATGGGACCCGAGGGCACGTTCATCACCGGCAGCGACTTCCTCATGGATGGTGGTGTCACGGCGGCTTACTGGTATGGGGATCTGGCGCCGGACTAAATCACGCTTCATCCTTTATTCGGGGTTAGAATCCGCCCGGTTCGGCTAACAGTTTAAGGATGACCCCGGCATGTCCACCCTCGACACCTCCCTGCAAGACACCGCCGCCCCCGACGGCGTCTGCTTCGGCTGCGGCAGCAGCAACCCGCAAGGCTTGCACATCAAGAGTTTCTGGCACGAGGACGGCGTGCACGTCATGGCCGAGCACATCCCCGAAGCCAAATACTGCGGCTGGCCGGAGTTGGTCTACGGCGGCCTGATTGCGATGCTGGTGGACTGCCATTCCAACTGGACGGCGATGGCTTACCACTACCGCGCCGATGGGCGTGAAGCCGAAAGCCTGCCGCGCATCAACTGCGTCACCGGCAACCTCGGCATCAAGTTCATCAAGCCGACGCCGATGGGCGTACCACTGACGCTCAAGGCTTGGGTCGACGGTGAAGTCGGCCGCAAGACCCGGGTGATCTGCGAGGTCTACGCCGGGGAGGTGCTGACGGCGGTGGGTGATTCGGTGTTTGTTCGGGTGGATACCGAACAACTGGCGGCGGCCGCTCATGGGCGCAATGAAGACCAATGAGTAGCCGAGCAATAAACATGGCGCTGATTGTCGTCATCAGCCTGATGGTGGTTGGCGGCCTGAATTGGCTGATGAACGAATCCTGGCTGATCGCCACGCAAGCAAGCGGCGAAGATGCTTTCTCGTATCTGATAATCGAGATTTTGCAGGCGGTGGCCATCCACTCGGTGGCAGTGGCATTCATCCCGCTGCTGTTGGCGTTCCTTAGACAGACTCTCGCCGGTTATGTCGTGCTGATACTGATGCTGTCGCTCTACATGCTGCTCATTACCGGCCTCAATGCGGTCGGCCCGGCCGTGGCCGGACTCATGATCGCAGCGGTGGCTTACGCGGTGTTCACAAAATCGGTCAACCTGATCCGGTACTTCCGCGCGAAGTGACCCGATTCAGCGTTCGGGGCTGCTGGCGGAAATCAAATGCATGGCCGTGCGCAGGCGCGCTATACCTGTGTAGTGTTTTTCACCACCAACGCGAGGCGTTGAACCATGGACTTGACCCTCTATTACCACCCGTTGTCGTCCTACTGCCACAAGGTGCTGATCGCCCTTTACGAACACGGCACCGCGTTCGACAAGCGCGTCATCGACCTGTCCAGCGAAGCCGAACGAGCCGAGCTGCGGGCCCTGTGGCCGCTGGTCAAATTCCCGGTGCTGCATGATCGTGCCCGCCAGCGCAAAGTGCCGGAGTCGAGCGTGATCATCGAGTATCTGGATCACTACCATGCCGGCGCTGGCCGTCTGATCCCCGACGATTGGGACACCGCCCTGCAAGTTCGCCTCTGGGACCGGTTTTTCGACAACTACGTGATGACGCCGATGTCGCAGATCGTCGCCGACCGGATTCACGACCGACACGGCGACCTGACCAGCCAGCGCACCCTGCTGAACACCGCGTACGGCATGCTCGAACGTCAGTTGGCGACCCGTCAGTGGATTGCCAGCCCGGACTTCAGCATGGCCGATTGCTCCGCGAGCCCGGCCCTGTTTTACGCCAGCACGCTGGTGCCGTTCCCCGGCGACCATGGCCACTTGAACGCCTACTTCGAACGGCTGGTGCAGCGCCCCGCTTTCAAACAGGTGCTCGAAGAAGCCAAACCGTGGTTTGACTTCTATCCCTTTGCCGAGGCGATTCCCCCACGGTTTCGCTGAACGCGACCCTTAAGCAGGCTGGTGACTGGTCACGCAGTGAATCCCGCCACCACCGGCCGCGATGGCGTCGATGTTGATCTGCACCACGTCGCGGTTCGGGTAGAGCTGTTTGAGCAGGTCGAAGGCCTTTTTGTCGGCGTCCTTGTCGCCGAACTCCGGGGCGATGACCGCGCCGTTGATGACGAAGTAGTTGATGTAACCGGCCGCGAAGTCGTCGTTGTTCTTGTTGAATTTGGTCTTGCGTGGTTTCAGCGGTGGCGACACGGTGTGGATCTGCAACGGGCGACCGTCGGCGTCGGTGGCCTTTTTCAGGATTTCCAGGTGCGCCAGCGTGACCTTGTTGTCGTAGGACTTCGGGTCGGTGTCGAGGTTGGCGATGACCACGCCAGGCTTGACGAAGCGCGCGTAGAAATCGACGTGGGCGTCGGTGATGTCCTTGTCCTTGATGCCCGGCAGCCAGATGATTTTGCGCAGGCCCAGGCGTGCCTTCAGTTCCGCCTCGACGTCAGCCTTGCTCCAGCCGGGGTTGCGGTTTTCGTTGACCCAGCAGCTTTCGGTCATGATTCCGGTGCCGTGGCCGTCGACTTCGATGCCGCCGCCCTCGCCCACCAGTTCGCTGCGGATGTAGGTCGCTTGCGCGTCTTGCGCCACCCGTTTGGCGATTTTCGCGTCTTTCGAATGTTGTTGCTTATTGCCCCAGCCGCTGAAGTTGAAGTCCACCGCGCCGAGGCCGCTTTTGTCATCGATGACGAAGTTGGCGCTGATGTCACGCATCCAGATGTCGTCGAGGTTGGCGATCTGGTAGGTGATGTTGGAGGTGCCGCAAATCTCTTCGGCCAGGCTGCGTTCGCCGCTGCGGCAGTAGATGGTCAGCGGTTCATAGCGGGCGATGGCGCGGGCGATCCGGCCCAGCGCTTCCTGAACGTCTTCGGTGAAGTCTTCCCAGATCGCGTCCTGCGCGCCGAAGGCCATGTAGGCGCGTTCGTGTTTGTCGCCCTCGTCGGGCATGAACCAGCGACCTTCGCCGGCCGCCAGCACCCGCGCCGGTGACAGGCCGAGGCCCATGACGGCAGCGCCTACGCCGGCGGCGACTGAAACCTGTTTGATGAACTCGCGACGAGTTGGCATGTGTAACTTCCTGATGTGTAAGGGGCCGCCGGGGCGGCCCGGAAAAATCACTTTGCAGTGGCGGTCTTGAACTTGGTCCAGGTGCGCATGCGGGCGCGCATGTCGGCCTGGGGAATATCCTTGCCCGGTATCAGACGAGCATAGGTCGCTTCGTCGAGGTAGATGTCCGGGTTGTTGCGCATGGCCTCATCCACGTTTGGCCGGGCCTTGGCGTTGGAGGTCGGGTAACCGGTGAAATTGCTGATTGCGGCCATGTTCTCCGGGCGCATCACGAAGTTGATGAAGGCATAGGCGTATTCCGGGTGTTTGGCATCGACCGGAATGGCCATGGTGTCCATCCACACCGTGGTGCCCTCGCGGGGAACGCGGTACTGGAAGCGGGTCTGTTTGCCGGCACTGTCCGAGGTGCGCTGGGCCTGGGTCATGTCACCGCTGTAGCCGAGGGACAGGCACAGGTTGCCGTTGACCAGATCGGTCACCGGTTGCGACTGGAACTTGCGGATGTACGGCCGCAGCTTCATCAGCAAGTCACTGGCCGCCGCCAGGTCCGCAGGCTTGGCGCTGCGCGGGTCGCGGCCCAGGTAATTGAGCACCACGGCCAGCACTTCGTCCGGCGAGTCGATCATCGAGATCCCGCAATCGGCAAACTTGGCGGCCAGTTCCGGTTTGAACAGCATGTCGAGGCTGTTGACCGGGGCGTCGGCCATGCGCTGCTTGATCTGCTCGGCGTTGTAGGTCAGGCCGATGGTGCCCCAGGTGTAGGGCACCGTGGCCTTGTTCGAATGCTCGTAATGGCTGCGCAGTTTTTGCAGGCCCGGCTCGATGTCGTTCATCGCCGTGACCTTCGAAGGATCCAGCGGCAACAGGCTGCCGGCGCGCATCAGCCGTTCGGCCACGGTGTCGCCGGGGAAGATCAGATCGTAGCCGCTGCCACCGGAGAGCATCTTGGCCTCCAGGGTTTCGCTGCCGTCCATCACGTCGTAGATCACTTTGATCCCGGTTTCGGCGGTGAACCTGGTCAGCGTGTCTTCGGCGAAATAATCCGCCCAGTTGTACAGCCGCAGGGTCTTGTCTTCGGCGTGCACGGCCGGCATCAAACCGGCCAGCGCCAGGCCCAGAGCGCCCAGCAACCACTTGTGTGAGGTGTGCATATCAGACTCCTTGAGGATTCCAGCGGGCGTGAAGGTGACGGCCATCCTGGCTCAACAAGGCGCCGTACATTTCCGGGCGACGGTCGCGGTAGATGCCCCAGCTCAGGCGCTCTTCGCGCATGGCCGACAGATCGAGGCTTTGCACCAAAACTCCGGTGCTGGCGCGGTCGGCTTCGGCGAGCATTTTTCCCTTGTGGTTGCAGATGAACGACGATCCGTAGAAATTCATTTGCAGCGCCGCATCGGTGCCCGCAACTTCACGGCCAACGCGGTTGGACGCGATCACCGGCAGCAGGTTGGCAGCGGCGTGGCCACGCATGGTCATCTGCCAGTGGTCGCGGGAGTCCAGATCCGCGCAGCCCGGTTCCGAGCCGATAGCGGTCGGGAACAGCAGCACTTCGGCGCCCATCAAGGCCAGGCAGCGAGCGGTCTCCGGGAACCACTGATCCCAGCAGATGCCCACGCCGAGGCGGCCGAACGCGGTGTCCCAGACTTTGAAACCGGTGTCGCCGGGGCTGAAATATTCCTTCTCCTGATAGCCGATGGCGTTGGGAATGTGAGTCTTGCGGTACACACCCAGCAAACGCCCGTCGGCATCGGCCACGCTCAGGGAGTTGAAGTAGGCATTGCCGGCCTTTTCGTACCAGCTCAGTGGCAGCACCACGCCGAGCTCACGGGCCAGCGCGGCGAAGCGCGACAGCACCTGACTGTCGCGGAACTCCTCGGCCAGTGCCATATGCTGATGGCTCTGCTCGATGCAGAAATACGGCGTGGCGAACAGCTCCTGCAACAGGATCACCTGGGCGCCCTGCGCGGCCGCTTCACGCACCAACTGCTCGGCGCGATCGAGGTTGCTTTTCAGATCCCAGGTGCACGGCATCTGGGTAGTAGCGACTTTCAGCAACGTCATCGATCAACCCTCCACCGGCCAGGCTGGCTGTTGCTGGGTGATGCAGTGCACACCGCCGCCACCGTGGGCCAGATGATTGATCTGCACCGGCACCACTTCACGTCCCGGGAACGCCTTGGCCAGCGTTTCTGCCGCGACATGGTCGGCCTCGATGCCGTACGCCGGCATGATGATCGCGCCGTTGGCGATGTAGAAGTTGGTGTACGAGGCGCAGAAGACTTCGGCTTCGGTGTCCACCGCATCGGTGGCTTCATACAGTTCGATCAACTCGAATTTGCGGCCCTGGGCGTCGGTGGCCAGTTCCAGTGCGCGGCGGTTTTCCCGCACGACTTCGGCGTACACCGAGCTGCGATCATGGGTGGCGTCCACCAGCAACATACCAGGGCGAGCGAAGGCACAGACGCCATCGACGTGGCCGTCGGTCATGTCGCCGGTGACGTAATCCGGATCGCCCGGCAGCCAGATGGTTTTCTTCACGCCGAGCAGACGGCTGAAGATCTCTTCCATCTCGGCCTTGCTCACGCCGGGGTTGCGGTTGGGGTTGAGCAGCACCGATTCGGTGGTGATCAACGTGCCCTCGCCGTCCACGTGGATCGCGCCGCCCTCGTTGCTCAGCGCCGTGCCGAAGCACTCGCCGCCCAGGTGATTGAGCACGCGACGGGCCAGGCTTTCGTCCAGGTCGTGGGCCGACTTGCCGCCCCACGCGTTGAAGCGCCAGCTCACACCGGCCAGACCTTGTTCCGGGTGAACCACGAAACTTGGGCCGGAGTCGCGGCACCAGCTGTCGTTGACCGCCAGCGGAATCAGTTCGATGTTCGGCCCGCACAAGGCTTTGGCGCTGGCGATGGCCGACGGATCGACGACCATTTTCACCGGTTCGAACCGGGCGATGGCATTGGCGACGCGGGCGAAATCTTCCTGCACCAACGGCAAGGTCACGCCCCAGCCCGACTCCCACAGGGCCTGATTGTGTGGCCAGACCATCCAGGTCGCGGCGTGCGTTACCCACTCTGCCGGCATCATCCAACCGCTGTTGTTGTTTTTGTTCTGCTGCATGGTAAAAAGCCCTTTGAGTTAAGCCATTGTGTTCAATGAAAACAGCCTTGGCGGCGTTGACGTGCATGCTAATGGCGGCCTTACGGGCAAACAAACGATGGATTTAGCGGAAAACTGATTAGAGGAACTTATCGATCATGCTGAAACACTGGCCACCCCTCAGCTCGTTGCGCGGCTTCGAAGCCGCCGCAAGGCTGGGCAGTTTTCACAAGGCCGCCGAAGAGCTGAGCCTCACGCAATCGGCCATCAGCCAGCAGATCCGCAGCCTTGAGGCCTATCTGGAGCAGCCGCTGTTTTTCCGCAGCGGTCGCAGCGTGGCGCTGACCGACGCCGGCCACGATCTGCTCAGCACCACCCAGGCGATGCTGCAACAACTGTCGGTGGGCATCCGCCGACTGGGGCAATACCAGAAACCCAATCAACTGGTGCTCAACACCACGCCGGCCTTTGCCCGGCATTGGTTGCTGCCGCGTCTGGGGGATTTCCGCCACCAGCATCCGAATGTCGATCTATGGATTTTCAGCACCGACGAAGTGCCGGATATGGCGACCCAGACCATCGATCTGGCGGTGCGTGACGACATCAGTTCCCAGGCCGAATGCAGCTTCAAAGTGCTGCACGCCGACCGGCTCTATCCGGCGTGTCATCCAAGTCTGCTGGCGGTTCCGCCTGCACAGCGCACCACCCTGCACGGCGAGCGGGAAATGGACTGGAGCCATTGGGCGGTGGAATCCGGGATCGACGTCGGCCAGCAGGATCAGGGGCTGAACTTCTCCGATCCGGGCCTGTTGCTGGATGCGACGTGCGGCGGGCTCGGCATCGCGCTGGTCAGCCAGTTGCTCAGCCGCAAGGCCCGGGCCGACGGGCTGTTGCAGCCCTTGGTGGACGACACCATTCGCGGCCCGAACTGGGCGTTGCTGACCCACCGCGACAGCGAAAGCGATCCGATGGCCCGCAGTTTCACCGAGTGGTTGCTGGCGAACCTGAGCGATCCATGACCGGTGCGTGGCGCTCCATCACCTCGGCGATCCAGTCGATGAACACCCGCAGCTTGCGGCTGATGTGGCGATTCGGCGGGTACGCGACGTAGAGCGGCATTGGATCGAGGCGCCAGTCTTCGAACAGCGGCACCAGATCACCGCTCGCCTCGTGTGCTTTGGACATGTACTTGGGCAACCACAACACGCCCAGCCCCGCGAGGCCCGCCGACAGGTAGGCATTGCCGTCATCGACCGCCAACACATGGCGGCCCTTGATCTGCAGATCTTCGTGTTCGTTGTGCAGGGCGTAAGGCACCGGTTTGCCGGTGCGCGCCCAGAGGAAACCGACTACTCGGTGATGGCTGTCTTCCAGCTCTCGGGGATGCGCCGGGGTGCCGGCACGGGCCAGATAGCTCGGCGCGGCATACACGCCAAGTTGAAGATCCGCCACCTTCCGGGCCATCAACGACTGATCCCGCAGCTCGCCCCCGCGCACCACGCAATCGACGTTTTCATCAATGATGTCGACAATCCGGTCGCTGACGCCCATGTCGATCTGGATCTCCGGATAACGCGCGCAAAATTCGGGCAGCGCCGGCACCAGAATCAGATTGGCCAAGGGGCTCGGCACATCGACCCGCAAGCGACCCTTGGGCTGCGCCGCCGCACCAGGAAGACTGGTTTCGGCATCGTCCATGTCCGCCAGCAGCTTGATCACCCGCTCGTAGTAAGCCGCGCCGTCCGCCGTGGCGTTGACCTTGCGCGTGGTGCGGTTGAGCAACTTGACCCGCAGGCGTGCCTCCAGCTGCTGCACCAGATGGGTCACGGTGGTCTTGCTCATGTGCAGGGTTTCGGCGGCTTTGGTGAAACTCCCCGCCTCCACCACCCGGGCGAAGGCTTGCATCGCGTCAAAACGGTCCATCACCCACCTCTAATAGCGGCTCGATTGTTTGGGATTTACAAACAGTGATCGCCAAGATTGCGCGTTTATCGCGCCGAGGCAAGTCCCTAGAGTTTCTCCATCGCAGGTTTCAAGCCATTGAAGGAGACACTCCATGACCAACACCCAGCCAAAACGCGACGTGGTTTTCCCGCCCGGACGCCATGCCCTTTACGAGCGCAATCGCTATTCACCGGCGGTGCGTTCCAACGGTTTTCTGTTTGTCTCCGGGCAAGTCGGCAGCCTTGAGGACGGCTCGCCCGAGCCGGATCTGAAACAACAGGTGCGACGGGCTTTCACCAACCTGAATGCGATTCTCGGCGCAGCCGGCGGCAGCTTTGATGACGTGGTGGACGTGACCGTGTTCATGGTCGACCCGCAATCGACCTTCGAAACCATCTGGGAAGTGGTGCCGGAGTTCTGGGGTGAGGCGCCGCATCCGACCATCACGGCGGTCGGCGTGACGTGGCTGTATGGCTTTCAGTTCGAGATCAAGGTGATCGCCAAGCTCCCGGAATGACCTGATATCGCGTCGATTTGCAGCACGGGCCGACAGTCTTCAGACTGTCGGCCCGCATTCCTTTTGCGATCCTTCGCCATGCCCGACACCTTGCTCAAGCCCAGTCTCCCCGGCATCGCCCTGCGCCGTTGGCGCGTGCTGCACCGCGTCAAGCAGAACCATGCCGCCGAGTTGTTCAAGGTCACCCAGTCGACGATTTCCCGCTGGGAAAGCGGTATGCAGGCGATGGACCCGGAGGCGCATCTTCAACTCGAACGGCTGCTCGCGGCGCGACTCGACAGCGCCGCCGATCAGGCCCTCGCGCGACTGGTTACAGACAGCGCACGCCCGGTTCACCTCGTCTGCGACCTGACCCATCGCCTGCTGGCCTGTTCCCCGGCCCGCGCCGCGCAATTCACAAGTCCACTGAGCGATCTGCTGGGGCAATCGTTGTGGCGCTTTGCGACGGCGGAAATCCAGCACAAGGAGTCCTTGCTGGATGACACTGGTTGGCGAGAACTCCCCGCGCCGCCGGCACTGGAATTCGTCACCGGCCACAATGATTCAACCCTCGTTCCCATCCGCGAAAGCCTGTGCCGCTGGACGCGGATCGCACTTTCGGACGGCACCGCCGCACGGCTGGTGGAAACGCTGTAGGCCGCGTGCCGCATATTTTATGCGTGGACGATGATCGAGGCCGGGCCTAGGCTTTGAGCCCTGCTCTCTTTATCCCGGCCACCGTATGAACCTCGAAAAAATCAAGGGACGCCTCGACTTTCTGCGCGAAGCAGAACGGCTCAAGGACGTCCTCAGAAGCGCGCACACCTCCTCCGGTCGCAACGAAAGCACCGCCGAACACAGCTGGCGCCTGTGCCTGATGGCGATCGTGTTCGCCGACGACCTGACCGGGCTCGACGTGCTGAAAGTCCTGAAAATGTGCGTCATCCACGACCTCGGCGAGGCCATCAACGGTGATATCCCGGCGGTTGATCAGGTCGGTTTTCCCGACAAGGGCGAACAGGAGCGCAACGACTTGCTGCTGCTCACCCGCTCCCTGGACGACGCACTGAGAAACGAAATCCTCGCACTCTGGGACGACTACGAAAACGCGCGCTCCCCCGAAGCCAAAGCGGTGAAGGCGCTGGACAAGCTGGAAACACTTTTACAACACACTCAAGGGAAGAATCCGCCAGACTTCGACTATGGCTTCAACCTGGCCTACGGCAAGCAATACACCAACGCCGATCCGCTGTTCGAAACCCTTCGAGCCCTGATCGACCGGGATACCCGAGAACGCATGAATACAAATATCACCCTCCGCAACGAACACCCCGAAGACATCAACGCCATCGCCCGAATCACCGAGGCCGCGTTCCAGCACGAAGAACACTCCAGCCACACCGAACAATTCATCGTCAACGCCTTGCGCCGCGCCGGTCAGCTCAGCGTTTCGCTGGTGGCCGTCGAGAACGACACGGTGGTCGGCCATGTCGCCATTTCACCGGTGACGATTTCCTCCGGCACTCAAGGCTGGTATGGCCTGGGCCCGATCTCCGTGTGCCCGACCCGCCAGCAGCAAGGCATCGGCACGGCGTTGATGAAGGCCTCGTTGGCGGAGTTGCAGCGCATTGGCGGCGTTGGTTGTGTGGTGCTTGGCGACCCGGGCTACTACGGCCGCTTCGGCTTCAAGGCCCATGCAGGCCTGGAACTGCCAGGAATTCCGGCGGAGTACTTTCAGGCGTTGTCGTTTGGCGGGGAATTGCCTGTCGGTGTCGTCAGCTACCACAAGGCTTTTGACGCCACCGAATGAGGCCCGGATTGCTTAGCGCACCCACCACCGCGCCATCAACCGCGAACTCTGCGGCATCAGCCAATACACCATGTTGAACGAGATCAGCCCGGCGACCAGCATCTTGAACAACCACCCCGGCAGACGCAGGTCCGCCAATTCGAGCAGCGCTGCCAGCGCCCACGGCATGGACACCGACAGCGGCCACACCACCAGCCACGACACCAGCCACTGTTTCCAGCGGGCGCCGGCCTCGGTGGTCATGGTTGCTGGCGCCGGAGCACGGCGCGCTGGTAGATGCGGTCGCGGGCCAGCGTCATCGGGTCGCGGCTCAGGGCGATGCCATCAAGCAACCGGCCGGGGCTGAAGTCGAGACGCTGCTGGGCCGATTGCTGATCCTCGGCAGGCACCCCTGAATCGAGGGTGAAGATGCCCAGTTCGACTTCGCGGCGGTTTCTAGGCCACGGGATCGAGCCGTCTTCGACCACGTCGCCCGGCGCCGCCAGTTGCGCGATCAAACGCATCTGCGCGGGGCCCTTCGCCAGTCGTGCCGTCAGTTCGTCCTGCAAGTAATCGGCTGGCATGCGGGAGGCTTGTTGGTCGCTGAGCAGCGATTGGCCGGTTAACGGTTCGATGCGGTAGCGAACGACCTGCTCCTGGTTTTCCCGGTTGCTGAAGACCAGCGCGTTCACGCCGAAGTACTCGAGGCTGGTGTAGCTGGCCGGTGCCGGTTTGGGTGCTTCCAGAAAGTGTTTGGCCCTGGGATGCTCCGCCAGAAAGTTCTGCAACGGCAGCGGATCCGACGGCGTCGCAACGGTCGCCGCGATGCCTTGCAGGAAGCTCAGAAAACCTTCGGGCGTGGCCACCGGGAAGCCGTCGAACGAGTGACTGACGATGTCCGTTGACTCTCCGTTCGGCAGTTTGAAACGCACCGCGAGGCCACGCGGGCTGGCCATCGGATCACCGTCCACCGTGGCCGGTACACCACTGAAGTTGGAGAAGCGCAGCACCACTGGCACTGGCTGCCCCTGCAAATGCGCGGCGCGGCTGAGCGTCGCCGCCGACGGTGAAGCGGTGAAGGTGCCGTTCACCAACACGCCTTTGGCATGGGTTGCACGAAAGCCCGGATGCCTGCCGAACGTGGCATACAGCGCATCCAGCAGTGCGTCGTAGAGTTTGTCCTGAGACACGGAAACAGTCCTTGTGGAAGTCAGAGGTTGTTCGCCAGCGGCGTAGACAGAGGACGCGGTCAGCGTCCCTGCCAGCAGCGCGACGATCCACGGTCGGGATAATCGCATCGGGCTCACTCCTGACGCAGGCCGGGATTGAGGGCGATGTGTTTGTACTCGACAAAATCATCCATCGCCGCCACGCCGTTCAAACGCCCTTGCCCCGACTGTTTGAAGCCGCCCTCCTCGAACTCGTCGTAGACCACCGCCCAGTCATTGACCCAGACCGTACCGGCCTCCAGTTCACGGGCAACCCGCAGCGAGCAGCCGATGTCGCGGGTCCAGACGCTGGCCGCCAGGCCGAACTCACTGTTGTTGGCCAGTTCGATGGCCTCGGCTTCGCTGTCGAAGACTTGCAGGGTCAGCACCGGGCCGAAGGTCTCGCGCTGGACGATGGCCATTTCGGGATCGCTGACCCGCAGCAGCGTCGGCCGATAGAACGCGCCTCTGGCCAACGGCCCGTCAGTGACCGGCCCACCGCGCACGATGACTTGCGCACCAGCGGCTATCGCCTCCTCCACCACTTGATTGACCCGCTGCACGTTCGGCTTGTCGATCAGCGGCCCCATGTCACTGGCCGGATCGGCAGCCGGCCCGACCCGCACAGCTTCGAGGCGTGCCGCCAGGCGCTCGGTCAGCGCCGTGGCGATGTCACGTTGCACCAGCAGCCGCGAACCGGTCATGCAGAACTGCCCGGCAAACACTGTCAGCGCCTTGACCAGCGCCGGCACCACCGCATCGAGATCGGCGTCGTTGAACACCAGCATCGGCGTCTTGCCGCCCAGTTCCAGCCCGAAGCGCTTGAGGTGTTGGGCACCCGCCGCCGATATCGCCCGCCCGGTGCCGGTACTGCCGGTGAAGCTGATGACCGGCACTTTCGGCGACTCCACCAGATGAATCGAACCGGCCGCGCCCTGCTCGCTGAACAGGTTGATCACGCCCCGTGGCAGCGACGGCGCCTCACTCATGATCCGTGCGACCAGCGCGTTGGTCTGGGCCGTTTGCCCGGGCATCTTGATCACTGTGGTGCAACCGGCGGCCAGTGCCGGCGCCAGCGAACGGATCATCAACACCACGGGGGAATTCCACGGCACGATGATGCCGGCCACGCCCACGGCCTGACGGATGACCAGGGAAATCTTGCCGGGCCGGGGTTCCGCTGCCCGGCCATATTCGGTGCGGGCCAGCGCGGCGTAGTAGCGCAACTTGGACGGCACCATGCCGACTTCGAACGCGGCTTCGGGGCGGATCTTGCCGTTCTCCAGCGCCAGGGTGTCGATCAGCTCGGCGGCATTCAGCTCGAAGGCGTCTGCCAGTTCCAGCAGAACCTGGGCACGCAACTGGCGATCGTCTTTCCACGGCGTCTGGGTGAATGCCCGTTGTGCGGCTTCGATGCCTTGGCGAGCCTCCGCCTCGCCACCTTCGGCGTAGCGGCCGATCAACTCATACGTCGCCGGGTCAATGGAGTCGTGGTGAATACCGGAATCCAGCCACAGGCCGTCGATCCAGTTCAAAACCTTGGTGTTGTTCATGGTGAAATCTTCCTTGGATTCAGGCGTAGAGGCCGGCGATTTTTTCGGCGGTGGCGATCACGGTGAGGTTGGTGGCAACGGAGGGCACGTCGGGGAAGATCGAGGCATCGACCACCCGCAGGCCTTGCACACCGATCACTCGGGCTTCGAGGTCGACCACCGCTTTTGCATCGCCCGGCCGGCCCATCGGGGCCGTCGACGTCGGATGGTGATAGGTGTCGAGCGTGGCTTTGACGCTGGCCAGCAAGGCGTCGTCGGAATCGTTGCCCTGCCCCGGGTTCAGCTCGGAATGGATCAAGCCCTTGAGCGGTGCCGTCGCACCAATCCTGCGCGCGAGGCGAATACCGTCCAGGAGGCGCTGGCGGTCCTTGGGCTCGGCGAGGAAATTCAGGTCGATGTTGGGGGCCACGAACGGATCGCGACTGGCGAGCGTGACCTTGCCTCGGGACAGCGGCCGGGTCAGCGCGACCGCGAGCACGAAGCCGACCTGCGTCGGGCTCTGATCGTGGGGAAACAAGTGAGTCGCGGTGATGTGAATGTCCAGATCACCCTGCTCGGCACTACGGCTGTGGGTCCAGAGTTTGGCGCCGATGGCCGGTGACTGGCGGCCGATCAAGTCCGGTTTGGCGGCGTAGGCGTTGTAGTAGAACGGGTGATCCACCAGGTTCTGCCCGA
The DNA here is from genome assembly GCF_059421845.1 of Pseudomonas sp. GW821-FHT02C04. Classification (NCBI taxonomy): domain Bacteria; kingdom Pseudomonadati; phylum Pseudomonadota; class Gammaproteobacteria; order Pseudomonadales; family Pseudomonadaceae; genus Pseudomonas; species Pseudomonas sp. GW821-FHT02C04. The sequence goes on along the minus strand of NZ_JBWKVT010000001.1, from coordinate 520,168 downwards.
CCGGCAACTCGGCGACCTGCGCGATCTCCAGCGTGCGCAAGTCTTCACCGGGGCCGATGCCGGAACGCAGCAGAATCGCCGCGCTGCCATAGCTGCCGGCCGACAGGATCACTTCAGCTGCCTGCAGTTGCTCACCGTTGGCCAGTTGCACGCCCACCGCACGCCGGCCGTCAAACAATACTTTGTCGACCAGGCTGTCGGCGCGAATCTGCAAATTGTCGCGAGCCCGCACCTCGTCCGTGAGATAGGCCATGCCGGTGTTGACCCGCACGCCATCGACGATGTTCATCGGATACGGGCCCACGCCGTTGGCGTCTGCGCCGTCGAAATCGTCGATCATCCGGTAGCCGTTGGCGACGGTCGCGTAAATGAAGGCCTTCTGCATCGGCGTGACATCGGCGCTGCCGAGTTGGCGCACCGGCAGCGGCCCTTCGTGACCATGGAGTGCGCTGGCACCGCCGCTGTGGCTTTCGAGTTTCTTGAACCAGGGCAGCAGCTCTTCGTAGCTCCAGCCCGGCAGATCCCAACGCTTGAAATCGGTGGCACGGGCGCGGATCGCCACCGCGCCGTTGATCGCCGAACTGCCACCCAACACTTTGCCGCGCAACGCACCAATCGGGTGTTCGACGTAGCCCGGCCGTGAGGTGTAACCCCATTCGAACTCGCGATTGCCATTGGCGCCGACCACGTCACTGTCGGCGACTATCCGGGGGTATTTGTCTGGCGCATAACTGTGACCGGCCTCAAGCAACAGCACCTGACGCTGGCCGTTTTCGCTCAAGCGACGGGCCAACACCGCGCCGGCCGAACCACCGCCGACAATGATCACGTCGACCGGGCCACGACGATGCAGGTTCTTTTCGGGGTGGTCACCTGACTCCAGGGCCTGGGTCAGGCCACTGCCCGTCGCCAACGTCGCGGCCGCCACAACGCCGCCGGCCAGTACAGCGCGGCGAGCAGGATTATCAAGGGTATCGTTCATGCGTTTCTTCCCTGTCAGGCGTCAAAACGCGCCTGTTGAGGGAGAGCTTATTGAAGGGTTCGAGAGCTCATAAGCCGGGGAAAAACGAATCGCGGTTTCGTTTTTCCCGAACGGCTCAACGCGCCGAATGGGTCGCGAGCAATTGCTCCCACACCGGCGGGTTGCCGATCTGTTCGCAGAGAAAATCGGTCAACGCCTGCAGCTTGGGCGAGGCCCGTTGGGAGCGCCGGTACACGGCGGAAATGTTGCCGCCACGGGGCGCATAAGGCGCCAGCACCTCCTGAAGCGTGCCATCCACAATCGCTTGCGCGGCCAGAAACGTCGGCAGGATCGCCAGCCCCATGCCGGCCTTCGCCGCCTCCATCAGTTGATGGCCGTTGTTGGTACGCATCCGGCAACGCACGCGAAACGATTCCAGCGCATTGTTCACCGGCAACGTCCACATGCCGTGAGGCTCTCGGTTGACGTAGAGCATCGCGAAATGTTCCGACAGCTCCTGCGGGGTTTGCGGTGTACCGTGAGCGGCCAGATAGTCCGGGCTCGCGCAGATGATGTGGCGGTTGGCGGTGATGGTTTTCGCCACCAGGGAAGAGTCCGGCAATTCGCCGATGCGGATCGCCGCGTCGTAGCGCTCTTCGTGCAGATTGACGTGCCGGTCGTCGAACTCGACGTCCAGGCGCAGCTCGGGATAGCGCACCGCGAACGCCGACAGAATCGGCGTCAGATAGCGAATGCTGAACGCCATCGGCGCCGCCAGCCGCAAACTGCCGCGCAGGCTCGACTGAAAGGCAAGGACCGCATCTTCGGCCTCTTCGACCTCCGCCAGAATGCGGATGCAATAACGATAAAAGACTTCACCCGCCTCGGTCAGTCGAGCCTGTCGTCCGCGTTCGAGAACGATGCTGCCCAGGCGTTTTTCCAGTTGCGCAATCCGCTGGCTGACCATGGATTTGGCGGTACCCAGTTGTCGGGCCGCCTCGGTGATACTGCCGGTGTCGACCACCATGACGAACGATTGCATCTCGCAAAGCTTGTTCAAGTTCTACATCCAGTGCAGGCCAGGCACACGACCGCTGTCGGCCGTGCGCCCGTGATTGTTTTTATTCTGAGAGAGGGGATTGCTTGAGGGTGTCCGACAACTTTTCCGCCATCATGATGACGGTCGGGTTCAGGTTGATCAGCGGGATTTCGGGGAAAATCGACGCATCAATCACGCGCAGTCCTTGTACGCCATACACCCTGCCCTGTTCATCCACTACGGCGACAGGATCGGTCGGCAACCCCATCGGCGCGGTCGAGCACGGGTGCTGCAAGGTGCCCACGCCTTGGGCCAGTGCCGCGCGGATCTGCTCGTCGCTGTCATCCACCGACGGGCCGGGATACAACTCTTCCACGATCAGGCTTTTCAACGGTTCGGTATTGGCCAGTTTGCGTGCCAGGCGGAAGCACTCGACCATCCGGTTCATGTCGTCCTCGCTGGTCAAATGATTGAGTTCGATGACCGGCGCAGCGGCAGGGTCGCGGCTGCTCAAGCGGATTCGCCCGGTCGAGGTGCAATGCATCAACTCCAGGCCCAGCGAGAACGCCACGCCGGTGGGGCTGATGGCGGGGTCGAGCAGGTGCGAGGGCGAAATGCCAATGTCCAGTTCCTTGTCCGAGCCGGCATGGGACGAATGAGTCCAGAGTTGCGCGCCCACCACCGGATGCTCCTGCCCTTTCAGGGTTTCCAGGCCGCTGAAGTTCATCCAGAAGAACGCATGATCAAGCAACCGGGTGCCGACCGGCGCGTCCTTGACCACCGGGATGTCCAGCGCTTGCAGATCAGCTTTCGGGCCGATGCCCGAGCGCAGCAGGATCGCGGCCGAGCCATAGGATCCGGCGCTGAGGATCACTTCTTTGCCGTGCAATGTTCGGCCGTTCGCCAGACGCACCGACTGAACCCTGCCCTGCTCGATCAGCACTTTATCGACGAGGCTCTGCTCCAGAATCGTCAGGTTGGGCCGCGATCGCACTTCACGGGTGAGATAGGCTATCGCGGTATTCACGCGCACGCCGTTGATCACGTTCATCGGGTTTGGCCCGGCGCCGTTATTGGCTTCGGGATTGTTGAAGTCGTCGACCTTGTTGGCGCCGCAGGCCCAGGCGGCTTCGAGCATCGCGCGCTGAACCGGGGTGATGTAATCGAGCGACATCTGGTGAATCGGCAGCGGCCCGTTACGACCATGCCATTGCTCGTCGCCGTGGGGAGCGCTCTCCATTTTTTTGTAGTACGGCAGGACGTCTTCGAAGCTCCAGCCTTTCAAGCCTTTGGCGCTGAACCGGGCAAAGTCGAACGGCAAGGCCCGGCACGCCACCGCGCCATTGATCGCAGAGCTGCCGCCCAATACCTTGCCCCGTGGCGCGTAGACCGCTTGTGGTTGCTCGACGGGTTTGGCGAAGTAGCCCCATTCATAACGGGCATCGCCATTGGCGGCGATGATGTTGGCGTTGTAGCTTTCTTCAGGATACTCGTCCGGGTCGAACGCCCGTCCCGCCTCGACCAGCAGCACATCGAGCTGCCGTTCCTCGGACAGTCGCGCCGCCAGCACGGCCCCCGCAGAACCGCCACCCAGAATCACAAAGTCGAACACCTTGTCATGGACCGTCATGTCACTTCCCTATTCTTGTCACGTGATGTGAAGGCATGCCGCACCGTGCGGCCGCGCCCACAGACTCATCGAGCGAGGCGCCGCCCACCAGCCCCCGAAAATGGGCCGCTCCTTCCCACACAATGGACAATCGGACTTGTATAGTTGCCATCCTTTTCCCGAGCGAATGCCGCCCGTGCTAGATCTCAATGACCTGCAGTATTTCGTGATGGTGGTGGACCACGGTGGCTTTGCGCCGACGGCGCGGGCGCTGGGGATTCCCAAGTCGAACCTGAGCCGGCGCATCGCCTTGCTCGAAGAGCGACTGGGCGTGCGGTTGATCATCCGCAACACGCGCAACTTCTCGGTGACCGAACTGGGCCAGACCTACTACGCCCACTGCCGCTCGATGCTCAAGCAGGCCGAAGCGGCCGAGGCGGCGATTGCCATGACCCGCGCCGAACCGGCCGGTGTGTTGCGTGTGACCTGTCCGACCACGCTGCTGGAAGAATGCGTCGGCGGGATCATCACGCGCTTCATGGCCATGCACCCGCGCGTCGAAGTGCATCTGGAAGCCAGCGACCGGCAGGTCGACGTGGTGGCCGAAGGCGTCGATCTGGCACTGCGGGTACGACCGCCGCTGCTTCAGGATTCGGAGCTGATCAGCCGGGTGCTGTCGCAGCGACCGCAATGCCTGGTCGCCAGCCCCGCGCTGTTGAATAGGCTCGGCGAGCCCCGTGAGCCGGAAGACCTGTCGCGCTTCCCCAGCGTTCATCACGGCAGTCCGCAGCAGGCTTACCAATGGACGCTGTTCCATCCGGATGGCGCCGAGTTCACCCTGCAACACCGCCCGCAACTGATCACCAAAGGGCTGCCGATGCTCCGGTGCGCGGCCATCGACAGCATCGGTGTGGCGCAGATGCCGATGTCGCTGGTCCATGACTTCATCGAACGCGGGCAACTGGCCGTGGTGCTGCCGGACTGGGCACCGCGCACAGAAATGATCTACGCCGTGTTTGCGACCCGCCACGGCATGCTGCCGTCGCTGCGCATGCTCATCGACTTCATGGCCGAACAGTTCGAATTGCTCGACGACCCAATGCGCGGCATGCGCGCCAAGGCTTGAGGCAATTACTCACATTTCGTGTTCAACGGCTTCACCAAAGCGCTCTTGATGGCGTTTCTGCGATCAATATTCTGTCTTCATGTTGTTTTGCCCCGGACAGAAAAGAGCACAAGCCATGCCCAGCCCGAGAACCCTGTACCAGAAACACATCGACAGTCACACGGTCTGCACCCTCGACGATCAGGGCCACGTGCTGCTTTACATCGACCGCCAGGTCGCCAACGAATACACCAGCCCGCAAGCCTTCAGCGGTTTGCGAGACGCCGGACGCCAGGTCTGGCGCCCCGCCGCGACGCTGGCGGTGGTCGATCATGTGAACCCCACCGCGCCAACCCGCACCGCGACCATGCCCGACGCGGGCGGTGCGCGGCAGGTGTCGTATTTCGAAGAGAACTGCCGTGACTTCGGCATCGAACTGTTCGATGTGCTGGACAAGCGCCAGGGCATCGAACACGTCGTGGCGCCGGAACAGGGTTTCATTCTGCCGGGCATGGTGGTCGCGGCCGGTGACAGCCACACCACCACTTACGGTGCGCTGGGCGCGTTCGGCTTTGGCATCGGCACCTCGGAAATCGAGCACCTGCTGGCGACGCAAACCCTGGTCTACAAACGCCTGAAAACCTTGCGCGTAACAGTCAATGGCGAGCTCGGTGCGGGCGTCACGTCGAAAGACATCATCATGGCCCTGATCGAAAAGATCGGCGCTTCAGGGGCCACCGGTTATGCGATCGAATTCACTGGCCCGGCGATCAGCGACCTGAGCGTCGAAGCGCGCATGACCATCTGCAACATGGCCGTGGAGGCTGGCGCCCGTGGTGCGTTCATGGCGCCGGACGACAAGGTCTTCGCCTACCTGCAACTCAAGCCGCGCACGCCCAAAGGGGAAATCTGGGAACAGGCCGTCGAGCGCTGGAAAACCCTGCACAGCGATCATGGCGCGGTGTTCGATCGTGAAGTCAGCCTCGATGTCGCCGCGCTGGAACCGATGGTCACCTGGGGCACCAGCCCGGATCAGGCCGCCCCGATCGGCGGACGAGTGCCGGACCCGGCCGGCGAGCCCGACCCGATTTTGCGTCAGGGCCTGCAACGCGCCCTCGATTACATGGGCCTGACACCCGGCACGCCGCTGAGCGAAGTGGTGATCAGCCACGCCTTCATCGGCTCCTGCACCAATGCGCGGATCGAAGATTTGCGTGACGTTGCCCGCGTGGTGCGCGGCAAGCATGTGGCGCCCAACGTGCGGGCGATGATCGTTCCAGGCTCGACGCTGGTTCGCAATCAGGCCGAAGACGAAGGGCTCGCGCAGATCTTTCTCGATGCCGGTTTCGAGTGGCGGCAATCGGGCTGTTCCATGTGCCTGGCGATGAACGACGACGTACTGGCGCCAGGTGATCGCTGCGCATCGAGCACCAACCGCAACTTCGAAGGCCGTCAGGGCGCCGGTGCTCGCACGCACCTGATGAGCCCCGCGATGGTCGCCGCAGCCGCCATCACCGGACATTTGACTGACGTTCGCGCCTTCGCGCCGGGAGTTTGAGCCATGCAACCTTTCACCATCATCAGCGGCAGTGCCGCGCCGTTCCTGGCGTCCAACATCGACACTGATGTGATCATGCCCAAGCAGTTCCTCAAGGGCATTGATCGTCAGGGCCTGGATCGAGGGTTGTTCTTCGATCTGCGCTTTCTCGCCTCCGGCGAACTAAACCCTGACTTCGTGCTCAATCAACCGGCCTGGCAGGACGCCGCGTTTCTGGTGACCGGCCCGAATTTCGGCTGCGGTTCCAGCCGTGAACACGCGGTGTGGGGCTTGAAGCAGGTCGGCATCCGGGCGCTGATCGGCACCACGTTTGCCGGGATTTTCTATGACAACTGTCAGCGCAACGGTGTGTTGGCGATTCAACTCGATGCAGAGCAGTTCAAACAGGTCACCGACGTCATCAGCGTTCCGACGACCGCGCACATCCGCGTGAACCTGCCCGAGCAAACCATCGAACTGGCGGACGGCACATTGATCGGGTTCAAGATTGATGAACTGCGCAAACAGTCACTGTTGCTGGGGCTGGACGCCATCGGCACGACGCTGCAACGCACCGAGCAGATTCGCGCTTTTGAAGCGCTGCATCTCGCGGAAAATCCCTGGTTGGGCTGAAAACAAAAAACCGGGTGGTTCACTGAACCACCCGGTTTCATTCAACCGACAAGTCGCGAAAATACTCTTCGAGAAATTCCACACACACCCGCAATTTGGCCGACTCGCTGAGCCGTGTCGGGTACACCGCCCAGACGTTGGCGCTCTGGGTGTAATCCTCCAGCACCTGCACCAGCCGCCCCTGTTCGAGCATCGGTTTGACGTCCCACATCGAGCGCAACAGAATCCCGCCGCCGCTCAAGGCCCACTCCATCACGATTTCGCCACTGTTGGAGGACAACGGCCCGCTGACCCGTACCGACTCCTCTTGCCCGTTGCGGGTCAGGTTCCAGATGCCGAACGAATTGTTGCGCTCCTTGAGCACCAGACAATCGTGATCCTTCAGGTCCTCGAGTGATTGCGGTGTGCCCCGGCGTTCGAGGTACTCCGGTGTGGCGCACAGCACTCGCCGGTTGCTGACCAGTTTGCGCGCCAGATGCTGGCCCGGCAGGTCATCGCCGACGAGGATTTCCAGATCGAAGCCCTCGCCCACCAGATCGACCACGCGGTCGAACACGTCCAGCCGAATGTCGAGCTTCGGGCATGTTCGGGACAGTTCACTGATCGCCGGCGCGACGTGATTGCGGCCGAAACCGAAGCTGCTGCAAATGTGCAGCGAGCCCGCTGGTTGGTGTCGGGCCTGGGCAATCTCGCCGAGAAAGTCATCGAAATCACCCAGCAGTTTTTCCGCCCAGATCCGTACCCGTTCACCATCGTCGGTCAGCGCAATGCGCCGGGTCGTGCGGTGCAGCAGCTTTGTCGAGAGCGTGGTTTCGAGCACCGCGATGCGCTTGCTGACGTAGGCCGGCGAATAGCCCAATTCATCGGCGGCGCTGGCGAAGCTGTTCTTGCGGATGACAGTGAGGAACACCTTGAGGTCTTCGGGCAAGGGAAATTGGTCACGATTCGTGTTCATAGGCCGATTTTTTCCACTATTCATCTCGCAATCGGCGAAGGATAGCAGCGGCCATGACCGTTCGGCGCTTTTTCTGGCAGCCCCGTACAAACGGGGCTAGGGTTGCGTGGCTGGCGATATGCTGGCCATTTGGCAAACATCTCTCGATGGGCGCCATCAGCCGCACTGGAAGAAAAATCAGGGATGGTTTTTGTGGTTGCGGGTTATTACGACCTATCCCTGTGTTTCGTTGCTTTCTATCAAGGACAGAAAGATGACCAACGTACAGGTGAACTCCCCCCCTTTGCCGTTCCGGCAAACCTCATTACTGACGCCCGCCGCGAGGCCTGAAGGTTTTGGCTGACGACGTCTGCGCGTGAGTCGAGACAAAGACCTCGAACCCGCGCGAATCAACTGACCCGCTCCACCGGATCCAGACGGATCAGGCGTTCACGTAGCCGGGAACCACTGTCGCCAGTCGTTCTTGCCGTTGGCTGTCGCCTGCCTGTCAGGGAAGGCTCCCCTCGCCTGAAGGGGACGTTTGGCAACCACCACGAGGAAACCCTCGATATGACTGGCTCAAAACACAACATGCCGCCTTACGGCGTCGCCATCCAGAGCGCTATCACGGGAGGCGATCTGCAACAGATGAAGACTTTGTTGAAACAGCGCGACTCAACGAAGCCGGAAGCGAAAGAGCTGCAAACCGCGTACGAAAAACTGGCCAAAGAAGTTTCCCGTCTGGAAAAACACTAAGGCCATTTCCCACATTGCAATGGAGGCAATCACTATGTCAGCTACTCAGCAAAATGTCGGCTTGTTCCCGTTGAGTTACCGCATTGGTACGGGGCTGCCCGGCGCGCAAAGTCTGTTGCTCAACCTGTTGGTGTCCACGCCGCAGCATGAGGTCAGCGGCGGCGCCACCGTCACTCAAGCGACCAACCCGCCGCTCGATATCCACTCGGATGTCTGGGGCGAGTACACCTATCTGACGGTCATGAAACCCGGCGTCAGCAAAATCCTGATTACCGCCGAAGGCAATCATGGCGGCTACGGTTCCAATTCCATCATCAACTTCAAGATTCGTCTGGTGGTCGGCACTGACTGGAAAGAAGGCGTCGCCAACTACCAGTACCTCAATGGCACGCACTGGGTCGAGGTCAACAACGTCCCTGCGCACCTGGCGGAAGTGCAGTCGAAGGTCTTCCCGCCGTTTGAGCCAGGCCCGGTCATCATTAACCATTACCCGCCGATTCTGCCCCTGTATGCCGCTCCTATCCAGAGCGCCATCGCCAGCGGCGACCTGGCCCAGATGAAAAATCTGGCGAAGCTGGCCAAGCAGCAACTGGACCAGCAACCGCAATTGCAGAGCGCACTGGAAGCCGCGAAGAAGGAAATCAGCCGGTTGCAGGCACGCTGAGCCGTCCACTGAATCCATCATTCACTTTAGGGAGTAGCACCATGTCGATCGGACTTTTTCATACCCGCCTCATCGCCAGCAATTCCTTGCTCGGCGCCCCGGTTCTGACCCTCGATCTGCTGGTCAATACCGTCAGTAAAAAAGTCAGCGGGGTTGCCAGTGTCTTTCAGAGTACCTGGCCAACAGTCAATTTTCGCGCGCGGGTCTGGGGCGACTATAGCGAGGCCAAACTGACCTCGGCGGTCGAGAATCACATCGTCCTCGTCCTCGACGGCAGCCCGAGCGGCCCGTACAGCCAGATCGCCGAGACTTTTCATCTCAAAGGCATCCTTGATGGCACCTGGGAGAGCGGATTTGTCGATTACAGCTACGACGGGCATCAGGTGAAACACGTCGCCGTGCATCAGGCGCCGACCATCGAGCCGCAACCGCACGAGCGTCACTTCCAGCCGCTGTATGCCGTGGCCGTGCAGCAAGCGCAAACCAGTGGCGATCTGGCGCAGCTGAAAACCGTGGTGCAACAGGGTGAGCAGCAACTGGCCCACCAAGGCGCGTTACGCAGTGCCCTTGAGCATCTGAACGCAGAAATCGCGCGTCTGGAAGCACGCTAAACCGCACGCCCCGGGCGAGGTCACTGCTGGCCTCGCCCGGTCTTGCGGCGAATCGAGATCAGTCCAATCGTGCCGCGCACAGGACCGTGCGCAAGGATCTCCCATGACAGACATCCGCCCTGCCCGCTACCTCAATGACACCGATCTCAAACGCTACGTGCCGGTGCACGTGGTCTGGGAAATCACCCTGGCCTGCGACCTCAAATGCCTGCATTGCGGCTCGCGCGCAGGGCATCGACGCCCCGATGAACTCAATACCCGCGAATGCCTCGACGTGATCGATTCCCTCGCCGCACTCGGTACCCGCGAGATCACTTTGATCGGCGGCGAAGCCTATTTGCGCAAGGACTGGACGCAACTGATCCAGGCCATCCACGACCACGGCATGTACTGCGCGATCCAGACCGGCGGACGCAACCTGACGCCGGCGAAGATGCAGGCAGCGGTCGATGCGGGCCTCAACGGGGTCGGGATTTCTCTGGATGGGCTCGCACCGTTGCACGACAAAGTGCGCAACGTGCCCGGCTCGTTCGACAAGGCGGTCGACACCCTGCGCCGGGCCAAGGCGTCCGGGCTGGCCGTCAGCGTCAACACCCAGATCGGTGCGGCTACGTTGCCTGATTTGCCGGAGCTGATGGACACGATCATCGAACTCGGCGCCACCCATTGGCAGATCCAGATCACCGTGGCCATGGGTAACGCGGTGGATCACCCGGAACTGCTGCTGCAACCCTATCAACTGCTGGAAGTGATGCCGCTGCTCGCGCGCCTGTACCGCGAAGGCGTGGATCGCGGCCTGCTGATGAACGTCGGCAACAACATCGGCTATTACGGCCCTTACGAACATTTGTGGCGTGGCTTCGGTGATGAACGCGTGCACTGGAGCGGCTGCGCGGCGGGTCAGACCGTACTGGCGCTCGAAGCCGACGGCACGGTGAAAGGCTGTCCGTCACTGGCGACTGTCGGTTTCTCCGGCGGCAACGTGCGCAACATGAGCCTGCACGATATCTGGCATTACAGCGAAGGCATCCACTTCGGTCGCCTGCGCTCGGTCGACGACCTGTGGGGCTACTGCCGCAGCTGCTATTACAACGATGTCTGCCGGGGCGGCTGCACCTGGACTTCGCACTCATTGCTGGGTAAACCCGGCAACAACCCGTACTGCCATTACCGCACCCTGGAACTGCAAAAACGCGGACTGCGCGAGCGTATCGTCAAGATTGAAGACGCGGCGCAGCGTTCCTTCGCAGTCGGACGCTTTGACCTGATCACCGAACGCATCGACACCGGCGAACACGTCAGCAGCGTCAGCGACAGCGGCCAGGTGATCAAACTCGCCTGGATCAATCAGGGCCAGAAATCCCCTGAGGAAGGCCGCATCCCCGTGCAACTGGCGCTGTGCCGCAGCTGCCTGCAATACATCCACCCCCATGAATCAATCTGCCCGCACTGCCACGCCGACGTCGCCGCCGCCGAGGCCAGGCACCAGACGGACCGCGCCCGTCAGCAGGCAATCATGAACACGTTGACGGGTTTGCTGGGGGTGGCACCGAGTACGTTGAGCTGAGCAGAGCGCCACACGGGAGCGACCGTCGCCGAGAACATCTGTATCCTTGACGATCTCTCCCTATGTGTCAGGTCATGCCATGCAACGTGACTGCGAAGAGGCCTGCCCTCGCTGCGGCTCGGCTCACTCCGTTCGCCCCAAAAGTATCCTCATCGGCGCTGCCAGCCCGAGCAAGCTGTTTCCCGGGGAACAAAAAGCAGGCTATCGCCGGCTGGACCAACTGGCCATAGACGAGTGCGAGCCGCAGTCGCTCAATGCCCCGCCTCTTGAGCAATTCATCAACGGACTTTACTGCGATCAATGCGCAATCGGTTTTGTGGCAAACACCATGGTTAAAGGAAGCATTCATGCAGGTAGCAAGTGATAACAGACCCGAGGATTTCCTTCGATTGGAGCACCTGCTTTACGGGTGGAATTATCAGGTGTGGGTTAACGTTTACGGTCCTCTGGACGCACATCAGTCATTGGTCGATGCGCTCAGGGCTTCGGTTTCAAGCAACTGTGAGGTGGATCGCACGACACCGTTATCCGTCGAGGATGCGAAAGAACTGGTCATTGAATCACTGACCTACCCTGGCGATGAGGGCGCCGGCCCTATCGATCTGGAGCTGAAACGAGCCGAGGTCTTGCACCTTGCCGGGAAACTGCTGGAAGCCGCACACGTTGAACAGGCTGATCGGGTGAGCACTTTCTGGCTAAGAAAGGGCCACCCTGGCTATCCCGTGTTCTGGGAATTCGCGCTCGATGTTCATGCCCAAGGCCAACGCTGGATTCTGCTCGGCTGCAGCAGCGACTGATTTCGCCTGGCCCGGACTGAAACCCTGCGCCCCTTGAAAAAGCCCGCAAACACGCTGGTTTGAAAATAAGTAGCTGTTTTCCATGAAATTTATTTGCTTCAGGGGTTCCCAGAACGCAAGAGCGCTGGTAAAGTGCCGCCCACTGTTGCAGAGGTCCTCTCGGGACTGAAACCAATAGCTACAGGGGCGTCGCCAAGCGGTAAGGCAGCAGGTTTTGATCCTGCCATGCGTTGGTTCGAATCCAGCCGCCCCTGCCATTTTTTTCCTCGTTTCACCCTCCTCTGCTTCACCTCTGCCTCAACGGCAAATCATTTTTTTGTATTCAACGTAATCGCCGAACGCACCAGCGCTTTCAGTGCCTTTGCATCTATTTTGTCGTCCTCGTGAACATCAATCGCCCGCCGGGTATTGCCCTCCAGACTGGCATTGAACAGTCCCGACGGATCCTCCAGCGCCGCGCCTTTGGCAAACGTCATTTTCACCACAGCCTTGTAGGTTTCCCCGGTGCAGATGATGCCGTTGTGTGACCAGACCGGAACGCCCCGCCACTTCCACTCCTCGACCACTTCAGAGTCTGCCTCGTGAATGATCGCGCGGATCTCGGCCAGTTTTTGGCCGCGCCAGTCGTTCAGTTCCTGGATTCTTGCGTCGATCAGCACAGAGGGACTCTCAGTCGCCGCGCCGCTGCTGTCCTTCTTCATATTCTTGTTCTCCCGAAAAACCTTATCCGCTATCCAGCGTAGCGCCGACTGCACCAAACGACGGGCAAAAAAAGCCCCGCAAAGTGCGGGGCAAAGGAATTGGTTGGTTGCGGCCAACCAAAGGAGCATCGTCAAAAGCGTTAACCGTCAGGCGTTACAGGCACTCCTGGGCAGCCCGTTCAAAACTCGACGGTGTGAAACTTGAAGCCAGCAAGTGGCGCTCGTACAAAAAAACCTTGCCGCCGTCCTGTGCCTTGTAGGCTTCCAGCACGTTGTCCGCCGACACCTTGCTCGGCACCACGATCCGGTAGCTGCGCTGGGTCTGCGAGACCGTCGGGTTCATTGCACCGTGCTGCAATTTCGGCACGACGCATTCGGCGTACTGGGCGGGCGTCTTGTGGGTCTGCAAGGTCAGCGTCGGGTCGTTCGGTGCGGAGGCGCATGCAGTCAGCAACAAAGTGGCAGACGCCATGGCAGGGATAAAAAAGGCACGCATGGATAAAATCCTGAAAATAAATGGTTCGGTTCTCAAGCAACGTTCAACGTCACGGGCGCTGCCGTTGCGATTTTTGATTTGGGTGTTCAGCCAGCACTCACCAGGGCCTTGAGCGAGTCATCGAACTGCTTCAGGGCGCTGAATTGCAGATCCCGTTGCTGCTCGATCTGCGCTGCAATCTCGGGCGCTGCCTTGTTGTGGACCCACACCGAAGGCAGTTGCTTCTCCACCGCACCTTCGGCCTTGCCGATGTATTGCAGGTTGGCGTCGTAGAAGCGTGCGGCGAACCGCGCTTCGACCTGGCTGTTGCGTTGCGTCAGCAAACGGTTGTGGGTGTCGAGCATCACCACCACATCCGGATGGGCCTGCACCAATGAATCCAGGTTGTCGTAGACCGTCACCGAGAGAAATTGCTGTTGCAGCGAACTCATCAACCAGTCGATGGCCAGTTCCGGATCGGAGCTGTTGACGAAGGCGTCGCGGATCCGCGCATCGAGTGCATCCTTGGCACCATTCACCGCCACGTCGTGATAACGCTCCAGGTATTGCTGGTTCTCAAGAGTGTTTTCGCTGTACAGCACACCCACGGTTTGCGAATGCTGCAGCCCGCTGCTGGCACCGGCGATGGGCAGAAAATGGCACGTACCGGCGTCGCTTGCGTAAGTCGGTGCGGTCACGGCCACCCCGCCCATCAGCAGGGCGACTACAGCCAGTCGGGTCAAAGTCTTCATCGCGCAAATTCCTTCAGCAGCGTGTTCGATGGAGGCGATTTTCCGCCTGTCGGCCGCAAAGCAGAACTTGCGTTTCTTGATGGTCACTATTACTTGAACCAATAGTTGCGCAGCGTGCAGACTGCTGCACACTCGATCACAACGAAAACAAATGAGGATTATCCGTGCGAACCTTTGATTTGATCCGCGATGCCGTGCTGCCCGAATTCCGCGACCGGGTGGCCGAATACCTCGTCGAATACGAAACCGTGCTGGGCCAGTCAGCGGACGATTCGGAGTCGGTGCGGGCCGTCGCCAATCAATTGCGCGGCTATCTGCGCGGGCTCAATACCACGCGAGTGCTGGGCATGGCGGACTGGGAAGAACTGGACCGACGCGTGCTGGACACCTGGCTCTAGCGATCGCCCGATGACCCGCTAGACTCTTCAGGCTGCGCCCGCAGCACCGGGCCGCCATGGCCCTGTCGCCAGACCTGGAGGTGTCCAATGAGCAATAACACCGAACCGACGACGTTTACCGGTTGGGCCGCCACATCGGCCGGCGCACCACTGGAGCGCTACAGTTACAATCCCGGTCCGCTCGGGGATGAAGAAGTCGAAGTCGCCGTGGAATATTGCGGCGTCTGTCACTCCGACCAGTCGCTGATCGACAACGACTGGGGCATCAGCCAGTACCCGTTCATTCCCGGTCACGAAGTGGTTGGCCGCATCGTGCGTGCAGGCCCTCAGGTCCGCGGCCTCGAAGTCGGCCAGCGGGTCGGCATCGGCTGGTACAAGAGCAGCTGCATGCATTGCTCGTCCTGCATCGGCGGTTCCCATCACCTTTGCGCGACCGCCAAACCCACGATCATCGGCAGCCACGGTGGTTTCGCCGATCGACTGCGTACTCACTGGGCCTGGGCGCTGAAACTCCCGGACAACATCGACCCTGCCCTCGCCGGCCCGCTGTTCTGCGCAGGCTCCACGGTGTTCAACCCGCTGGTGGAATTTGGCATCAAACCCACGGATCGGGTCGGTGTCGTCGGGATCGGCGGTCTCGGTCACCTGGCGCTGCGCTTTCTGAATGCTTGGGGTTGCGACGTCACGGCATTCACCTCGTCACTGAGCAAACAGGACGAAGCCAAGCGCCTCGGCGCCCACAAGGTCGTCGCCTCCACCGACAGCAATGCCTTGAAAGCGATTGCCGGTACTCTGGATTTCCTGCTGATCACCGCCAACGCCAACCTCGACTGGACGGCAATGCTCGCCACCCTGCGCGGCAAAGGCCGGCTGCACTTCGTCGGTATCGTGCCCGACGCGATTCCGGTGCACGTGTTCAACCTGATTCCCCAACAGAAATCGTTGTCCGCCTCACCGGTAGGCTCGCCTGCCACGGCGGCGACCATGCTGGAGTTCTGCGCGCGGCATCAGATCCTGCCGCAGGTTGAGGAATTTCCGATGAGTCGGGTCAACGAAGCCATCGATCATTTGCGCAGTGGCAAGGCACGGTATCGGATTGTGTTGAACGCCAGCCAGTAAGAGACAGGCAGCAAACTTGCCCTCTCACCTGTTCCAGACCTGCTGACTGGAACAGGTGATCGCTGGCAGGCATCAGTGATGGCAAGGGATAATGCTAATATGCCATCATTTTAATCCTCAGCAGATTCCGCATGGACGCCACGATTTATCATCTCAAACGTTTTTCCCCGATTTTTCTGGTTGTAGCACTGTCCGGTTGCCAGTCGCTCTATGGCATAGACACAATCCCCAAGCCGCCTCCGATTGCATTCGAGATCTTTGATGACGCCCTGAAGGGGCTCCCCACCCCCAACTCGATCGTGCGCGAGGCCGACATCGTCACTTACTTTGTGACATCTCCCGCGAACGGAAAGCTGAATTACATCGCGCGATTTGATGCGGACTGCCATCGACCGGATGCACAAATGGGCTACGCGACCAAATCCGGGCTCGTGGTGCTCACGACTGAACGCCGGGGCGCCAGCGATCGTAGACAATTGCCAGACAAGCAAAAGAGCCAATACCTGCACAGCAATCAATTCAAAGACGCATGCGCCCAGACCGCAACACCGCAATGGCGAGTGTTTTCGACAGCCGAAGATCAAGTCTGGCAAATGATCGACCAGGCCAACCTGAAAGCAGACGGTAATTCCGTGACGTTCTGGTCAGCCCGGGTGCTACCTGCCGAGATACGGACGCCAGGCTCGTCTTCCTTGTATTCACAGGTCCGGCAACGCTGGACAGCCGACTGCGTCTCGCAGCGACTGACTCCACTCAGCATGTTCCAGCTCAACAGATATGGCCAAGTGCTGGGTGGGGAGTTGAAAACCACGATCGAACCGGTTGACCTGAAAAATCTCGACGATGATCAGCGCCGGATCTTTCAGCAAGTCTGCACCAGGCCGCTGGCGCTGGATCAGCTCAGACTTTTCACCGGCCGTGAGCTGAAGCCCTTTGTGTTGCCGGAGCCCGAGCTGGCGCCAACCGTCAAGCAGGCCATCGAAGCCTTGAAGATGCCCGAGCCGGAAAAAAGCGTCGCTCGTCTGCGACAGTCAACGGTCATTACTTCCCAAGGCCAGCCAAGCGAGCCGCCACGCATGGGGCCGATGAATAAATTCCTTCCGGCCAGGGCGGGCAGCCAACTGACCGAACGTTCAGGCTTCGATCTGCATCAGTCGGTCGAATTGAGTTTTCGCGGATTGATCCCCCTCGCCAAATCCACGTTTGCTTATAAAAGACCTCTGGAAACAGAGGAAGAAGGCCTCACCGATCTCAGGTTCACCGGCGACTGGGCGACCATGCCGCTCGGCGCGCATCTGAGTTACACGATTCAAAGGCCTCACAAGTGGTACGAGGAGCCCAAGCCGCTGATCGAAAAACAGTTCAACTGCGACGTCAAGGAACAAAAGGCTGCCAACGAGCTTTATCCGTCCTGGACCGGTACTGCCAAAATCATCGGTTGCACTGGCGCAAACGACATCATCGGTGACGGCACGATCACCTACGCGTATCTGCAGACTTACGGACTCTTTGTGCCCCTGCATTTCTCCGGAAAAGGCTGGGAGAAAAAATGGACCCTCAAAGTCTTTGAGTGATCGATCCCGGCCTGAGCAGCCATTCGATGTTCAGGCCGGTGCCCAGCGCCGGTGCAGTCCTCGAGCCAGCGCATCGAGGGCAAATCCGAGTACACCGATCAACAGCACCATCGCCATCAATTCCGAGTACGCCAGCCGATCCCTCGTGTCGAGGATGAAGTAGCCCAGCCCTGCGCTGACACCGAGCATTTCGCACGGCACCAGCACGATCCACAGAATCCCGATCGACAGCCGAACCCCGGTCAACACGTGACCGAGCACGCCGGGCAGGATGACTTTGCGCAAGGTTTCCCAGCGTGTGGCACTGAGGCTGCGGCTCAATTGCAGCCAGCGTGGATCGAGCTGGCGTACCCCGGCGGCAGTGTTGAGCAGGATCGGCCAGATCGCGGCGAAGGTCAGCAGGAAATAGATCGGCTGATCGCCCACGCCCATCAGCATGACCACCACCGGCATCCACGACAGCGGCGAGATCATTCGCAAGAACTGAAAGGCAGGTGTGGTCGCCGATTCGAGATGCCGGTAGCTGCCGATCATCAGCCCCAGCGGCACGCCAATCAGCAAGGCCAGCAGCAAGCCGACCACGATCCGTTTCAGGCTGACCAGCACATGTTCGTAGAGCTCGGCCCGCCCTAATAACTCAACGAGGCTGACCAGCGTCGCCTGCGGCGAAAACCGTGCCGCCAGACCCTCGCCTCCACCGGCCAGATGTACCCCCAGCCACCACAGCAGTAACAACCCCAGCAATCCTGCCGCGCCCAACAACCCGTGGACGATGGGTGAACTCGACTTGCTCATCGGAGACTGAACTCCTCGCTGCGCTCAAAGCCTTCGGGCAAGCCGAACGCCTTCATCCCGCCGACCGCTGCAATGGCGTTGCGCACGAAGCGGTCGTCCACCAGATCCTTGGCTGTGTGCTGCGGGTCGAGGCTGGCGAGGAAGCCTTTGTCGCCCTCGATCAGCGTGTCCTTGAGGCGTTTGACCAGTTCTTCGGTATAGCTGGGGAACGGGTACGGCTGGAAGTCGATGCGCTGTTCGTCCCAATGGCTGTGCTGGATTGCGCCGCTGACCAGGTATTGCTCGCGATCTGCGGCGTCCGGCTCCAGTACGCGGTTCAACACGGTCTGGGCATGGGGCGTGTAGCGGTTGTCGCCGTCCCTGGATAACAGCTTCGCGGCTTCGGCGCGGTTGTCGCGGGTCCAGAGTTGCGCCTTGACGATTGCGTTGACCACTTTCTGCGACCACTCGGGGCGGTTGTTCAGATCCTGCTCGTGCATGAACACCACGCAGCAAGCGTGATTGCGCCAGACGTCGCCGGTAAAACGCTGCACCCGCCCGACCTTGAGTTCTTCGGCCAACGCATTGAACGGCTCGGCGACGATGTAACCGGCGATGCGCTTGCCGGCCAGTGCCGGCGGCATGTCCGAGGGCGGCAATACCACCAGGTTGACCTCGTTGGCGGCCAGCGCGGCGCTTGCCGGTTTGCTCACCGGCAGCAGTCCGTGATCGCGAAACAACTGCTGCACCACCACGTTGTGGATCGAATACCAGAACGGAATCGCCACCGTTTGCCCGGCCAACTGTTTGACCTCGGTGATGCCCGGGGCCACAGTCAGGCCGGAGCCGCCGACATGGTTCCAGGCCACGACCTTGGCCGGCACCTTACTGCCGTAACGGGCCCAGACGGTCATTGGCGACAGCAGGTGAATCACGTTGACCTGCCCCGACAGGAACGCCTCGATCACCTGCGCCCAACTGCGCAACAGCACCGGGCGCTCGGCCTGGATGCCTTCGGCTTCGAACAGCCCGTTGTTGTGCGCCACCAGCAATGGCGTGGCGTCGGTGATCGGCAGGTAGCCGATGCGCACCGGCGCATTCGGCTCCGACGCAGCCCGGGCATTGAGGCTGTTGAGCAGCGGCAGCGCGCCACCTGCGGTCAGCAAGGCGCTGAGCTTGAGGAAGTCACGACGTGTGTGAGTGAAATCGTCCAGGCACATGATCAATCTCCGACGGTTCGGGCAAAGGTTGGGTTAGTGGATTGCGGCTCGCCCGCCGAAGGGTTTTGAGGATATCGATACGCAGCGCACCCAGTTCGTCCACCAGCTCGGCGCGGGGCTGAGGCAGGTCGACGCGCCATTCGCCGAGGATCCGCGCCGGGCTGTTACCCAGTAGCAGAATCCGCTCGGAAAGCAGCAGGGCTTCGTCAATGTCGTGAGTGATCAGCAGCGCTGCAGTGTTGTGTTCGGCGATCAGTTGCAGCAACAGCTGTTGCATGTCGGCGCGGGTGATTTCATCCAGCGCACCGAACGGTTCGTCGAGCAACAGGACTTGCGGCTGCCGCGCCAGGCACCGGGCCAGTGCGGTGCGCTGGGCCATGCCGCCGGACAACTGCGCCGGGTGAAACTGCCGGGCATGTTCCAGGCCGACGGCAGCGATGGCGTGGTCGACCCGCGCCTTGCGTTGCTCGGCACTCAGGTGCGGTTGACGGGCGAAGTCGAGGCCGAACGCCACGTTCTTTTCCAGCGTCAGCCAGGGCAACAGGCTCGGATCCTGAAACGCCACGGCCACCCGTGGATGTGGACCGCTCAGCGGTTCACCGAGCAGGCTGACGCTGCCGTGCTGCGCCGGTTGCAACCCCGCCAGCACGCGCAACAGACTGGATTTGCCGACGCCGCTGGGGCCGAGGATCGACACCACTTCACCCGGCTGCAATTGCAAGTCGAACGCCTCCAGCACCGTGTGCCAGCCTTCGGCGCGCGGATAGCCGAGACTGATGTCGCGGGCATGCAGCAACGGCTGAGTCATACCGCCGCTTCCCGCTTCTGCCGTTGCAGTTCGGCGCGTAATTGCACCAGGCTCGGCGTGACGATCGGCACGAACGCCGACTCGCGCCAGCGCCGGGCGAACCCGCTGCCATGTTCGGTCAGATAGGCTTTGCCGCCACTGGCCTGCAACTCCAGTTGCACCGCGCTGGCCGCCGATTCGGCGAGGGCGATGCGCAGTTGGAACAACGCAGCGGGCCTTGCCAGGAAGCGCCCATCGAGCAGGCCCTGTTTGAGTTGCTCCACCGTTTGTTGCAACTGTTCGCGCTGTTCGTGCAGCGGCTCCAGCAGGATCGAGCGACCGTCCTGCAAATGGCTTTGCACTTCGCTCAATGCGCGCCGCGCCAGACCAATGGCCAGACCACATTGCAAGCCGAGAAACGCCGGACGCACCGCCGGCAAAAACGCCCGCGCATCGTCATGCAACAGCCATTCGCGACCGACCTGCACCTGGGCAAAATCGATGGCCGCCGTGTTGCTTGACTGCAAGCCCATCAGTTGCAGATCCGCCGAACGCGACACACCAGTGGCCTCGCCGGGAATCGCCAGCACAAACGGTGAGCCGCCCTCTTCGTGCTCAATCGCAGCGGCGACGACGAAGCCGCTTTTGCGCAGATTGGTCACCCAATGCAACCGGCCACCGAGGCTCCAGCCGCTGCTCTCGGTGCGGGCGCGCACTTGCAGGGCTTCGATGCCCGAGAGGAATTTCATCGCATTCGACAGCCCAGTCGCGCCGGCGAGCTCGCCGCTGATCAACGAGGGCAACAGCCGCTCGCGCAGTGCCACGTTCGGGCTCTGCAGCAGGTATTCGATAAACGCCCGCTGACCCCAGAACACGAAAGCCGCTGCCAGCGAATGACTGGCCACTTCGGCCAACACTTCCACGGCGTCGCTGATGTCGCCGCCGCTGCCGCCCAATGACGGGCTGATACCGACCCGCAGGACATCGGCCGCCGCCAGTTGCGTCAGCACTTGCTGCGGATCGCTGTCGCCCAGGTCCAGGGCCTGGGCGTGGTTGTCCAGCCATTGACTCAATGCCGGATCGAGCATGTCGTTTCTCTCCTTGTACGCAGCGTCAACCATAGACCACGCTGCCTGAATCGATCCGCCGGTCACGCGCGGTACGGCGCCAGCTCCGGGTTGAGCGGCGTATCGGCGAACACGTTGGCGAAGTTGCACAGGGTCGCCAGGCTCACGCCGAGAATCACTTCCAGCGCGTTGCCTTCGGTGTAACCGGCGGCCTTGAACTGGTTGTAGGTCTGTTCACTGACGTTGCCACGGGTGGCGATCACTTCACGGGTGAACGCCGCCAGGGTTTCCAGTTTTTGCTCGGGAACGGTCGCCCGCTCACGCAATGCGCTGACCACTTCCTGCGGCAGTTTTGCCTTGTTCAGCGCGACGGCGGTATGACCTGCGACACAGAAATCGCATCCATGGTTAGTCGCTGCGATCAACTGCACCACTTCGCGCTCGGCCAGGCTCAACTCGGCTTTTCCATTGAGCGCCGATACCGTAACGTAGGTTTCCAGCGCGGCCGGCGCGTTGGCCAGAACGGCCAGCAGGTTCGGAATGAAACCGGAATTCTTCTGCGCATTTTCAAGAAACGGCCGGGCCGCTTCGGGCGCGCTTTGCAAGGTGTGTAGTGTGACGCGTGACATGGGCTGGACTCCTGTAGTCGGGGTGTCCGGCCAGTCTGTTGGTTATAAGAATTCCGATCCATATTCTAAAGTAGCGATTACTTGCTCCTGAGTGTTTCCATTAGATGATTTCGTCCAGCCCACTGGTTGATTGGTTATTAGAGAGTCTCGAACTGGACGCCAGTCTGTTCCATGTCGGCCGCTATTGCGGCGGCTGGCACGCCAGCACGCATGGCCTGGCGCGGGCCAGTTTTCACCTCGTCGTTCAGGGCCATTGCTGGCTGCACATCGAGGGCGAGACTCAGGCCTTACGCCTGAATGCCGGCGATGCGGTGTTCCTGCTGCGCGACCTCAACTATCGGCTGTCCAGCGCTGAAGACTCAGGCATCGCGCAGACCTTGCCGCGCATGACCATGACGGCTCTGGACAGCCAGGCAGAGGATGGCGTCGGGCTGGTCTGCGGGTTCTTCCACTTCAAGTCAGGGTTGTCGTCGCTGATCATCGAAGGCTTGCCGCACTGGATCGTCCTGCGAGCGGGGGATCCTTCCTCTAGTGCGGCGCGGGCCTTGTTCGAGTTGATCCTGGAAGAGTGCGAACGCCAGCCGACGCCCTCTTCGGCGCTGCTGGAGCGGCTGAGTCACCTGCTGTTTCTGTATGTGCTGCGCCAGCAGATGGCCGGCAACCCGTCACTCGGCGGACTGGTAGCGCTGGCGCGCAATCCGCAATTCGCGCCGCTGCTGGACCGACTGATCGAGCAACCGCAACTGCCGTGGTCGCTGGAAAGCATGGCGGCCTGCATCGGACTCTCGCGCTCGGCGTTCTTCAAGCGCTTCAACGAACTCGCAGGGCAGTCGCCAGGGCAGGTACTGCTGGCGCTGCGTATCCGCCATGCCTGCCAGTTGCTGAAGAACAATCACACGGTCGAGCAGGTTTGCGCTGCAGTGGGCTATCAGTCGATTGCCGCGTTCACACGGGCGTTTGCCAAGTCGGTAGGGGTGCAACCTGGGGCTTATCGCAAGCAGCAGGAGGGGCGCTGAATAAATAACCTAAAAGAATTAATAAATACAAAATCAGTATTTATCGTTATAAAAATATCGGCGTACTCTCAGCTCATCCCGTCATTGATCACAGTGAAGTGCGCCATGAATCCAACCGACAACCTGATCGACTTCGCCGCCTACCGCAAACGCCGTCAAGCCCAGCAACGGGCTCGGGCCATGTGGGAAATGTATGCGCGCAACGCCGGCTACCAGGCTTTTCAGTGGGTGCAGGCCGCTCGTTCCGACGAGCCGCGTCAAGCGTGAACGCACGTGAACCCTCGCGCTTTCTGGCGAGCGCAGGCGAACCCGTGCTGGACCTGAACAACCTCGAATCACTGGAAGAAGACCCGATCTGCGAGCGCGTCGCGCAGAACCTGCAACGCCTGCGTGGCAAGCGGCATCTGTCGCTGGATGCCCTCGCCCGCCAGTGCGGCGTGAGCCGGGCGATGCTGGCGCAGATCGAGTCCGGCCGCAGCGTGCCGTCGATCAAGGTGCTGTGCAAAATTGCCAAGGGTTTGAAAGTGTCGGTGGCGGCGTTTCTGGAACACCGTGCGTTCGAAGGTGTGGCCGTGTTGTCGGCAAGCCAGAGCAAGCGGTTGGTGAGTGCCAGCGGTGCCTTTGTCAGTCGGGCGCTGTTTCCATTCGACGTGGCGCGCCAATCTGAATTCTACGAATTGCGTCTGAGCCCCTTGGGCGAGGATCACTCCGAGGGCCACGGCCCCGGCGTGCAGGAAAATCTGGTGGTGTCCCAGGGCGTGCTGGAGATCAGCGTCAACGACGAGCGGTATCTGCTGTCGACCGGCGACTCGATCCTGTTCTACGCCGACCAGCCCCACCGTTATCGCAATCCGGCCGACAGTGAGGCGATAGCCTATCTGGTTGTCACCTACCCCGAACGCCTGGACTGAATACCGCCTTCACCGAATTCCAGAAACGCAAAAGCCCCCGCAATATCAAGTTGCGGGGGCTTTTTCATGCGCTGCCGGAAATCAGCAGGTGCAGCACATCATCGGCATGCCGTTGCAGCTCATCATCATCGGCATGCTGCAGTCGTTCATCATCTTCATCATCAGGGCGCAGCAGTTTTTCATCATGTCCATGTTCATGCCCGGCATCGGCATGATTTTGCACATCATGCAGTCAGCCATCATGGTGCATTCCATCACGCACTTCATCGATGGCATCGGCATGCCCATCATCGGCATCGGCATCATCATGTTCATCATCGGCATGGCCATGGCCGCCGGGGACATGCACATCATGCTCATGTTGCCGCAATGCATCATCATCGGCATGCCGCAGTCCATCATCATCTGCATCATTTCGCAGCTGTTCTTGAACATCGCCATGTCCATGCCAGCGGCCGGCATCATCTTGCACATCATGCCGTCGTCCATCATTTCGCAGGACATGGTTGCCATCATCATCGGCATGCCGGTCATCGGCATCATTGGCATGTTGGCGTTCATCGGCATTTGCATCTGCATGGCGTTCATCATGGTGAAGCTCCCTGAGGATTTAAGAACTGGATGAGAAGTTGATGGGGCTGATTCTAAGGATTGGTCAAAGCGGAACAAGCTGCCCATCGAACAGCAATAACGGCTGTTCAAACCGTTCAAGTGCAGCATTCCGTGCGCCTTTAACTGTTGCAGCAGCAGAGTAGACGCAATCACAGATCCATCAAATGCAAGAACAGGTTTTTGAACGCCTTGGATATGCGATCCAATACCAAGCAAATAACTTAAAGAAATAATCGTTCTAACCAGCGCGAATTATTTTCACGCCATCTGCTTATTCCATTAGTTAACGGCTGATCCACTTTTTAATCTTTTATTGCTATTACCACCTCCTCCTATAATTCGGGACAGTTCTTAACAATAAGGAAGTTCCATGCCGCAACGTTTCCTACTGGCAGCACTGTTCCTGGCGGTCGCCGGTTGTGCCAGCCCTCCTCCTGTTTCCGTACATACCAAAGACCCCTCCAGCTCAACCCTGCAAGGCGATGCCACGCGCCCGGCACAGGCGCAGTGGGTCCGCACCGAGTTGTACTTCTCGGTGGGGCCGATTGAAGGCAAGGAAGGCGTGGTGAGCCCGGCGCGCTGGCGCGAGTTTCTCGACCAGGAAGTGACGACGCGTTTCCCGGACGGTTTCAGCGTGTTCGATGCTTATGGGCAGTGGAAGGACCACGATGCGAAAACGCCGGAGCGGCTGGCGACCAAGGTGATTGTGATCCTGCACGAAAGCGGGCCGAAGCGTGAGAGCGACATTGAGGCGATTCGTCTGGCTTATAAGCGGATTACAGGCGATCTGTCGGTGCTGCGTTTATCACAACCGGCGCAGGTATCGTTCTAATCGCTGGTGCGCTGCAGAGCTTGCCGAGGTGTCGACACCAGGCGGCTCAACACCGCCAGCAACAGCGCGCCCACCAGCAACACCCCAATCCCCAGAAACGCCCCCAGCCCCACCACCGTCACGCTGGAATACAGCATGTACACGCACAACCCGAAAAACAGCAGCGGCAAAACCGGATAAAGCGGCACCCTCACCGGCCGCGTCACCTCGGGAAACCGCCGCCGCAGAATGATCAATGCCAGGCTGCTCAGACTCAGAAACAACCAATACACCGGAGTCAGGTACTCAACCATGGTGTTGAAACCGCTCTGAGTAAAACTGCCAAACAACACCAGCAACAATGCCACCGCGCCCTCGGCCAGCAAGGCCTTGCGCGGCACGCCATCGCGTTCGTCCCATTCACCGAAGCGACGCAATTGCGGCACGTCACGGGCGGCGGCGTAGGTCGTGCGGGCACCAACCAACAGCGTTGAATTGATGGTGGCGATGGCCGCGATACCGACCATCAACAGAATCAGCATCACCCCCGGCGCACCGAACGCGCGGTTCAACAACTCCACCGCCGGCGCGTTGCTCGCCGCCAGGCCTTCGAACCCCAGGCCTTGGACGAACGCCCAGTTCAGCGCCAGGTAGATCGCCATCAACACCGTCAGTGCGCCGAGCATGGCGATGAAGATTCCGCGCCGGCCATCGCGCACTTCGGCGGACAGCGTCGCCGCATCACTCCAGCCACCGAAAGCCAGAAACACGAAGATCATCGCAGCGGAAAACCCCGCAGCGCCGGTGTGCTCGGGCGTGACCGGCGCACTCGGCGCAAGCGGTTCGACGCCCTGCCACACCAGCCACACGCCGGCGCTGGCAATGCTCAGAAAGCCTACGGCAAGCAGCCCGACCAGCACGGTCTGGGTGATGAAACCGATGTGCTTGCCCGTCAGATTCAGCAGCACCAGTGCGGCAATGATCGCGCCGGCAAACAGTCCCGATCCGTACTGTCCCAGCGGAAAAACCGCGTTGAAATAGTCGGCAAACATGAACGCCGACAACGCGATCCACCCGGTGTGCATCACCGAGAAGCGCGACCAGGCGAACAGGAAACCCATGCGCTCGCCATACGCGGTGCGCAGGAAATGATAGTCACCGCCCGGATGCGGAAACGCGGTGGCCATCTCAGCGAAGCACAAGGCCCCGGCCATCGACGCCAATCCGCCGAGGACCCAGACCCAATAGAAGTGTTCCGGCCCGACGTTCAAGGCAACGGTCGGCGCGGTTTTGAGGATGTCGGTGGTGATGACCATGCCCAGCGTGATCAGCAATGCCTGGAATACCGGCAGATGCCGCTTGGGGCCATTGGTTTGCGTCATGAAGGTTCCCGCTGATGATCCGCCATCCTTGGCGGCAGGACTCAGAAGCCGTAGGTGGCGGTGGCGTAGTAGTAAGCACCGTTGGTGCCGATCGGCGAGAGCACGTCGTACGGCAGGTTGCCGCCGTAGTTGATGGCCGAGCCGGAGCGTTCCGGATAGTTGTCGGTCAGGTTGTTGCCGCCCAGGGCGATGCTGAATTTCGGGGTGAATTTGTAGGTCACCTCGGCGTCCAGTTGCCACACCGCGCCGTAGGTTTGCTCAGGCTGAGAGTCACCGAAATCGAACACCCGGGTGGTCTCGCCCTGACGAGTCAGACGGCCGAGCAAACCCCAATGTTCGCTGGCCCAGTTGGCAGAAAACACGAAGCGATCCTTCGGCGCCGCATCGGTGAGGGTGTTGGTTTCCTCGACGCCGACCAGTGCATCGTTGCCGATTCCCAACGCGGTCAGCTGCGACGGCGTGCCCTTGGTGCTGGTGACTTTGGTGTGGTTGTAGGTGTACGCGGTGGTCAGGCCCAGTTGCCCTTCGTAGAACGGCTGGTGATAGTTGAGCACCAGTTCGGCACCGTGGGTGCTGGTGTCGGCGGCGTTGGTGAAGAAGTTGACATCGTGCACGCCCGCCACACCGAAGTTGTCATTGATGTAGCTTTCCAGCGCGTCGCTGCCGATGCGTTGCGACAGCGTGATGCGGTCCTTGACGTCGATGCGGAACACGTCGAGCGACGCGTCGAAACGTTCGTTCAACTGGAACGTCAGGCCGAGGCTGTAGTTCTTCGAAGTTTCCGGATCGAGCTTCTGCGCACCGAGGGCACGGGCGATCGGGTCGTTGACCGAGAGCACGCGAATGTCGGTGAGCGTGCCGCCGTCACCGAAGTTGCTGGTGGTGCTCTGGAAGCCACTTTGCGCCAGCGATGGCGCACGGAAGTTGTTCGATATCGCACCGCGCAACGCCCACTGCTCGGTCAACTTGTAGCGACCACTGAGCTTGCCGGTGAGTTTGCTGCCGGCGTCGTCGTAATGCTCCCAACGCGTGGCGGCATCGACGAAGAAACGGTCGGTGAGATCACCGGACAATTCGGCGTAAGTGCCGAACACGTTGCGATCCAGATCCGACTCTTCACTCGGGCGCAAACCGTTGGCGCCGTCCGCGCCGGAGCCGATGTAAGAGGCCTCGTCACCAGCGTAAGTCAGGTAGTTTTCGTAGCGGTATTCACTGCCGAGCGCAAGGACGAAGGAGCGTCCGCCCAGGCGCAGTTCGCGGCTGAAATCGAGGTTGGCGGTGGTCTGGCGCAACTCGTAGTCGCCGGTGTCGAATCGGGTCGGCGAGTCCTCGCCGAGGCTGACGTTGAGGGTGCGCCGGGTAGCCCCGTCGAAGCGGTTGCGACCGTGGGTGACGCTGCTGTCGAAGTCCCAGTCGTCGCCGATCAGCCCTTTGAAACCAGCGGTGGCGGAGATGTCCTTGTTGTCGCCGATCGACTGCGGCAAATAACCGTTGGGGTAGAACTGCGGCTGCTCGGATGGATAGCGATAAAACTCGGCGCCCGTAGTGTGCCGCTGGTTGTAGGTGCCGAACGAATAGGCCTTGCCGCCGGCCAGCGGCAGTTCGCTGTTGAACCAGAGGTTGACGTCCCGCGCGATGCCGTCGCCCATCACATAGTTGCGCTGGTTCGGCGTGTCGGCAAAACCGTCGTAGCCGGCGCGGTTGGTCGGGTTGCGATTCTTGTACTCGGTGCCGCCGCGAATGAAACCGCCCTCTTCGCCCAGCCGCGTGCCGATCTTGGCAGTGGTGACGCTGTTCTGGCCGTCGGTGGTGGTTTTGCCGATGGCGTCCTGATGGGTGTGATAGGCGCCGTAGCTGGTGGACACTTCACCGCCCTCGGGGGCGTCGTCGAGGATGATGTTGATCACCCCGGCAATCGCGTCGGAGCCGTATTGCGCACCCGCGCCGTCGCGCAGCACTTCGATGCGTTTGATGGCGCTGATCGGGATCGAGTTGAAATCCACCGGCGCCGTGCCGCGACCGATTTTCGACGAGTCATTGACCACCGCCGAGGTGTGCCGACGCTTGCCGTTGACCAGCACCAGCACCTGATCCGGGCTCATGCCGCGCAACTGTGCGGCGCGCACGTGGTCGGCGCCGCCGGAGTTGGACTGGCGCGGAAAACTGAACGACGGCAACAGCGTCTGCAACGCCTGACCGAGTTCGCCATCACTGGCGCCGGCGGTCTTCAGGTCTTCGGCAGTCAGCACGTCCACCGGTACTGGTGAATCCAGCACCGTACGTGCGGTGCCCCGGGTGCCGGTGACCAGCACGGTACCCAGCCGTGTGTCATCGTCGGCGCGCGCGGAAGTCTCTTCGGCTTGCGCAGGAAGTTGCCAGATTGCACTGACAACAGCGATGGCGAGTAATGAACGCGAACGGTGAATCATGCGACAGCTCCTTGAATCGCAGTTAATAACCGGCCGCTGCCGAACCATTGAGCGTCGGCAATCAGTGCACGGTAATTTCTGCTGTAGTTTTGATGTTCAGAAAGGCAGCGAAGTGTGTTGAACAACTATCGACTGTTAGAGCGCAAGAACCCCAAAGTTAGTAGAACCCCCTGTTTACCGATCCTAGACGAGCAGTCGTCTGCCGCAAAAGAACCAATAACGCTTAGGTTATGCCCGACGAACGGAGTGTTGCCTGAGCAGCACCAGTGTTTACGCAACAACACGAACACCCAACTAACGAACAACTAATCACGCACAGAAATGCACTCTAATCTGTTGCAGAGTACGTTATTAATCTGTGTTTCCCGGCGTGAAGTTAAATGCCCTCAGTCGAAATCTTTTTCCCGCCAGGCATCTTCAGCAATATCCAGCGCATCACCGCTGAAGCGCTGTTCAATGAACGGATCGGCGTGCAAATGAAAGCCGTTGCGCTCCCAGAAGCCCGGTTGTTCCTGATCGGTGAACTCGAGCCCGCGCAGCCATTTCGCGCTCTTCCAGAAGTACCGCCCCGCCACCACCAGACGCAGCGGCCAGCCATGTTGCGCAGTCAGCGGCTGACCGTCGTAATGAGTGGCCAGCAGACTGGCCGGGTGCAACAGATCATCGAGACGCAGGTTGGTCTGGTAATCGTGATCGGCGTGAGCCATGACGAAGGACGATGTCGGATGAATGTCCAGGGCCTGCAACAGATCTTGCAGGTGCACCCCGCTCCAGCGGGTGTCGAACTTCGACCAGCGTGTTACGCAATGAATGTCGCATTGCAACTGGCGTTGCGGCAGCGCTTGCAGATCGGCGTAAGTCAGCTCGACCGGGTTAGCCAAGGTGCCGAACAGGCGCAGTGACCACGTCGCCAGGTCATACGCCGGCACCTCGCCTTCGTGCAGGATCGGGAAACGCTCCGTCAGCACCTGCCCCGGTGGCAGCCGTTCGCCCGGCGCCACATCGGCTTGCGGCGAACGGCTTTTGCGCAGGCGCGCAGCCTTGTCGTGCATGTCGGTTCCTCAGTTCGCCACGGGAATCCACGGCGCCCGCGCCACATTGGCGGTGTCACCGAAGGACGGCAGTTTCTGCCCCAGGTCCCGCACGTTTTTCACGTCCAGATCCAGCAGTTGCTGGCGGGTGATCAGGGTCGGAGGAACCAGCACCTTGTGCCCCGGATTTTCCCCGGCAATCAGCAGCGCCAGACTGCGCACGCTGATCGCGCCGGCCACTTGCGGATTGACCGCTGCCGTCGCGGCCCAGGCACTGCCCGGCTCTTTCATGATCTGGATGTCGGCGGTGGAAATATCGGCGCTGTAGATCTTCACCTTGCTGCTCAGACCCGCCTCGTCCACGGCGATTTTCGCGCCTTTGGCGAACTCGTCGAACGGCGCGAAGATCACGCTGATTCCCGGATTGGCCCGCAGCACGGCGCTGGCCTGATCGGCCACCGAGTTGGCAATCGGCGGATTGAGCGTGCCAAATCGAGCCTTCTCGATGATCCCCGGATTGCTCGCCTTGACCTGGCTCCAGATCTCGTCGCGGCGTTCCATCGGTGTGAAACCGCTGATGTAGACGTACCCGGCGTCGAAACGGGTGCCGTTGTCCTTGACTGCCTGATCGAGTGCCAGACGCGCCAGCGCGTGGTGATCCTGCTCGACCTGAGTCACTTGCGGCGTGTTCAAATCGACGTCGAACGCGACCACCTTGATGCCTTTGGCAAGCGCCCGGTCGATCGGCCCCTTGAGGGTTTCGGCCAGACCCAGTTGCACGATGATCCCGTCGACGCCGAGGTCGGCGGCCTGATCGATCATTTCGCCCTGGCTCGCCGCCTGTTGCCGCGCGTCGAACACCCGCAGGTTGACGCCCAACGCTTCGGTCTGTTTCTCGACGCCGCGCAGGTAGGCTTCAGGGAAATCTCCGGAGAACAGATAACCCACCAGCGCGATCTGTACCTGACCTTTGTCGAACGGTGCCGGCGCCCCCGGCAAGGCCTTGGCCTGGGCATTGAGCGCCAGCGCCGAGAGCAAGGCGCCAGTGAGGCAATGGCGTGCGAACTGCTTGATTGAACCGTGCATGGATCTTTCCTTGAAGCATCAATGAACCGGCTCAGCGCGCCCGATGCGCGAGGCCGAAGGTGAACATCAGGGCCAGCACCAGCACCAGTCCCTTGACGAAATCCTGCGCGTAATACGGCGCGTTGAGCATGGTCAGGCCGTTGAGCAACGAAGCCACCAGCAGCGCACCGACCAGCGTGCCGAACGCGTTGGGCTTCTTCGCGCCGAGCACAGCAAAACCGATCAGTGCGGCGCCGAGTGCATCCAGCACCAGACCGTTGCCGGAGCTGACATCGCCGCGCCCCAACCGCGCCGCCAACAACAATCCGCCGAGCGATGCCAGCAGCGCCGAGAGCACGTAAGCGAGCAACTTGAAGCGCTGCACCGGCGCACCGGCCAGACGCGCCGCCTGCTCGTTGCCGCCAATCGCATAGAACAATCGACCGATGCGTGTACGCTCGAGAAACAGCCACACCGCCACCGCGACAACCGCCGTGATCAACACCGGAATCGGCACGACGTCCCACAGCCGCCCGCGCCCAAGCGCAAGAAACAGCGCACTGAACGCGCCTTCGGCTTCATCGCCATTGGGCAGGGTCATGCCCACCGCAATCGAACGCCCGCCCGTGGGAATCAGTTGCACGCCGATCACCAGGAACATGCTGCCGAGCGTCGCGAGAATGTCCGGCACGCGCATCTTCACGATCAGCCAGCCGTTGAGCAGCCCGACCAGCGCGCCACCGGCCAGACTGATCAGCACCGCCGGCACCGCGCCCCAACCGAGCACCACCATCACGTAACTGGCGATCATCAGACTCATGGCGGCCACCGCACCAATGGACAAGTCCAGTCCGCCGACGGCCATGGTCAGGGTCACGCCGAGCGCCAGCAGCGCAACAATCGACACCGACTGCAAGATGCTGAACAGGTTACCGACCCGCAGAAACGCCGGTTCCGCGACACTGAAAAACACCACGATCAACCCCAGCACCCACAGCAGGCCGTAGCGGATCAGCGCTTGCACGAAGCGCTCGGACGGCGCCGGGGCGGATGACAACAGGGAACTCGAATCAGGCACTCGCTCTACTCCTTGGCGCGGCTTGAACAAAAGAATTCTGCGGATCAGTACCGGCCAGCGCGGCGACCAGGGTGGCGCGGCTCAGTCCGACACGCGAGTACTCGGCCACCACGGCGTGATCGCGTACCAGCAGGATCCGGTCAGCGATTTCCAGGGCTTCATCGACATCCGCACAGATCACCAGCGTGGCGCGGCCAGCGGCGCTATCGCGCAGCAGCTGACCGATCTCGCGTCGGGCGCGTACGTCGACACCTTGGAACGGCTCATCGAGGATCAACACCCTGCCCTCGCCGAGCAGCCAGCGGCCGAGCACGACTTTCTGTTGATTGCCGCCGGACAACGCACTCATCGGTACATCGATGCCGGCGGTCTTGATCCCCAGTGCCGCGACTTGCGCTTCCACCGCTGCCGCTTCGGCGCGGTTGCGGATGAAACCGCCACGGGTGAAGCGTTCGAGGAACGGCAGGGTCAGGGTTCGGCGCAATGAAAAGTCCGGCACCAACGATTGGCTCGCGCGATCCTCGGCGGCGAAGAACACGCCGCTCTGGATCGCCTCACGGGGCGAGTCCGGTTGCCAGTCGGTGCCGTCCAGTTGCAGAGAGCCGGACACCGGTTTGCGCAGCCCGAACAGCACTTCGGCGATTTCGCTTTTGCCGGCGCCGAGCAAGCCGGTCAGCACCACCACTTCGTTTTCGTGCAGGGTCAGATCGAAAGCCTGGGTGCGCGGCAGGATCTTCACGTCGAGCAGTTTCAGCACTTCGTGCCCCGTCGCTCGCGGTGTGTAGACGTGAGCCTCTAGCGCCTGACCAAGCATAGCTTCCAATGCCTCGGGCAATTGCCGGGCACTGAACTCACCCGCCAGTTGCCCGTCACGCAACACCACGGCGCGGTCGGCCACCCGTTGCAGATCGGACAACCGATGGGAGATGTACAGAATCGCCACGCCACGGTTGCGCAAGGTGTCGATCAGCCCGAACAGGCGCTGCGCTTCGGCATCCGACAGGGCCGCCGTGGGCTCGTCGAGAATCAGCAGTCGCGGTTGCAGGGCGAAGGCGCGGGCCAGCACCACCAGTTGCCGCTCGGCCTGGCCGAGGTGTTCGATCGGTTGCTCCAGCGGCAGCACAAGACCGAGCCCGGCAGCGATACTCGCGGCGCGCTCCAGCAAGCGTTTGCGATTGAGCCAGAAGTCCGCATCGGGGCGGCACAGTTCATCGAGCAGCAGGTTTTCCGCCACGCTCAACCCGGGCGCGATGCCCTCGTTGATCTGCTGATGGACCGCGACGATGCCGAAGCGGCGCGCCGACAACGGCGAACTGAAATGCCGGGGCTGACCATCGATCCAGATCTCGCCGCCATCGTGGGTCTGGCTGCCGGCGAGGATCTTCACCAGCGTCGACTTGCCCGCGCCGTTGGCGCCCAGCAGCGCAACCACTTCGGCGGGAAATATCTCCAGGCTGACCCGGTCCAGCGCGCGATTCGAGCCGAAGGTCTTGCTCAGTTCACGTACACGAATCAGCGGCTCGGAGGCCACGGCGACAGGCGCACTCATACAAATCCTTAAAGTCGATGGGCCAGTGTGTGGCGCCCATCAGCAAGAAAATTCTGCAGAGCCTTTGATCGATTCAGCGCGTGCCGTCATGGCAATCGAGGGTTCTATTATTTGAAAGTCTGATTGGTGAGTCAGTAAAAGCTAAACGATCTTAAAAACAACAAACAAATACCGTTTTGGCATTAGCTTAGGCCCGGTACCGCCGTGCATGTCCGCGAGATCGGAGCAGGTGCACTCAAGCAATCACTCCGGCAACCCCGCCAGTCGAAGCCCTTCAATGAACCGGGCAAAATCCTCGGGACGCTGAATCGGCAGCCAGTCCTTGAGGTGGCCAAGGCGCAACGCCGGGTTCAGCGTCTGCAAGCGCTGCATCGCCCAGCGCGCTTTATCCGGGCGCCCGCCCAGCGCATGACTGGCCGCTACCAGCGCCGCAGCTACCAGCAGCGTGGGCAGGTTGCCCAAGGCTTTTTCGGCAAAATCTGCCGAGGCCTCGAAGTCCCCGGCGAAGTAATGCGCCAGAGCCATGCCGACGTGCATTCGGAACATTTCCGGGTCCAACGGACTCAAGCGCGCGGCATGGTTCAAATCCTTGATGGCAGGCGCGGTTTCACCGCGAAGCGCACGCAGGATCCCGCCGAGAAACCAGGCAGGCGCGAGATTGGGATTGAGCAGGCGCGCGCGGTCGAGCAAAGCGATGCCGGCGTCCACATCACCGGCCAGGTGCGCAAGCGCATGTCCGCCACGCGTCAACGCCACGGCATCATCGCGCCCCAGCGTGACCGCCAGACGCGCCAGTCGAATGCCTTCGGCGATCTCGGCCGGCCGATCCGTCATCCAGCCATTGAGCTTGCGCCAGAAGTGACACCAGGCGGCCATGCCATAGGCGGATGCGAATTCCGGATCGAGTTCGAGGGTCTTGTAGAACATCGGCAGCGCTTGCTCGATGGCCTCTTGAGTGCCGCTGTGCAGCTTTGCCATGGCGCGCAAGTAGTAATCGTAGGCGTCCAGGCTTTCCGTCGGTTTGCGTTTGGCGCGCTCGATCTCCGCGCGCTCCAGTTGTGGCGCGATGGCCCCGACGACACTTTCGGTGATTTGATCCTGCAGCTTGAAGATGTCGTCGAGGGTGCCTTCGAACCGCTCGGCCCAGATGTGTGCCCCGCTCGTGGCGTCGATCAGTTGCCCGGTGATGCGCACCCGGTTTCCGCATTTGCGCACACTGCCTTCCAGCACATAGCGCACGCCCAGTTCCTGCCCGACCCCTTGGGCATCCACTGTCCGCCCCTTGAACGTGAAGCTCGAATTGCGCGCGATGACGAACAACCAGCGCAGACGCGACAACGCCGCGATGATGTCCTCCACGACGCCGTCGGCAAAGTAGTCCTGTTCGGGATCGCCGCTCAGATTGTAGAAAGGCAGGACGGTGATCGAAGGTTTGTCCGGCAGCGCCAATACGCGGGGAGATGCAGTTGAGCCCTCGTCGGTGTCAGGCACCGGCTCAGTCATATCGGCACTGACCTGGCCAATGAAACGATAGCCCTTGCGGGCAACCGTGCGCAGCAGACGCTGTTCCTCGCCGGTATCACCGATAGCCTTGCGCACGGCGTTGATGTGGCTGGTGATCGTCGACTCGGAAACGATGCGCCCGCTCCAGACCGCGCCGAGCAATTCGTCCTTGCTCAGCACGCGGTCAGGGTTGTTGACGAACAGCAGCAACAGATCGAAGACCTGCGGGCCGACGGGCACGACCTGCCCGCGCAAGGTCAGCTCGCGACGTTCCTGATCCAGTACATAGTCTTCAAACGTGAATGGCACAGCGAACGTCCCTTGGCGACGCGCCTTCAACTCCGTGTCCCGGGCGGCAGATGGTGAGAAGTCGAGAACGATAATACGCCTGACTTGAACACGCCACTGCGTCCATTCCGGGGCGCTGGCTGGACAAAAATGCAAGGGTTCGACAAGGCAAACCCAAGGTCGCCACAAGGACTTCTCTCCCCTGCACCGGCACTCTCCATTCCAACGACGCCAATGGTTGGCGTCATCGAGGAGAGACCCCATGAAGATCGTCGTTATCGGAGGCTCCGGCCTCATCGGCTCGAAACTGGTGAACCTTCTTCGCGAGCGCGGCCATGACGTGCTCGCCGCCAGCCCCAGCACGGGCGTCAACAGCATCACCCGCGAAGGTCTGGCGGCCGCCATGGACGGCACCGATGTCGTGGTCGACGTGGCCAATGCTCCGTCGTGGGAGGATCAGGCCGTCCTCGACTTCTTCGAAACCTCGAGCCGTAACCTGCTGGCGGCCGAAGCAGCTGCCGGGGTGCGCCATCACGTAGCGCTGTCGATTGTCGGGTGTGAACGCTTGCCCGAGGCCGGCTATATGCGCGCCAAGGTGGCCCAGGAAAACCTGATCAAGGCATCCGGCATGCCTTACTCGATCCTGCGGGCCACGCAGTTTTTCGAATTTGTCGGTGGCATCGCTGAATCCTTTGCCGTCGCCGATGAACTTCGCGTGCCACCGGCGCTGATTCAACCGATTGCTTCTGACGACGTGGTGGCGGCGCTGGCAGACGTCGTCCTGGCCGCCCCGCTCAACGGCTCAGTGGATGTCGGAGGGCCCGAAGCGCTGCCGCTGGACGAACTGGTCCGACGTTTTCTGCAGGCGAGCCAGGACAACCGCAAGGTCGTACCGGACGTGCACGCACGCTACTACGGGACGCTGCTCGACGATCAATCGCTGGTCACCGGCAAGCACTCGCGCCTGGGTGCCATTCGTTTTGAAGACTGGATCGCTCGGTCGACCGCGCGATAGTCATTCGCGCCATTCCCTTTGCTGTCTGCCCAGGAGACAAATCATGGTTATTCGATTTTTGTTGATCGCTGTATTCTCAGCGTTGTCGATCAGCGCCGCGTCGGCCGCAGAGCCACCTGCCGGCAAGGTCTCGGTGGTCTTTGATCGGCCGATTCCCAACATCCCCGGCAAAAGCATGCGGGGTGTGGTCGTCGAATACGGGCCGGGAGCTGCTTCGCCGTCCCATACCCATCCGAAAACCGCCTTCATCTACGCCACGGTTCTGGAAGGCTCGTTCCGCATCAAAGTCAAAGGTGAGCCGGAAAAGATCTACCACGTCGGCGAAAATTTCGTCGAGGAACCGGGCTCCGTGCACCTGGTGAGTGCCAACGCCAGCGACACCGAGCCTGCGCGACTGCTGGCGGTATTTGTGCTCGACACCGACGAAACGGTGCTCGTCACGCCCCTCAAAAAGTAAGCCCGCAACCGACATTCAACGTCGATGAGCCAGCGATCGCACCAGCCGATCGCCCAGGCTCTGCACGCCCTGGACGAGGATGACCAGCACCACCACGGTGGCGACCATCACTTCGTTGTTGAATCGCTGATAGCCGTAGCGGATTGCCAGATCACCCAGTCCGCCGCCACCGATGACCCCGGCCATGGAGGAAAACCCGATCAACATCACCAGCGTCAGGGTGATGCCCGCCAGCAAGGCCGGCAGCGCTTCGGGCAACAGCACTTTGAAAATCACGTGGCGAATGTCGCCACCCATGGCGAGGATTGCTTCGATCCGGCCCTTTTCGACTTCGTCCAGGGCGTTCTCGACGATCCGCGCAAAAAACGGAAAGGCTCCAATGGTGATCGGTACCACGGCGGCCGTGCTGCCCAGCGTGGTGCCGACCACCAGCCGGGTCAGCGGGATCAGGGCGATCAGCATCACCACGAACGGCAGCGACCGACCGAGGTTGATCACTGCGCCCAGTGCCTGATTGATCCGGGGTAACGGGTACAAACCCTGGCGGCGACTGATGAACAGCAAAACGCCCAGCGGCAGGCCGATCAACAGCGTGAACAGCCCGGCGAGCAGCACCATGTACAGGGTTTCACCGGTGGCGTTGAGCACCAGTTGCAGGATTTCATTCCAGTCGACGGTACGGTTCATGAGTGGGCCGCCCGTACGCCGTATTGCCGGAGAAAACTCAGCCCCGGTGCGTCGTGCCCCAGCGGTAAACCGCAACTGGGCCGCAGCGAGGCACCGAGTGCGGAATCCGGAGTGGCCAGCAATCTGGCGACCGGCCCCGACTCCACCAGTTTTCCATTGGCCATGGACGCGGCGTGATCGCAGATCGACTTGACCACGTCCAGCTCGTGGGTGATCAGCACGATAGTCAAACCGAGTTGCCGATTGATGTCGCGCAACAGCTCCAGAATCGAAGCGGTGGTTTCCGGATCGAGGGCACTGGTGGCTTCGTCCGACAGCAGATACGCCGGACGCGCCGCCAAGGCCCGGGCGATGCCCACCCGCTGCTTCTGCCCGCCGGAAAGCTGCGACGGGAATGCTTCGGCCTTGTCGCTCAGGCCCACCAGATCCAGTAGCTCCCTAACCCGTTCGTGGCGCTGGGGTTTCGCGACCTTGGCGATTTCCAGCGGCACTGCGATGTTGTCGAACACGTTGCGCGAATGCAGCAGGTTGAAGCCCTGAAAGATCATGCCGATGCGCTGGCGCTGCCGACGCAGTTCACCGTCGGACAGCGCCGTGAGGTCTTCGCCGTCCAGCAGAATCCGTCCGGAGTCCGGGCGTTCGAGCAGATTGAGGCAGCGCAGCAACGTCGACTTGCCCGCGCCGCTGCGCCCGAGAATCCCGTAGATCGCGCCATCGGGAATGCTCAGCGATACCTGATCCAGCGCCGGTGTCGGCGCTGACGGGTAAGTCTTGCTCAACTGCTCGACGAGGATCATGGCTTGGCGTCCGCCACCGGGATCACCGAACCCTTGAAGTTCTCGGCGATGTACTTGGCCACTTGCGGCGAAGTCAGGTCCTTGGCCAGTTGCTGAATGCGCGGATCGTTTTCCAGTTTCGGCGTGGTCACCAGAATGTTGGCGTACGGGTTGTGCTCGGCCTTCTCCAGGCCCAGCGCATCCTTGGCCGGCACCAGACCGGCCTCCAGCGCGTAGTTGCCGTTGATCACTGCCAGGTCCACGTCATCCAATGCGCGAGGCAGCTGCGGCGATTCGATTTCAAGGATTTTCAGGTGTTTCGGATTTTCGGCGATGTCCTTGGGCGTCGCCTGATCGGCCGCCGGGTCATTGAAACCGGGCTTGAGCTTGATCAGGCCGTTGTCCTGCAACAGGTACAGCGCACGGCTCAGGTTGGTGACGTTGTTCGGTACGGCGACGGTGCCTTTGTCCGGCACTTGGGCGAAAGTTTTGTGACGGTGGGAGTAAATGCCCAACGGCTCGATGTGCACCGTCGCGGCCACCGCGAGTTTTTCGCCGAGGGCCTTTTCCTGGGATTGCAGATACGGCAAATGCTGGAAGTAGTTGGCGTCCACATCGCCGTGTACCAGCAGCTCGTTGGAGTTCACGCCCTGAGGAATTTCGATCACCTTGAGGTTCAGTTGCGGATCGATCTTCTGGATGTACGCCAGAATCTGCGCGTGGGGCACCGGGTCGGCGGCAACGCGCAACGGTTCCAGCGCCTGAGCGCCAAACGAAGTCACCAGCGCGCCGAGGACGGCCAGGGTCAAGCCTGCTTTTTTCAACATGGGAAGAGTCCTTTTGCGAGTGATGGATCAGGCGTTGGCGGTCTTGCGAAGCGGTGTCCGGGTATTCGACGCATCGGCATAGAAGCGCTGAGCGACATCGGGATGGGAGCGCAGTCGGCCCTTGAGGTAATTCCAGCCGACGTCACGGAACAACGGATTGAGCGGATCGCTCGCCGGGCCCCGCGCCTCGCGCAGCAACACTGCCGGCAGCGGGTACAGCGGCACGACCGCGTCGAGTTGCGCGCCAAGGAAAAACGCGATGGACAAGCGCTCACTGCCCGCTGGCGGCGAAACCACGCGATGC
Organism: Pseudomonas sp. GW821-FHT02C04; assembly: GCF_059421845.1. NCBI lineage: Bacteria > Pseudomonadati > Pseudomonadota > Gammaproteobacteria > Pseudomonadales > Pseudomonadaceae > Pseudomonas > Pseudomonas sp. GW821-FHT02C04. The sequence goes on along the minus strand of NZ_JBWKVT010000001.1, from coordinate 480,718 downwards.
ACCGTGGCGCGCAGATAACCGTTGGTGGCCAGTTCCAGCAGCTCGCCGATGTTGACCACCAGGGTGTTTTCGCGAGGCAGCGCATCGATCCAGCGACCGTCTTCGATTTCCACTTGCAGACCGGCCTGCTGGTCTTGCAGCAGGAAGCTGAGGAAACCCGAATCCTTGTGCGCGCCGACGCCCTGATTGCTCGCTTTCGAGGGCTGCCCGGGATAGCGAATCAACTTGATATGTTCGTTGGGTTTATCACCGTACAACTGGTCGAAGGCGTCTTCCGGAAGCGCGAGCGCCTGGGCAAACGCACGCAACAGGCGCAAAGACATTTGGGTCATTGCTTGCTGCCAATCGAGCAGCAACGGCTTGAGTTGCGGCAATGCCTCGGGCCATTGATTGGGACCTTGCAGGCGCGCCCACAGCGGACTGTCGGCCGTCAACGGCAAGACGTCACGCTCGGCGCCCAGATCGAACTGTTCACGCTGATCAGGCTGGCCGCGAGTGATCTCCGAAGCGGCGCGGTTATAGCCACGAAAGTGCGGGGAATTGACCATGCCGACGGCAATTTTCTCGCTGTCAGGCAAGGCAAAGAATTGGCGAGCGTGGTCTTGTACTTGCTGGAGCAAGTTGGCGTCGATGCCATGCCCGGTCAGGTAGAAAAACCCGACGTCGCGCGCGGCGTGGCGCAAGTCATCGAGAAAGGTCTGGCGCTGCTGCGGCGTACCGTCGAGCAGGGACAGGTCGAGGATGGGCAATGCGGTGATTTCTGAGGTGTGCGGCATGATTCACTCCCGTGTGAATCAAACCTGAAGAGCCTGTGATCGATTCAGCGTGTGCCGTCATGGCAATCGGGGGTCTGTCGGTTTGATGCTTTGATTCGTCTGTGAATCAAAACTAAACGATATATAAAACTCCGAACAAATATCTTTTTTGCATTAGCTTAGGTCTGTCTATTGAGGGGGTTCAACTGACCTCAGGACCGACCGCGGCAATCGGCTTGCCGTTACCGTCGGTCCTGAATCGGCTGACTGCTACAGACCGACGCGCTTCAACCCTTCGCGCATGCCTTGATCGGCCTGTTCGCACCATTGTTTGAGGGTGAGGTTCGGCGGCAGGTTGCTTTCCAGGCTCTTGTATTCCCCATCCGTGAACACTTCGCCTTTACGGCCAGACTGTTCGCTCTTGTCACCGTCACGCTTGTCGAAATCGCCCGGCATGTTGCCGACGAATGCAACCATCTTGTTGGCGTTCTCGGTGCTATCTGCTTTCAGGAACCCCTTGTCGACGCAGCTTTTGATCAGGCCTGACATGTTGCGGCCGTTGTCGTATATCCCTTTCAGGGTGGCGGCGTCTTGCCCTTCGGCGTGGGCGAGCATGCTGGTGCCAAAAGCGGCTGCCATAGCGAGAATCAAAGAAGCGGTTTTCATATTTATTCCTTTAAATGTTGGAGCGTTTTGAACTCTGTTTTGGGTGAAGCATGTTTTGGTTGAAGCAAATCTTGTTGAAATGACGCGCCGAAAAGGCCGCGTCATGGAGATGGCAATCAATGTGCAAATATGGTTTAGCTGACAACGGCCCCTTTGGGCCCGCTGGCAATCAGCGCCGCCCCACAGGCTGTTTTCATACCGTCCAGCGCAATGGGTGTGCCATCGACGGTGTAGGTGCTGCTGCCCTCGGCAATCGGGAAAATCCCCTTGCACAATGGGCAACTGACCTTGTGGCCGACCCCGGCAATCGGCTTGCCGTTGAGGTCGGTTTGGGAGAAGGCTTCGAGGACCTTCCCACCGTGAGTGGTGGAGTCGCCCAAGCGAATGGCGTCTTTCATGTTGTCACTCCTTTGACCAGGTTACTCAGCCATCCAGACGTCTTCGTACCCTTGGGTATCGATGATGAATTTGGCGCCCGTGGGTAAACACAGATATTTCATCACCAGCGGAAGCATTTCGGGTAAGTGTTCAATACAAACCGGCTGGTAAAAATCAATCGCCGCTGAATGCGTGCCGCCGTGGATGAACCAGCTGACATTCCCCCCATCCGGCAAACAAACGCGTGTGCCATAAATGGGTGTGTTCCCTAGCGACTCGATGGCGATAGCGACCATTTCCTCGGGAGGAAGCACAGACATCCCGTATTTTTCACAGATCGCGTTCTGCGCAGCACTGGGATAAACCCGCTCATGTTCGCTCACAGCCACTCCTTGTTTGTTGATCCGATTCCATTCGATTGTGGGTTCAGGGTCGTCAGCCTTCGAGCCACCAGTTCAACAGCGTCTCGTCATCATCGTCATCCAGGTTCTGATAGATGTTGGCGTAATACCATTGAATCCCGGTTCTATCGCGAAATCGGTCAAAAACCTCGTTGATCTTGTTCATCCCGTTGCTCGCTGGAACAGCCAACGAAAGATTGCCCTCAAACACGCCGTCCAGCGTTCCACCCAGTTCACGCCGCACATCGACTTCCAGCTCAGCGATATCCGCAGCTGGAATGGAATCGGCGTAGATGTGAATGCAAAAGTTACCACCTCGTTCAAGCACTACCGCATGGGTGTTTTTGTTTTTGATCGATATGACGTCTCCGCGAGCCATATTCAGCGCCAGCCCGGGTGAGGACAGCAGTTCATAGGCTATCGCGCCTACATGACGAGCCGGGAGTTCCTCGTACACCGGGCCATCAGAGCTATTACCTCCAAATACCTGAATATGAACAGGACTGGTTTTATCGACCAGGCGAAAATCCGGTTTTACATCTTTCATATTCGTCTAATCCCTGACCAGGCAACCGTTTCCAAAGGGGTGAAATCAACACCCTTGAAATCGATTGCCGCATCCCTGAACGCCTCAGAGCAGATCAAGCTATCACTTCCTGATACCTGTCTTCTGTACTTGAAAAGATCGAGTTTCCAATCATCACCGAGAATTAATTTTTTGAACCTGATTGGCCTGCCCTTTTCCTCTACAAACGTAGAGGCTGGATCGCAGTTTGTCCGTACATCCAACTCATCGAACAACACAGCATTGTAATGTTTTGAGGAAGTGCGTTTTCCGCCCTCCGAAAGCACGTCAATCCTGACGCTATCAACCACATTCACGTTGAAGCTATTGCAGGCGGCTAAAAATTCGTCACTCACCACATAAAAAAATTTCGAAACGCTGCGAATATCGAATTCATAGTTTTCATCTTTGGAAATTAAAACCATGCCCTCCGGAAAGGGTGTACGCGGCCCGGGCTTCCCCCTTTCCGCGTACCAGGGAAAAAAGCCAAATTCAACATCTCTTGTGCAGGAATAATATCTGTCGAAAAGATCAGCACGTAAAATCCCGGCAGGACAGCCTTGCTCCTCTTTCTGTGAAAGCACATAAAAATTCATAAACTCTGTGCTCGCAGTCAAATAGGTCTCACGCCCGACCAGATCACATCCTTCAGAGGAGTGAAGTTCACCCCTTTGATCCCCTCCGCGAGCTTCTTGAACTCACTGGAACAGATAAGCGTATTACTACCTGAAATCAGCCCCTTGAACTTGAACAGATTCCGATTAAAGCCTGCTGGCAATACAAGCTTTTTGAATCTGAAAATCAACCCATCCTCCTCTATAAAAGTCGATGCCGGGTCAGTTTGCGAGCGCGCATCCAGTTCCTCAAAAAGAACAGCATTGTAGTTTCTGGATGAAATACTTTCTCCAGCTTTGGAAACCACCTTGATTGGCACCGAATCAGTAACAGCAACATCCAACTCGCTGCAAACAGACATGAATTCGTCACTGACTATATAAAAGCGGGCAATGCTACGTATATCAAAGTCATAGAGCTTGTCTTTGGAAATAAGCACCATGCCTTCTGGATAAGGCGTGTGCGTTTTGTAATGAATTTTCTCCGCGTACCACGAAAAAAAACCATGCTCAACGTCCTTGGTATCTGAATAGAACTTATCGTATAGATCCGCCTGCAAGAATCCGACCGGGCAACCGGACTCTTCTTTTTGAGAAAGCACAAAGTATTCCATAATCCCTTCTCCCTGCTTATCTAAGTCTGCGCTGTGTTGTGCCAGGTACGGAAAGACTGGCTCTCAGTCTTGTCTGAATCGCGGATATCTGAGTTCGCGCCTGCGCTTCGTCAATCACACCAGCTTCATATTTGCTTCTGACGGTCGTTACCATGTTGTTAACCATCGGGCTGTAGACCTTACCATGCGACCCACAGTGGTAAAAAACACGCTTGGTTTTCTTGGCCTGATCGGCACTGTCGGGCATCAACAATCCGTTTTCCTTTTTATCGCGTTCTCCACCCATCCCGATATCCGAGAAGAAGCTGGCCTGCCGTCCCCATACTTCCTCGGGAATCAGGTGATGGGCCTGCATCTTGTCATGGGTTTTTCCGCCCAGTGCCCGATTGAGTGCAGTGCTGCAAAGACCGTTCGGATCGACCCACTGGGTCGGACTGATTGCATATTGATAGAAGTTGATACCACCCGCGTACCCGATCGGATCACGAGAAACGAAGCGACCGACGTCTGGATCGTAGTACCGGTGACGGTTGTAATGCAGGCCGGTCTCATGGTCGTGATACTGACCCTGGAAGCGAAATGGGTTTTTCAACCCTTGCTGCAGCGCTGATGATGAGCGCTGTTCAATCGCCCGCCCCCACACTTTGTAATGAGCGCTCCAAGCCACATTCCCTTGCTGATCGGTCATTTCCTGGGGTGTACCGAGGTGATCACACTGATACCAGGCAATCGCATCAAACGGGGGCGGAACCGGAGCGTGATTCCAAAGTGGATCCTCGTCCGCCGCGTAAACGTCACCGTATTCGGGTTGAGGCACCAGACGAACAGGCTGCTGACTCAGCGCCTGTGCCACGGGGTTGTAGGTCCCAGGTTCGTAAATGTAATGAACCGTGCGTCCGGTATCACCATCCAGCTGCGGGGGACTGCTCTCCCACGCCAGATTGTCACCATCCCAACCGAACATCGTGAAGCCACAGTCATGCTCACGTTGTTTACGTGCATGTTCATTGCTGTTCCACAGAGAGCCTGCCTCTGGACGATGCTTGTAGTGCGCTCGAGAGTTCTTGTGCAGGCGGCGACCTAACGGGTCGTATGCATAATCCACCGACAGACGATCATCTTCGAAATGCACCAGGCGATCGAACAGGTCCCATCGCATTTCGCAGACGCTGCCGTTACTCCAGCGCTTGATCTGATTGCCGCGCTCGTCGTACTCATAATTCGTGCCCGCGTATTCACGCAACACGTTATCCAGCAGTTTGCTTCGCGCAGGCTCTTGGTCCAGAGGCCGGCGGATTTCAAAGGCTCGTTCATCCAGGAGATTCCCGGCAGGATCGAACGCAAAGGTTTCGACCCCTATACGCGTAACGGCATTGATCAAACGACCGACAGGGTCATAACGATAGGAAAGCGGGCCCCGACGACTGTCATTGATATCCGTCAGTTGACCAGCGGCATCGTATTGGTAGTCACGCTTGAGCAGCACCGATTTGTCGGCACTGCGCTCCAGCACCTGAGCTTGCAGGCGCCCGGCAGGGTCCCATTTCTGCGTTTGCAACAGATGATTTCCTTGATGGCGAGCGACTTCACGGTGCAAATCGTCACGCTCGAATCCGGCCAGTTCATGGTCATCCAGACGCAATCCCAGCAGGTGGCCGCTACCGTAGGTCAGCCAACTGACTCGATGACCATCGGGGCGCAGGGTTGCAACGCGTTGATTGAGTGCATCGTACTCATGCTGCCATATGGCGACCATCGGGCTCTCGAGGCCCAGATAGTGTTGATGCTCACGCAGGATGTTACCCGCCGGATCATGGAACCACTGCAAGCGGCTATCGGCGTTGCAAGCCATGATCAGTTTGCTGTTGCCGTCGTAATCGAAGGTTTCGCTTTGCTGCTGATCACTCAGAATCGCTCTGCGTTCGATCAAACGATTCATTGAGTCAAAACGTATCTCGACGCAATGTTCACCGTTGTAGATTTTCGCAAGCCGCCCGGTTTCGGGCTCGTACGAATAACGGGTTGAACGCCCGTCAAAAGCTGTTTCTTCCAGTAAACGACCGACCGGGTCGTAGTTGAAGTGAGCACGACGTTCGTTCTCGTTCTCCAGTGCAATCAGTCGACCGAGCTTGTCCCAGCGATAACGAACGGCATGCTCCAGCGCATCCACCCGCTCGGCGATCAGCCCCGCCGCGCTGTACTTCCAAGTTGTGCAACGATCCAGACCATCGACATGGGCCAGCAATCGGCCCTCGGCATCACGCTCGAAGCGCTCCTCGGTCTTGTCCGGGTGCATGATCAACGTCAATTGCCCGGCACTGTATCGGTATTCGGTACTGTGGCCGGCAGCGTCCGTGAAGCAAATCATCTGGCCGCGTTCGTTGTACTCCCAGGCACTGGTCTTGCCTGAACAATCGACGTACTCCACCAATTGCCCGGAAGCGTTGTAGGCCAGTTTCTTTTCATTGCCGTTGGCATCTTTGACCGAGGTTGGCATCCCGGCCGGGTTGTAAGCGTATTCGGTCTTGTTGCCCAGTGGATCGACGCTCTCGACAAGGTTGCCAGCGTCGTCATAGGCCCTTGTCCATTGCCCGCCCTCGGCATCGCTGATCTTGATCAGTTGGTCGAGATCGTCGTAGGCGAAGTGGACCACCGTGTCATCGGTGCGAATGTGTTCGAGAAGATTGCTTCGTTCATCATAGCTGTAGCGATCCGAGCGCCCATCGGCACGGACGTGGCGGATCACGTTTTTTGCGCTATCGCGGAAGAACCAGTCAGAGCGATCGTCGGCGTGCCGAATACGGTAGGTGTAACCCAGACTGTCAAAGTAATGCCAGGTCTCATGACCGAGCGCATCCGTGACGTACACCAGTCGAATGTTTTCATCCCATTCCAGACGGGTATCGAAACTGCCGTCATCCGCCCACTCACGAACTGCCTTGGCGTCTGTACCATGACCCAGCCATTGCAGGTTCATGCCGCGCCCGGTGCGATCGGTGTAACGGGTGATCAGGTGATGCTGGTACTGATAACGCCATGCAGCACCGTTTTCATCCTGTGCCTGAACCAGATCGCCCGCCGAATCGTAAACATAGGAACAAAGCTGACGCAGAGGCTCACCGTCACGGATCTCCCAGAGCCCGGTCAAGCGCCCTTGTCCATCAATCATCGTGCCGAGGTGCAGATGCACCTTGCCCGGATCCCCCTCGTACGTAATCAGGTCGGACAGTACTGTCCGGTCACCGTAGCGATGCTCGTAATGCAGCATGATGCCGGCGCCGCTGCGCAACTCCACACCGACCAGCAGAAACTGCTGGCCACGACGGACATAGGTTTCCTTGCGTTCGAAACCACGGCAGAGCAACAGCTTGTCGTCACTAACGCGGACAACCGTGAGGTTTTCGATCGCGTCGTAATGGAACAGGTCAACTTTGGGCAGCGGATAGTCATGGCTGCGGCCATCCGCATCATGGAACTGCAAGGCACCGTCAACGAGGTCGAATCGTGTGGTGAACGAAGTGATCCATCGTGCACCCAAATCGCCTTGGTCATAGGTATCCAGATCCGAGCTGTAAATACGCGTCCACTCGATCGGGAACGGGCCGGTCAAATTGAAATCCGTGTGAGCAATGCTTTCGGAGCCCACTGCAAAGCTGATGCTGTCGCAGGTACCCGGGCAGGTACCGTTTTTTTCAGCATTGGGTTTCTTCTTCGCCGGGACTTCCGTTTTCCTGACTTCGGTTCTGCCCTCACCTGCCCTGTGTTTGGCCTGGCTCGTTCCGCCGACTTTCACGTGACCGGCGACACCACGCCTGTTACGCAGATTCCAGGCCTCGACAGCCTTTGTCAGTACGATCAGCAGCGCGCCGATGGAAAACGGCATGTTCGGATTACTGAGCTTTTTCAGTTGAGCCTTTAGCTCCGGCCCCATGGCAACCAGTATCTTGGTTTGATCGTGAACGAGCTTCTTGGCTTCCCGAGGCAACAGATGCTTTGCAGCGCTATTGACTACGCCCTTTCCCGCGGCCTTATAGACATCGAAGGCTGCGTCAAAAATATTGCTGATGGCCTTGCCGGGATCGTGCAGGAGTTGCCCCCCCACACCGTCCATTTTTTTCCCTGCTCGCTTGAGGTCAGCACCGGCATCAAGTTCAGCATCGACAACAGCGTTCAATCCCGTGGCAATCTGCTTGAGGAACTCTTCACCCTTTTGCCCGGCTTTATCCAGCAGATCAGGCAAGGCAGATTGGGCGGTCTTAACGAAGTGATCAATCTCGCCAACAATCGTTGCGTTCAAGTGACCGGCAATCACGTTGATCAACGCGTCGCCCAAAAGCGCCTTGCCAGCCACCTTCATTTCCTGCCGAACCAGGTAAAGCGTCGGTCGAAGGCTCATGCGTGCGGCAGCCATATTCGCAGGGACAGGTATTACACCGATAAGGTCGATGCCCAGGCTGACCCAATCCAGCGGATCGCGCGTTTCACTTCGAGATAAAACGGCAATGTCATTCAAGACATCGACCAACGCCATGATGTTGCCAACTACCGGCAGGGCTCCGGCGACATATTTGATTCGCTCGAGGGTGACGTAACCGCCACTGACTTCCTGCAGCCATGCATCGAACTTGGCAGCATCGCGTCCGACATCCGCTACTTGAATCTGATTCAGTGGCACGACAGCAACTTGAGACTCTCGGCTTTGTGTTGCGCTTGCGGTAGTCATGACAGCATCTCACTTGCAATCAGCCCAGGGGTTTTAAGCGAGGATTTCGGTAGCGCGGGTGCTGGCAGACTCGGCAACTTGCCCGCCTTGCTCGCCGCCCCGAGCAGCCCGGAAGCACTCGGCATCGCCGCACTCGCCAGTTTCGGCAGCCCCGCCGCTCCGCCCTGCACGGCGCCTTTCACCTGCTGCGCCGTTTGCACCGCGCCCATCCCTGTCTGTGCCAATTCCTTGCCCTTCTCCAACATGTCCCAGTTCTTGCTCGGCAACGCTTGCGCAACCATCGCCTGCACCTGGCTCGGCACATCTTCCGCGCCCGGCGGATTCAACGGCCACTCCGGTTTGCCGATGTAGCTGCCCTCGCTCCAGGTGTCCGCCGGATCCTTGCCGAACAGCACGCGCGCCGGCCCCGGTGCGGCGCCGGCGACGCTGGCGAAACCCTTGCCGTCGAGCTTGCCTTTGATGCTTTTACCCAGCGCATCGATGACTTCGTAATCGCCTTCCTTGATGCCTTGGCGCCCGGCGTACTGGTTGAATAATTCCAGATTGCCCTTGCCCGGTTTCGGCGGTTCCGGGAACACGCCGGCCAGGGATTTCGCCCCGGTGTAGGCGAAGTTCGCCGCGTGGGCGGTGTACGGGCCGCTGGTGGCGTGGGTGATGCCGCCGGCGTTGTAGGTCGTGGCGCTGCCGCCGCCCTGGATCACCAGTTCGGTCTTGGCGGTGATGGTGATGCGGTCGGCGTTGGCGGTGATGTTGAGTTTGGCCAGCAGGTTGATGCTGTCCTTCAGTGCCTTGACGTCGATGTCGCCGGACGCCGCCACCAGCCGCCAGCCCATGCTCTGCACGAACAGGCGCATGCCGCGACTGGCGCTGGCCAGCAGGCGTTTGCCGACGGAAAAACTGGTGTGCCCGGTGCTGCTCAGCGCCAGGTGTTCGCCAGTGGCGATGTGGCTGGAGCGCGGTGTAGTCAGGGCGATGCCGGCCGGGCTCGCGAGCACCAGATGCGGCTCGGTGAATTCGGGGAATTCGTTGGCGGTGAGGTTTGCCGGACCCGAGCCGAGCACGCCTTGGTGCTGGGCGTGCAAGGCCTTGGCCACGTCGTCCTGATCGCCGGCCTCTTGAGCCTGAAGCTCTTTGGCTTGTGTGGCGAAACCGTCCTGTTGATCGCTGGCCGTGGCCAGGCGTTCGGCGGTTTCCGGCAGGTCCTTGTGGTGCTTGGATTCGTTCGGGCGCGGTTCGGTGGTGATCAGCAGGCCGGCACCGGCACGCACGGCGCCGTGGCGGTCGGTGCGCAGTTCAAAACCTTCGCCGCGTGGCTGCCCACCTGAAGGACGTGGATGGGTCAGGTAACCAAGGTTGATCGCACTGGCGCCGTGGTCACTGCGCAACGCAATGCTGATCTCGCTGGTGGTGTCGTCGATGCGCAGTTCGTTGGCTCGGCTGCCCTTGTACTCCTTGCTCTTGACCGTGGCCAGGGTCTTGAAATCCGGCAGTTTGTACGGCGGCAGGTTGGCGCCGTGGTACAGGCAACCGGTGATCAGCGGCTGGTCGGGATCGCCTTCGAGGAAGGTGATCAGCACTTCCATGCCGACCCGTGGAATGTTGATCGAGCCAAAGGTTTCAGCCGCCCAACTCGAGGCCACGCGCATCCAGCAGGTGGTCTTGTCGTCGTGCTGGCCTTCGCGGTCCCAGAAGAACTGCACCTTCACCCGGCCGTACTGGTCGCAGAAGATTTCTTCGCCTTCCGGGCCGGTGACCACGGCGCTTTGCGAACCGAGGACTTTGGGTTTCGGGTGGTCCAGCGGCGGACGGTACGGCACGTCCCAGGGGATGGCGTTGAAACGGTTGCGATAGCCCTGATGGAAATCGTCTTTGTTGTCGGTGGTGTCGCTGGTCACCGACTCTTCCAGCACTTGCGGTTGTTTGCCTTCGTGGAAGATTTCAGTGAGCAGCCACAGGTCGTTCCACGTCGGGTTGGCGTGGTCGGTCAGGGCCAGAAAATGCCCGGTGACCAGGATCGGCTGATCGCTGTTGCCCTCAGCCAGGCGATAGTCGCTGCGGTGGCGCTCGAGGTTGCGAGTGGCCAGGTGCTTGCCACGCTCGCGATCCACGAAACGGCCCGGGTAATCGTAATCTTCCAGGTCCGGCTGGGCGCTGCTCTTGGCGTCGCTTTCCAGCTCGATCTTCGGTTTGACGAAGTCGTAATCGCGCCGCGTGGTGCGGCTGGTGCGGGTCGCCAGGCGCAAGCCGAAACGCTTGACCACCGGTTTGTCCGCCACCAGCCCGGAGTCTTGCTGATAGGCCACGGGCGCCAGTTTCGGGAACACCGTCTGGTCATCGCCGAAGGTCAGTTTGTGGCCGCTGGACGTGTGCTGGAAGTGGTAGTGAATCCCCTCCTCTTCGCACAGGCGCTGGACGAAATGCAGGTCACTTTCGTCGTACTGCGTGCAGTAGACGCGCTCGGGATAGATCGCGCTCAGCTGGAAGTGGTAATCGCTGGCGAGGATGCCGTGTTCTTCCAGCACGTGGCTGATGATTTGCTGCACGGTCATCTGCTGGAAAATGCGCTGGTTGAAACGGTGCGCGAGGTACGAAAGCTGCGGGCGCAGCGAGATCTTGTAGCGGGTCAGGCGCTTGCCCGCCTCGCCCTGGGCGATGCTGTAGATCAGCCCGTGAATCCCGGTGCCGCTCGGCGACAGCTGAAGAAACGCCAGTTTGTGCAGCAGGCTTTCGAGGTTGATCGAGGCCTTTTCGCTGACCAGTTCCAGCTCGAATTGGAAGGGGGTGTTGAGGGCCTCCCGACCGGTGAACGACAGCACCTGGAAATCGCTGTCCGCGCCATCGATGGTCAGGTTGAAATGAGCCTGGTTGGCCGGTGAGAACATTCCCTTGTCCCTCGCACAGTGCTGCGATGCGCACCAGATCGATAAGGATCGGGTGGCAAAAATTCTTTGAGTAGTGAAGATGCCTCGACCGGCGAACCCGGCCGAGGCGGTACAACCATCAGCCGCGATTAAACGACTGGAGCACGCCAGTCATCGGAACCCGAAGTACCGGATACTTCGTGGGTCCAGGTGATTTTGCGGTAGGTGAACTGCACTTCTTCCAGGTGGGTAAAGTGCGCGTTGCCTGGATCCTGGCAGTTGTGCATTTTGTTGTTGATGGCGACGATGATCGCGTCTTCCAGTTTGGTGGTGTAGTAGTGCTCTTGGGTGCCTTGAGCCGAAGTGCGGTACCACTGGATAACGATTTCGCTCATGCGCTCGCCGGAGGTCAGTGCTGCTTGCAGCAGAGGCGAAGCCTTGTCGTAGACCTTGGTGATCACAACTGGCTTGTGAACGCGCTGACCGGTTGGCTGACCGGATTGCGGGTCACGCGGGATGATCACGTCGTGGGTGAAAGCCTGAACCATGACCTGGTCTTCGTGGCCTTCCTGGTAGGTGTTGCCAACGGAGTCGGCGGTGAAGGCGCCGGCAGTGATCAGGCCTTGTTTTTCGCCGGTAACCGACATGTACGCTGGTGTTGCCATGGGGTGTGCTCCTTGCTCAAAAGACAGGACCGGACGGCGTGATTGCCTGTCCAGGTGGCGAAAGAGTTATCAAAAGTCGTGCCAGCCATCACATGGCCATTACCCATCAAGGGGTTACGAAACTCGCGTGGGATTTTTTCGATTTTTTCTGTAGGAAACAGCGAAAAAGTGCGCAAGAAGTTGCGCAGTACTGTGCAACTTCTTGCGCACTTGGCTGGAGGCCAAGATCGGTAAGGCCTGCAGCGGTTTTGAGTGGGGTTTTATTACGGACAACTGCGCAACTTCTTGCGCAGTTCAGACAATCCGATCAGACCTCCGGAATCAGGATTCCTGCAACGCCCGTGGCCGTTGACTGCGCTGTTCGGCTGCCGAATCCGGCGCCTGTTGCAACTGGAAGTCGAACTTCAATTCGGCACGACGCCCCGCGGCATCCTCACGAAACTCGACTTCCCCGACCAACCCTTCACGGGTCGCATAGGCGAAGTCATCCCACAGGTATTTGTCCCCCGACAGATTGATCTGCGTCGTCAGGTGTCGATGCCCCGGTGCGGAAATGAAGAAGTGAATATGAGCCGGGCGCTGACCGTGGCGGCCAAGCAGGTTCAGGCATTCCTGGGTCGGGCCCTGAGGATCGCAGCCATAACCGGAAGGCACGATGCTGCGGGCGCGGTAGCGGCCTTCGGCATCGGTGATGATCCGGCGGCGCAGGTTGTAGTCAGACTGGCTCTGATCGAAGAACGAATAAGTACCCTTGGTGTTGGCGTGCCACAGGTCGACCGTGGCGCCGGCCAGCGGCTGGTCCTGCGGATCGAACACCTGGCCTTCGATAAACATCAGCGTGGCGACACCCTCTTCGCTGCCGTCGTCCATCCGGCATTCACCTTCGTACAGCGGCGCGCCGGCCACGTACAACGGGCCTTCGATGGTGCGTGGCGTGCCGCCGGTCAAGCCGATCTGCGCATCCTTGGCGTCCTGCAACAGGTCGAGGAAATGTTCGAGGCCGAGGCCGGCGACCAGCAGCCCGGCTTCGGAGCGGCCACCCAGACGGTTGAGGTAATCGACGGCTTTCCAGAATTCGTCTTCGCTGATGTCGAGGTCTTCGATGATTCTGGCGGTGTCCTGCAGTACGCGCAGGATGATGGTTTTCAGGCGCGAGCTGCCGCCATCGTTGGCAAAACCGGCGGCTTCTTCGAAAAACTTCTGCAATTCGGCAGTGTGGGCAATATTCACGGTCATGATGTTCACCTCATCTTGTTGTTGTGGGGTTGAGTCCGCGCTCAGCGGTCGTCGGCGTGGATCGACGAGGGGTGGCGGCAGAGGCCGTCGATCTCGATCTCCATGTAGGGAAACAGCGGCAAAAGCATCAGGGTGTCGTGCAGCGCCTCGACGCTGGGCACGTCGAACACGCTGTAATTGGCGTAGTGCCCGGCGATGCGCCAGAGGTGTCGCCACTGGCCTTCGCGTTGCAGGCGCTGGGCGAGTTCTTTCTCGTCGGCCTTGAGCTTTGTGGCAACGGCCGGGTCCAGGTCGGCAGGCAATTTCACGGTCATTTTTACGTGGAACAGCATGGCGTTCTCCTTGGGGAATCAGTGCCGGCGAAAACGCGCCAGGCGCTCTTCATCCAGCGTCAGGCCGAGGCCTGGGGTACGTGGAATATGCAGGTGAAAGTCGCGGTACTGCGGGCGCTCGGTGACGATGTCTTCGGTCAGCAGCAACGGACCGAACAGCTCGGTGTCCCACGTCAGTTGCCTGAGCGTGAGAAACGCGTGGGCCGAGGCCAGTGTGCCGATGGAGCCTTCGAGCATGGTGCCGCCGTACAGGGCGATGCCGGCGGCTTCGGCAATTTGCGCGGTGCGTAACACGGCTCGCGGACCGCCGTTCTTGGCGATTTTCAAGGCGAAGACGCTGGCGGCGCCGTCGGCGGCGAGGCTGAACGCGTCCTCAACGCTTTCGATCGATTCGTCAGCCATGATCGGTGCCGGGCTGCGCTGGTTCAGACGAATCTGCCCGGAACGATTGACTCGCGAGATCGGCTGCTCGATCAGGTCGATACCGTTATCGCCCAACACCTGACAGCCACGAATCGCCTGGGATTCGTCCCAGTACTGGTTGACGTCGACCCGAACACTGGCGCGATCACCCAAGGCTTTCTTGATCGCCACCACATGCTTGAGATCCTGCTCCAGCGGGTTGGCGCCGATCTTCAGTTTGAAGATCCGATGCCGTCGCAGATCAAGCATCTGCTCGGCCTCGGCGATGTCGCGGGCGGTGTCGCCACTGGCCAGTGTCCAGGCGACTTCGAGGCTGTCGCGGACCCGTCCGCCGAGCAGTTCGCTCACGGGCAGGCCAAGGCGTTTGCCTTGGGCGTCGAGCAATGCGCTCTCGATCCCGGACTTGGCGAAGGTGTTGCCCTTGGCGATTTTGTCGAGCTTCTGCATGGCGGCGTTGATGTTGCTCGCGTCCATGCCAATCAGCGCCGGCGCCAGGTGCGCGTCGATGTTGGCCTTGATGCTTTCCGGACTTTCGTAGCCATAGGCCAGGCCGCCGATGGTGGTGGCTTCGCCGATGCCTTCGATACCGTCGCTGCAGCGCAGGCGCAGGATCACCAGCGTCTGGTTCTGCATCGTGTGCATCGCCAGTTTGTGCGGGCGGATGGTCGGCAGGTCGACGATGATCGTCGACAGGCTTTCAATCAGGGTTCGGTTCATTGAGGTGTCCATTCAATAGGTGTCAGCCGAGATCGCCGCCACCAACCGGCAGCGTCACGCCGGTGATGTAGGAGGCGTCGTCCGAGGCCAGAAACAGGATCGCGCCGACCTGTTCGTCGAGGGTTCCGTAGCGTTTCATCAGGCTGCTGTCGAGGGTTTGCGCGACGATTTCCTGATACCAGGCTTGCTCCTGCGCGGACTGTTCGGTGGTGTTTCGCGGAATGCGCCGGGGTGGTGCTTCGGTGCCGCCGGGCGCGGTGGCGTTGACCCGGATCCCGCGCTCGGCGTTTTCAAAGGCCAGGCAGGCAGTCAGTGCATTGATCCCGCCCTTGGCTGCGCCGTAGGGAACGCGGTTCAGACTGCGGGTCGCAATCGACGATACGTTGACGATGGCGCCGCGCCCCTGCTTGAGCATGTACGGCAATGCTGCGTGGCAGCACCACAACGTCGGGAACAGCGAGCGGCGCACTTCGGCCTCGATCTGCTCGACGTCGTAGTGCTCGAACGGCTTGGCCCAAATGGTGCCGCCGACATTGTTGACCAGCACATCCAGGCGCCCGAAAGCATCGATGGCGGCGCTCATCACCCGAGCGCAATCGGCGTATTGCTCAAGGTCGGCGGTCAGCGACAAAACGCCCTCGCCTTGCAGTTCGTGAACCAGTGCGGAGCGGTCGACGGCGACGACGTGTGCGCCCTCTTCCAGCAATCGCTCGCACACCCGGCGACCGATGCCCTGCGCCGCGCCGGTGACCAGCGCGACCTTGTTGGCGAATCTGTTGTTCATGACAACCTCGACATTCAGAAAAAAGACTCAGGCCGCCGCGAATTTCTCGTAGTAGAAATTCGCCGGCGTGATGCCCTGCTCGCGGATGTACTGGCTGACCGCTTCGACCATCGGCGGCGGGCCGCACAGGTACACGTCGACATCGCCTTCGTTGAGGTGGCGCGGTTCGATGTGCTGGGTGACATAACCCTTGAGCGGGTGCTGGCTCTGCGGATTGGCCACGCAGGCGCCGAAGCTGAAATTCGGAATGCGCGCGGCGAAGGCTTCGAGGCGGTCAAGTTCAACCAGATCGAAATCGTTGGTCACGCCGTAGATCAGGTGTACCGGGTGCTCGCTGCCCTGCTCGGCGATTTTCTCCAGCATCGCCGTGAACGGGGCGAGCCCGGTGCCGCCCGCCAACAGCAGCAGCGGCCGCTTGATTTCCCGCAGGTAAAAACTGCCGAGCGGCCCGGCCAGATTCAGGCTGTCGCCGGCCTTGGCCAGCCCGGTGAGGAAGCTGCTCATCAAGCCACCGGGGACATTGCGGATCAGGAAACTGACTTCGCCGTTCTTCTGCAACGAGCTGAAGGAATAGGCACGGGATTGCTCGCTGCCCGGCACTTGCAGGTTGACGTATTGCCCCGGCAGGAACGCCAGTTTGCTCAGGGATTCACCCTTGAGCGACAACGCGATGGTGCTTTCGGAAAGCTGACGAACATCGCTGATCGACGCCTGATAACTCGCCTGTTCGGTCTTGCACACCTGCGAGCCGACCGGCACCCGCACCACGCAGTCGCTTTCGGCGCGCATCTGGCAGGTCAGCACATAACCCTGGGCCAGTTCGTCTTCACTCAAGGCGTCTTCGATGAAGTTGTCGCCCATGTCGTAACGCCCGGCTTCGGCGAAACATTTGCAGGTGCCGCAGGCGCCGTCGCGGCAGTCCAGCGGAATGTTGATGCCTTGGCGATACGCCGCGTCGGCAACGGTTTCGTGGCCGGAGGCCTCGATGAAACGGGTGACCCCGTCTTCGAAATTCAGTGCGATCTGGAAACTCATGGTGCACCTCGCTCACAGCGTCGAGCCCGGCTCGCCGCCGTCTCGATCAGATGTGGTAGATGTCGATGACCTGACGGACGTAATCGTTCTTCAGCACGACTTTCTTGGCCTTGATCAGCGGCTGTTCGCCGCGCAGGTCGAGGGTGTAGAAACTGGTGCCGAAGTAGCTGTCGGTGACCTGATAGCGAAAGCTCAGGGTGTGCCAGTTGAAACGCACCTGGCATTGCCCCTCGCCCTGCTCGACGATCTCGATGTTGCTGAGGTTGTGCGAAGTGCGGGTGTCGGGGATGGTCGCGCTGGAGCGCTCGGTCTTGATCCGGAATACCCGGTCTTCGAGGCCACCACGGTTGCCGTACCAGATCAGCGAGATTTCGCTTTGCGGGTCTTCGGTCAGGGTGTCGTGGTCGTCCCAGGCCGGCATCCAGAAACTGGCGTCGGCAGCGTAGAGCTCCAGCCACTGATCCCACTGGCCATCGTCGAGATAGCGTGCTTCGCGGTAGAGAAAATCGCGCACGGTGTCGTAGAGGTTGCTCATTGCACGGCCTCCACGGGGATCAGGTTTTTATCGCTGGCAACGGCCTTGAGCATGGTTTCCTGCCAGTACTTGTGTTGCAGCACGAACAGGCCTTCGTCTTCGGTACGCATGCCGGACAGCAATGGCTTGAGGTCGATTTCCTCGGCCGCCGCGTCCGCGCCTTCGACCCAATGGGTCGCGCCACGGGACATGTCATTCCAGCCGCGCCCGGCGCCGTAGCCGGTCTGGCACGAGCGGAACTCTTCCAGGTCATCCGGCGTGGCCATGCCGCTGACGTTGAAGAAGTCTTCGTATTGGCGGATGCGTTTGGCTCGGGCCTCCGTGCTTTCGCCTTTGGGTGCGATGCAATAAATGGTGATCTCGGTCTTGTCGACGGAGATCGGCCGGGCGATGCGGATCTGCGAGCTGAACTGATCCATCAGGTACACGTTGGGGTACAGGCACAGGTTGCGTGAGTTTTCGATCATCCAGTCGGCGCGGGCCTGGCCGAAGTCCCGGACCAGTTCATCGCGACGCTCGTAGGCCGGGCGGTCCTCGGGGTTGGCCCAGCGAGTCCAAAGCAGCAGATGGCCGTGCTCGAACGAGTAGAAACCGCCGCCCTTCTTCGCCCAGCTGCCGGCGCTCATGGTCTTGATCTCTTCGCCAGCGTCACGCTGCTGGCGCTGGTTCTGAGTGGCGGCGTAGTTCCAGTGCACGGAGCTGACGTGATAGCCGTCGGCGCCATTTTCGGCGGTGAGTTTCCAGTTGCCTTCATAGATGTAAGAGCTGGAACCGCGCAGCACTTCAAGGCCTTCGGGGGACTGATCGACGATCATGTCGATGATCCTGGCCGACTCGCCCAGGTGCTCGGTGAGGGATTTCACATCGGCGTTCAGGCTTCCGAACAGGAAGCCGCGATAGGATTCGAAACGCGCGACTTTGGTCAGGTCGTGGGAGCCTTCGCAGTTGAAGCCTTCGGGGTAGCCGGCCTCGCTCGGGTCCTTGACCTTGAGCAGTTTGCCGCTGTTGTTGAACGTCCAGCCGTGAAACGGGCAGGTATAGCTGGAACGGTTGCCGGACTTGTGCCGGCACAGCATGGCGCCGCGATGGCTGCACGCATTGAGAAAGGCATTGAGTTCACCAGCCTTGTTGCGGGCGATGAACACGGGTTGGCGGCCCATGGTGGTGGTCAGAAAGTCATTGACGTTGGGGATCTGGCTTTCATGGGCGAGGTAGATCCAGTTGCCTTCGAAGATGTGCGCCATCTCCAGTTCGAACAGCCGCGGATCGGTGAACATCTCCCGCTTGCAGCGGTAGGCACCCTTCTCGGGGTCCTCTTCAAGCATGGCATTGAGGTAGTCGATTCCCAGGGACATGGCCGGGGCCTCCATTGTTATTGTTCAGGCCAGGTCAGATTAGGGAGACAACGCGGGAGGCAATATCCGAATCCTGCAGAGCGTTATCCGTTTTGTGCAGGATGGTGCTTCAGGTTGTTTCGGGGCGGGAATTTCAGTGGCGGCGTTTGAAGGTCACGGACGGCAGTTCGCCGAACTGCTGGCGATAGCTTTCGGAGAAACGCCCGAGGTGCAGGAAGCCGTAGTCCAGCGCCAGTTCGGTGAGGTTGCGCACCGGGCAGCTCGGGTCGCTGAGGCAGGTATGAATACGTTCCAGCTTGCGCTGGCGGATGTATTGCATCGGGGTCACGCCGAGCTGGCGTTCGAACAGCGCGTACAGGGAACGCGGGCTCATGTTCGCCTGTGTGGCCAGGTGTTCGGCAGGCAGATCCTGTTTCAAGTTGCGCTCTATATAGTCGAGGATTCGCTCGAAACTGACGCTTGGTGAACTCAGGCATTCACGGCTGACGTTGGTGCTCATCAGCGAAATCAGTTTGCTGCCGATGATCTGCGCGTAATGCTCCTGCACCCGCAGCAACGGATCGCTGGCTTCAGCTTCCTGGCAGATCATGCCGAGCAGGTTGGTAAAACCTTCCAGCTCATCGAGCCGGTAATGATTGCGCAGAAACCGGATGCCACCGGCAGGATGCAACCAGCGCTGCTCGTCGCACACCGACTCCAGCACGCTGACCGGCACCTTGAGGATGAATTTCTCGCAATCGTCGGAATAGGTCAGGTCGACCGGATCGTCCGGGTTGATCAACAACAATTCGCCCGGCACCAGATGATGCTCGCGCTTGCGCCCGCGCCACAGACAGTTGCCTTGCAGCAGGACTTGCAGGTGATAGACCGTTTCCAGCGCCACTGAAGTGACGCGAACGCTGCCGCCATAGCTGATACGACACAGATCGAGGTCGGCGAGTTTTCTGTGGTTGAGGCTGGCTTGGGGATGGGTAGTCCGGGACAGGCCGATGAAATGCTGACCGACGTGCTGGTTCACATAGTCGGAGACGGCATACGGGTCAGCGTGGCGAAACACGCTGCTGCGGTCGCTCAGCAGGCGGTTGTCCATGGGCAAGGCACTCGATCTTCTATTTATTGTGTGATCACGGGTGGTTCACCGGTCACAGTACGCCGGAGTGTCGGGGTGGGCAATTGGACGAAGGTTTGGCTGTCCGGTGATCGAACGCTTTCATCGAATCGGGATTGACGGCCTCAAACGAAAAAACCACCTGCGAACAGGTGGTTTGATCCGGACAGCAAACGCAGTCATTCAGCGGTCGGCATGCTGCTCCAGCAAGGCATAGGCTTCACCGGTAAACCGGTAGCTCTTGTCAGGCTGAAACACGATGACGCCCTCCTCGCACAAACGCTTGAGCACTTCCCTGACGCTGATGAACTGAATGCCGCTGACAAACGCCTGCAGATACCCATGCACCCCGCGCCCGCCAACGGCGCGTCCATCGCGTGCTGCAACCAGCAAGGCATCGATCACCTTGATCCGGATCAGACTGGTGCGCAGCCCGTAATAATGCAGCAGCTCACGGATATGCTCATTGGTGCTGCGCTCGAAATCAAAGGCCCGCTGCCCCTTCGCCAACGGGAACTGCGATTGCTTGCCAGAGGACGTCGATGCCGGGCTGGTTAACATGCGAATGCTCCTTTTTATGATCAGCCGCTGTGCGTAGCTCTATATAGAAGAAGGCGCACTCAGCAGTGCGCCCCCCGATCAGAAGTCGACGGTCGCCGACAACTGCAACGTGCGCGGATAGCCCGGGGAGAACGCGCCGTAGGACGCCACACCCGACCAGTACTCACGATCAAACACGTTCTGCACCGTGGCGCGGAACGTCGTCGGCCGACCTTCGATCTTGGTGGCGTAGCGAGCGCCGGCGTCGATGCGGGTCCAGGAAGGCAGCTCCTGGGTGTTGGCCTGATTGACGTATTGGCTGTCGGTGTAGATCGCGCCGCCGGTCAGGGTGAAACCTTCGACCCACGGTGTATCCCACTCCGCCCAGAGGTTGGCCTGGACATCCGGCACGCCCACCGGTTTGTTGCCACGGTTGGCGGCGGTGGCCGAGTCCGTCAGTTCGCCGTCCAGCAAGGTCACGCCGCCCATCAGGCGAGTGCCCGGCGCGACTTCACCGAACATGCTCAACTCGACGCCACGGTTACGTTGTTCGGCCTGCACCGAGAACACGTTGCCAGCGCCGATTTCGCCGCTCGGTTTCTCGATCTGGAACAGTGCCAGAGTCGTCATGAACGTACCGTGTTCGTACTTCACACCGATTTCATGCTGCTTGGATTTGTAGGGTGCGAACGTTTCGCCGGAGTTGGCTGCGGTGCCTGGAGCGATATCACCTTTGCTCAGGCCTTCGACGTAGTTGTAGTACAGCGAAACGTCTTCCCATGGTTTGACCACCACGCCCGCCAGCGGTGTGGTCGCGCTGTCGTCATAACGAGAACTGACCGAGCCCGAGGCGTTGTAGTTACGCGATTCGATGTCCTGTCGGCGTACGCCGAGGGTCAACTGAATCCGGTCATCGAGAAAGCCGAGGGTATCGGTCAGTGCGACGCCAGACAGTTCCGATTCGGAAATGCGCAGCACTTTCGGCGAGCTGATGTACTGCTTGGGCACGTCCACCGGGTGGTAGATGTTCGAGCGGATTTCCGTGCCGTTGTTGATGCCCCGCGACAATTCGTCCTGATAACGGGTCGCCATGACCGTGGTCGTGTGGGTGACCGGGCCGGTGGCGAACAGTGCACGCATCCCCACGTCGGCCGTCGAACGGTCGACGTTGAATTTGTAGTAACCGGGAATATTGCTGGTGTCGCCGGCGTCGTTGAGGATTCGCGGTACCTGGTCGGACATGCGCTTGACGTCGGAGCGACCGCCGCCCGCGTGGGCGAACACAGTCAGGTTATCGTTGAGGTCATACTCGCCGCCGAGCAAGGCCGACTGTTCCTTGGTGTCCGACCAGCCCCAGTCCTGCGGCAGGTTGGTGCGGCCGTTCGGCGCCGATGGAACCTTCACACCCGGTGCAATGGTGAACGGTCGCGAGGCTGCGTCGAAGCTCTCTTTCTGGCTGATGTAATCCAGGTTCAGGCGCAACCGCTCGCCCTTGTAATCGAGTGCGATGGCGCCGATGTTCAGCGCGCGTTCCTGATCGTTGATCGCGGTGTCGCCGCCCTGGGTGCTGCCGTTGAAACGGATGCCAAACTGGTTCTCGCTGCCGAAACGTCGACTGACATCCAAGTGGCCACCGACTTGCGAGTCAGACGCGTAAGTGCCGGTGAAGCGGGTCAGGTCTTCGTCCAGTGGCCGTTTAGGCACGATGTTGATCACGCCGCCGACGCCGCTGTTGGGGGAAATGCCGTACATCAACGCGCCCGGCCCTTTCAACACTTCAACGCGTTCGGCGTATTCGGTAAACACCCGATAATTGGGCGCTACGCCGTACACGCCGTCGTAGGCCAACTCGCCGAGGTTGCCCTCGCCTATCGCAAATCCACGGATGAAAAACGAATCGACGATGCCGCCGGTCTGCCCGGTGGAACGTACCGAAGGGTCGCGTTCCAGCGCATCGGCCACGGTCACCGTTTGCAGGTCAGCGAGGGTTTTCGCGGTGTAGCTGGTCACGCTGAATGGCGTGTCCATGACGTCCTTGTTGCCCATCATCCCCAGCCGCGCGCCCCGTGCGACCTGGCCTCCGGCAAGTACTTCCGGCAAAGCGGTCGCGCCGTTGTAGCTGCCGGTGACGTTGGTGGTGTCCAGCGTCAGCCCTTCCGTGGCGGCGACGTCCTGTTGCTCGGATTGCTTGGGGTCTGCTGCCCAGGCAGTGGCGCTTCCTGCGGCCAGAATAGAACTCAGCATGGCGGTGCGAATAGCCAGCGTTAACGCGCGTTCACTGCAAGGTCGACGTGCAACAGACATGACGATGGGGTCCTTCTCGAATGGCTGAAAATGGTAATGACTCCTATTTGCCAGTCGACAATCGAAAAAGTATCAGCGTCGTTGAAATTTTTTTGCGAGCGGATTGCTCGGGAGAGAACGTCCGGAGGATGGGCTGCGAAACCCACCCTCCGGCGCCGGTCAGTCGTACAGGCATTGCAGCGGAATGGAGATCACCGGCAGCGCGGGGTCGAACGCGTGCCGGGTGGTCTTGTAGGGGAACAGTTCGCCGCGCTCGATGGTGGTGAAAATCCGCGCCACTTCGAACGCCTGCCCGGTTTGCCAGTGCCGTACACAGACACGCGGATCGGCGTAGTCGAGCTGGATGCACGGCACCCGTTTCAACCCCAGCGCCCGCGCCGCATTGAACCGGTGATTGCCGTCCATCACGATGCCCCGGGAGCGCTCGACGATGATCGGTTCCAGCCAGTGCCCGGCCTGGATGATCGCCTCGCGCAGCCGCTGCACGTTGAGCGGATCGACCTGCTCGGATTGCCGCACGTCGCACAGTGGCCGCAGGGCAATCTGGTAACCATGTCCCATGATGCGCCCCCCGTTTCAGCAGGCATCCGCGTTGGCGACCAGCGCGTACTGGCTGGCCATGTCCCGCAGGCGTTGCGCCTGCTCGATCAGCGGCAGATCGACCATTTCACCGTCGACTTGCACTGCGTGGCTGCCCCCGGCCACGGCGTTCAGGACCCGATCCGCCCAAGCCAGTTGGCGGGCGTTGGGCAGGTAGGCTTTCTGCACCGTGGCGATTTGCGAAGGATGGATACACAACTTGGCGC
The DNA here is from genome assembly GCF_059421845.1 of Pseudomonas sp. GW821-FHT02C04. Lineage (NCBI taxonomy): Bacteria > Pseudomonadati > Pseudomonadota > Gammaproteobacteria > Pseudomonadales > Pseudomonadaceae > Pseudomonas > Pseudomonas sp. GW821-FHT02C04. The sequence continues at coordinate 457,301 of NZ_JBWKVT010000001.1, read as the reverse complement.
CGAACCCCAGCGACCGGGCGTAACGTGAGTCGCGCTCGACCACCGCCATGTCGCTGATGGCCGGGGTCACGCCATCGATCGGTGCCGGCAAACCGGCAACGCGTGACGCCAGCACGATGCGATTGCGGGCGAACAGAAACGCCTCAGGAATCTGGCTGCAATCGATGTCCAGGGAAAAATCCAGCGAGCCGAATGCCAGCCGTGCCAGACCCGGAATCGCGGCAATTGCCTCGACCTGATGCAAGCCTTTGGCAGTCTCGATGATGGCGACGATTTGCAGGTCGGGGTTCCACGCCAGCAGGCGTTCGACCACGCGAGTCAGGCTTTCGGGACATTCGGCCTTGGGCAGGAAAATCCCTGCGCAGCGCTCGGGGTAGCGCATGTCGCCCAGCCAGGTCATGTCCTGGCGAAACAGCGAACTGCCGACGCTGTTCAACCGGATGTAACGCTGGCAGGCGGTTTCGGGCGTGCTCTGCTGCCAGGCCCAGATCGACGCCCGGGCCACGGCTTTGCTGTTCGGATGAACGGCATCTTCGAGGTCGAGGATGATCGCATCCGGCTCGGCTTCGACCGCTTTGGAAAAGCGCTCCGGCCGGTTGCCGGGAACGAACAGGTAGCTGATGGGAAGCGTGGCGTTGGTGCTGTGACGAACAGTCATCGGGACTCTCCTGAGCGTGCTTCAGTCGTGGGTTTTCAAAAAAATTCGAACACCTGTTACAGGGGAAAAACCGAGTTGAATCCGGGTGTCTTGAATCAACCGCCAACACCTTGAATAACAAGGCGTTGACGGTTTTTAAAATCAACACGCGAGCGCTTACTTGAGCATGCGAATAAGCGGCTTCGCACTCCCCTGTTGTGTGTGTTCATTCAAAAATATTTGAAAACCTTACTTGATAATCGTTCCTGTTCGCAATATTGTTCGAGCCGCTGACAGGGTCAAGACTCAAATCAAGACCTGAGATTTTGTTCACGGAAAGTTCGGCGCAATGATGTCATTTACATGTCAGGTAATGGCACTTCAAAAGAGACAAGGCCATCAGTTATTGGCTTTCTCCTTGCCTGCCTGAGCCTTAAGGAGTGGGGTTCTCATGAAACAGTTTTGTGAAAATTTTATGAAAGAAAATACCCCGAGTTTATTTGCGGAGCAGATCTGCCACCCGCCTCCACCTCTTTAAACACTCGTATCTGACGAGCAGCAAGAACACACGACTCGACAAGCATTAGTTGTCGACCTGCACATGGCGATTATCGACGCCAGAGGTTTTCTATGCCTGAATTAATTGCGCCGACAGTTAAAGAAACAATCGAAACCCAATACCCAAAAGTGCTGAAACCGTTACTTGATCCTGTTATCGATAACTTTCTTAAACATTCTCCGAAAGCACTTGCCGAACTTGTTAAACAACACGGATCCCCACTGAACCTGGTGTGGCCGCATGCGTTTGAAGCCAATGCTCAAGCGCTGCAATCGGTGTTGAAACGACACGACGTCGACTACGCGATTTTCTACGGTGCCAAAGCCAACAAGTCACAATGCCTGCTGGCTGCGGCATCGGCGTCGGGCATCGGCACCGACGTGTCGAGCCTCTTTGAGCTGCAAGCTGCACTGCGCGCCGGAACTCCGGCGGAACATCTGTGTGCAACCGGGCCGGCCAAAACGGCAGAGTTTCATCGTGCGCTGGTACAAGGTGGATCGCTGATTTGTGTGGACTCACTGGAAGAGTTCAGCCATCTCAAAGCGCTGCTCGACACTTCGCAACCACCGGCCAAAGCCCGGATCCTGCTGCGTTACAGGCCGACAAGTTGCCCCTCAAGTCGCTTCGGAATGGGCACGGATGATTTGTTTCAGTGCCTGCAATTGCTGACCGAACAGCGTGAGTCGTTCCACTTCGAAGGCTTCCATTTCCATCTCGGCGGTTACGGCTACGAAACCCGGGTACAGGCTTTCCGCGAAGTCACTGGCTTCATCGATGCAGCAAGGGAAATGGGGCTGGACCCGGTCATGATCGATATCGGTGGTGGCCTGCCGATGCGGTATGTAGACCCGCAGGATTACAACAGTTTTTTGCAGAACGACAACAATCCTGGTCATTATCAGAATCGTCGAGTGCCCAACGCTTATTACCCTTATGGCAGCAGTCTGACGGCTTGCCAGTGGCTGGAGTTATTCCTGGAGTCGGATCACTCTCCGGGAAAAAGCATTGCGAGTTACTTGAAGGCTAAAAACATAAAACTGGCACTTGAGCCCGGCCGAAGTCTGGTTGACCAAGCCGCCATTACCGTCTTTCGCGTAACCCGCACCAAACAACTGACCGACAACAACGTTGTGATCTTCGCCGAAGGTAGCAGTTTCAGCGCGTGCGAAACATGGTTCTCATCTGAATACCTTGTCGATCCAATCTTGATCACTTCGAAAGAGTCGAAACCTGCTCCAATGCAAGCCTACATCGCCGGGCATAGTTGTCTCGATGATGACGTGATCACTCATCGCCTGATCAACTTCGATACATCACCACAAACCGGCGACTTATTGATCTACGCCAACACCGCCGGTTATCAGATGGACTTGCTGGAAAACGAATTTCATCGCCACCCGTTGCCGCAGCGGCTGATGGCGACGTGTTGTACGGAAGGTAACTACGCATTCACACCTGACTATTAAGGGAAGACGTCCAGATGATACTGAATAAAGTTTCGGATCTTATTGGCAATACACCAATGTTGGGCATTGATGTTCCGGATACCAACGCCCGGCTTTTGCTGAAGATAGAGAAGAACAACCCCGGCGGCAGTATTAAAGACCGTATGGCGCGAAACATGGTATTGGCGGCGCTCAAGTCCGGAAAGTTAAAACCCGGTGGCGTGGTTGTGGAATCGTCCTCCGGTAATACCGGCATCGGCCTGGCGATGGCGGCCGTGGAGTTCGACCTGCATTTCATTGCCGTGGTCGATCATCACGCAGCGCAGGACAAGATCGCGGTGATGAAGGCACTGGGGGCGGAAATCCGCTTTGTCGCCGGCACTTACCGAGAAGACGAAGTGGCCGTGGTCGAGCGTCAACGACTGGCCGCCGAACTCGCCTCGCAGATCCCCGGCGCGGTGTTCATGAACCAGTCGGACAACGCGGCCAACGCCGGCGGCTACAGCGATTTCGTCCGTGAAACCATCGCCCAGGCCGGTGGCCACATCGGTGCCTATGTCGGTTGCGTCGGCACCGGCGGCTCGATGACCGGCATCGCCCGCGGTCTGAAACTGCACAACCCGGATATCGTGACAGTAGCCGTCGAGCCGGCCGGCTCCATCGTCTTCGGCCATCCCGGCTATCCGTATTACCAGTCGGGAACCGGCACCCCGGCCGGCGACACCGTCGGCCTGGTGCTCGACTACAGCTGCATCGACCTGGGCTTGCAGGTAACCGACTCTCAGGCGTTCGAAACCGCCCGCTACATCGCACGCAACCTGGCGCTGCTGGTCGGCGGCTCGACCGGCGGTGCGATCTTCAAGGCGCTGGATCTGATCCACAAAGGCACGTTGACCGGCAACGTCGTGGTGCCGATTGCCGACGGCGGCGAGAAATACCTGCACACCGTATTCGATGACAACTGGCTGGAAGAACGGGACCTGCTGGACCCGGGCGTCGCACCGCAACTGGATCGCTGGCTGGGCAAGACTCGCTGGCTGGAATCCGACGCCACTCCCCTGCAATTGAGCGTCGCCTGACGCGTCTCCCACACAGGAAAGTCTCTGTATGAAACCGCTGAAAGTCGCCATCTGCGGCGCAGGCCGGACCGGGCATCTGAATGCCATCCTGTTTAAACAGTTGCCCAATGTTCAGGTCTCGATGCTCACCAATAACCAGGAAGTGGTCGACCGGCACCTCGCCAAGCTACCGATGCAGGCGCTGATGCCGGACGGCTCGACGCTGAGCGCACGACCGGATCAGGTCAGCACCGATGCCAGCGTCGTGGTTGCCGACGCCGACATCGTGATCATCACGGTGCCGGCCCACGCACGACCGCAAACCCTGCAAGCCATCGCGCCGCATTTGAGTTCAAGCAAACCGGTGTACGTCGGCGCCATTCCGGGCTTCTGCGGCTTCGACTGGCTGGCGGAAGCCACACTGGGCGAACGTTCGAACGTGGTGATCTGGGGCATGAAGGACGTGCCACACACCGCGTTCGATCTGAAGCCGGGGGTGTCGGTGAAGATGGGCGGCGGCAAGAGCCAGTTGTATGTGGCGATGCATGACCGGGAATCATCGCAGTCGCGGCAACACCTGGAAGAAATCCTCACCACGCTGTACGGCCCCTGCGTGACGATGCTCGACCACTACCTGGAAATCACCCTGACACCGGGAAATCCGATCATGCACAGTTCGGTGATTTACGGGTTGATCGGTCCCTACGGCCAGTGGCATCGCAAGATCTTCCCGCAACGCATGTGCTGGTGGACCGAGTGCCCGGAGCTCGGCGCCTATTTCCTGGAACGCATGGATCAGGAAAGTCAGGAGCTGTGCAGCGTGATCAGCCAGCGCATGGGCATCGACCTGTCGTCGGTCAAATCCCTCAAGCAGGAAATCGTCGAGGCCTATGGCGAGCAGATCCGCGATCAGAGCAGCATGCTGTCGATCCTGCGCACCAACCAGGCCTACAACGACATCCTCGCACCGATGATTCCAGCCGATGACAACCGCGCCGGCTACGTGATCGAACGTGAAAGCCGCGCCTTCAATGAAGACGTCGCCTACGGCCTGGTGCTGCTGGTGGAAATGGCCCGGCGTTTCGAACTGAAAGTCCCCTACATCGAAGAAGTCCTGCAATGGAGCGTTTCCTATATGCAGGGCCTGCGCGACTCGGCGCTCGACTACTTCCCCAGCCAATGGCCGCGCACGGCGTGAGCGGGTTCAACTTTTCATTAATTTCTCGACGAGCAGATAGCTGATATGGATGACTTCAAGACACTCATCGCCTACTCCCGCAAGAACGCCCTGCGACGGATGATCCGTTGCCTGTTTGCCGAAAACATTCTGGATCGCTCGGGTCTGCGATTCTCCGCAGCCAGCAACGAGGCCACGTACGCGCTGAAAGATGGCCGTTCCCAAGTGTTTTTTTCCAACATCGCCAAAGGCCCGGCGGACACCGTGGTCAATGACGGAGACGTGATCCTGATCACCGATGAAGGCGTACGCCAGGTGATCTACACCCATCAGGACCTGTTGGATGTGCTGCGCGACAGCTTCGATTTCGAGCCGACCGATGAAGGCATCGCCGGGCTCAAGTCGGACATGGAAAACAGCCTGATGAACGATGCCCATGCTCGTCAGCATCGCCAGCAATGGAACGCACGCCTGGCCGCCGCAGCCCGGGAACAGGGCCTCGACAGCCTGACCGATTACCTGCGCCAGCACGCCAGCACCAAGGACGCCGCGATCCTCCTCGACCAGTGGGGCTCGCTGGAAGGCCACCCGTATTATCCGACGTGGAAAGCCCGGCCGGGCCTGAGCGATGAAGAAGTCGAGCAACTGTCGCCGGAGTTCAACGCCCAGGTGCCGCTGCGCATTGCCGCGCTACGGGCCGACATGGCAAAAAGCGAAAGCATGCCCCACGTCACTGATTACCACAGCTGGTTTGCCAGCAACTTCCCGACTCAATGGGAGCAGTGGAAGGCATCGCTCAACAGCAAGGGCCTAGACGAATCCCAATGGTTGCCACTGCCGATTCACTCATGGCATTTGCAGGCTTATGTGCTGAAAAACTTCGCGGCGGAAATCGCAGAAGGCATCCTCATCACCGACGGCCCGGACATCCAGACCCTGCCGACCATGTCGTACCGCACGATGATGCCGGTGCTCAAGGAGAGCGCGCCGCTGATCAAGTTGCCGATTGCCGTGTGGATGACCAGCGAGCTGCGCAGCCTGCAGGCCAAGTCGATCCACATGGGGCCGCGCATCAGCTCCGTCATCACGAAAATCCTCGAGGTCGAAAACGGCTTCGACCAGCGACTGGAAATCTTCCCGGAAGAAATCGGCGTGCGCTACAAGAACGCGATCACTCAGGACGACCACCCCGGCCGACATCTGTCGGTGGTGTTCCGCGCCAGCCAGCAAGCGTTCGAGCGCACCGATGAGTGTCTGCCGATCACCGTGGCTTCTCTGTTCACTCGCTTGCCGGGCAGCGGCCGCCCGCTGTTCACCGAGTTGATCGAGCGCGATGGGGTTCGGGCCAATGTCGCCCAGGTCGAAGACTGGTTCCGTCAGTACGCCAAAGTGGTCACCCATCCGGTGATTGCAATCTACTTGATGTACGGCATCGGGCTTGAGGCGCACCAGCAGAACACGATGGTGCTGTTTTCCCCGGATGGCAAAGCACGTAGTCTGCTGATCCGCGATTTCGGTGATGGCAGGACCTATGCTCCATTGCTGGAGGGGCGCGGCTACACCCTGCAACCGCACGTGCAGCCGGGCATTCTGCCAACGGTGTTCGAGGGCGATATCGAGCCGGTGCGCATGTTCGTGCTCGACGCGGCGTTCCTCACGCATCTGCATGAAATGGCCTTGTGGCTGACCAAGGAGTACGCGCTGGACAACAACCGGATGTGGGACATTCTGCGTGAAGAGACCGAGCAGGCTTTCGCCGCGGTGCGCGAGCATGTCGCACCGGATCTGTGGGAAGTCGAACGCAAGGCCTTCCTCAATGACCCGTGGCCGACCCGCTCGTTGTTGCGCATGCACATGATGCAGTACTCCAACTATCGGATTCAGCACACGCTGACCAACCCGCTCAACGTCGTTCAATAACCGAGGCTGACTCATGACCCATGCAGGTTCCATCGCGGGTTCGCGCGTAAGAGTCCTGATTTATCTTCTGTTCGCGATCCAGCTCATTTCGATGGGCGCGATGGAAATGAGCGGGCCGTTCTGGCCCGTCCACCTGCGTGGGCTGACGTCTTCGGACTCGCTCTTCAGTTTCGCCAGCATCGCCGTGTACGTCGGGCCGATGCTGGGCATTATTCTGACCAGTGCATTCTGGGGCCGTATCGGCGACCGCTACGGCCACAAGTTGATGATGATCCGCGCCCTCGCCGGCCTGTCATTGACCCAGCTTGGGCTGGCCCTGTGTAGTGACATCTGGGTGATCCTGATCCTGCGCTTCCTGCAAGGCGCCTTCGCCGGCTACATCGCCCCGGCCCAGGCGTATGGCGTGAGTATCGAAGCGCCTTCGCGGCGGGCGCGGCTGTTCGCGATCCTGCAGATTTCCACCAACGTCGGTTCGTTGCTCGGTGCGGTGGTCGGCGGGTTGATCCTCGATTACGCGACGTTCTTCTGGATCAACATGATCGCCGCCGTGCTCTGCGCCATCTGCACCGTGGTCGCGGCCGTGACATTGCCGGACGTGCCGCCAGTGAAGAAAGCACCGGTTGCCGATAAAGAAGCTCCGGTCAGCCACAACACCAGCGTCTGGCAAGGCACGCCCCTGCTGTCGCTGCTGGGTGTCATGGGCATTTTGCTGCTGGCGCGGATGCTGCCGCAGACGTCGTTCTCGCTGTATGTCAGCTCGGTGTTCGAGGTCAGCAACTCGGTGGTCGGGCTGTGTTATGGCTTGCTGGCGCTGGGTTTCATTCTGTCGGCAACCGCGTGGTCGCGTTACTTCGAACACCGTAGCCAGCAGGACACTCTGCAACGCATTACTTATGTCGTCCTCGGCTGTATTGCGCTGACGGCACTCGCCGGCGTCACGCGTAATCCGATCGTATTCGTCGGCGCTTACTTCATCTGGGGCGTATTGCTGGGTGCCACGACGCCGGTGCTGATGGCGTTGATCTCCAAGACCGCCGACAGCTCGCGCCAGGGCTACGTGCTGGGCATTGCCCAGAGCACCGCACAGTTTGCGTCCATCGCCGGCATCTCGGCCGGTGGGCTGCTCAGCCAGGTCTACGGCTTGCAGTACACCTACCTGTTTGTCTGCCTCGCCTACATCCTCGCGCTGATTCCCATCGTTGCGTTGCGCTACCGGCCCATGGTCATGCAACCGAGCCAGATCCCGCCGGGCGACTGATCAAGGAGTTTGCTTTGAACATTGAACAACTGCGCGCCGACACACCGGGTGTCGAGCAACTGATTCATTTCAACAATGCCGGCGCAGCGCTGATGCCAGACCCGGTGATCGAGGTGATGACCCGTCACCTGCAACTTGAAGCCCGGATCGGCGGTTACGAAGCCGCCGGGCAACAATCCGTTGAAGTGGAAAATGTCTACGAGCACATCGGGCAACTGATCAACGCGCGTCCCGAGGAAATCGCGGTCATTGAAAACGCGACCCGCGCCTGGGACATGGCCTTCTACTCATTGCCGCTGCGGCCCGGCGATGTGGTGCTGACGTCGACCACCGAATACGCCGGCAACTACATCCCCTATCTGCAACTCAAGCAGCAGCGCGGGATCGAGATCAGGGTCATTCCCAACGATGAACAGGGCCAGGTGTCATTGCCGGCGCTGCGGGACATGCTCGGTGATGACCGGGTTGCCCTGGTGTCGCTGCCGGTGATTGCCACCAATGGCGGCCCGGTACAGCCCATCGAACAGATCGGTGCCCTCGCCCGCGCGGCCGGGGTTCTGTTTCTGCTGGATGCCTGTCAGGGCGTCGGACAGATGCCGATCGATGTGCAGAAAATCGGCTGTCATATGCTCGCTGCCACCAGCCGCAAATACCTTCGCGGCCCTCGGGGCATGGGGTTTCTCTATGTCGAAAAGACCTTGTGCGAAAACCTCGAACCGGCGTTTCTCGACCTGCACGCGGCTTCACTGCTGACCCCGGACACCTTCAGGATTCGTGGAAATGCCAGGCGTTTCGAAAACTGGGAATGCAACGTTGCCGCGAAACTGGGCATGGGTGCGGCGGTCCGGTATGCCCTGATGCAAGGCATCGAGCCGATGTGGCAGCGCATTCAAGGATTGTCAGCTCACCTGCGCAATCGCCTGAACGACGTACCCGGCGTCACGCCGCAGGATCGGGGCGCGGTCAAATCAGGCATCGTCACCTTCACCTGCAAGGACGCCGGCGCAGCACAAGTCCAGGCATGGCTGGCGCAGCAGGAAAAACGCATCAACGTCACCACCTCGACCTTCCGTTCGACCCTGCTCGACATGCAGCAACGGGACCTGCTGGAAGTCAGCCGTGCATCGCTGCACGCCTACAATACCGAGGCTGAAATCGACGCCATGGTAAACGCGTTGTTGAGAATGCCCCGCACCTGAAAACGGATGCTGATTCGCGCTTGCGTCGCGGGCTCTTTGTAAACTAGCATTGGGAATACTTCTCAATTGCAAAACACTGCAGCCATGAGCGAAACCCTTCCCGCGAACAACGACAACCACCTGCGCGTGATCGAAGCGCTGTACAGCGGTCATCACGGCTGGCTGTACAACACGCTGAAGAAAAAACTGGGTAACGCCATGGATGCGGCGGATCTGGCGCAGGATACCTTCACCCGGATCCTCGCCTCCCAGGTCACGACCATCGAGCAGCCCCGGGCGTACCTGAGTTGCGTGGCGAAGGGCATCCTCATCAACTGGTATCAGCGCAAGGCACTGGAACGCGCCTACCTTGATGCCCTCGCACATTTGCCTGCGCCGGAAGTGCCCTCGCCCGAACTGCGTTTCGTGGTGCTGGAAACCCTGCACGAAATCGACGCCATGCTCGACACCCTGCCGCCGCTGGTCAAACGCGCGTTCCTGCTGTCGCAGATCGGCGGCTTGAAATACGCCGACATCGCCGAGCAACTGGACGTCTCGCTGATCACCGTCAAGCGCTACATGAAACAAGCTTTCGTGCAGTGCCTGATGCTGGTGGAATGAATGCTCACGCGTCGCAGTGAACCGCCGCTCGATCCGAAAATCCTCGAAGAAGCCGCCGAGTGGCTGATGCGCCTGAGTGAAAACGACCTCAGCGAGACCGAGCGCGCGGAATGGGAATACTGGAAAGTCAGCAGTCCCGAGCGCAACCGGGCGTGGGCCCGCGCGCAGTTACTGCAAAGCAAGTTCGGCGGCCTGCCGCCGTCGCTGGCGATGTCGGCACTGGATCGCCCGAGCAACCCGGAACGCCGCGCAGCCCTGGGCAAACTGGCCTTGCTGTTGGCGGCGGTGCCGGCCGGCTGGGGTAGCTGGAAACTGGCGCAATCGCAGCAATGGTCCGCCGATTACCACACCGCCGTGGGCCAGCGCCGCGAACTGACCCTGGCCGACGGCTCGCAAATCACCCTGAACACCGACACAGCCATCGACGTCCTGTTCGACACCCGTCAGCGCCTGATCAATCTGCGCGAAGGCGAAATCCTGGTGCAGACCGCGCCGGACACCGCCGCGCAACCTCGGCCCTTTCTGGTCAGCACCCGTCAGGGCCGGATGCAGGCGCTGGGCACGCGATTCACCGTTCGTGAATGGCAGCCGCGCACCCAACTCGCGGTACTCGAAGGCGCTGTGCAGGTCGAGCTGGCCGACAGCCCCCAGAGCGCGCCGATCATCGTCAACGCCGGGCAGCGTACCGACTTTTCATCGCAGGCTTTTGGCTCACTGAACCCGACCGACCGCAACGTCGGCGCCTGGACCCAAGGCATGCTGATGGCAGACAAAATGCGTCTGGCGAATTTCGTCGTCGAACTGGCGCGCTATCGCCGGGGTTTCGTGCGCTGCGACCCGGCCATTGCCGACTTGCGCATTTCCGGGGCCTTTCCCATCAGCGATACCCAACGTTCGCTGAACATGCTGGCGCAGACCTATCCCGTGCACGTCTCCGGGCACTTGAGCGGTTACTGGGTGACGCTCTCACCCGCCTGAGCAAAAAAACACCTCGCAGGTGATACTTTTTTTGATCTCGGCTGGCAATGAAAGGAACAACCATTCCACCTCGTCCATAGGGTCACCCCTTCATGCTCGTTGCACGACCCTTATTTTCGGATCGTCTGCTAAAGCCCGTTATGCGCAGTGTGTTGCTCAGCGTTGTGCTGGGCCTGGCCAGCAGCGCGCTCGCCGAGGCAGCCGGGCCGACGCAGCTGGACGCGGTCACTGTGCGAGCCTACAACATCGCGCCGGGCCCGCTGGGCGTGACCCTGTCGAGCTTCGCCGTGGACGCCGGGATTGCCCTGTCGTTTCAGCCGTCGATCACCGAAGGCCTCGTCAGCCCGGGATTGTCCGGCAGCTACTCGGTACAGGAAGCGGTAACCCGCCTGCTGGAGGGCAGCGGCCTGGAAATGGTCGCCCGCAGCGACGGCACCTGGACGCTGGTGGTGCGCCGGGTCACGTTGTCGGACACCACGATCGAAGGCACCGACAAGCGCACCGACAGCCTGCCATCGGTGCTCCCGGGCGGTCAGGTCGCTCGCGGCGGACGCCTCGGCATGCTAGGCAACCGCGACGCGATGGACACCCCGTTCAGCGTCAGCAGCTACACCTCGACGTTGATCAAGGATCAACAGGCTGTCACCGTCGGCGACTTGCTGGAGCGTGACTCTTCGGTGCGTTCCACGGGCCAGGCCGGAGGGATTGTCGACTCGTTCTTCATCCGTGGCTTTCCGGTGGGTGAAGGCAACCTCGGTGAACTGGCGTTCGACGGCGTGTACGGCGTGGCTTCCAATTATCGGGTGTTCACCGAATACGCCGAGCGCATCGAACTGGTCAAAGGCCCCGGCGCCCTGCTCTACGGCATGTCCCCCAACAGCGGCGTCGGCGGCGTGATCAACGTGGTGCCCAAGCGTTCGCTGGACGAAGACCTGACCCGCTTTACCACCAGTTATGCATTGAATACCCAGCTCGGCGGGCACCTCGATGTCAGCCGCCGCTTCGGCGAAGAACGCCGGTTCGGGGTGCGAATCAATGGCAGCGTCCAGCAAGGTGAAACGGCCATCGACAAGCAATCGAGGGAAGTCGGCATCGGCGCGATTTCCCTCGACTATCAGGGCGACCGCCTGCGCACCACCCTGGATCTGATCAACCAGAAAGAGAGCTTCGACGCCGCGTCCCGACCATTTCTGATCGCTCCCGGCGTGGAGATTCCTTCGGCGGCCAACGGGCGCACCAGCGTCAGCCAGGAATGGGGCTGGTCGGAAACCCGCGATAAATCGGCGTTATTGGGTGGCGAATACGACCTCAACGACAACCTGACGCTGTTCGCCCATGCCGGCGGTGGCCGATCGGATGTCGCGCGCATGTCCGACCAGACACCAACCATCATCAATGAAGCGGGCGACACCTCGTCGATCCCCGGCTATTACAAGTTCGAAGTCCAGCGCTACACCGTCGATGCCGGCGCGCGGCTGCGGTTCGACACCGGGCCGATCAGTCACAGCACCGCACTGCAGGTCACCCGTTACCGCGATAACTTGTCCCGGGGCATTATTTCCGGGCCGGCGATCCTGTCGAACATCTACCACCCGATCGACCGTCCGAAACCCGCGATCGCCAAACCGGATACGCCAAAGGTCTCCGAAAGCGAACTGTCGGGCGTGGCCCTCGCCGACACCCTGTCGATGCTCGACGAACGCCTTCAAGTCACGCTCGGCGTGCGTCAGCAAAACATCAAATCGGACAACTACAACCCGGCCGGCTTCGTCACCACACATTACGACAAGAGCAAATCCACACCGCTGTTCGGGGTCGTCGTCAAACCCTGGGATCATGTCGCGTTCTACTACAACTACGTCGAAGGCCTGAGCAAGGGTGACATCGCGCCGTCCGCCGCCTCCAACGCGGGCGAGATCTTTTCCCCTTATGTGTCCCGGCAGCAGGAAGTCGGAGTCAAGCTCGACTACGGCCGTTTCATGTCCACCATCGCCCTGTTCCAGCTTGAAAAGCCCAGCGGCGAATTGGCCTCCGGAGTGTTCGCGGTCAATGGCGAACAGCGCAACCGGGGCGTCGAACTGAACATGGCCGGCGAGATTGCATCGGGCACGCGCCTGCTCGGTGGCGTGACGCTGCTCGACGGCGAACTGACCCGTACCGGCGTTGCCGCCAATCGCGGCAATAAACCGGTCGGCGTTCCCGAGGTGCAAGCCAACCTCTGGGCCGAGTGGGACGTCCCGAAAGTCGAAGGCCTGACGTTGACCAGCGGCGCCATCTACACCGGCAGCCAGTACGTCAATCAGGCCAATACCCAACAACTGGACGCCTGGACTCGCTTCGATGTCGGCGCCCGCTACGCCACGCGCATCGCCGAACGCCCGACCACTTTCCGGGCCACCGTGCAGAACGTGTTCGACCGTGAGTATTGGTCGGGCGTCGCCTCCTACGGCGCGTTCTCTCAGGGCGCACCTCGGACCTTGTTGCTCTCGGCCACTGTCGATTTCTGAAACGTCCGGCCCGGTGCGGCGCCTGGCGTCGTGGTCCGATCCGGCTTTTGCAAAGGCATACACCATGGTTAATGTTTTTCGCCGCCGCCAGACCTTCGCCGCTCTGTTGTTCGCAGGGCTGCTGGGCTTGTCGTTTTCTTCATTGATGCCAAGCAGCGCGCAGGCTGCCGAGCCGGATCCGGCGCTGGGCACCGTGACTGACTTGCAGGGCCGCACGGTCAAGGTACATTTGCCGGTCCGCCGGGTCATTCTGGGTGAGGGTCGCCAGCTGTATCTGGTGGCCGCGCTGGATACGCAAAACCCCATCGAACGCATCGTCGGCTGGCGCAAGGATTTGATCCAGTCCGACCCGGACACCTATAACGCCTACCTGCGCAAATTCCCCGACATCGCGAAAATCCCGACCTTCGGCGGTTTCGAGAGCGGAACCTTCGACATCGAGCAGGCGATCTCGCAGAAGCCTGACGTGATCATCCTCAACATCGAAGCGCAGCACGCGACCGAGGATGCACGCTACATCGAGAAACTCGACGCCCTGGGCATCCCGGTGGTGTACGTCGACTTTCGCAACAACCCGATGCAGAACACCGAGCCAACCATGCGCCTGTTCGGCAAGTTGTTCGGCAAGGAACAACGCGCCGAGGCCTTCATCGATTTTCGTAACCAGCAGATCCACCGCGTCACCGACGTGATCGAGAAGCGCCACCCTGCCCGCCCCAGCGTGTTCATTGAACGCATCGGCGGCTACACCGACGATTGCTGCCTGAGTTTCGGCAACGAGAACTTCGGCCTGTTCGTCGACATGGCCGGCGGCAATAACATCGCCCGCCGGATCATTCCGAGCACCTTCGGGCAACTGAACCCAGAGCAAGTGATCGTCGCCAATCCCGACCATGTCGTGGTCACCAGCGCCGACTGGGAAGCCTTTGCGCCGGGCGGCCATTGGGTCGGCGTCGGCCCGGGCGCGGACTTGGCCGAAGCCCGGCGCAAACTGGCCTGGTACACCCAGCGCCCGGCCTACGCCGGCATCAAGGCGCAGAACACTCAGGCGTTTCATGCGATCTGGCACCAGTTCTACAACAGCCCTTACCAATTCGTGGCCATTCAGCAATTGGCGAAATGGTTCCACCCGGAACTGTTCGCCGATCTTGATCCGGATACCGCGTTTCGCGAGTTGCATGAGCGGTTTCTGCCAGTACCTTACGAACCGGGCTATTTCGTCAGCCTGCAAAAAACCGAGGCCAAACTATGAGTTCGCTGGGCGAAGCACCGATTGTGCAGAGCGTCACTTACCGCCGGTTGGTGCTGCGTAAACGGCTGATTCTGCTTGGGCTGTCCGTGCTGCTGATCTTCAGCGTGCTGCTCGACCTGGCGCTCGGCCCGGCCCGTTACAGCCTCAGCGAAGTGCTTGGCGCGCTGGTTTCACCGGATACTGCGTCGGTACAAGTCCGGGTGGTGATGTGGGACATCCGTCTGCCGGTGGCGCTGATGGCGGTCGCTGTCGGCGCGGCGCTGTCGCTGGCCGGGGCGCAGATGCAGACCATCCTCAACAACCCGCTCGCCAGTCCCTTCACCCTCGGCATTTCTGCGGCGGCCGGTTTCGGTGCGGCGCTGGGGCTGGCCTTTGGCGTGGCGCTGTTTCCGCTGGCGGCGCAATACATGGTGCCGCTCAACGCGTTCATCATGGCGATGCTCTCGGCGCTGCTGATCCACTTCATGAGCATGCGCCGTGGCGTGACGGCCGAAACCATCGTGCTGCTCGGCATCGCACTGGTGTTCACCTTCAATGCGCTGCTGGCGCTGGTGCAATTCTTTGCCACCGAACAAGCCGTGGCGGCCGTGGTGTTCTGGACCATGGGCAGCCTGACCAAAGCCACGTGGCCGAAACTCGGGGTGGTCTGCGTGGTGATCCTCATCACCCTGCCGATCTTCGCCAAACGTGCGTGGGCAATGACGGCCCTGCGCCTGGGCGATGACAAGGCCGCCAGCTTCGGCATCAACGTGCGCAGCCTGCGCTTTCAGACGCTGATCATGGTCAGTCTGCTCGCGTCGTTTCCGGTGGCGTTCGTCGGCACGATCGGTTTTATCGGGCTGGTCGGGCCGCACATTGCGCGGATGCTGATCGGCGAGGATCAGCGGTTTTTCCTGCCGGCCTCGTTGCTGACCGGTGCGCTGATCCTGTCCGCCAGTTCGGTGGTCAGCAAGACGCTGATCCCGGGGGCGATATTCCCCATCGGCGTGGTCACGTCACTGATCGGCGTGCCGTTCTTCATTTCTCTGATTCTCAACGGAAAGAAAAACTCATGGTGAAGATCCGGCTCGACAACCTCGGCGCCCGCTACGGGCAGCGCGAGATCATTTCCGGTGTCAGCACCGCGACGTTTACCGGCGGCCAGGTCGTGGCAGTGGTCGGGCCCAATGCGGCGGGCAAATCGACGTTGTTCAAACGCATGGCCGGGCTGATCGACGGTCCGGGCGAAGTGATTCTCGAAGGTTCGAAGAAAGGTACCCAAGGCATCAGCTATATGCCCCAGGGCCTGAACGCCAGCGCCCGGTTGACGGTGTATGAATCGGTGCTGCTGGCGCGAAAGCAACTGACGCCCAACTGGTCGGTTCACGACGATGAGTTGCAACTGGTGGACGAGATTCTGGAAGCGCTCGGGATCACCGAACTGTCGTTCCGCAACCTCGGTGAACTGAGCGGCGGTCAGCAACAGTTGGTGTCAATCGCCCAAACTTTGGTGCGCGAGCCGGAAATCCTGCTGATGGACGAACCCACCAGCGCACTCGACATGCACCGGCAGGTTCAGGTGTTGAACTTCATGAAAGCCCTGGCGCGCCGCCGTGAAGTGATCGTGTTCATCGCCATCCACGACTTGAACCAGGCGCTGCGATTTGCCGATCAGGTGCTGGTCATCGCCGGTGGCACGGCCCATGGCAGCGGGCCGAGCCATGAGGTCATCACCGAGCCGATGCTGCGCACGGTCTACAAGGTCGAGGCACGGATCGAACAATGCAGTCGCGGGCAGCACCATATTCTGATCGACGATATTGTTTGAGGGTTACCCCGTCAGACCGCAAAGGCAGGGATGCCGAAGCTGTTGGGTGACGGGTAAAAACTTCAGGCAAGCGAAAGCGGTCTTGGTACGCCATTGCTGGATGGCTGAACACTCTCCCGATCGCTGGCCCGGCTCAAATGTCCAGCTCTCGTGTCGCCTCTTTATCGGGTGGCAACACAATAAAATCCCGCCATGCCATCAAGGCTTTTTCAAAGGCTTCCAGACTTAGAAATTCACAATAATCGTCTTCCATCAGGAAATAGATCTTTACGGAGTCCTTTGAAAACTCTGATCCCCAATCTTCACGACCCCAGCTATCGAATTCGACCTTTGACTCCTTCACCGATTTGATCCGCGCCAGACCCACGTCTATCCACTCCAGCGAATGTATATGCCCGCAGCCCCCATCATCGGTCAGGATGCAAGACAAAGGGCTCGCACCATCGTCCTTCATGACGCTTGAACTACAGTGCGGAAACAAGTCGTCGAACGCTTCTTCCCAGGAGAATCGCAATTTCATTTTTTGGTTCCATGCACCAGAGATTACTGATCGATAGGGTTTGACACTCAAGCACCAGCCTCAAAGCAAACTCCACGACACCCCGACATACATCGCCATGCCCTCGCCCGGCGTGGAGCGTGCGGCGTCCAGTCCTTTATCGTCATAGCCCGGCGTAACGGTAGCGGCGTAGTGCTTGTCGGTCAGGTTGCGCATGTCCAGCCAGGTCTGCCAGTCACCCTTGGGTGCGTTGTAACCGAGGGTCGCGCCGAAGGTGGCGTAGGGATCGGCGTAGTAGCTGTTGGCGTAATCCACCGCGACTTTCGATACCAGTTGCGTGTTGACGGCGGCGAAGAAGCCCTGCGGGAAGTCGTAGCGCAGTTCGCCCTGGTAGTAATGCATCGGCAGGCCGGGTAAGCGGTTGTCGCCGAAGCGATCGTCGTCGCGGTAGTGGAAATAGCTGAAGGTATAGGCCTGGCGCAAGCTCAACTTGCCGCCATCGTTCGCTGACCACAGGTTGCTGTTGAGGCTGGCTTCAATACCTTGATGCACCGTCGGGCTGGCATTGAGTTCATAAGGCGTGGTGGCGTTGGCGTCCGGCAATACCGAGAGCAATTCGTGGCGCACCTGGGCGTAATACCAGGCCAGGCTCCATTCGCCGAGTGAGCTGTCGCCACGGCCGCCGAGTTCCAGGGTGGTCGCGGTCTGGTTCTGCAGTTTGACCGGATCACGCTGGGTGCCAGTGGCGGCGCCGCTGCCGGCCGGGAACCGTACGTTGGAGCTGTAGATCAGCGACCACGGATGCGGCGCTTCGACCGAGCGGCTGAGGTTGCCGAACAGTTGCAGGTCCGGCGTCACCTGATAACGCAGGCCCAGACGTGGCGCGTAATCCCAGTCGCCGAGACTGGTCTTGCCACCACCTTCGGGATAGGTCACGGCACTTTCGCGGCGGGTGTAGATCGCGGCGAGGCCGGTGGTCAGCCACAGGTCATCGGCGATTTCCAGGTCGTTGCCCACATGCAGAACAGAATCCGAACCCTGATAAGTGAAGTTGCGCATGTGCGTGCCCGGCGCGTAACTGGCGGTGTTGCCGCTGGGAATCCGCACCAGCTCGCTGGCACCGTCGTTAGGCAAGTGCTTGGTCACCCGCAGACCAACCGTGCTGTGACTTTCGAGACCCCAGAGAGTGTCGCGGCGCTTGTAGTCGAACGTGCCGCTGACATCGGTGTACGCCACTTTCAGACGGTTCGGGCCTTCGCGCAGGTCCATCGGGTAATCGTGATAAACGAGACCGGTCTGGATGCTTGAATCGTCGTCGATGTAATACGTGGTCTTGTTGCCGATGAAGGTGCTGCCGGGCTGGTCGCGGCTGTCGTTGCGCGTGACGTAGGCCGGGTTGGGGGCCCGTGGATCGTGCTCGATGGAGTGTTTGGTCACCCGCCCGGCGAGGTCGTTGTCGGTCTCACGGTGACGAATGTAGAAGCGGGTTTCCAGATTCGGATTGAAGCGATAGCCGAAGTTGGCAATCACACCCTGGCTCTTGCTGGCGGTGTGATCCTGATAACCGTCGGAATGCGCATCGGTCATCGACAGGTAGTAATCGAAGTCGCCCAGCACCTGGCCCGAGCTGACTTGCCGCTGGGCATAACCGTGGCTGCCCATGACGTAGCGCACATTCAACCGAGGCGCGTTGTAGCCGGTGTGGCTGACGTAATCGACCGCCCCGCCCAGTGCCAGGGCCCCACGATCGAAACCGTTGGCACCGCGCAACACTTCCACATGGTCGAGCCACAGCGGTTCCAGCAATTCATAAGGCGTACCGCCGGGCCCGGTCAGCGGCAGACCGTCGAGCATCGTGTACAGCCCCGACGCGTGAGCACCCGGAGCCCGATTGATGCCCGAACCACGAATCGAGATTTTCACCCCCTCGTTGCCCGCCGACTGCGCATACACCCCCGGCTGATACGCCAGCACATCCTGATTGCTCGCCACCCGCCCCTGCATCGGGCGGCGCATATCGACCACGTTGCTGCCACCGGGCACCTGTGCCAACCGGGCCTTGGCCTCCTCCAGCGAAAGGTCTTCGCCGCTCTGGTCTTCAGCCCCGATCAGCACCTGCCCCAACTCCATGCCCTGAGACTCGGCTTCCACCGGACAAGCAAGGGCCAGCCCCAGCAATGCAGCGGGCAGTGTTTTGAGCGAGGGCATCGAGAGAACTCCAGACAGACAGAAACGGGCAGTGAAAACTGCGACGTATGAATGAACGAAGTAAACACATGGTGATTTTGTTTTTTGTCAGGTAAACAGGCGGCTGAGATGCTGGATTGTGATTTGAACGAGGGAGATGCAGGGATGGCCGAAGCAGTATTGAAGACGAAACTGGTCAATTTTCTGGCCCCCAGCGGACTCTGGGTTGGCGGGAAGGTGACGGTGACCCACTCCACGATTTTCATGAACGCCAATGCCATGAACCGTATGGTTCAGGACGGGGTTCTGGATATTGAAATCCCCATGACATCGATTCGAAAGGTCAGCCTGGAATGGGGGTTCATGACCAAGATTGTGTGTCTGAAAACCGACTACGGCTACTTTTACTTCCGTTGTTTCGGGGCGAAAGAGATGGTGTCAATGATTACCAAAATGTACGTGTCGCGGGCCTTGCAACGCACCTAGTGAACGGGATCTGATTTAAATGCCCTTGAGCCCTCGGACCTCTCTGATCGGCATCAAGGGCTCGGGGCCAATCTCATACAGCGCCCGCGAAGTCAGCATCCATCGCGGGCCGGTCGTAATCGAGGAGATACGCTTGATGCCGGTGATACAGCCTTGAAAGCAGACCCTTGTTGGGCCCGACCACGTCCATTCCTCGGTCGTCGTAAGGGAAAACCATCACGGCGGCCTTCAAGTTGAACAGGTAGACCGCGCAGCACGGGTTCGGCGCAATGGCGCCAAAATCCGTGGCCAGTGCGCACCAGAGCAATGCTTGAAGCGACCTTGCGGGCGCTTCGAATGCGAGGTTGATCCAGTACTCGGGCTCGCTTTCGCAGAACCAGTCATCCGGATCAGTGTGTTCACTCCAGATCGAGCGTTCTGCAGGTATCTCGATACCTGCCGATCGAAGAGACTGAAGCAACGCACGATGGGCAAATCGCTGGCCGACGGAGTGAAAGCGCAGACAGGTCACGAGCGTGGGCTCGCCACTGAAAATGTCGGTGCAGATCTCGGTCGACTTTCGCAAGGCCAACAGGAACTGTTCGATCATCCCTCCCGTTTCGGAGAGTTCGAAACGCAGTCCTCCCGGGCAGGAATAAAACAGCGGCCTTGCGAAGGCCTGGTCGGCAAAAATCCGCTCGATTTCAAGATGAAGATTCACTGAAGTCCTTTCCGGTCAATATGGCTCGGGCGGCTATCGCGCCTTATCAATTCTTGCATTTGGACACCACCACCTGACAGGTACCGGGCGTACCGCCGGAGCGGCCGGCGTAGCGCATGCAGTTATCCATGGATTTTTTCTGCGCCTGGCCCAGGGTCGATCCCCAGGCCATGCCACCCTCGCCCATCGTCGGCACCGCTTTGGCATAGCAGCGATCACCCACGGTCGCATAGCGAGCCTTGCTGGAGCAGCCTGTCATCAACGTCAGCATGATCGCGCAAAGAAAATACGCGCAATGGCGTATCTGTATCCGGTTCATCTCGTTTTACCTGCGCAACTTGGGACTGACGGGCTCAGTTTATCCGCAATAACCCGAAAACCGTTCATTGCTCCGTCGCCTGCCGGTACTGTCGCGGTGTGAATCCGGTCGAGGCCTTGAATTGGCGTGTGAAGGCGCTGTGGTCGGTGTAGCCGCACTGCAGGGCAACTTCGGTGATCGGCAGGTCGGTGTGCAATAAGCGATGGGCATGTTCCAACCGCACTTTCTGGATCATCTGCCGGGGCGTGAGGTGGAATACCCGCTTGCAGTAGCGCTCCAGTTGCGCCACGGAAATACCGGCGATCCGCGTCAGCTCGCCCAGCGTCACCCGGCGATTGAAATGCGCGCGGATGTGTTCGTCGACAGCGGCCAGACGCTCGAAGGCCGGGTGAGTTTCGCTGGCCGATTGCAGATCCACCGAAATCCCCGCCAGACCGATGATCGCGCCATCGCGGTTGTACAACGGTCGCTTATGGGTCAGGCACCAGCCCGGCTCGCGGCTACCGTAGAGGTGCAATTCCAGCTGATCCTCCAGCACCCACCCTTCTTCCAATACCCGCCGATCCTGCTCGGTGTAGCCCGGCCCAAGTTGCGCGGGAAACACCTGCGCACTGGTCTTGCCGAGCAACGGTTTCAGGTCTTTCAACCCGCAGCGCTGCACCAGCGTGCGGTTGGCCATGACGTACCGCGCCTCGACATCCTTGATGAAAATCACCGCGTTCGGAATCACATCCAGCATCGGCAACAGCGCCGCCACGCCGGCCAGCAGCGCTTCGAGGGTCTCGGGGCGATGACGCTCATCGCCCTGGCACAGGATCGAAAATGCGCTCTGCATCGTCAGTGTCTTCCTTCGCGGATGGATCGGCCAACGGCCTGCCGTACGGCGTTCGCGTGCAGATTGCAGCAACGTCCGCAGCCTGTCGAGGCCTGCTGTCGTTCAACGCAATTGTGCTGATTTCGTCTTCCAGACTTGCGCAAAACATCAATCGCCCGACGCCTGATGAGTTCACTGTTTAGCCGTTCCAGTGACTTCACACCTGCCTATCCAATAACTCACAAGAAGGCGATGCCATGTCAGGCCAAGGCAAGTTCAAAAAACAACTTTCATTGATCGACCTCACCTTTATCGGGCTCGGGGCGATCTTCGGTTCGGGCTGGTTGTTCGCGGCCAGTCACGTCTCCGCGATTGCAGGGCCGGCGGGGATTTTCTCCTGGCTGCTGGGCGGTTTCGCCGTGTTGCTGCTGGGCATCGTCTACTGCGAACTGGGCGCGGCGTTGCCTCGCGCTGGCGGTGTGGTGCGTTATCCGGTCTACAGCCACGGGCCGCTGCTCGGCTATCTGATGGGCTTTATCACATTGATCGCGTTTTCCAGCCTGGTGGCGATCGAAGTGGTTGCCTCTCGCCAATATGCGGCGGCGTGGTTTCCCGGCCTGACCAAAACCGGCAGCGGTGATCCGACGGTACTGGGGTGGCTGGTGCAGTTCGGTCTGCTCTGCGTGTTCTTCCTGCTCAACTACCGCAGCGTGAAAACCTTCGCCAAGGCCAACAATCTGGTCAGCGTGTTCAAGTTCATCGTGCCGCTGCTGGTGATCGGAGTGCTGTTCACCTTCTTCAAACCCGAGAACTTCCAGGTTCAAGGCTTCGCCCCCTTCGGGCTCTCGGGCATCGAGATGGCCGTTTCCGCTGGCGGCGTCATCTTCGCCTACCTCGGCCTGACCCCGATCATCTCGGTGGCCAGTGAAGTGAAAAATCCCCAGCGCACCATCCCGATTGCGCTGATCCTGTCGGTGCTGCTATCGACTGCAATCTACGTGTTGCTGCAAACGGCCTTCCTCGGCGGCATCCCTACCGAATTGCTCGCCAATGGCTGGGCCGGGGTTTCCAAGGAATTTGCCCTGCCGTATCGCGACATCGCCCTGGCGCTCGGCGTGGGCTGGCTGGCCTATCTGGTGGTGGCCGACGCGGTGATCTCGCCCAGCGGCTGCGGCAACATCTACATGAACGCCACGCCACGGGTCATCTATGGCTGGGCGCAGACCGGCACCTTCTTCAAAGTCTTCACCCGCATCGATGAGAAGTCCGGCATCCCGCGCCCGGCACTGTGGCTGACCTTTGCCCTGTCGGTGTTCTGGACCCTGCCGTTCCCGTCCTGGGAAGCGCTGATCAACGTGGTGTCCGCCGCACTGGTATTGAGTTACGCCGTAGCCCCGGTCACCGTCGCCGCGCTGCGTCGCAATGCACCCGACATGCCGCGCCCGTTCCGAGTCAAGTGCATGGGTCTGCTGGGGCCGGTGTCGTTCATCATCGCCGCGCTGATCGTCTACTGGTCGGGCTGGGACACCGTGTCCTGGCTGCTCGGCCTGCAAATCCTGATGTTTGTCGTGTACCTGCTGTGTGGTCGTTTCGTACCGAACCAACATCTGAGTCTTGCCCATCAAGTGCGCTCATCCGCGTGGCTGATCGCCTTCTATGCCGTGACTATCGTCCTGTCGAAACTCGGCACTTTCGGCGGTCTGGGCATCCTCGCCCACCCTTTCGACACGCTGGTCGTCGCCGCTTTCGCCACCGGCATTTATTACTGGGGCGCCGCCACTGGCGTACCGGCGCATCTGCTGCGCCTGGAGTCCGAAGAGGATGAAAGCGAAGTCACTTCGACGTCCCCGGCCTCCGTTGCCAACCCGCGCGCTGCCGGCGCTTATTGAAATCTCTTGAAGGGACACGATCATGAAACGAGTACACGTCATTGATTCGCACACCGGCGGCGAACCCACGCGTCTGGTGATGAAAGGCTTCCCCGATCTGCCCGGCAACACCATGGCTGAAAAACGCGACGCCTTGCGCAATCAGCACGACCGCTGGCGCCGGGCCTGTCTGCTGGAGCCGCGCGGCAACGATGTGCTGGTCGGTGCGCTGTATTGCGAACCGGTGTCGCCAGATGCCACTTGCGGCGTGATCTTCTTCAACAACGCCGGCTATCTGGGCATGTGCGGCCACGGCACCATCGGCCTCATCGCCTCTTTGCAGCACCTGGGGCTGATCGCCCCGGGCGTGCACAAGATCGACACGCCGGTCGGCCCGGTCAGCGCGACGTTGCATGAAGACGGCGCCGTGACCTTGGGCAACGTGCCGGCTTATCGATTGCGCAAACAAGTGGCGGTTGAGGTGCCGGGATACGGCCGCTTCCTCGGTGATATCGCCTATGGCGGCAACTGGTTTTTCCTGGTTTCCGAACACGGCCAGACGCTGACGATGGACAACGTCGAAACCCTGACCGACTTCACCTGGAAAATGCTCAAGGCCCTCGAAGACCAAGGCATCCATGGCGAGGACGGCGCAATCATCGACCATGTCGAACTGTTCGCCGATGACGACCACGCCGACAGCCGCAACTTCGTCATGTGCCCCGGCAAAGCC
The DNA here is from genome assembly GCF_059421845.1 of Pseudomonas sp. GW821-FHT02C04. Lineage (NCBI taxonomy): Bacteria > Pseudomonadati > Pseudomonadota > Gammaproteobacteria > Pseudomonadales > Pseudomonadaceae > Pseudomonas > Pseudomonas sp. GW821-FHT02C04. Next base: position 433,298 of record NZ_JBWKVT010000001.1, on the reverse strand, counting down.
TACGACCGCTCACCGTGCGGCACCGGCACCAGCGCCAAACTCGCGTGCCTGGCCGCCGACGAAAAACTGGCGCCCGGCGAGCGCTGGGTACAAGCGAGCATCACCGGCAGCCAGTTCGAAGGTCGCTTCGAATGGGAAGGTGAACGCGTGCGCCCGTTCATCACCGGCCGCGCCTATATGACCGCCGACAGCACGCTGCTGATCGACGAAGAAGATCCGTTCGCGTGGGGCATCTGAGCCGCTGCGCTGCTTTTCCAAACCTATCTGAATGACCGTTCCAAGGAGAACAATAATGAGCGACAACATCTTCACCGGCTGCATGCCCGCCCTGATGACCCCGTGCACCGCCGCACGCAAACCGGATTTCGACGCCTTGGTGGCCAAGGGTCGCGAGTTGATCGATACCGGCATGAGCGCCGTGGTCTATTGCGGTTCCATGGGTGACTGGCCGCTGCTGACCGAGGCCGAGCGTCAGGAAGGCGTGGCGCGTCTCGTGGCTGCCGGGATTCCGACCATTGTCGGTACGGGCGCCATCAACACCCGTGAAGCAGTCTCCCATGCCGCCCATGCCGCAAAAGTCGGTGCTCAGGGTTTGATGGTGATTCCACGGGTACTGTCCCGTGGCGCATCGCTCGCCGCGCAAAAAGCTCACTTCGCCGCGATTCTGCAGGCTGCTCCAAACCTGCCGTCGGTGATCTACAACAGCCCTTACTACGGCTTCGCGACCCGCGCCGACCTGTTCTTCGAACTGCGCCGCGAGTACCCGAACCTGATCGGCTTCAAGGAATTCGGCGGTGCCGCCGACCTGCGTTACGCCGCCGAAAACATCACCTCCAAGGACGATGACGTGACGCTGATGGTGGGTGTCGATACTCAAGTGGTGCACGGCTTCGTCAACTGCAACGCCACCGGGGCGATCACCGGCATCGGCAACGCCCTGCCCCGCGAAGTGCTGCAACTGGTGGCGCTGAGCAAACAAGCGGCCAAGGGTGATGCCAAGGCCCGGCGTCAGGCGCGGGAGCTGGAATCGGCGCTGGCGGTGCTTTCGTCCTTCGATGAAGGCACGGATCTGGTGCTGTATTACAAGCACCTGATGGTGCTCAACGGCGACAAGGAATACACCCTGCATTTCAACGAGACCGATGCCCTGAGCGACTCGCAGCGTCGCTACGCGGAAGCCCAGTACGCGCTGTTCCGTCACTGGTACGAAAACTGGTCGGCGGAACAGAATTTCGCCTGACCGATTGCTTCGCTTCAGCCCGCCGCAATCATTCGCGGCGGGCCTTCTTTCTTTTCCAGGAACCTGCCATGTCTCTTACGGGCAAACTGCTGATCGGTCAGCAAACCATCTCGGGTGATCGCGAGGTCATTCAGGGAATCAACCCGGCCACCGACTCGCCGCTGGAACCCGCTTACGCCGGTGGTTCCGCCGAGCATGTCGAACAAGCCTGCGCACTGGCCTGGGCCGCATTCGACCGCTACCGCGAAACCGCGCTCGACGCACGGGCCGAATTCATCGAAACCATTGCCAACGAAATCGAAGCCCTCGGCGATGAGTTGATTGAACGCGCCATGGCCGAAACCGGCCTGCCGCGCCCTCGACTGCTGGGCGAACGCGGGCGTACCTGCCAGCAATTGCGGCTGTTCGCTCGCACTGTACGAGCCGGCGAATGGCTGGATGTGCGCATCGACAGCGCCCAGCCACAGCGTCAGCCAATGCCGCGTTCGGATCTGCGTCAGCGTCAAATTGCGCTGGGGCCGGTGGCGGTATTCGGCGCGAGCAATTTTCCACTGGCGTTCTCCGTCGCTGGCGGCGATACCGCTTCGGCACTGGCCGCCGGTTGCCCGGTGATCGTCAAGGCCCACGGCGCTCACCCCGGCACCAGCGAACTGGTCGGCCGCGCGGTGGCTCGAGCCGTCAAGGCGTGCGGTCTGCCTGAGGGCGTGTTCTCGTTGCTGTACGGTTCCGGGCGCGAAGTCGGCATTGCGCTGGTCAGCGATCCACGCATCAAAGCAGTGGGGTTCACCGGTTCGCGCAGTGGGGGCCTCGCACTGATCAAAGCGGCTCAGGCTCGCCCCGAACCGATTCCGGTGTACGCAGAAATGAGTTCGATCAACCCGGTGCTGCTGTTTCCCGCCGCGCTACACAATCGCCCGCAAGCGCTGGCCGAAGGATTTGTCGCCTCGCTCACGTTGGGCGCCGGACAGTTCTGCACCAATCCCGGCCTGGTCATCGCCCTCAAGGGGCCGGCGCTGGACACCTTCATTGGCGCCGCTGCCGAACTCATCCAGCGCAGTCCGGCCCAGACCATGCTCACGCCCGGGATCTTCAATGCTTTCGAGTCCAGCGTGAATGCACTGGCGGAAAATCCGCGTGCTCGCCTTGCAGTAGTCGGTCAGAGAGGAACAGGTCCGAACCAGGGTCAGGCCCATGTTTTCGTCACCGATGCTGCGGATTTTCTTGCCGATAACGCACTGCAAGCCGAAGCTTTTGGCGCGGCGTCTCTGGTCGTGCAATGCGCCGGCCACGATGAGGCCCGTCAGGTGCTCGAACAGCTGGAAGGTCAACTGACCGCCACGCTGCATCTGGATGACGAGGATATGGATCAGGCCCGTTCATTGCTGCCGACACTGGAACGCAAGGCCGGACGCTTGCTGGTCAACGGCTGGCCGACCGGTGTGGAAGTGTGCGATGCGATGGTGCATGGCGGGCCGTTCCCGGCCACGTCCGATCCGCGCACCACGTCGGTCGGCACGGCGGCGATCCTGCGTTTCCTGCGCCCGGTCTGCTATCAGGACTTCCCCGACGCCTTGCTGCCCTCCGCACTCAAACAGGCCAATCCACTGGCGCTGCGACGCTTGCTCGATGGCCAAAGGGAAGCCTGAAACCATGCCGAACATCACCCATGACATCGCCGTGGTCGGCGCCGGCATCATCGGCGTTGCCTGCGCACTGCGCCTGGCGCAGCAGGGCTTGCAGGTGGTCGTGATCGACCCGCAGGAACCCGGTCACGGCGCATCGTTCGGTAACGCCGGGCACCTGGCGACCGAGCAGGTTTTTCCGATTGCCGATCTGTCGATCCTCAAGCGCTTGCCAGCCATGCTCATGGACCCGATGGGGCCGCTGCGCCTGGACTGGAAATACCTGCCCCACGCCATGCCCTGGTTCACTCGCCTCTTGCTGAATCTGCGGTCGGCGCCGTTTCAGCGCACGGTGGCGGGTCTGCGCGCGCTCAATGAAAGCTCGCTGGATGCCTGGCACCGGTTGCTCGGTGACATCCAGCGGCCCGATCTGCTGAAGGTCGAAGGTTCGTTGCTGGTGTTCGAACGACCCGACTCCCGCCCGGCCATTGAAGCGTTGCAGGCGCGCTTGCGTCAGCAACAAGTCCCGGTCGACTTATGGCAAGCGGCCGCGGTGCGTGACAGCGCGCCGCAACTGAGCGAACACCTTCAGGGCGGACTGTTTTTCCCGAGCACCGGGCACTTCGTCGATCCGTACCGGGTGGTGTGTGAACTGGTCAGCGCCGCGAAGGCCAGCGGCGTGCAGTTTGTGAAGCAACGGGTCGAGGGCGGGCAACTGGATGCACAGGGCGTTTCGCTCAATACCGGAACCGGCAACTTGAACGCCCGTCGAGTACTGATCGCCTGCGGTGCTCACTCGGCCAGGCTGACGACCGCGCTGACGGGCAAGAAAGTGCCGCTGGACACCGAACGCGGTTATCACCTGATGCTGCCTCAGGAACACAGCCGGCTGCCCTTCCCCGTCACGTCACTGGAACGCAAGTTCATCATGACGCCGATGTCTGAAGGCTTGCGCCTGGCGGGCACCGTCGAATTCGCCGGGCTTGAAGCACCGCCGACCATGGCACGCGCCTGGCAGTTGCATCGGTTGAGCAAGGGGTTGTTCCGTGAGGCGTTGAGTGCCGAGGCGGCCACACCGTGGATGGGGTTCAGGCCTTCGCTGCCGGACTCGCTGCCGATCATCGATCAGACAGACGACGGCAAGGTGCTGCTCGCTTTCGGGCATCAGCATCTGGGGTTGACCCAGGCGGCGGTGACGGCGGAGCTTGTGTTGCGGATGGTTTCGCCGCTGGCTGCGACTCGGGGTGAGGAGCTGCCGAGTGTCGGGCCTTACAGGCTGGATCGTTTCTGAAAACGCGAAAGGCCTGCTTTTGAGGGCAGGCCTTTCGTTTTTTTGCAGTATTCGATCAACCCTGACGAGCCGTCAGCGCCGCATACCCATTCATCAAATTGCGATAGTTCGGAATCCGCTGCGACAGCAGGTTGCCCAGCCCTTCAATGTCGTTGCGCCAGTCGCGGTGCAGCTCGCAGGCCACCGAGAACCAGTTCATCATCTGCGCGCCGGCCTGGGTCATGCGGTTCCATGCGGCCTGTTGCACGGTGGTGTTGAAGGTGCCGGAGGCATCGGTCACCACGAACACGTCAAACCCTTCCGCCAGCGCCGACAAGGTCGGGAACGCTACGCACACGTCGGTCACCACACCGGCAATGATGATCTGCTTGCGGCCGGTCGCCTTGATTGCCTTGACGAAGTCTTCGTTGTCCCAGGCGTTGATCTGGCCCGGGCGGGCAATGTACGGCGCATCCGGGAACATTTCCTTGAGTTCCGGCACCAGCGGGCCGTTCGGGCCTTGTTCGAAACTGGTGGTGAGGATGGTCGGCAACTCGAAGAACTTGGCCAGGTCGGCCAGTGCCAGCACGTTGTTCTTGAACTCGTTCGGTGAGAAGTCCTGGACCAGCGAAATCAGACCGGTCTGGTGATCGACCAGCAGAACCACGGCGTCGTCTTTGTTCAGGCGGTCGTAGGTTGCAGTGCTCATGTTGAATCCCTTTTTAGTTGTGGAAGTTCGCTTGCGTTCAAGATGGGCACAGATTAATGACTCGCCTGAAAGCGATAAATCACCTGCAAAGCGTTTAACCGTCAACCCAGAAGAGACAATCCAGCCAAAGTAATGAGCAATTACAAGGCTGCGCCGAACTTCCTGCCGATCCTTGTCATAATGTTCGCCAGCATTACGTTCAGAACGACATTCAAGGAAAAGTTGATGCTCGGACGCAACACGCAAGAGCCAACTGCAAACAAGGCGCAGCGCCCCGCCAGCAAAGCCGTGAAGGCCGGTTCGACCTTTCGGCTGACGGTCAGCTTCATGCTGGTTGTGGTCGTGGCGTTTCTGGCGGTCGAGAGCTGGCGGACGTGGCGTGACTATCGTTCGGTCTTTGCGTCTGCGCGCGATTCGGTGACCAACCTGGCCCGCGCCACCGCCCAGCACGCCGAAGACACCATTCGCCAGGTCGATGTGGTCACCGCCGGGCTGGCCGAGCGCGTCGAAGGTGACGGACTGCAGAACCTCGATGTCCCGCGCATTCACAAGCTGCTGGTGCAGCAATCGAAAATCATGCCGCAGTTGCACGGCCTGTTCATCTACGGCCCGGATGGCCACTGGATCGTGACCGACAAAGAGGTCACCCCAGAAACGGCCAACAACGCCGACCGCGATTATTTCCAGTACCACCGTACCCATGAGGACCGGCAAGTGCGCATCGGCCAGGTGGTCGAGAGCCGCTCCACCCATGACCTGATCATTCCCATCTCCCGCCGCTTGAACAACCCTGATGGCTCGTTCGCAGGCGTGCTGCTGGGGACGGTCAAGGTCAGTTATTTCGTCGACTATTACGGCGATTTCCGCATCGATGACAAAGGCGCACTGGTGCTGGCCATGCGCGACGGCACGATTCTGGTCCGCCGTCCTTTCATCGCCTCTGTGGTGGGCAAAAGCCTGGCGAACAGCGAGATCTTCAAGACTTACCTGCCCGCCTCCAACGAAGGCATCGCCCAGATCCGAGCGGTGGTCGATGACACTGAACGGCTTTATGGCTATCGCGCCTTGACCACCTATCCGCTGGTGGTTGAGGCCGGCCTGTCGAAAGATTCCATCACCGCGCCATGGCGTCGGGACCTGCTGAAAAACGGCTTCGTGCTGATTTTTCTGATCCTGGTTCTCGCCGGTTTTGGACTGATCGTACTGAGTCAGTTGCGCCAGCGGATCGCGATGGAACGGGAGATCCGTTCCGCGCATCAGGCCATGCGCGACATGGCACTGACCGACAGCCTCACCGGCCTCGGCAACCGTCGGCGCCTGGACAACGCGCTGGCAGACGAGATTCGCCTGGCCCGGCGCCAGGGCTCATCGCTGTCGTTGATCATGCTCGATGTCGACCACTTCAAGCGCTACAACGACCGCTACGGCCACGCCGCCGGCGACGACTGCCTGAACGCCGTCGGACGCGCGATCCAGCAAGCGGTCAAACGCCCCGGCGACCTCGCCGTCCGCTACGGTGGCGAAGAGTTCACCGTGCTGCTGCCCAACACCGAGAACGCCGGCGCCATTCAAGTTGCCGAGGACATCCTGCAAGCCATCCGCTCGCTGGAACTGGAACACTCCGGGCATCCCCTCGGGTACGTCACGGCCAGCGCCGGCATTGCGACCCGCCATCCGGTTGACGACACAGTGACGCCGGCCATGCTGCTGCAGTCGGCGGATACCTGCCTGTATCAGGCGAAGCGGCTGGGGCGTAATCGTTGGTGTTCGGCGGATGAGTCGGTGTGATCGATGGATGCGGGTGACGGCCAGAGGTGCAAGCTCGATTCGACGATTCCGTTCATCACGCCATCGCAAAATTCATAGTTCAGCGATCCCTCCAGATAGCCTTCCGCAATCGCTACGGAGAGCTCGTTCAGTAGATCTCGCGGTGTCATTCCGAACTTCGCGCACGTGACGGCAAGATCACTCAGCGTTAATCCATTGACCTCGGCTTCCACCGAAAGCGCCTTGAGTTCGTTGTCCGGTAGCATTCCGGGCATGGGGCTCTTCCGGCCAGACGCGAAGGTCGCGTGCGGCTCACTCATAAAACTTTCCGGCCAGCAGAATGGCTGCGCAACGCTGCCACACGTTCGATACCGCACTTTCGTTCGAGATGGACCGGCTGCTTGAATCAGCCCACGCAGCCGCTGCATCGAGAAACGAGTCAACGGATCCGTTTTCCCACTCTGAAGCGCCTGCCCCATGGGGCGTTGAAGGTGACAGCTCTTCCAGTGATCGCTCGTGGGCAAAATCAGCACCCAGCGCCTGGATGAAGCGAATGAACGAGGCTTCATCGCTGACATGTACCAACAATTCATCAAGATCCAAAGGGTCAGACATGAGTTTCCAGGCTTGGTGTTCGGGAGGCGCCATGCTGCGATACAGCAGCATGGACGGTCAACTTCAAACCTGGGCAATCATTCGTAACGCTGCTGGAAACCAGGAATGAATTCCGCCCGGTTTCCGATGCCACACACAGCGTTCACTTCACCGCGTCATGGGTGATCAATGTCTTAGGTTCCAGATACGCACTCATCCCCCACTTGCCCATTTCGCGCCCCATGCCCGAGTGTTTGAAGCCACCAAAAGGGGCGCGCGGTTCGTGGGCCAGGGTGTTGATGAGCACGCGTCCCGAATCGATCTGACGGGCGATATTCACACAGCGTTCGGGGTTCTGGCCCAGCACCAGAGCGCTCAGCCCATAGTCCGTATCGTTGGCAATGCTGATCGCATCGGCGTCGTCCTCGTAAGGGATGATCGTCAGCACGGGGCCGAAAATTTCCTCACGCGCGATACGCATCTGGTTGTTGGCGTCCGTGAAGATCGTGGGCTTGACGAACCATCCGGCGTGCAGGCCTTCCGGACGACCTTCGCCACCCGCCAGCAACCTCGCCCCCTCCTCCTGACCGATACGGATGTAGCGCTGCACCCGCTCCCATTGTTTCTGACTGACCATCGGGCCGATATCGGTGTCGGCGTTGCGCGGATCGCCCGATTGAAACTGTGCGACGCCCTCTTTCGCAGCCTGCTCGAACTCTGCGAGCCGTGAACGTGGGACAAGAATGCGAGTGCCGGCGATGCAGGCCTGGCCGCTGTTGAGAAATCCGGCGTGCAGTGCCAGCGGCATGACCGCCTGGAAATCCGCGTCATCGAGTACCACGGTGGGCGATTTGCCGCCCAGTTCCAGGGTCACGCGTTTCAGGGTGTCGGCGCCGGTTCTGACCAGATGCTGGCCGACTGCGGACGACCCCGTGAACGAGATCTTGGCAACGTCGGGATGACGGGCGATTTCCTCGCCAACCACATCGCCCCGTCCGTTGACGATATTGAAGACACCCGGTGGCAGCCCCGCTTCGTGCAACGCCCGGATCACGACCTGCGTCTGCAACGCGCTCATCTCGCTGGGCTTGATGACGGCGGTGCAGCCTGCCGCCAGTGCGGTAGCCAGTTTGTTGCAGATGAAGCCGGCATTGCTGTTCCACGGTGTGATCAGACCGGTCACGCCCACGGGCGTCAGAATGACCCTGGCCATGCCGGCCTGCTCTTCGAAGTCGAACGCCTCCAGCGCCTCGATCGCTTGCGCAATCACATCTGCCGGATACGTCGCCATCCAGCGCCCGCGAACCGCAGGCGAGCCGTACTCCTCAAGGATGGCTTCCAGCAGTTCTTCTTCTCTGGCCGCCACGGCCTTATGCATGCGTTGCAGGGCGGCGATGCGTTCCTCACGCGTGGTCCGAGACCAGGCCGGGAACGCAGCCTTGGCGGCGGCGATGGCGCGCTGGGCGTCGAGTGCATCGCCCAGTCGAACCTGACCGATGACTTGCTCGGTGCTCGGGTTATGGAGGTCGAACCATTCCTGACCGTGTGGGAGGACGTACTCGCCGTTGATGTAGATGTGTTCAATTCGCTGCATGGCAACTCCTCGCTGAAAACGACTCGCTTGAAGCGAGTCTCGATGAAGCGAAGTCTAAGAAGAGTTGATTGTTCCGATAAGCTATCCTTTGATTTATGAAGCATCCCTATTTTCAGGACAATCCATGCACAGAACAGGAATGACCGAACTGGAAGTGGTGCTGGCCGTTGCCCGGCGCAACAGTTTTCGCGGCGCGGCACAGGAACTGGGCATGTCCACAACTGCCGTGAGCAGCGCGGTGGCCGGCCTCGAAGCGCGCCTGAAGGTGCGCCTGTTCAATCGCTCCACACGCAGCGTTGCCCTCACCGACATCGGGCAGCGCTATGTGGAGCGCATCGCCCCGGCCCTGGCGCAGATCAAGAGTGCCGGCGAAGAGGCCAGCGTCGGTCTCGACGAACCCAGCGGCACACTGCGTATCAATGCACCACACGGCGCGGCCTATCTGCTGCTGGAGCCGCTGCTCTATCAGTACGCTCAGCGCTATCCCGACATGCGCATCGACGTCGTCAGCGAGGCAAGCATGGTCGACATCGTCGCCGGGGGCTTCGATGCCGGGATCCGCCTGGCAGAGTCCGTGCCGCAAGACATGATTGCGGTGGCGCTGTCAGGCGACATCCGTATGCTCATGGTGGCAACGCCCGAGTACCTCGAACGCCATGGCGTGCCCGAACACCCGCGGGATCTGCTGACCCACCAGAGCATCGGCATGCGCATGGCCCACGGTGGCCTCTACCATTGGGAGCTGGAACGCGACGGCGAGAAATTGCAGATGGATCTGCCGGCGCGCCTTGTGTTCAATGAGTTGCTGGCGATCAAACAGGCCGTGGTGCTGGGCCTTGGCATCGGTTTCATTTCCGAGTGGTTCATCCAGGAAGAACTGGCAAGCGGCGCACTGGTGCCGGTGCTGATGCCGTGGTGTCCGTCGTTTGGCGGGTTGAGGCTTTATTACTCGGGCCATCGCTTCGTGCCGGCGCGATTGCGTGCGCTGATTGATCTGGTGCACGAGTTGCGGCCGAGTCCGGTTTGATTCTTGCGATCAATCGAGATGTGCATTGCAAATGTACGGCGGTCTGTCTTCAAGGCAAAATGGCGCCTCGTTTTTTCAAGGAACACATGAGTGATCAGCAATACATTGAAATCATGGATCGATTGTCGGCTGATCTCGCCGCTGCTTTTACTGACAGGCCTGGTAACGCTTTCTGGCTGTCACCAACTGACCACCGACCAGCGAATAAATGCCTATATGGACAGTGGAGGCAAGTCCGCTCCAACGTACATGACTTCAGAAGAAATCAAGGCAATGGAGGCTAGGCGCTATATCGCGGTTCTACGCAGTACCTTGGCCGAGAGTGTGTTCCTGGCAAATGGCGAAAGCATGCAAGGCAGCGTGAAGTTGCGCATGAAGCTCAGCCAGCAAGGTGACGTATTGTTCTGCGAAGCGCAGCCAACTGACCCGGGCGCTCCACCCGACTTCGCCAATCTGGTCACCGATGTTTGCTGGAGCAGCATCTGGACGGAAATCCCGGAAGGTCTCCAGAGTCCAGTCGATGGCTCCCTTGAGATCATCGCGCCGTTGATAGCCAAGGGCGATACTTCGTCCATTTCCGATTACGACCTGACACACCAGAAGGCCGGGCTGGAAAGCCGATTTTTCTGGGACAACGTGTTGGCCAGGCACTCAATCAACGCGTTCGGCAGCGCCCATTTTGATTTCACGGCTAACGCTAAAGGCCAAATCACACGCTGCGATGTGACGCTTGAAAAAAGCTATTTCCGTCCAGCGTCGTTTCATCCGGATCCCGCGTTACAAAAGGCACTCGCGGCTCAGTGCTTACAGCTTGATCTGCAACAGATGCCAGGATTTCAGGTGGGTAAGTCTGGAGTAATCAATCGCTCGGTTTTTGTTAAGTACTTTCCGTGGAAAAACCACGTGGGGAAACATCAGGAAAAAGCTGCAGCTACCGATAAGAAAGAGGCCACCCCGGTCAACACCCGCAAGGAACGCACATGAGTTTGTTCAAGAAGCTTCTCGACTCATTGAAACGTCCTTTTAACCAGGACACCCAAGCCTCACCACAAGCCCTTCATCTGCAAGAACTGGTGACTGCCGGCAACCTGAATGAGGCTGAAGCAGCAAACATGGCAGCCCGAATGGCCGGTGAAGCCTGCCTGGATCGCTACTGGGGATCTATCGGCACCGTGGAGCGGGATGTCCTTGCCTACATGATCAGCCCGAGCTTTTCCGGCGGCCCTTACTGGCCCTCGACGCGCCAGGCCTACCGAGTCATTCGCCGTGGCGACAACATAATCATCGCCACCGAAGGCCTGTCGGACCCTTTCGATGATGATGCTGAAGGGACAGGCAACGGTTTCGAGATGGAGTTGTTCCTGGAAACCGCCGATATACCCGAGCACGCCCGTGGCCCCTTGGGTAATGTCGACCCTTTCCAGCGCAGCTGGGCATTCGAGCTAGTGGAGCACATTGCCAAAACGGTGGCAGACGCTGGAGGAATAACTCACCGACTCGACCAGTACGGTGCGCTATCAATCGAAATTCCCGGCTTCAGCCTGTCCAGTCACATGAGTGATCAACTGCCCGCACATTTCGTGACCGAGGACGACTCAACCGGCGTCCTGCTGGGCGCCCCTGAACCGGACTTCCCTACCCGACTGGATGACATGCCTCTATCCCCGGTCAGAATGGTTTCCGTGGTATTGATCACAGCATCGGAGCTTGAATACATTCGTTCGGGTGGGCGCGCAGCGCGCGATGATCTGGTGAACCGTTTGAAGGCTGCGGGCATCGGGCATATGAGCAGCCTGCAACGTGACAGCGTTGTATGACGGCGGCACTCAGGGGGAAGGAAACTCTCGGGAATCAAACATGAAGCGGCTTCAACTCGCCCCTGCGACCTATCACCTGAACGACAGTTTTTGGGACCTTCTAGGTGCTGAGGACGGATCGCTGTATCTGCTCGTCAATTGCGAAGCGTCTTTTGTGAGTTACGACGCTCTGATCAAGCTCAACGACGAGGAGTTGCGCGATCACCACGGCCTGGGCTGGCTGTTCATTCAGTACCTGGCCAATCGAATCAATTATTTCGTCAGCGATTACAAGGCACGGCTGATCACGGGGCCTTTGCTTGACAGGGCGATTCTAGCGTCGAAACCGTAGATATCAAGCTTGAGCGCGATGGCTCCATCAATATCAGTCGCATTGGCTCTTTTCTTGAAAATCCGTGGCTCTAGACTGGTTCCCTCCCCACGACTCACCTGGAAAGGAAACCATTCTAGTGCACGACTTCGACTGCCAACCCGTTTTATGCGGGAAAACGCTTAGGCTCAAACCTCTTTCCGAAAGCGATTTTGAAGGCCTGTTTCTGGCGGCCTCAGACCCGCACATCTGGGCAGGCCATCCCGCCAGTGACCGCTATGAGCGGCCGGTATTCGAAGCGTACTTCGCCGCACGGCTAGCCACCGGCAAAACGCTGGCCGTCATTGATATCGACTCGGGGCTGATCGTGGGCATGTCGAGCTATTACACCCCGCCCGACCTGCCGGACAGTATCGCTATCGGGTATACCTTTCTGGTGCGGGCGAAATGGGGTGGCGAGACCAATCGCGAGCTGAAACAGCTGATGGTGGAACACGCCTTCAAGGCGTACGACACGGTCTACCTCCACATCGCCCCGTCGAACATCCGCTCGCAAAAAGCCGCCATGAAAATCGGTGCGGTGCACTTGTATGATGCCGAACTGACGCTGTCCACTACGCCGGCCTGGTGCAAGTGCTACGGACTGACCAGGTCACAATGGACTGCATCGCAACAACACACTTGAAGTGCTGAATGCGACGTTTGCGACAGTGGAGTCATCAGGCTGTCGTGTAGCTGAATGGCTCCAGGAAAATCTGAGGATCGACCCAGAGCCTGAGCCCGTAGGGAATCACTGAATATCCGTCATATCGCCCGGTGAACGTGTTCGACGCGGCAAATTCGAGGAATTTACCGCGCTTGTCCTCTACAACCCGGATCCCCGGGCAGCCCAGCAGAGTGTATTTGATGATGGGGTTGGGCAGCGATGCTTCCCATAGCTGAATCTCGACATCGGAATCGTACTGCCATACCGTCAGCTCCAGTCTGAGAGAGCCTTGTTGAATCGAGTATCGATGCGACGTTTCAAACTCATCCTGGGACGGAAGGACACCGAGTACGCCAATCAGATCAAACGGGTCCCATACGAGCAGCGGCATATTGTTTCCTTGGCCTGACTTTGAGCTGTATCGTACCCATCATTTGCCTGTTAAACACTCTGCTGGCTGAACGCATGTATCAAGTCTGGGCGAGGGAAAGTGGCGGCTTTGCGGAGGTACTTGGCCTGTTCGGCTACTTCGATGATGCCTACGATCTGGCCCAAGCCGGGATAAATGCAACAGTCGATCAGATCGATCAGGAACTGCTGGATTTCACCGAAGGTTTTCTGAGTTGGGACTGGATGACAAGATGCAGTGCGGCAGACAAATAAAAAACAAATTGACCAGCGACCCGACACCTTCCATCCCGTCACCTCAGGAAATCGCAATAATCAAATCACGTTATGTAAAAGGCCAAGGCAAGGCATCGTTGCATCTGGCGCTGATCCATTCGATCTCGAGTGAATCGGGTTACCTGCAACTGACGGATAACGCAGGCGCAGAACATCGAGTCCCTTTCAGCTCCCAGGCCGAGCGACTGCGCCTGCTCGCGAGCCTGATTCGCGAACGCGTGCCCATCGCCGTCGGTGGCATGTGCCCGGGCCCGGCCGATGAGGTTGCGCTGCTGATTGCAAACAAGGCGCTCAACGGCCCATACATCGAACTCTCGTGGACGGCGCCACAGCAGTGGATCGTGCGCGAAATTGCAGGTGACACCGTGGAATGGGAAGCTGAATCGGACGTCGCGAGGATCGCCAATACGTCATTCGATCCGGGGTTTCTGACAGACTCGAAATGAGTTGAACGATGGAACCTGATCACGGCCTCGCTGCCCTTTCACGCATCAGCGCCAAACGCAGCCCTGGCAAAATCCACGAAGCTTCGCAGCTTGGGCGTCAGCCGAGGGTCCGGTGCATACAGAAGATTCATCGGGGAGACCGGGACGTTGTAGTCCGGCAGAAGGCCGACCAGCGTTCCGCTTCTCAGCGCATCCTTGACCAGTTCCAACGGCAACAGCACGACCCCCAGCCCTGCCACCGCGGCCGACAGCAAGGGGTCGGCCTGATTGATCGTCAATCTGCTTTTAATCGGCACGTCGATGCAACCGTCCGGCCCTTCGAGGCGAATGTGTGAGCGACCGTCCGAATAGGCAAACGCCAGGCATTCATGTTCCTGCAGATCCAGCGGCGTCGTGATGGGTGGACGTCTGGCGAGATAGGCAGGCGCCGCGCACAGCACCATTTGATAAGGCTTCAAAGGCAATGCCTTCAGACCGCTGTCGGACAGTTCACCGATTCGAAACACCCCGTCATATCCGCCCTCCACTAGGTCAACGAGTTCGTTGGATAACGTCAGATCCACGGACACCTGCGGATACCTGACCATGTACTCCAGCAGCCGAGGCGACAGCGTGCTGACGCCAAAGGTGACCGGCGCGTTGATTCTGAGCCGGCCGCTGGGTACGCCTCGGGTCATCGCGGCCATTTCTTCGGCGGCGTCCATATCGGCCAGGATCAGCTTCGCCCGTTGATAGAACGTACGGCCGAAGTCGGTGAGGCTCTGTTTGCGGGTCGTGCGATTGAGCAGCGAGACACCCAGATGCTGCTCGAGCATCTTGACCTGTTTGCCGACCAGTTGCGGGGACAGATTGAGCTCATCCGCCACCGCGCTGAAGGAGCCAAGCTCCACCGCTTTGACGAAGACGGACATCAAGGTGAGGCGATCCATTGGAAACCCTGTGTTTCTAGTGTTGCGCTATCGTAGGTCTTTATCTGGCGCAGGCCAAAGCCTAAATTGACGGCCATGGCAACGACACGCACGGCTGCAACAGGTGCGATTTCACGCGAATTCAGGCCGGTTACACCGGCCTCATTGATCACAGAAGAGGTAACCATGGCACGCATTGTCAGGATTCATGAATACGGCGACGCAAGCGTTTTGAAACTGGAATCGGTCGATGTGCCGGCTCCGGCATCCGGCGAGGTGCAAATCGAGGTCAAGGCCTTCGGGTTGAATCGGGCCGAGGTCATGTTCCGCAATCACGCCTACCTGCAGGAAGCGCAATTTCCCAGCCGCCTCGGTTATGAAGCGGCCGGTGTGGTGGCTGCCGTCGGCGCCGGTGTCAGCGAGTTCAAGGTCGGCGATGCCGTCAGCCTGATTCCGCCGCTGGACATCGCCAAATGGGGCACCTACGGCGAGCTGGCCAACGTGCCCGCCGAGCTGACGGTCAAACACCCGTCGAACCTGTCCTTCGAACAGGCCGCCGCTTCCTGGATGCAATATGTCACCGCGTGGGGCGCGCTCGTCGAACAGGCCAAACTGACGAAGAACGATTTTGTGCTGATCACTGCCGCCTCCAGCAGCGTCGGCCTGGCGGCCTTCCAGATTGCCCGAATGGTAGGCGCGACTTCGATTGCCGTGACCCGCACCCGGGCCAAGAAACAGGCCTTGCTGGACGCCGGCGCCGCGCACGTCATCGTCAGCGATGAAGAGGATATCGTCGCCGCCGTCATGGCCCTGACCGATGGCCAGGGCGCACGCGTGGTGTTCGATCCGATCGGCGGCCCCGGGTTCGAACAGCTCACCCAGAGCATGGCCAGGGGCGGCATTCTGCTTGAGTACGGCGCATTGAGCCCGGAGCCCACGCCGTTCCCGCTGTTCACCGTGCTGGGCAAGTGCCTGACGCTCAAGGGCTACCTTTACGCAGAGGTCGTCGCGGATCCTGCGGCTCTGGGCCGAGCCAAGGCGTTCATCAGCGATGGCCTCGCATCGGGCGCGCTGAAGCCGATCATCGCGAAGACGTTCGCCCTCGAGGACATTCAAGAGGCGCATCGCTTTCTTGAAGCCAACCAGCAGGTCGGAAAGATTGTCGTGACCGTTTAAGGATATGATCCGGGAAACCAGGCCTCAATGGACCGATGTCTATGCCCGTTTCCCGGATTCGCCCTTCACCGGCTCCCCTGCTGAAACCCGGCGAGACGGTGGTGTTGTTCGATGGCGTCTGCAAGTTGTGCAATGGCTGGGCGAAGTTCCTGATTCGCCATGACCGCCATCAGCGAGTCCGGCTGGCGGCAGTGCAGTCTCCCGAAGGGCAGGCGCTGCTCGCCTGGGCAGATTTACCCCTCGATCAGTTCGACACCATGGCGGTCATCCGCGACCGACACTACTGGGAGCGCTCCGACGCCTTTTTCGAAGTCATTGCCCAACTGCCTGCCCGCTGGCGTCCTTTGCAATGCTTGCGCATTTTCCCGCGCGGGCTTCGGAACTGGGCCTACGATCGTATTGCACTGAATCGTTATCGGCTGTTTGGACAATATGACACCTGTCTTCTGCCTGATCCCGATCATGAACAACGCTTTCTGAAGGCTTCCCTACAGCAAGAGCCCTAGCAACTGCACGGGCGTCATCTTCGTCACCATCATCAAGACAATCACGAACATCCCCAGAAAACCGGCCACCCCCATCCAGAACCATTGGCGGTACACCGACCCGTACTCGTCCGCGAGCCCTCCTCCGGTCTCGATTGCACTCGAAGCCATCACATACAGGCGCTTCTGCAGCACCAGCACCGGCAGCCAGAGCGATCCCACACAAAGAAAGATGATCAACGACGTCAGCACCCATTCCGTGGTTAACGGAAGGCCGGCCAGTTTGATCAGCCCATAGCCCGATGCGATCTGAATGAAGCCTGCCGGGGTGGTGATCCGGGCGTCGAAGCGCACGACCATTTTAGCCACATGAGCAATCACTTGAGGATTGGCGGTGCGGCTGGCGGCGATCAGGTAAAGGTAGGAACCCATGCCGAATCCGAACAGGAAAACCGCGGCGATCACATGAATGTACTTGAGGCACAGATAAAGCATGGTCAGCGCTGCCCGTCAGAGAAATGCACGGACAGGCTGAGGTTTCCAGGGTCGTTGATCGCGGCCATGTATTCGTCGACGGTGATTTCGCCCACGCAAGGCCGGGCGCCGGATTCAGGCACATAGCCTTGGGCCATTTTGGCGGCCAGGGCAACAGCGGCGCAGCTCGGGATTTCCGGGCCCTTGTCCTTCAGTGCTGTCAGCTGAGCGGTCATGGACAGTGGTTGTCCTTCAACCCCGAGACCTTGCACGTCGATGTACATCGCGCTTTTGCCGTCGCCGAGTCGCTCGAACCAGGTGCCCAGACGATGCAGTCGTGCGGCCCAGGGCGCATGGTCACGAATCAGCCCCATCTTCTGGGCCTGGGCGAACAGAGCATTGGCGACACCGCCGAGTTTCAACCCCGCTCCAGCCTTGAAACTCAAGGTTCGGGCACCGTAGCGACCGGCGAAAATGTCCATGTCCGGCACGTCGACGTTAGCCAGCAAGCGAGTGCCCAGGTGCGGCATCTTGCGCAACGTCAGATCCTGCCAGCCCGGCACCTCGTGAACCCGACCATCCTTGAGCTGTTTGATTGGCTTGCCCGCGTAGGCAAGCACACCTTCGACAGTCGACAACCCCGGCATCTTGGCGGAAGAGGAAATGCCATGCTCGATCGAGTCGATGCGCTGAAAGCGATAGCGCTGCTGATCGATGATGGCCGAAGACAGGGTCGGCACCGAACTGCAACCACTGAGAATCGCCACGCCCGCCGCTTTCGCGCGCGCATCGAGTACAGCGATGCCGTTGACGAAGGTACGGCAGTCGGACAGGTCGCAATAGTTCACCCCGGCCTCGATGCAGCTTTCGGCAACCGCATAGGACTGCCCCTGAAACGGGCCTCCGGTGTGGATGACCAGCTCAATTCCCATTGAGCCCAACGCAGATTGAAACCCGGTGCCCATCGCATCGCCGCACCAACTGGCGCAGGTTTTTCCTGAAGCGGCTTGCAACGCCTCGACCTTGCGCAGCAACTTGTGCGGATCGCGACCCGAGATCGCCAGATCAACATCGGGCATCGACGCCAGATGCCGGCAGACGATGCTGCCGAAGTTTCCATACCCACCGACCACCAACACCTTGAACGCCATTCAACGCTTCCCTAACGATTCGATCGTACAGCCAACTTGCCCGAGACAGGATTCGCGGGAGCTTCCCTGATATCGGCGGGTCAGGCAAGAAATACGACTGAATCCGCTTTGATTGAACCTCCGGAACCTGCACAATTGCCGGCTTTTTTCGACAGGACGTCCCCATGCAACGGATTGTGATTCTGGGCAACGCCGGCAGCGGCAAATCCACCCTCGCCCGCACCCTCGGCCAGCGCCTGAACCTGCCCGTGGTGCATCTGGATACCTTGTTCTGGGAACCAGACTGGGTCGAGCCCGACGCAGAACAATTCCGCACACGGGTCCGCGAGGCAATCAACGCGGATTCATGGGTGTGTGAAGGCAACTATGCCCGGCGAACCTTCGACCTTCGCCTGCCCCGCGCCGACCTGATTATCTGGCTCGATACGCCACGACTCACCTGCTTCGTCCGCGTGATTCGGCGCAGCATCATGAACCGCCCTCGCCCGGATCTCGCGACAGGCTGCAGAGAAAAAATCGACCGGAAATTCCTGACGTTTCTGAAGTTTGTATGGACCTTTGACCGGGGTTACCGCCCGGGTATCGACAACGTGCGCCAGTCAATCGGGCCAGACATCCCGGTGGTGCACTTGCGTGGCAAACGGCAGGTTTCGACCTTTCTCGACAGGCTTTGCACCCCACCTCAAGTCAGCCAGAGGCAGACTCCCGCGCAAAACACTCAACGGTAAAGGCAGCGTTCTAAAAGCGGTCTACGCTCCACCCACCTACACCTCTGGAGTCACCGTGATGATCCGCGCCTTGCTGACCGCTTCCTTGCTGGTGGCCCTGAGTGTTCCGGCCCATGCTGACGTAAAACCGTACCCCGCTTCCTTCCGCACGCAAGACATTGCCGTGGACGGCGCGAAGATCCACACGCGCATCGGCGGCAAAGGCCCGGCCGTGGTGCTGTTGCATGGTTTTGGTGATACCGGGGACATGTGGGTGCCACTCGCCACCGATCTGGCGAAGGATCACACCGTGGTGATCCCTGATCTGCGCGGCATGGGGCTGTCGTCGATTCCCGACAGTGGCTACGACAAGAGGACCCAGGCGGGAGACATCCGCGCCGTACTCGCCTCGCTGGGCATCGAGCATTCGGTCGTCATCGGTCACGACATCGGCACCATGGTCGCGTTCGCCTATGCCTCGCGGTATCCGCAACAGACCGATCGCCTGGTGGTGATGGATGCGCCCGTTCCGGGCATTGCGCCGTGGAACGACATCGTGCGTTCGCCGATGCTCTGGCACTTCGATTTTGGAGGCCCGGACATGGAGCGACTGGTCGCCGGCCGTGAGCGCATTTACCTGGACCGGTTCTGGAACGAGTTCGCCGGCGACCCTAAAAAAGTCGACGAAGCCACCCGCCAGCACTACGCCAAACTCTACGCCCGCCCCGGTGCGATGCATGCGGCCTTCGCTCAGTTCCGCGCCATTCGCCAGGACGCGGTGGACAACGAAGCGTCGTCAAAGAACAAACTGACGATGCCGGTCCTGGCCGTCGGCGGTGAAAAATCCTTCGGCAACAACGAAGCGATCGTGATGCGCAACGCCGCCGACAACGTTACCGAAGTGGTGATTGCCGGAGCGGGTCACTGGCTGATGGAAGAAGCACCGGTGGAAACCACGCAGGCGATTCGCCGCTTTATGACCCGCTGACGCGGCAGATGGACGCTGACCCTCAGACAGCCTGCCGGCGCATGGTCAGAATGGCGGCGCCGAAACCAATGAACGTCGATCCCACCACCCGGCTGACCCAGCGGGAAAACGCCGGTCGGGTCAACACGCCTTTGGCCCGGGATGCGAGCGCGGCGTAGAGCGTCAGGGACGTCACCGACAGCGCCATGAAAATCGACGTCAGGATCAGGAACTGCGGCAGCAGCGTCGCGCCCTGGTCGATGAACTGCGGAAACAGTGCGGTGAAAAACATCGTCGCCTTGGGATTGGTCACGGCCGTCAGGAATGCCGACTTGTAGAGTTTCAGGCGCGTGGGCCGGGCTTTCTTCGAATCGTCCTGAGGACTGTCCTGAAGCATCGCGTCCTTTTTGAACAGTTGCTTGATCCCGAGATAGAACAGATAACCGGCGCCGATGATCTTCACCGCGTTGAACAGCATTTCGGAACTGGCGAGCAACGCCCCGAGCCCGAGCATCGCGGCGGCTGAAAGACAGAACAGGCCACTGGCATTGCCGAGCGACGACCAGATCGCGCTGCGCTGACCATGGGCCAGGCTGTTGTTGATCGCCATCAGCGTCGCGGGGCCCGGGCTGGCAATGGCAATCGCGGCCACCAGGGTAAAAGCCAGAATCGAGTGAGAATCCATTTTCCATGCTCGTGGGAGTGAAAGGCTGCAGGGTACAGGAACCGGTGTGGCGCATCGACCGGTTGAATCGGCAGCAATGACCGTCACCGCCATTTGATTCGATCAAACATGAGCTATCGTTTCAGCGACTCGCCGTCATCGAGTGGCGGCCATCAAGCAAGGATGCTTCATGGCGGCGGCGCTCGACGGGCAGTGGACTCCGCCAGCGGCGGTGAAGGTGGATTGAGCGTGCGTCAGGGACGCCTAGCCATCCAGCCTCTTGTTATTGATTTTGTCCAGCGCTTTAAGGATGGCGGGTTCACGCTCCTTCAATAGGGCCTGGAAGGTATTCTCGACGGAGTCTTCAGCGTCGAAAATCTTGTCCAGAAAGCTGCGACCCTCAGGCGTGTTGTTCAAAATGTCTTTGCTCTGCGCGGGGTTATCGTGGGCACGAATCGCCGCATTGAGTTCATCCGGCTGCAAGTGAGCCGCCAAGGTATCGATCCGCAGGTTTCTAATCTCGTCGAAGGGAACTTTGTCTTCCACAACCTCGCGGATTTCTTCGTCCATCACCGCCATGTAACGAGGCGAGTAATCTCGCATTACGGTTTCCACCACCTCATCGTAATGTTCCTTGAAGGCGCCACTGATATCGACCAGTTCCCTGGCCTTGTCCTTGCTTTCTCCACAGGCGGTCAGTGACGTTGCAAGCAACAAAACCAATGCTGCCGTTCTCATTCCCATGAGCCTTTATCCTTGTTCAATTTGTAGAAACCGATTGCCTGGCGCAGGTGCGGACGACTGCTTTCCATGGCAAACCTGCAGAACTGCAGGGGCCACGATTCTATGCTGACTCCGGTCATTTCTCACGAAAAGGATCATTGGATTCTGATTGCCGCCATGACTGTTGCTGGGCGATAACGAGCCTCAAGAGATGTCCGAATAGCCGATCATCGAAGACGTTGGTAAATACTGATTTGTATCTCAGCTCAGCACTTGCACTCCATCAGCCCAAGTAGTTCCGGCGAACGAAGCGGAGTCTGTAAAACCCCTCCCAGCGGAATTTCATGGGCCCTTGCCCAGAAGATCACGCTTTGACGCTGTCTGGAATTGACATCAGCGACCGCAATGATCGAGCCGATCGCACGATACCCTGCAAGTTCCTGTAACGCCCATGCATCCAGGGCGAGATCAAAGGCATCGTAGATCAGATACTCAAAACGCTTTCTCTTCTCCAGCAGTTCAATCACTTCATTGAAGCGGTGACACAAGCTCAGTGAGTAATAGCCCAGCGTGTTCAGGGTGCTTGCATAACCGAAAAGGGAACCGCAATGTTTGCTGAATACGACAATCTTTCCCCTACCACGACGCATCGTCTGTTCCTTGGTAAAAAGGAAAAGACATTAGCGACCCGCCACCGTTGTTCCTACAGTATCCGTCTGTTTGTCGAGAGGATTCGTCTTGGATCGCTCAGCCATTGCGAGCCCGTGTCCGAAACCGAGAAATTTCTTGTCCGCCGGCAAGAACATTCGCGAAGCAGATCGGGATGACGCCGGGTGCATCTCGGGTCTTGTCCAATAATAATGAAACACACAACAAATGCGCTTGATGCCGGGTATCTCGACCATACTCAGCCATTGATGTTTCTCCGCACTTCCCAATCCCGATGCTTCAAGGCGACCCACGACTGATGAGCAAGAAAGTATTAATTGTCGATGACCACCCATTGATCTGTCAGGCCATTCGGCAAGCCCTTGAGTCAATCGGTTTCGAGACGGTCGGCGAGACGTCCGATGGCGTCGAAGCCCTGCAAATGATCGAAGCCTTGAAGCCGGACATGGTCATACTGGACATCGGCCTTGAAAAAATGGACGGGCTGGCCGTCTTGAAACGAATCGTCCGGGAAAAACTCGATACGCGGGTTCTGATCTACACCTCCCAGATGAAAGAAACGTTTGCAACGCGCTGCTTTCAGGGCGGCGCCAGCGGATTCGTGAACAAGAGCGAACCGATCAGTCAGTTGATCAAGGCAATTGAAACCATTGCCGACGGATACGTGTTGTTTCCCAGGGACGCCATACCGCTGTTTGCCAGTGCTGCCGATTCAGGCACTCCGGGCGACCTGGCAAACCTGACGGATCGTGAAATGCAGGTGCTGACCCTGCTGGCCGAGGGCTTTTCCAACCGTGACATCGCGCAGAAACTCAATCTCAGCAGCAAGACAGTCAGTGGCCACAAGGTCAATCTCCTTATGAAGCTGGGTGTGACCTCCGTGGTCGAGCTGGCCAGTATCGCCAAGCAGCACAACCTTGTTTGACGCGCCATGGTGAAATCCACACTGGCAGCACTCACAACCCTCTTCGTCCTCATGGCGTGGTGCTACATACCGGTCAGGGCTGAATCCGATGACCTGTTGCCGATTGCGCGACAGCGGATCAACGCGGTGAACATTCAGCTCAGCGAGCAGGAAAAGAGCTGGCTTGCTCACAAGCAATCGCTGATTGTCGGCGTTACCCGCGACCCACTCCCGCCGTACCGTATCTTTACCGGGCAGCATGGTTTCGAAGGGCTGACGGCAGATTATCTGGTAGCCATTCAGCGTGAACTGGGTGTCGAGATCAAGGTACGCGCGTTCGATTCGAACCAGGACGTCTTTGAGGCCCTGCGCCAGGGGCAGGTCGATCTTGTCGGCAGCGCCACGTCCCAGGAGGCCAAGGATTTCGGCGTGCAACTGACGCCGCCTTACGCACTGACAGAACTGGCGCTGTTCGCTGAAGGTGGCGATATGCACGAGTACAGCACTCATGATCCTCAGATCCGTATCGCCGTGGCCAATCACTCCGCATTGACGTTGTACAAAAACAACGGCGGCCAAGGCATCTTTATCCAGTACGCCTCCCCTCTGGCGGCGATGGCGGCGGTGTTGACCGGGGATACCGACGTCTATCTCGGCGACACACTTTCCAGTTCCTACCTGTCCAGCCAACTGTTCAGCAACCAGCTTGAAGTCAACCAGAGTACCCGGCAGCCGGAAGTCAGGATCGCTTTCGCCATTGCCCCTGACAATTCAACGCTGGCAGGGCTTCTGGAGCGTGGATTAGGTGGCCTCAAGCCGTGCCAGATCGGGGATGCGCAATACCTCTGGGGCGACATCGAAGGCTGCGATGCCAACGGCTTTCGCGACCGCCTCACCGACGCCGAGCGTACCTGGCTGGACAACACCGGCATGGTCAGACTGGCGATCAGCGAGGACCTGGCTCCCTACGCCTTTTTCAACAGTCATGGGCGCTTGAACGGAATCGCCTCGGATCTGCTGGACATCATTCGGCGCAAATCAGACCTGCGCTTCAAGATCATTCGTGTCAGCTCGTTGGGTGAAGCTGATGCCTTGCTGGCCAAGGGTGAGGCAGACCTCGGCATTCTCACGGAAGTCAGCCATGCGCCGTTGCACTTCCTGCGCACACGATCCCTGGTCAGCGCGCCCTATCTTTTTGTCATGCGCAATGACGATCGGATCCTCCTTGATGAACACAGCACTGCCACCGTTGCTGTCGCGAAGGGCTACATGCTCTCCCCGCTCCTCGCCAGGCAATATCCCAAGGTTCATGTCGAGGAAACCGACACCATGGGGGAAGCTTTCAATCTGGTTCGCGAAGGCAATGCCCGGTTTGTCCTGGCGCCCGCCAATGTGGCGCGCTACTACCTGTCCTACAAGTACGAGAGCAGCCTGAAGGTCGGTGGTATCGTCGATATCGAGAACGCTAATGTGGTGTTTGCCGCCCCTGAAGACCACGGCCAATTGATCTCGATCATTGACAAGGCCATGGCAGAAATCCCTCCACGGGACTTTTTGCAGATCATCGGACGCTGGCGCGCCAACTCTGCCACCGATGAAAAATACTGGGAGGGCATCGCAGCCTACATCTGGAGGTCGTTTGAGGTGCTGGGCGCTCTGCTGGTGCTTGCCGGGCTGCTGATCCTGCTTCAGCGCCGGCGTATCCAGCGCAAGCGCCACGACTTGCAGCAACGACAATTGCTGCTTGATGAACTGCAACTGGCCAAGGAGTCCTCGGAAAAAGCCAGCCGCAGCAAGTCGGTATTTCTGGCCACCATGAGCCACGAAATCCGCACCCCGCTCAATGCCATTATCGGCATGCTGGAACTGGTCCTGACCCGCAAGGACAACGCCGAGCTCAATACTCGTTCTGTGCACATCGCCTACGACTCGGCCACCAGTCTGCTGACCCTGATTGGCGATATTCTGGACATTTCCCGCATCGAGGCCGGAAAACTGTCACTGGCTCCGACACCTGTGCGCATCAAGGATCTGCTGGAGTCGACGAGCAATGTCTTCACCGGTCTGGCTCGCCAGAAGCAACTCTTTCTTCGCCTGGATATCGATCCGTTGGCGAGCGAACGGGTCTGGGCCGACGAGTTGAAACTCAAACAGATCCTTTCGAATCTCTTGAGCAACGCGATCAAGTTCACCGACCACGGCGGTGTCGACATTCGTTGCCAGGTGACACCGACGAGCGAAGCTGCCCTGCACTTCGTTATCAGTGTCAGTGACACGGGCATTGGCATTCCCGAAGCGCAGCTCGATCAGGTGTTCAAACCGTTTTTCATTACGCAGGAGGCCGTCAGCAACCCAAACGCTGGTGCAGGTCTTGGGCTCGCGATCTGCAAGTCTCTGAGCGAACTGATGGCGGGTCGCCTGGAGGTGGAAAGCACAGTCGGCACCGGCACCCGGATCACATTGAGTATCGAGCTTGAGCGCATCAGCGAAGAGAGCGTACAGGCTGATTCGAATCCGCAACTTCCGGCGAGCGCCCGCTACGATTTGCCTCTGAACGTATTGATCGTCGAAGACCACCTGCCAAGCCAATACCTCCTGTACCAGCAAGTCACCTACCTTGGACATTGCGCCGTGACGGCCAACAACGGACTGGAGGGGCTGGCGATGTGGCAGGAGCGCGAAATCGACATTGTGCTCACCGACTGCAACATGCCGCAAATGAGCGGCCACGAGATGAGTCAGAGCATTCGCCGACTGGAACAAGCGCGTGGCGTACGGCCGAGCACCATCATCGGTCTGACAGCCGATGCCCAGCGCGAAGTGCTTGAAAGCTGCCTGGCTTCGGGTATGGATCATTCGATGGCCAAACCGATCACTCTGACTGACCTCAATCGCTGGATTCCCAAGCGCGGCGCAGACGTTCTGCAACCGAGAAGCGCCGTGTCACCCATGAGCGACATCCGGGCTGATTTGGCCGAGCAGGTCATTCACAGCAATGAAGGTGAACACAGCGCCCTGCAACAGGCTGTGGAGAATGACGACCGGGCGGAAATGCAACGTATCGCCCACAAGCTCAAAGGCACCGCGTATCTGCTTAACCACACGAAGTTGCTGGAACACTGCACCGAGATAGAGGACATGTGCGCCCAAAATGCGGATCCTGCTGACCTGAAAGAGGCTGTATCCTCATTGATTCAAGCCTTGGAGAAAATCAATCGGTCGCTGCGCCAGGAGTGACTGGCATTTATCGATCAGGAAAAAGCTGTACCCCATTCAAGAAAAGCCTTGGCTGAACCACAGATGCATCTTTCGTGGCGTCAAGGAGGGGTCACATAAGCTTTGCGGGTATTCAAATTCAGGCCTTCCGCCATGCCAAATACCCCTTTGCGCTCACCTCTGTCGAGCGAGCCTTCGCAACTCCAGCAGCGTTCGCTGCAACAACTGGACTGTTTGAAAATATCAAAAAACCAAGGCCTCGAGCCCAGTGCCAATGATGTGCAGCTGGGCCTGGGATTGCGCGAGTTTCGGGCGTACCTGCAACCAAAATTTGATGTGCGTACGGGTCGCGTCGATGCAGTGGAGGTTCTGGCACGCTGGCAACATCCGTTGCGTGGTGTGATCGGCCCCGCAGATTTTATTGCATTGATGATAGGCAAACAGTGGCTCGACGATCTGCTGCTGGAACTGCTGGATCAAGGGTTGGCGTATCAGCTCAAGCTGCATCAGCAGGGCCGGCTTCTGGGAATGGCCTTCAACCTTTCCCTTAGCCAGTTGGCCAGCAACACCCTTGTCGATCGTCTCGAAGTACGGTTACGCCAACATCCGCTACCGCTGTCGGCCATCACTTTTGAAGTCACCGAGGACGGCCCCGCCGTTGTCTGTGCCGACGGGGTGAAGCAACTCGAACGCCTGAGTCAACTAGGCATTCGGCTGTCCTTAGA
The DNA here is from genome assembly GCF_059421845.1 of Pseudomonas sp. GW821-FHT02C04. Classification (NCBI taxonomy): domain Bacteria; kingdom Pseudomonadati; phylum Pseudomonadota; class Gammaproteobacteria; order Pseudomonadales; family Pseudomonadaceae; genus Pseudomonas; species Pseudomonas sp. GW821-FHT02C04. The sequence continues at coordinate 406,743 of NZ_JBWKVT010000001.1, read as the reverse complement.
CGATTTCGGCACGGGCCATTCGTCGCTCTGGCGCCTCTGTGAACTGCCCCTCAACGAAATAAAACTGGCGGGCGAGTTCACCCGACTGCTGGGCGGAACCGCTCATTACCAGGCGATCATCCACAGTACGTTGGCGTTGGCCAATGAGCTGGGTATGCAATTGGTGGTGGAAGGCATTGAAACTGAAACGCAGCGCAGTTGCTTGTTGGCAATGGGGGTACGGACCGGGCAAGGTTTTTTGTGTGCCCGACCGATGTCGATCGAGGCTTTTGATCGCTGGTTAGTCAAACCCTACAAGAAATTCCAGCTGCAACCTACCGATTGACGGACGAAAAAGGGGAGCTGATAGAACAGCTCCCCCGGCGTTCAGTACCCGTTTCAGTTGTATTCGAGAATGTAATTCAACGTGGCGTTCGCCCTTCCCGGGTCGACCTTTTGCGACGCTTTCCGTTCATACGCAGCAACGACAGGCAGGCGATAGATTTCGCCTCCCGGCTCACTGCGAAGCCACGTCATGTCCAGGGCACTGCCTTGGGAGAACGGCAGGCGTACACCCCGGTCGTTGAGTAATGAAATCTCTACACCCTGAGCACCACCGGAATCCAGATTCAATCGACCCGGTCCATCGGAACTGCCTTCGAAATACACTTTGACCGGCACTCTTGTACCGGCGGCCATTCCCGAACACATGACATCCAGATTGAACGGCTTCTGAATGCTTTTAGCCAAATCAACGATCGGGACGCGGCCCATGGGAATGTTGAGATTGTCTACGCCAGCACAGCCCGAGAAATAATTTTGTGAAGTGAGCCTGGTGGTTCCGCCGACATTTATCTCCGCCGCGTTCCACCTATTGAGTTGGTACTGAATCTTGAGATCCATCAAGACATCACCCTGTTCGACATCCCGCGCAGTGCGGACAAAATCGATTCTTAACCCTCGCGACATGGTTGCATATCCCCTTCTGGGGAACTCAAAAACCAAGGGAATACTGCCAGCTGGCGAGGAGATGACGTTCACCAATTTGATGCCGACACCGGCAAGTCCGGTCTTGTAGACATCAGTGTAGCCTTCCACCAAGGCCTTTTGATCCAGCGAATATTCCATACGATACTGAGTACCAGCTCTGCAGCTCGCCTGGGTGCTTTCGGAGTGAACGTTGATGTTTACAGAGGCGGCCATAACCGAACCGATCGGCACCCTTCGCAAGTCGATTGCACTGGGAGCGATCACGCTATATGCCCTTTTGGCATCCCCCCCGCCGCCATTGCCCCAAAAACACTGATCTGGGTTTTCCGCCAGTACCGGGTTACTCGCCAAAGCGCCGCAAAGGACTATGAAAACGAAAATCTGCCATTTCATTCGATTACTCCACCGCCAACTGAACGCCACAAGCGGCTTTAACCTGGTCATACATTAAGGAAGCATCCCGTTCAGGGAGTTTGTAGGGCACCGTGCAATTGCCATTGGCCCAGCTCAGCGTCAATCGACCGTGCTCCTTGATTCCGAACACCAGTGCACGAGACTGGTTGTCCACCACCGCCAGCAAGTTATTGTCCTCATCGAATAGCTGAGCACCGAACGGCAGCTGTTTGCCGTTGGCTTGTCGCAGCTCGAACTGCACACGTCGGCCGGTCGAGGCTTCAAATCGCGCCTTGACCACAGCGCCACGACGGGGAACCAGCCGTTGCGAAGTATCGGTAACGTCCACCTCACTGCCCAGGCTCTGGGTATCGAGGTTCACCCAGTTGTAGCGGTACGGCTGCACGTAACTTTCAATAGTGAAACCGGCACTATCGGTCCGGGCCGTCGAGCCTTCGAGAGATGCGCCTTTCACCCCGGGCACTTCGACCAGAGCGAAAGTCTCGCCCACCGGCTGGCCAAAGGTGATGCCCTCGCTGTGCGCGATAACGGAGCCCGACGCGTTCATGTCCAGGTGCCGCGAAGGACCTGATTCGGAATAGTTCGCCGCGACCTTGGCCGACGGCGCATCCCAGCCCAGCCCCACCCCGCCGGAGCGTTCGCTACCGTCCAGCCCGGCCTGAGCCGAATAGGACAACGTGCTGGCATCGTCCAGATAACCCGCGACTCCGGCCTGCACGCTGTCCTGTCCTTTTCCGGCAGTAGTCAGGTTGCTGTAGAAACGCTGGGAGCGGCTACGCTCGCCAAACGGAACACTGACGGTGAACGCCAACTGATTATCCGAATCACGCGATCGATCGGCACTTTGCGTGTGCGAGGCCGACACGCTGTAGCTGACCTCGCCGACACTGGCGCTGTAACCCACCTGCAAGCGTCGGGTGTTGCCGGCGCGGTCCCAATAGTTGGTCTCTCCGCCACTGAAAAAGAGCGAACCGTAACCGCCCAGTGTCTGGTTGATGCTCAGGTCGAGACGATTCTTCGGCCGGCCACGACGGCCGTAGTAGTAGGTCTCACGGCCATCATCCAGCTCATCGATGTGTTCGCTCAGCGTTCGATAACCCGCCGTGGAATAGCGATAACCCGCCATGGTGAAGGTGGTGCTGGTCTTGCTCACGGTCTTCGAATACAGAAATCGCGCGCTCTGCCCGACCACGGCCTTACCCTCACCCGGCCGCGAACGGCTGTTGGTCACGTCTACCGACATGCCACCCAATGATGAGTTGATGCCAACGCCCACGTTGAGCGCCGTATAGTCTTCGGTACCGAGCACGCCGCCAAAGGTCGTGAGATTGTCGGTGGCGCCATACACCGCCGTCCCTTGCAACATACTCGGCGACACGGAGCGTTCACTGTCGTACTTGCCCAGCGACAGGCTGTACTGAAGGTTGCCCCGTCGGGTCATCACCGGCAGGTAGGAATACGCCTGGCTGTACTTGCGCTCGCGACCGTCGGACTCAATGATGGTGATGTCCAGGTCACCGTTGGAGCCACCCGGATAGATGTCACGAATTTCGAAGGCACCTGGCGACACCGAGGTGGAGTAAATGACGTAGCCGTTCTGGCGCACTTCCACCGTCGCGTGGGTCTCGGCTATGCCGCGTACCACCGGCGCAAAACCGGCCTCATCGTCCGGCAGCATGCCGATGTCCGAAGCAAGCTGAAAACCGCGAAACCGGGTACTGTCGAAAATATCGCCATTGCTGTACAGCTGGCCCACGGCTAAACGCCCCTTGAGGCGGGTCACGTCATGTTCCAGATAGGTGCGGTTACTCGAGAAGTTGCGGGTTGTTCCCGAACTCTGGCTGAGCGATGAATCGTTGCGCAGGCGCCACTGGCCAATGTTCAAGCCGTTATGAAGACCGAGATACCCGTAATCGCTGCGATAACCACCACCGGAATTACGGCTGAAGTTCATCTGATAATTACTGAACAGCGCAGTAACCCCGTCGTCCCACAGGGACGGGTCAACGTATCCGCGCGCACGGCGTTTGATGTAGGCCTGTGGAATGCTGATGAACAACGACAGCCTGGCGACATCGAGTTCGACCGACGCACCGTCGATACGCAGCAGCGTGACGGGATCGCTGTCAGTGCTGTCCGCGGAGACAATCCCTTCCTCCTGCAGTCGCTGCACGTCGATGCCGAGCTCGCGCAGCAGACCGAGTGTCAAGACCGGTTGCGCATCCGCACTTTCGGTGTCTTCATCGGACTGGAACGTAACCTCCTGGCGGCGTTCCAGCCTCTGGTTCAAATACAGATCGACGCTGTAAGTGCCAGGAACGACCCCGCTGGATTGATCGAAATAGCGCAGGTCCACCTCCGCACCCTTGTCTTTGAGAAACATCGGATTGAACTGCGCGGCGACTGCAGACGTGGAACTCAGCAGGCTAATGGCAGCAAGACACGACAGCCCCGAGCCGGCACCCAACCTGAATGCATTCGTGTGCCGAGAATAGAAAAAGATATCAGCCAAAACAGCACCTATGTGCGCAGGAAAGCGCCTGGGCCTAGCCCATACATTCAATGAAAAGCAAAATCAGAAGATGTAATGAACTACTGTTGAAGGTTCGACTGGTGTCTGACCAGGGCACCATAATCATTAATGGAATCCCATCGAACTTCGGCACTTCCATTAATAAATCGGGAAAGGCCCTTCACGTTCATTTGCAGCGACTGCATCGGCCCGACCATTTGCGTTTCGACTGGATATTCCTTTCCGTCAAACAAAACTACCGCTTCACCCAACGAAACATTGAAGACCGAGGTGTTATCGGCAAGTAACTTCGTCTCACCCGAACGGTTCACGAGACTCCACTTGAGATTCCTGGCGGCCTCTTCCGCACTGCCTTGAAGTTTTGCCGGCCGATAAAACAACTTGAGGCGCTGGCGAAACGCAACTTGCAGACTGTTATCGCTTTCACTGAGTTGGGGTATCTCTTGAACGCTTAGCCAAAACACTGACTCGCGATCTTCGGGCAGTCCCTTACCTTGGTAAAAAATTCGCAGCGCCTGCTGTTTTTTATGACTCAGCCGGGCCAGCGATGGGGTGATGGCAAATGGAACGTCGCGATCGGCCTGATTCGGTGCGGCCTCGATCCAGGACTGAATCATGATGTCCTCGGCACCCTCGTTGCGTACCTGGATGGTGGCTTCGCGGTCGGATGCGGGAAAAATGATCCGCGTACCACCGACCTGAATACCGGCCACGCAGAAACCGGAGCTGACCGCCATGGCGAGCAACAGGCCGAAGCGCAGAATTGAAAGGGAGTTCATTCATGACCTCGCAAAAAAAAGCGGGGCATTGCGCCCCGCAGTGACAACTTATTCGTATGTCAGGGTGAACGGCAGGGTGCCGTTGGCGGTGCCAGCGGCCAGGGTGGCGCCGTTGGCGACGTAGGCTGCACGCATGTTCAAGGTCGAGCTGTAGCGGGTATCGTCGCCTTCGCCAGTCGATACCAGCGCCGCGGAGTAGGCTTCGTTCGCAGAAAGATTGATCAGTTGGTTATTGTTATCGTACATACCGATGCCCACGCCGGTGGCGGTGCCCGAAATCTTCAGCAAACTGTTGTTGCTCTCATCAATGCCCGAACCGGCCATCGGGTCGAAACCGAGTCTGACCGTGGTCAGCCCTGCCGCAGTATTGCCGCAGTCCAGGTTCAGGTTGATCGATTTACCGGCAGCGATGCCGCTGCCGGCGGTGCCGCCGATGGAGTCCATGCTCACTTTGCCGAGATTCACATCGACGGTCTGATTGCCAGCACTCCCCCCCACCGAAGTACCGGCACCGGACGATGCTACGCAAGACGCAGCGATAATTTCGCCGGTGAAGTTGATAGTGCCGTCAGCTGCCAGAGCGCCATTGGCCAGAGAGCATAACGCTGAAGTCAGCAGGAGAAACTTGAACGGTTTCATTGAAAAAAAGATTCCTTGAGATGTCTTTGTTTTAACGCATGACGCCACTTGATAGCGCTGACACAGGTTATTTTCTCAAGCCGTTCAAAACCACAAGACGCGACTCTTTCACCTCCAAGAATTTTCTTGAATGGACGTCTTCAGCCAACTTTTACAATAAATAGCGCTATTTTGAGATGTTGCCATTGAACTGAACGTACAACTCAATTTTGAAAAGGCTTCCAGAGCGCGCATAAAAAAGCGTCAACGCATGGCTGAACCCCATGGGTTGACGCTTTTATTTTTTCAGAGAAAGTCTCGTTACTTACTGTGGGCTGTTCTCCGTTTTCCAAACGTTATACAAGGTTGCCATAGCCGGATGCGGCAAATACTCAACCGCCAGTGTCTGTTCGAGCAGTGGCAAGGCCATCTGCTGATAAATCCTTGCCGTCGAAAGTCCAAACGGTTCGGCTGTTTCATTGCTGGTGGCGAACACCACGCGCGAAACCCCACTCAAGTACATCGCCGCCAGGCACATCGGACAAGGCTGGCCGCTGGCATAGATCACGCATTCGCTCATTCGCGTATCCGGCAGCCGGGACGCCGCCCGGATCACGAGCATTTCCGCGTGGGCTGTGGGATCGCCACTGAGGTGAATTTCGTTGACGGCCTCCACCAGCACATGACCCTTGGCGACCAGAACCGCTCCAAAGGGGCGGCCGCCGCGCGCCACGTTGTCGTGAGCCAGGTCGACGGCGCGTTGCAACCATTGTTGGTCTTGAAGATCGCTCATAGGGCCCCCGCTTCGCGCAGTTGCCGGGCAATCGTTGTCTGACCACGACGTTCCGCCTGTTTCAAGGGGCTGACGCCCGAATGATCAGGGATGTTCAAATCGGCGCCGGCGGCAATCAACTGAGCGACTATTTGCTGATGCTTCGGGCCGCCATCGGCCAGTACGATGGCCTCCATCAGGCACGTCCAGCCCAGCCGGTTGATATGATTTACGTCTACACCGGCCTCGATCAGCAGTTTCACCGTTTGTACGTAGCCGTGCTCACAGGCAGGAATCAGTGCCGTGCCGCCATAACGGTTGGTGCTCTTCAAATCGGCGCCGTGGGCCAGGGTCATCGCGAGAATCTCATCATGACCACTGGCGCCCGCCAACAGGTAGGGGCTGTCCAGGATCAGATTCTTGCGATTCACATCGGCACCGGCCTCGATCAGCGTACGGGCAATGTCAACGTGATTGTCTTGCGTGGCCAGTAGCAAGGCACTGCTTCCATCCAGCGCTCGGGCATTGACGTCGGCTCCGTTGGCCAACGCGCTTTTGACCTTCTCTACTTGCCCCGCTCTCACAGCGTCGAGCAAACCCGCATCACCCGCCATGACATTGCCTGCCAACAACAACCCCACTGCCAGACCCGCCTGTATGAATGATCCGCGCCATGTCATAAGTCCCTCTCCTCGGTGCAATTGAACCTGGAGTATGGTCAGTCTATTGTGCATTCTGAAATTAAATATAAGGATGCCAATCAGTGGATAATCGAATGGTTATACATGTTTGATCACGTGCTGTTGCGCAGCTTCGTCGCGGTCAACGACTGCGCCAATTTCACCCGGGCCGCCGAACGGCTGCACCTGACCCAATCCACTGTCAGCCAGCAAATCCTGCGGCTGGAAAACAGCCTGGGTTGCAAACTGCTGGATCGCGATAAGCGTCAAGTAGTGGCGACGCCCGAGGGCGAGCGGCTATTGGCCTATGCCCGGCGCATTCTGGCGCTGCACGACGAAGCGATCGATGTTCTGGCCGATCAGCAAAACGATGGCGTACTGCGGGCCGGCGTTCCGGAAGATTTTGCCTCTGATCGCTTGTTACCGGTGCTGTCAGAGTTTGTCCGGGCATATCCGCGGACAAGGCTGGAGGTGACCAGTGGACTTGGCCCAGAACTGCTGCGGCAATTTCGCAGCGGCGAATTTGATGTACTGCTAGTCAAGCAGATGGGTGATAGCGACGACTGCCTGCAATCCTGGCCCGAGCCGTTGTGCTGGGTCGACAGCCGTCATAACCCGACGTTTGGGGCGGATCCTCAGCCATTGGTGGCGTTTCCGGCCGGCGGACTGTACCGCAACGAAATGATGCATCACCTGGATATCAGCGGACGGCACTGGCGAATAGGCTACTCAAGCGCGAGTCTGGCCGCTGTTTGTGCCGCAGTATCCGCAGGCCTCGGAATCAGTCTGCTGCCGTTACGGGTGGTAGATCCCGGACACCTGGTGTTGACAGAAGAATGTGGTCTGCCAAATGTCCAGGGTGTGCGCCTGGCACTGTACTCATGCAGTGACCTGAGCGCCGCCGGACAGGTATTACGCGATCAGTTGATTGCCCTGTGCGAGGCAGGCGCTGTAAACGCAGACATGCCTACATCCCCAGCTACTCATACACCGGCAACTCGATAGCATCCGCCTTCGGCGAAAGGATCTTCCCGAACAGGCGCTTGAACCCCGGCGCGGCGGCCAGCCTCAACACCGCGTGACCAAGGGCGATGCCAAGGCGCGAATGCGGTGAGGCCAGTCTGGGGGCGAATCCGGGCACGCTTTGCGCCTGGGCGACAAAGGGCCGCATCCGTTTTTCATAGGCTGCGAACGCCAGGGTGTAGTCGGCATGGCGCCCCAGTTCACCGGCCAGCACGTAGGCGCCGCACAGACCCAGGCTGGTGCCCATGCCGCTGATGGGCGATGCGCAATAAGCCGCGTCCCCGACCAGCGCGATGCGCCCCTTGGACCAACGAGGCATTTTGACCTGCCCCACCGCGTCCAGATAAAGGTCGGCGGCATCCTCCAGCGCAGCCAGCACGCGGGGTGTCTCCCAACCGGCGTCGGCGAATATTTGCCTGAGCAAGGATTTCTGTTCGTCCTGTGCGAGTTTTTCGTATCCACACGGCGCCTGCTGAAAAGACAGAAACGCGCGGGTGGTGCCCAGATTGTCAGGCCGCAAACAGACACAGCGCCCACCTGGAATGTTGTGCCAGCGCATGACCTGGCCATCGCTCGGCTGTCGAGGCACGGTGAAATAGGCCGTATACAGATTGAGGGGACGGCGCTGGACTTCGTTGCCAAACACCTGATTACGCGTCGTCGAACCGATCCCTTCAGCCACGATCACCAGATCGTAAACCTGCTCGGCACCCTGCTCGAAACGCACATGAACCTGCTCACCGTCGTCTTCCATGGCTGCAACGCTGTCGCCGAATCGATAGGTCACTCGATCCTGGCTGTGCTGGATCAATAGCCTGGCGAGCTCGCCCCGCAGGATCTCCAGTTCGGCTATCGGCCCCTCCCCGTCGAACGCATCGACACCCAGAAACGCCCGGGTCCGGTTGTCCTGGTCAACGAAGGCGATGCCCTGTTCCTGAGTGGTGTTCGCCCGAATCAAATCTTCCAGGCCCATGCGCTGAATCACCACACGCCCGGCGCCCCGCACGTCGATCGTTTGCCCCCCATCGCGAAACGCAGGCGCCCTCTCGACCACCGTAACGTCCATGCCCTGCCGGGACAGCCAATACGCCAACGCAGGCCCGGCAATGCTTGCGCCGGTCACCAGTATTTTTTTTGGTTTCATCACGCGTCCTGGTTTTCAGACGTGGCCACAGGGCTGCCCGGCAACATGGTGCGGTAGACCTCGATCACGTTCCCAAGGAATGCTTCAACCACTGCGCGATCCTTGCCGTCGAGTGCTCCGAGCACGGCGCTCAGGCCATTGAGCATTGGCGCGATATGCCGATAGGCCTGCGCCACCGACTCCGGAACCGGACACACCAACACCCGGCGCTTGTCATTGAGCTGCCGCTCGCGGACCACATGCCCGGCCCGCTCCAGTCGATCGATGACCTGCGTGATGCCGGCGGTGGTCACTGAAAGGCGCGCCGCCAGTTCGGTCGGCGGCAGAGGTCCGTCGGTGATCAGGTGCTCCAGCGCCGCCACATCTGTCTGATTGATGCCCAGAGCCGCGCCCAGATGGCTGGCAGCCTTGCGCGTCAGGATGGCGATCTGTTGCAACTGCTGGCCGACGACATCGCTGGCGATCTGCAGGCTGCGGGGATCTTCGGTCGGATTTGGCGGTGATGAAGGTGACGTCATGTGCAGGGTCGGTCCGGGCTGGTCGTGATGAGGACGCGAAACTAACATATAGCTAACTTGCTTAGCTACCTTTCAGAATCAAGGGCAAAAAAAGGGAACCGGTCCATTTTTCAGAAAACAGACCGATTCCCCTCTTTCACACTGACGCTAAACAACCTCAAGCGCGCTTCGGAAGCTTCCAGTTCGGGCGGATGAAGTGGCAGGTGTAGCCATTCGGAATACGCTCCAGGTAATCCTGGTGCTCCGGCTCCGCCTCCCAGAACGGCCCGGCCGGTTCGATTTCGGTCACCACTCGTCCAGGCCACAAGCGTGAGGCGTCGACATCGGCGGCGGTGTCTTCGGCGACGTCGCGTTGCTGTTCGTTGAGGTAATAGATCGCCGAACGATAGCTGGGGCCAAGATCATTGCCCTGACGGTTGGGCGTGGTCGGATCGTGTATCTGAAAGAAGAACTCCAGGATCTGCCGATAGCTGATAACGGCAGGATCGAAGACGATTTCGATAGCTTCGGCGTGGTTGCCATGGTTGCGGTAGGTCGCATTCGGCACATCGCCACCGGTGTAACCGACGCGCGTCTGCAGGACACCGGGATAGCGCCGCAGCAGATCCTGCATGCCCCAGAAGCAGCCGCCGGCGAGGATGGCAGTTTCGGTGTGGCTGGTCATGGTCTGTCCTTCCCTTCAGGGATATTGGAGGTAACCATCGTTATGAGGGCGCGTTGGCCAATTCCAAGGTTGAGCTGCGCAAATCAAGCAGCATGACCGCCCGAATGGAAGCGACCTGCCTTGAACTGCGAACCGACACAACCGTTCATTGCATTGAACTGCTTGGCATGGCTGGCTCAATTTCATGTTCCCCCAGACCGATGGCCTTTTCCATACCATGAACGCCCTCCCCGAGCGCCAGTGATTTGCACCATCGCCATGAGATGGAGAGGCAGGCCGGGTGACTCTCGGATTCATATGTGAAAAAATCGCCTGCCCTCCACTTCGTCCCGCAGTTATTGCCTTGATCCGATAGTGGCCAGGTCGGAAACCGGACTTTCCAAAAGGTAGTGACGTGAAGCGTGATACCCACCTGGTTGTACTTCTGCTGTTGGTTATCGGATGTTCCCTGGCTTCGCTGACTGTCTGGAAGGTGTTGGCCTCCCGGGATCGAGCGCTGGAGGAAGTGGACGTCCACGGGTTGAACCTTACCCAGGCGCTTGCGACCTACTCCGAAGGCATTGTCCGGCAAAGTTCGCTGCTTTTGCTCGGGCTCGTCGAACGTCTGGAAACCGAAGGCAGTGGCCCGGCGCAGATCCAGCGACTGAATGCGCTGGTCAGCCGACAGGAGCCCCTGATGCCACAGCTCAGTGGTATCACGATCTACGATAGTCAGGGACGTTGGTTGATGTCCTCCAACCGGCCGATTCCGGCGGGGGCGACCAGCAGTGATCGGGCCTATTTCATTCACCATCGCGACGATCCCTCCCGCGAAATCTTTATCGGTCCCCCCATCCAGAGCCGCTCCAATCAAGAGTGGGTGATCACCGTCAGCCGGCGTTTCAATGATGCTCGAGGGGAGTTTGCCGGCGTGGTGGCTGTCACCCTGGGCATAGAAAACTTTCTTCGGCTGTTTGGAAAAATCGATGTGGGACAGGACGGGGCCATCGGGTTGTCCTATACCGACGGTACGTTGCTGGTGCGCTATCCCTTCCGCGAGCAGGATATGGGGCGCAACTTTTCCAAGTCGCCCATCTATGCCAAATACCTTGTCGATCGATCAGTCGGCACGGCCTCGTTTACCTCCAGCCTGGACGGCGTGGAGCGGCTCTACGCTTTCCGAAAGAGCGACCGGCTGCCGTTGATAACGACCGTCGCACTGGGGAAACGCGAAGTCCTCGCTGCGTGGCGCATGGAGGCATTGCTGTCGGCGGTGGTGGTGACGGGTCTGCTGGGGCTTACCGGCCTTATCGGCTGGTTTTTGATCCTGGACATACGCCGGCGCACCAAGGTGGAAGATCAATTGCGAGGGACCCAGCAACAGTTGCTCTCATCGAACCGACAGCTTGAGCTGCTCGCCATGAAGGATGCCTTGACCGGTTTGGCAAACCGGCGCTGCTTTGATGAAAGCCTTGCGATGGAAGCACGACGGGCACAGCGTGACGGTTCTTCGTTGGCATTGCTGATGATTGATATCGACTACTTCAAGCTGTTCAACGACACGTTCGGGCATGTCGCCGGAGACGCATGCCTGCAAACGGTTGGCAAGATTTTCGAGGAATGCGTGCGGCGCCCCTCGGACCTGGTCGCACGCTATGGCGGAGAAGAGATGGGCGTCATCATGCCTGACACCGACAGTGAGGGTGCTGCGGTGGTGGCGCAACTTATCCTCGACCGCTTGAAGCAAGCGAACATCCCGCACAACGCCAGCCCGCTCGGACGCGTCAGCGTGAGCATCGGTATCGCTTCGGGCACCGGCCCGGCGCTGGAGCACTTGCAAGGAATGATCGAGGTGGCAGATCAGGCGCTGTATAACGCCAAGGCGCAGGGCCGCAACCAGTTTCTGAAGGGACGTTGGAGTTAATGGAGTTAAAGGGGACAGATTTATTTTAAAAATAAATCTGTCCCCATTAAAAAACTACTTCGGCATCAATACTGTATCCACCACATGAATCACGCCATTGGACTGCATCACGTCCGCAATGGTGATCGCAGCCTTCCCGCCTTTGGCGTCCACCGCCCACAATTTGCCATCGTGCAGCATGACGGTCAGGGATTCGCCCTGAACGGTTTTGAGCATGACTTTGCCGCCGTGCATCTTGGCGTCATCCATCAGCTGTTTTGCCGTATGAGTGCCGGCAACCACGTGATAGGTGAGGATCGTGGTCAGGTCGGCCTTGTGCTCCGGTTTGACGAGCGTATCGACAGTGCCAGCGGGCAATTTGGCGAAGGCCTCATTGGTGGGCGCGAAGACCGTGAACGGCCCCTTGCTGTTGAGGGTGTCGACCAGCCCGGCCGCCTTGACCGCAGCAACGAGTGTGGTGTGATCCTTCGAGTTGACGGCGTTTTCAACGATGGTCTTGTTCGGGTACATGGCTGCACCGCCGACCATCACGGTATCGGCAGCAAAACTCGATCCCGTGCCAAGGCAGAGCAATGTGAAGCAGGCGATGGCAATGCGTTTGATGAGCGAGTGCATGGTGTGTCTCCTGAATTCTTCGACCCTTCGAATGAGGGTGCTGAATTTACGGAGCAGACGCGCAATCGGATGCATCACGGTGCAAGTATTTTTCAGACCTCAAATGGGGACCTCAAATGGGGACCTCAAATGGGGACAGATTTATTTTAAAAATAAATCTGTCCCCATTTAAAAACTCAGACAAACGCAGATGCGATGAACGCCTCCAGCGCCTGCTCTTCGAGAATCTCGATAGAGAAATGCCCGAAGCGCTTGGGCAGCCAGATGATGCGTGTCCCGGACGGTGATTGCAGGTTGGCGCGTTCCAGTGGCTGTCCGTTTTCGTCTTCGGGCTGCACGCCGGCGATCACCAGTTCGTCGTAGGCCTTCTCGATGTCCGGTGTCGAATAGCAGTGGCGATAGATCATCCCCTCCCCCGACGAGTCCAGCAGCTCCTTGAGGTTGCCCGCCAACGGCTGAACCAGCATGAAACGCTCCTGGCCGATCAGCGCAACCGCGTAGCGCACGTGCAGGCCACCTCGCTCCCAGACGAGGGTCCGGGAGATTCTGGCTTTCAGGATCTGCGCGTAGTAGGCGCAGGCTTCTTCAAGGTTGTTGACCAGCACATCGACGTGGCTGAATTTCAGATCCATTGCATCGCTCCTTCTGACAGGCGTCCATCTTAAAAACAAAAAAGCACCCGAAGGTGCTTTTTTTGTCACTGCTGTCAGCGAACCGAAGCCGTCACACTGGCCCGGGCCGCGTGCAGTTTCTTGTAGCTGTCGATCAGACGCAGATGACGATCGAGGCCTTCCAGCTTCATGCTGGTCGGCGTCAAGCCGTAGAAGCGTACGCTGCCGTCCACCGAGCCGATCGCGGCGTCCATCCGCTCGTTGCCGAACATGCGGCGGAAGTTGGCTTCGTAGTCGGCCAGCTCCAGGTCCTCGTCCAGCTGCATCTCCAGCACCCCGTTGACGGCCTGATAGAACAGACCGCGCTCGACGGTGTTGTCGTTGTACTGGAGGAACATTTCCACTGCTTCCTTAGCCTCCTCGATTTGTCCCAGGGCGAGCCAGATCAGCAGTTTCAGTTCCAGGATCGTCAGTTGCCCCCACACGGTGTTGTCGTCGAACTCGATGCCGATCAGCGTGGTGATGTCGGTGTAGTCATCCAGCTCGCTTTCGACCAGACGCTCGACCAGCGACTGGAGTTCTTCTTCGTTCAAGCGATGCAGATTGAGGATGTCTTCGCGGAAGAACAGCGCCTTGTTGGTGTTGTCCCAGATCAGGTCGTCCACCGGGTAGATTTCCGAGTAGTCCGGCACCAGGATGCGGCAGGCGGTTGCGCCGATGTGCTCGTACACCGCCATGTACGATTCCTTGCCCATGCCCTTGAGGATGCCGAACAGGGTTTCGGCTTCCTCGACGTTGGAGTTTTCACCCTGGCCGGTGAAGTCCCATTCCACGAACTCGTATTCCGCCTGGGCGCTGAAGAAGCGCCACGACACCACTCCACTGGAATCGATGAAGTGCTCGACGAAGTTGTTCGGTTCGGTGACCGCCTGACCTTCGAAGGTCGGCTGCGGCAGATCGTTCAGACCTTCGAAGCTGCGGCCCTGCAGCAGTTCGGTCAGGCTGCGCTCCAGCGCCACTTCGAAGCTCGGGTGTGCGCCAAACGAGGCGAACACACCGCCGGTACGCGGGTTCATCAGTGTGACGCACATCACCGGGAATTCGCCGCCCAGCGACGCATCCTTCACCAGCACCGGGAAGCCCTGCGCTTCCAGGCCCTGAATACCGGCCATGATCGCCGGGTACTTCGCGAGCACTTCCTGCGGTACGTCCGGCAGCGCGAATTCACCTTCGATGATTTCGCGTTTCACCGCACGCTCGAAGATTTCCGACAGGCACTGCACCTGGGCTTCGGCCAGGGTGTTGCCGGCGCTCATGCCGTTGCTCAGGTACAGGTTTTCGATCAGGTTCGACGGGAAGTACACCACCTCGCCGTCCGACTGACGAACGAACGGCAGCGAAACGATGCCGCGCTCTTCATTGCCCGAGTTGGTGTCGATCAGGTGCGAGCCGCGCAGCTCGCCGTCGCGGTTGTAGATCTTCAGGCAGTACGGGTCGAGGATTTCGCTCGGCAACTCATCATTGCTGCCCGGCTTGAACCAGCGCTCGTCCGGGTAGTGCACGAACGGCGCATTGGCGAGGTCCAGACCCCAGAACTGATCGTTGTAGAAGAAGTTGCAGTTCAGGCGCTCGATGAACTCGCCCAAGGCCGACGCGAGCGCGCCTTCCTTGGTCGAGCCCTTGCCGTTGGTAAAGCACATCGGCGAGTGCGCGTCGCGAATGTGCAAGGACCACACGTTGGGCACGATGTTGCGCCACGAGGCGATTTCGATCTTCATGCCGAGGTCGGCGAGGATGCCCGACATGTTGGCGATGGTCTGCTCCAGCGGCAGGTCCTTGCCCGGAATGTAGGTGCTCGCGCTGGAGTTCGCGCCTGGCATCAGCAGTGCCTGGGCATCGGCGTCGAGGTTTTCCACTTCCTCGATCACGAACTCAGGGCCGGCCTGTACCACTTTTTTCACGGTGCAGCGGTCGATGGAGCGCAGGATGCCTTGGCGATCCTTGTCGGAGATGTCTGCCGGCAGCTCGACCTGAATCTTGAAGATCTGGTTGTAGCGGTTCTCCGGGTCAACGATGTTGTTCTGCGACAGGCGGATGTTATCGGTCGGGATATTGCGGGTTTCGCAATACAGCTTCACGAAGTACGCCGCACACAGCGCCGACGAGGCCAGGAAGTAGTCGAACGGACCCGGTGCCGAGCCGTCTCCCTTGTAGCGGATCGGTTGGTCGGCCACCACCGTGAAGTCGTCGAACTTGGCTTCAAGTCGAAGGTTGTCGAGAAAGTTGACCTTGATTTCCATGGGGGACTACCAGAATAGCGAGCTGAACAGAATGGCCGCCATTATCCGGTTTTTCAGCGGGAAGTCTCGTGCTTTGGCGTTTTGGCCGCTGACCGGAGCACCGTTCAGGTCGAGATGTTGCGTTGCGCCATCTCGGCGACGATGGCGTCGATCACGCAGCGTGCGGTCGGTGACAGGCTTCTGTTGGGCAGGCTGACGACACCGATTTCGGAGTGCAATCCGGGCCGATCCACGACCAGCAGTTCGATCAGATTGCCGCTGCGCAGGTCTTCAGCCACGGCGCCGTGGATCACGCCGAGGATGGTATCGGTCGAGCAGGCCACCGTCCTGAGCAACGCCACATCGTCGCATTCCAGCGCCAGAGGTAATGCCTGACGAGTGGAAATACCCAGGGTATGCGCAGTCTCTTCCTTCACCACGGCCGGCAGGCGCGTCGTGGCGATGCCGTACTTTTCCAGGTCTCTCATCGTCACCGCGCGCCCGGCCAACGGGTGCTGTGGCCGGACGAAGAACCCTGCCGAGGCCTGACCCAGCGAGCGGATCAGCAGATCGGTGTCGGCCGAGAAGTTGCGAATGTCCGCGACGAAAAACTCGATCGCTTCATCCCGCAGACGGGCTTCAAGAATCTGCCAGTTATTGATCTCTACCCGCAGAGTGACTTCCGGATATTCCCGACGCAACCGAGGCACTACCTGATGCATCAACATCGCCGCCGGAAACGGCCCGACGCCGAACGCGAGGTTGCCGAGCCGGCCATCACCGTAAAGCGCCAGATCACGTTCCAGCGAGCGTGCATCGAACAGCAGCCGCCGCGCCCGCTCGATCAGGAACTCCCCGGCCGGTGTCGGGCGAACGTCGCCGGTGTCCCGGTCAAACAGACGCTGACCAGTTTCGCTTTCCAGCGCCTGAATGCTGCGGCTCAAGGCCGGTTGGCTGAGGTGCACGCGTTCGGCGGCGCGGCCGAAATGGCGTTCATCGGCCAGCGCCAGAAGATGTGTCAGTCGTTTGAGGTCCATGTCGCCGATGCTAGCTACGCATTGGCTGGATGTAAACAATGCATTGGATACATCACCCTCGCCTCCCTACTCTCTGCTGAATGGATCATCGGAGAACAACAAGAATGAGATCGACCTGCCATACCCTCTTCGCCCTGGCGCTGGTATCCCTCGCCGGTTGTGATAAACCACCGAGCGTTGCCAATGGTGAAGCAACGCCAGCCACCGCAGCGGTAATCGAAGCCACGATCAAGGGCCTGGACCTCAATGACACCCGGGATATGGAAGACGCCCAACGCGGCCTCATCGCCCGGCCGACCGGGCAGATCCTCGGTTCCGACGGCACCGTGCTGATCGATTTCGATGCGTTCAGATTCGTCGAAGGCAAGGCCCCCGCCACCGTCAACCCGAGCCTGTGGCGCCACGCGATGCTCAACGCCCAGATCGGTCTGTTCAAAGTCACCGATGGCATCTACCAGTTGCGCGGTTTCGACATCGCCAACATGACGCTGATCGAAGGGCAAACCGGGTGGATCGTGGTCGACCCGCTGACCTCGAAGGAAACTGCCGCCGCAGCCCTGGCATTCGCCCGCGCACAACTGGGCGACAAGCCCGTGACCGCGATCATCTTCACCCACGACCACGTTGACCATTTCGGCGGCGTGCTGGGCATCACCTCGGTCGCCGAGGTCGCCCAGCGCAACATCCCGGTGGTGGCGCCCGCCGGGTTCATGGAGGAAGCGACCAGCGAAAACGTCCTGGCCGGGCCGGCGATGTCGCGCCGTTCGATGTATCAGTTCGGCAAGAATCTGGCGCCGGGCGCAACCGGCATGGTCGACACCGGGTTAGGCAAAAACGTCGCCTACGGCAGCGTCGGCATTCTTGCGCCGACGCAGATCATCGATCAGCCGATGCAGGAACTCGTACTCGACGGCGTCAGTTTCGTCTTTCACAACATGCCGGGCGCGGAAGCCCCAGCCGAACTGACCTTCTCGATCCCCGAACGCAAGGCCTATGGCGGCGCGGAATTGCTGGCGCAGACGATGCACAACCTGCTGCCGATTCGCGGGGCCAAGGTTCGTGATGCGCTGCGCTGGTCCGACTACACGCAGATCGCCCTCGACGAACTCGGCGACACCGAAGTCTATTTCGGCCAACACAACTGGCCGATCTGGGGCAACGAGCGGATCCGCGAATTCATCACCAAACACCGCGACGTCTATAAATACATGCACGATCAGACCGTGCGACTGATGAACGCGGGCTACACGCCCAACGAGATCGCCGACAAAATCCAATTGCCCGACTCACTGGCGTCGTACTTCGGCACCCGTGGTTATTACGGCGATGTGCGACACAACGTCAAAGCGATCTACCAGATGTACCTCGGCGCCTACGATGGCAACCCGGCGCACTTGAATCCGCTGGTGCCCAAGGAATCCGCCAAACGCTATGTCGAATTGATGGGCGGCCACGCCAAAGTGGTCGAGGCCGCACGCGTGGCCTATGACAAAGGCGAATACCGCTGGGTGGCCGAACTGTTGGATCAGGCCGTTCTCGACGCACCCGACGACAAGGCCGCCAAGGAACTGCTGGCCCAGACCTATGAACAGCTGGGCTACCAATCGGAATCCGCGACCTGGCGCAACAGCTACCTGACCGCCGCCCAGGAACTGCGCAACGGCCCGCCGGCCAAAGGCGTGAGACGTTCGGACCTGATCGAGCTGATGAAGCAGACGCCCACCGAACGCTTCCTCGAAGCCATGGCCGCAAGCCTCGACGGGCCGGCCGCCGATGGCAAGAACTGGACCTTCAATCTGCTGCTGACCGATACCCGCGAATCCTTCGTGCTGTGGATCGAGAACGCCGTGCTGCACTACCGAAAAGGTCCGGCGGCAGCGAATGCCAACGCAACGCTGACTGTCACCAAAGACCTGTTCGTGCAACTGCTGGGTGGTACTGCGGGAATCAAGGATGCGCTCACTTCGCAAGACCTGAAGGTCGATGGCAGCACGGTCGACCTGGTGAGATTCCTGGGGTTGCTGGAAAAAGCGCCGGGCAACTTTGCAATCGTCGCTCAGGATCGCAATTGATCGACCGGGGCCAGCGCCATTCGATTAATGTTGTCTTTGAAAAAGTCGATCAACACCCGCAACCTCGGTGCCGTCTGCTTCGACGCAGGCCAGAGCATCCACAGGTTGCCGGTGTGGTCGGTGTAGTCCTCCAGCACGACCTTCAGCCGGCCATCGGCCAACGGCTCGCGGATTGAAAAATCCGGCAGACACGCAATCCCCACCCCATCCAACGCCAGGTACGTCAGCGGATCCATCGTGGTGCAGGTCAATGCGCGCGAAAGGCTCGGTTCGATGTGCGTGTCGCCCACCCGCAGCGGCCAGCGCTCGATCATCCCCGTGGCAGGAAACTTGTGCAGCAGGCACACATGCTTGCTCAGATCATCCGGGTGCGTCGGTGTGCCGTTGCGCTCCAGGTAAGCGGGCGACGCCACCAACTGCAATTGATAGCCACCGAGCTTGCGCGCCATCAGCCGCGAGTCCTGAGGTGCGCCGGTACGGATCACCGCGTCGAAACCCTCCTCGATCACGTCGACCATGCGGTCGGACATGTCCACATCCAGCTCGATATCCGGGTAGGCGCGCATGAACCCGGCCAGCACCGGCATGATCAGCACGTTCTGGATCGGCACGCTGATGCGCACCTTGCCCCGTGGTGTGGCAGACAGCTCCAGCAGCTCCATTTGCGCGGCTTCCACTTCACTGAGGATGCGTTTGCAGCGGTCCAGAAACAGCTCGCCTTCGGTGGTCAGGGTGACGCTGCGGGTGCTGCGGTGAAACAGCCGCACACCGAGGCGTTCCTCCATGCGTGCAACGCTTTTGCCGACGGCGGACGATGAGATCTCCAGCAGACGCCCGGCTTCGGTGAAGCTGCGGGTTTCGGCCACCTGAATGAAGGCCGTGATACCGCTGAGGCTGTCCATCATGGCGGGGGTGCTCGGGGGTGGGGAGAGTTCAGGCAGAGTAGATGCGGGAGGGGGATTTGCAAAGGAGTGAAATGCCCCCCTTAAATGGCGATCGCGGGCAAGCCCGCTCCCGCAGTGTCCGTGTCATCCACAAAAAAAGCGAACGACACAAAACCTATGGAAGCGAGCTTGCCCGCGATGGCGGTATTACCTTCAACGCAGCCGTTGAAACCGATCAGGCACTCTGCTGATAAAACGGATAATCGGTAAACCCGACCGCGCTGCCACCGTAGAAGGTGTCACGGTCGTAGGCATTGAGCGGCAGGTCATGACGGATGCGTTCCGGCAGATCCGGGTTCGCGATGAAGTCGCGACCGAACGCCACCAGGTCGGCATCCCCCGCTTGCAGAATCTGCTCGGCCGACGCGGCATTGAAACCGCCCGCCGCGATGATCACGCCGTCGTAATGCTGGCGGATCAACTGCGCCGCCACCGGGTTCTGATCCTTGCTTTCATCGATCGAATTGCCCAGCACGCGCGGTTCGATCAAGTGCAGATACGCCAGTTTCAGCTCGGCCAGTTGCTCGGCGACATACACAAACAGCGCTTCAGGATCGCTGTCCTTCATGTCGCCGAAATTGCCGCTCGGGCCCAGACGTACCGCCACGCGTTCATGGCCCCAGACCGAAATCACCGCCCGGGTGATGTCCATCAAGAACCGCGCACGCCTGGCGATCGTGCCGCCGTAGGCATCGGTGCGGCGGTTGCTGCCGTCCTGCAGAAACTGGTCGATCAGGTAACCGTTGGCGCCGTGGATTTCCACGCCATCAAATCCGGCTTCCAGGCCTCGCGCCGAGGCGCGACGAAAATCCTCCACCAGCGCCACCACTTCCGCTTCGCTCAAGGCGCGATGCGGTGTGCTCGGGACCCAGCCGCTGGCGGTGTAGGCCACGCCGTCGTACTCGACCGCCGAAGGCGCCACGGGTTGTGCGCCGTCAGGCTGCATGTCGCTGTGGGATTGGCGCCCGGCATGAAACAGTTGCAGGAAAATCCGCCCGCCCTTGGCGTGAACCGCATCGGTGATGGCTTTCCAGCCAGCAATTTGCGCGTCGTTGTACAGGCCCGGCGAACCGAGATAACCATTGCCGGTGGTCGAGACCACAGTGGCTTCGGAAATGATCAGGCCGCCGGCGGTGGCACGCTGCGAATAGTATTCAGCCATCAACGCACCGGGCAGATCGCCCGGCTCGGAACGCATGCGCGTCAACGGCGCCATGACCACGCGGTGGGACAAGGCATGCGGGCCGATCTTGATCGAAGAAAACAGGGTTGGGTGATTCATGGTGACCTCCAATAAATATCTGGAGGCCACCTTAGGCCAGGCGTCTCGGGAGAAAAACGGGCCGACGATCCAGTCTCTCTGGACTGATTGCTCCGTAATCCTCTGCAGGACAGGCCTGTCGATCACCTGTCACAACGCACCTTGTGCTCTTCCGTCAGTTGACTGAAAAACAACGACCTAACCGACTTTAAACAAAACCTCAATTTAATTATTAAATCCTGCTCAAAGGCTGGATGACTCCGCACGAAAGTTGAACGACCCGAAGTTTTCAATCCTTGATCTTGTGCGCCCTTATCAATGCACTAATAAAGTGCAACAACAGTCGAATAGTGGCGCTCTGCCCTCATTTAATACTTTCAAAGAGTCGAATTATTTTTTCTATCGATAGAACTCATTTATGCACACCACTCACACATATTATTTTTAAGACGTTGTTTTGTATGGATTTATTAGCATTATATGATTTTTTTATTTTGCATTATGGGTTGATTTTTTTGGATCCAAGATCCTTGACAGCCCGTTTAAGCTTGCTGCATAGTCCATCCGCCACACCAATTGTTACAACTCATTGCACTGTTGAAAGTGCAAGTACTGCCGACGAAAGCCACTCGACAGAACAGCAAGAAAATCATCAAACCGGATATTGATGAAGAGGTCCTGAAACTTAGGTTTCAGCAGTGCAAGGGTTGCCTTTTAATCCTCTGAATTTATGGCTTTATATATGCAAAACAAGAATCTTCTGGTAGTTGGCGGCTCCAGTGAAATAGGCGCAGCCATTGTCCGCCAGGCGGAAAACAACAACTATCAAGTCATCAGTACCAAGCGCTCGGCAGACGCCAGCGGGCTGTTCATGGACGTCACGTCCGATGAAAGCGTCCGGTCGGCTGTCCAGCAAGTCATCGCAGACTTCGGGACGATCGACGCGGTTATCTATGCGCCTGCCCTGTCCAGCGACGGATTGATTCATACGCTCAATGATGACGCCTGGCAGGCCACATTCGATGTCAACGTCTTTGGCGCGGCTCGCGTAGCCCGCCACCTGCTCCCCCACTTCATCAAGGCACGCAAGGGCATTTTTCAGTTCATTTCCTCCACGGCAGCCGTACGTGGAGCAACCGGTGCAGCGCCTTACTCCTGCTCCAAGGCTGCATTGAATGCCCTGGCCCTGAACATTGCCCACGACTATGGCCGTTTCAACATTCGCGCCTACACCGTCATGCCAGGCTACGTCGACGGTGGAATGCTGGCCCACCTGCCGGAAGAGAAAAAAGCGCTGTTGGCCAGAGAGCCTTCGCTCAAGCGCTTGGCCACGCCCGCTGACGTCGCGCACTTCTGCATTGCCACGCTCGACTCCCCTTACCTGACCGGCACGGCACTGACGCTCGACGGTGGGTTGGCCAGCTGAAACCGGGCAATCCCACACCCAGGAAAACACTGACGCAAGGAAGGTAAAACGCAATGACGACCATGGAAACAACCTTGGCCGCAGCGCAGGGTATTGCGCCCGGCACCGCTCGGTCAGCGGCCAATCAGCTCTATCACGAACGAATTTCCTCGCGAGACGATCCTTCGACCCTGCCCTGGCTGAACCGGTTGCTCAAGCACGGCATCTTGGATCTGGAACACATCGAAAATCCGATGTACCTGACGCTGCTGGACGGAAAGATGTCATCCCGTGCGTTCGAGTCGTTCCTGCAACCGTATTACTGGGGTTCAAGCCAGGGCTTCAACAAGAAGGTGCTGCCGGCAGCGTTGAAGGCTCATACGAACGAAAACTGGCGCGCCTACATCAAGAGCATCATTCGTGAAGAAAACACGCCCAGCTGCCACTCCACGATGTTCAGCAACTTTGTTCGCAGCCTCGGTTACGACGTCGGTGAAAGACCCGACACCGCGCAACGTTTCGTCGACAGACTGATTGCCGGGTACAGCGCAGACCTGGGCTTTGCGCTGGGTTACGCCCTGGGCGTCGAGACCGAGGCCGACTTCCAGATCGCCGTGATCCACAACGCCCTGATCCGGCAATTCCCGAACGTTATCGCCCGCGACGAGTTTTTCACCATCCACATGGATGAAAGCGGTGAAGAGGCCCACGCCAAGGCAACGTGCGAATCCATCGAACAATTGATCGCCGACGGTTCCATCGAAGCGAACCAGGTCGCGGAAGGATTCAACGCCGCCATCCTCGATACACGGGAATTCGTCTGCGACATCCACGCCGCGCTTGCGTCCTGACACCTTCCGCGTTCCTCGCATTTGACTCATACAAAAACCAGAGAGCCAGACCATGCCTGTTGATAGCCGTTTTGTAGAAATCCTGAGAACTGTTGCCGAACTTGATGCCACCCATCCCATCGATGAGTCCCAAGAGTTGCAGGCGCTGGGCATTGATTCGCTGAAACTGATCGATGTCGTGATGTCGGTCGAACGCGAGTTCGGCACAGAGCTGGATGAGGATGCATTGGTTCGCGCGCGCACGGTTGGCGAGCTGTGGCGTGAAATCGAGGGCGCCAAGGCCTGACGCGTCAATCGGCGGTTCTGTAAAGCGTCCGCCGGTTCAACCCTGGACCCTCGGCGGCATCGCGCTCGGCCCATGGCCGGATTCGCGATGCCTCCGCCTCTATCGAAATGCGTTTGCGCATTTCCGCTCGGAGCATCCCATGAACCCAGCGACTCTCGAATTTTCGATCGAGCGATACGCGCTGTATCCGCCTGCACCGTCGGCGTCTCGCGACGCTGAACTGCTGCCCGAAGACTTCAATGAATGGGTCGATACCAAAGGCGATCGTTTCCGCGACACCTTCAGTCGAATCTGCTTTTACCTCGCCGCGCGTTATATGACCCCGACGGACGCGACCCACAATGAAACCGTCATCGTGGGCACCGAGTACGGCAACCTTGAAGCCATGCTGCGCTTTCAGCGCCAGGCCAGACTCGATCACAAGGCACTGTCGGCTCAGCAGTTTCCCTATGCCACGACCAGCTCGGCCTCGACCTTCATCAACATCAGCCAGCACATCGGCGGTGGCAATGCGACCCTGAATGCCGGGGTACTCACACCGGCGCTGGCCATGCTGCACGGCCTGCTTCACCTGCAAGATCACGATCAGGCAAAAAGTCATGTGTTTGTCGGGGACACCTACTGCCCCGAAGCTCGCGACGACATCGCCCGGCAGGTCCCCTCTGCAACCCGGGTGTCTTCGGGAGTCAGCTACCTGGCCCTGAAGCAAGGCAATCAATTCAGCGCGGTTATCCGCTTTGAAAAAGACGCGCAACAGTCGCTCAAGACGTTACCTGGCGATGCGCGGCTGTTTCTCGACAGCGACAGCCGCGCGCTGCTTGCCTCTCAGTGTCCGCCGGACGACAACGCCGACGACACCACGGCGAATGAGTACAACCGGGCATTTGTATTCGCGGCCTTCCTGGAGGGTGTACAGGTCTTGAAGCCCGGCCAGCATGCCGCTCTGCTGCTGGCCCAGCCGGACAACGCCGCCAGCATCGTGATTTCGCGCCATCATGAATAGCACCCGAGCCGAAATCTTTGACCCAAGCCTTGACGTGTTCAAGGTGCACTTCGAAAACGACCCGATCGTGCCGGGCCTGATGTTGCTGCTCAGAGAACTGCAGCAACCGACCCGGCCCGCGCCCTCCTCCACGGTTGTCGAACGGCTGCTGTTCAAATCGTTCGTGCGCCCGGGGCAAGCCGTCACTTACGTGAACGAGGGGCCGCACACGCAGATCAATGGCGACGCCGGCCTTTGCTGTTCGTTTTCGACGCTTGCCGGCGATCCTATCGAGACACCGGCGTTCATTGATGAGGTGTGTCGATCGACACAACCCGTCAGCCCTGCGCGTGAACCGCTGTACTGGTTTCTGCCGGAGCAGATCGATCTGAATGACGAGGGCACCCATGCCCAGACTGTCATCGACCTGCAGCAGGTCATTGCACGGCACCCCTACCTGGCGCAAATGGCCGATCCGGCGTTGCTGGTCCTGACCGAAGCGCTGGGCAATCTCGCCCTGGTGCTGCAGCAGCGTCGTGCGGGTGGCGCGGCGGCCAGCTACGTGTTTGCCCGGTTTGATGCACTGCAGATCGATCTGAATCGCGAGGTTGCCGCCTCCCCCCTGAATCTGAAAACACGCGTTCGGCACTTTGGCTCGTTCCTCGCCTGGGATGCCTGTGCCTGGGATGAACAGGGCATGAGGCTGGTGATTCACAACGCTATTTCCGTCAAGAGGAAAACCCCTTGAACACAATCTACGTTTCCGGACTCGGAGCGGTGACCCCCATTGGTCTCGATGTCGAACAGTTCTGGACCGCGCTGATCGACCGCCAAGCCAATTTCAGCGCCCAGGCGGCGGTCTATCCAGGGATGAAGCCGAACTTCATGGCCGGCCGTATCGATGCGGCACAAAAAGCCCTGCTCAAACAGCGCGCGCCTGAGGTCACCGGGCCGAACGTGCCCGACTCTTCACTGTACGCGGTGGACGCGGCAATGCAGGCGATCGCGGACGCCGGCCTGGATGCCGGATCCGCTGCGCTGCGCCATGCGCTGGTGTGCGTCGGCAACAACGAGGCCGAAGCCGACATCCTCGACCGGCATCTGGAAGACGATGACGAAGGCTGGCGCCAAAACATCTATTCCAGCCACGCGATTGCCCGCAATGTTGCGCGAGCCATCGGTTCGCAAGGCCCGGCGCTGTGCTTCCACAACACCTGTGCCTCAGCGAACGTGGCACTGGAGTTCGCGCTGCGCATGCTGCGCAGCGGTGCGGTCGACACCGCCGTGGTGGGCGGTGGAGATGCCTTTTCAAAGAAAGTCTGGTCAGGGTTCTACACCCTGAACGCACTGGGCGAACAGCAATGCAAACCTTTCTCCCGTGACCGGCGCTACATCACCATCAGCGAAGGCGGCGCTTTCGTGGTGTTGCAGCGCGCCAGCGACGTCGTGTCCTCGCCCTATGCCCAACTGCTGGCAGTCGCGAGCAACAATGATGCGGCGCATCCGACCAACCCGGATCTGGCCGGCGTGTCCGCCTGCCACCAGAAGGTGCTGCAACAGGCTGGTCTGCAAGCCGGGGACATCAGCGCAATCTATGCCCATGGCACCGGAACCCGCGCCAACGACCTCACGGAAAGCACGATCTTCGCCAACACCTACCCCACGGCGGCCGTGACCGCGATCAAAGGCACGGTTGGCCACATGATGGCCACCGCAGGAGCGATCGGAGCGGTGGCGAGTTGCCTGTCCCTGCGGCATCAATTGTTACCGCCCACTCACATCGAGCCGGACAGCCTCGAATACGAGATCGATCTGGTCACCCAACCGGGTGGTCTGTCTCGCCCGCTACGGCATGTCCAGAACAACTCCTTCGGGTTTGGCGGCAACAACGCCATCTCCATTTTCAAGGTCATCGAACCATGATCATTCTCGGAATCAGCGGATTACCCAACTCGCAGCGCGCCCATCGCACCGCTCACCCTCAAGCGCTGGAAATCGACGAGCGCATCTGTCAGGGCCTGGACAGTGCCGCCTGCCTGATCATTGATGGGAAGGTCATTGCGGCAGCGGCCGAAGAACGTTTCACCGGTGACAAAGGCACAGGTGAACTGCCCCTTCACGCGATTGACTATTGCCTGCGTACGGCACACCTGCAACCGGGTGATGTTCAAGTGATCGCCCACGGATTCGACTATGACCGCTACCGGCGTTTTTTCACCCAGTCGGCGGAATCCTTCGATGAGGTCTTGAGTGCAAAATCCGTCATCAAGGCTTTGGAGCAAGCCGGCTGGGAGGATGTCGCACCGCGTTTCAAAGCCGTGGATCACCACATTGCCCACGCGGCTTCGGCCTATTTCACCAGCGGTTACGAACGTGCGCTGTGCATCGTCTCCGACGGCATGGGTGAAGTCGAATCATTGACGGTGTTCCAGGCACAAGGCCGCACGCTCAAGAAACTGCATGGTCAACCCATCAAGAATTCCCTTGGCCTGCTCTACTCCATCTGCACCCGGTTCCTGGGGTTCGCCTTCAACAGCGACGAGTACAAAGTCATGGGGCTGGCAGCCTATGGCAACGGTACGGCGTACCTCGAAGCCTTCAATCAGCTTGCACAATTCGATGCGAAAACCGGCTCGATCAACATCCGCTGGCCTGCCCACGCACTCAGCCGGGCGGAGGAAGGTTATCCCGCGGCGATGGAGTTTCTGGCGACGCTGTTCAACCTGGCACCTCGAACCAGCGACGAGGCACTCGGTGACCGGCACGCCGATTTTGCCGCGGCCTTGCAGACCGTGTTCACCTCGCTTCTGGAGTCACTCGTTGCTTTCTGGCTCGAGCGCACCGGTGAAACATCGCTGTGCCTGGCAGGCGGTTCATTCCTCAATTGCAAGGCAAACGAACGGCTGTGCAACTTGCCATCGGTGGAGCGGGCCTTCGTGCAACCGGCGTCAGGTGATGATGGAACCGCACTGGGTGCCGCGCTCTATCTGGCGGCGCAACAGGGTGAGCCGCTGGACAGCGGGTTTTCCCCGTACCTGGGCCCTGAATACAGTGTCGAACACATACGCCAGCAACTCGACGACGCCGCGGCGGATGGCAGCCTGAAATGGCGTTACGAAGGGCTGACGGATGAATACTTCGCCCGGGCTGCCCAAGACATCGCCGAGGACAAGATCATTGCCTGGTTTCACGGACGCATGGAATTCGGCCCGAGGGCGCTGGGCAATCGTTCCATTCTGGGACGGGCCAACGGGCATGAAATCAAGGCCAGGATCAATGGCCTGGTGAAGTTCAGAGAGCCCTTCCGCCCTTTCGCGCCGGCGGTTCTGGACATCGATTGCGATCAGTTGTTCGAGTCGAAAAAACTGCAGCCGACCCGCTACATGCTCTGCACCGCACGGGTTCGGGAAGACGCCATGGCCGCCGTCAGCGGTGTGGCACATGCCGACGGCAGTGCGCGGATCCAGGTGGTCAGCCAGGACGTCAACGAGAACTTCTGGCGTCTGCTGACCCAGGTTCGCAAGGTGTGCGGCCATGGCTGCTCCATCAACACGTCATTCAACGTCAAGGGCCAGCCTTTGATCATGTCGCCGGATGTCGCACTCGCGACGTTCCGTTCCATCGCCCTGGACACGCTTTACATGGAAGGATTCATCGTATGGAAACCCTGACTCACGTGGACCTGACCCGAGTGGTCGATGAAGTTCTGCACACGCTCGCCACTGCCAAGCAAGTCAGCCCGACATCGCCGCTGGACATGATCGTATTCGACTCCCTGGATCAGATGCGGCTGCTGGTCGCCATCGAAGACCGCCTGCAATTCGTCTTCGACGATGCCGCGTTGCAGCCATTTTGTCTGGACAGCCGCGAGGCGCTGGTCGACAGCGTGATCGCCATGATGAACCAAGCGGGATAATCGACATGTTCGCACTGCAGGATTTACAGGCTCGTCGCCTGCTCTCGGTCGTCGCTTCCGGCAATGGCCTGATCGGCTACCGTTTTTGCGACACCCTCCACCAGGCCTACGAGGCTCTGGACCGGGCACTGATCAACACCATGAGCCGCCATATCAGCGCCACGGCACACTCGTGCACGACGCTGATCGAGCGACAGGCGCTGGAGAAGATCGGTTTTTTCAACAAGCTGCCCTGCATCCCGATGACCGCCAGCCCGCATGCGTGCAGTGATCACTCTGAAAAGGATCACGAGGGCGACTGGGTATTGAGCCCCTCGACCTGCTATCACACATTCTCCCACCTGGCCGGCAGCACAGAGCGCTGGGACCTCAAGTGCTTCACGGCGCTGGGCCATTGCCACCGATACGAGCCCGTGCTCGACGAGCCGACACGCCTGGCCAGTTTCACCATGCGTGAATTCGTACTGTTGGGTCAGCAGTCGCAAGTCGAACACATGTGTCAGGTGCTGTTCGACAGTGGCGTGGAACTGATCAGACGCCTGGTGCCATCGACCTTCGTGGAGCGGGCCAGCGATGTCTTTTATGGCGAGTCGGCCCAGGTGACCCGCAAGGTTCAACTGGCGATGGGCGTCAAGCTCGAAGCGGTGATTCCCTGGCCGCAGCGCCAGGTCAGCGTAGGATCGCGCAATCTGCACCGTGACCTGTTCACGCAGGCATTCAAAATCGGCCCGCAAGCCCCTGAGCCCGCCATGCACTCAGCCTGCGTAGCCTTCGGCATGGAACGCCTGCTGCTGTCTTTGCTTGCCCAGATCGGCGACCCCGACCGCCTGCTTGCTCACTTGCACGAGATACTCGGTGATCAGCCGGCCGGCCAACGGACAAAGGAGTTCGAGCATGCAGCGCTGGTTTGACGCCGCGGTGGCCAAACGTATCGCCATCGTCTCGTTTCCGTTGATGGGGACAATGGTCGGCAACCTGCTGATGATGCTCGTCGACCGGTTATGCCTGGCGCATTACTCACCGGATACGCTGGCGGCATCGGGGCCGGCGGTCTTTACCAGCATGGCGATCATCGCGTTCTTCTGCAGCACCGTCGGGGTTTCACGCTCGTTCGTTGCCCAGGCAAACGGCCGCTCGGGCATCGAAGAAGCCCGGGGTGAAGGGGCGCTGGGATTATTCCTCGGACTGGCCTGCGGTGCGCTGCTGTTCATGGCCGCCCCGCTGATTGCGTTGATTCCGCAGTTGAGCTCGCGTCCCGCGCAAATCGTCAGCCTTGAGTCGCAGTACATGCTCTGGGCCGCGATTTTCGGTGGCGTGATGGCGATCAATACGGCGTTGTCATCCTTCTTCAATGGCGTGGGACGCACCCGTGAAACACTGATGGTCGGCATTGTCGGTCAGGTGGTCGACTCGATCTTTACCGTGGGCCTGGTGTTCGGAAAGTTCGGGCTGCCCGAAATGGGCATGGCCGGTGCGGCTATCGGGACCCTGATCGGTACGTTGTCCATGCTGGGCTGCTACGCGGTCATGCTGCCGCGCGAGGTCTGGCGCGAACTGATGAATATCTTCATCGCCCGCAGTGAACACCTGTGGAGTCGCCTGGCTTTCCGGCTGCGCCGAGGCGTACCCAGCGGGTTGTCGGCGGGGGTGGATCAACTCGGCAACACGGCGTTCATCTGGATCGTTGCGGTACTGGGCGCCAGTGCGCTGGCGGCCAACAACGTCAACTTGACGATCAACTACCTGGGCATCATCCCGATCATCGGGCTGGGCATCGGCTGCAGCATCCTGTGCGCCACGGCGGCAGGAAAACAACAATATGCCGAGCTGGCGACGATTGTGCGGGTGACCGTGGTCATTGAGTTGATCTACGTCCTGCTGGTGTCCACCGTCCAGGTGACGATGCCGCAAGTCTTGCTCAAGGCTTTTGGCGACCTGGGGCATAACCAGGAAATCATCGACCTGGCCATTGATACCCAGCGCGTCCTGTGGACGTTTTCCGGTGCCTTTGCTTTTTCGATGACCGGCGCCGCTGTCCTCGAAAGCATCGGGATGGCCCGGTTTTCCCTTGTCGTGCGGCTGGTACTGATGTGGTTCATGAGCATCCCGCTGATCTATTACGTCGCCATGGGCAATCGCGATGACCCGTCGTCGCTGGTGACCTGCTGGATCATCGGTTCGGTATTCGAACTCGCCATCGGGCTCATTTACTTCTGGCGGATCGCCAAAGCCGTACGAGGTGCTGAAAACCGCCTGCAGGTCAATCATCATCCCGCCACGGAGGGCGCCCTGTGAACCTGAATGAAGTCGTGCGCTTCGCCCCCCTGGCCATCAATTGCTTCACCGGAAGCCTGGCGCAGTTGTCCGGCCGCAGCGGTGCCGCGCTCCACGAGGCGCAATTGCTGGAGGCCGGTGACGGTTACCTCCTGCGCGCCGGCCTGGATGAATGGGGTATGCCGGAATACACGTTCGCCGTCGAGGACGTCGGTCTTCGCGCCTGCAAGGCGTTGGGTGCCCAGGTGACACGGGTGCCCATTGCTTCAGACTGGGTTGCGCAACTCCAGGCCTTGCTCGGCGAATACCCCGGAATCGTGGTGTGGGTCAATTCCGCGTATCTGGACTACGCCCCGGTCTACAGCAGTAAACCGGGTTATCTGCATGCGGTGCTGGTGATCGGCATGAACGACGCCGCCACCCATGTAAGGATCTTCGACTCACTGATCGTCGATCGCGAACCCCACGGCTGCGAAGCCTGGCTGCCGATCGAAGCGTTCGCGACGGCAATCACCGATCGGGTACGCACCGAAACCTACGACCACATGGGCCATTTTGTCGTGATGCAGCCTGCCGGGCAGCCTGTCGACTTCGATGTACGAGCCAGTCTGTACCGTCAGGCCTGTTCATTTCTCACCAACGATACCTACCGCGGTGCCCTCCCGGCTTATCGAGCCCTGTGCATGTCGCGTTTTCGCGACGTGCCGGAGACTGGCGCAACGGCCGCACGCCGACTGTTCGATCACATTGTGGTGCTCTACGTGATTCCCGGGCTGACCTTGCTCGCTCAATCGCTGCAACGCGCGGACTGCCAGGGGTCGATGACGACCTTGACCCAGACGCTGATCAACCACTGGCGGGCGCTGTCGATGCTGGCACTCAAGTTCGAGGCAACCCACTCACCGTTGATC
Source organism: Pseudomonas sp. GW821-FHT02C04 (assembly GCF_059421845.1). Taxonomy (NCBI): domain Bacteria; kingdom Pseudomonadati; phylum Pseudomonadota; class Gammaproteobacteria; order Pseudomonadales; family Pseudomonadaceae; genus Pseudomonas; species Pseudomonas sp. GW821-FHT02C04. The sequence goes on along the minus strand of NZ_JBWKVT010000001.1, from coordinate 375,282 downwards.
CTCGAGCGCCTGGAGGACCGTTTCGACGTGATCGAGTCCCTCACGCTGGAGCTGTGGCAAACGCTGCATGACTCGCTCCACAACACCTGAACGGAACAGGTGCGATTGCTACCGACCGGACCGGCGCGTCGAACGGCGCCGTCTCGCCCGATGACTTTGTATTCAGAGATGGAAAGATGATGCAGATTCTGGCCCTTGGCCGTGAAAGTGACCTTCAGGATTATGTTGCGTATTGCCGCGAACACGGCAGAGACGTCGTCTGTTTCGTACCGCCCGCACTGCTGCAGAACGAAAAGAGCGCCTGGGAACAACAGCTGTCCGCGGCACTGGAGGCCGTCGGCGCCGGGCAACGGTTCGACCATGTCGTCTCATTCAACGACGGGTTCCAGGTTCAGGTGGATGTCCTCAAGCGCCTCTTCGGGCTGCCCGCGCGCGATCCGGACGCCATTTTCGCGCTGACGGACAAAGCGGCCTTCAAGTCGGTCCCCGCGACCGCCAATTTCATTTCACGTTATCTGTGCCTGCCTCAGGATGTCAGCGCACAGCAGGCATGGCAGCAGGTCGAGGCGTCGCTGAATCTGCCGGTCGTGCTCAAACCCTCCAACGGGTTCTACAGCGCCGGGGTGATCCGGGTCGATGACCAGGCTGCCTTCAACAAGGCGCTGACGCTGACCCGTCGGGTCTGCTCATTGATGACCAGCCAGCGTGGCGACTCGCAGATCCTGATTGAAGAATACATAGACGGTGAAGAGTTCTCGGTGGATGGCTATGTGCTGGATGGCGAAATCAGACCGCTGCTGCTGCACCATAAATACCCACGCCTGGAAGGACCGACATTCCACGAAAACGCGCAGATTTCCAGGCCGTTCGACATGCAGGCAGGTGAGCCTTTCCTGGATGCACTGCGCCGGATCATTGCGGCCATCGGGCTGGATCAGTCGCCCTTCCACGCCGAGTTTCGCATCACGCCCGACCAACGGGTCTACATTCTGGAACTGGCCCCGAGAATTTCCGGTGGCGGCATCTCGTCCCGTTATCTGATGGACATCTGCCTCGGGCTGGATGTCTATGACGTCGACCTCAAACTGAATACGCCGCAACTGAAACTGGATCTGCCGCAGCGCCGAATCGGCCTGGAGTACGACTTCAGCGTCAAGAAAAGCGGCGTGCTGAAATCCATCGAAAAGACGGTCGCGCAGTGCCGCGAAATGGGCGCCGGCACCATCATCCAGCACCGCAGCAACGGCGAGTTCGTCATGGCGCCTCCGGTGGCCCTGGAAACCGTGCTGACGGCTTTTTTTACCTGCGAATCCAAGGATCGCGCACTGCAGATTTTCGATTGGCTGGAAACCTGTGAAGTCGAGACACAAGCCTCATGAACCCGTCCCTTCCCAACGACTGCTCATTGCCGCTGCTCGACACTCAGGTAGGTCTGTGGATCAGCGAACAGGTCAATCAGGCCGCCACCTCCCACAACATTCCGGTGCGTGTATCGATTGAGGGCCCACTCGATATCCCAGCCTTGCAGCAAGCCATCGATTGGCTGGTACAGCGCCACGACAACCTGCGCGCGCGGTTTGTACTGGAGGGAGAAACTCCCCGCCAGATCATTTCCGGCACCTTCGACGCCACCCTCGAGCACGTGGTGATCACCGACGACGAGCGCGATACCCTTGCCGCGCGCATCGATGCGTTGCTGAAAAGGCCGATGGATATCAGCCGCGGTCCGCTGTTGCGCTGTGTGCTGCTGCGGACCGGGCCCGAGCAACATATGCTGCTGTTTGTCATCCATCATCTGGTTTTCGATGGCAGCTCGATCGAGATTCTGTGGCGCGATCTATTGGCCCGCTACACGGCAATCACCGGTGGGACCGATACAGCGTCCCCCCTGCCGCTGTCCTACACCGAGTACGTGAATCGCCAAAAGACCACCACCCCATCGGATTCATTGGGTTACTGGCTCACGGAACTGGCGGATCGCTCTGCCCCCCAGCGTTTCCCTTGTGCCAGGCCTGCCAGCGAACAACGCGCGCGCAAGGCCCGCGACGTGGTCAACACACTGACACCGACAACCACCGGGCAATTGCGGGCATTGACCGGTCCCGGCACGTTCACGCCGTTCATGGTCCACATGGCCGTCTGCGCGCTGCTGCTTCATCGGCACACCGGCGCCGAAGACATGATCTTTGGCATGCCGCTGTCCACCCGTGACAACGCCGACCAGAAAGACCTGACCGGATTGTTCGTCAACGTGGTTCCGCTGCGGCTGCGCCTGACGCGCGGACTGTCGTTTTCCGGGCTGCTGCAGCATGTTCGGGCGCGAGTGCTGCGCGCCATGATGCATCGCCATCTGGCGTTTCACGAACTGGTCGGCCACCTGCGTCTGGGCCAGGAAGCGGGCTCGGGCGGGCTGTTCCGGATCTTTCTCAACCATGCCTCGGTACAACGGCTGCCCGTGCAGGTCGGCAATTGCACGTTCGAGCTGCTACCCAGCACCAACATCACCGCCGCCTTCGAAATGAACCTGGCAATCGTCGAAACCGACAGTGGTTTTGACACCGTGTTCGAGTTCGACGACATGCTTTTCACCCCCTCCGATGTCGCGGCACTCGCCGAAGACTACCAACGGATTCTGTCCGCCTCCCTGAATGATCCGGGCGCCGCCGTCAGTGACTGGCTCGCGCCTGTGAAGCTCGCGTGCATCGGGGATGACCTGCCACTCGCCCCTGGCCTGCCTGTACACCGCTGGTTTGAAGCACAGGTGCGCCGTGCGCCGGACGCTGTCGCACTGGTTTTCCAGGACACCCGTTTGAGCTACCGGGCACTCAATACCCAGGCCAATCAGTTGGCCGGGCGATTGCGCGCTGCCGGTGTCGGCCGCAATGTGCTGGTGGGCATTTGCATCGAACGCAGCCCGCAAATGGTCATCGCCATTCTGGCGGTGCTCAAGGCCGGAGGGGCCTATCTGCCCATCGACCCGGACAATCCGGATGAGCGAATCCATTTCATCCTGCAAGACACGGCTGTTCGAACGGTACTGACCTCCCGTCATTTGCAGGATCGCTTCGAGGGTCAATCGGTGGAGTCGATCGCCGTGGAGGAGCCCGAACAATTCGCCGCGTTCGACTCGACGGACCCGCAATGGCCCGTGGCGATGGACGATCTGGCGTATTGCATCTACACCTCGGGTTCCACGGGACGTCCCAAGGGTGCACTCAATTATCACCGGGGGTTTGCCAACCTGGTGCAATGGTATGTCCGCGACGGTTTGCAGATGTCTGCCGACGACAGGGTGATGCTCGCCAGTTCGATCGGTTTCGACCTCACCCAGAAGAACATTCTTGGACCTTTGTGCGCCGGTGCATGCCTCATGATTCCGGCTCATTCGCCTGCCAATGCCGGCGGTTTCCTGAAAGCTCTCACGGCCTATCGCCCGACCTGGCTCAACTGCGCGCCGTCCGCGTTCCGGGCCTTTGCCGCCTCGCCCCGAACCGCCAGCCTGCGCACGCTGGTACTGGGTGGCGAGCCGGTCGACCGCTCGCTGATCGAGCAATTGCGAGGCAGGCCGCTGACCCTGGTCAACTCTTACGGGCCGACCGAGTGTTCGGACGTTGCGACCTGGTGCAAGCAAGACCTGCAATCGACCGCAGCCGCTGCAGAAATGCCATTGGGCCAGGCCATTCCTGGCGTTCAGGTGTATGTGCTGGACGAACAACTGCGTCTCGCCCCGGATGGCGTGGCCGGCGAAATCCATATCGCCGGGATCGGCGTCGGACAGGGTTATCTCAAACGTCCGGAGCTGACTGAGCAAAAGTTCATCGCGAATCCCTTCGGCCCTGTCGGCAGCCGGATGTACAAGACCGGCGACCTGGGACGCCGCCGCGCGGACGGCACACTTGAGTTCATCGGCCGTATCGATTTCCAGGTGAAGATTCGCGGGCACCGCATCGAACTGGGGGAAATCGAGAATCAACTGCTGGCCTGCGACGGGATCCGCGAAGCGGTGGTCATCGCGCTGGACGTTTCCCCGGGCGAAAAACGGCTGGTGGCGTACCTCGTTTGCGCCGACCAGCACACGCTCGACCCCGAACGACTGAGCCGCACCCTGCGTCACGGCTTGCCCGACTATATGGTGCCCGACACCTGGATAGCGCTGCAGCGCCTGCCGCTGAATCTCAATGGCAAGGTCGACCGCAAGGCATTGCCGCCTCCGGACTGGCTGCAACGGGAAGAACCCGCCACGGCCCCCACCGAAACGTCGATCACCCGCCCGCCAGCGACTCAGCGCTCATGGACCCTGGAGCTGCCTCGAACCGGAGTTTCGCCCTCCTCCCGGTCACCTCAGCGTGGCGTATCCGCCTGGCATATCGAGCCCTCAACGCTTGAACCCATCGAACGCCTGGCCGCACGCCATGGCACGACACTCGATATTGCGTTGATCGCGGCATTCAACACTTTGTTGTATCGCTACAGCCAACAGGACGAGATCTGTCTCGGTTACACCCCGATGCGTCGCCACCCTGGCGAAGCGGAAGGCGGGGTCGGCGGCCTGGCCGATACACGGCTTCTGCGCACCTGCCTTCACAGTGGACTCAGCCTTGCAGCGGTGGTGTCTCTGACAAGAGAAGCCCATGCACACGCCGAGCAGAATCCCGATGCGGATTTTGCAGGTGTGCTGGCAGAACTGGCCCGACAAGGTGATCACCCGACCGTTGAGCACCTGCCCGTCATGTTCGAACGAGGAGAATCCGATTCGCCCCGGACTCAAAGCCTCGGCTGCGACCTGAAGCTGCTGGCCTATTCAGGTCAGATGGCGCTCGAAGGTCGTCTGGAGTACGACGCCAATCAATTCGACGCCGTGACGATGGCCTACCTGACGCGGCACTTCGAGGCCATCCTGAGAGCCCTCGCACACACTCCCGAGGCACCGATCGACACGTTGCCTCTGGCCCCGATGGACTGCCCTTCGCTATCGCTGACCCGAAATGCCACGGTACTCAGCGCCGTACAGCAATTGCCGGTGTTCCAGCGTTTTGAAGAACAGGTCCTACGCACCCCTGAGGCCACTGCGCTGATTTTTGAAGGGCAGGCATGGAGCTACGCGACCCTCAACCGTCAGGCCAACCAGTTAGCCTGGCACTTGCGCGCGCAAGGGGTGGGTGCGGAAACCGTCGTGGCGCTACTGGTTGAGCGCGGCCCCCGGTTGATCAGCAGTCTGCTGGCCATTCTCAAGGCCGGAGGGGCTTATCTGCCGCTGGACTCCATGTATCCCGCGCAGCGGATCGCAACCATGCTGGATGACGCCGGTGTCGGGTTGATTCTCACCTGTGAAGATCTGCGCGGACACTTGCCTGACAGTGCGCTGCCGACGATCTGCCTGGACCGGGATCGGGAGACCCTTCTAGGCCAGCCGTTGACCGATCCACAGATCGAGGTCGGTCAGCAACAGCTGGCTTACTGCCTGTTCACCTCAGGTTCGACGGGGCGTCCCAAAGGCGTGCAGATCGAACACCGGGCCCTGAGCAATCTGCTTGCGGCCATGCAGGCCGCACCGGGGCTGACGGCTTCGGACGTCTGGCTGAGCGTGACCTCGGCCGCCTTCGATATCTTTGCGGTTGAGGTCTATCTCCCGTTGATCAGCGGGGCCCGGATCCTGCTCGCCAGCAAGCAAGACACCTCTGATCCGATGGCCCTGGCGCGACTGGCCAACGAATACGGCGCAACAGTCCTGCAGGCGACACCCGCCACGTGGCGCATGTTGATCGACAGCCAGGTCGAGCTGACTCTGGACACCGCCATGAGTGGCGGTGAAGCCATGGACGATGCGCTGGCTGACGGCATGAGTACCTTTGCCCGCCGTGTCTGGAACCTCTACGGCCCCACCGAAACCACCATCTACTCCAGTCGCGCGCACATCGTTGCCGGCCAGTCCCCCACCCTCGGCGGCCCCGTGGAAAATACCCGCCTGTATGTACTGGATTGCTATCTGAATCCGGTTCCAGTGGGCTGCACAGGGGAAATTCACATCGCTGGCGATGGCCTGGCGCGGGGCTACATCAATCGTCCTGACCTCACCGCAGAACGGTTCCTGCCCGACCCGTTCGGCCCGCCGGACAGTCGCATGTACCGCACGGGAGATCTGGCGCGCCAATTGCCCGATGGCCGCCTGATCTACCTCGACCGTATCGATTTCCAAGTGAAAATCCGTGGTTTGCGGATCGAACTGGGCGAGATCGAGGCAGCCTTGAGACGTTGTCCTTGCGTAAGGCAGGCGATCGTCACGGCGCACGGGGACGATCCCGCCACCCGCAAACTGGTTGCCTACGTCGTCCCGCGCCCTGGACAGACGCTGCAGCGTGATGCCCTGAAACTGCAGTTGCAACGCGTCATGCCGGACTACATGGTGCCGAGCGCCTGGGTGTTTCTGGAGCAATTGCCATTGAACGTCAGCGGCAAGATCGATCGCAGCCGCCTGCCCCCACCCACCTCGGACGAGACGGTCAGTGTCGCCACCCAAACCGCCACCCAACATCGACTGGCCGCCCTCTGGGCCCAGGTCCTGCAGGTCGAACAGGTGTCTCTGCACGACAACTTTTTCGCACTGGGCGGGAATTCGATGTTGGCGATTCGTTGTCTGGTGCGTATCAACCGCGAATTCGACCGCCAACTGTCCTTGCGCACGTTCTTCGATCACCAGACCGTCGAGGCGCTGAGCCGCTTCCTGGATCAGCAGAGCACCGTGAGCGATTCCCGGGAGGTCAAAATCACACGCTGGTTCGAGCAACCGGGCTTGCCCGACGTCTACGGGTTCTCGGGCTGCGGGATGCATGGCATTGCCTATTTCCAGTTGGCCAGAGCACTGGCGTCAACGTGCAACTTCCATGCGCTGGAGCCCTTCGAGACCTACCGCGACGGCGAGCACCTGCTCGGCGTCCAGGAACTCGCCAATCGTTACGCGAACGCGATCCTCAACCGTGGGAGCGAGGAGCCGATCACGCTGTTGGGACATTCCTTCGGGGGCACGATCGCTTTTGAGACGGCACGCTTGCTGGAACAGCAGTCAAAAACCGTACGGCTGATCCTTCTGGACGCCACATTGATCGACCCGCGAGTACTGGAAGAGCAGGCAGGACTGTGCGCACAACCGGATACGCTTCCCGAATGGCTGGAATCCACCGAGGAAGATCCGGGCAGCCACGCATTGCAACATCAGTTGCGGACCGCCGCTCAAGAGCTCTACAGGCAGCATTGCCAGATTTTCGCCGGCTATGTACCCGACGGCAGGTTCAGTGGAAGGGTTGCCGTCTTTCTGGCGCAAGACGCCAGCCTGCGGCAAAAACTGCAAGCGGGATTTGTGCGTGTCTGCCAGCAACTCCTGCTTAAGGTACCCGAGTTGCAGGATGTCCCCGGCGACCACATGTCCATGCTCACGACCCCGCAAGTCGAAACGCTCGGTGCGTTGATCAAGGAGGAACTGCAACCATCGCCGGTTACACGGCCGGTTGAGCTGGACCGGGCATGACGGGTTTTACGACCTTGCTCGGGGACGATTGCTGCATCGTCGAGGCCCGCGACCACGCTGTGTGGTCCGCGGGCCTGCTCGACGCGGAACGCGGACCGACGGTCGGGATGAATCGGCAGCGCCTTCGCGAATACACTGCCGGGCGCAACTGCGCCCGCGCAGCGCTCGTGCACCTCGGATTCCCGGGTCTGCCAATCGGCAAGGGTTCCGGGGGCGAACCGCTGTTCCCGCCCGGTGTCTGCGGAAGCATCTCGCACACCGACAACTACTGCGCGGCGGCCCTCGCCCTCAAGCGACACATCGCAGCCCTGGGCATTGATGCCCAGAGCAACCGACCGTTGGAGGCGCCGCTATATCGACGGGTGCTGGGCCGTCCTCCGACAAAAGACTTCGCGACACAGGGTTTCTGCGAAGGCACATTGCAGTTCAGCATCAGAGAAGCGTTCTACAAAGCCATCTTCTCCTTCTGCCAACGCCACGTGCGTGCCGGTGACCTGAGCGTGGAGCTGTTGGCCGAACCGGGACACTGCGCAATCCACAGCCTGGCGCCCGATCTGGAATCCTGCCTCGCCCCCTTCACGGTGGATGTTCGATACACGTTTGATGAGCAGCGCCTCTACAGCGCCGTCGCCTTGCGCAAGCGCTGAAACAAGACCGCAAGATTCCGTCCTCAGGCTCAGCTAAGTTTCACTGGATACCTTCTCCCCCTGCGCACTTCCAGCGCTGCTCAGGAGAGGCATCCCACCCATGAAACCCGCCATAGCCGACTGGCTCAACAAAGTACCCGAAGTGACGCTGTCCTTCTGGGTGATCAAGATCCTGTCCACGACCGTGGGTGAAACCGGTGCCGACTTTCTGGCCGTGGACGCCGGTTTCGGCGCCGGCCCGACCAGCCTCGGCATGGCCGCATTGCTGGCCATTGCGCTGTTCGGTCAGTTGCGCACCAAGGCCTACACGCCGTGGATCTACTGGCTGACTGTGGTGCTGGTGAGCATTGTCGGCACACAGATCACCGACATCCTGACCGACATGCTGGACGTCAGCCTCTACACCAGCACGGCGGTGTTCTCCGTGTTGCTGGTGGTGAATTTCCTGGTCTGGTACCGGACGGAACGCAGCCTGTCGATCCGCGAAATCGTCACCCCGCGCCGGGAACTGTTCTATTGGGCCACCGTGCTCTGCACCTTTGCCCTCGGCACGGCCGCCGGCGACCTGGCGACCGAAGCGCTGGGCCTGGGCTTCACCGTCGGCGCCGTCATCTTCGGCGCGCTGATCGCCGCCACCTTCATTGCCTGGCGATTGGGCGGCAACACGGTGCTGACGTTCTGGGTCGCCTACATCCTGACCCGCCCCTTCGGCGCCTCCCTCGGCGACCTGCTGACCCAGGCCAAGACCTACGGTGGCCTCGGCATGGGCGCGACCTGGACCAGCGCGATTTTCCTCTGCGTCATCGTCCTTCTGGTCACCGTCGCGCAGATCAGCACCGGCAATCGCAAAGCAATCACTGAATAAACCTTCAACTGTTCATCAAGGAATCATCATGCGCCAGATTCAAAACCTCATTCGTCACGCCGCCATTGTCTCGTCCATCTGCCTGCTCAGCATCGCGGCCGGCTGCTCGAAACCGGCAGACAAGCCTGCTGCAAACGCCGCTGCAGGTGCAGTCAGCACACAAGGCCAGGCCGCCTCCAAACTGGGGGATCTGTCCGAGTTCCGAAACATCGCCGCCGATGTCGCCGCCCTCGTCGACAAAAACGACCTGCCCGGCGCCAAGACCCGGATCAAGGATCTGGAAACCGCCTGGGACTCGGCCGAAGCCGGGATCAAGCCGCGTGCTGCCGGGGACTGGCACATGCTGGACAAGGCCATCGACCGCGCGCTCGACACCTTGCGTGCCAGCGCCCCGCAGCAGAAAGACTGCAAGGCGCGGATGGACGAGTTGCTCAAAGCCTTTGACTCGCTGAAGGGCAACGCCTGATCCGGGGCCGGACAAACCCTTGCACAGATGCTTCAATACAAGCGCGACGGCCCTGCCCGTCGCGCTATTTTTTTGGGGAGCGGGTCATGCGGATATTACTGGTCGAAGACGATCCGATGATCGGCGATGCCATCCAGGGTGCGCTGAACGACGCCAGTTACGCCACCGACTGGGTGAAAAACGGCCTCACCGCACTGGCCACGCTGGACACCCAGCACTACGACCTGGTGTTGCTGGACCTCGGCTTGCCCGGCAAGGACGGGCTGGACGTACTCGACAGCATTCGCGCTCGCAACAACCCGGTGCCGTTGCTGATCATCACCGCCCGGGACGGTCTCGACGACCGCTTGCGTGGCCTCGATGGCGGCGCCGACGATTACTTGCTCAAACCTTTCGACATGGCCGAGTTGCTAGCGCGGATGCGCGCGGTGTTGCGGCGCAAGGGCGGGACTGCGTTGTCCTTGCTCGATAACGGCGTGGTCTCGCTGGATCTGGTTTCCAAGCAAGCCACGACCGCCGACAACCCGGACGTGCAGTTGTCCAGCCGCGAATTCGCCTTGTTGCAGGCCCTGCTGATCCGGCCCGGGGCAATCCTCTCGCGCAGTGAACTGGAAGACCGGCTCTATGGCTGGGGCAATGAGGTGGAAAGCAACGCGGTGGAGTTTCTGATTCACGCCCTGCGACGCAAACTCGGCAGTCACGTCATCAAGAACGTCAGGGGAATGGGATGGATGGTTTCAAAAGGCGCTTGAGGGATTCGGTACAGCTGCGGCTGTCGGTCACGCTGTCGCTGGCCATCCTGATCGTTGCGCTGCTGGCGGCGGTTTTCGCGTTTGTCTCGGCGCTGGACGAAGCCCACGAAATGCAGGACGAGTCCTTGCGCCAGGTGGCGGCCCTGTTCGACCGCCAGCAAATGACCCTGCACTACCCCGCCGCTCAGGCCGTGGATGACGACAACGAAGAATCCCGGGTCATCGTGCAATACCTGGCCGACGGCAGCCAAGCGGTCGGCAACGACGACGCCCTGTTGCCACTGCCCTTCCCCACGACCCTGTCCGATGGCCTGTCGACCTTGAAAGTGACGGGTGAAGACTTCCGCGTACTGGTGAGAACCACCGCCCGTGGCGAGCGCATCGTCGTCGCCCAGGAAACCGGTGTTCGCGACAAGGAGGCCCGCGAAAGCGCCTGGCGTAGCCTGCTGCCGTTTCTGATCCTGTTTCCGGTGCTGTTGCTGGTGGTGGGCGATCTGGTGCGCAAGATGTTCCGCCCCATTGCCACGCTGTCGGCCGACATTGATCGACGTGACGAACAAGCCCTGCACCCGGTGGACGAAAGCCATGTGCCGAGCGAGATCAGGCCGTTTGTGGTGGCCATCAACCGCTTGCTCGGTCGCGTCGCCCAGTCCGTGGACAACCAGCGGCGTTTCGTCGCCGATGCCGCCCATGAACTGCGCTCGCCGATGACCGCCCTGTCCCTGCAGGCCGAACGACTGGCCGCCACGGAAATGCCGGCCGCCGCCCGCGAACGCCTGTTGCCGCTGTCCCGAGGTATAGAGCGCAGCCGGAACCTGATCGATCAATTGCTGAGCCTGGCCGCCGCGCAGTCGAGCTCAAATACAGCGCCAACCAGCGTTTCAGTCCTGCACCTCTATCGACGGATTCTGGAAGACCTGTTGCCGCTGGCGGACCGCAAGAATATCGATATCGGCGTCGAGAGCAGCGAAGACGTGCAGGTCAGCATCAATGAAACCGACCTGCTGATCCTGATCCGCAACCTGGTGGACAACGCCATTCGCTACACCCCGCCAGGCGGCCGCATCGACCTGTCGGTCAAACGGGAGCAAGCGGCGGTCGTCCTGCAAGTCAGCGACACCGGCCCCGGGATTGCCGTGGAAGAGCAGGCGCGTGTCTTCGATCCGTTCTATCGCAGCCTGGGCACCGATGAGTCGGGCTCGGGGCTGGGTCTGTCCATCGTCAAAGCCATTGCCGATCGCACAGGGCTCAAGGTTGATCTGGGGTTTACCGACGTCATCGAGAGCAGCGGACTGTGTGTCACCGTCAGCATCGAGCAGCCCTGAGCTGCTTCCCGTCCTTACATTTCGACCTGCGTCCCCAGCTCGATGACTCTGTTCAGCGGCAACTTGAAGTACTTCAGGTTGCTGTTGGCATTCTTGAGCAGGAATGCGAACAGGTACTCGCGCCACTTGGCCATGCCGATGCGGTTGGTCGGGATGACCGTTTCACGACTCAGGAAGTACGTGGTGCGCATCGGGCTGAAATCCAGTTCGGCCAAGTGACACAGGCTCAGCGCCAACGGCACATCCGGCTCCTCGGTAAAACCGAAATGCAGGTTCACCCGGAAGAAACCGTCGCCATAGGACTCGACTTCGAAACGACGATCCACCGGCACGCGCGGGCTGTCTTCAGACACCACAGTCAACAGCACCACCTGCTCGTGCAGCACCTGGTTATGCAACAGGTTGTGCAGCAGCGCGTGGGGAACCGCGTCGGCCCGCGCCGTCAGGAACACCGCCGTGCCCTGCACGCGATGAGGCGGTTGCGCACGAATGCTGCTGATGAACAACGGCAGCGGCAACGCGGTTTCATCCAGCCGCTCGACGATGATCTTGCGCCCGCGCTTCCAGGTGGTCATCAGAATGAACAGACCAATGCCGGCGATCACCGGGAACGCACCGCCCTGCAGGATCTTCGGCGCGTTGGCCGCGAAGTACAGGCTATCCACCAACAGAAAACCGAACAGCATCGGGATCGCCAGCCAGCGCGGCGTCTTCCACAGCAACAGGACAACGGCGGCGGACAGGAGGGTGGTGATCAACATGGTGCCCGTCACCGCCACGCCATAAGCGGCAGCCAGAGCGCTGGAAGATTCGAAACCGATCACCAGCAGCACAACGCCGACCATCAACGCCCAGTTGACCGTGCCGATGTAGATCTGGCCCTGCTCCTGGCTTGAGGTGTGCTGGATGAACATGCGCGGAACGTAGCCCAGCTGGATGGCCTGGCGCGTCAGGGAGAACGCACCGGAAATCACCGCTTGCGAAGCGATGATCGTCGCCAGCGTAGAGAGCGCGACCATCGGCAGCAGCGCCCATTCCGGGGCCAGCAGATAGAACGGGTTACGCACCGCTTCCGGGTTGCCGAGGATCAATGCGCCCTGACCAAAGTAATTGAGCACCAGACCAGGCAGGACCAGCATGAACCAGGCACGGGCAATCGGTTTGCGACCGAAGTGGCCCATGTCGGCGTACAAGGCTTCCGCACCGGTCAACGACAGAACGACCGCGCCCAGAATCGCCACGCCCATGCCCGGATGAACCGTAAAGAAGCGCACCGCCCAGATCGGGCTCAGCGCCTGCAACACCTCGGGGCGCTGCAAAATGCCGTAGACCCCGAGCGCACCCAACACCACGAACCACAGCACCATGACCGGGCCGAACAGCGTGCCGATCCGCGCCGTGCCGTGTTTCTGGATCAGAAACAGCGCCACCAGCACCACCACCGACAGCGGCACCACCCAGTGCTCGATGCCGTCGAACGCCAGCTCCAGCCCTTCGACCGCCGAGAGCACCGAGATCGCCGGGGTGATCATGCTGTCGCCGTAGAACAGCGCCGCACCGAACAGTCCGAGCAACACCAGCACTTTGCTCATGTGCGGGTAAGGCGCCGACGCGCGACGGGCCAATGCCGTCAACGCCATGATGCCGCCCTCACCCTGGTTGTTGGCCCGCAGGATGAACAGCACGTACTTGATCGAGACCACCCAGATCAGAGACCAGAAAATCAGCGACAGAATGCCCAGCACACCGTCGTGATTGAGCTGCACGCCGTAGTGGCCGGAAAAGACTTCTTTGAGGGTGTAGAGGGGGCTGGTGCCGATATCCCCGTAAACCACACCGACAGCGGCCACCAGCATGGCTGCGCCCGAGGTTTTGGTTGGGGAATTTTCGTTGGTTTTACTCAAGGGTCGCGGCTCTCGAACGGCGGGAAGAAGTGGCGTGCCATCCTTGGGCAATACGCGGGCCAGGGCCTTCAGGAATACAAGGCTCAGGTGCGGTCAAAAAACGCGGCCAGTATCGATGTGAACAAAGTTCTCCACCGTAAAGAATGCGTAAAAAATCGACCTGACCCGAGCCGTCGCGCACGTTTTTAGAGTCGGCTGATTGTTATGGCTGATGGCATAATCGCCAGCAGTTCATAACAGGGGCGCATCAATGTCCGTTGAAAGCTACGACCTGCTCGCGATCTTTTCGGCGGTGGCGCAAGAGCGCAGCTTCACCCGTGCGGCGGCGAAACTGGGCATGTCGCAACCGGCCTTGAGCCGGGCGATGCGTCAACTGGAGGAACGCCTGGGCGTGCGCTTGCTCGCGCGCACCACGCGCAGTGTTTCCCCGACCCAGGCCGGCGAACACCTGTTGCGAGTGATCGCCCCCCGGTTCGAAGAAATCGATCACGAACTGGCCTTGCTCAGCGAGTTTCGCGACAAACCGGCCGGCAAGTTGCGGATTACGGCTGGCGAACATTCGGCGATCACGATCCTGCAACCCGCCCTCGCCCAACTGTTACCCGACAACCCCGACCTGAATGTCGAGATCATCGTCGATTACGGCCTGACCGACATCGTCGCCGAAGGCTTCGACGCCGGCGTGCGGCTGGGCGAACAGGTGGCCAAGGACATGATCGCGATGCGCATCGGTCCGGACATGCGCATGGCGGTCGTCGGCTCCCCGGCGTACTTCGCCCGCCACCGCAAACCGCTGATTCCACCCGATCTCATGGAACACAACTGCATCACCCTGCGTATGCCGACCCACGGCAGCCTGCTGCTCTGGGAGTTCGAGAAAGACGGGCAAGCCCTGAATGTGCGAGTCGAAGGGCAACTGGTGTTCAACAATATTGCCATGCGCCTGCAATCCGCGCTCCAGGGACTGGGGCTGGCCTACATGCCGGAAGACCTGGTGCAAGAGCATGTAGCGCAGGGCCGGTTGATTCGGGTACTCAGCGACTGGTGCGAGCCGTTTTCCGGCTACCACCTCTACTACCCCAGCCGACGCCAGAGTTCACCCGCCTTCACTCTGCTGCGCGATGCGTTGCGCTATGGCGACTGACGTTGCTCAGGGTTGGGCCAGATGTTTTTCCAGTGCTTCGCTGGCGCGCCCCGCCGCTTCGACTTCTCCGTGTTGGGTCAGTACCTGCGTCAACTGACGCAATTGCGCGCTGCTCAATCCCACCCGCAGGCTGGCCGCGATATGCGAACGCAGCTGCGATTCGGCGCCGGGCGTAGCCGCCAGGGCTGAAACCGTCGCCAGTTCGCGGCTTTGCCAGTCCAGGTTGTCACGTTCGAAGATGTCGCCGAACAGATGCGTCTGCAGGAACTGGTTGATGACCGGCGCGAAGTCGAACAGCGGGCCTTGAACCGGCGCCCCGGCGATACGGGTCTGATTGGCCTTGCCCACGGCCAGCAAGGCGTCGCCTGTCGACACGGCGTGACCGGGTTCGCGCCCTGGCTCATCGTGGAGGCCGCGTTGCTTGCGTGCCTCGACCACTTTCATCAATTCGCCCAGCGCATTGAGGCTGCGTGGAAAACCGGCGTAGGCATACAGCTGCACAAGGATTTCCTTTGCTTCGCTGACCGTCAGCCCGGCATCCAGCCCTTCGTTCAAAGCGGCGTTGAGACGCGGCATGTTGCTGCTGCTGGCCATGGCCGCGCCAATCGGCACAATCGCCTGCTGCCTCGCGGAGAGCACTTCGGAGACCGCGACTTCTGTCGGTGCTGCCGGCGGCGCCGGCCGGTCTTCGGCGACTTTCTCCAGCCACTCCACATTCTTGCCGTTCACGGAGCCGGTCACCGCCAGATGGGTCATGGTGCTGTTGGGCGCGGCGCCATGCCAATGCTTGACGCCCGGCGGGCAGACGATCACATCGCCGGGGTGAATGTCCTGCACAGGCTTGCCCCATTCCTGAGTCTGCCCGACACCGGAAATCACCACCAATCGTTGACCGGCAGGATGGGTGTGCCAGGCCGAACGGGCGCCCGACTCGAAGGTCACGTAAGCGCCGGACGCATTGATTTCGCCCGTATCGTTGAACAGCGGATCGACGCGCACCCGACCGGAGAAATAATCCTCAGGCCCCACAAATGAAGCCTGAGAACCCGCACGTCGGATCTGCTGCGCGCTCAACGGCTCACTGCCGCCGCCCGCGACTTCAGCAGCGCTGGCAAAAGGTGTGGCCGCGCACATGGCGAGGCCCAACAAGGTTTTGTTCATGAAGATGGTTTCCTTCGAATCAGAGGGTTCGGGCGTAAAACGCCGTCAGCTGTTCCATGGCGACATCGACGTAGGCCGGCACCCAATAGGTTTCGATGTGCGTGGCGCCCTCGATCTTGAACAGGGTTTTGTCCTGAGTTCCGGAGGCCTTGGCGAAGGCCTGCTCCGACATGTACAGGCTGTCGGCCTTGCTGCCGGCGATCATCAGCAAGGGCTTGTCGATCAGTTCGATCTGGTCTGTCGCGTCGAAACTCATCAGGTCCAGCAGGCTGCTGAGGGTGTAACGGAAAGTCGAGTTGGGATGCGCGTGGGTCTTGCCGTAATACTCGAAGCCCTGGCGGTACAGGTCGAACGGCAATTTGGCGATCTGCTCGTCGGTCAATTTGGCATCGCCGATGTATTGGATTTCCCCGCCGGCAGCTTCCTGGGCACGGGCGGCCGAGGCTTGCTGCAAGCGCTGCTGGATGGTGTCGAGTTGCGAGTCCTGATAACCGTTGCGGCGCACCAGCCCGGAATTGAACATGCTCACCGTGGCAATCGAGCGGAAGCGTTTGTCGGTCTGCGCAGCCTTCAACGAGTAACCGCCACCGCCGCAGATGCCGAGCAAACCCAGATGAGCACTGTCGACGCCGGGGTAGCTGGCGATGAAGTCGGCCATGCCGTGAATGTCTTCGACGCGGTTGGCCGGTTTGTCGATGTTGCGTGGTTCTCCCCCGCTCGCGCCTTGATAAGCGGCATCCGCCGTGATCGTGATGTAGCCCTGATCGGCCAAGCGCTGAGCATAAAGACCGGCAACCTGCTCTTTCACTCCACCATTGGGGTGCGCGACGACAACGGCGGGATAGTGCCGGGCCGGATCGTAGTTCGCGGGGGTGTAGACGTTGGCGGAAATGGCCAGGCCATTGAGCGTGTAGGTCACCGGATGAATGTTGACCTTGCCCGGCTCGTTACGGGTGATCGCGCCGCCGTAGGTCAAGGTGAACGGGTTCTGCCGGTAATCCGCCGCCTCGACTTCAGCGCCGGACATTCCGATCATCGCGGCCAGCACACCGGCCTTCATCGTGGTTCGCATCGTTTGCACCCTCCTTTCCATCAATACGGTATGGAGAGGCAAACTACCCTTCGACGATTGATTGATAAACGGCACTAATTGAATAGCACTGATACCAGAATCACATAAGTCCAGGCGAAGCAGTGTACCTGCCCCAGCAAACTAGGAATCGCCTGATGTCCGGCGCAGTCGACGGCCACTAGAGTGCGTGGCTCCTCTATCACCGTGTGGCGCCGCCAATATGGAACGACCCGACAAACAGCGACGAATGCGCGTTTTTTCAAACATTGCCTGCGTCATGGCACTCGTCTGGGGTTCGGGTGCCATAGCCGCGAATTGTGCGTTTACCTATTCGGATAAACACAACACGACAGTGACCCTGAATTTCGGCGCCAACGTCGGGGCGGACAGTTTGACGGTCCCCCAGGACGCGCCCATTGGCACCATCATCTACCAGCAATCGCTCAATGCGGCGGAGCACATCTTTACCTGCACGGCGGCCACACGCTACGGATTCGCCATAAACCCCGCTCTGGGCGCGCCCGTCGACGCGACCTATCCCCTGGGCAAGACCGGACTTTCATTTCGTGTCGGCACCCCCAACCCGAACATCACCTACATGCCTCCGCCGTTCAACATTGGCTCAGGCACTTACACCACCAATGGCGGGAACTACTCGCTGGAGATCTTCAAATCCGGCGAACTGTCGCCGAAAAACGAGATTGCCGCCGGCTTTCTCGGCAACCTGCAAGTCAGTGATC
This sequence comes from Pseudomonas sp. GW821-FHT02C04, assembly GCF_059421845.1. Classification (NCBI taxonomy): domain Bacteria; kingdom Pseudomonadati; phylum Pseudomonadota; class Gammaproteobacteria; order Pseudomonadales; family Pseudomonadaceae; genus Pseudomonas; species Pseudomonas sp. GW821-FHT02C04. The sequence continues at coordinate 357,684 of NZ_JBWKVT010000001.1, read as the reverse complement.
TGGTGTTCATCAAGTTCAACCTGCTCAACCCGATTCACTTGAATACCGCCTCCTGCCAGACCCCGTCCGTGCCGGTGGCGATGGGTGACGATTACCGTCTGGAAGAGTTTGAAAAGAGCGGCGCTACACCGCGCGTGATCAAATACAACATTGCCTTGAACCAGTGCCAGCGCGGCATCAAGAAAGTGACCTATCAACTCAAGGCCACCACCGCTGTCATCGATTCGAAGAAAGGCATCGTGGCGCTGAATGCCGAGTCCACAGCCAAAGGCATCGGCCTGCAGCTGATGAACGATGCGGGGCAACCTATCGCACTGGACACCAATTACCCGTTCAACGGCTTCAACACCACCGACACCGACTTCAGGATTCCCTTGTCCGCGTCCTACTACCGCCTCGCCGAAGGCACGTTGAAAGCGGGTACGGCGAACACCGCCGTGACCTTCATCATGAGTTATCTGTAGCCATTTAAGGATCGTCTTATATCGATCGAACCCATGCCTGCCTACAGTGCGGGCATGAGATTGAAGTCGTACCTGCATCAAATCAACCCGATCCTTTCCACCCCGAATGCGGCGCGGCGCTTGTTGCGCATTTTCGCGCTGGTGTTGCTGATCGGCATCCTCGGCGGGGTCTATAACTTTCTGTTATTCACCTTCACCAACGAACTGTCCCGGCGGCGCGGCTACATGAGCAGCGCCATCGCCGAAGCGCATACCTTTTTCACCACTCGCGAGGCGTTGCTCGAAAGCCTCAGCCTGTCGGCCACGCGCAAACCCGCCACCACACCACCGGCCTCCGATGAAGAGATTCATCTGCTGCTGGGCAACACGCCCGGCAAGCAGTGGCGTATCGGCCTGACCCAGCGCATGCGTGATTACCTGGAGGACAAACAGGTCAACCTCATCTACGTCAGCAGCGGCACCGATGCAAACGTCAAGCGTCTGTACACCGCAACACCGATGCCAAAGAACTTTCCCCAGGCCATGCTCAATCGCCTGGAGACGCTCAAGCGCGAGAACGCCCCCGCACTTGAAGAACTGTGGCTGACACATCAATCGGCCCGGCATTCACAACTGTACATTTTCATCCGCCTCGACGAACGCGACACGAGTTCCGGCTGGCTGGGGCTGGAAATGGACGGCCGCAAAGTCTCCAACGCGCTGAACGACCAGAGCGCGGGCGAGTTCATGATGTTCAACGCCCAGGGCATGTTGCTGTTCACCAATAGCCAAAGCACACGCTTGAGCCAGAATCTTTTGCAGCTTCAGCGTGAAAATTTCTTTGGTCTGGTCGGCGAAGGCTGGCTGCCTGATCATCTGGTGATTCGCAAGCAACTCAAGTCATCGGACTGGCAACTGGTGTACTCCATCGAATTGCGGGCCTTGCTCTCTGCGCTGGCATCGCAACTGATCGGCGCCCTGCTGTTCTGCCTGCTGAGTATCAGCCTGGTATGGCTGTTGATCCGGCGCATGGAACATCGCTTCATCAAACCGACGATCCACCGCATCCAGGCCGTGGTCGAAAGCGAACTGTTCAGCCGCGACGTGATTCAGACAGCCCCGGTGGCCTTGTGCGTTTTGCGCCGCACCGATGGCCAGGTGGTGCTGGAAAACACCCTGTCCCAACAATGGCTGGGCCAGGGCGATGAACGCGAGCAACTGTGTCCCGAATGGATTCGCAGAGCCTTCAATGGCGAAGCACCGCCCCTCACCGACTACTTCGAAACCGCCGATGGCCGCCATCTGTATCTGAGCTGCGTGCCCACCCGCTACAAGGGTGAGGACGTGTTGCTCTGCACCTTCAGTGACATCAGCGCGCGCACCCAGATCGAAGAAGCGTTGCAACAGGCACGCCAGCTCGCCGACGCCGCCAATGATGCGAAGACATTGTTTCTGGCGACCATGAGCCACGAAATCCGCACACCCCTGTATGGCGTACTGGGGACTCTTGAATTGCTGGCGCGCACCACCCTGGATGTGCAGCAGCGCGACTACCTGCGGGCAATCGAGGGTTCATCGGCGACGCTGTTGCAATTGATCTGCGATGTGCTGGACGTGTCGAAAATCGAAGCCGGGCAACTGGCGCTGGAACTGAGCGAGTTCTCCACTCTGCAACTGGTGCAAGAGGTGATCCAGGGTTATGCCGCCGCGGCACGGGGCAAAGGCTTGCAGTTGTATGCCTGCCTGGACCCGCAACTGCCGGAACGGGTCATCGGTGACGCCACGAGAATCCGCCAGATCCTCAATAATCTGCTGAACAACGCCGTCAAATTCACCGACTCCGGGCGGGTGGTCCTGAGGGTCAGGCTGCTCTGTCGCGAAGGCGAGCGTTCCAGCCTGCAATGGCAGGTCTCGGACACCGGCAAAGGCGTCACCCAGGACGATCAGGCGCTGATCTTCAACCCCTTCTTTCAGATCGACGGCAGCACCAATGTGGTGGCCGGTACGGGGCTTGGCCTGCCGATCTGTCAGCGCCTGACCCACTTGATGAACGGCAACATCCGCATGGTCAGCGAGTTGGGTCTGGGCAGCAGTTTTTCCCTGGACCTGCCACTGGAAGAACCCTCGGGCAGCGCAGTACAAACGAATCTGAAAGGATTGCTGCCGGAGATCGTCTACGTGGTGTCGCCGATCCGCGAGCTGGCCGAAGTCATCAGCGGCTGGCTAAGACGCTGGGGCGCGCGCCCGCAGATCGGCCACCCTCCGCGTCAGGGCTCGTCCTCCCAGAGCATCCTGATCGAGTTGCACCCGGGCGCGTTCGAGCAACGCCTTGAATCCGAATGGACCGGCCCGCTGGTGCTCGCCACCGGTGACGGCAGCCACGAGCCACAGATCATGTCCGGTGGCTGGAAGGTCAATCTCAACGACCTGCACGCCATTCACCAGGCGGTCAGCCTGGCACAGGGATTGTGGGTGGCAAAACCTGCAACACACGCCGATCCACAGGAGCTGAAACGGCTGAACCTGCACATTCTCGTGGCCGAAGACAACGTCATCAATCAATTGATCCTGCGTGATCAACTGGAGGAACTCGGCTGCACCGTGGTGCTGGCCGCCGATGGCGAAGAGGCGCTGTCGCTTTGGCGCGACAGACCGTTCGACATCATCCTCAGCGACGTCAACATGCCGCGCCTCAATGGCTACGAACTGGCCCGGGAGTTACGTCGCCTGGGCTGCACCCTTCCCATCATCGGCGCCACCGCCAACGCCTTGCGCGGAGAAGCGGCCCAGTGCCTGGCCGCCGGCATGAACCACTGCCTGGTCAAGCCGTTCACGCTGCAAGCCCTGTTCAATTACCTGGTGCCTTATGAAAGAGCTGCCCATGAAGCGCTGTAGCATCCTGATTGTCGAAGACCATCCCTTCCAGCATTTGTACTTGCAGCACCTGTTCAGCGAACTGGGTGACTTTCATCTCGAAGCGGCACGCGATGGCGCAGAAGCGCTCGCCCGTCTGCAACGACGTGAATTCGATCTGGTACTGACCGACCTGCTCATGCCCGGCATGGATGGCGTGCAGTTCATCCAGGGGCTGGCCGCCCTGCACGCCCGACCGGCCCTGGCAATCATGAGTGCGACCTCCCGGCGCATGTTGATGGGGGCCAGCCTGGTGGCGCGCAATTCGGGGGTCAAGGTCATCGGACTGATTTCCAAGCCGGTGAAATCCACGGCCCTGCGCGACCTGACCGACCAGCTCATGGGTTTGCGCCAGGCCACTCAGCCACTGCCCGTTCCGGGCATTGAGCGCCAGGCCATTCTTGACGCCCTGGGCAATGGTCAACTGCAAGCCTGGTTTCAACCCAAGAAAGCCCTCGCCAACGGGCGCATCGTCGCCGCCGAAGCCCTGGTGCGATGGATGCATCCGGAACACGGCTTGATGCTGCCGGGCCTGTTTCTACCGGCGCTCAAAGCCTTCAATCTGGAGGAACACCTGCTGTGGCACGTATTGGGTCAGGCGATCGAGGCGCAGGCTCGTTGGCGCGATCAGGGGTACGACATTCCGGTGTCGATCAACCTGCCCACGCACCTGCTCAACAGCCATGACCTGACCGACCGGATTCTCGAGTTCGTCCACGCCCATCATGGGGTACCGGGAAAAATCTGCTTTGAACTGATGGAGTGTTCGGTGCCACAGGACATCAGTAACTTCTACGCCGGTGCCTGCCGGTTGCGGATCATGGGGTTCGGCCTGTCGCAGGATGATTTCGGCAAGGGTTACAGCTCCTACATGAACCTGGTGTCGACGCCTTTTACCGAGCTGAAGATTGACCGGGCGCTGGTTCAGGGCTGCAACGAGAACGAGGAGCTGGCTCAGGCACTGACCAGCATTGTCGCCCTCGGGCGGCAGTTGGGCCTGACCGTGGTCGCCGAAGGTGTGGAAACCGCGCAAGAGCTTGCTCTGTTGCGTAAAATCGACTGCACTCAGGTTCAGGGTTTCCTGATCTCTCATGCCGTGTCCCCGGATCAGTTCCAGCAGTTGTTGACCCATGACGGTCCGGCTAGCACCTATTGACCCTCAGACACGTGCGTTCCAGCGTCTCTTGCTTCGAGGTCTCAGTGCTCAACCGCTTTGCGCTCACCGGTCGCGTGGCCGTGCGATGAATCATCCCAACGCCATTTTCGACAAACTGGCCAACAGTTCGCTGCGCCTGAACAAAGGCCTGACGGTACTGTGCGCAACCGTCATGCTGCTGATCGGAATCAGCTATTGGGGCGTGCAGCGCACGCTCGAAGAGCAGCACGACACGGTGCGATTCCACTTTGCGCGGTTGCTGGAGAATCTGCACGAACAGGAAGCCTTTCTCGAAACGCTGTCTGCGCACAGCGCCGAGGGCGGCATGTTGACCTCGACGGTTATCCCCATGTCGCTGCAACAGGCAATGCCTGACGAGGGGCCCGATATCTACCGGGGCCAGCAGCACTCCTTTTCCCTGCCCTTCAGTGTGAAGGTCGATCCGGACAAGATCGCCCCCAGTCAGCACCTGAAAGTCTTCAACCTCGGTGCGCACCTGGCCGATCACTACAGCGCCTTCTGGTCGGCCTCGCATTTTCAGTCACCGCAAGTTGTCCTGTTCAACGTCCCGGACAACTTCGACATCGCCGTGCCCGCCGCCGGACGTCTGCGCGGCGAGGGCCAGATACAGGGCGGGGAGTTTGTCGGGGTAATGAAGCAGTTGCTGCAACGACTGCACGATGCCAACCCAAAGCCGTTGGATAACCGGGTTCACTGGGTGCAGTACAACGCGGCGGAGGGTGACAGCGCCAAGGCATCCGTGCTCGGTTACGTCAACATCGACTTGTCTTCGGCCCCGATGCATATCGAGGGCGCCAGCTCCTGGGTAGTGGTCGCTTCACTGTTGAACCTGGCTCAGGTCAACAACATCGAACGCATCATGCAGTGGTCGATCTACGACCATTTCACCCTCATCGCCCCCTCCGGTGAAGCGCTGATCGGTGCGATAAAACCTGATCTGAAGATTGATGAAGGACTGAACTTCAACCGCGACGGGCTGGTGTTCAAAGTCTCCAGCCCGGGCGAACGGCACTGGTCGGGGATTTACGTCATCAGCCTGAAAAGCTTCCTCAACTACGCCCTGTGGCCGTTGCTGGCGTTGTTCGCGTTGCTGCTGGCGGGGTTTGGCGGTGGCCGGGCGTTCAATCGCTGGTACAAGCGCCGCGTGGTGCTGCCTGCCCACCGGGCCCACGAAAGCATCGCCGAAAGCGAAGCGTTCAGCCGCACAGTCATTGACACGGCACCGGCCGGCCTGTGCGTCATACGCCGCAGAGACCATGCCGTGTTACTGGAAAACCGCCGCGCCCAGCAATGGCAGGACAGCACCAAACTGATCACGGTACTCAATCGTCAGCACGATCTCATCCGTTCCGGGCAGACCGACCTTGAGATCGATGGCCGTCACCTGCATGTCGACTTCACCTCCACCCGTTATCAGGGACAGGATGCCTGGCTGTGCGCGATCCATGACGTCACCCGCCTGGTCGAAGATGCCGCCGCACTGGAAGACGCACGCAAAGCCGCCGATTCGGCCAACGCGGCCAAAACCCGGTTTCTGGCGACGATGAGCCATGAAATCCGTACGCCGTTGTACGGTGTGCTGGGCACCCTCGAACTGTTGGGGCTGACCCCGCTGGAACCGCGTCAGCAGCAGTACCTCAATACCATTCAGCGGTCTTCCGCCACCTTGTTCCAGCTGATCAGTGATGTGCTGGACGTGTCGAAGATCGAGTCCGGGCAAATGACGCTCGAAGACCAGGATTTCTGCCCGCTGGAACTGACCGAAGACACTTTGCGCACCTACAGTGCCTTCGCCGAAGCCAAGGGGCTGCAACTCTACGCCTGCATGGATGCCAGCCTTCCGGACCGGGTTCGCGGTGATCCGCTGCGCATTCGGCAAATCCTCAATAATCTGTTGAGCAATGCCATCAAGTTCACCGACAACGGTCGGGTCGCTCTGCGGGTCCGGGTGCTGGAGCGCAGCGCCGATGACGTGAGCCTGCAGTGGCAGGTCAGCGATACAGGCATCGGTATTTCCCAGGCCCAGCAAGTGCAGTTGTTTGATCCGTTCTATCAGGTCCGCGATGCCTCCAGTGAAGCAGGTGCGGGGCTGGGCCTGGCGATCTGCCGGTGGCTGTGCGACCTGATGGCGGGCCAGCTCAAAGTGGTCAGCGAGCCCGGTCTGGGCAGCAGTTTTTCCCTGCAACTGACACTGGAGTGTCTGCCGGGAGAACTGGCCGATTGCCCCGAGTTCATACCGGGAACACCACCGTTTTTTGTCCGTGCACAGGCTCAGGAGCTCGCGCAGCACCTGTGCGCCTGGCTCAACCGCCTGGGTGCAGACGCCCGGGTCGTGGGTGGCGACAGTCAACCCGCCACGACGTCGGCGCTGTTGGTGGATATGCTGCCGATTGGCAATGAAACACCCTGGCCCGGCCCGCGGATCATCGCCACCGCAGGCGCCCGCAAAGCGCCGTCGGGCACCACGCAGGATCGCGAAGTCGACGCTCACGATGTCCGCGCAATCGCCCGGGCCGTGAGCCGTGCGCTGCAGGGTGCGGATGTACACCAGCCACTTTTACTGCCCGAAACAGCGGCCGATCTGAATCTGCGGATCCTGGTGGCCGAAGACAACCCGATCAATCAGGCGATCATCAAGGAACAACTGGAAGCCCTGGGCTGTTCGGTAACAGCGGCCGACAACGGAGAACAGGCACTGGCCCAATGGCTGCCCGGGCTGTTCGACCTGGTGCTGACTGACGTCAACATGCCAATCATCAACGGCTACGAACTGGCCACAGCCTTGCGCCAACGCGGCGCGGACCTGCCCATAATCGGTGTCACCGCCAATGCCCTGCGCGAGGAAGGTGAACGTTGTGCCGCCGTGGGCATGAACGCCTGGCTGGTCAAACCTCTGAACCTGCAAACGTTGCGAACGCAGTTGATCAAACACTGCAACAAGCCCGTGGCCGCGCATGCCGACAGCGCTCCGATAGTCGAGGCCCCCTCCTCGACTGAAGCGCCTGTGCAATTGTCAGCGAAAATGCGGGAGCTCTTCATCAGCACCCTGCAACAGGACATGCAGGACATCCGCACAGCGCTGAACCAGGAAGATGCTGACCGCACGGCACAAAAACTCCACAGCATCGCCGGCTCACTGGGTGTCATTCAGGCCAGCGCCCTCGCCCAGACCTGCGCCCTGCTGGAATGCCGACTGACCGGGCACAAACTCACCCCGGCCCTGGCGCTGGACGTTCACCAGGTTCTTGAAGACCTGAACGCGTTACTGGCGACATTCAAGTAACCTCCCCCTTATTTACCCAACGACACCTTACGGACACCTGGTCATGGAAAAACTGAACGTTGTCATCGCGGATGATCACCCCATCGTGTTGCTGGGAGTGCGCGAACTCGTAGAACGGGACGAGCATTTCAGCGTCGTGGGCGAAGCCATCAGTTCGGACGGGCTGATCAAGCTGCTCGAAAGCCAGCCTGTCGACCTGGTCATCACCGATTTCAACATGCCTGCGGACTCCCCCTATGGTGATGGTCTCAAACTGGTGGAGTACCTGAAGCGGCACTTTCCCCATGTGCAGATCCTGGTGCTGACCATGATCTCCAATCCGCTGATCCTGACCCGCCTGCATGAACTGGGCGTCCTCGGGGTCATCCAGAAACATCAGTTGCATAACGAAATCGAAGTCGCGCTCAAGGCTGTCGCCAGTGGCAGGCCCTTCCGCAGTGCGACCCCAGAGCCGGTTTCGGTGATCGAGTCCACCGCCGACCTGGACGAACGCTTTGCCCGACTATCACCCAAGGAGCATGAAATCCTGCGCCTGTTTGTTGCAGGCCAAAGTGTCAGCGACATTGCCCGTGGCCAGAACAGAAGTGCCAAGACCATCAGTACGCAAAAGATCGCCGCAATGCGCAAACTTGAAGTCAGCAGTGATCAGGATTTGTTGGCTTACTGCATCGAGCGCAAACTTTTCAACTAACGAACCGTCATCAGCGACTGTTCATTCATGGGCATTTCGTGATTCTAAGGATCGTCTGATTTTTTCATCTGAACAGCTTTCGTATCGTGGCAGCGCACTTTAACGCTGCACTTCAAACACATACGGAAATCAGAATGAAAAAGTTCACCCTGGCATTTTTGACCCTGTCGATCCTGAGCGCCACCGGCAATGCATTTGCCGCCGACCCGGTCGTTCCAACCAAGGCCGGCTCCGGCACCATCAACTTCTCCGGCATCATCAACAACGATGCCTGCTCGGTTCAGAGCTCGGACTTGAACAAGACCATTTCCGTGCCGATGGGTGAAGTGTCGATCAAGGACATGGGCACCGCAGCCGCACCGATCGGCAGCGGTAAGCTCAGCGCCGAAAACTTCGACATGAAGATCACCTGCAACAAGGGCACCAAGGTGTCGATGATCTTCCAACCGAAAAAAGGCGCCGGCTCGGGCCTCGTCGAAGGCACCAAGGTGTTGAAACTGATCGACGGGCTGGGCGCGGCGAAGAACATCGGTATCGCCCTGCTCGACGCCAACGGCGCGCTGATCGATCTGTCTTCGGACGCCACCGCCCACATCGAGAACACCCTGCAGGATGGCGGCACCACCCTGAAGTTCTCGGCCGCCTACGTCACCACCGGCCCGCTGGACACCGTTGTCGCCGGTCGCGGTGACGCCACCCTGCCGTTCGTTCTGCAATACGAATAACCCCCGCGCAGACGTTGACCCCGGAGCGGGGCCCGGTGCCCCGCCTCTCTTTGGCAATCAATCGGTAATGATCATGTTGGTTCGTCCCCTTTCCTTTTGCCTGGGCCTCCTGGGCTTGCTCGTGGCTGCCCAGGCCAGCGCCGGTATCTCTTTGAGCGCCACCCGCCTGGTGTTCGACGGCAAGCACAAAGAGGCCGGCATCACCGTGCGCAATAACGGTGAAGACGTACTTATCCAGTCCTGGGTCGACCGCGACGGGTCCGAGACGGCCTCGGTGCCCTTCGCCGTGACCCCGCCGCTGGCCCGGGTGACCGGTAACGAACAGCAATTGCTGCGGGTGATCTACGAGGGCACCGGCATGCCGTCCGACAGAGAGTCGGTGGTCTGGCTCAATGTCCAGGAGATCCCTCAGGCCGCCAAGGCACAAAACACGCTGCAGCTCGCCGTGCGCCAGCGCATCAAAGTGTTCTTCCGCCCGGCCGGGTTGAACGCCAACGCTTATCTGGCACCGACCGAACTGCAATGGGCGCTTGTGGAACGGGCAGGAAAAACAGCCCTGAGCATCAAAAACCCCGGTCTCTACCACGTGTCCATGGTGGATATAAAACTGCAGTCAGGAACATCGGCTGAAAAAGTAGTTGATTCATTGATGATCGCCCCGGGCGAGCAAAAAGAGTTCGCCACCCAACAACTGACAAACATCAAAACCGCCCACTTGTCGTTCACCAGCATCAACGACTACGGCGCGCAAGAGCGTTACGCCACAGCACTGGCCGGAAGTTCGACAGCGAAAGCCAGCCTGGCCAAAGAATCGCCTTAACGCGCCTGTTTAATTATCAGTCGTATATCAACCGTACTTCACTTCGCTCCGCTCAGTCATGCGTACCGGGGGTGATATAGGTCAATTGCATGTTTTTACTCACTCGCGACAGACAAGATCGTGGCGTAAACCACAGCTGGCAACTGGCAATTCCCTTATCACGCTTGAGCCCAACGCTGGCCATCATCATTGCGTCCTGCCTGCCCATCGCAGCGACCGCCGCCGAGCCTGAGCAAGAACCGCTCGACCAATTCAACACCGCGTTTCTTCAGGGCGCCCAGTCGTCCGTGGACCTGCAACTGTTGCTGTCGGCCAACAGCGTGCTGCCGGGCAATTACCGGGTAGACCTTTACAGCAACGAGGTGTTGGTGGGGCGTCGTGATATCGATTTTCGGCGCGATGCGAAGAACGGCAAGGTTCAAGCCTGTCTGACCCTGGACATGCTCCGGCAACTGGGCATCGACATGAAAAAAATCGAGGCGACCGGCAAGCTCAACCCTCTTGATCCGCACGCGTGTCATGACCTTCCCGAGCTGATCGACAAAGCCACTGTGCGCTACGACGTCAGCCGGCTGCGCCTGATGGTCAGCGTGCCGCAAATCGCCATGCAGCGCGGCATGCGCGGGTATGTCGACCCGGCGCTGTGGGATCAGGGTGTTTCGGCAGCCTTCATCAACTATCAGTTGAGCAGCAGCCGCAACAGCTCCGATCACAGCACCACACTTTCCAATAACCTGGGATTGCGTAACGGGATCAACCTGGGCGGCTGGCGGCTGCGTAACGAGTCGAACTTCAGCAGCACCACCGGGCAACCGAGCACCTTCAAGAGCAACCGCAGCTTCGTGCAGCATGATGTGACGGCGCTGAAGGGGCAATTCAGTGCGGGCGATATCTTCTCCGACACGGACCTGTTCGACAGCGTGCGTTATCGCGGCCTGAAACTGGCCTCCGATGAAGGCATGCGCGCGGACAGCGAACGCGGCTACGCGCCGATCATCCGTGGTGTGGCGGAAACCAGCGCCACGGTGGAGATCCGTCAGAACAACTACATCCTCTACACCGCCAACGTGCCTCCGGGTCCGTTCGAGATCAGCGATATCTACCCCAGCGGCTCCAACGGCGACCTGGAAGTGACCATCATCGAGGCCGATGGCCGTCGCCGGGTCACGCTGCAGGCGTTTTCCAGCCTGCCGATCATGGTGCGTGAAGGTCAGGCGAAGTACAGCGTCTCGGCGGGCAAGTACAACAGCAACAGCGAGGGGCTGACGTCGCCGCAGTTTGTCAGCAGCACGCTGGCTTACGGTATCAGCAGCAACCTGACCGGGATCGTCGGTGTCCAGGCCTCGGACAATTTCCAGGCGCTGGCGCTTGGTGCCGGGCGCAACACCCGTATCGGCGCTGTTTCGATCGACCTGACCCACTCGGCCAGCCGTACCCCCGGACAATCCACCCAGGGCAACAGCCTGCGGGCGCTGTATGCAAAAACGTTCACCGGGACCGACACCAGCTTCACCCTCGCCGCCTACCGATACTCCACCGAGGGCTATCGGACGCTCACCCAGCATGTCGAGGAACTCGGCTCCGACAGCTCAAGACGCAGCGCCAACTCGAAAACCCGTACCGATCTGACCGTCAACCAGAGCCTGGGCCGTCAACAGCAATTTGGCAGTGTCTATCTCAACGCCAGCGATCAGCGCTACTGGAATCGCGGGGGCTCCCAGAGCCTCTCGGCCGGCTACAGCAACGTCTGGGGCGAGATGACGTACAACCTCGGTGCCACCTACTCCAAGGATGTCGGTGATTTCGGTCCTTCGAACAACGACACTCTGGTCAATCTGTCCCTGTCATTCCCGCTGGGCTCCAGACCTCGGGCACCTCGTGCCTTCGTCTCGGCCAGCACGCAGAAGGACAGCGACAGCACGCAAGTGGGCATCAACGGTTATCTGTCGGAAGACAGCGACACCTATTACTCGCTGCAAGGCGGCAACAGCAGCAACGGTGGCAACTCGGCCTCGGCCAACCTCAGCACCCGCACGTCCGTGGCCAACGTCAGTGCCGGCTACAGCCAGGGGCGTGGCTACACCTCGCAGAACCTCAACCTTGCCGGTGCCGTCGTGGCCCACGGAGGCGGGATCAATCTTGGGCAAACGGTGGGTGAAACCTTCGCGCTGGCTGAAGTGCCGGGCGTCGCCGGGGTCAAGATCGGCAGCTACAGCGGTGCCGAAACCGGGCGCAACGGCTTTGCCGTCGTGCCCAATGCGCAACCTTATCGGGTGAACTGGATCAGCCTCGATACGCGGGACCTGGGCGCCGACATCGAGATCGACAACGCGACCCGACAAGTCGTGCCAAGGCGCGGCGCCGTGGTGCTGGCCCGATACGCCAGCACCAGCGGCAGACGCGTGCAATTCGAGCTGTTCGATGCTCGACACAAGCCCCTGCCGTTCGGCGCTGCGCTGGAAGACCGCGCCGGCAAACAGATTGCGATTTCAGACCCCGGCGGCAAAGCGCTGGCGCTGGTGGAAGAAGATGCAGCCACGCTCTTGATCAAATGGAATGGTCAGCAATGCACGGCCGCCTATTCGTTGCCGGAGCGCGACAAGTCCGTGAACTACGAGCGTGTGAGTCTGGTGTGCCAGCCGTGAACGGGCGAGGCTCATCGTTCGACGACTATCGGGCAGGATCAGGCAAGGAATCGATAGAAATGCACTAACGTGCCTTCGGGGCAGAACGGGAAGATGGCCCTTCGACCACCCCATCGAGGACGTTCCCATGCTAGTTCAAGCCTACGGTGCCCACGCGGGCGACAAACCCCTTGAGCCTATCCAGATCCATCGCCGCGCCCCTGCGGCCCATGACGTCCAGATCGACATCGCCTTCTGCGGCATCTGCCATTCCGACCTGCACCAGGTGCGCTCCGAGTGGGCCGGCACACAATTCCCTTGCGTACCGGGACACGAAATCGTCGGCCGCGTTTCGGCGGTCGGTGCCCATGTTTCCGAATACAAGGTCGGCGATCTGGTCGGCGTCGGTTGCATCGTCGACAGCTGCAAACACTGTGAAGACTGCGAAACCGGCCTGGAAAACTACTGCGACAGCATGATCGGCACCTACAACTTTCCGACCCCGGACGCCCCCGGCTGGACGCTCGGCGGCTACTCGCAAAACATCGTGGTGCATGAGCGTTACGTGCTGCGCATCCGACACCCCGAAGCACAACTGGCCGCCGTCGCACCGCTGCTGTGTGCGGGCATCACCACTTACTCGCCACTGCGTCAGTGGAACGCCGGGCCGGGCAAGAAGATCGGCGTGGTCGGCATCGGTGGCCTGGGCCACATGGGCATCAAACTGGCCCACGCAATGGGTGCGCACGTCGTGGCGTTCACCACCTCCGAGTCCAAGCGCGAAGCGGCGAAAGCACTGGGCGCCGATGAAGTGGTGGTGTCGCGCAACCCGGAAGAAATGGCCGCGCACACCAAGAGCTTCGACTTCATCCTCAACACCGTCGCCGCCCCTCACGATCTCGATGCGTTCCTGGTGCTGCTCAAGCGTGACGGCGCCCTGACACTGGTCGGCGCCCCCGCCTCACCGCATCCATCGCCGAACGTGTTCAACCTGATCATGAAACGGCGCACCATCGCCGGCTCGATGATCGGCGGCATTCCCGAGACCCAGGAGATGCTGGATTTCTGCGCCGAGCACGGCATCGTGTCCGACATCGAACTGATTCGCGCGGATCAGATCAATGAGTCCTATGAACGGATGCTCAAGGGCGATGTGAAGTATCGGTTTGTGATTGATAACGCGACGTTGGCAGGCTGAGCGCCGGGCTCGACGAACGCGTCAATGTAACGACGAAAATCCCGGGCGCTTCAATGCCCCGGGATGACCGCTGGCCCAACCCCCTTCTGTTACCGAGATCGCTTCGGGACCGTTCATTTGCCCAGATTCTGATTCATCAGGTTGTCCAGTACCGGTTGGTGACTGGCAGCTTGCCAGTCGCGCCAATGCTTGCATCCCTCGACGTTGACTTCCGCTGCATGACTGCGCGCATCGCAGATCATTGCCCACTTTTGCCTCAAGGTCGGATATTTAATGAAGTCCGCCCGGGTGGGTGGCTCACAGCCGGATAACGTGGCGACCGACAGAATGGTGGCCGCGAGTTTCCAGGCGAGTGGATAGCTGCTGGCTGGCGTCATGACAATGAATCCCCCTTCCGGGAGACCCTCCTGAAGTAATGAAAAAACCTGCTGTTTTCATAGGCTGCAGAAGAATCTTAGGGATTGATTGGCCCCTCCACGAGATCCACTTTCAGGTTATTTCATGGAACCATTTCCACGCACGAGTGGCGCCTTCGAGGCCTGGCCGTAGTGGCGGATAAAGCACGCCATCTGGCCCCGCGCGCACAAGACGCCGTCTGCGAAACCCGGGATGGCTTTCCAAAATCACTCCATTTGAAGTAGCCTTTTGATATCAAAAAGATATCAATCGTCTTCGAAGGTCGTCAGACCCGAGTTTTTGCGGAAAGGATTTCCATGAACAACGTCATTACGTAAACGCCTGCTTTTGCATTGATCTTTCCCCCCACACCCAGTAAAAAACTCTCTCCCTTTCCCACCCTTGCAAGGAGCAGCGGATGCTCGAGCTATCCACGGATCGACTGGACCTGCGCACGATGGTCGAGTCCGACTGGCCTCTGTTCCTCAGGCTGCACTCCGAGCCGCAGACCATGCAGTTTGTGTTCGGTGAAATTGCCGAGGAGCAGGTTCGCAAAGGTTTCGAGCATCGGCTCCCGGCGTGGGGGCCGCAATCGGAGCACTGGTTGTGTCTGGTGGTGGCCGACAGGGCCAGCCGCCAGGAGTTGGGCGTGACCGGGTTGCGCATTCTCTCGCCCGGGCATGCCGAGGTGGGTTGCCTGCTGTTGCCGGAACATCAGGGCAAAGGTTTTGGTACCGAGTCGCGGCAGGCAATCATCGACCATGCCGCATCCATCGGGCTGGACTCATTGGAGTCGACCGTGACCGACGGTAATATCGCGTCCTGCAAGGTGCTGGAGAAATGCGGCTTTGTGTTCGCACGTCGTGTGCCGCAGGCCTACCAGATCGGTGATCGGTGGTTCGACGATCTGATCTATCACTATCAAATCCGCTGAGCCTTACGCTCAACGACTCGCCAAGGAGGCCTCTCGTCGTGAATCCCTATCAATGCCTGCCCCCACGTTCCTTCTGGCGTACGGCCGTGGCCGACAAGTCCGCGCTGGACATCGGTGAGCTGTGGACACCGCAATTCGAGATCGGCAACAAGGACGCCATCGTCACCGCCGGCTCCTGTTTTGCCCAGCACATCGGCCGCGCGCTGGTTGCGCGCGGCATGAACTGGCTGGATGCGGAACCCGCACCGGACGCGTTGCCCGAGGCGGACTGGAAGGATCACAACTACGGGGTGTTTTCGTTCCGCACCGGCAATCTTTATACCCCGGCGATGTTGTGCCAATGGCTCGAATGGGCGCTGGGCGTGAGTTCGCCTCCGAGCGAAACCTGGGCCCATGACGGGCGTTTCTTCGACCCTTTCCGCCCAGCCGTGGAGCCCGACGGATTTGCCAGCGAGCTGGCCCTGTTCGAGTCGCGCGAGGCCACCCTGGACGCTATTCGCGAAGCGCTGCGCCAGGCCAAGGTGTTTGTGTTCACCCTTGGCCTGACCGAAGCCTGGCAACATCGCCAGACCGGTCTGGTGTATCCCGTGTGCCCCGGCACCGTGCGCGGCACCTTCGATCCGCAGCTCCACCGTTTCTGCAATTTCGGCTTCATGGACACCTATGGCGACATGGTCAGGGCGCTGGAACTGATGCGTTCGATCAACCCGCAACTGCGCCTGCTGCTCACCGTTTCACCGGTGCCTTTGACCGCAACCGCCACGGGCCAGCATGTGCTGAGCTCGACGACCTACTCCAAATCGGTCCTGCGCGCCGTGGCCGGACAATTGTGTGAAGACCTGCCCGACGTCGACTATTTCCCGTCCTACGAAATCATCACCGGCACGCCGTTCAAGGGCGCGTTCTACCAGCCCAACCAGCGTGAAGTCACGCCAGAAGGTGTGGCATTCGTGATGCAGCAATTCTTTGCCGGGCTCGACGCGGTTCAATCGGTGCAGGCGCCGACCACCTCCCCCTCCACCAGCGTGTCCAGCGAGGATCTTGTCTGTGAAGACGCCGTACTTGATTACTACGCCTAGGTTTCTGCTGCTGGGCGACTCCCATGCCGGCGTCATCGGCAAGGCGGCGCAGGCTCGTGAGCTGCCTTTCGGCGGTGGTCCGCTGGGAACCGGTCGGGACTTCGCCGTCGATTTCTTCCAGCTGACCCGTCATGACGTGGTCTTTCGGGATGGGGAAATGGATCGGCTGTATCGCCAGGCCCTCGACACGCTCGAAGTGCCGCAACTGGCGCAGGTCGGTGTACCGCTGGTGAGCACTATCGGCCTGAGCCTGCACTACCTCGCCACCGCGCCGAACTGGACCTGCTACCAGAATCCGCACGGTGAGTTCGACGACGGTTTTCTCGCCGGGCCGTTGTTCGAGACGGTCATCGACACCCTGTCCCGCCCTGCGCTGGCTTTCTATGAACAGGCCCTGGCGTTGAATCTCAAAGTGTTCGCCGTACTGCCGCCGCAACGGGTGCCGGAGCTGTCCGACGCGCGCGTGTTCATGGCCGCGCAGTCATTGCTGATCGAGCGCCTGCAAGGGCTTGGCGTCGAGCTGATCGACGTGCGAGAGGCCGCGAATGATGAGCAGGGGTTTCAGCGTCAGGCGTTCTGCGAAGTGGATGACCCGCTGCACGGCAATCTGGCGTTCGGTGAGTTGATCGTCGAACAACTGATCCGTCGCGGCGTCTAGCACCTGTGGGAGCAAGTGGCTCCCACAGGTTTTTTCAGCACCATCAAGCCTTGGGCTGCGTGCCGAGAATCGTCACCCGCTCGCCATAACGCGAATGCGGGAAATAATCCCAGATCGCATGGTGCTGGGTGCAGCGGTTGTCCCAGAACACCAGCGTGTTCGGCGCCCAGCGAACGCGACAGCTGAGGGACGGCTCCCGGGCCACCAGGTCGAACAGCATGTTCAACAGCACCTGACTTTCGCCCCCGGACAACTGCACGATGTGCGACGTGAATCCGGAATTGACGAACAGCGACTTGCGTCCGGTTTCCGGGTGACGCACCACCACCGGGTGTTCGGTCTTGGGCAGGTTGGCCGGCGCCTCATAGCCCTTCCACGGAATTGCACCGTCGTGAATCGCGGTCAATTCGCCGAGAAACTGCTGCATCGTCGGCGAGAGCATTTCAATCGCCAGGTGCATGTTGGCGAACAACGTATCGCCACCCGTGCCGATGGCCGGGGTTTCCTTGACGTACAGCATCGAACCCATGGACGGCGCCAGGTCGGCCGTGCCGTCGGTGTGCCAGGTCTCGCCGGCCACGTAACGTGATTGCGCATTGGCGCGGATCACCACCAGTTCCGGGTCATCGCCGTCGATGTCTTCCACCGGCAAGGCCCGCAGTTCGCCGAACAGCCGGCCAAACGCCTTGTGCTCCTCCACCGTCAGATGCTGATCGCGGAACACCAGCACGTGGTTCTCCAGAAAGGCCCGACGGATTTCCGCGAGCTGATCGTCCTCCAGCGGCTGCGAAAGATCGACGCCGCCGATTTCGGCACCGATGATCGGCGTGATCCGGTCGACCGTGATGCGCTGATACGGCGCACGTTTTTCTGCGGCGATGCGCTCGATTGCCTTGAGTGCCAACTGATCCATGTTTCCTCACCCTTTTTTATTGGAACGACGCCGACAGGTTCTCGCGCAACGACCGTGGTCGCATGTCGATCCAGTGTTGATTGATGTAGTCCAGACAGACCTGGCGTTCGCCACGCATCCCGGCCGCATTCCAGCCGCTGGCCATCGGCTTGCCCGCCGGCCACAGGGAATACTGGCCTTGGGCATTGATCACCACGTCGAATTGCAGCTGTGCGTCATTCATGTCGTTCTCCTGTTGAATGGGATTGCAGCGTTGTCAGGTGCAGGGCCAGCCCTTCTGCGAGGTGGCTGAACAGCACACGCCGTTGCTCGTCGGTCTGCGCGCAGGCCCAGACGTAGACTCGCGCCGACGCTGCGCAAACCTGCGCGTACGCCTCAGCATCGTCAGTCGCGAATGCTTTGGCCGAAACCTCCACATTGGCACTCCCATGGGCCTGGGCAAACGCCGTGGCACTGGCTTCGGTATTCAACTGCGCGTAATACACCGCAAACGCCTCGGCATCGCCGAAGTGCTCGGCGATCATCGCGGTGTTGGTCGGCGCGAGACCGTATGTCATCGCACTGGCATGGGCCTGGGCGTACGCCGCGTCGTAGGCGTACGCCCGTCGATACAGCGCCAGCAACACCGGTTTGAGCGTGGCCCGCCATTCGCCCTGACGCCCGGACAAGCCGAGCGCCGCCCGTTGATGCAGGCTTTGCAGCGCGAGCAGCGCTGGCCGATGTTCCGGCAGTGCCTCGCAGAGCATCTGCAGCACCACGTCGGCTTGCCAGCGATGAACCCGCCGAAGCGACTGCGGTTCATCGACCCTGTAAATCCTTTGAAGCAAGACTTCGGGCTGCTCTTCGCACAGCACCTGCGCCAAGGTCGACAACCACCGAGGCATCAAGATCGGCTCATTCATATCGACGGCCCCTCCGTGCCAATGACCTCGGCCAGCATCCGCGCCCAACGTCCCGCCACGATGCCGTAGTGATCGGTGTCCAGCCGCTGCCAACTCTGCAACTGCGGCAGCAATGCCTGCCAGTTGCGTTGCAGGTCATCCATGCTCCAGGCGTTGCCCAGCCCATAGGGGTTGGCGTGCCCGGCGATGAACATCCGCACCGCTGTGGCGGCCAACGCCGGTGGCTGGAAATCGACCATGCTGGTCATATTGTTGCGACAGCACACTGTCAGCCGTTGCAGATAAGCCTGACGTTCCTCGGACATCCCCTGCCCTTCAACGTCAGGCCAGCGCTGGGCGAACTCACGCTGGAACACCTGTTCGATGGTCCGCTCGTCGATGCCGGCCAGTTCCGCACCGGCATCCGGCGCGGGTGGATCGATCAGGTACAGCAGCGGTTGCCTGAAACCGTCAGCCTTGGCTTGCAGACACAGCGCCTGCGCCACCCAGGCACCGAACGACCAGCCCGCCAGGCGCCAGACGCAACCGTCCGGGAGGTGGGCCTTGATTGCCTCCAGATACAACCGGGCTCGCTCGACGATGCTGATGTTCGGCAACGTCGGCAGACGCAACGCAGGGTCGGCAATCACGCACACCCCCAGATCGGCCGGCAGCGCCGAAACCAGCTCCCGGTAGGCCTGAACATCACCGCCCACCGGGTGAATCAGGTACAGCCACTCGCGACCGGCGCCGACATGCCACTGATCGATCCGCACCGCGCCGTTCCAACTGCCCTGCGTGGCAGTTGGCGCCTCGACCGAGCAGGCTTTCACCAACCCCAACACTTCGCTCAGGCTGACCTTGTGACTGAACTGCGACAACTGGAACACCTCGCCGGTGGCCGCTTGCAACTCGTCGATCAGGTCCAGCAACGTCAGCGAATCCGCGCCCAGGTCGTACAGCGAATCGTCGTCCTCCAGATCCGTCACGCCGAGCCATTTGCAAAGGCACTCACGCAAGCGCACGGAAAGATCCACGCCTTTCGGCACTGCAACCGCCGCGGCAACGGCGCCGTGGCGAACCGGATAGAAGCGCCGCGCCGTGTCGATGCCGGTGGTGGAAACCAGCAATTGCGGCAACTGCGCCGCCATCGCCAGATCGAACACCCGACAACCCTCTTCGGCCGCCAAGCCGACCGTCAGATGTTCCTGGTGCGCAGCGTCCCCGCCATTGCTGGTCGTGGCCATGCCGATGTCGCGCCAGATGTCCCAGTTGATCCCCAGGCGCAGGCAAGCACTGGCCGAATCCGACCGGTAATGCGTAAAGCCGTCGAGCACACCGCTGGCCGCCGAGTAGTCCAGATGCCCCGCGCCGCCGAACAGTGCCGACATCGACGAGCAGTACAGGACGAAGCCCGGCGAAAGCCGTTCGATCAGGCTTTCGACCGCCAGCATGCCGCGGGTCTTGGCTGCCATCGCCTCGGCCATCTGCCGGGCATCGCGGTGGCGAATCAGGCTGCCTGCGCCGACACCCGCCGCGTGAATCACCCCGGTCAGTTGACCGTAGCGCCGGGCCAGTTGATCGCCTACCTGCGGCCACTGCGACAGGTCAGCGATGTCCGCCTGAAGGCAGTCGATTCGCGACGCATAAGCCGTCAGATTTGCAGGCAGTTCACCTTGTCGGGAGAGCAACACCACACGCCGCGCGGGCGCTTGCAGCAGGTGTTCGCACAGGGTCCGACCGATCCCGCCCGTGCCGCCCAGCACCAGAAACGTGCCGTCGTCCGGCAACAGGCTGGAGGTGGTCGCCAGGCTCGGCAATGGCTGGGATATCAGTCGTGGCTGCCACAGGTAACCGTCACGCACCGCCATCCGCCGAGGCAACGCGACCGGATCGCCAAGCAACGCCGCCAACTCCCCGGCCTGCGTATCAAGGTGCGGCGACGGCCAGTCCAGCCAGTGGCAACGCACCGGGTATTCCTGCGGCACCACTTCGGTGATCCCGGCCAGTGCCGCCAATTCGGGACGCCGAACCTCGCCGTCCACCGGGCACGTCTGCCACGACATCAACCACAACCGCAGGCGTGTCGTCCGTGCGGTCTGCCCCCAGGCCTGCATCAGCGCGCTGACCGTGTCCAGACAGGCCCACTGCGCCAGATCCAGAGTCTGCTCGTTGACTGCGCCTGACACCGCCAGCGGCAAGGTGTGCAGCCAGTCGAGTTCGCCGAGTTCAGGCTCTACGACTTCGGTGAGCAAGCGGCCCAATGCTTCGGAATCCAGCGGATCAAGCTCGAATCGATCAGCACCCAGTTGCTTGAAGCCATTTCCGGCGCGCACTTGAACCACGCGTCGATAAACAGCCCGCAGGTGCTCCAGCACCGTCGAGTTGGGCGCTTCATGGCTGCAAAGAATCAGCGTTTCTCGTGCGCCGTCCATTGCCTTGGTGTTCAGGCGTTGGACACGCACCCACTGCCGCTGATGGAACCACTGCGCCAGCGGTTGCCGCTCGATGCCTGCCGAAACGGGGGCAACGATTTCGACAGCGGGTTGAAACCGATAAGTCTGAAGATCGAACGACGCTGGCGGCAAATCCCACGGCGGCGGCGCCGAGCGCTGCGGCCACTGGATAGTTGCGCCTTCGTACCAGGCCTCAAGCAACGCCTGCGGTGAATGATCACGGGCGATCATCTGTGCACCCGACGCGGTGATTTCTTTGATTGTTGTCGGCTGCAAAGGAATTTCATCACCTGGCCGGCAGACCATCGCAAAGCGCCAGCGCAGTTGCCGGCGACCTGACTGCAAGTGGCGCAGCAACGCAGTGTGCTGCTCTGGATGCGCTTGCAGATACTCTCCGATCGCTGCGATATCGCGCAGCAATTCGGATCGGCTGTGGGCCGAAATCATCAGCAGTGACAGCGTTTCCTCGGCCAAGTCCTGCGCCTTGGGTGCGGCGCCGACAATCACATGGGCGTTGGTGCCACCGATCCCGAAACTGCTGACACCGGCCAGACGCCGTCGCCCTTCCGGCCATGGCCGTGACGCGGTCGGCACGTAGAACGGCGAATGCTCAAGATCGATCTGCGGATTGATCCGGCCGAACCCGAGATTCGGCGGCAGCACGCCATGGAACACCGCGAGGCTTGCGCGAATCAGCCCCACCACCCCGGCTGCCGCCCCCAAATGGCCGATCTGACTCTTCACCGAGGCCAGCGCGCAACTGCCGACCGGCGCCTCGCCGAAGGCCTTGGTCAACGCCGCGACTTCGATCGGGTCCCCCAGCAAGGTGCCGGTGCCGTGGGCCTCGATGTAGCCAATGTCGGCACCAGTCAATCCGGCGCGGCTCAAGGCGTCGCTGATGACCGCGCTCTGCCCGGCCACTGACGGCGCGGTGTAGCTCATCTTGGCCCGGCCATCGTTGTTCAGCGCAGAGCCTTCGAGCAACGCGTAGATCCGGTCGCCATCCGCCCGCGCCCTGGCCAACGGCTTGAGCACCACCACCCCATAACCACTGGCGCCGATGGTCCCGCTTGCGTCGTCGCTGAATGGACGGCACAGGCCATCGGCGGAAAAGATGTGCTGCGAGCGATGACGGTAGCCATCGGTCAGAGTCGGATCGATCAACACCCCGGCCGCCAACATCACGTCACTGTCGCCCTGACGCAGCATCGAACTGGCCAGGTGCACGGCAATCAGCGAGCTGCCGCACGCCGCCTGCACGCTCAGGGCCGGGCCGTTGAGGTCCAGGTGATACGCGGCTTTGGTCGCCAGAAAGTCCTTGTCGTGATGCAGCGCCATCTGGAAGCTGTCCGGCAAATCGCCTTCAGCCGTGTCGCGCAGCATCTGCTGGAAGTACGTGGTTTCGCCGCAACTGGCGATCAGGCCGATGCGCGGACCGTCCGCCGACGGAACGATGGCCGCGTGTTGCAGCGCCTGCACACAGCCCATCAGCAGGTGCCGCTGTTGCGGGTCCATCAGCCGCGCTTCCTGGCGGCTGATGCCGAAGTACTCGGGATCGAAATCGAGCATGCCGGCCAGTTGGCTGCGGGCGCCGACCAGGCCGTCTTCGGCGGCAAAGCGCTCGATGCCCAACCCATTGCCCTCCACCATCGCCCAGAACTCGGACAAGTTCTGCGCCCCGGCCACATTGACCGACATGCCGATGATCGCCATCGGTTGATGGTCTGCATCGGCTTGTCGTACTCGCTCTACCGGCGCCACTGGCGCGGTCGACAGATGCGCCGCCAGACGTCGAATCGTGACGTGTTCGAACAGGTCGGCCATCGTCACCTTGTGCGGCAGTTCCTGAGCGTAACGCGCATGCAGGCGCATCAGGCCGAGGCTGGTGGCACCAGCCTCGAAGAAGGTCTGCTCCGGTTCGATGTCCCGCCCGATCACTGCCTGGAACAGCTCGCTCAGTTGCCGCTCCAGTGCGGTCAATTGAACAACCGGTTGTGGCGTGCTGCGCCGCTCAAGCGCTTCGCCCAGAGCCGGCAAGGCCTTGCGGTCGATCTTGCCGCTGGGGGTGCGCGGCCAGACGTCGATCCGCCGATATTCATCGATTCGCACATGGGCCGGCAGCCGTTGCGCGACCTGCCGGTCCAGTTGTTGCGACGTCGCAGGCTCGCCATCGAGTTGCAGCCACGCGGTCAGTCGCGGTGGATCGGTCTGAACCGCTACCACCGCGTTGACCACGTCCGGCACCTGCATCAGCGCCGCTTCGATCTGCCCCAACTCCAGACGATGGCCGCTGAGTTTGATCTGCTGATCGTCACGTCCCAGGTAATGCAGACAGCCTTGGGCATCGGCCCACGCCAGATCGCCGGTGCGATAGAACAAGCGACCCTCTGCCAACTCGACGAACCGCGCCGCATTCAACGCAGGATCTGCCAGATAACAACGCTCAACCATCGGCCCCGCCACCAGCAGGTAACCACGGCAGCCGTTCGGCACCGGGCGGTCGTGCTCATCGACCAACAGCAACCGGGCATTCCCAACGGCATGGCCAATCGGCGCGCGCAACGGCCAGTCCCGCGCCACGGGCGGCAGGCGCAAGGCGCTGACCACATGGGTTTCGGTCGGGCCGTAGTGGTTGAACAACGAAGCTTGCGGCATGCCGCCGAACCAGTTGCGCAGCGCGTCCGTGCAGAGCAATTGCTCGCCAGCAGTGATCACCTCACGCAACGCCGACGGATAAATGCCCCGGGCCACGGCGGTTTGCGCCAGATGCTGCAAGGCCACGTAAGGCAGGAACAACCGTTCGATCCGCGCCTCGACCAAGTAACCCAGCAACGCCTCGGCATCCTGACGCCAGCGCGGCGTGATCAGGTGATAGCAGCCGCCCCCGCAGAGGGTGCTGAAAATTTCCTGAAACGACACATCGAACGACAGCATGGAGAACTGCAAGGTCACCGCTTTCGCCGGCAACTGCCCTTCCGTACGCTGCCATTGCAGCAGGTTGCACAGGGTGCGCTCCGACACTTGCACACCTTTCGGTGTGCCAGTCGAGCCGGACGTGAACAGCGTGTAAAGCGGTCGCTCACCGGCATGACGTGGGCGCTTGAATGGCCTTGTCTCCGAACGCAGATCAACCCGGTGCACGGCGAATCGTCCCGCGTTCAGGTCAGCCAGCGCCGTTTCGGTCGCGTCGCTGAACAGCACACAATGCGGCTGCGCCTGCTCCAGCACCTGACGCTGGATCGCCATCGGGTAAGCGGGATCCAGCGGCACGGCCGTCAGGTTGAGTTTGGCCAGCGCCAGCAACGCGACGATGTGTTCTACCGAGGCATCGAGAAACAGCACGACATGCAACGGAGCATTTCCGGCCGGCAACGGATGACGCTCGACCAAGTCAGCAGCCAGAGCGTCGGCCAGTCCATTCAGCTCGCCATAGGTGAGGCGGCGCTGACCTTGAACCAACGCAACCACATCCGGCGTGCAAAGCACCTGATGCTCGAACCAGTCCGCAAGTGTATTGAACGGCAGCTCGCCCTTCGGCCCTTCACTGGCCGGAGCCAAACCGTGTCGATAGGGACCGAGCAGACTGTCGAGCGTGGCCGCCGGGTTTTCCAGCAACAAGTCCAGACCACGGCGGAACAGCGTGTTCAGCGTGCTCATCTGTTCGCCATCGAAATAGCTGCACTGAAATTCCCACCAGCACTCCAGCTGCGAAGCGCTGCCCACCATCAACAAGGTCAGCGGACACTTGGCGTGCAGGTGTTCGTTGAACTCAAGGGTGGCGTGCAGGTTTGAGTCGGCCAGTGCGGCGTAATCAGTGTTTTCCAGCACGAACATGAAATCGAACAGTGCGGTATTCGATGAAAGCCGCAGATCTTCCACCAGATCCGCCAGCGTCACGTCCTGCAACGCCAGCACCTCACGCACGGTGGCGGTCTGCTTGCGCAACTGCTCGCCGAGGGTCAGTACGTGCTCTACGGCGGTGGGGATCAGCACAGTGTTGGCAAACATGCCGACGCTGTCCTCGAACTCCGCCAGCGGTCGATTGGACACCGGGCTGGCGATCCGTGGCCGCTCGCGACCGGTCAAGGCGTACAGGCTCCAGGCGAAGACACTGAACAGCACTTCGAAACGGGTCAGTCGCTGTTGCGTGCAAAAGCGTTCGAGGGCGGTGCTGCGTACGGCGCCCAACGGTTCCCGGTGCAGTCTGGCGTCCGGGGTTACGTCGCGCATCGGCATCAGCGCGGGCGACGGTTCTTCCTGCCGACGATGCAACTCGGCCAAGGCACGACGCTGATCGCGATAATGCGGATCGACGCCCCACTGACGCTGCCACTGGCCAAACTCCAGCGTCGTCAGGCGTGCTGACGGCTCAGGGCTTTCGCGACCTTGCACAGCATCGGTGTAGAGCTGCGTCAGGTCGTCGAACATCAGGTTCACCGACCAGCCATCGACGATGATGTGATGCAGGTTCAGCAACAGCCGGCAGCTGCCATCGGCAAACGGTAACAGCCACGCCTGAAACAGGTTCGGGGTGCTCAGGTCGAACGGTGTGCTGAACACCAGTTCTGCGAACGCCTTCCAGTTGTCTTCGGTGAAATGCCCGACGGCGAAGGTTCGGCAGGCTGGGCCGTGCTCGGCGATCACCTGATCAAGCCCATCGGCACCTGCCACAAACGCCGTGCGCAATCCGGGATGGCGCAGCACCAGACGTCCCACAGCCTCGGCCAGCGCTGATAGATCGACACCTGCCGCAAGATACAAAATCAGCGGCACGCTGTAAGCGGTCGAGTTCGGCGTACGTTGCTGCAACAGCCACAAGCGCCGCTGTTCGGCGGTAGCCGGCAAGCGTCGGGCCGTGCAGATCGGTGGCGCGGACGGATAGATCGAAGGCCCCGTCAGCTCAGCGGTCAGTTGCTCGGCCAACGCCGAGAACGGTTCATTGAGCAACCTGTCGATGGTGATCTCGCGCTGCCAACGGTTACGAATCGCCGAGCGCAGACGCATGGCCTTGAGCGAATCGCCGCCACTGCCCAACCAGTCATCCTGTGCGCTCAGGCTCGGTTGACCGAGCAGCGAACGCGCCTGACCCAGCAACCAGTCCAGCGCCGGTGAAGCGTTGTCGTTTTCCATGGCCACCAAGGCTGAGTGCCATGGGGTCAGCGCCTGACCCAGCAAACCGTCGCAATCGATCTTGCCATTGGCCGTCAGCGGCAGGCGCTCCAGCAGGAACAACTGATGCGGGCGCATATACGGCGCCAGTTGCGCTCGCAAGTGGGTTTCGAATGCGTGATAGTCCAGCTCCCCGCGCGGCACGATAAACGCCAGCATCTGATGATCTTCAGCCGCCTGGCGCTGGGTGCAGACATACACCTGCGCCACGCCCGGATGCTCCAGCATCCGCTGCTCCACCTCCCCCGGTTCGATCCGGAAACCGCGAATCTTCACCTGACGGTCGACCCGTCCCAGACACTCGATCAAACCATCGGCATTGCACCGCACCAGATCACCAGTGCGGTAATGGACGTGTGCGCCACCGTCGAGGTCGGGCAATCGGACGAACTGACGGGCCGTTTCTTCAGGGCGGTTGCGGTAGCCACGGGCGACGCCGCTGCCACTCAAATACAGTTCGCCCACCTCTCCCGCCGGCACCGGCCGTTGCTGCTCATCCAGCACCTGCACGCCGGTGTCCGGCAGTGGTCGGCCAATGGGCACCGAGTCGCCGGCAAAGTCACGGCTGATCGACCAGCACAGGGCAAACGTGGTGCATTCGGTGGGGCCATAGACGTTATGAATCCGGCACTGGCTCTCAGGGTTGGCGCGGTACCACGCACGCACGGCAGCGGCGCTGATCTGCTCACCGCCAATCAGCACCTGCCGCACGCTGGAGAAGCACGTCGGCCACTCGGCGATCAAGGTGTTGAACAGCGACACCGTCATGAACAGGTTGTCGACCCGCGTCCGCTCCAGCACCTCGGCCAGACGGCGTGCATCCAGCACGTCCTCGTCGGCGATCATCACGCAGCAACCGCCGTTGAGCAGCGGTGCCCACAGTTCAAAACTGCACGCATCGAACGCTGGGTTGGACAGACAGGCAAACCGGTCCGCCGGACGAATCTCGATATAGCCGTCGGTGTGCGCCAGGCGCAGCAAGCCGCGTTCGCCAACCTCAACCGCTTTCGGCGTGCCGGTGGTGCCCGAGGTGTAGAACAGGAACATCACCTCGGCGAAGTCTTCAGCCAGCGCTTGCGGCGGAACGTCCGGTTGATCGAGCAAGGCCTCGACGCTGGTTTGCCACAATGAAGGCGACCACAGCGATTGCTCATCCTGGGTAATCAGGCCGACACACGCCGCATCCGCCAGCATCAACTCCCGGCGTTTAAGCGGACTGGCTCGATCCAGCGGTACCACTACTGCGCCGACTTTCAGCGCGCCGAGAATGGCCGCTAACCATTGCCATGAACGCGGCATGCACAACGCCAGCGACTGACCGGGTTCAACGCCGCGCGCCAGCAACCCACGGGCGATGCGCTCGCTGGCGCTGGCCAGTTCGGCGTAGGTCAGCGTGACCGACTGATCGATCACCGCCGGGGCTTGCGGATTACGCCGCACTTGCTCGGCAAAACGCGCGAGCAACGTCATGTCATTGGACGCGTTCATCATTTCGCCTCCTGCGCGTCGAAGCGTTGCAGCTCCCGACGGATGATCTGCGAGACCCGATGGATTTCCGCGCTTTCGAGCATGTCCCAGTGCCCGCCGCTGACCAGTTTCGCCAAATAGCCGTGGCCCGCGCGGCGACGCCAGAATCCGCGCAGTTCATGCAATTGATGACGGCTGAAATCCTCCCGCGCCTGGATCAGCACCACACGCCGGGCTTGCGGCGCACATTCATAGGCCGCCATCGCCATTCGGTTGTGGTTGTAGATGTGGAAATAGCGCTCCACCTGCGCATCTTCGATACCGGGATACATGCCGTTGAAGCGCACCAGTTTGTCGCGGAACTCGGCCATGTCCACGGTGCCGATCTGCTCGCGAAAACCCGGATCGTCGCTGCCCTGGGTATCGAGCAGCACCACGGTCACCTGACGATGCCCCGTCGCCGTCAACAGCCGAGCCATCTCATAGGCCACCAGCCCTCCGAACGACAATCCGGTGAGGATCAACGGTAGAGCGGTCAGCGGTTCGATCAGCCGCAGATAGGCCTCGGCCATTGCTTCGACCGTCGGCTCGGTGTTCTCCCCCGGATTCAGCCCCGGCGATTGCACGCCGTATACGCCGGCCTCATCCGGCAACACCTTGGCCAGCGACAGATAACAGAACGCCGTACCGCCCGCCGGGTGGATGCACACCACGTTGCGCTGCCCTGTGCCTCGACGGAACTCGATCAGATTGCCCTGCGCCACCGCCGGGTTGGCCCCGACACGCAGCCAACCGCCCAGCGCTTCGATGGTCGGGTAGCTGAGCACCACGCGCACCGGCATCTCAACCGCGAACACCTGGCTGATTTCATGAGCCATCTTGATTGCGGCGATGGAGGTGCCACCGACGTTGAAGAAGTTGTCGCGAATGCCGATCTGCGGTACCAGCAGCAGGCGTTTCCAGATCTGGTACAGCGTCAGTTCGATATGATCGCGCGGGCTGCTCAGGTTGACCTGACGATTGACCATTTCCTCATCCGCCAACTCCGTCAGGGCAGTCCGATCGACCTTGCCATTGGCGGTCAGCGGCAAGGCGTCGAGCCACAGATAACTGCCGGGGACCACCGCACGAGGAAGCGTCGTCGCCAGATAAGCCTGAACCGCCGCTTCATCCATCGATTCGGCGACCACACAGCAGGCCACCAGTCGCTGATCCTGCGCCGCTTCGCCGACCATCAGCACCACGGCGCTGCGGATGCCGGGAAACGCTTCGAGCCGGGTTTCGATCTCGCCCAGTTCCAGACGCACGCCGCGCAACTTGACCTGGAAGTCGTTGCGACCGAGAAATTCCAGTTGGCCGTCCGGCCGATAGCGCGCCAGATCGCCGCTGCGATAGAGCCGATCGCCTGTCACAAACGGATTGTCGATAAAGCGCTCGGCACTGAGCTGCGCCAGCCCCAGATAACCCCGAGCGACGCCGACACCGCCAATGTGCAATTGCCCGGTGACGCCCACCGGCACTGGCTCATCGCGGTCATCGAGTACGTAAAAACGGTTATTGGAAATCGGCCGGCCGATCGGCAGTTGCCGGGCCGGCACCTCGGCGCCGGGCTCCAGGGTCCAGACGCTGTTGATCACCGTGGTTTCGGTCGGGCCGTAGACGTTGTGCAACCGAGCATGGGGCAGGCGCTCCTGAAAACGCCGGGCCAGGGCTGGCGGGAGTTCACCGCCGCCGCTGAACACATCGGTCAGCGAAGCACACAGGCTGACTTCTTCGACGTCCAGAAACAGCTGCAACATCGCCGGCACGAACACCAACGCCGTGACCCGCTGCTCTCGCACCTCGCGGGCCAGATAGGCCGGTTCGTAATGTCCGCCGGGCCGTGCAATCACCAGTCGCCCACCGGTTGCCAGCGGCCAGAACGTCTCCCAGGCCGAGGCATCGAAACCGAACGGGATCTTGTGCAGCATCGCCCCCGCTTCGCCGCAGACCTGCAAACACCACAGCAGCAGATTGCTCAGGCCACGGTGAGCGACCATCGCGCCCTTGGGCAAACCGGTGGTGCCCGAGGTGTAGATCACGTAGGCGAGATGATCAGGGGTGACGCCGACATGGCGCGGATCGAGATTGTCGGCAGGCAAGGACGCCCAGCTCGCGGCATCTTTTTCGAGGTCGAGAATCGGCGCTTCCCAGGTCGAACCTTGCAGTGCCTTACGCAATATCCCGTGCGCCGAGCCGAGGGTCAGCAACACCGCCGGTGTGCTGTCGCCGAGCATATGACTCAAGCGCCCCAGCGGATAATCCGGATCCAGCGGCACATAGGCGCCTCCGGCCTTGAGCACCGCCAACAGCGCCACCGGCAACTCGATTGAACGCTCGATGCACACCGCCACGCGCACATCCGGGCCGACACCCAACGTGCGCAAGTGCCGCGCCAGTTGGTTG
Source organism: Pseudomonas sp. GW821-FHT02C04 (assembly GCF_059421845.1). NCBI lineage: Bacteria > Pseudomonadati > Pseudomonadota > Gammaproteobacteria > Pseudomonadales > Pseudomonadaceae > Pseudomonas > Pseudomonas sp. GW821-FHT02C04. Next base: position 327,412 of record NZ_JBWKVT010000001.1, on the reverse strand, counting down.
GCCCGGGCATTGAGCTCGGCGTAGCTCAGGGATTCGCCCTCGAAGGCCACCGCGCAGGCCTGAGGGTTGCTCGCGGCCTGCGCCTCGACCAGTTGGTGCACGCATGACGCCGTTTGCGTCAGTGGTGCGGTGCGGTTGAAGTCGACCAGCACCTGCTGACGCTCAGCCTCGTTCATCAACGGCAAGGCATTGATCGGTTGCTTGGCGTCGGCGGCGATCTGCTCAAGCAAGTGACGGTAGTGCCCGCTCAGGCGCTCGATGGTCGCAACGTCGTAGAGGTCGGTGTTGTATTCCACCAGCAAGTCCAACCGCCCTTCCCGCTCGACCCATTCAAACGCCAGATCGAACTTGGCCGTGGCACTGCTGGTGCCGTACGGCGCCAGTTCCAGGCCAGGCATCTGCACCGCTTTGCCCGGCGTGTTCTGCAGCACCAGCATCACCTGGAACAACGGCGAATGACCGGGATCGCGCTGCGGGTTGACGGCCTCGACCACGCGGTCGAACGGCACGTCCTGATGGGCGTGGACGTCGAGCATCTGGCCACGCACCTCGCGCAGCAGCTCGGCGAAGGTCTGCTGCGGATTCAGGCGCTGGCGCAGCACCAGCGTGTTGACGAAGTGACCGATCAGCGGCTCGATTTCCGGGCGATTGCGGTTGGCGAACGGCGTGCCGATGCACAGATCCTGCTGACCGCTGTGGCGCCACAGCAACACCGCCAATGTGCCCAGCAGCACGTTGAACAGCGTGCCCTGGGTTTGCCGGCCCAGCGCCGTGAGTTCGCGCAAGGTGCCGCCATCGACGGAGGAACTGAACGTGGCGCCGACATAGCGCTGCACCAACGGTCGAAGGCGGTCGGTGGGCATGGTCGACAATAGCGGCGCGTCGTCCAAGGCACGACGCCAGTAATCAAGTTGAGCGTCCAGCACGGCACCGCCCACTCGCTGTTGCTGCCAGCAGGCGTAGTCAGCGTATTGCACTGGCAGCGGCGCCAGGCTCGGTGTTTCGCCACGCAGATAATCACCGTACAACGTGGCGACCTCATGCAGGATCACGCCCATCGACCAACCGTCGGCGATGATGTGGTGCACGCTGTACAGCCACAGGTATTCGTCGTCGGCCACGCGCAGTAACGACGCGCGCAGCAACGGCCCGGTGGCCAGGTCGAACGGCGCCCGTGCGTCCTGCTCGACGGCGATTCGGACCTTTTCTTCACGTTCGCTGACTGACAACTGGCGCAGATCCGTCACCGACAACGACAGCGGCATCGACGGATACACCACCTGACGTGGTTCGCCCTCCACACTGCAAAACGTCGTGCGCAGGACTTCGTGGCGGGCAATCAGTTCGTTCAGCGCCCGCTCCAGCAGCGCGACGTTCAGTTGCCCTTTTAGCGTCACCGCCGTCGGCACGTTGTAGAACGGATTGCCGGGCTCCAGCTGATCGAGAAACCACAGTTGTCGCTGCGAGAACGACAGCGGCCATGCCGTTTCTTCGCCAACACGGCGGGAAATCACGGCGTCATCCCGGCCACCGAGCAAGACAATCAGTTCCTGTTTGTGACGCTTGAGCGCCTGGGTCAGTTCTTCGGCGAGAAACCCTCGCGGCGCCTTGCAGCGCAGCCTGTCACCGTCCACTTCAAGCACCACGCCATGGCGAGCGAACAGCGCCAGCAATTGATCGGCATTCATACTTCGAACTCCTCCATGTCTTCGTCGTCCTGGCTTGCGGTCACAGGTTCGATGGCAAATGCCTCGACCGGCGCGCGGTGCTGCTCATCGGCCGTGCGTAGCCCGCCGATCATCGAGTAGATCAATTCATGACTTGGCCCGAGGTCGAACAGCGCCGTCAGTTGCTGCTCCTCGACCGAGCCTATTCCGCACAGGCCAAGGCCCTGCTCGACGGCGGTCATGCTCAGCAGTTGCGCCATGGCGCCGCTTTCGATGTGGCAGAAGTCACGGCTGCGCTCGCCGTACAACGGACGAATCGCCGCCATGTCGGCGATGAAAAACAGCGAGAACGCGGCGTTCTCGTACACCGGGCGATTGACGAAGTAGTCGTAGGTGTCCGGGTCGAGCAATCCACTCTGGAGCGCCAGCAAGCGATGCTGGCGAGGATCGTAGTAATACGCGCCACCGGGCACACCGAGCACGCGATCCGGTTTGACGTAGAGGTAGGCCTGAATCGGGTAAAGGCCGCCCGCCGACGGGAACTGGTATTTCACCTCACCATCGAGCTGCCCCTGCGCCAGTGCCGCCAATACATGCGCGAAGGCTTGAGTCGCAATCGGCTGCTCGCCGAACTGGCGCACCGAGCGGTAATCACTCAAACGCCTTGCAAAAGCCGGGTCTTGCGGCAAGTCCAGTGCAACCTCCGGCAAGGTTTGAGCGAAGTCGCGGCGTCCGCGCTGTTCGGCTTTGAACTGCGCCCGCTGCTGCGGATCTTCGATGATTTCCGGCGTGGCTTCCGGTGTCTGCTGGACGTTGCCGAGTAGTTCCTGCCGCGCCCGGTTCTGGCGGTACATGCCAAGCAGATGCAGCAACGTCGGCTGGGCCAGCAATTGCGCCACATGCGGGCGGAACTGCAAGGCGCCGGACAAGGCGTTGCTGATCCTGACGATATCGATCGACGTTGCGCCGAGGTTCAGCAGATTGGCATTGGCGGCAATGGATTCGCGCTTGAGCACGCCCTGCACGATTTCCACCAGCCGCTGTTCCTGCGGGCCCTCGACTTCCAGCGCCGGGCCTTGTTCCACGATTTGCTCTGGTTCCGGCAGGCGTTTCTTGTCGACCTTGCCGTTTGAGGACAACGGCCAGGCTTCGACGAAGGTAAACGACGACGGAATCATGTACGCCGGCAGCTTGTCCGTCAGGTAGTCGGTGAAGTCACTGGCCTGCAACGCCGGATCGGCCTTGAGCACATAACCCGCCAGACGTTTCTCGCCCAGCGTGCTACCAAGGATGCGCACCACCGCGCTCTGCACGCCGGGATGACGATTGAGCGCGGCTTCGATTTCGCCCAGCTCGATGCGATAGCCCTGAACCTTGACCTGATTGTCTTCGCGACCGAGGAACTCGATGTTGCCATCCGGCAGCAAGCGCCCCAGGTCACCGGTGCGGTACAGCCGCTCGCCGGTCAGTGGATGGTTGAAGAAACTGCCCGCGCTGAGCTTTTCATCGCGCCAGTACCCCTTGGCCAGACCGATGCCGCCGATGTACAGCTGCCCCGCGACCCAAGTCGGGCGGACTTGCAGCGCTTCATCCAGCACGTAGAAGCGCTGATGATCGAGGGCCTTGCCGTAGGGAATGCTGCGCCAGGCCGGGTCGACGTGCCTCACCGGATAAGAGATCGACCAGATCGACGCCTCGGTGGCGCCGCCCAGGCTGATCAGTTGCAAATCCGGCTGCAGGGTCCAGGCCCGCTCGGGCAAGGTCAGGGGAATCCAGTCACCGGACAGCATCGCCACCCGCAGGCTGTCAGGCAACGCGCCGCCCTCGCCCTCCACGTACTCGACCAGCATGCCGAGCAGCGCCGGCACCGAGTTCCACAGGCTGACCTGATGACGCTTGATCAATTCGAGCCAGTGCGCCGGATCGAGGGTCAGTTGCGGGTCGAGGATGACCACCGCCGCGCCCACGGCCAGCGTGCCGAAGAAGTCATAGACCGACAGGTCGAAACTCAGCGACGAGATCGCCAACACGCGGTCGGTCGGGCCGACGGCAAAACGCCGGTTGATGTCGAGCAAGGTGTTGACCGCACCGCGATGGTCGATCACCACGCCTTTCGGCTGGCCGGTGGAGCCCGAGGTGTAGATCACGTAAGCGAGGTCGCTTTCGCTCACTTGAACCGGTTGCAGTGGCAATGCATCGTTTGAGACTTCATCGGTCACCGCGATGGCCGTAACCTGCGCCGGCCATTCGACTTTGTCGAGCAACGCCGGTTGGGTCAGGGTCAGACTCGCCTCTGCCCGTTCCAGAATATGCCGCAGCCGTTCCGCTGGTTGACTTGGCTCGATGGGCAGGTAAGCGCCGCCGGCATACAGAATCGCCAGGGTCGCGACCACTTGCTCCCAACCGCGCTCCATCACCACCGCGACCAGCCGGTTCGCTACCACGCCCTGCGCTTGCAGTCGGGCGCCGAGTTGCCGGGCCTCGTTGCGCAACTGGGAGTACGTCAGCTGTCGCACACCGATCACCGCCAGTGCATCCGGCGTGACAAGGGCCTGACGTTCGAACAATTCGTGCATCAATGGCAGCGTTTGCTGAATGTCGACCGGCGCCGGCAACCGCGCCTGCGGCAGCAGTTGTGGCGTGTTCGCGCCCCAGGCCGCCGGCTCGCAGAGGCTGTCGAGCAGCGCGTTGTAGGCGACGAACATCTGCTCGATCATCCCTTCCGGGAACAGCTCGTCGATGCTGTCCCAGTTGAACAACAGGCGTCCTTCCAGCTCCAGCAACGTGTGGTCGAGCCACACCTGCGGGGTCTGGGTGATGCTGTGCATGTGCTTGGCATTCAACGCGTCGGCCAGGTTGAATTCGGCCAGTTCCGGCGCCGCCTCGGACAACGTGCTGTTGAACACGATCGGCATCGCCGTCTGCTGCACGCCCCGGGCCTGGGACAATTCACGCAGCACCCGCACACCGCTGACCACCGAATGGTCGATGTCGCGCCACAGCTGCGCCTGTACCGCGCGGGCCTTGTCGGTAAAGGTTTGTGTCCCATCGATGCCGACTTCCAGCAGCACCAGCGAGGTGAAGTCACCGATGATTTCGTCGACATCCGAATGCAATGGCATGCGGTTGAACAGCGGCAGGCTCAAGGTGAAACGCGGCGTGCGGCTCCACAGCGCCAGCACTTCGCTGAACGCGGTCAGCAGCATCACCGACGGCGTCACCGCAAACTGCTTGGCGACGGCCTTGAGCTGAGTCCACTGCGCAGCCGACATGTCGCGGTCGCGGCGGGTGAAGTGCGGGTTGGCAATGCTTTCGGGTTGGCGCACCAGCGGCAGATCTGGTGCCGGGGCGAGAGTGGTCACCCGCTCGCGCCAGTAGCCCAGCGCCTGCTCGTAGCGGCGGCCGTTGCGCAGTTGCTGTTCGGCCAGCACGTAGTCGCGGAAAGTCAGGCCCGGTTCGGCCAGCTCCAGCGCCGGATCGACGTAGAGCGCCATCAGTTCGCGGGCGAGAATCTGCGTGCTCGCGGCGTCGACGATCAGCGCATCCAGGCTGATGTGCAAATGGGTGATTCCGTCATCGAGCAGCGACAGGCTGAACTCGAACAGCGGCCAGCGACTGGCGTCCAGCACCTGATGGGACTGGCGTTCGCGGGTTGCTTCCAGCGTGCGCTGCGCCTCTTCGGCGGGTAAACCGCGCAGGTCGCTGCGGGGCATGCGATAGGTCGACACCTGCGCCAGCACTTGCTGGGTTCCGTCGCTGAGGAACACCACGCGCAGCATGTCGTGGCGCAGAATCATGCGGTTCAGGGCTTGTTCGAAACGCTCGGCGTCGAACCCGGGAATACGCAGTTCTTCATAGCCATGGGCGCTGACGCCGCCGAGGCTGACCGTGGCCTCGCGCCCGAACCAGTAGGCCTGCTGGATATCGGTCAGCGGGAAGGGTTCATGCCGATTGCCGCGATCCGGCTCGATCTGGATGAACGCCGGTTCAACGTTCTGATCTTCACGCGAAACCTGCGCCGCCAGATCCCTCAACACCGGGGTCTGAAACAGGCTGCTCAGGGACAGTTGCGCGCCCATGCGCTGGTTGATCGCGTAGATCATCCGCGTCGCCAGCAACGAATGGCCGCCGAGGTCGAAGAAATTGTCGTGGATACCGACCCGCTCGCACTTGAGCACTTCGGCCCAGATCTCGGCCATTTGCCGTTCGATGTCGTTGCGCGGCGCCTCGTAAGTCGCCCCGGCGCTGCGTTCCGGTGCCGGCAGCGCTTGCCGGTCGAGCTTGCCGTTGCGGGTCAGCGGCAATTGCGAAAGCCGGACCCAAGCATTCGGGATCATGTGTTCGGGCAGCTGGTGTTGCAGTTCGGCGCGCAGGGATTCGCTGGTCGCGGTGCCGACCACGTAGGCCACCAGACGCTTGTCACCGGCCACGTCTTCACGCAGCAACACGGCGGCTTCCTGCACGCCGGGTTGCTGGTGCAACAAGCTGTCGATCTCGCCGAGTTCGATGCGGAAGCCACGCAGTTTGACTTGTTGGTCGATGCGACCCAGGTACTGCACGTTGCCGTCGGCCTGGAACTTCGCGAGATCACCGCTGCGGTACATCCGCGTGCCCGGTTCGTCGCTGAACGGGTCCGGCAGGAAGCGTTCTGCGGTCAGGTCCGGACGGTTCAGGTAACCACGGGCCAGACAGGCGCCGGCGATATACAACTCGCCCGCCACGCCGACCGGGACCGGATTCAGATGCTCGTCCAGCACGTACAGCCGCGCGTTGGCGATGGGACGGCCAATGGGCGGCGCGTCCGGCCAGGATTCAACCTCGTTGCAGTCGAGACTGAACTGACTGACCACATGGGTCTCGGTCGGCCCGTACTGGTTGTGCAGTTGCGCGCCACCGAGCCCACGGACAAAAACGCGCAGCTCGTCATTGATTTGCAGGGCTTCACCGGCGGTGATGATCTCGCAGCCGCCGGCCGGCATCGGTGCATCGGCCTCGGTCAGGCCGGCGAGTTGCTGCAACACGGCGAACGGCAGGAACGCCTGTTGCACGCCTTCGGCCACCAGGGTCGGGCGCAGCGCGGCGAGGTCCTTGCGACTGTCTTCAGTCATCAGCAACAGGCTGCCGCCCTGGCAGAGCGTGCTGCAGATTTCCTGGAAAGAGACGTCGAAGTTCAGCGAGGCGAATTGCAGCACGCGCTGCGGTGTCGTGCCTTGATCGAGTTGCCAGGCGATCAGGTTATCCAGCGCGCGACGGTTGTGGGCCACACCTTTCGGGCGCCCGGTGGAGCCGGAGGTGTAGAGCACGTAGCCGAGATGTTCCGGGCTCACCGTGACCTGCGGATCATCAGTTGGGTGTTGTGACCATTGCGATGCGTCAGTGTCCAGGCAGCAGATCTTCGCCTCGTTAGCCGGCAGCCCGGCCATCAGGCTCGATTGCGTCAACAGCAAGGTCGGCGTGGCGTCGCTGAACATGAACGCCAGACGTTCGTTCGGGTAAGCCGGGTCGAATGGCACGTACGCCGCGCCGGCCTTGAGAATCGCCAACAGGCCGATGACCATTTGTGGCGAACGTTCCAGGCACAGGCCGACGCGATGTTCGGGGCCGACGCCTTGGTCGATCAGGTAATGCGCTAGACGATTGGCGGTTCGATTCAGTTCGCCGTAGCTCAGTTGCTCGCGCTCGGCGAGCAGCGCCACGGCTTCGGGACGTTGCCGAGCCTGGGTCTCGAATCGCGCCACGCAATCGGGCAGTGACGACGTATCGCGTGCAGTGCAGTTCCAGTCATGAACAATCTGCTGATGTTGCTCGGCGCTCAGCAGCTTGATCCCCGCCAGCGACTGCTCGCTGTCCTCGACCATCTGCGTCAGTACCCGACGCAGGTACTCGCCAAACTGCTCGACAGTGCCGCGTTCAAACAGGCCAGAGGCGTATTCCAGACCGCCGACAATCTGTCCGTCTCGCTCATGGAGCGCCAGTTGCAGATCGAACTTGGCCACGTGATGACTGCTCTCGACCGGCGTGACTTCAAGCCCGGTCAGCAGCAGATCGGAATCCTGATCCTGCTCCCAGGCAAACAGCACCTGGAACAGCGGACTGTGGGCCAGACTGCGCGGCGGATTGAGCAACTCCACCACTTGCTCGAACGGCAGGTCCTGATGTTCCTGAGCTCCCAGCGCGACCCTCCGCGCCTGTTGCAGCCATTGCGCCACCGACGGCGAACCCGATCGGGTCATGCGCAGGGCCAGGGTGTTGACGAAGAAGCCGATCAACCCTTCCAGTTCCTGCTGCGGACGGTTGGCCGATGGCACGCCGATCACCACATCATCCTGCCCCGACAGGCGTGACAGCAGCAGCGAAAAACCGGCCAGCAAGTTCATGAACAGCGTGGTGCCTTGCTGCATGCCCAGGGCTTTCAGGCGTGCGGTCAACGCTTCGTCGAAGACCAGTGGGACAAAGCCGCCGAGGTAATCCTGCACGGGTGGACGCTTGTGATCCGTCGGCAACTCCAGCAGTACCGGCGCGCCCGTGAGGGTTTCGCGCCAATAGCGGTTTTGCTGCTCCAGCACTTCACCGGTCAGCCATTGCTTCTGCCACACGGCGTAATCCACGTACTGCACGGGTAATGGCGGCAGCGGATCGTCGCGATCCTGCAACGCCGCTGCGTACAGCTGACCCAGCTCGCGGGTGAGCACGCCCATCGACCAGCCGTCGGAGATGATGTGGTGCTGGGTCAGCAGCAACACATGGTCATCCGCCGCCAGTCGCACCAGACTTACGCGCATCAGCGGGCCACGGCTCAGGTCGAACGGCCGGGCGCCCTCCTCGTCGATCAACCGAGTGAGACGCTGTTGAGCATCAGTCCCTTGCAGATCGGTTACGGTCAGTCGAAGGCTGTGGGCAGGCGGTGAAACCTGCTGCCGCCCTTCCCCTTCAACGGCGATGAAGGTGGTGCGCAGCGCCTCATGGCGCGCCACCAGTTGATTGAAGCTGCGTTCTAGCGCCGCCACGTCCAGCGAACCCCGCAAACGCAGGTTCAGCGGCATGTGATACGCCGCGTTGCCACCCTCCATTTGTGCCAGAAACCACAGGCGCTGTTGGGCAGACGACAACGTTTGCGCGCCCGACCGTGAAAGGGCCGCAATGGCTGGACGAGCCGCAGCCTGACTGGCCTGCAGCCGTTCGGCGAACGCTGCCAGAACGGGCGCGGCAAACAGCGTCGAAGGCGCGACTTCCAGCCCCAGTGTGTGGCGAACCTGTGCCAGCACGCGCATCACCAGCAGCGAGTGACCACCGAGGGCAAAGAACTGATCCTCACGCCCGACCCGTTCGACGCCGAGCACTTCGGTCCATATCGCGGCGAGCGCAGTTTCCAAAGAGCCCTGTGGCGCCTGGTATTCCTGCTGATCGAATGCCTCGACGTCCGGAGCTGGCAGATTCGGCCGATCGACCTTGCCGTTGGCGGTCAGCGGCAGCGCATCCAGACGGACGAATGCGGTCGGTACCATGTAGTCCGGCAGGCTGGTTTGCAGCTGCTCACGCAGGGAACGAGGGCTCAGCGTTGTGCCCGGTTTTTCGCAGTAATAAGCGACCAGTCGAGGTTCACTGAGGCCGTCCTGACGCAGCAGCACCACGCTCTCACGCACGCCCGCAACGTCCGCCAGCCGGGTTTCGATTTCTCCCAGCTCCAGACGCAGACCGCGCAGCTTGGTCTGGGAATCGTTGCGGCCGAGAAATTCCAGTTGACCGTCCGTGCGGTAACGCGCCAGATCCCCGCTTCGGTACAAGCGTTCGCCCGCCACGAACGGGTTGTCGATGAAACGCTCGGCGGTCAGTTGCGGCAGGTTCAGATAACCGCGCGCCACGCCGACGCCACCGATGTACAACTCGCCCGCGACCCCCTCGGCAACAGGCAAGCATTGCTCGTCTAGCAGGTAGATCCGGGTATTGGGCAGTGCCCGGCCGATGGGCAGTACAGCGTCGACCTGACTGGTGTCGGTGAATTCGAAACAGGTGGAGTCGATGCTCGCTTCGGTCACGCCATAGGCCTGGACGATCTGCACCCGCTCACCGCAGAGCCTGCGCAATTGCCGCGCGCTGTGGGCAGTCCAGATATCCGAGCCGCAGACCACGGTGCGCAGGAACGACAAGTCATGGCCGGTCTCTTCGACCCAGGCCAGCAAGGGATTGAGCAGCGCCGGGACGAAGTCGGCAAAACCGATCTGCTCTTCGCGCATCAGGCGATACAGGGCCGGCGGGTCCATCAAAGTGTCCCGAGGGCACAGCACCAGCGTGCCGCCAAACCCCAACGCACGAATCAGATCGGCGCTGAACACGTCGAAGGAAAAACCGGCCATTTGCAGGTGATTGATCGGCTCGCCCAAGGCATAGAGTCGTGCCCAGGCAGCGCTCACCGCGATCAGCCCGCGATGCTCGACCATCACGCCTTTCGGGGTGCCGGTCGAACCCGAGGTGTAGATCACGTAGGCCAGGTGCCGGGGTGTCAGGCCTGTCGCGTAGGGATCGGGATTGTCAGGTGACTGTGAAGCCCAATGTGTTGAATCGCCCAGGTCGAGCACCGTCGGTGCAGTGGCCGATTGTTCAAGCGCGGCCAACAAGACATGCCGCGCCTGGCTCTGGGTCAGCACCACCGGCGGCGCGCTGTCGGCCAGCATGTGCGCCAGCCGCGCCGTCGGATACGCCGGATCCAGCGGCACATAGGCGCCACCGGCCTTGAGCACCGCGAGCACGCCAACCAGCATTTCCAGTGAACGCTCAATACAGAGCCCGACCCGCACGTCCGGCCCGACTCCAAGGCTGCACAGGTGATGGGCCAGGCGGTTGGCGCGGGTGTTGAGATCGCGGTAACTGAGCGCCTCTTCCTGCCAACGTACGGCAATGGCCTCGGGGTTGCGCAGCACCTGCGCTTCAAACAGACCGTGCACGCACAGATCGGTGTCGAACGGAATCGAGGATGAAACGTCGGGCTGCGCGGGATTCGTCCCACGCAAGGAAGTGTTGTCGAGCATCGGAGGCTACCGTCCATGACTGCATTATTTTTGTGATCAGGCAGAGACAGCACGCGCCCTGCCAGTCAGGCCCCGGTATCAGGTACCGGTTCGGTCATTCGAATTCAGGAAGATGGCGCGGCACGCGCATGCAGACTCGCGTCGCACGCAGGCACACACAGGAAACCGGGGGGAGAAAGGCTGGCGAAGAACACCGCGGCGCGGTCCGCGCAGGCAGCTGGGGAGATGACAGAATCGTTGACGACGTCCGTCGCCCTGCTCATTGCATCGTCGATTGCAAACCGCGTGATCAATTGAAACCTCGACTTCCATTTGAGGGTCAACGACGAGGAACAACCTGCGCGGTGGGTGACAGCGCCAGGGTGGTCCCGATCGGCTGCGACTGCCGGGTCTGTAGACGCACGGCAATCTTCTGGCGCCGGGTTTGTGACCCGAAGCGCCGCCGGATAATAACCACGTTTTTTGCTGGAGAGGCAAACAAAATGTAGGAAACGTGCGAAATAAATATCGGAGATTTCCTGCACCATTGTGACGACATCAAAGGGACATGGATGTCGTACGTGAGGTCTATGAACCCGGCGCAAGAATCTCTTCAAGAAAATCAATGAACACATTGATCCGGCTTGAACCCCGGTGATTGGGCAAATACAGCACATTGATGCAACTGCTCGCACTGCCGGGATTGATTTCATAACGTGCCAGCAATCGTGTCAGCCGGCCTGCAGCGACATCGTCGCGCACCAGCCAATCGGCCAGCAATGTCACCCCGCCACCCGCCACTGCCGCTTCTCGCAGGATGTCGGCATTGTTGCTTTGCAGGCGGCCGTGCACATTCAGCTGGAGGGTTTCTTCATCACCCTGGAACGTCCAGTTCTGGTGCGGGCCACCGTAATCGAAGCGCAGGCAGGAGTGCTCGAGCAAGTCACGGGGATGACACGGCACCGGGTGACGGCTCAGGTAATCCGGACTGGCCACCACCCAGCGTTCGAACGCACCGACCCGCTTGCTGACGATGTCTTCACTGACCACAGACGACCCGAGACGCACCGACACATCGATCTGCTCGCTCAGCAGGTCGCTGACCTGATCGCTCAACGAAATGCTCAATTCCAGTCCCGGATGTCGCTCGAGCAATCGGCCCAGATGGGGGGCGATGATCCTTCGACCAAACTCCACCGGAACGCTGATGCGCAAGCGCCCTTGCGCCTCGCTTCCACGGTCGGCGACGACCGCGTCAGCCTCGTCGATGGCATCGAGAATGGCCACGGCTTTCTCGAAATAGTTTTGCCCGGCGACGGTCACGCTGGTGTTGCGTGTCGTGCGGTTGAGGAGACTGGCACCCAGTTCGTGTTCCAGCCCCGCGACCTGGCGAGTCACCGATGAAGTCGAAATACCGAGTTTGCGCGCCGCAGAGGAGTATCCGCCGCACCGCACGGTTTCAACAAACATCTTCAGTGCCAGTAACTTGTCCATAAGCGCAACCCGGTCAAAAAGGAACGGCGATGATTGTGCATCACCGAACGCCAGGCGTCTTGTATGACCGTGCCCCCTCGGACTCTTCGATGCCAGTTCCTCAGGCATTTGCCTTGCGCCCCAGGAACATCGCCAGGGCCAGTGCCGGCAGCAATGCCACGGTGACGGCAGACAGGTGCCAGCCGAATTGCTCGTAGAGGGGGCTCGCCACCAGCGATCCCAACGCCCCGCCCACGAAAATGCTGGTCATGTACACGGCATTGAGGCGCGCACGGCTGTGCGGATCGATGGCGTAAACCTCACGCTGGCCCAGCACCATGTTCAGTTGCACGGCGAAATCCAGCAGCACCGCACAGACCACCAGCCAGATGTAACTGCTGCCGGGCAACGCGGCGATCAACAATGAGACCGGTGCCAGCAGCAGTGCAACGAGTGTCCCGCGCCGGCCATGCCCGGCATCGGCCAGGCGTCCGGCAATCGGCGCTGCGACTGCACCGACGGCACCGACCAATGCAAAAATCGCAACCTGTACCTGGCTGAAACCGTGGTGACGCATCAGCTCGATGGGCGCGAGGGTCCAGAACAGACTGAAGCTGGCAAACAACAATCCCTGATACAAGGAGCGCTGGCGCAGAACCGGATGACGACGGGCCAGCGCAAACACCGAGCCGATCAACGCCACGTAAGTCGCCTGATGCGTCGGAACACGACGCGGCAGCGCAATCGCAGTGATCAGGGCGATGAAGGCCATCAGTGCCGCCGCGCTGAAAAACACCCCGCGCCAACCGAACACTTCCACCAGCAGGCTCGACAGCGGACGCGACAGCAGAATGCCCAGCAACAGACCGCTCATGATGTTACCCACCACGCGGCCACGGGTTGCTTCGGGCGCCAGATGCGCTGCCAGTGGCACCAGAATCTGCACCGCTACCGAGGTAAGACCGATCAGCAACGACAAAACGAGGAACATCGACGGCGAATGCGTGAGGCCGGCACACATCAGGGCCACGCTCGCCGCCAGCGTGAACCCCACCACCAGACGTCGGTTCTCCATGAGATCGGCCAGCGGCACCAGCAACAACAGACCCAACGCATAACCCATTTGAGTGAGTGAAACGATCAGGCTGGCATTGGCGCTGGACAGACCGATCTGCGGCGCGATCAGTTCGACAATAGGTTGAGCGTAATAGAGGTTGGCCACGACCGCGCCACAGCAAAACGCAAGGAACGCGACCATCAGGCCGGAGAGTGAAGCGGATTGTTCGGCCTTGGCCGCCGCAGCCGGGTTACCCGTGAGCATGGTGACACCTCATCTGATTCGTAAAAGTGATGGCAAGGCTAAGGGCTCCGGTCGACACCGAGAATCCATCCTTCGGGCAATTGAGTGATGCGCCATCCGCAACACCCAGAGCGTTGCGGTTGGCGCAATACGCTATTGCGCGGCCCGGCAATACTCGAACACCAGCGCCTTCTCTACCCTTGGGCACCTGGCGCAGGGCTCCCCATCGGCGCCCTTCCCCCGGTCGCACAAGGAGCTGTTCATGATCCCGAATCCGTCATCAATGCCCGCCGCGCGCCTCTCGTGTGTCAAACCCTCATGAAAAGCAGCCTCTTGAGATCCAGGCCTCTATGGATCAGCGCAGCAGTTCTCGCCTCGCTCGGTGCAATCGGGGCCGTCGTACTGATGTGGCACCCGGCGATTGCGCCCGTCGAGCGCCCGCGAACATTCAGTTCAGAGCAACTGCAGCGCGGTGCGCGAGTGGTCGAGGCCGGTGACTGTGCGGTGTGTCATACACGTCCCGGCGGACAATACCTGGCGGGGGGACTGGCCCTGGTGACGCCGTTCGGCACGCTTTACAGCACCAACATCACACCCGATCCGCAGACCGGCATCGGGCAATGGTCGCTGCCGGCGTTCGAACGGGCGATGCGTGAAGGAATCTCCCGCGACGGCCACTTCCTGTACCCGGCCTTTCCGTATGTTCACTACCGGCGCATGACCGCAGACGACATCGCCGATGCGTATGCCTATTTGATGAGCGGCCCGGCCGTGAACTCGCCGGCCCGGGAAAACCGCATGAATTTCCCGATGAACATCCGCCCGCTGGTGTCGTTCTGGAATCTGCTGTTCCTGCATTCGAAACCACTGACGCCGATGGCGCAGCAGTCTGATGCATGGAATCGCGGGCGTTACCTCGTCGAAGGGCCCGGCCATTGCGCAGGCTGTCATTCTCCGTTGAACCTGATCGGTGCCGAGAAGTCCGGCGAAAGCCTGTCGGGCGGTGCTGTTGACGGCTGGGAAGCGCCGTCGCTGCTCGGCATGGCTCACCGTGCAAACGCATGGAGCAACGATCAGTTGGTGGGCTATCTGCGGGCAGAAGTGGTGGACGGCCACGGCACGGCGGCCGGCCCGATGCGCCCGGTCAGCCTCGGTCTGGCCAGCCTGCCGATCGGTGAGGCACAGGCGATTGCCGTGTATCTGCTGAGCCTGCCGGCAAAAAAAGCGATCACCGAAATTCAAAACACAACGGCGAATGCAGGCCCCTCCGATCAGTCCACGGGCACCCTGCTGTTCGCCAGCGCCTGCGCCGGCTGCCATGCCACCGCGGCGTCTATGCGCGAAATCGACGGGCGTCCGTCGCTGGATCGCACCTCAGCGCTGCAAGCCTTACACCCGCGCAACTTCCTGAAAACAGTACTCGAAGGTGTCCCGACAACACCGGGTTTGCCCGGACCGGTGATGCCGCCGTTTGCTGCCAGCCTCGACAACGATCAACTCACAGCCCTGGCGACATACCTGCGTCGACAAGCCAGACCCGACCAGCCCTGGACCGACCTTTCTGCCACCCTCGAAGCGCTACGTCAGGAGACGAAATGACCCACCTCACGCTCAACGTCAACGGCGCCGTCCAGCCCCTGGAGCTGGAACCTGACATGCCGCTGCTCTACGCGCTGCGCAATCATCTGGGGTTGAACGGCGCCAAGTACGGCTGCGGCCTGGGGCAATGTGGCGCTTGCACCGTCATCGTCGATGACAAGCCTGTCTTTTCCTGCCTGACACCCTGCGCGGGCCTCGATGGCAAAAAAGTCCGAACGGTCGAAAGCCTCGGCACCGTCGAACACCCCGGTCCTTTGCAGCAAGCCTTTATCGACAAACAGGCGGCCCAGTGCGGTTACTGCATTGCCGGCATGTTGATGCGTGCGCAGGCGTTGCTGGAAAGCAACCCACATCCGGACGAACAGACCATTCGCGAGCACATGGCAGGCAACCTGTGTCGCTGCGGCACTCACTTGCGGATTATCGAAGCGATCAGCCTGGTGGCCGGGCAAAACGGGAGCGCGCCATGACAGGAGTCAAAGAGGTCGATCACAGTCGCCGCGCGTTCTTGCGTGGAGGCGCCTTGCTGGTAGCGTTTACCCTGGTGCCCGCAACGCGCCATGCCTGGGCGGACACCGAAGTCGATACGCTTGGCACCGTGGTGCTGGCGCCTGACCTTCCCGGCAGCCTGCGCACCAACCCCTGGCTTGATGCCTGGATCCGCGTCGGCCCTGAAGGCATCACCGTCTACACCGGCAAGGTTGAACTGGGCACCGGCGTCAAAACAGCCTTGCTGCAAATTGCCGCTGAACGTCTGGAGGTGTCCCCGACAGCGATCAACCTGCTTACCGCCGACACCGCACTGACGCCAAACGAGGGCTACACCGCCGGCAGCCACAGTATTTTCGACAGCGGAACCGCGCTGTTCAACGCGGCGGCACAGGTGCGTGAGCTGCTGCTGGCGTCGGCCGGGCGAAGCTGGGAGATGGCGCCTGCCCGGTTGACGACTCGGGAAGGCATCATTCACGGCCCCACCGGACAAAGAATGTCCTACGCCGATGCGGTCAGAAACGTTGATCTTCACCTCTACGCCAAGCCCGAATCGCCGAGCGTGTCCGCGACGTCATTCAAGGTGATCGGCCATTCACTGCAACGGCTGGATATTCCGGCCAAAGTCAGCGGCGGCGCCGCGTTTGTCCAGGACATACGGCTGCCGGGCATGTTGCACGCCCGGGTCATTCGCCCGCCTCGGCCAGGCTGCACGCTGGAAGCCTTCGACGCGCAGTCAATCAAAACGCTGTCCGGTGTGGTGCAGGTAATTCGCGACGGCAACTATCTGGCCGTAGTGGCGCGTGACGAGTGGCAAGCAATCAAAGCCATGCGCAGCGGATACGAATCGGCGCGCTGGACTGGCGGGCAGGCGATACCCGAGGCGCAAGACATTCATGCGTTGCTGGAGAGCCTCCCCTCACGCCGCTACCCCATCAGCCAGGAGGGCACGCCGCAGGGTACGACCGACAACAGCTATCGCGCACGCGTGACCAAGCAGTACCTGATGCACGGCTCCATCGGCCCGTCGTGTGCCGTGGCCTGGTTCAAGGACGGCACCCTCACCGTCTGGACCCACACCCAGGGTGTGTATCCCCTGCGTACCGGGATCGCCGAAATGGTGCGATTACCGCCAGAGCGCGTTCGCTGTATCCATACCGAAGGCTCCGGCTGTTACGGCCACAACGGCGCAGACGATGCAGCGGCCGACGCGGCGTTGATTGCGATGCGCCTGCCGGGCACGCCGGTGCGAGTGCAGTGGATGCGCGAACAGGAGAACCTCTGGGAGCCTTACAGTTCAGCGATGGTCACCGAAGTGCAAGCCAACCTTGATGCACACGGAAGAATGCAGGACTGGAATTATGAACTGTGGACAACACCGCACAACGAACGCATCGTCAATGCCGGACGATTGCTTCCTGCGCGACTTCTGGCTCGACCCTTCGTCTCCGCGCCTTCGTTGCCGATCGCACAACCTGAAGGCGACGGCGATCGCAATGCAGTGCCGCTGTACGCGCTGGCCTCCAAACGCATCAACATGAATTTCGTCACCGAGATGCCGTTTCGCACCTCGGCCATGCGCTCGCTGGGCGCGCACATCAACATCTTCGCGATTGAAGCGTGCCTGGACGAGCTCGCCGCCAGGGCCGGGGTCGATCCGGTTGCCTTGCGTCTTGCGCACCTGACGGATCCCCGGGCACGGGCCGTGGTGGAACAGGTTCGCGACGCCGTCGACTGGCCGCAAAAAAGCAGCGAGCCTGGCACGGGCCTCGGCTTCGCATTCGCTCGCTACAAAAACATCATGGGCTATTGCGCCATCGCTGTACGTCTTCGGGTGCATCCGCAGACCGGCGAAGTGCAGATCGATCATGTCGTCACGGCAGTGGACGTGGGACAGATCGTCAATCCCGATGGGCTGCGCAATCAGGTCGAAGGCGGGATTGTCCAGTCCACCAGTTGGACGCTGTATGAAAAAGTCGCCTACGACGCCGGTGGCATACGCAGCTACGACTGGAGTGGCTACCCGATCCTGCGCTTCCCGCAGGTGCCGAAAAAGGTCGACGTTCATCTGCTCGACCAACCGGGACAACCGTTTCTGGGGGCTGCCGAAATAGTCCAGGGCCCCATGGCGGCGGCCATCGGCAATGCCGTGGCGAACGCCACCGGCCGGCGCTGGTTGAACCTTCCTCTGACCCGCTCGGATCAACCGTCCTGAACGTCGCAGCGTTGCACTTCACGCAATGCAGCGTAGCGACACGCATGGATTATCAAGCGCTGAGCAGCCGCTTAACGTAAGGCCATCCGGTGCCAGACCCAACCCAACGTCCGACACCCTCTGCCGACGCTTTTCAAAGACTGGAGAACACTCATGACGCAGCACCTGTTCCGCCCTATCGCCCTGGGCCCCTACACACTCCCCCATCGAGTGGCGATGGCGCCGTTGACCCGCTCGCGCGCCGGACAACCCGGCGACATTCCCACGGCCATGAACGCCGAGTACTACCGCCAACGCGCGAGTGCCGCGTTGATCATCACCGAAGCAACGCAGATTTCCCGCCAGGGCCAGGGTTATGCCTGGACGCCTGGAATCTACAGCGATGAACAGGTGCAAGCCTGGCGCGAAGTCAGCAGCCAGATACACGAGGCCGGCGGGTTGATCTTCATGCAGCTTTGGCATGTGGGTCGCGTATCGCACCCCAGCTTTCAACCCGACAACGCATTGCCGGTGGCCCCGAGCGCATTGTCCGTTCCGGGCAAGACCTTCATCGTCGACGCGGATGGCAACGGTATCTGGGGAGATGTTCCGGTACCGCGCGCACTGCAGACGTCGGAAATCGCCGACATCATCAGCGACTACCGCCGGGCCGCGCGCAATGCGCTGAACGCCGGGATGGATGGCGTGGAAATTCACGCGGGCAATGGCTATCTGCTCGATCAATTCATCAACAGCAACAGTAACCAGCGCGAAGATTCGTACGGTGGCAACCTGGAAAATCGTGCACGCCTGTTGCTGGAAGTGGTCGCCGCCGTGGTCGACGAAGTCGGTGAAGAGCGCGTGAGCGTTCGTCTGACGCCGATGGGGCGCTTCATGGGTATGGGCGATGAGACGCCTGAAGCGACGTTCGGCTATATCGTGCGTTCGTTGAATCGCTGGAAACTGGCCTACCTGCATCTGGTCGAGCCCGCCGTCGTAGGCACCGTCAAGGATGAGAACTACGATCCGCGTTGGGACGCCATCATCAGTCAGTTGCGTGCGGCCTGGGACGGCGTGCTGATGATCGCCGGAGGCTACGACCCCGAGACGGCGGAACAGGCCCTGATTGATGGCCGCGCGGACATCATCGCGTTCGGCAGACCGTTTCTGGCCAACCCCGATCTGCCAAGGCGAATTCGCGACGGGTTGTCGCTCAATACCCCAGACCCGAGCACCTTCTTCGGTGGCGACCAGCGTGGCTACGTGGATTACCCGGTTCACTCCTGATTTTCCATGACAACCTGTGCGCCCATTGGGATCCCTGTCTGTCTGGCTGGCATGGGAAAAGGGGACGGATTTATTTTCAGAAAATAAATCCGTCCCCTTTTTTGCATCAGTTGCGATAGCGTGCAGCCGGCTCACTGCGCGACAGATCAGGCATCAGCTTCTGCCGCGCCGCCTCGTAGACATTCCAGTCGGCGATTTCAGGAAGCGCCGGGATGGTGACGAACTCGCCTTGGTCGAGGCCGGACAGCGCAGCATCCACCATGTCGTCCGCCCGCATCACAATCGCTTCCGGCAGATGCTCCAGCGGTGTTCCGGCCACGCTCCAGAATTCGGTGGCCGTTGCGCCGGGCAGCACCACCTGGACCCGGACATATTTGTCCGCCAGTTCGTGACGCAAGGATTGGCTGAACGCCAGGACGAAAGCCTTGGAGCCGCCGTAAACACCATTCAACACCTCCGGGGCGATGGCCACGATCGAGGCGATGTTGATCAGCGTGCCACCGCCGCGGGCGACGAAGCCTGGAACAGCCGCGTAAGTCAGTCGCATCAGCACGTTCACGTTGAGCGTGAGCAAGTCTTCGAGTTTGTCGACGTCCGACTCCAGCAGAGGCTGAGTCGCGCCAACCCCGGCATTGTTCACCAGCAGAGAAATGTTGGCGTCCGTTCTGAGCCGCGCTTCGACCCGTGCCAGATCGGCCCTTTCGGACAGGTCGGCCGCTAGAACTTCAACGTGGCGACCAGTCTCTTCACTCAGGCGCTCAGCCAAAACATTCAGGCGATCGCGATTTCGCGCGACCAGGATCAGGTCATGGCCACGACGGGCCAGGCGTTCAGCGTAGATGGCACCGATGCCGGACGAAGCGCCGGTGATCAGGGCGGTGCCGAGGCGGGATTGAGTCATGTCGAATCTCCAGGGTTGTGGGAAGTACCGGAGAACAGAATGCGACGGCTTGGCCATATCTCAAATGACGTATAAGGTAGTGAATCAGGACAACCGAGAAATCACCATGCATCGCATCGGCTACTTGCTCACCGACGGTTTTCAGGTGCTCTCCCTGGCGACTCAAGCCGTTTTCGAGTTCGCCAATCAGATCGCCGAAGCGCCCTTCTACAGCGTCGAGAACTTCTCGCCGGACGGCGGCATGGTGCGCTCCTCACTGGGGCTGGCCATGGAAACTCGCCCGCTCGAAGCACCCGGACTGGCCGATACCTGGATCGTTGTCGGGGTCAACGATCCGGTAGAAACCGATACAGCCTCCGCTGTGCTCGACTTCGTACGCCAGGCCGGCAATCAGGCACGGCGCACCGTCGGCATCTGCACCGGCGGCTTCATCCTCGCCGAAGCCGGTCTGTTGACCGGACGCCGCGCCACGACCCACTGGGCCTACGCGCAGGCCTTGCAGAAGCGTCACCCCGAAATCAGCGTCGACGTCGACCGCATCTATATCGTCGACGGCCCCTTCTGGACTTCGGCGGGCATGACCGCCGGCCTCGACCTTGCCGTCGGCATGGTGGAGAAGGATCTGGGCGCCGACGTCGCCCGCTCGGTGGCGCACAAACTGGTGATGCACCAGCACCGCTCCGGCGGGCAGTCGCAGCATTCGGAAATGCTCGACCTCGCACCCAAATCCGACCGCATCCAAAGCGCACTGAACTATGCACGGCAGCATTTGAGCCGACCGCTCAGCGTCGAGGAACTGGCCGGTGTGGCACACCTGAGCCCTCGCCAATTCACCCGCATATTCAGCGCAGAAACCGGACAGTCTCCCGCAAAAGCAATCGAAGGCCTGCGTCTGGAGGCTGCTCGATTGATGATCGAACAGAGCCGACACTCACTCGATGTGGTTGCCAGCGAATCCGGTTTTCGTGATCGGCGCCATATGCGAGAAGCGTTCATTCGAGGATTCGGCGTGCCTCCGCAGGCGGTACGGCGGGATGCGCGCCAAGTGGTGGTCAAGCGGGTAGAAAGTTCAGAGCTCGCTGACTGACAAGGCTGTCGAACTGGATGCCGGTCTGATCCCAAGAATAAAAAAGCCCGCTCAACGGCGGGCTTCGTAATCGGTTTGTTCTAGGGGGCGCGGCTAAAACTCTTACGCAGTTCGTGTTCCAGCTTCTGACAGGCATCTGCGATTACGCTTTTTCCGAGTGCCGGGCCGGAGTAGCTCTCTACCTCCTGGCGGCATCGGTCGATGGCATCCTGGACTTGGGCTTCTTCGTTGTCTTGCGGCTTGTCTCTGAGATAAACACCAAAAAACCAGTACAAGGCGACGGCAGTCATGACTCCAGCGAGAAGTTTGCTGGGGAGGCGCACTTTTCCTTCTGACCGTGGTGCCGCTTCCGGCGCAATCCGTACTTTCTGCCCAAGGTTGGATTGGCAGTGCTTGCATAAAATGGCGTCAGCCATGATGACTTCTGCGCAATAGGGGCAATTCTTTTTTCCAGCCACCACAGATGAAACTCCCTTTTCAAAAACCGGATTCTATCATCGGGCCGGGAGCGGTCAGAGAGGCATCTTTGTTTTGTTGCCTTTGTTTTGAGGTGTGCTGAAAAAATAAAAATATGGCCGAGGTCGTCAGTTATGCCTGACAACCTCGGCCATTTTCTTTCCGGCTATTGAGCGACAGCAATCAGCCGATCAGGTCTTCACCTCGACATGATCCAACGCCTGATTCACCGCCAGCCCCGCAACCATGACCACCTGCGCAATGCCCAGCGCGGTTTTGCGGTGGGCGGGTTCCAGGATGGCGGCGAAGTTGTTGAGCATTTCGGTGACGGAGCCGAGGGATTCGCTGGCGTTGGCCAGGAGGGATTCGCTGTTGTAGGCGGGGTTGGCCAGGAACATCGGGTCGTGTTTGTGGTGGCTGCCCATGATGCGTTGTTGTGGGGTGAGGTAGTGGTCGAGGGCGCGTTCGGCGGCTTCGTTGAGGGTTCGGGAATCGGGGAATTGGTAGGGGGAAACCGGGTCGGTTTCGGGTGGATTTGGTGTTGGTTTGATCATAGATGTAACTCCAGGGTGAGAAAGTGGAGCCATCAACCTCGCTACCAAACGAGGGTGGTGGCCATACGGAGGTTGGTAGACCGGTCACCTGGATACCCGGCGCGCCCGAAGACGCCCTACGCATGGCCACCATAAAACAGAGGACGAAAGAGTCCCTGCAAACTGGTGTTGCGATGCGACAGGTAAACCGGGCTACCAAACCCGATCACTGTTTTTCAGTGACCATGGAACGATAAGACCCGCGCCCTGGACGCACAAGCCGGCGGATTCTGGCGTAGTCGTAGGCAATGACGCAAGGTGATGTAGCCTTGAGGGCGTAACGGGTGGTGTCTTTTAAACAGGTTTCTTTGGGGTGGTTAAACGGGTGGATCAAGAGCGGCCCTCGCCCTTTGTTTTTTAAAGATCTCATGGGAGGGATGGTCTGTTTATCGTCATCCCCATTACCCTTCGTCAACACACACCTGGATCAAGAAAGAAATGAAGTTCACCGAGGAAATCCGCGCGGCCTTCCCCATCAGTAATCCGATGCCACCACTACTGGTGCAAGCCCTTCATCTATTGGAAGAACACGGCTGTGTCCGGATACACCGCGATGGCGTGCGCTACATGACGCTGCATCCGGAACCTGAAAACAGCGATATCGCCACGACAACTTTCTACGTCCCGGATCCTGCCTTTACCGCGCTATGGACCCGAAGTGACGATCCCGAAGTGAATCACCGACTATCGATATTCTTGAGAACCGGTGGCGATGGTTCGTGGGCCGGACTGTGGCGGGACGACAACGGGCAACAACGAATTGTCCATCTAGGTTCGGGGTCAGGATCCGACATGCTCTGTGTGTTGACCGATAACGTGCAGGATCTATTGCGCCTGCTGGCTATCGGGTATGACGAACTCTGCTGGCCAGAACAATTCCAGCTGACGCCTGAAGAAGTGCGTGAAAAAGAATACGGCGATGACGATTACCCGCCCCCGCCTCTTCTGTTGCGGGCCCATGTAGAGCGAACGCTTGGGCTGAATATCCCGGCAAGAGCGTCAGAACTCGTTCCCCACACTGAAAGCATGGATGCGCTGGAATCGAACGATCCATTCTGGAACTGGCTGAAGCAGGTTGATGGGGAGTAGTTCCCATTGTTCGGGCGTCAGCTTTCGGCCAAAAGCAGACGCCTCCTGAAAAAATCAGCAAGACTATTTTGCTACTATCGCGCGCTATAGCCCAATTGCACGAAGTAAACCTCAGGTATTTACATGTTCGACAGAAGCGACTTTGATCAGCTTTCAAGGGAACAGCAGATTTGTAGGGCTGCACAAAGTGTTTGTCGCGGTCTCTACTACGTCACCTATCCAAACGACGCCTTTCGACATCCTGAGTCGCAGGAGACCATCAGGATAACTCGCGCACCCAAACGGCATGGTGAAAACGGACTGAAATTCTGGCTCCAAGCGGAGTACTTAGATTGCCAACCTGAAAGTGACAGCCATTTCCCACAGCACGTATCCGACGCTAAGTTTGAGGAAATCTCGGAAGCTGTTTTCAATCAGATGATTGTGGACCGGACGATTGATTTGATTGCACCGCTCAAGCAACCGCTGCATGAGCCGACAGGTTTTGTCGGAGCGTTGTTGATGTACTCAATGAAGACGGACTTCATCGTTTCACTTTTCGCAGAGTATGACAACGAGTACATTCATTTCTATTGGGACACGATTTCATAAGCTCTGGCACCAAGGACTGAACGCGGATTAATTCGAACGTCCGCTTGGGCTCAAAAGCAGCCTTTTGTGACTGGCAGCTTTCGGCCCAGAGTGTGTAAAAACACAACTACGCTCAAAGCCCTGTATCGAATTTTTATTTCGTTGTACGTTGAAGCAACGGACGGCTTTGAACTGAATGATGACCGTCCCCGGCCACAACACTCGCACAGGAATGCACATGATCGATGGTCCCGCCGTTTTGACAGTTTTTTTGGTTTACCTGGCTGGTGTCGTTATTCCAGGGCCAAATTTCGTTGCAGTAGTCCACAAAGCGGTAGCTGCTACGCGGTCAGAAGCTTTGGCCTTGGTAGCAGGTATCGTATTGGTCAATTTATTCTGGGCCACCTGTGCAATCGCAGGTATCGGTCTTGTATTTGCTGCTTTTCCTTGGGCAGCGCTGATCGTAAAAGTTCTGGGGGCAGCCTATCTGATGTGGTTTGGATTCCGACTGCTACTCAAGGCTGGGAATAGCGCGCTTACCCCCTGTAACAATGCTGTCCTCGGAAATTTTCGGCAGTCATTCATTCAGGGGGTCGTTACGAACATTGGCAACCCTAAATCCATGGCCTTCTATGCCGCTATTTTCTCAGCGGCAGCCCCCACCCACGTTTCACCAAGCACGTTTTTGTCGATGCTGGCAGTCGTAGTGGTGGTTTCGATGACTTGGTATGGAATGGTCGCAATCGCTCTTTCGCAACCTCAGATCGCTTCAGCGTATCGAAAGAGGAAAAAAGCTATTGATCGATTATGCGGTGGTTTGATTTTGTCTCTAGGGATCCGGCAGCTGGTTCAATAGGTCTAGGATTGAGTCTCTATCCAACCCGAAAACCCTTGCTATGATTTCTGAGGATTTCATCGCAAGGATCGCCCAAAAAAGGAAAAAAAGGGGACGGATTTATTTTCCAAAAAATAAATCCGTCCCCTTTTTCGGAAAATGGAAAATAAATCCGTCCCCTTTTCTTCTCCCAGCCGCCATTTTTCAGTCCCCATGTTTCTTGATGAAAGCGGTTCCGGCGACCGCCCGGTCGCCGGAACCGCTCTGGGTATCAATTTCCGCCGTGAGGCAGGAACACACCACGGAATCGCATCTTCCCGGAGGACAGGCGTTCATAAGCCTCCGTTGCCTGGTCAAGCGAGAAGGTTTCGACAATCGGCTTGACCTTACCCTTCGCGGCCAGGTCGAGAATTTCGGCGAGGTAGTGCTGTCCTCCATGCGTGGAGCCAACCACCCGTTGGCGCATCATATGGAATGGCTTGCCTTCGGACGGAATCGAGAACGGCTTGCTGAAGTCGAGCCCGCAAAGGACGATGCGACCGTCAGGATTGACCCCCGCGAGCGCTTTTTCGGCGGTTTCGAAGTCGTTGGTGGTGATCAGCAGCACGTCGGCGCCACCGACTGCCAAGAGCTCCTCGGCATTGGTGACGACGTGATCTGCACCCAAGTCGGTCGCAAGCTTGTGCTTGTCTGGGGAATGCGTGATCGCGATGGTCTCGAATCCGCATGCCTTTGAGAACTGCAAGGCGACGTGGCCCAACCCGCCGATACCCAGCACCGCGACCCTGTCACCCGGTTTCGGCTCCGCGTCTCGCAGACCGCTCCAGGTGGTATAACCCGCGCACATCATGGGCGCGGCGTCCGTGTAGGACAGCCCATCGGGCAACAGTACGGTGCCCTCCGCAGAAATTGCGATGTACTCTGCGTGCCCGCCCTGCGACGCGAAACCAGTCGTTCGCGGCGAAACGCAGTTCATCGCCGTCTGGCCACTCAACGGGCGGTTCTGGCGGCAGTACGGGCATCGACCGCACGAGGACTGTACCCAGGTGGTGCCGACTCGGTCTCCAACCTTGCGCGTGTGGACGCCCGCACCGACTTCGACGATTTCGCCGACCACTTCGTGACCCGGGGTCTGGGGATAAATGTCACCGCCAGCCCCCTGAGTTGCCCATACGTCCGTGTAGCACATGCCGGAGGCGTGAACTTTCACCAGGACCAGCCCTGGCTCTGCCTTGGGCATGGGAACCTCGTGAACCTCCCAGGGTTTGTTCGCGCCGGTCATCACAACTGCCTTCATCTTCATCGCATGTTCCTTTCGATCAGGTGGTCATTACTGTTAGGGCTGCGGACGAGATGCTCTGAGAGCGACACCGGCCATTTCGGACTCGCGATGCTGCAGCTTCATTCGAGTCTATGGCTCATTGACTGTCGCAACAATCTGGTCAATATTTGATTCCATGATGAAAGTAATTCACCAATCCAAGGGCAATGACCTGTCGGCCTTTGCCGCATTCCTGGCGGTCGCAGCCCACCGAAGTTTCCGCAGCGCCGCAATCGATCTCGACATGACGCCCTCGGCGATCAGTCACTCGATCAAGGCTCTCGAACAACGGTTGAACGTCCGCCTTTTCAACCGGACGACTCGAAGCGTCTCCTTGACCGAGGCGGGAGAGCGCCTGGCCATAAAACTAAGACCGGCAATGGCCTCAGTTGAAGAAGCCGTTCGGGAGCTGGAGGGCAATGACCACGCTCCGAGCGGAACGGTGCGAATCAATGCCAGTGAGGGCGCCATCCGGTTGGTACTGTGGCCAGTGCTTGCGCGCTTTTTGCGCGAGTATCCTCGCGTCCATCTCGACATATTCAGTGATGGCAAGCTGAGCGATATCGTTGCCGATGGTTTTGATGCGGGCATCCGATTAGCGGAAGCTGTACCAAAAGATATGGTGGCCATCCCAGTCATGGGAGAGGTCCGCTTTGCGGCAGTGGCGTCGCCCGAGTACCTCGAGCGACGCGGATATCCAAGGGTGCCGCAAGATCTGTATGACCATCATTGCATCCGCTTCCGGTTTGAAAGTGGTGCAATCTACCGATGGGAGTTTGAGCGCCATGGCGCTGTCGAAAGGATCAACGCTCCCGGCCCTCTCACGTTGACTGATCAACCGCTGATGGTGGAGGCAGCAATCGATGGAGTAGGCATCGCCTTCGTGCCCGACCATCTTGCAGCCAATGCGCTCAAGGACGGCCGACTCAAACAAGTTCTGGAAGAGTGGTGTCCCGCGCACCCGGGGCTGTGCCTCTATTACTCGGCGAATCGCCATGTACCATCCGGTTTGAGAGCGTTGATCAATATGCTGACTGAAACGCGGTCCGGCAAATAGACGACCTTGCGGCTAAGAGGCGACGGGCTGGTTGTAACTCGGAAAAAGGGGACTGATTTATTTCTCTGCGGCTAACAGAAAATAAATCAGTCCCCTTTTCTGAGGCTCCCTACGCTGATGGAGCGATCTCCCTAGAGACAGCTTTGGCTCGAAAGCAGTCGTCCTTGAACGTCTGCTTTTGGCCGAAGGCGGTCAGTCGTGAACGTCGGCTATCAGCCAAAAGCGACTGTTTTCGACCCAAAGCAGCCATCCCCTGCTGACGATTAAGTTCATGCACCCACGTCATTTACCAGTTTGCGCCAGCCATCCTTTGCTTCTTGCTCCGAGGTAAAGACTTGTACTTTTGGGGGCCAGAACTGCCCCTCGATTACGATGCACTCCAAGGTAGAGTCCTGAAACGTAAAGACGTAATGGATAGCATCTTTCATGAACCGCTGTTTATCGTGTCGAGGGTGAACGGCGCTTCTCTGCTCAAGCTCTGCTAGCCAAGGCGAATTATCTATTCGATGAATTTGGTAATGCTTAAGGCCTAGCCCAATAAGCGGATGGCCGCCCAAAGCCTCGTCGTTCGGCGAACCGAACTGGATTTTCTTTACTAACGGAAAATGAACCACCGCTACTTCTTCCCCAGCGGTGCAATACCGTAAACATAGCTGCGTATCCGTGGCGAACACCACGGGTTCGGGCGACGTACTTGGCTGTGGCCAGGAGTCGAGCAGCACTACGGTCGCTAATGTCATGGGGGAGCCTAGTGAATGAATGGGAACTAAACAGAGTGCTAGAGCCACTCGTTGTCGTCAAACCTTGACGATCGTGACAGGCCGCTTCTGGCCGATAGCGGACATTCGTGGCGGCCGAAATCAGCCCTCCTTAAAACACTCACCCCTCAGCAACTCGTCCCCCAACCCAAGCACGGCTATACCCAACCACCCTCCCCGCCACCCCCAGCGGAAAATGAATCACCCCATGCGCCGTTTCCGGCAACAAATGCACTTCAACCTCCGCCGCCCTCCCCCAACGCTCAGCCAGTTCAAGCGTGTCATCCCTGAGCGGATCCAGCTCCGCCGCAAACATCAACGCCGGCGGAAACCCGGTAAAGTCACCATACAACGGAGACAACGGCGGCTGCCGGCGTTCTTCGTCGCTCAATCCCGGAGTGAGCATTTGCAGCGCTTCAACCATCCCTGGCCCATCCAGCAGCAAGGTCTCGGGTCCGGCTTCGCGCACGCTGGGGGTTCCGGTCAGGTCGTAGACGCCGTAGTACAGCAGCGCCCCGCGCACCCGTTCGAGCATGTCCGGCCATTGTTTGAGTTGCAGCAGGGTCGCAGCGGCGAGGTGGCCGCCGGCCGACTCGCCCACGATGATGACGGGCAGGTTCGCAAATTCATGGCAGTCATCGCTCAGCAGCCAGCGCGCCGCCGTGAGGCAGTCCTGCATGACGCCTTCAATCGGTGTCGAGACCACCAGCCGATAATCGACCGAGACCACGGCCAAATCGCAAGCTTTCACCATGGCGATGTTGAGGTGGTCGTTCATCTGCGCGTTGCCGATGACCCAGCCGCCGCCATGAAAATCCAGCACCACGCCTTTGGCTTTTGTCTTTGGCCGAATGATCCGCACTGGCACTGAAGCGCCATCGGCGCCCACCACTTTGCGTTCTGCCTTGAGCCCGTGCTTGAGCAACTTTCTCGCGCCGCCCAATTGGCTGAGGCGAAGCAGCATCTGAATCACCCGCGGCGTGATGCGATTACGGATGCGAAAGCGCGGCAGCCGGGCAAGCTTCTTGTTGAACGCGCGCAATTGCGCTAATTCGTTTTCGTCTGCGGGCCAGTCCATTGATGTCTTCATTTCGTCCTATTTATTCGCGGTTGTTGCGCAGAATGGAAAAATTCAACGCCGCCGCGACACACAGCCATGCCAGATAAGGGAACAGAATCAAACCGGTAATCACATCCAGGCGCAATGCCAACACCACCATCGCCGCGACCACCAGCCACAGCAGCGTGATGATCAGCATGCCGGCGAAGATACGATGGGCACCGAAGAACACGGGCGTCCACAAGGTGTTCAATGCAATTTGCGCCGCCCACAAGGCCAGAACCGTTTCACTGCCGGGCGTCAGGGTCAGACGATAACCGACCCACGCGAGCAACAGGTAGATCGTTGTCCAGGCAACGGGAAACACCCAGTTGGGCGGTGTAAAGCGTGGCTTGTTCAGCGATTCGTACCATGGGCCCGGTTGGAAAATCATCCCGGTGCTCGCTGCCGCACCGCAGGCCAACAGGAAAATCAGAAAAGTCATCGTCTGTCCTTGGCTGATATCAGCTCATTGGGTCTGTTCCTGCTTGGATGCCCGGAGCCATGTAAAAAGTTCATCGGCCGTTATCTCGCATCGCTGATAGGAATAGGCAATGCTCAAAGACAAACCGACATAGGTGAGCGTTTCTTCGATGGATACCATGAGCTGAAACCCCATTCACCGGAGCCCGTCATGACCACCACCAAAACCCTTTTCATTACCGGCGTCAGCAGCGGCTTCGGCCATGCTCTGGCCAGAGAAGCGCTCGCAGCCGGCCATCGCGTCATTGGCACCGTGCGCAAGGAAGCCGACTTGCACGCCTTTCAGTCGCTCTCCGTGGATAACGCTTACGGGGTGATGCTGGATGTCACGGACTTCGACCGGATCGATGGCGTCATCGCGCAGGTTGAAGCCACCCACGGCCCGGTCGATGTGTTGATCAACAACGCCGGATACGGTCACGAAGGCATCTTCGAAGAGTCACCACTGGAGGAGATGCGCCGCCAGTTCGACGTGAACGTGTTCGGTGCGGTCGCCGTGATCAAGGCGTTCCTGCCGTTCTTTCGCAAGCGGCGGGCCGGCCACATCATCAATATCACCTCGATGGGCGGCACGATCACGATGCCGGGCATCGCCTACTACTGCGGCAGCAAGTTTGCGCTCGAAGGCATCTCCGATACGCTGAGCAAGGAGCTGGCGCCTTTCAATATCTTCGTGACTGCCGTTGCGCCGGGTTCATTTCGAACCGACTGGGCCGGTCGCTCGATGCAGCGCACACCGCGCAGCATTGCCGACTACGACGACAGTTTTGATCCGGTGCGCAAGGCGCGCGAAGAAAAGAGCGGCAAGCAGCTCGGCGATCCGCAAAAAGCGGCCCAGGCGATGTTGCAGATCATCGCCAGCCCCACACCGCCGGCGCACGTGCTGTTGGGCAGTGACGCGTTGCGCCTGGTGCGAGAAAAGCTCAAACATGCCGCCAGCGAAATCGATCAGTGGGAAGCGTTGACTCGCTCCACCGACCATTGAATGGCCAACCGAGAGAACGCAATGAAGCAGGCCGACGCAGGCACCTCGCGCATGGTGCAGCTCATGGAAACCCTCGCACCGGTCGAGGGCTATAACCTCAGTGCGCTTGAAGGCGTGCGTTTCCTGCGCTCGAACCGGCCACTGACCCGCACACCGGTGCTGTACGACCCGGGCATCGTGATTCTCTGTCAGGGCCAGAAGCGCGGTTATCTGGGCGATGACGTCTACGTCTACGACGCCCAGCATTATCTGGTGGTGTCCGTGCCCATCCCCTTCACCATGGAAACCGATGCCACCGAGGCCGAGCCGATGCTCGCGATCTACATGCACCTCGATTTCCAGTTGGCCAGCGAGCTGATGCAGCAAGTGGATGACCTTCATGGCCCAAACGACGCGCAGCCCAAGGGCATGTACGCTTCCCCGATGGACGACAAGCTCCGCAGTTCGACGTTGCGTTTTCTTGAAGCAATGAGCATTCCGGGCGAAGCGCAGATTCTGGGGCCATCGCTGCTGCGGGAAATTTACTACCGCATTCTGACGGGCGAACAAGGCGGATCGATGCGTGCCGCGCTCAATCGACAAGGGCATTTCGGCAAGGTGACTCGAGCGATCCGAAAAATTCACAGCTGCTATCAGGAGCGCCTGGACGTCGAGCAACTCGCCCACGAAGCCAGCATGAGCGTGCCGAATTTTCACTTGCACTTTCGCGGCGTGACGGACACCTCACCCATGCAATACCTGAAGTCGACACGTTTGCATCAGGCGCGGCTGTTGATGCTGCGCAACGCCATGACCGCTTCGGCAGCGGCGTTCAACGTGGGCTATGAAAGCGCCTCGCAATTCAGTCGTGAGTTCAAACGCTTTTTTGGCAGGACTCCGCAGGCGGAGATCGAGTGGATGAAGGCGACGTACGCGTTGCCTGCGCCGACTACGCCTTCGGAGTATGTTTCGTCGCATTAACGGGCAGGCAGGTTTTCCACGCTCGCCAGTAACTGAAGAAAACGCGCTTTTAGTTCATCGTCCGCCAGCCTTGCGCTGGCGTATTCCCGCAAGCGCGCCAACTCCCCGCTCGCGACCGCAAAGCCCTGCTGACCTTTCAGTTGTTGCGCGTAGTCACCCAGCACGGCGGCCGTTTCGTTGCACAGTTCGAGCGATGCCAGCCAAGCCTCGCCTTCCGACTGACCGTGAGCCAACTCCACCTGCAGTGCATCGATTGCCATGGCGATGGTGCGAAGCCGTACCAGCAGTTCCTGCATACGAAAAACCAGCACTTCCTGATGACTCTCGGCGACCTGCCAACCGGGCTCCAGCGCCACTCTGGCCACCATCGCCTGGCTGTCGGCCAACTCACTCCACACCCGCAAATCACGGGGTGCCTCATCGGCTGTTCGTCTGGTTTTCAGCGAATCCGCGAGCCGAACAACCAGCGCCGCCAATCGCTGACGCAGCGTTTCACCCTCCGCCTCGGGCCACAGAAAGGCGTGAAT
This sequence comes from Pseudomonas sp. GW821-FHT02C04, assembly GCF_059421845.1. Taxonomy (NCBI): domain Bacteria; kingdom Pseudomonadati; phylum Pseudomonadota; class Gammaproteobacteria; order Pseudomonadales; family Pseudomonadaceae; genus Pseudomonas; species Pseudomonas sp. GW821-FHT02C04. The sequence goes on along the minus strand of NZ_JBWKVT010000001.1, from coordinate 295,677 downwards.
CAACAGGGAAATCCCGACACCCAGCAGCACACCGATGATGCGATCACGAATCTCCGTCAGGTTGGTGCTGGGCTCGAATTGCTCCAGCAACGCCAACGCAAACGTGAATACGATCTGCACACCGGCATAGCTGATTCGCTCAGAGCCGGCGGCGATCCAGGAACCCAGCGCGATCACCGGCAACGACATGAACAACAGGCCGACGATCCCGTCGATGTGCGGAACCACCAGAATCACCATTGCCAGCGCCAGAGCACTGCCCACCAGCGCACCACCGACACGCAACATCGCACGCATCCCGGTCGCGCCGAGGCTGGGTTGAGCAACGATCAGGCAGGTCAGCATGATGGTGTGGATGCCCTGCCAGTCCGTGCCCATGTAGAACAGATAGCAAAGCGACGCGGCCAGCAGCGTCTTGACGGCAAACTGTGTGTAGACCGGGTTTTCAAAGGCATCTGGCACCAACATCGGGGCACCCTGAGCCTTGGTGCCTTGAGGGTTATCAGCCTTCTCCACACTCAGAAAAGACAGCAACTCCAGGCGTATTTCCTCGTAAACGCCGGGCAATCCTCTCGTATCGATCTGGCCAAGAACGGACATCCCTTCGGGGGCCTGCCCCGTGCCCAGAGAAGCCTCCAGATCAAGCACAGCCTGACGCAACAACTCGGTCGCCAGAGCATTCGCTGTTGGCGGCGGCAGTTGAGCGGCCAGCGTCAACAGCCGGGAAATACTGCTGATGCGCGCCAGGTGCGCCGCCTGTTGACTGCGAAAATCGGCGTCGCGCATGCAGGCGAACCGCAACAGTTGTTGCGAAGCCAACACGCTGCGCTGAATCGCGGCGGCACCCAACTCCGCCGAGCTCTGCTCGCCACTCAGACACCGGGCAACCGTGAGCAACTGGGAGCGCAGATGATTCTGCAATTGCCTGACAGGCTCCGCCGGCAGCAGCAACGTGTTGACCAACAACGTCAGGCCGATAGCGTAACTGACCGCCACCCACACCCACAGCACCAGACGCAAAACGGCCTCGGCCTGATCGGTCAGGTCGACGAAGGTCTGGGCATAGATCACCACTATGCCGACCACGAAAAACACCACACCGATCCGAGTCACACGAATCAGATACGCACTGCAGAAAAACAGCACGCTCGCCCCCAGAATCCTCAGGAGCGGGTATCCGTAGGTGAACTTCAGAAGCAGGATGGTCAAGCCGATGGCCAGCGTTGCGCCGACCAGAAACAGCATCCCGACCATGCGGGTCAACACCACGTTGGTCTGCGTCACGTAGAAGACCACGATCAACGACAGCGCCAGCAACGGAACCTGCAGGGTCATCGAAATGATGATCACCAGCGCACTGCCCAGCAGCGTGCGCAGCAACAGGTTCACACGACCAGGATAGGGCTGAAGTTCATCGACCAGAAACCGATACAGACGCTCCAGGCCGCCCCTGTTCCAGTCTTCCGCCGAGCGACTCATTGGCCGGCCTTGGCCGGTTCGTCAGGGCGCAGTACCGCGACGGCCGAGGCGCCGATGCGGAACAGCTCCGGGTCGGGATCCTGCACGGAGATCTTCACCGGAAAACGCTGCGAAACCCTGACCCAGTTGATGGTGCGCTGGACCCGCGGCAGGCCTTCGATCACGGTTCCGCCGTCATCCGGCAGTACACCGAAACTGAGCGAATCGACCCGCCCCTGAAAGCGCTTGCCGGTGTCGCCCAACAGATAAAGCGTGGCGGTCGTGCCAGCCTTGATGCCTTTCAGATCGGTCTCGCGAAAGTTCGCCACCACGTACCAGTGGCGCGTATCGATCAGCGTGAAGATCGGTTTGTAGGCCGAGGCGAACTGGCCGACCGTGGTGCGCAAGGACGCGATACGCCCGTCGAAAGGCGCCCGCACTTCGGTGAACTCCAGACTCAGTTCAGCCAGGGAAATCTGCGCCTCGACCTCGGCCCGCTGCGCCACCAGCGCATCCACGCCACTGACGGCAGCCCCGGCTCGTTGCGCCTGCAATCTGGAGGCATTGAGTTCAGCGGCCGTTGAACGCTGCGCCGTTCGCGCCTGATCCACCGCTTCCACGGATACGTAGCCCTTGGCGAGCAACTTCTCCAGACGCTGAAGGGTGTCGTTGGACTGTGTGGCCTGCGCCCGGGCCCGTTCGACCGATGCCACAGCCGATGCGGCCTCGTATTGCTGGGCGTTCACACTGCGCTGGGTCAAACCGATCTGATGATTCAGCGTCACCAGCCGCGCCCTGGCCTGATCCAGTGCGTCCTGATACGGACGTGCATCGATGCGGATCAGCAGATCGCCCTGCTTGACCAACTGATTGTCGCGCACCGGCATCTCGACGATCCGGCCGTTCACTTCCGGAACGACATCGATGGTGTCGGCGTACACATAGGCATCATCGGTACTCGGCCGGGTTTCGGTTTGCCAGAGCACATAACCCAGCACCAGAAAAGCGGCCAGAACGATCAGCAGCGCCGGCACACGGCTTGAATGCGGTTTTGCGGTGGGTTTATTCATGGCGGGCATTCATCCGTGGAAGACGACGAGCCACAACAGCATCGCCAGGAGTCCGGTCAGTGCCGGGTAACTCAGTGCCAGAGGAGAAATGCGTTCGCGCAGTGAATATCTGCCCAGTATCACGTGGATTACCGTGGTCGCCAGAACGCCGCCGACAATGCAGAACAGCCAGTCAGGAAAAGCCGCACCGAACAGTACAAGCGAGGGGGACGTGGAGCATCCGCTGAGCAGTAGAACGACAGGTATCAGTGCCAGCCTGACGGGATCGAATGAAGGCATGTTTACCTCCGCAAGTGACGACTGACGCAAACCGGAACCTCTGGGCAAGGAATTGACCTGCGCACCTTACCGATCCGACCACGGCCCCGATATTGGAAAAAAACATAACTTCGTTGTGACTGTGAACAACCGGAAAACCGGGCTGAAAGCGTTGTTGAACTGGCTTGGTGAACGTAAGAGTATAGAGCGCGCACAGACACTCGCCGGCGAGTGAAACCGACACTTTCAGGCGCAAAAAGGTGAACGCAATGACGCCCATTCCCACCCTCAGCGCTCGACTTGCAACGATCACCCGCGAGTTTGCGAACACCCCTTCCCTGCTCACCGCGAAGATCAACAGCCAGCTCAACGGGATGGCAGGCTACAAGGACCTCACGCCCGAAGCTCGCAAGGATCTGGAAAACTCCCTGAGCTACACCGCGCGCCTGTGGTGCGAAACGCTGCTGACCGGCGAGGGGCTGTCGCAGGACACTCGCGGTACGCTGAAGGAGATCGGTTGCAGGCGAGTCCATCAAGGCGTGCCCCTACAATCGCTGATGCGCGGCTTCAGTCTGGGGGTGCGTGAAATCTGGAGCGGTTATCTGGAACTTGCCAGAGACGATGATGCATTGAGCAAAGAGTTGTTGTTGCAGATTTCCGGCTACATGTTCGACTTCTTCGACGATATTGCCGAAGAAGTGGTCCAGGCGTATCTGGAAGAACAGATTCAGAAAGTCCGCTGGAGGGAACATCTGCATCAGCGTCTTTATCACTTCCTGCTGCACTCGCCGCAGGATACCGAGGGATTTGAGGACACTCTGTCGGCACTCGGCCTGGACGCCAGCACGCCCCGGGTGGCACTCGCACTGGAACTGCCCTTGCGCCCTGTCCAGCCATTGCAGCGCGAAGACGAATTCGACCGCCTGACCCTGCAGGTTTCCCGGCACCTTAAGATTCCCGTCAAGGAACTGATCCGCGTCTGGTACCGCGACAAACTGGTTATCTGGCTGCCGGGCATCAAGGGCGAAACCCTGACCCAATGCGACCAGCGAATGGCCGAAAGCGCTGCGTCACTGCCCGCGCTCCTGCCTCAACTGCGGGGCGTGGGTATCGGTCTGTTGAATCAAGGTATCGCCGGCTGGATCAGCACGGCAGAAGAAGCGATCAAGGCGATCGACCTCTTCCCCTTCAACGGGGCCGAACAACTCGTCAGACGCTATTCCAGCGTGCTGATCGAAGACAGCGTACGCAGCAATGACAACACCCTCAGGTACCTGATTTCGCTCATCGAACAGCTCAGCCATGAACCCGACCTCCTGCTGACGCTGGAGGCGTTCTTCTCAAGTGGCCGTCACCGCGCCCAGACCGCCAAGACCCTCGGCATTCACCCGAACACTCTCAATTACCGGACCGGGCGCATCGAGAACCTGCTGGGCGCGGATCTGAATGACATCAACTGGGTGAGCCGCCTGGATACGGCGCTGAAATTGCGCCGGTTTTCGATCAGCAAGGTGCGGGAGCGCTAAAAGTTCAGGCGCCCAACAGTCGCCTGGTGGTCGCCATCGATGTCGCCAGCGACTGCCCGGTCCGTTGCAACTTGTTCAAAAGGCTGGCACCCAGCCAAAGCTGATACAGGGTTTCCGCCAGTTGCCGGGCATCGCCGTCGGGCAGGCATTGATCGGCCTGGCCCTGCTCGATGCAAGTGGTGATGCGCGCCACCACGCGCTCGGCGCCATCTCGCAAGGTGAGGCGCATGGCTTCGGACAGATCGGCCACCTCGGCACTGAGCTTCACCACCAGACACTCGTCACCGTGCCCTTCCAGCGTGCAGCGGTCCTGCCAGCCCTGCCAGTAATCCATCAGTCGCTCGCGGGCATTCAGACCGGGCAGCGTCAGGCGTTGTTCCATGTCGGCCAGGTAACAGACGAAGTAGTCCTCGAGCAGCGCCTGGCCATACAGCTCTTTGGATTTGAAGTAGTGATAGAACGAGCCCTTGGGCACACCGGCGGTTTGCAGGATCTCGTTCAGGCCGACACTGGTGAAGCCTTTCTCGGCCATCATCCGGTGGCCGGTGTCGAGCAGGTGTTGGCGGGTGTCGTCGTAGGTCGGTTTCATCGGGGCGCAGATTACCAGGCAATAGACCAGTCGTTTAACTCGAAGGAACGGGAGTTTGCCACACCGGTCCATGAAAAACATGCGGATAAAAAATTACTAGACGACTGGTCTAATTGGAAACTATGCTGCGCCCCGACCAACCTTCTCCCCGGTGTCGATCGTGTGCGAATCCCTCGCACAGCCACGACACCCGACCCACCCAAGGTGCTCTATGAAAATCTTGATGGTTCTGACTTCCCACGATCAACTCGGCAACACCGGCAAGAAAACCGGCTTCTGGCTCGAAGAATTCGCCGCCCCGTACTACGCCTTCAAGGACGCCGGCGCCGATATCACGCTGGTTTCCCCTGCCGGCGGCCAGCCACCGCTTGATCCGAAAAGCGATGAACCCGACGCACAGACCGCCGAAACCGACCGTTTCCGCAAGGATTCGGCGGCGCAACAGGCGCTGGCAAACACCGGACGCCTGGCCGATGTCAGCGCCGAGGATTTCGATGCCGTGTTTTATCCAGGTGGCCACGGCCCGCTCTGGGATCTGGCCGAAGACAAGCATTCGATTGCCTTGATCGAAGCGTTCGCTCGCAGCAACAAACCCCATGGCTTTGTTTGCCATGCGCCGGGGGTGCTGCGTCACGTGGTGGACGCTGACGGCAAACCGTTGATCCAGCATCGTGAAGTGACCGGCTTCACCAATTCCGAAGAAGCGGCGGTCGGCCTGACGGATGTGGTGCCGTTCTTGATCGAAGACGAATTCCAGCGTCTCGGCGCGCGGTATTCCAAAGTGGCTGACTGGCACGTTCATGTGGTGGCCGACGGGCAACTGGTGACCGGCCAGAACCCCGCCAGCTCTGCGGCCGTCGCCGAGAAACTGTTGAAGCTGCTCGGCTAAGGCCTTCGATCCAGCCGCAACCGATCCGGACACCGTGTCCGTATGACGCGGTGTTTTTTTTTCGCCCAATCAATAGTCGACTGGTCTAATAAGCCCTGAGACAAGGTACACCCATGAAAAACAGCAGCTTCTTCCAACCCGCCATGCTGGGTCGTCACACCCTGAAAAACCGGATTGTCCTGCCGCCCCTCACCCGTCAGCGCAGTACACAGCCGGGCAACGTGGCCAATGAGTTGATGGCCGAGTATTACCAGCAACGTGCCGGCGCCGGTTTGCTGGTGACCGAAGGCACCCAGATCGAGCCCCGAGGCCAGGGTTATGCGTGGACACCCGGCATTCATACTCCTGAGCAAATCGCCGGATGGCGCAAAGTCACCGAGGCTGTGCACGCCCGGGAGGGTGTGATCTTCGCCCAGCTCTGGCACGTGGGGCGCGTCTCCCACACAGCCTTGCAACCCGACGGCGCAGCCCCGGTGTCGGCCTCCGCCGTTGCGACCGATCGGGTCAGCGTCTTCATCGAGACAGCACCTGGTAGCGGTGCTCTGGTGCCTCCGTCCACACCTCGCGCACTGACCTCGGATGAGGTGCAGGAACTGGTTCAGCTGTATATCCAGGCTGCGCGCAATGCGATGGACGCCGGCTTCGACGGCATCGAACTGCACTGCGCCAATGGCTATCTGGTCAACCAGTTCATCTCTGCCCACAGCAACCTGCGTACCGATCAGTACGGTGGTTCGCTGCATAACCGTCTGCGTTTTCTGCGTGAAGTGGTCGGTGGTGTCGCCGAGTGCATCGGCAAGGAAAAAGTCGGTGTGCGCTTTGCGCCGTTGTTCACCACCACCGACGAGGCGCGTACCTACCTGGGCATGGTCGAGGATGACCCGCACACCACCTATATCGAAGCGATCAAGGTGCTGCAGGACGTGGGCATTGCCTATCTGTCCATCGCCGAAGCCGACTGGGACGATGCACCGGCCATGCCGGAAACGTTCCGTCGCGCCGTGCGCGATACCTTCAGCGGCGCAATCATCTACGCCGGGCGTTACAACGCAGAATCAGGTGCGCGGTTGCTCGACTCCGGGCTGGCGGACCTTGTGGCTTTCGGCCGCCCGTTCATGGCCAACCCGGACTTGCCCGCGCGGCTCGCCAATGACTGGCCGCTCAATTCGCTGAACCCGAGCACGGTGTATGGCGGTAATGCCGAAGGCTACGTGGATTACCCGGTCTACGAGTAAGCACACCGCGCGGCGGCAGGTTGCCTGATACCTGCCCCGCCCTCTCTCGCCGCTAGACGATTTTCAACGCCTTGAGTACCACCAGCGAACGCTCGGCAAATGCCTGGGCCTGCTCGGTCAGTTCGGCAATGTTTTCTTCGGCAGTCGTCAGGGCCTTGCCGTCCTTCAGCAGGCCTTCACCCTGGCCGCCGATGATGCCCCACGCCAGAAGCGCCCACTCGGCCGGGTGCTTTTTGCCTTGCTTGATCGATATCAGGAACAGTTGCTGGAAGCGACTGACCGTCACGCCACCACCGGTCACCGGGCTGGCCAGCACCTGGATCTTGTGATCGAACAGCGAGCGTCTGCACAGCTGCAGATTGAGGGTGTTGCAGGTTGTCTGCACCAGTTTCTCGGCCGCTTCGCTTTGGCACGGGGCCACGGCGCCCATACCGATCAACACGTTGATCGCCTGTACCAGATCGCCATAACTCAACGATGGCGAAGCCTCCAGCAAGTGGCGCAAGGTTTTCGGTACATACACCTCGTCCGCCAGCGCATCCAGCACCGGGCCGTAGATATCTGCCTGCAACGTGGCGGAGCCTGCGGGCCCCGTGACGCTGCCCGCGACACTGTCTGCCAGTTGCAACAGGACAAAACGGGTACTGAGCATGCGTTCGCGGTGCTCGGTGGCGGACAACCGGTTGGCGCCGCGGATGTAAAGGTCCCGGCGGAAGTTCTGATTGACGAAGTAATCGCGCGCCTGCTCGCGCATGATCGGATGCTCGATGCCTTCCAGAAAGTCCATGCCTTCGGCGCTCAGGTTGAGCGGGTCCACCGAGTCCAGCGGCACGGCGGTTGTGGCGTAATCGAGTTTGGCAGGTGCCAGGGCATCGACCACGTCGGTGAAGTACATGCAATTCCAGTCGCGGTTGAAATACTCATGGGCGACGTACTGGCGATTCTGGCCTTTGATGCTCTGGAGCTTGGCGTCCAGATTCGGCGCCGAGTTGGCATAGTTGGGGTTGGCGGCCAGCAGGGCTTCGGAGAATTGCAGCGCGGCGTCGATCCGCTGCTCCGGCCGCGCAGAAGTTTGCGTGGCGAAGCGATCATGCAGGCTGAACAATTGACGCAATGGCGCCAGCGGCGACCAGCCCGGGAAGCAGTTGTAGCTGATGTACACATGACCGCCCGGCTTGAGATGACGACGGACAAACTCGACGATCAGCTTGTGATTGTCACGACTGACCCAGGTCCAGATACCGTGCAGGCTGATGCTGTCGAACTGTGGCAGATCCGTGCGGGCCAGCAACTGCTCGAAGCTGTCGTCATACAGCCGCGCATCGCTGCCCCAATCCGTTGCCAGTGCGATGGCATTGGCCGCCTGGCCCGGATGGAAATCCGTGCCGACGTAGGTGCCCGGATTGCCCGCCGCATGGATATTGATCGAGACGCCCTGGCCAAACCCCAATTCACAGTGATAACCGTCGGTACTCTCCAGCGTGGCAAACCCGCGCAGCAACAAACAATAACGCTGGAAAACCGGATTGATCTCGCGGCTATACCCGTAGGTGTAGCCCTCGTCCGTGAAATAACCTTCGTTCCAGGCATTGCTCATGCGTGACACCCTTTTCATATCGAAAGTGAAAGCCGATCTTATAAGGGGTAGTCAGGACGAATCACAAGCGGAAAAACCATGCCCCGCAGCCAGCCGTCATCGGTCAACCAATCACCCGCGCATACACCGACCGGTCGATGTTCCCGCCCGACAGGATCACCCCGACCTTTTTGCCCTGCATCCTTTCCCGATCCTGAATGAGTGCCGCCAACGCAGCGGCACCGGCCCCTTCGGCGAGGTTGTGGGTATCGGTGTAATACACGCGCATGGCCTCGGCAATTTCGTCTTCACTGACCGCGACGATCCTTGTTGCGCCGGCGCCGTAGATATCGAACGCTTCGGCAATCGGCTTGCGCACCGCCAGGCCATCGGCAAAGGTATTGGCCGAGGCTGTCTCGCAGATCATTTTCGCCTCGAAGGACAGCTTGGCGGCCGCCGCTTCCGTGGACACCACGCCCACCACCTGGGTGTCCAGGCCCAGCGCATCACGAGCGGCGATCACGCCACAAATGCCCGAGCCGCAACCGATCGGCACGTAGACGGTGTGCAGATCCGGGGCCGCGCTGAACAGCTCCAGCGCATAGGTCGCCACGCCCTTGACCAGTTCGGTGTGGAACGGCGGCACCAGATAGAGTCCGTGTTCCAGCGCCAGACGCGCCGCCTCTTCACGGGCCTCATCGAAATCACGTCCGTACTCGACCACTTCGCCGCCAAAGCCGCGCATGGCATTGTTCTTTTCCAGCGAATTGCCCTGCGGCACCACGATCAATGCCTTCAGCCCTACCGCTTGCGCCGCCAGCGCCAGGCTTTGGCCGTGATTGCCGCGAGTCGCAGAGACAATGCCTTTGACGTTGGGATGTTCACGCCGCAGCCAGTGCATGAAGGTGATACCGCCGCGCACCTTGAACGCGCCGGTCGGTGTGTGGTTTTCGTGTTTGACCCACACCGTGCAACCCAGCCGCTCGGCCAGCAAGGGCCAGCGATACTGAGCGGTGGCCGGCATCACCTGGTAAACCTGACGGGCTGCGTGTTCGATGTCTTCGCGAGTGAATGTGTGCATGGGAATCTCCTTGGGCGTCACTCAGTCTAGGCACAGGCACATCACGTCGGCTTTCAAAAAACTGACCTGACTTTTGCGTCCGCACTTCACTACTATGGCGTTCATGAGCCATCGAAACCGCCAGCAGCCAGCCGTCGTTCCAGAACCGGTGCGTCGTATCGAGGCCGGCCCGTGGGCGATCGAATTGCTGCCCGGCGCTGCCTACGCGACGCGCTATGTGTCGGCGCAGTCGGCAATCGGTTTTGCCTTCGACAGCCAGCGCGGCGTCCATGCCATCGGCAGCGACCGGGTACGCCCCTTCGATGCCATGCCCAATGGTCTGGCGTTTGTGCCCGTTGGTTGTGACGTGATGTCCGAGTCGCCCATGGGCGGTGAATACCTGCGGGTGGTCCGCTCCGACGGTATCGCGCTGGCGGGTGAGCAGCCGTTCAACAATCGCATCGACCCGCAGGCCATTTTCCTCGCCTCGCGAATGCGCCGTGCGTTGTTGAATGCCTCAGTGGACGATGACTGGGAAACCTGGGCGCTCGCCTTGGCCGAGCGCGCCGAAGGCAAAGACACGCCGTCGCCCCAAGGCTCGATGACCGGCAGCCGAATGCGCCTGCTCGACGAGTTCATCGACGCCGGCCTCGACGGCCCGCTCGGCCTTCAAACCATGGCGCAACTGCTGGAATTGTCCGAAGGCTATTTCATTCGCGCCTTCAAGCAGGCCACCGGCAAAAGCCCCCATAGCTACCTGATCGACCGACGCCTGGCCCGGGCCCGAGCGTTGATGCGAGACTCGACCGCCAGCCTGTCAGAGATCGCCCTCGCCTGCGGCTTCAACTCTCAGGCACACATGACCAGTGCGTTCAAACAGCGACTTGGCGTGAGTCCGGCGCAATTGCGCAGCTATCGGACATCCATATAGCCTCAAGCAAGATCAATATTCCAAAAACGAAGTACAAACATTTTTTATAGTGCGTTTTAATCTAATCAGATTTTTTCTGACTGGAGCACTCGCACGTGAAGACCCCGGCACTATTGACCCTCGGCCTGGCGCTGGCCGCCAGTTGTTCTGTCGCTTTCGCGGGGCCCATTCTTGATCGTGTCACGCAAAAAGGGGAGCTGACCGGCGTCCTGATGGAGAGCTACCCGCCCTTCTCTTTTCTCAATGACCAGAACCAACTCGACGGCTTCGATGTTGATGTCGCCAAGGCTGTCGCCGAGCGTCTTGGGGTCAGGCTGAAACTCGAAACGCCGTCCTGGGACGTGATTGCCGCCGGGCACTGGAACGGTCGTTACGACATCTGCGTGTGTTCGATGACACCGAGCAAGGCGCGGGCCGAAGTGTTCGACTTTCCGGTGGCGTATTACCAGTCACCGGCGGTGATCGTGGTCAATGCAAAGGACAAGGACATCGTCACGGGCAAGGACTTGTCCGGCAAAAAAGTCGGTGTGATCAGTGCGTCGACTTATGAGGCCTATCTGAACAAGGATCTGGTCATTGAAGGTGCCGAGGACAAGCCGTTGAGCTATCCGTTCGACAGTGTCCAGATCGCGCCTTACGACAACGAAACCGTCGCCTTCCAGGATCTGGCACTGGGCACCGGCGTGCGCCTGGATGCCATGGTCACCAACCTCATCACCGCGCGTGAACGCATCGCCCAGGATCCGCGCTTCAAGATTGCCGGAGACTCACTGTATGCCGAGCCGAACGTGGTAGCGGTCGAAAAAGGCGATCCGCAATGGAACGCGAAAGTCACCGAGGTCATCGCACAACTCAAGACTGACGGCACGCTGAGCAAAATATCCCGCAAGTGGATCGGTTCTGATATCAGCCAATGACAGCCCTCAATCCTCATCCGGCCAAAGCCACTTTTACCCCGGAAAAACAGCCGCAACTGATACGTCCGCTATTCGGCTTTCGCACTCGCCTGTATCTGACGTGGGCGGCGCTGTTCGGCTTGTGCGTGCTGTTTTTCATGCGCTTCGATCTGAAGTTTTCGATCATTCTGGAAAAATGGCCGAACCTCGTCGGCCTGCATCTGGGGCCGAACGGCTTTTTGCAGGGCGCCGCTCTGACGATTTTCCTGTGCTTGTGCTCGATCTGGTTTTCGTTGCTGCTGGGTTTCATCACGGCGCTTGCGCGCCTGTCGCACAGCGCTGTGGCATTCGGCATCGCGAGCTTCTACGCCTCGTTCTTTCGCGGTACACCGTTGCTGATCCAGATCCTGTTGATCTACCTGGGTCTGCCGCAACTGGGGATTGTGCCGGGGGCGATCAGCGCCGGGATCATCGCGCTGTCGCTCAACTACGGCGCCTATCTCAGCGAGATTTTTCGCGCCGGCATCCTCGCTGTTGCTCCAGGGCAACGTGAAGCGGCGGCCGCACTGGGCCTGAGACCGGCAGCGACATTCGTGCACATCATCCTGCCGCAAGCCATGCGCACGATCATTCCGCCGACCACCAGCCAGTTCATCTCGATGCTCAAGGATTCATCGCTGATCTCGGTCATGGGCGTCTGGGAAGTGATGTTCCTGGCGCAGTCGTACGGGCGCTCGTCCTACCGCTACATCGAAATGCTCACCACCGCAGCGGTCATCTATTGGCTGTTATCCATCGGTCTCGAACTGATCCAGCATCGCCTCGAACGCCATTACGGCAGAGGCTTCAAGCATCAGCGATGACTCGCCCGTTCAATGATTTTCTTGCAGGAACCAAGATGTCCGACCCTAAACCTCTGCTGTTTGCGCTCTATGAACAAGCCAGTGTCGGGTGCGGCGGTGCGCCGAGCCTCTGGACGCACCCGGCTGACGAACGACTGTCAATCAACTCGCTGGGCTATTGGTCAAACCTGGCCCGGATTGCCGATCAGGCGCACCTCGACATGCTGTTCTTTGGTGATGTGCTGGGCTTCTACGATGTCTTCGGCGGCAATGCCGATGCGGCCATGAAATGGGCCGTGGAAGCACCGGCCAACGATCCGCTGATGATCATTCCGGCGCTGGCGGCCGTGACGGAAAACCTGGCGTTTGGTGTCACTGTGACCACCAGCTATGAACATCCGTTTACCCACGCCCGGCGCTTCAGCACGCTGGATCACCTGACCAATGGCCGGGTCGGCTGGAATATCGTCACGTCTTACCTGTCCAGCGCCGCTCGCAATTTCGGGCTGGAACAAATGATCAAGCACGATGACCGCTATGAGCGCGCCGAGGAATTTCTCGATGTGGCCTACAAACTCTGGGAAGGCAGTTGGGCCGACGACGCCGTGGTCGCCGACAAGGCCCGCCAGCTCTATGCCAGAGGTGACCGGGTGCGCCCGATCAATCACGAAGGCACGCATTATCGGGTGGCCGGCCCGCATTTGACCTCTCCCTCGCCACAACGCACGCCGTTGCTGATCCAGGCGGGCTGGTCGGGACGGGGTCGCGAGTTTGCGGCCAAGCATGCCGAGCTGATCTTTATTGCCAAATCCAACCCGCAGGAAATCCGCCAGGGTCTGGAAGACATCTGGGCCAAGGCCCAGGCACGCGGCCGTCAGCGTGAAGATGTGAAATCACTGACGGTGTTGCGCATCGTCACGGCCAAAACCGAAATCGAGGCCCAGCGCAAATACGACGAATTGCAAAGCAACTATCACTTGCAGGCACAACTGGTCAGCTACGCCGGTGACACCGGCATCGATATCAGCCGCTACGCCGACAGCGATGCGCTCTCGACACACACCGAAGGCCTGACCTCTTACGTGATGCGCCCCGATGGCAGTGGCAAGCCGCTGACGGCGGGTGATGTCAAACAGCGCTTCGCCAGCGTCACCCGCGGCAGTGACCTGATTCTCGTCGGTACACCGCAGCAAGTCGCCGATCGCATCGAAGAACACGCGCGGATTTCCGGCACCAGCGGCTACATGCTCAATCCGCTGATCAGCCCAGGCAGCCTTGAAGACTTCGTCGAACTGATCATTCCCGAGTTGCAGAAGCGCGGCTTGTATCGCACCGAACCTCAGCGCGGAACCTTTCGCTCAAGGCTGCGCGACGATGGGTCGAGTCACTTGCCGGCCTCGGCTTATGGGGCATCGTTTCGTTTCGACCGAACGCAGTAACACCTCCCGCCAACAGCAAAAAACGAAATCAGTGGTGAATTTTTTCGTGTCCACTTGTATCTGATCTGGAAGAAGCCGTGCCATCAAAGAGATGGCATCGATCAAGGCAAACCGCTCTGGCTCAAGCCTCACCGGGCCTCGCGGTTTGCACAAAGACAGATCAGATGCAGAGTGAATCCCATGGAATCTAAGGAAAGCGTCAGCCCGATCAGGCTGAAAGACATCACCATTGTCGACGACGCCAAGATGCGCAAAGCCATTACGGCCGCTGCGCTGGGCAACGCGATGGAGTGGTTCGACTTCGGCGTCTATGGCTTCGTTGCCTACGTGCTCGGCAAGGTGTTTTTCCCCGGCGCCGATCCCGGTGTGCAGATGATCGCTGCACTGGCGACCTTCTCGGTGCCCTTCCTGATCCGACCGCTGGGCGGTCTGTTCTTCGGCGCATTGGGTGACAAATACGGACGACAGAAAGTCCTGGCGGCAACCATCGTGATCATGTCGCTCAGCACCTTTGCCATCGGGTTGATTCCGTCCTATGCCTCGATCGGCATCTGGGCGCCGATCCTTCTGCTGCTGGCGAAAATGGCCCAGGGCTTTTCGGTCGGTGGCGAATACACCGGGGCCTCGATCTTCGTCGCTGAATATGCGCCGGATCGCAAACGCGGTTTCCTCGGCAGTTGGCTGGACTTCGGTTCCATCGCCGGTTTCGTCCTCGGCGCGGGTGTGGTGGTGTTGATTTCCACGATCATCGGCGAAGAAAAATTCCAGGAATGGGGCTGGCGACTGCCGTTCTTCCTCGCCCTCCCGCTGGGCATGATCGGGCTCTACCTGCGCCACGCGCTCGAAGAAACCCCGGCGTTCCAGCAACACGTCGAGAAGCTTGAACAAGGCGACCGCGAAGGCCTGGCGGGCGGCCCGAAAGTGTCGTTCAAGGAGGTCGCGACCAAACACTGGCGCAGCCTGATGACCTGCATCGGCGTGGTGGCGGCGACCAACGTCACCTACTACATGCTGCTCACCTATATGCCGAGCTACCTGTCGCACAACCTGCACTACAGCGAAAACCGCGGGGTGCTGATCATCATCGCGATCATGGTCGGCATGCTGTTCGTCCAGCCTGCGATCGGTTTCATCAGCGACAAGATCGGCCGTCGTCCCTTCATCATCTGCGGCAGCGTCGGCCTGTTCATCCTCGCCATTCCAGCGTTCATGCTGATCAACAGCGGCAAGATCGGCCTGATCTTCTCCGGGTTGCTGATACTGGCGGTACTGCTCAATTTCTTCATCGGTGTCATGGCTTCGACGCTGCCGGCGATGTTCCCTACCCACATTCGTTACAGTGCGCTGGCCGGGGCGTTCAACGTCTCGGTACTGATCGCCGGCCTCACCCCGACCGTCGTGGCCTGGCTGGTTGAGGGCACCCAGAATCTGTACATGCCCGCCTACTATCTGATGGTGACTGCCCTGATCGGACTGATGACCGGGCTGACAATGAAAGAAACCGCGAACAAGCCGCTACGCGGTGCAGCGCCGGCGGCTTCCGACATAGAGGAAGCGCGGGAGCTGTTGCAGGAGCACCACGACAACATCGAACAGAAGATCGAAGACATCGACGCCGAGATCGCCGAGCTGCAAACCAGACGCGAGCATCTGGTGCAGCAGCATCCGCGAATCGAATAACGATATAAGGCGTTGTTCGGGCAACAAGGTGGAATTCAAACGCCCTTCTGTGGTGTTCTGTTCGTCAGGAGCCGGTCGCAAGTCTGCCGGCTCACGCCCATTCAGCAGCTGACGATGAGGTTCGTTTCATGAGCAAAACACCTTACGTTCCACCCAAGGTCTGGACACACAGCGCGCCGTCCGGCGGCCAGTTCGCCAACATCAACCGCCCGATTGCCGGGCCGACCCACGACAAGGCGCTGCCTGTCGGCAAGCACCCGCTGCAGCTGTATTCGCTGGCCACGCCCAATGGAGTCAAGGTCACCATCCTGCTCGAAGAGTTGCTGGCGCTCGGGCACACCGGGGCGGAATACGACGCCTGGCTGATCCGCATCGGCGAAGGCGATCAATTTTCCAGCGGCTTTGTCGAGATCAATCCGAACTCCAAGATCCCGGCGCTGCTGGATCGTGGCGTGGAGCCGTCCATCCGGGTTTTCGAGTCCGGCTCGATCCTGCTTTACCTCGCCGAAAAATTCGGCGCCTTCCTGCCCACCGACCTCGCAGGCCGTACCGAAACTCTGAACTGGCTGTTCTGGCAGATGGGTGCGGCGCCTTACCTGGGCGGCGGTTTCGGGCATTTTTATGCCTACGCACCGGACAAACTCGAATACCCGATCAACCGCTTCACCATGGAAACCAAACGTCAGCTGGATGTGCTCGACCGACGCCTGGCTGAAAGCCCTTATCTTGCCGGCGACAACTACACCATCGCCGACATCGCGGTCTGGCCGTGGTACGGACAACTGGTGCGCAACAACGTGTACGGGGCGGCCGAATTCCTGTCGGCACACGAATACACTCATGTTCAGCGCTGGGCCGAGGAGATCGCCAACCGGCCTGCGGTCATTCGTGGGCAGCGCGTCAACCGCACCTGGGGCGATGAAGCGAGCCAGGTTCCGGAGCGACATGAGGCTGCTGATCTGGGCTGAGCAACCCACGGAACCCGCACCCGATAACAAAAACCAAGGGGCCACCAGCAATCATGAACATTCTCTACGACGAGCAGGTCGACGGCGTCCTGCCGGACGTCGACAAAGCGGCGCTGTTGCAGGCACTGCACAACCATTGGCCGACGCTGGAAGTCCTGCACCAGCGCGAGGATCTCATCCCGTACGAATGCGACGGTTTGTCCGCCTACCGCACTGCGCCGTTGCTGGTGGTGCTGCCCCGGCATCTCGATGAGGTGCAGGGCGTTTTACGAATCTGTCATGAGAGAAACGTGCCGGTGGTGGCCCGGGGTGCCGGCACCGGGTTGTCCGGCGGCGCGTTGCCTCTGGAGAAAGGCGTGCTGCTGGTGATGGCGCGCTTCAACAACATCCTGCACATCGACCCGGCCGCCCGCACCGCGCGGGTTCAACCCGGGGTGCGCAATCTGGCGATTTCCCAGGCTGCAGCGCCGTTCGGTCTGTATTACGCGCCGGATCCGTCCTCGCAGATCGCCTGCTCCATCGGTGGCAATGTGGCGGAAAATGCTGGCGGCGTGCATTGCCTCAAGTACGGCCTGACCGTGCACAACCTGCTCAAGGTCGAGATCCTGACCGTCGAGGGCGAACACCTCACGCTCGGCTCCGATGCGCTCGATTCCCCCGGTTTCGATTTGTTGGCGCTGTTCACCGGTTCCGAAGGCCTGCTGGGCGTCATCACCGAAGTCACGGTCAAACTGCTGCCCAAACCTCAGACGGCCAAAGTCTTGCTGGCCGCATTCGATTCCGTGGAAAACGCCGGCCGCGCCGTGGCTGACATCATCGCCGCCGGGATCATTCCCGGAGGCCTGGAAATGATGGACAACCTGGCCATCCGCGCCGCCGAGGACTTCATCCACGCCGGTTACCCGGTGGACGCCGAAGCCATTTTGCTCTGTGAACTCGATGGCGTCGAAGCTGATGTCCACGATGACTGCATCCGCGTCCGCCAAGTGCTGGAACACGCCGGTGCGACCGAAGTGCGTCAGGCCAGGGACGAGGCCGAGCGCGTGCGTTTCTGGGCCGGGCGCAAGAATGCCTTCCCGGCCGTGGGGCGCTTGTCGCCGGACTATTACTGCATGGACGGCACCATCCCGCGCCGCGAGCTGCCCGGCGTGCTGCAAGCCATTGCGCAGTTGTCTGCCGAATACGGCTTGCGCGTGGCCAACGTGTTCCATGCCGGCGACGGCAACATGCACCCGTTGATTCTGTTCGACGCCAATCAACCCGGCGAGCTCGAACGCGCCGAAACCCTGGGAGGCAAAATCCTTGAGTTGTGCGTGAAGGTCGGCGGCAGCATCACCGGTGAGCACGGCGTGGGTCGGGAGAAAATCAACCAGATGTGCGCGCAGTTCAACAACGACGAGCTGACTCTGTTCCACGCCGTCAAAGCCGCGTTCGACCCCGGCGGGTTGCTCAATCCGGGCAAGAACATCCCTACGCTGCACCGCTGCGCCGAGTTCGGCGCCATGCATGTCCACGCCGGACAACTGCCCTTCCCCGAGCTGGAGCGTTTCTGATGGTCCGAGAAAAGGATGTCGACGACAGCGCCGCGCTGCTCGATCAGGTCAATCTGGCGTTGCAGGACGCCACACCGCTGCGGATTCAGGGCGCCAACAGCAAGGCGTTTCTGGGCCGCATCGTCGCCGGGGAAATCCTCGACACCCGCGCCCATCGCGGCATCGTCAGCTACGACCCGACCGAACTGGTGATCACCGCGCGTTGCGGCACTCCGCTGTCCGAGCTGCTTGAGGTGCTGGACGCTTCACAACAGATGTTGCCGTGCGAACCACCGGCCTTCGCCGAGGACGCGACGGTGGGCGGGATGATCGCCAGCGGACTGTCAGGCCCGCGGCGCCCGTGGTCGGGGTCGGTGCGGGATTTCGTACTCGGCACGCGGATCATCACCGGCCACGGCAAGCATCTGCGCTTTGGCGGTGAAGTCATGAAAAATGTAGCCGGTTATGACCTGTCGCGGCTGATGGCCGGCAGTTACGGCTCGCTGGGGGTGATCACCGAAGTCTCGCTCAAGGTCCTGCCCAAACCGCGTGAGTGCCTGAGCATCAGCCTGGAAATGGACAGCGAACGTGCCTTGCAGCGCCTGGCCGAATGGGGGCAGCAGCCCTTGCCGATCAGCGCCGCCTGCCACGACGGCCAGCGTCTGCACTTGCGTCTGGAGGGTGGCGAAGGCTCCGTGGCCGCAGCCCGTGATCGCCTCGGTGGCGAAATGCTCGATGGCGCTTATTGGGCAGATCTGAATGAACAGCGCCTGGATTTTTTTGATGAAGACCAGCCCCTGTGGCGCCTGTCGGTGCCGAACAACACCCCGCCGCTGGCCTTGCCCGGTGTACAAATGCTCGACTGGGGCGGCGCACAGCGTTGGCTCAAATCAGGGGCCGAGGCGGCACTGATTCACAAGGTGGTGTCGGCCGTCGGCGGGCATGCGACCTGCTACAGCCATGGATTGATTGACGCGCCGTTCCATCCACTGCCGCCCGCCCTCCTGCACTATCACCGCCGCCTCAAGCAACAGCTCGATCCTCAGGGTATCTTCAACCCCGGTCGCCTGTACGCGGAGCTTTGAGCCATGCAAACCACTCTCAGCGAAGAAGCCCGGCAACTGCCTCGCGCCGAAGAAGCCGAAAGCATCTTGCGCACTTGCGTGCACTGCGGCTTCTGTAATGCGACCTGCCCGACCTATCAGTTACTCGGCGATGAGCTCGACGGCCCACGGGGTCGCATCTACCTGATCAAACAGGTGCTGGAAGGTAACGAAGTCACCCGCAAGACCCAACTGCACCTGGATCGTTGCCTGTCCTGCCGCAATTGCGAAACCACCTGCCCCTCGGGCGTGGACTATCACAACCTGCTCGACATTGGCCGCGCCGTGGTTGATGCCGCTGTGCCGCGACCCATTGGTCAACGTGTGTTGCGGGCAGGTTTGCGTGGTGTGGCACCGAATCCCGGACTGTTCAAAGGACTGGTCAGCGCTGGCCAGATCTTCCGTGTGCTGTTGCCCAATACCCTGCAAGCCAAACTGCCGCGCAGCACCTCTGCAATCGCACCCCGCCCGGTAACCCGGCATGCCCGCCAGGTGCTGATGCTCGAAGGCTGCGTGCAACCGGGTTTGTCGCCCAACACCAACGCGGCGGCAGCACGGGTGCTGGATCGATTGGGGATCAGCATTACACCGACGCGAAATGCTGGCTGTTGTGGCGCCGTGGACTATCACCTCGACGCCCAGGCCTCCGGACTTGACCGCGCCCGCCAGAACATCGATGCGTGGTGGCCGGCCATCGAACAGGGCGCCGAAGCGATCGTGCAGACCGCCAGCGGTTGCGGCGCGTTCATCAAGGATTACGGACACCTGCTGTGCACCGATCCGGCCTATGCCGAAAAGGCGAAAACCGTGAGTGCGCTGGCGAAAGATCTGGTGGAAGTGCTGCGCGAGGAGCCGCTCGAATCCCTTGGCGTTCATGCCGATCAGCGCTTGGCGTTCCACTGCCCCTGTACCTTGCAACACGCACAGAAACTCGGCGGCGCAGTGGAATCGGTGCTGACCCGGCTGGGCTTCAACCTCACGACCGTGCCGGACGCCCATCTGTGCTGCGGCTCAGCGGGCACCTATTCGATAACCCAACCGGCGCTGGCCCGGCAACTGCGCGACCAAAAGCTCAACGCCCTGGAAAGCGACCATCCGGACATCATCGCCACCGCCAATATCGGCTGCCAGACCCACCTCGACGGCGCGGGACGTACGCAGGTCAAGCACTGGATCGAGCTGGTGGATGCCGGCTTGCCCTTGGTGACCGAGGCGTAGGATTGCTGGCGGCGGTCAAACGATGGGCGAAAAAAAACCGCCTTTGCGGGGCGGTTTTTCGGTAGGCCTCAGTTTGCGGCTGGGGCCTGTTTTGTCTCACGGACAGAACTGACGTGCCGGAATACTATTAATCTTTGTTCTTCGTTGCAACGTTATTTTGCGTGTATTGAATGACGTTATCCGACGACAAGGAAATTCCTGGCCGACGTTTACTACACCCGAACACGCTGACAGAAATAACGAATTACAAAACATACCGAATCTATATCCAGGATCCTCAAAATCCCGCCACAAGACAGGTTAATATGCCAGCGCTCACTCGTCAGTATGTCCATGAGGTTTGGCTGGAACCATAACGGTTTCATGCCCTTCGACACGGTTTTGCACCCGTGCCGGAATGAAGGCTCGGAGGGATCACAACCGGCCGCCTCATGGACAGAACTGACGTTTATGTCCGAAGGCACACATGATCCGGTAAGTGCGCTGGAGGTTTGGCCCCCGACCTGGAGGCCAAAACGTATGAAGCTTTTGCTGCGTACGCTGAGCCTCGTATGGAGATCGTTTCAAGCGTTTCGCTTTTACGAGTTCCTGCGAGACCACTTTGACAACCTGAAGTAACGGTTGTCGTTGCGGGAAAAAGCCCGTTTTGGCTTCGGCTGAAACGGGCTTTTTTTGTTTTTTAATACTGTCATTTATAGGATTTTTATAAAAGCACTCCCACTCAGCTGTAAGGCATTTCGCTGACACCTGTCATCCCGACATCCCCCTCACCGTCAGTTATGAGCTAATAGCCCCTTCATTAAACCGTCGCTGAAACGTTGTACTAGGATAGGATCCAATTTCCTGATTCGCTGTCGCCGGGCATGGAGCTGTTTTCCGGTGGTTCAGGAACACGAGTACCACACTGCAACTCATGGATGAACGACATGAACTCACAGCTGTTTCCTCACATTGGCAAGGTCATCGCCAGCACTGGCAGCCGACATTTCCCACGGATGCTGCACGACCTGATCCTGACCCAACTGGCCGTGGACGCCACGCACATCCGGCAGATGCGCGTGGAACCGGTCGGACGCGCACAGCCGCGCAGTGAGCCCGAATGCGTCAAGGAAGCATCCTTGCTGGCTGAAACGGTGTATTCCGAGTTGAGCACTCTGCCGAGTGCCAATGATTTGCCCACTCCCGAACCCTCGACAGTCACCGACGCCTCGCAATTGCACCTGACCCGGCGCAAGGACGGTTACCGCTATGTGATCTCGGTCTACCGTTGCGGCCCGTCAAAACGCTTCTCCGCCCACGAGCGCAGTTTGTTGCAGGACATTTCTCCGGTGCTACTGCCGATGGTCGAGAAACACATCAACGCCCTGCAACCGGCGAACACTGACGCCCAGGGACAATCTCAGGAACAATCGGATTCAACCCTGCTGGGCCTGGAAACCCTGCGCCTGCGCTTTTGCGAGCGCGTGGAGCAACTGGGGCTGAGCCTTTCGAACCGCGAGATGGAAGTGTGTGTCGGCCTGCTCGCCGGGCGCACCGCGCCAGAACTGGCCGAGCAGTTGCAACTGAAGGTCAACACCGTGGAGAGCTACCTCAAACGCGCCGCGATCAAACTGGGCATCAGCGGCCGTCACTCGCTGATGCGCTGGATGTACTCGCCAAAGGACTGCCCCGCAGCCTGCGGCCCATCGAACGCGGCCTGACGGTTCACTCGCCTGTAACGAAACCGCCCTCCTGCAAAGGACGGCGGTTTTTTTTGTGCCCGTTTCAATCCCGGGCCAACGCCTCGATCGGATCGAGCCGCGACGCATTGCGCGCCGGCACGAAGCCGAACACGATGCCGATCAGGGTCGAGCAAAGCACAGCGGTGAGCACCGAGGTCATCGAGAACACCATTTCCCACTCCTTGATGAACAGCGAAAACAGGTGGCCGATGGCGTAACTCAACGAGATACCGATGGCGCCACCCAGCAGGCAGACCATCACCGCCTCCACCAGAAACTGCTGGCGAATGTCCGACTGCCGCGCCCCAACCGCCATGCGGATGCCGATTTCACGGGTACGCTCGGTGACCGACACCAGCATGATGTTCATCACGCCGATGCCGCCCACCACCAGTGAAATCACCGCGATCAGCGACAGTAACAAGGCCAGTGAGCGGCTGGTTTTCTGCACGGTCTGCATCACGCTGTCGAGGTTGTTGGTGAAGAAATCCTTGGTGCCGTGGCGCTGCAGCATCAGTTTGTTGACGTTGTCTTCCACCACCTTGCTCGGCTGGCCGTCCTTGATCCGCACACTGATGCTGTCCAGGTAACGCTGGCCCAACAATCGGCCGGCTGCGGTTTCATAGGGCACCCAGACGTTGAGCGACTTGCTCGCCGAGAAGATGTTTTTGCTTTCCGCCGCCACGCCGATCACCGTACATGGCAGGTTACCGATCAGGATCACCTGCCCCAGCGGATCGACGCCCTCGCCGAACAACCGGTGGCGCGTGTTGTGATCAATCACCACCACTTGCGCCTGACGCCGTGCATCGCTTTCGCTGAACGGGATGCCCGCCTCCATCTTGATCCCGCGCACCTGAAAGTACAGATCGCTGACGCCGTTGACCTGCGCATCGAGGTCGATGTTGCGGTAACGCAGCAACAGATTGCGCCCAACCACTGGCGTGGCGCTGTCGACGTAGTAGAGCTGATTGAGTGCCGTCACGTCGGCGGGCACGAGGGTTTCGATGGCCGCCGAACGGCTGTCACCGAAACTGGTGCCGGAATAGATATCGATGGTGTTGCTGCCGATGGCCTGGATGTCTTTCAAGACATAACGCTTGGCCCCTTCGCCGATGGCCGAAATCGACACCACCGAGGTGATGCCGATGACGATCCCGAGCATGGTCAGCAAGGTGCGCATCCGATGGGAGATCAGTGCGACCCAGGCCATGTTGAACGCTTCCTTGAACAACCCGAGGCTGGCCACCAGACGCCGCGCCGCCGTGGATTTGGGCGGCACTGCGTCCTCATTGGTCAGCGCCGTGGTGTCGCGCTCGTTGCGGCGGTCGCTGAGGATTTCGCCGTCGCTGACTTCGATGATGCGCTCGGCGTTGGCCGCGACCTTGGGGTCGTGGGTCACCAGAATCACTGTGTGCCCGGCGGCGTGCAGCTCCAGCAGAATACGCATCACCTCTTTGCCGCTGGTGGTGTCGAGTGCGCCGGTCGGTTCATCGGCGAGGATCACTTCGCCGCCGTTCATCAAGGCCCGGGCGATACTGACGCGCTGCTGCTGACCGCCCGACAGTTGGCTCGGACGATGAGTCAGGTGCCCTTCCAGCCCCAGCCGTGCCAACAGCTCACGGGCCCGGGCATGACGCTGCGGTTCCGGCGTGCCGGCGTAGATCGCCGGCATTTCGACGTTGTGCATCGCACTCAGATGCGGCAGCAGGTGGTAGCGCTGGAAGATGAAACCGAAGTAATCACGGCGCAGTTCGGCCAGCGCCTGATTGTCCAGATCACGGGTTTCCCGGCCGTTGATCTTGTAGCTGCCGGCCGTGGCGTAGTCGAGGCAGCCGAGGAGGTTCATCAGGGTTGATTTGCCGGAGCCCGAGGCGCCGATGATCGCCACCATTTCCCCGGCATTGATCGTCAGGTCGATGTTCTTCAGCGCCAGAAATTCACGGTCGCCCGCGGTGAAACTGCGGCTGATGCCGGTCAGTTGCAGCAGAGGTTCGGTCATGCTCATGCCCCTGCCACTTTCGCCACCGGATCACCGATCACCACCCGGTCGCCTTCGGCCAGACCGTCGTTGACCTGCACCTTGACGTTGTTGTTGATCCCGGTCTGCACATTGCGCGACTGCGCCTGGCCCTTGGCATCCAGTACCCGCACCGGAAAACTGCCATCGTTGTTGCGCGGGCCCAACGCGGCCACCGGAATCGTCAACACCGATTTGGCGGTGTCGAGCACCACCCGCACCTGAGCCGTCATGGAAATGCGCAAGCGGTGATCGGGATTGGGCACGTCGAACAGCGCGTTGTAGAACACCGCCGTATTCTGTTTCGGTGTGCCGGCAGGCGGCGCTTCAAGGAAGTTCTGCGGCGCAGGGTCAGTGCCGCGCAGCTTGCCGTAGTAACGCTTGTCCTCACCCAGAATGGTGAAATACACCTCTTGCCCCGGCGCGATGTGAATGACGTCGGCCTCCGACACCTGAGCCTTGACGGTCATGGTGTCCAGATCCGCCAGTTTCAGCAGGACGGGCGCCAGTTGGCTGGCGATCACGGTCTGGCCTTCCTGAGTCACGATACCCACCACATCACCGTCGATGGGCGCGATGATCCGCGTGTAGGCCAGGTTGACCTTGGCGGTGTCGATTTGGATATGCGCGCTCTTGATCTGCGCATCCAGCGACAACAGATTGGCCTGCTGCACTTCGTAGTTCGATTGCGCGGTTTCGAAATCCTGCCGCGAGATCGAGGCGTCTTCCTGCAGATTCTGATAGCGCTCGTAGATTGCCTTGGTCTGCCGGAGCTGAGCCTGCGTTGCCCGGCGCTGAGCTTGCAGGTTTTCCTCGTCGACCTGCGCCTGACGCAGGGTGTTCTGCAGCACCAGCGGGTCGATTTCCGCCAGCCACTGGCCTTTCTTGACCTTGTCGCCGACCTTGACCTTGAGCGACTTCAACTGCCCCGAGACCTGGGCGCCGACGTCCACCTGCTTGATGCCTTCCAGCAAACCAGTGGCCAGCACCGCGTTTTCAATGTCACCGCGTTCGACCGTGGCGGTCAGGTATTGCGGTGCTTCGGCCGGCGCCTGCACCGTGTAGAACACCAACCCGGCCACCAGCGTCAACGCGATTCCCAGACCGACTTTGCGCAACTTCGACTGTTCCATAAATGACCACAATTCCGTTCAGGGATGAGCCCGGCCAATGGCCGGGTTCCAGGATAAAGACTTCAATCAGGACAACACTTGGCCAGCCGCCACCGTCAACCCGTCATGCCACCACGCCGCGAGACTGAAGACGTTGGGCGCCTTGAGAATCGTGAAATGGTTGCCGGGGCCGTACCACACCGCCAGATCCCTGGCTTCGCGCTGCCAGCCTTCGAGCATTGCAACCTGTTCGCGCTGGTTGCCCGACGCGTCCAGCGTCGGGTCGTCCACCAACGCCAGGCGCACCGGCCCGGTGTAGGCCAGAGCCGGTCGATAGATCGTGCGCAGCGCGGTGGCGAACGTGCGCACCGGGCCTTGCATCGCATCGGTTGACGCACGTTCAGACAGCACACTCGCGTGCACCATCCCGTCATGCAGCAGGCGCATTTGCGTGGTGTCGTCAGCTTCGGCGAAGGCCAGCGCATCGATGCCCAAAGACTTGCCGCTGGACAGTTGCAGAGACTCGATCAGTCGCAGCAGCGCTGCCGTGGTGGTGTAAGGCTTGCCCACCACGCTGTTGCCGCCCGGCGATTCGCTGTCGATCAGGGTCAGGGACGCCACCTCGCGCCCCGCAGCCTGCAACTGCGCCGCCATGGCGTAGGCCACCCAGCCACCGAACGAGTGCCCGATCAGATGCACCGGCCCTTGCGGGCACAACTGCTCAACCGCCCGTACGTAGAACGTGGCGGCACTCTCGACCCGACTGTGCGGCACGGTCGCGCCGTCGAGCCCTCGGGGTTGCAGCCCGTAAATCGGCCACTCCGGCCCCAGCGCCTCGGTCAGGTGGATGAACCCGGTGACACTGTCACCAGCCCCCGGCACACAGAAAATCGGCGCATGTCCGGTGTAACCGGTCTGCATCGTCAACAACGGCTGATACGCCCGGGATTCGACCACTGCCGATACCTGCAATGCCTGACTGAGCGCCTGACCGAGTACGTGCACATGCGGCGCCTGCATCATGCTCTGGTGATCGCCCGGCACGTCGATGCAATGCAGGAGCGTGGCCGACACTTCATCCGACCAGCCCAGAGTCGGGTGACGACGAGACAGCTCCGTCGGATGCTCCTGCGCCCGGAACAGGTGCAGCGGCAAGCCCAAGGGGTTGATCCGGTAATGCGCCAGCGCATGCCCGTGGGCGACCTCGCGGTCGAGGTAGTGCCACAGATCCTCCGGCGCAGCGGCGGCCATCTCCGGATGCAGCAATTGCTCCTCCCGGCAGCGCTGCAACAGCGACTGGAAGTCGATCTGCTCCAGCTCGGTCTGCAACACTGCGAGATGCGCCAGTGCGGCTTGCCCCGCGTCGCCAAGAGAGGCGCGGTACATCGTGCAATGCTGCAGCAACTGGCGCTTGTGCGCATGCTCGTCACTCCAGCGCGCCTTGCCCTGATCGGTCAGGCGCGGCACGAAACTGTCGATCAGGCCAACGAACGCCACCGTCTCATCCATGCCGAGCAACTGCATCGCCACTTCATAGGCCAGCACCCCGCCGAACGACCAGCCGGCCAGGCGATAAGGCCCTTGCGGCTGCACCGAACGGATGATGTCCACCATGCGTGCCGCCAGGCATTCCATGGTGCGCAGCGGTGCCTTGCCGAGCGGGATGCCCGGCAGACCGTAGATCGGGAAATCGCCGTCGATGTGCAGGCCCAGCGCCGGGAAGTACGCGTCCATCCCACTGAACTCATGGACCAGGAACAACGGCGTGTCTGCGCCACCGGACCGCACCACGACCAGCCCGTCATCCTGTTGCTCTGCGCCTGTGCGCTGGCCGAGCAACGTGCCGAGCGACTCGATGCTGGCATGCTGGAACAGCTCGGCCAACGTCACTTCCAGCCCGTTCTGTTGCATCAGGTTGACCAGACGAATCGCCAGCAACGAGTGCCCGCCCAGCTCGAAGAAGTTGTCGTGCCGGCCAATCTGTTCGACCGGCAACACTTCGGCCCACAGCTGCGCCAGGGTTTCCTCCAGCGGATTGGCCGGAGCCTCATAGGCGTGGCTGAGCAGCGCGTCCTGTGCCGGTACCGGCAGGGTTTTGCGGTCGACCTTGCCGTTGTTGTTCAGCGGCAAGGCGTCGAGTAGCACCCAGGCCGAGGGCACCATGTATTCCGGCAGGCGTGCCTGCAATTGGCTGCGCAGGCTCGTACTGTCGACACCCTCTTCGGCCGTGAAGTAGGCGACCAGACGCAACGGCTCTTGACCGTCCTGACGGGCCAGCACGATGGCTTCCTTGACCCCTTCACAATTCAGCAGGCGGTTTTCGATTTCCCCGAGTTCGATACGGAAACCGCGGATCTTCACCTGATCGTCGTTGCGACCGATGCATTCCAGTTGTCCCGGCGCCAACCAGCGTGCGAGGTCGCCGGTACGGTACAGCAACGCTCCCGGTTGATCGCCGAACGGGTCTTGCAGGAATTTCTCGGCGGTCAGGTCCGGGCGATTCAAATAGCCCAGCGCCACGCCCTGGCCGCCGATGTACAACTCGCCGGTCACGCCCATCGGCACGGGTTGCTGACGAGCGTCGAGTACATAGACCTGGGTGTTGGAGATCGGGCCGCCAATTGGCACGCTGTCGGCGGTTTCCGACACTTCGCGCACTTCAAACGTCGTGGCGTACGTGGTGGTTTCGGTCGGACCGTAGCAGTGGACGATTCGCAGGTTTGGCGCCTCGGCCAGCAAGCGGCGGAAGGCCACCGGATCAGCGCGTTCGCCGCCGCACAACACCATGCGCAGGCCTTTGAGGGCCTCGGGGATCAGTTGCACGTACTGGTTGAACAGTGCGGTGGTGACGAACAGGATCGTCGCACCAGTGTTGGCCAGCTCACGTCCGAACGCGAGTGGATCGAGCAAAGTCGCGTGATCAATCACTACCACTCGCCCACCGTTGAGCAGCGGCCCCCAGACGTCCATGGTGCTGGCGTCGAACGCCGGGTTGGAGGCGAATGCCACGCGGTCCTGCGCATTGAAATCCGCATAACCGTTGTTGATCACCAACCGGCCAATCGCCCGATGCGGCACCATCACACCCTTCGGCGTGCCGGTGGAGCCGGAGGTGTACATGATGTAGGCCAAGGATTCGGACAACTGCGGCAGGTCCGGATTGTGCGTCGGTTGCGCATCGAGCTTCAGCACATCCAGATCGATCCGGCGCACAGCGTAATCAACCGTTTCAGTGCTCAAGGTCAGCAGCGCTTTCGCCCCGCAGTCTTCAACCATGAACGCCTGACGCTCGGCCGGCGCGTTGATGTCCAGCGGCACATACGCCGCCGCGCACTTGCCGATGGCCAGTTGCGCGATCAGCAGATCCAGCGAGCGTGGCAGCAGGATCGCCACGTGATCGCCCGGTTGCACACCTTGGCCAATCAAATGGTGAGCCAGGCGATTGGCCCGCTCATTCAGCTCTTCATAGGTCAACGCCGCGCGGCCATGCACCGCTGCAACGGCTTGCGGATGCTTCGCCGCTTGCTGTTCGAACAGACGATGAACCGTCAGCGTCGCCGGGTAATCCCGTTGAGTGGCGTTGAACTCGACCAGCAGTTGCCGCCGCTCATCCCGCGGCAGGATCGACAACTGATCAATGCCCAGTTGCGGCGTCCGCTCCAGCGCTTGCAACAAGCTGTCGACCGCAAGATCCATGTAGTCGCAGATCCGCTCGGCGTCGATCCCGGCCATGGTCAACGCGGTCAGGCTGAAGCCTTCGCCCAGGTCATCGACGCTCAGGCTCAGGCGGTAGTTGCTGTGTTCTTCGGCATTGAGCAACTGCATGCCCTGCCATGCCGCCACGACTTCGTCGGACGGCGTGCCCCCGCCGCCACTGTGGCGGTAATTGAACAACGCATTGAACAGCGGCGACCCCGGGGCCATGGCGCTGCAGCGTTGCACCAGCGCCAGCGGCGCGTGTTCATGATGCAGCAGGCGGTTCAAGCGCTGATGGGTCGCCAGCGCGGCTTCTTTCACCGATTGCCCGTCCAGATCGATGCGCAGCGGCAGCGTGTTGATGAACACGCCCAGCGCCCGTTCGGCACCTTCACCACCGTGCAACCGGCCGAGCATGACGGTGCCGAACACCACGTTTTCACGCCCCGACAGTTGCCCCAGCACGCTGGCCCAGGCCAGGTGCATCAGGCTGGCGGCGCTGATGCCCAGGCGCCTGGCCTTGGCCCTGACCCGCTGGCTCAGCGCGGTATTCAGCAGCCGCTGCGCATGCCCGTTGCCGCTGTCCGCAACAGAGCCCTGGCCATACGGCAGGGTCGGCTCGTCGATATCGCCGAGCATGTCGCGGAAGAACGTCTCATGCTCCTCCTCGCTCAGCCCCGAACGCGTGCGGGCGACATAGGTGCGATACGGCACCGGTTCGGCCAGTTGCCGCACCTGGCCGAGCAGGACTGCCTGCATTTCGTGGCGCAGCACCTCGAGCGCAATGTGGTCCATGACCAGGTGATGGAACAGCAGCAGAGCCACCACGCGCCGATTGACCGCGTCCCAGCCGTGCACCACCCGCATCAATGGCGCCTGTGTGACGGCCATGCGGTATTGCCGAGTATCGAACCGGCTGCGCAACTGATCGAGTGCATCAGTTGCGCCAGCATCCAGCTCCACCGTTTCACACACCAGCGACGCCTGACGCCAGACCACTTGCACCGGCTCTTGCAGACCGTCCCAGAACAGCGACGTGCGCAGGATGTCATGGCGTTCGATCACGGCCTGCAAGGCTTCGGCAAACACCCTCAGGCGTGACTCATTGGCAAAGGCGAACTGCGCCTGCAACACATACGGATCACCCTGGGGCGCCGACAAGTGATGGAACAGAATGCCGGCCTGCAACGGCGCCAACGGATAAATGTCCTGCACGTTGGCCGCGCCGCCGGGAATGCTGGCGACGATGCGGTCAATGGCGGGCTGATCCAGTGCAACCAGTGGCAGCATGTCCGGGGTGATGTGTTTGCAGTCCGGTGCAATCCGGTTGGCCGGGATTTCACTCTCCGTCTCATCACCGACCGCAGCAGCCAGTGCGGCGAGCGTCGGCTGACTGAACAGAACGCGCACATCAGCCGTCAGCCCGACGTGGCGCATTCGCGCCACAAGGTTGACTGCCATCAGCGAGTGCCCCCCCAGTTCGAAGAAGTTGTCGTGGCGCCCTACTCGCTCCACCTTGAGCAGTTCGGCCCACAACCCTGCGAGGAGAATTTCCACCTCGCCGACTGGTGCTTCGTAATCGCGGGTAATCACTGAAGCCTGATCCGGCGCCGGCAGGGCCTTGCGGTCGAGCTTGCCGTTGGGGCTCAGCGGCAGCGCCTCCAGATGCACGAACACTGCGGGCACCATGTAATCCGGCAGGTGCTCCAGCAGTTGACTGCGCAGCAGGTCGATTTCCAGACGGGCGCCGGTGTAGTAGGCGACGAGGCGCTTGTCTCCCGGCACGTCTTCGCGGGCCAGCACCGCGGCTTCCTGCACACCGCCGATGTCGGTCAGGCGTGACTGGATTTCGCCCAGTTCGATGCGCAGGCCGCGGATCTTCACCTGATCGTCGTTACGGCCCAGGTATTCGATGTTGCCGTCGGCCAGGTAACGGGCGACGTCGCCGGTGCGGTACATGCGACCCTTGGGCTGGAACGGGTCGTTGAGGAACCGCTCGGCGCTGAGTTCAGGACGGTTCAGGTAACCGCGAGCAACCTGCACGCCGCCGATGTACAACTCGCCGACCACGCCTTGCGGCACCGGTTGTTGCTGGGCATCGAGGATGTACATGCGGGTGTTGGCGATCGGTTTACCGATTGGCGTGTTGTCCGGGGTTTGCTCCAGCGGACCAGAGCAATCCCACGCGGTAACGTCCACTGCCGCTTCGGTCGGGCCGTACAGGTTGTGCAAGCCGCTGCCCGGTAATTGCTGCTTGAAGCGCCGCACCAGACTGCCCGGCAACGCTTCACCGCTGCACATCACCTGACGCAAACCATTGCAACGCGCGGTGTCGCCATGGGCGAGGAACACGTCGAGCATCGACGGCACGAAGTGCAACGTGGTGATGCGTTCGCGTTCGATTACTTCGCTGAGGTACAGCGGATCCTTGTGACCGCCGGGACGGGCCATGACCAGTCGCGCGCCGGTCATCAACGGCCAGAAGAATTCCCACACCGAGACGTCGAAGCTGAACGGCGTCTTTTGCAGCACTGAATCTTCAGCCGTCAGGCGATAGGCGTCCTGCATCCACAGTAGACGGTTGACCACCCCGGAATGCTCGTTGATCACGCCCTTCGGCTGGCCAGTTGAGCCGGAGGTGTAGATCACATACGCCGTATGCTGCGGGGTCAGATCATCGACGGAAGGGCTATCCGCCGACAACGATTGCCAGGTGTCGTGATCCAGATCGACCACCGGCACCGCCACCTCACCCAGCAACCCTCGAGTCGAGCCCTGCACCAGCACTGCCAACGGTGCGCTGTCCTCCAGCATGTAAGCCAGACGTTCCAGCGGATACGCCGGATCCAGCGGCACATAACCGCCGCCAGCCTTCAGAATCGCCAGCAACCCGACCACCATCTCCAGCCCCCGCTCGACGCAGATCGCCACCCGCGCATCCGGGCCAACGCCCAGTCCGCGCAAGTGATGCGCCAAACGGTTGGCCCGAGCGTTCAGCTCGGCATAGCTCAGCCGCTGTTCGCCTGAGAGCACCGCCACAGCCTGCGGCGTGCGCAAGGCCTGCGCTTCGAACAGACCGTGGATGCTCTGCTCCAGATCGTAATCAACGTCGGTGGCATTGAAGTCATGCAGCAAGTGCCGACGCTCATCCTCCGCCAGCACATCGACCTGCTCCAGCAACACCTGATCGTTGCCGACCATGGTTTGCAGCAGTTGCAGCAAGTAACCGGCATAACGCTGGATCGTCGATTCATCGAACAGCGCCGTAGCGTATTCCAGCGAACCCCGGATCACGCCTTGCGCCTCGCCCAACGTCAGCGACAGGTCAAACTTGGCGAAATGGCTCGGCTCGGCCACGCCTTCCAGCGTCAGGTCACCGAGAGCCAGCGTCGCACCGCTGCCACTGTCCCAGCTCAGCAACGTCTGGAACAACGGGCTGTGAGACAGGCTACGCACCGGCCGGGTGATTTCCACCACCTGTTCGAACGGCAGATCCTGATGGGCCTGCGCCTCCAGCGTGCACGCCTTCACCCGCGCCAGCAGGGCTTCGACGCTGAGCGCACCCGAGATCTCGATGCGCACGGCGAGCGTGTTGACGAACAGCCCGATCAGCCCTTCGATTTCTGCCCGGTTACGGTTGGCGACGGGCGAACCGATCACTACGTCCGATTGGCCGGACAAGCGACCGAGCAACATCGCCCACGCACTCATCACCGCCATGTACGGCGTCACGCCGTGGCGTTGGCACAACGCCTTGAGCCCTGCGCTCAAACGCTCATCCAGCCGGATGTCAACACTGCTGCCGGCGTAGTCCTGCTGGGCCGGGCGTGGACGATCGGTCGGCAACATCAACAAGGCCGGCGCACCGGCCAGGGTCTGCTGCCAGTAGTCGCTCTGACGCTGCAAGACTTCGCCGCTCAACCAGCGACGCTGCCACACGGCGTAATCGGTGTATTGCAACGCCAACGGCGGTAGCGGATCGGCCTCACCATGGCTGAACGCCTGATACAGCGCCATCAGTTCGCGGGTCAGGACGCCCATCGACCAGCCATCGGAGATGATGTGGTGCAGGGTCAGCAGCAACACATGATGATCATCGGCCAGTCGCACCAGACGCCCGCGAATCAACGGATCGTCCTGCAAATCGAACGGCCCCGAGGCTTCACCCTGAATCAGTGCGAGCAAGGCGTCATCGGCCTGCGGGTGGTGGCGCAAATCTTCGACCCGCAGCAGCACACCGCTGTCGAGCGGCGCGATCAGCACCTGGGCTTCATTGTTGAACTGGGCGAAGCGGCTGCGCAGGGTTTCGTGACGCTCAACGATCCGCGCCAGTGCCTGTTGCAGGGCCGCTTCGTCGAGGCGACCGCGCAGGCGCAGACCGAGGGGAATGTTGTAGGCAGTGTTGGCACCTTCCAGTTGCGCCATGAACCACAACCGTTGCTGGGCGAACGACAACGGCAGCGCGCCGTCACGTGGCGCCCGCATGATCGCCGGTTGCGTGCAGCGTCCGGCCTGGGCCAGCACCTCGGCTACAGCGGCGAGTTCAGCATTGGCGAACAGCTCGGCGAGCGTCAGTTCCACCCCCAGCCGCTGGCGCACCTGAGACAGCATGCGCATGGCCAGCAGCGAGTGGCCGCCCAGCTCGAAAAAGTGATCCTGACGTCCGACCTGCTCGACCTGCAGCACTTCGGCCCAGATCTGCGCCAGCGTGGTTTCCAGTTCACCTTGCGGCGCTTGATAGTCGCGGGTGAACAAGGCGCTGCGATCCGGCATTGGCAAGGCCTTGCGGTCAACCTTGCCGTTGGCGGTCAGCGGCAGCGCGTCGAGTCTGACGAAGGCCGCCGGCACCATGTATTCCGGCAACTGAGTCAACAGGTGCGCCCGCAGTTCGGCCACGGCCAACGGTTCGACCTGTGCCTGCTCGGTGAAATACGCCACCAGCCGCACCTGGCCGGGTTCGTCTTCGCGGGCCACCAGCACCGCTTCCTGAATACCAAGTAGCTGGTTCAGTCGGGTTTCGATTTCGCCGAGTTCGACGCGAACGCCACGGATTTTCACCTGATCATCGTTGCGCCCCAGGTACTCGATGGAGCCGTCGGCGCGCCAGCGCGCCAGGTCACCCGTGCGGTACATCCGGCCGTGGTTGAACGGGTCACGCAGGAAGCGTTCTTCGGTCAGATCCGCACGATTCAGATAACCCCGGGCCACACCGGCGCCACCCACATAAAGCTCACCCGCCACGCCGACCGGCACCGGGCGGTGCTGTTCATCGAGCAGGTACACCGTCGCGTTGGCGATCGGTTTGCCGATGTGCAGCGCCTGCCCCGCTTCGACGATGCCCGAGGTGGCCACCACTGTCGCCTCGGTCGGGCCGTAGTTGTTGACCACATCGAACGACTGATTGCGGTTGAACTGACGCAAGCGGTCGCCGCCGATCAGCAGCGTGCGCAGGGTCGGGTGTTCGAGGTTCTGGCTGAAGGCGTATTCGGCCACCGGCGTGGGCAGGAAGCTCACGTCCAGCGGTTGCGCGCGCCACCAGTCGAGTAGCGCATCCACGTCTTCGCTGCCGTCGCGGGCCGGTGCCAGGTACAGGGTCGCGCCGGCACACAAGGCCGGCCAGACTTCCCAGGCCATGGCGTCGAAGCCGAAGCCCGCGAGGCTCGAGGTGTGGCGCCCAGCGCGCAGGTCGAACGCCTTGCAATGCCAATCGACGAGGTTGCTCAGGGTGTGGTGTTCGACCATCACGCCTTTGGGCAAACCGGTGGAGCCCGAGGTGTAGATGACGTAGGCCAGGTGTTCGCTGGTCATGCCAGGCACCTGCGGATTGCCGGTCTCGTTGTCCGGCCAGGTACGCAAATCCAGATCGATCACCGGTACATCAAGCGCCGGCAAGCGTTCACGCAAATCACTCAGGCACAGCACCGCCACGGGCGCACTGTCGCTCAGCAGATAGTGCAAACGCTCCGCCGGGTGCGCCGGATCCACCGGCACATAGCCGGCGCCGGCCTTGAGAATGGCCACCAGCCCGACCAGTGTGTCGAGCCCGCGCCGGGCGACGATGGCCACGCGATCATCAGGGCGAACGCCCAGCCCGATCAGGTGATGGGCCAACGTGTTGGCCTGTCGGTTCAGCTCGGCAAAGGTCAACGCCTGCCCCTGACAGACCGCGGCAACCGCCTCGGGCCGCTCGATCACTTGCGCTTCGAATCGCTGCGCAATGGTCAGCCCCGACACAAACGCCGTGTGCGTGTCGTTGAACGTGACGAGCAACTGTTCACGCTCGTGAGCCTGAACCATGTCGAGCTGTTCCAGCGCTGCCTGATCGTTAGTGACCATCGCATGCAGCAGTTGCTTGAAGTAGCCGACATAACGCTGGATCGTCGATTCATCGAACAACGCCGTGGCGTATTCCAGCGCTCCGCGAATTCCGCTGCGGGTTTCACCCAGGGTCAGCGACAAATCGAACTTGGCAAACTGAGCCGGGCCGCCCACGCTTTCCAGCGCCAGCTCACCCAGCGCCAGCTCCGGCCCCACGCTGTTTTCCCAGCTCAGGGTGGTCTGGAACAACGGACTGTGGGAAAGACTGCGCGCCGGCCGGGTGACTTCCACCACCTGCTCGAACGGCAGATCCTGATGGGCCTGGGCTTGCAGCGTGCACGCCTTGACCCGGGCCAGCAACGCCTCGACGCTGAGCCCGCCGGATGTATCGATCCGCAGGGCCAGGGTATTGATGAACAACCCGATCAGCCCTTCGATTTCCGTGCGGCCACGGTTGGCAATCGGCGAGCCAATCACCACGTCCGACTGGCCGGACAAGCGACTGAGCAACAACGCCCAGGCGCTCACCATCGTCATGTACATCGTTACGCCGTGCCGCTGGCTCAGCGCCTTGAGCCCGGCGCTCAGCGGTTCGTCGAGCCGGAACTCGACGCTGCTGCCGGTGTAGTCCTGTTGCGCCGGGCGCGGACGGTCGGTCGGCAGCACCAGCAAGGTCGGGGCGCCGGCCAGATTTTGCTGCCAGTAATCGCTCTGACGCTGCAGCACTTCACCGCTCAACCAGCGCCGTTGCCAGGTCGCGTAGTCGGCGTATTGCAACGCCAGCGGCGGCAGCGGATCGGCCTCGCCATGACTGAACGCCTGATACAGCGCCATCAGCTCACGGGTCAGCACGCCCATCGACCAGCCGTCGGAGATGATGTGGTGCAAGGTCAGCAGCAACACATGGTGATCGTCAGCCAACCGGACCAGACGCCCGCGAATCAACGGATCGTGCTGCAAATCGAACGGGGTCGAGGCCTGTTCACGGATCAACGCCTGCAAGGCTTCGTCGGCGTGTGGATGCTGACGCAGATCCTCGACCCGCAGCAGCATGCCGCTGTCAACCGCCGCGATCATCACCTGCACCTCATCGTTGTGCGGGACAAAACGGCTGCGCAGGGTTTCGTGGCGGTCGACGATCCGTGCCAGTGCCTGTTGCAGCGCCGCCTCGTCGAGATGGCCGCGCAAACGCAGGCCCAGCGGAATGTTGTAGGCGGTGTTGACCCCTTCCATCCGCGCCAGAAACCACAGTCGTTGCTGGGCAAACGACAGCGGCAGCGCGCCGTCACGAGGCACCGGCAGCATCGCCGGTTGCGAGCTGCGTCCGGCCTGGGCCAGCACCTCGGCGACCGCTGACAGCTCGGCATTGGCGAACAGCTCGCTCAGGGCCAGCTCGACGCCCAGGCGTTGGCGAACCTGGGAGACCATGCGCATCGCCAGCAGCGAGTGGCCACCCAGTTCGAAAAAGTGGTCACGCCGCCCGACCCGCTCGACCTGCAGCACTTCACCCCAGATCCGCGCCAACGCGGTTTCCAGTTCGCCGTGCGGTGCTTCGTAATGGCGGGTGAACAACGCCGCGCGATCCGGCGCCGGCAAGGCCTTGCGGTCGACCTTGCCGTTGGCCGTCAGCGGCAACGCGTCCAGCCGCACGAACGCCGTCGGCACCATGTATTCGGGCAATTGCGCCAGCAGGCAAGCGCGCAGCTCAGCCACCGGTTGCGGTTCGACCTGAGCCTGTTCGGTGTAATAGGCCACCAGACGCGGCTGACCGGGTTCGTCTTCGCGGGCCAGCAATACCGCTTCCTGGATACCGGGAAGCTGGTTGAGCCGGGTTTCAATCTCGCCCAGCTCAATGCGCACGCCGCGAATCTTCACCTGATCGTCGTTGCGCCCCAGGTATTCGAGGGTGCCGTCGCCCTGCCAGCGCGCCAGGTCACCGGTGCGGTACATGCGCCCGTTGTTGAACGGATCGTCGAGAAAGCGTTCAGCCGTCAGCTCCGGACGGTTCAGATAACCCCGGGCAACCCCGGCGCCCCCGACATACAACTCCCCCGCCACGCCGATGGGCACCGGGCGTTGCTGCTCATCCAGCAGATACACCGTGGCGTTACTCACCGGCCGACCGATGTGCAGCGTCTGCCCGGCCTCGACCTTGCCCGAGGTCGCCACCACCGTGGCTTCGGTCGGACCGTAGTTGTTGATCACATCGAAATGCTGGTGACGGCTGAACTGCCGCAAGCGATCGCCGCCGATCAGCAGCGTGCGCAAGGTCGGGTGTTCGAGGTTTTGACTGAAGGCGTATTCGGCCACTGGCGTTGGCAAAAAGCTCACATCCAGCGGTTGCGCGCGCCACCAGTCGAGCAAAGCGTCGATGTCTTCGTTGCCGTCCCGGGTCGGGGCCAGGTGCAGGGTCGCACCGGCACACAACGCCGGCCAGACTTCCCAGGCCATGGCGTCGAAGCCGAACCCGGCAAGGCTTGACGTGTGGCGGCCGGCGCACAGATCGAACGCGCCGCAATGCCAGTCGACGAGGTTGGACAGGGTGCGGTGTTCGACCATCACGCCCTTGGGCAGACCGGTCGAGCCCGAGGTGTAGATCACGTAGGCCAGATGTTCGGTGGTCAGCCCCGGCACTTGCGGATCGAGGGCCAGACTCAGTGGCCAGGTACGGCGGTCGAGGTCGATCACCGGGACGTCCAGCGTCGGCAGTCGATCACGCAGATCGCTCTGGGTCAGCACCACCACCGGGGCGCTGTCGCTGAGCAGATAGCTCAAGCGTTCGGCGGGATACGCCGGGTCAACCGGTACGTAGCCGGCCCCAGCCTTGAGAATCGCCAGCAGCCCGGCCAGCGTATCCAACCCTCGGCGGGCGACGATGGCCACGCGATCATCGGGGCGAACGCCCAGGCTGATCAGATGATGGGCCAGTGCATTGGCGTGCTGGTTCAGCTCGGCATAGGTCACTTGTTCACCGAGGAACACCGCCGCCACCGCTTCCGGCCGCTCGATGACTTGCGCCTCGAAACGCTGATGAATGGTCAGCCCTTGCGGATAGTCAGCCCGGGTGGCGTTGAAGCCGCGCAGGATCTGCTCGCGCTCCGCGTCCGGCAGGATCGGCACCTGGCTGATCGGTGAATCCGGCGCCTGTTCCAGCGCAGACACCAGACCGCTCAGGGCACCGAGCATGTAATCGCACACCCGTTGCGGATCGACCTCAGTGGTGGCGAGCAAGGTCAGGCTGAAGGCGTCGCCCAGGTCATCGATACTCAGGGTCAGCGGATAATTGGTGCGCTCTTCCGAGTGCAGAGTGGTGATGCCTTCCCACGCCGACAGGGTTTGTGCGCTCGCCGATGCCGCGCCATGGCTGTGGCGATAATTGAGCAAGGCGCTGAACAGCGGCGTCGGCGCAGCCACGCTGCTGCAGCGCTGGGCCAGCGCCAGCGGCGCGTGTTCATGGCGCATCAATGTCGTGAGGCGCGCGTGTGTCGCCTGCACGGCTCTGCGCACGGTTTGAGCATCGACGTCCACCCGCACCGGCAAGGTGTTGATGAAAATGCCCAGCGCCCGGTCGGTGGCTTCAGCACCTTGCAGGCGCCCCATCAACACCGTGCCGAACACCACACGCTGCTTGCCGGCAAGCGTGGCCAGCACCTGCGCCCATGCCAGGTGGAACAGACTGGCCGCGCTCACCCCGAGCTGCCGCGCCTGCCCCCGCAGACGTTGGCCCAAGGCCGGTTCGACCGGCACACTCAGCTCGGTGATGCCGTGCCCGTCCCCCTGCACATCCTGCAAACCGAACGGCAAGGTCGGCTCGTCGATATCGCCGAGCATGTCGCGGAAGAACGCCTCGTGCTCACTCTCGCTGACACCCAGCCGCGCCTGCGCCACGTAATCACGAAACGCGACCGGCCGGCCCAGCAGATTGCCCTGCCCCGTCAGGAACGCGCGCATCTCATGGCGCACCACATCGAGCGCCGAGTGATCCAGCGCCATGTGATGGAACAGCAACGTCGCAACCACACGTTGCCCGGTTTCGTCCCAGGCATGGGCCAGACGCATCATCGGCGCCCGGCCCACGTCCATGCGGAATTCCCGGGCATCGAAACGCTCGTGCAAATACGCCAGCGCATCGCCTTCGGCATCGATCTCTTCCACCGGCAGTTCGGCGTGACGCCAGACCACTTGCTGCGGCGTATCCAGTCCCTCCCAGACCACCGCCGTACGGAGGATGTCGTGGCGATCGATCACGGCCTGCAAAGCCTGAACGAACGCGTTCAAACGCCCGCGATCGGCAAAGGCGAAATGCGCCTGCATCACGTACGGATCACCCTGCGTGGCGCTGACATGATGGTAAAGAATGCCTTCCTGCAACGGCGCCAGCGGGTAGATGTCCTGCACATTGGCGGCGCCACCCGGCACGTCGTCGACCAGACGGTCGATGGTCGCCTGATCGAGTTCGGCCAAGGTCAGCATCGCCGGAGTGATGCGCGTGGTGCCGGGGACAATGCCATTGGCCGGCACGTCGACCTGACCGCTCTTGGTCGCTGAATACTGCCCGGCCTTGATCAGCTCGATCAGCGCCGGTTTGTGCTCGCGCAACAGCGCCAGCACCGCCGGATCGCTCAGCGCCTGTTTGTTGCCCTGTACGCGCAACTGGTCGTCGGTGACCGCCAACTGGATGTCTTTAGCCTTGAGTGTTGCCAACAGTTCGATCACGTTCACAGGACGATCTCCATTCTTTCCGTAATTGCGGCGTAACCGGCCAGGGTCGGTTGTTCGAACAACGCCCTGACCTCGGCTTCCATGCCTTCCTGACGTAACCGGCCGATCAGACTGACCGCCAACAATGAGTGTCCGCCCAGTTCAAAAAAGTTGTCGTGCCGCCCTACCCGTTCCACGTTGAGCAATTCGGCCCAGAGCCCGGCGAGGAGGATTTCCACCTCGCCGACCGGTGCTTCGTATTCGCGGGTGATGACCGAGGCCTGATCCGGCGCCGGCAGGGCCTTGCGGTCGAGTTTGCCGTTGGGGCTCAACGGCAGAGCATCGAGATGCACGAACACCGCTGGCACCATGTAGTCCGGCAGATGCTCCAGCAGATGACCGCGCAGCACGTCGATTTCCAGTCGTGCGCCGGTGTAATAGGCCACCAGGCGTTTGTCTCCCGGCACATCTTCTCGGGCCAGCACCGCCGCTTCTTGAACGCCACCGATGTCGGTCAGGCGAGACTGGATTTCACCGAGTTCGATGCGCAGGCCACGGATCTTCACCTGATCGTCGTTGCGGCCCAGGTATTCGATGTTGCCGTCAGCCAGATAGCGGGCGACGTCGCCGGTGCGATACATCCGGCCGTTCGGCTGGAATGGATCCTGAAGGAAACGTTCGGCGCTGAGTTCAGGACGGTTCAGGTAACCCCGCGCCACTTGCACGCCGCCGATGTACAGCTCGCCGACCACGCCTTGCGGCACCGGTTGTTGCTGGGCATCGAGGATGTACATGCGCGTGTTGGCGATTGGTTTGCCGATGGGCGTGTTGTCCGGCGTGGTGTCGATGGGCCCGGCGCAATCCCACGCCGTGACGTCCACGGCCGCTTCGGTCGGGCCGTACAGGTTGTGCAAGTCGCTGCCCGGTAATTGCTGCTTGAAGCGCCGCACCAGACTGCCCGGCAACGCTTCACCGCTGCACATCACCTGACGCAAACCGTTGCAACGTGCGGTGTCACCGTGAGCGAGGAACACGTCGAGCATCGACGGTACGAAGTGCAGCGTGGTGATGCGTTCGCGTTCGATCACTTCGCTCAGATACAGCGGATCCTTGTGGCCGCCCGGACGCGCCATCACCAACCTGGCGCCGGTCATCAGTGGCCAGAAGAATTCCCACACCGAGACGTCGAAGCTGAACGGCGTTTTCTGCAGCACTGAATCTTCAGCCGTCAGACGATAAGCGTCCTGCATCCACAGCAAGCGGTTGACCACCCCGCTGTGCTCGTTGATCACGCCTTTCGGCTGGCCGGTGGAACCGGAGGTGTAAATCACATAAGCCGTGTGCTGCGGGGTCAGTCCATCGACCGAAGGGTTATCGGACGACTGTGATTGCCAATTCTGGTGATCCAGATCGACCACCGGCACCGCGACCTCACCCAACAACCCGCGAGTCGAACCCTGCACCAGCACTGCCAACGGCGCGCTGTCCTCCAGCATGTAGGCCAGACGTTCCAGCGGATACGCCGGATCCAACGGCACATAACCGCCGCCGGCCTTCAGAATCGCCAGCAGCCCGACCACCATTTCGAGCCCG
This sequence comes from Pseudomonas sp. GW821-FHT02C04, assembly GCF_059421845.1. Classification (NCBI taxonomy): domain Bacteria; kingdom Pseudomonadati; phylum Pseudomonadota; class Gammaproteobacteria; order Pseudomonadales; family Pseudomonadaceae; genus Pseudomonas; species Pseudomonas sp. GW821-FHT02C04. Next base: position 254,246 of record NZ_JBWKVT010000001.1, on the reverse strand, counting down.
CGCTCGACGCAGATCGCCACCCGCGCATCCGGACCGACGCCCAAACCGCGCAAGTGATGCGCCAAACGGTTGGCCCGAGCGTTCAGCTCGGCATAACTCAGCCGCTGTTCGCCTGAGAGCACCGCCACAGCCTGCGGCGACCGCAAGACCTGCGCCTCGAACAAGCCATGGATGCTTTGCTGAAGTTCATAACCAACATCGGTAGCGTTGAAATCGAACAGCAACCGCTGCCGCTCTGCTCCCTCAAGAATCGGCAAGCGATTCATCGCCTGCGTCGGTGCCTGTTCCAGCGCCTCCACCAATGCCAACAACGCCGTTTGCATGTAACCGCAAATCCGCTGCGCGCCAATGTCCGCCGGCACCATGGCAATCAGCGAGAAACCGTTGCCCAGGTCATCGACGTTCAGGCTCAGCGGATAGTTGGTGCGCTCTTCACTGCTCAGGGTCTCGATGCCCTGCCAGGCCTGAACCACGCTGTCCGCATGCTCTGCACCGTGGCTGTGTCGATAGTTGAGCATCGCACTGAACAACGGCGACGGCGCCGCAATCCCGCTGCAACGCTGGGCCAGTGCCAACGAAGCATGCTCATGCCCCAGCAATGCGGTGAGGCGCTGATGCGTCGTCTTCACCGCCTCACGCACCGGGGTCTCGCCCAGATCGACCCGCAACGGCAAGGTGTTGATGAACATGCCCAGCGCACGGTCGGCGCCCTGGCCGCCCTGCATCCGGCCCATCAGCACGGTGCCGAACACCACGTTGTCCTGCCCGGAGGTCGCCGCCAATACCTGGGCCCAGGCGAGGTGGAACAGGCTGGCCACGCTGATGCCCATCTGCCGCGCCTGACTGCGCAGTCGCAGGTTCAAGCCATTGTCGAGCGCCTGCTGCACTTCCTCGATGCCACGTCCGTCGCCGCGCACATCGCGCAGGCTGAACGGCAGGGTCGGTTCGTCGATGTCGCCGAGCATGTCGCGGAAAAACGCTTCATGCTCCGACTCCGAAACGCCCAGACGCGCCTGCGCCACGTAATTGCGGTATGGCACCGCCGCCGGCAAAGGTTCGTCAGCCCCGCGCAGGTACGCCTGCATTTCGTGGCGCACCACTTCCAGCGCGGTGTGGTCGAGCACGATGTGATGGAACAGCAGCATCGCCACCACCCGGCCACGGGCCGGATCGCGGGCATACACCAGTCGCAGCAACGGTGCCTGTGCGATGTCGAGGCGGTAATGCCGGGCATCGAACCGCGCGTGCAACTGCTCAAGTATGTCGCCGGCCGCAGGATCTAGCATGACCTCCTGCACCACGACTTCAGCCTGACGCCACACGACCTGTACCGGCACGCTCAAACCTTCCCACACCACGCCCGTGCGCAGCACGTCATGGCGGTCGATGACGTGTTGCAACGCCGCACGGAAACGCTGCAGACGTTCAAGGCTGTCGAACGCCAGCCGCGATTGCAGCAGGTAGGGATCGCCTTCTCCTGCGCTCAAGTGGTGGTAAAGAATGCCTTCCTGCAACGGCGCCAGCGGATAGATGTCCTGCACGTTGGCCGCGCCGCCCGGCACGCTGGACACCACGCGGTCGATGGCGGCCTGATCCAGCGTGACTAGCGTCAGCATGTCCGGGGTGATGCGGGTGCAACCGGCCGCGATGCGATTGGCCGGCACTTCGATTTCACGCCCGCTGCCCACGGCGGCGGCCAGTGCGGCCAGGGTGGGCTGACTGAACAGCACGCGCACGTCGGTGCTCAGGCCGATCTGGCGCATGCGCTCGATCAGGCTCACTGCCAGCAGCGAGTGACCGCCCAGTTCGAAGAAGTGATCGTGACGTCCGACCCGCTCGACTTTCAGCACCTCGGCCCAAAGTCGGGCCAAAGCAATTTCGGTCTCGCCGACGGGAGGCTCGTATTCACGCACCAGCACCGACTCGGCACCGGGGGCCGGCAGCACCTTGCGATCCACCTTGCCGTTGGGGCTCAGTGGCAGGCTGTCGAGCGCGACGAATGCCGACGGCACCATGTAGTCCGGCAGGCGTGCGAGCAAGTGTTCGCGCAATGCCTCGATCCCCGGCTGGCCGGCCTCGGCGTGCCAGGTGAAGTACGCCACCAGACGCTCCTCACGCACCAGCACCACGGCTTCACGCAGGGCGAGATGGCTGAGCAGTTGCGCTTCGATTTCACCCAACTCCAGGCGCAGGCCACGCAGCTTGACCTGGAAGTCGTTGCGCCCGATGAATTCGAGCTGGCCATCGGCGCGGTAGCGCACCAGGTCGCCCGTGGCGTACAGCCGATCGCCGGCCACGAACGGGCTCGGGATAAACCGTTCAGCCATCAACTGCGACAACCCCAGATAGCCCCGCGCAACCCCGGCACCACCAATGAACAACTGACCGATGACGCCCATCGGCACCGGCCGTTCGGCGGCGTCGAGTACATAGAGACGAGTGTTGATGATCGGCCGTCCGATCGGCAACGCGCTGCCCGGCACCGGCATCGAAGGCTCCAGCGTCCACACCGTGCTGTCGACCGTGGCCTCGGTCGGGCCGTAGACGTTGTGCAAACGCACCTGCGGCAAACGCTCACGAACCAGACGAGCCAGCGCTGGCGTCAGGTCTCCGCCGCCACAGAACACATCGGTGAGGCTGCTGCACTGGCTGACGTCGTCCTGCTCGAGGAACTGTTGCAGCAGCACCGGCACGAACTGGATCACGCTGATCCGCTGCTCGCGAATCACCTGCGCCAGATACGCCGGCTCGCGGTGCCCGTCAGGACGCGCCAGCACCAGACGCAGCCCGGCGCTCAACGGCCAGAACAGCTCCCAGACCGAGGCATCGAAACTGAACGGGGTTTTCTGCAACAGGGCGCCGTCCGTAACGGCAGGACACAGTTGCGAACTCCAGTGCAACAGATTGCCGACGCCGCGATGCTCGACCATCACGCCTTTCGGCGCACCGGTCGAACCGGAGGTGTAGATCACGTAGGCCAGGTTCGAAGCGCTCAGGTTCGGCACTTGCGGATTGTCATCCGGGTTGAATGTCCAGTGAGCCTGATCCAGATCGATCACCAGTGCAGCGCTCTCATCGAGCAATGCGCGAGTCGCCCCATGAACCAGCACCGCCACCGGGGCGCTGTCCTTGAGCATGTAATCCAGACGCTCCGCCGGGTACGCAGGGTCCAGCGGCACATAGGCGCCGCCAGCCTTGAGGATGCCGAGCAGACCGACCAGCAGCTCCAGCCCCCGCTCGACGCAGATCGCCACCCGCGAATCCGGCCCCACGCCCAGTTCGCGCAGGTGATGGGCCAGACGGTTGGCCTGTGCGTTGAGTTCGGCGTAGGTCAGCCGCTGTTCACCGGCCTGCAACGCAATGGCTTGCGGCGTGCGCTGCACTTGCGCCTCGAACAGCGCGTGAACGGTTTGCTGCAGATCGTCTGCGGTGCCGGTGTCGTTAAGGTCGTACAGCACCTGCTGACGTTCTGCGCCTTCAAGGATCGGCAAGCGATTCAGTGGTTGATCCGGTGCCTGTTCCAGGGCGTCCGCGAGTGTCTCCAGTGCGGTCTGCATGTAGTCGCAGATGCGCTGCGAACCGATGTTCGCCGGGGTCATGGCAGTGAGCACAAAACCGTTGCCCAGATCATCGACGCCCAGGCTCAATGGATAGTTGGTGCGTTCTTCGCTGCTCAGGGTCTCGATGCCTTGCCAGGCCTGACGCACGCTTTGCTGTTGCGCCTCGTCGGCGCTGTGCCGGTAGTTGAGCATCGAACTGAACAGCGGTGACGGCGCGGACACACCGCTGCAACGCTGGGCCAGCGCAAGTGACGCGTGCTCATGACCGAGCAATGCGCTCAGACGCGCATGAGTCGCCCGAGCCCCTTCGCGCACCGGGATTTCCCCCAGATCGACCCGCAGCGGCAAGGTGTTGATGAACATCCCCAGCGCCCGGTCGGCCCCTTCGCCGCCCTGCATCCGACCCATCAGCACTGTGCCGAACACCACCCGTTCCTGCCCGGACGTCGCGGCCAGCACCTGCGCCCACGCGAGGTGAAACAGGCTGGCTACGCTGATGCCCAGTTGCCGCGCGAGGCTGCGCAGACGCTGACCGGTCACTTCGGTCAGAGCCTGTTGCGTTTCCTCGATGTCGCGACCGTCACCTTGTACATCCTGCAATCCGAACGGCAGGGTCGGCTCGTCGATGTCGCCGAGCATGTCGCGGAAGAACGCTTCGTGCTCCTGCTCGCTGACACCCAGACGCGCCTGCGCCACGTAGTTGCGGTAAGGCACGGCCGCGCCCAGCGAAGCTTTATGCCCTTGCAGGCAGGAGAGCATTTCGTGCTGCACCACGTCCAGCGCGGTGTGATCCATCACGACATGGTGGAACAGCAACATCGCGACCACCCGGTCGTGGGCCGGATCACGGGCATACACCAGTCGCAGCAGCGGTGCCTGGCTGATGTCGAGGCGGTAGTGTCGGGCATCGAAACGCCCGTGCAACTGCTCGAGGACGTCGCCATCCGCCGGGTCGAGCAAGATCTCCTGCACCGGCAGCTCAACGTGACGCCACACCACTTGCATCGGTTCGGCCAGTTCCTGCCAGATCACCGCCGTGCGCAGGATGTCGTGGCGTGCCATGACCTGACGCAGCGCTGCGGCAAAGCTCTCGACCCGCTCGACGCTGTCGAAGGCCAGCCGCGATTGCAGCAGGTACGGGTCACCCTGTTCGGCGCTCAAGTGGTGATAAAGGATGCCTTCCTGCAACGGCGCCAGCGGATAAATGTCCTGCACGTTGGCAGCGCCGCCTGGCACCGTGGCAACGATCCGGTCAATGCTCGGCTGATCCAGTTCGGCCAGGCTCAGCAGGTCCGGGGTGATGTGGGTGCAGCCAACGGGAATGCGGTTGGCCGGCACTTCGATTTCGCGACCGCTGCCTACCGCTTCGGCCAGTGCAGCCAGCGTTGGCTGGCTGAACAGCACGCGCACGTCGGTGTTCAGGCCGATCTGGCGCAGACGTTCGATCAGGCTCACCGCCAGCAGCGAATGGCCGCCCAGTTCGAAGAAGTTGTCGTGGCGACCGACCTTTTCCAGCCTCAGGACATCGGCCCAGATCTGCGCCAACGCAGTCTCCACCGGCCCTTGCGGGGCTTCGTATACACGGCTGAGCCAGGCGTTCTGATCCGGTTCCGGCAAGGCCTTGCGGTCGAGTTTGCCGTTGGCGGTCAGCGGCAAGGCGCCGAGTCGCACGTAAGCCGCCGGGATCAAGGCTTGCGGCAGAAGCGTTTGCAAATGATTGCGCAGGGCTTCGATATGGGTCGGCGCACGCTCGGTGAACCACACCAGCAACTGCCCGTCGCGCACCAGCGCCACCGCGTCCTGCACCGCCGGATGGCTGGCCAGCGCCGCTTCGATTTCCCCCAGTTCAACCCGCACGCCACGCAGTTTCACCTGATCGTCGTTGCGGCCCAGGTATTCGATGTTGCCGTCCGCCAGCCAGCGCGCGAGGTCGCCGGTGCGGTACATCCGCGCCTGCGGCTGGTCGCTGAACGGGTCGGCGAGAAAGCGTTCGGCGGTGAGATCGGGACGGTTCAGGTAACCCCGCGCCACCCCGGCGCCGGCGACGTACAGCTCGCCCGTCACACCCACCGGCACCGGACGTTGTTGGTCATCGAGCAGATAGATGCGGGCGTTGGCCATCGGACGGCCGATGTGCAGCGGTTGGCCGACTTCCACCGGCCCGGACGTAGCGACCACCGTGGCCTCGGTCGGGCCGTAGTTGTTGATCACCGCAAAGCTCTGCGCACGGTTGAACTGGCGCAGCTTGTCCCCGCCGATCAGCAAGGTGCGCAAGGTCGGATGGTGCAACTCGCGGCTGAAGGCGTATTCGGCCACCGGAGTCGGCAGGAAGCTGACTTGCAACGGCTGCGCTCGCCACCAGTCGAGCAGTTCGTCCAGATGCTCGTTGCTCACCGATTCCGGCGGCAGGTGCAGGGTCGCGCCAACGCACAGCGCCGGCCAGACTTCCCAGGCCATGGCATCGAAACCGAACCCGGCAACGCTGGCGGTGTGGCTGCCGGCATGCAGGTCAAAGGCTTCGGCGTGCCAGTGCACGAGGTTTTCCAGGGTCGCGTGCTCGACCATCACGCCTTTCGGCTGGCCAGTGGAGCCCGAGGTGTAGATCACGTACGCCAGGTGCGCCGGAGTCAGGTACGGCAGTTGCGGATTGGTCTCAGGCAGGTGTTGCCAGGCGTCACTGTCCAGATCGATCACCGGCATCATGCCCAGCAGCTCCCGGGTCGAAGCCTGGGCCAGCACGGCCACTGGGTCACTGTCCTGCAACAGGTAGGCGATGCGTTCCACCGGATGCGCCGGATCCACCGGCACATAACCGGCGCCGGCCTTGAGAATCGCCAGCAGCCCGACCAGCATCTGCGGGCCACGACGCACGCAAATTGCGACGCGGTCATCCGGTTGTACACCGAGGCCGATCAAATGATGGGCCAGTTGGTTGGCGCGCTGATTGAGCTGCCCGTAGGTCAGCTGTTGCGTACCTTGAATCACCGCGAGCGCATTCGGATTGCGCTCGGCCTGAACCTCGATCATTGCGTGAATCGTCGCGCCACGGGGATAGGCCGTGACCGGTGGATTGAAGCCGTCGACCAGACGTTCCAGTTCCGCGGCCGAAAGGATCGGCAAGCGGTTAAGCGGCTTTTGCGGCGTCTGTTCCAGCGCCTGCACCAGTTGCTCCAGCGCGGTGTGCATGTAACTGCAAATCCGTTGCGCGCCGATCTGGCTGACCGCCAGAACCGACAAGGCAAACCCTTCACCCAGATCGTCCACACTCAGGGTCAACGGGTAGTTGGTGCGCTCTTCACCACCGAGTTTCTGCACGCCCTCCCAGATGCCCTGGCCGTTCTGCGACGGCTCTGCGGGGGCACTGTGACGGTAGTTGAACAAGGCACTGAACAGCGGCGACGACGCCGCGACACCGCTGCAACGCTGGGCCAGCGCCAGCGAGGCGTGTTCATGCCCGAGCAACGCCGTCAGCCGTGCGTGAGTCGCCTTGACCCCGTCGCGCGCGCCGGCGCCGACATCGATGCGCAGCGGCAAGGTATTGATGAACACCCCCAGCGCCCGGTCGGCGCCATCGCCACCCTGCATCCGCCCCATCATCACCGTGCCGAACACCACATCGCGGCGGTTCGACAGCACGCTCAGCACTTGCGCCCAGGCCAGGTGCATCAGGCTGGCCGCGCTCACGCCCAGTTGCCGCGCCTGTTCACGCAGGCGCCCGTTGAGTTCGGCAGCCACCGGTTGCAGCGCTTCCTCGACGCCGTGACCGTCACCCTGCACATCCCGCAGTCCTAGCGGCAGCGTCGGCTCGTCGATATCACCGAGCATCTCGCGGAAGAACGTTTCGTGCTCCTGCTCGCCGAGCCCCAGACGTGCCTGGGCGACGTAGTTGCGATAGGGGATCGGCGCCGAAAGGTGGTCGATCTCACCGAACATCACATCGCGCATTTCTTCAACGATCACTTCCAGCGCGGTGTGATCGAGGATCAGGTGATGGGACAGCAGGATAGCCACCACGCGCTGCTGTTTCGGGTCTTCGGCATAGACCATGCGCAGCAGCGGCGCCTGGCTGATGTCGAGGCGGTAGTGACGGGCATCGAAACGCTCGTGCAACTGCTCGAGGATATCGCCCTGTGCCGGGTTCAGCGTTACGTGTTGCACCACCAGCTCGGCGTGGCGCCACACCACTTGATGAGGAATCGCCAGGCCTTCGTGGACAACGCTGGTACGCAGGATGTCGTGGCGGGCGACGACCTGCTGCAAGGTGTCGGTGAAGGTACGCAAACGTTCGACACTGTCGAAGGCCAGCCGCGATTGCAGCAGGTACGGGTCACCCTGCTCAGCACTCAAATGGTGGTAAAGGATGCCTTCCTGCAACGGCGCCAGCGGGTAGATTTCCTGCACATTGGCAGCACCGCCCGGTACGGTGGCGACGATCCGCTCGATGCTGGCCTGATCCAGTTCGGTCAGGCTCAGCAGGTCCGGGGTGATGTGGGTGCAATCAGCAGGAATGCAGTTGGCCGGCACTTCGATTTCGCGTCCGCTGCCCACCGCCGCTGCCAATGCTGCCAGGGTTGGTTGGCTGAACAGCACGCGCACGTCGGTGCTCAGGCCGATCCGGCGCAGGCGCTCGATCAGGCTCACCGCCAGCAGCGAATGGCCGCCCAGTTCAAAGAAGTTGTCGTGGCGACCGACCTTTTCCAGCTTCAGGACATCGGCCCAGATCTGCGCCAGCGCGGTTTCCACCGGGCCTTGCGGGGCTTCGTATGCCTGGCTGAGCCAGGCGCTCGGATCCGGCAACGGCAAGGCCTTGCGGTCGACTTTCCCGTTGTTGTTCAGCGGCAAGGCGTTGAGCTGCACCCAGGCCGAGGGCACCATGTATTCCGGCAGGCGTGCTTGCAATTGTTCGCGCAGGCTGGCGCTGTCCACGCCCTCTTCGGCGGTGAAATATGCCACGAGGCGTAACGGTTCCTGACCGTCCTGACGGGCCAGCACGATGGCTTCCTTGACCCCTTCACAGTTCAGCAGGCGGTTTTCGATTTCCCCCAGTTCAATGCGGAAGCCGCGAATTTTCACCTGATCGTCATTACGACCGATGCATTCCAGTTGGCCCGGCGCGAGCCAGCGTGCGAGGTCGCCGGTGCGATACAGCAATGCGCCCGGTTGCCCGCTGAACGGGTCTTTCAGGAATTTCTCGGCGGTCAGGTCCGGGCGATTGAGGTAACCCAGCGCCACGCCTAGGCCGCCGATGTACAGCTCGCCGGTCACGCCCATCGGCACGGGTTGCTGGCGAGCGTCGAGCACGTAGACCTGGGTGTTGGAGATCGGGCCGCCAATCGGCACGCTGTCGGCGGTTTCTGCCACTTCGTGCACTTCAAACGTCGTGGCATAGGTGGTGGTTTCGGTCGGGCCGTAGCAGTGGACGATGCGCAGGTTCGGCGCCTCGGCCAGCAGGCGGCGGAAGGCGGCCGGGTCAGCGCGTTCACCACCGCAGAGCGCAATGCGCAGGCCCTTCAGTGCCTCGGGGATCAGTTGAACGTACTGGTTGAACAGCGCGGTGGTGACGAACAGGACCGTCACGCCCGAGGCCGCCAATTCCTGTCCGAATGCGTGAGGATCGAGCAAGGTCGCGTGATCGATCACCACCACTCGCCCGCCGTTGAGCAGCGGCCCCCAGACGTCCATGGTGCTGGCGTCGAACGCCGGGTTGGACGCAAATGCCACGCGGTCCTGTGAGTTGAAATCGGCATAACCGTTGTTGATTACCAGTCGGCCGATCGCCCGGTGCGGCACCATCACGCCCTTCGGTGTGCCGGTGGAACCGGAGGTGTACATGATGTAGGCCACGGATTCCGAAGACTGCGACAGGTCCGGGTTGTGCGTCGGTTGCGCGTCCAACGGCAGCGCATCCAGATCAATACGGCGCACAGCGTAATCAACCGTTTCAGTACTGAAGGTCAACAGCGCTTTCGCCCCGCAATCCTCGACCATGAACGCCTGACGCTCGGCCGGGGCGTTGATGTCCAGTGGTACATAAGCCGCTGCGCATTTACCGATGGCCAGTTGCGCAACCAGCAGATCCAGCGAACGCGGCAGCAGGATCGCCACATGATCCCCCGGCTGCACGCCCTGCCCGATCAGATGGTGGGCCAGTCGGTTGGCCCGTTGATTCAGTTCCTCATACGTCAGCACCGTGTGGCCATGCACCGCCGCCACAGCTTGCGGATGCAGTTTCACTTGCTGCTCGAACAGACCATGAACCGTCGAACCCGACGGGTAATCCCGGTGAGTGTCATTGAAACCCACCAGCAACTCCCGACGCTCATCCCGCGGCAGAATCGACAACTGATCGACACCCAGTTGCGGCGTCTGCTCCAGCGCCTGCACCAGACTGTCGAAGGCAATGTTGATGTACTCGCAGACCCGCGCACCATCGATACCCGGCACCGCTTGCACACTCAGACGCAAGCCTTCGCCAAGGTCATCGACGCTGACCACCAGCGGATAGTTGCTGCGCTCGCGGGAGCTGAGCAATTCAATGCCGTCCAGGGTCAAGCCGGCAGCCTGCGGCGCGCTATGGCGATAGTTGAGCAACGTACCAAACAGCGGCAACGCCCCCGAAACCCCGCTGCAACGCTGGGCCAGCGCCAGTGACGCTTGTTCATGCGCAAGCAACTGCGCCAGCCGTTCATGGGTGGCGAGCACGCTCTCGCGCACCGCCGTGCTGGTCACGCTGACCCGCAGCGGCAAGGTGTTGATGAACAGGCCCAACGCTCGGTCGGCGCCCTCGCCGCCCTGCATCCGGCCCAGCAACACCGTGCCGAACACCACCTCGTCCCGGCCGCTAAGCTGCGCCAGTACCTGCGCCCAGGCCTGGTGCGCCAGACTTGCGACGCTGATACCGAGCCGGCGCGCCTGCTCGCGCAGACGCAAGGCCAGCGCGGTATCCAGCGTGAGTTGGCTGTCGACTACCGCGCTGCCGTCGCCGTGCACGTCCTGCACGCCGAACGCCAGGGTCGGCTCGTCGATGTCGCCGAGCATGTCGCGGAAAAATCCTTCGTGCGCCTCGGCATCCGCGCCGAGCCGTGCCTGTGCGACGTAGTTGCGATACTGCACCGGGGTCGCCAGTTCGGCGGCGTGGCCGTGCAGCACGCTGTTCATCTCGGTCACCAGCACTTCCAGCGCGGTGTGATCGAGCATCAAGTGGTGCATCAACAGAATGCCGACCCAGCGTTGTTGCTGCGGATCCTCGGTGTAGGCAAAGCGCATCATCGGCGCGCGGCCCAGGTTCAGACGGTAGTGACGCGGGTCGAAACGTGCCTGCATCTGTTGCAGCACGTCGCCGTCCTGCGGGTCGGCATCGACTCGTTCAAGCGCCAGCGGCGCCGCACGCCAGACCACTTGCACCGGCTCTTCGAGGCCTTCCCAGACCACGCTGGAACGCAGGATGTCGTGGCGCGCGATCACCACGTTCACGGCGCGCACGAACGCCTTGATCGAATTGATCCCGTCAAACACGAATTGCGCCTGCAACACGTAAGGATCGCCCGCAGTTGCCGCCATGTGGTGATACAGAATCCCCGCCTGCAACGGCGCCAGCGCATAGATATCCTGCACATTGGCGACGCCACCGGGGACACTTTCCACGATCCGGTCGATGCCGGCCTGATCCAGCGAGGCCAGGGGCAGCAGGTCTGGCGTGATGTATTGGCAGTCCGGGGTGATGCGATTGACCGGCACTTGAACGCTGGACGACGCGCCCAGGGTTGCCGCCAGCCCCGCCACGGTAGGCCGGCCGAACAGAACCCGCACATCGCAGCTCAACTCCTGCTGGCGCATGCGCTCGACCAGCTTCACCGCCAACAGGGAATGGCCGCCCAGTTCAAAGAAGTTGTCGTGGCGACCGACCTGCTCGACGTTCAGCAGGGCCTGCCAGATCTCGGCGATGCGACATTCCACATCGCCGACCGGCGCCTCGTACCCGCGCAGCAACTGGCCGCTTTGATCCGGGGCCGGCAAGGCCTTGCGGTCGAGTTTGCCGTTGGGGCTCAGCGGCATGGCGTCGAGATGGACGAACGCCGTCGGCACCATGTAATCCGGCAACTGCTCCAGCAGATGGCTGCGCAGTTTGCCGATGTCCAGCGGCTCACCGCTGTAGTACGCCACCAGCCGTGGATCGCCGGCCACGTCTTCGCGCACCAGCACTTCGGCCGTGAGCACGGTGTCGAGTTGAATCAGTCGCGCCTGGATTTCCCCGAGTTCGATGCGCAAACCGCGAATCTTTACCTGATCGTCGTTACGACCGAGGTATTCGAGGTTGCCATCAGCCCGATAGCGGCACAGGTCGCCCGTGCGGTACAGCCGCGCGTTCGGCTGATCGCTGAATGGATCGTCGAGGAAGCGCTCGGCGGTGAGCGACGCAAGATTCAGATACCCCCGCGCCACCTGTACGCCGCCGATGTAGAGCTCACCGGCCACGCCCATCGGCAGCGGTTGCAACTGTTCATCGAGAATGTACAAACGGGTGTTGCTGACCGGTCGGCCGATGGGCAACAGCGCTTCCGGCACGGGCATCGACGGCTCCAGCGTCCACACCGTGCTGTCCACCGTAGCCTCGGTCGGGCCATAGACGTTATGCAAACGCACCTGCGGCAGACGCTCGCGCACTTGAAGGGCCAACGCAGGGGTCAGCTCGCCGCCGCCACAGAAAACATCCGTAAGGCTGGTGCATTGACTGACGTCTTCCACGTCGAGGAACTGTTGCAGCAACGCCGGGACGAACTGGATGACGCTGATACGCTGCTCGCGCACCACTTGCGTCAGATACGCCGGTTCGAAATGCGCGTCGGGACGCGCCAGCACCAGCCGCAGGCCAGCCGTCAACGGCCAGAACAGCTCCCAGACCGAGGCGTCGAAACTGTAAGGGGTTTTCTGCAACAGCGCGCCGTCCGCCACGGGCGGGCAAACCTGCGAGCTCCAATGAAGCAGATTGCCCAGGCCACGGTGTTCGACCATCACCCCTTTCGGCGTGCCGGTGGAACCCGAGGTGTAGATCACGTAGGCCAGGTTCGAAGCGTTCAAGCCCGGCACGTGAGGATTGTGATCGGGATAGTCCTGCCAGTGGTCCTGATCGAAATCGAGCAACGGCACACCGCCCGCCTCGAACATCGCCCGGGTCGCGCCGTGCGCCAGCAGCGCCACCGGGGCGCTGTCCTTGAGCATGTAATTCAGGCGTTCCGCCGGGTACGCCGGGTCCAGCGGCACATAAGCGCCGCCGGCCTTGAGAATGCCCAGCAGGCCGATCACCAGTTCAGGCCCGCGTTCGACGCAGATCGCCACCGGCGTGTCCGGCCCGACACCCAGCTCACGCAATCGGTGAGCCAGGCGATTGGCCCGCGCATTAAGCTCAAAGTACGTCAGTGTTTGTTCATCAGCCTGCAACGCGATGGCCTGTGGCGTGCGCTGAACCTGAGCCTCGAACAGGCGGTGAACGGTCTGTTCCAGATCGAGATCGACGCGGCTGTCATTGAAGCCCACCAGCAATTGCTGACGCTCGTGCTCCGGCAAAATCGGCAACTGGTTGATCAGTGTCTCAGGCGACTGTTCCAGAGCGTCCAGCAAGGCGTCGAGTGCAGTTTGCACGTAGCCGCAGACGCGTTCGGCGCCAATGCCGGTCGGGGCGATGGCGGACAGTCGGAAACCACTGCCCAAGTCATCGACACTCAGGGTCAGCGGATAGTTGGTCGGTTCCTTGCCGCTCAGGACCTGGACACCGGGGGCCAGTTCGATCACCTCGGCAACATCACCGACAGCACTGTGGCGATAGTTGAGCATGGCGCTGAACAACGGCGTCTGCGCGCTCAACGCGCTGCAACGCTGGGCCAATGCCAGCGAGGCCTGTTCGTGAGCGAGCAAGGCGCTCAGCCGTCGGTGTGTGGCGAGCACGCCGTCGTAGACGCTTTGCGCGCCGACATCGACCCGCAGCGGCAAGGTGTTGATGAACATGCCCAGCGCCTGCTCGCCACCGTCGCCCGCCTCCATCCGCCCCAGCAACACGGTGCCGAACACCACCGAGGTGCGCCCGGACAACTGGCCCAACACCCGAGCCAGCGCCAGGTGCATCAGGCTCGCCACGCTCACGCCGAGTTGCCGCGCTTGCGTGCGCAGTCGCAGGTTCAGTGCGTCGCTGAGCGTCAGCTGCGCGTCTTCGAAACCCTGCCCGCCGCCGTGAACATCCTGCAGGCCCCACGGCAGTGTCGGTTCGTCGATATCACCGAGCATCTCGCGAAAGAATGCTTCGTGGGCCTGCTCATCAAGGGACATGCGCGCCCGCGCCAGGTGATTGCGAAACGGCACCGCCGGCGCAACCTGTTCGGTCAGCCCTTGCAGCCAGGCCTGGATTTCGCGGCGCACCACGTCCAGCGCAACGTGGTCGATGATCATGTGATGGAACAGCAGCAGCGCGACGATCCGACCCTGCGCCGGATCCCGTGCATAGACCAAGCGCAGCAGCGGCGCCTGTTGCAGATCGAGGCGCAAGTGACGGGCGTCGTAGCGCGCCTGCAACTGGCTGAACACGTCCGTGGACGTGTCGAGCTGCACCTCTTCGCAGACCAGCGGCGCCTGGCGCCACACCACTTGCACCGGTTCGTCCAGGCGTTCCCAGACAAACGAGGTACGCAAGATGTCGTGACGGTCGATCACCCATTGCAACGCCTGGGCAAACGCGTCGAGACGTTCGTGGTTGTCGAAGGTGAACTGCGCCTGTTGCACATACAGATCACCTTCGCCGGCCGCGAGGTGCAGATAAAGCATGCCTTCCTGTAACGGCGCCAGCGGATAGATGTCCTGCACATTCGCCACCCCACCCGGCACGGTGGCGACGATGCGGTCGATGGCCGGCTGATCCAGTTTCACCAGCGGCAGCATGTCCGGGGTGATGCGCAGCGCCGGGCTCGACCAGTCGCCGCCGTGGCTCGCCACCAGTTCCAGCAATTGCGCCTTGTGCTTGGCGAGGCTGTCCCACAACGCGTCGTCCAGCGCGTCGTCGTCGCCCAGAATGACCAGGTCTTCATCGTCCTGTTGAAGGCGGATCGCATGGGTGGAAATAACAGCCATCAGCTCGCGAAATTGCATGGGGGTAACCTGCTGTAAATTCGGGGAAAAGGAGCGCGCAGCGGCGAATCCGTGCGGCCACGCGCAGCCCGGAAAAGCTAAAACATCGGGGCTTGGGTGTCTGACATGGGAAGCGGGGACAAGACCCGTGACCGGCCAGTCATGGCGTCGATCCGCGGGAACCGCGAATCGACGCCGATGTCGGCTCAGAGCCGACGTTTGCGGTTGAGCGTCGGTATGGTGGTTTGAGGGACTTCCACCTGTTTTGCCTGCGCCGAAGTCTGAGCCGCCAGCGCGGCCAGGGTCGGTTGGCTGAACAGCGTCCGGGCATCGACGTGCAGCCCGGCCTGACGCATGCGCGCCACCAGACTGACCGCCAGCAACGAATGCCCGCCGAGTTCGAAGAAATGATCGTTGCGCCCGACCTGCTCCAGTTGCAGCACCTCGGCCCAGATCTGCGCCAGCCTGATCTCGAGCTCCCCTTCGGGCGCCTCGTAACGACGACTGAGCACCGCTTCTGCCCCCGGTGCCGGCAAGGCCTTGCGATCGACCTTGTCGTTGGGAGTGAGGGGCAACGCATCGAGCTTCACGTAAGCGCCCGGCGCCATGTACTCCGGCAAGCGCTCAAGCACATGGGCGCGCAAGGTTTCGATGCTGGGCGCGTCGAAGCCTTCACGCACGGTGAAATACGCCACCAGTCGCTCATCCCGCACCAGCACCACCGCTTCACGCACCGCTGGATGCTCGATCAGCCGCGCTTCGATTTCCCCCGGTTCCAGACGCAGGCCACGCAGCTTGACCTGGAAGTCGTTGCGCCCGAGGAATTCGAGGTTGCCATCCGCCCGGTAGCGCACCAGATCGCCGGTGCGGTACAGACGATCACCGGCCACGAACGGGCTGTCGATGAAGCGCTCGGCCTGCATGTCCGGCAGTCCCAGATAACCCCGCGCAACCCCGACCCCGCCGATGTGCAGGTGACCGCTGACACCGAATGGCACCGGTTGGTCGTGGGCATCCAACACATAGAGCCGGGTGTTGCTCAGTGCCTTGCCGATTGGCACCACGGCCTCCGGCACCGATTGATCGGGTTCCAGCGTCCAGCCGGTGCTGTCGACCGTGGTTTCGGTCGGCCCGTAGACGTTGTGCAGACGCACCCATGGCAGGCGCTCGCGGACACGCCGGGCCAGTGCGGCGGTCAGCTCACCGCCACCGTTGAGCACGTCGGTCAGGCTGGTGCACTGGCTGACATCGTCCTGTTCGATGAACTGTTGCAGCAGCGCCGGCACGAACTTGACCACGGTGATCTGCCGTTCGCGAATCACCTGGGTCACATAGGCCGAATCGCGGTTGCCGTCGGGACGCGCCAGCACCAGCCGCAGGCCGGAACACAGCGGCCAGAAAATCTCCCACACCGAACTGTCGAAGCTGAACGGCGCCTTCTGCAACAGCGCGCCGTGCCCGGTCGGCGGGCTGATCTGCGAGCCCCAGTGCACCATGTTGCAGGCACTGCGATGCTCGATCATCACGCCCTTCGGCGTGCCGGTGGAGCCCGAGGTGTAGATCATGTAGGCCAGGTTCGCAGCGCCCAAACCCGGTACTTGCAGATTTTCGACCGATGCCTCCTGCCAGGTGCAACGGTCGAAATCGATGACCGGCACACCCGGATCGCCCAACAGATTGCGGGTGGCTTCATGCACCAGCACCGCGACCGGCGCGCTGTCCTGCAACATGTAATGCAGGCGTTCCAGCGGATAGTCCGGGTCCAGCGGCACGTAAGCACCACCGGCCTTGAGAATGCCGAGCAGACCGATTATCAGATCCAGACTGCGTTCGACGCAGATCGCCACCCGAGAATCGGGCTGCACGCCGTGCTCGCGTAGATGATGCGCCAGACGGTTGGCCTGCTCGTTCAATTGGCGATACGTCAGCTGTTGCTCCCCGGCCTGCAAGGCGATGGCGTCGGGTCTGCGCTGCGCTTGCTGTTCGAACAACACCTGAAGCGGCTGGTCGAGCGGACAATCGACTTCGCTGGCATTGAACTCGACCAGCAGTTGTTCAAGCTCCGCCGCCGGCAGAATCGGCAAGCTATTCAGCGGCTGTTGTGGTGTCTGCTCAAGAGCATCGACCAGTTTCTGCAACGCGGTCTGCACATAGTCGCCGATGCGCTGCGCACCGATGCTCATCAGGGTCCGCGTGGTGATCTGCAAGGCACTGCCCAGATCATCGACGCTCAAGGTCATCGGGTAGTTGGTGCGTTCTTCGTTCTCCAGAGTCTGGATGCCTTGCCAGGCTTGGTCCGACGCCTCTTCCTGCGCCTCAAAGTCAGTGTGTCGATAGTTGAGCAACGCACTGAACAGCGGCGCCGGTGACGCGACCCCGCTGCAACGCTGGGCCAGCGCCAGTGACGCATGTTCGTGCCCGAGCAAGTCAGTCAGTCGGGCGTGGGTGAGCAGCACTGCATCGCGCACGCCTCGATCCATGTCCACCCGCAACGGCAAGGTGTTGATGAACACCCCGAGCGCCCGGTCCGCGCCCTCGCCGCCCTGCATACGGCCCATAAAAACGCTGCCGAACACCACCTGATCCTGCCCCGACGTCGCCGCCAGCACCTGCGCCCAGGCCAGGTGAATCAGGCTGGCCACGCTGACGCCTGCCTGCCGCGCCTGAAGGCGCAAGCGGCGGTCCAGTTCAGGCGCAAGCGTTCGCACGGCTTCGTCGATGCCGCGACCGTCGCCCTGTACATCCTGCAAACCGAACGGCAGGGTCGGCTCGTCGATGTCGGCGAGCATCTCGCGGAAAAACGCTTCGTGTTCTTGCTCGCTGACGCCCAGTCGGGTCTGCGCCACGTAGTTGCGATACGGCACCGCCGGCGGCAACGGTTCACTCAGCCCCAGCAGATTGGCGCGCATTTCATGGCGCAAGACTTCCAGCGCGATGTGATCCAGCGCCAGGTGATGGAACAACAGAATCGCCACGATCCGCCCGTGGGCCGGGTCGCGCGCATACATCAGCCGGATCAGCGGCGCCTGGCTGACGTCGATGCGATAACGCCGGGCATCGAAACGCTCATGCAGTTGCGCGAGGACATCGCCCCCGGCCGGATCGAGGGTGATTTCCTGCACCGGCAGTTCAGCCTCGCGCCAGACCACTTGCACCGGAGTGGTCAAACCTTCCCAGACCACGGCGGTGCGCAGAATGTCGTGCCGCGCCATGACCTGACGCAACGCCGCCGCATAGGCCTCGACCCGCTCGACACTGTCGAACGCCAGCTGCGATTGCAGCAGGTACGGATCACCCTGCGCGGCGGTGATGTGGTGATAAAGGATGCCTTCCTGCAACGGCGCCAGCGGATAAATGTCCTGCACGTTGACCGCCCCGCCCGGCACGGTGGCGATGATCCGGTCGAGGGTGGCCTGATCCAGTTGCACCAATGGCAACAGGTCCGGAGTGATCTGCGTGCAACCCGACGGGATGCGGTTGGCCGGCACTTCAACTTCGCGACCACTGCCCACCGACGCGGCCAGTGCTGCCAGCGTCGGCTGGCCGAACAGCACGCGCACATCACTGCTCATGCCGAGCTGACGCATGCGCTCGATCAGGTTGACCGCCAGCAAGGAATGCCCGCCCAGTTCGAAGAAGTGATCGTGACGCCCGACCTTTTCGACTTGCAGCACCTCGGCCCAGATCTGAGCCAGCAGAATTTCGACGTCGCCTTGCGGGGCCTCATATTCGCGGCGGATCAACGCCTCCGGCCCCGGCGCCGGCAACGCCTGGCGATCCAGCTTGCCGTTGGCTGTCAGCGGCAACACCGCCAGGCGCACGTACGCCGACGGCAGCATTGCGCTGGGTAGACGGGTTTGCAGATGGGCATGCAGTTGCGTGATGTCCAGCGGTTGTTTTTCGGTGAACCAGGCCAATAACTGCCCGTCGCGCACCTGCACCACCGCATCGCGCACGGATTCATGGCTGCTCAACGCCGCTTCGATTTCGCCGGGTTCGATGCGCACACCACGGATTTTCACCTGATCGTCGTTGCGGCCCAGGTATTCGATGTTGCCGTCCGGGCGCCAGCGTGCGAGGTCGCCGGTACGGTACATGCGCGCGTTGGGGCGGGAGCTGAACGGGTCGTCGAGAAAGCGCTCGGCGGTCAGCTCCGGCCGGTTGAAGTAACCCCGCGCCACCCCGGCGCCACCGACGTACAGCTCACCGGCCACACCAATCGGTACCGGACGCTGTCGGTCATCCAGCAGATAGGTCGTGGCATTGCTCACGGGTTTGCCGATGTGCAGCGTCCGTCCCGGTTCGATTCGGCCCGAGGTGGCGACCACCGTCGCTTCGGTCGGGCCGTAGTTGTTGATTACCGCGAACGTCTGCTCGCGATTGAACTGCCGCAGGCGATCACCGCCGATCAGCAGCGTGCGCAGAGTCGGATGTTCGAGGTGGCGGCTGAAGGCGTATTCGGCAATCGGCGTTGGCAGGAAGCTCACGTCCAGCGGTTGCGCACGCCACCAGTCGAGCAACGCGTCGATGTCTTCGCCGCCGTCGCGGGACGGCGCCAGGTGCAGGGTCGCGCCGGCACACAGTGCGGGCCAGACTTCCCAAGCCATGGCGTCGAAACCGAAGCCGGCGAGGCTCGAGGTGTGACGTCCGGCGCCCAGATCGAAAGCCGTGCAATGCCAGTCGACCAGATTCGACAGGGTCTGATGTTCGACCATCACGCCTTTGGGCTGGCCGGTGGAACCGGAGGTGTAGATCACGTAGGCCAGATGCGCGGTGGTCAGGCCCGAGACCTCGGGGTTGAGATCGTTGACCGGCCAAGAGCGCGGGTCGATTTCGATCACCGGCACGTCCAGCACCGGCAAGCGTACGCGCAGATCGCGCTGGGTCAGAACCACGACCGGAGCGCTGTCGCTCAATAAATAGCTCAAGCGTTCCGCCGGATGGGCCGGATCAACCGGTACGTAACCGGCGCCGGACTTGAGGATCGCCAACAGCGCGACCAGCGTGTCCAGCCCTCGGCGAGCGACCAGCGCCACGCGGTCATCGGGCCGTACACCGAGCCCGATCAAGTGATGAGCCAGGGCGTTGGCCTTACGGTTCAGCTCGACATAGGTCAGCCGTTGTCCCTGAAACTCTGCGGCCACCGCCTCTGGCCGCGCCGCCGCTTGCGCTTCGATGCGCTGATGGATGGTCAGCTCGTTGGGGTAGTCCGCGCGCGTGTCATTCCACTGCTGCAGCAACGCCGATTCGGCTGGCAGGCTCAGGCAGAAATCGTCCAGCGCCAGGTCAACATTCTCCAGGCCCTGCTCCAGCACCAGCAACAGGCGCCCGGACAGCGCTTCGATCTCATCGGCGCCAAAATAGGCTTCGTTGTAGACCATGTACAAACTGTCTTTGTCGTTGTTGAGGGTGCTGAGCAAATGCACCGCCAGCGGCGTGCCCTCTTCATGGTTCGAGACCTTGATGACCCGCGCCTGAGCGTCGCCGTAGCGGTATTCGTGCACATCCTGCTCGTAGGACACCGTCAGTTCGAACAACTGGGAGCGATCCTCGCGCAGCAGGCCCAATGCACGATTCATTTCGCTCAGCGGAAAACGCTGATGACGGAAATCACGCTTCAGTTCGTCGCGGATCGCCGTGATCAATTGACCGAACGACAACGCCCGGCCGAACCCCATCCGCACCGCGCTGACCTGAGTGAACAGCCCGAGCGTGGACTTGAACCGGGCGCCGGAACGGTTGAGCAGCGGCACGCCCACCACCCATTCGTCACGCTGGGCGGTACGACTGAAATACACGTGCAAGGCTGCCAGCAACACATGGAACGCCGACCCGCTGTATTCGCGGGCCACGTGTTTCATGCGTTCGTGCAGCCGTGCGGGAAAGGCCTGGGAGAAAATCCGGGTCGGGGCCAGGGCACCGGCAAAGCGCTCCTGATATCGGGGCAGCAATAACGGCTCGGGAAGGTCGCGGTACTTGTCCAGCCAGTACGCCCGGTCGTGGGTATAGCGTGCCGACTCGTAATAACGCGCATCGTCATGGATGAAATCAACATAGGACGGTGCCGAGTCCGGCGGCTGTTGCCCAAGCGCCAGCGCGTTATAGATCTCGTCCAGTGACTTGAGCATCTCGCCGAAACCCCAGCCGTCGACGATCAGGTGATGGGCGAGGATCGACAGCCAATGATGATCGGCATCGAGACGGATCAGGAGGAACCGGAACAACGGCCCGCCATCCAGCGTGAACGGTTGCTGGATGCGCTCCTGAATCAGCCTGCGCGCTGCGGACTGTGGATCGGGCTGCGCGCAAACGTCATGGATCGGCATCGGGGCCGGCAAGGATCGCGCAAAGCGCTGCAGCGGCAAGCCATGCTGGCCGGCGCCCGGCAACAGAATCGTGCGCATGGCGTCATGCCGGGCCACGAGACCTTCGAGGGCCGCCTGCATCAGCGCCGGATCCAGTGGGCCGGTCAGCTCGACGTAGCCACCGATGTTGTACAGCGGTGAATCCCCCTGACGCAGTTGATCGAGCCAGATGTCGCTCTGGGCGGCAGTCAGCGGGAAGGTCTCGGAAATCGCGGACAGACCGTCCGCCGCATCGGCAGCAAATTGGTTCATAAGATCCGTCTCATGTGATTTGGCGCGTATTCAAGCATCGGCCCCGAAACCCGCATGACACGTGAAACCCGGACAACTCCCCCCTCTTTGCCCTGCCCTGCGGGCTGACAGGCCTCGACTGGCCGGCCATCCCTCCAAAAGTTCGGAAAGAAATGACTGAAAATCCTGTAGGACAATCGCCATCCACCTGCGCTGACTACGACTTCGCAATGGTGGGAAACGGCGCTCTGAACCCCGGTTTTCGGGGTTCTCACTAGACCGTACAGTCACGTCCTACATGCCTGCCACCCCTGGACTGACAGAAACGTGGCGCCATTAATCCGGAAATAGTGGCACTTTGTGTCCCCGTTTTCCCCTACAGACGTAGGACAAATGCATAGGATTAAATCCCGCTCCAGATCGATTTCAAGGAGAAATGATTGGGTGGCGGCTTCACAGGTGCATGCACGGCAGAGGATTCGGCAATGGCTTTAAATCAAGGATGACAAGGATATGAATCTGACCGGCAGTCTTCGCAACATGGACAACCCGCACTTCTATTGGCAGCTGGGCGAGTTGATCGCCAGCACGGGGAACGAGCGTTTCGCCACGAACATGTTTCAGTTGGTCGACACCCTGGTGCCGGTCAACCGGGTGGATCTCAGCGAATGGACACTCGACGAGCGCGAGGCCAGCGTGGTCGAGATCAAGGCATTGGGCAGCGCCGGTTTGCCGGATACCTTCCCGCCCCCGGATCCGCTGCAATGCCAGGACGATCATCCGCTGTTGCAGAAGATGATCGAGATGAATGACTCGCTGCTGATTCAACTCAAAGCCTCGCTGCAGCAACGACACCCGCACCACAGCGTCCATCAGTGCAATCTGGTGTCACGCACCTCCAACCGCCGCTGTGTCATCTCGTTCTGTCGCCCTCACACGCACCGGGTGTTTTCCCTGCCGGAACTGTCGTTTCTCAAAAGCCTGTCCGACACCCTGCTGCCGTTGATCGAGCGTCACGCGCAGATCCGTCGGCAAATCGTCGCCCGACAACCGCGCCCACTCCAGGCCGATCAGGAGCAGACACCGTTGCAACAGGTGTTCGACGAACGCCTGGCACTGGGCGACATCACCCTGTCAGTGCGCGAGAAGGAAGTCTGCCTGGGCTTGTTGACCGGCGGCACCGTGCCGCAGATGGCCGAGCGGTTGCGAGTCAAGAACAGTTCGGTCGAGACCTACCTCAAGCGCGCGGCCGCCAAGCTCGGGGTCAGTGGTCGTCACGGTCTGGCGAAATGGATGGCCGGGGCCTGATCCGGCGTTTCTCTCATCATGGGCGCCCGGCGCCCGCTCTCATTCGTGAACGAGGCTGTTTGATGTCCAGGTTGCCGATCTCCCTGCTGTCCATGGCGTTGCTGATGGGCGGCTGCTCGCTGATTCCCGACTACCAGCAGCCCGCGTCGCCCAGTGCGGCGCAGTATCCAAAAGGCCCCGCCTACCCTGCGCCAACCCAGGCCACCAGCGCGGTCGAGGACTGGCGCGGATTGTTCAATGACCCGGCGTTGCAACAGTTGATTGAAAGCGCGCTGGTCAATAACCGCGACTTGCGGGTCGCCGCGCTGAACGTCGAGGCATTCCAGGCGAAGTACCGCATTCAGCGCGCCGATCTGCTTCCGGCGGTCTCGGCCAATGCCAACGAACTGCGCCAGCGGGTGCCGGCGAGCGTGACCAAAACCAAAGCGGCGATCACCTCGACCTACTCCGCCAACCTTGGCATCAGCGCCTACGAGCTGGATTTCTTCGGCCGGGTACGCAGCCTCAGTGATCAGGCGTTGATGAGCTGGCTGGCCACCGAAGAGGCCCGACGCAGTGCGCAATTGAGCCTGGTGGCGAACGTCGCCAATGCGTACCTGACCTGGCGCGCCGACCAGGAGCTACTGGCCCTCGCCCGCGAAACCCTCGCCGCCGACGAAAAAAGCCTGCGCCTGACCACGCGCAACCGCGAGGCCGGCAAGTCCTCGGCGCTGGATCAGATCCAGGCGCAGACCAGCGTCGACAGCACCCGCGCCAGCCTCGCCCGCTATCAACGCCAGGTCGCCCAGGACTTGAACAGCCTGACACTGCTGGTCGGCGCGCCAGTCTCCGAAACCCTGCCGGCCCGTCCGCTGGACAGTGATCTGGTGGCGCAAGTGCCGGCCGGGTTGCCGTCGGATCTGCTGCAGCGCCGGCCGGACATTCTCCAGGCCGAATACAAGCTCAAGGCTGCCAATGCCAATATCGGCGCGGCCCGGGCGGCGTTCTTTCCCAGTGTCAGCCTGACCGCCAACGCCGGCACGTCCAGTCGCGACCTGTCGGGGCTGTTCAAGGGTGGCTCCGGGGCCTGGACGTTCCAGCCGCAGATCAATCTGCCGATCTTCAATGCCGGCAGCCTGCGCGCCAGTCTGGACTACGCGAAATTGCAGAAGGACATCAGCGTCGCCGAGTACGAAAAGACCATTCAGACCGCCTTCCAGGAAGTGTCCGACGGACTCGCGGCGCGCCAGACCTACCAGCAACAACTCCAGGCCCAGCGTGATCTGGTGCAGGCGACCCAGGACTATTACGACATGGCGCAGCACCGCTATCAGACCGGCGTCGACAGCAGCCTGACGTTCCTCGATGCCCAGCGTTCGCTGTTCAGTTCCCAGCAAGGGCTGATCACTGACCGATTGGCGCAACTGGTCGCTCAGGTGAACCTTTACACCGCGCTGGGCGGTAGCTGGAGCCCGGTTGAACCGTCGCTGCAATAACCGCAGGTCATGTTTTCTTACACCTTTTGTCGCCCGATCCGACATTGGTGGGTGATCAAAAACCGACCTGGCGGTTCATTTTGGTATCATGCGCCGCTTTTACGGTTAACCCCCCGCCTGTCTTGCTGACCGGCGGGCTGCAAAAGGCGGTATTAGATGACGGCTTTGTTGACTCGCCGCAAGGTGCTTGCGGGAATGGGCGTGCTCGGTCTGGGCCTGCTCGCCGGTTGCGACACCCGCGGCCAACTGTCGTACAAGTACGGCAAGGATCTGAGTGACAAGATCCTCGGACGCACCTTCAAGCTCAAGGACACCGAAGGCAACACCGTATCGCTGTCGAGCTTTCGCGGCCTGATGCCGATGATCTTCTTCGGTTTCACCCAGTGCCCGGCCGTCTGCCCGACGACCCTGGCCCGCGCGGCAAAAATCAAGAAGCTGATGGGCAAGGATGGCGACATCCTGCAAGTGGTGTTCATCACCCTCGACCCGGAGCGCGACACACCCGAAATCCTCGACGCCTACGTCAAGACCTTCGACCCGAGCTTCGTCGCCCTGTACGGCACCCTCGAGGAAACCAAGGCCACCGCCAAGGAATTCGACGTCTTCTACGAAAAAGTCCCTGCCGGCGACACTTACACCCTGTCGCACACGTCTACCAGTTATGTCTACGACACCCGCGGCAACCTGCGCGTGGGTCTGTCCCAATCGCTTTCTGCACAAGAGTGTACGGAAGACTTGCTTACCGTCATGGAGGTCTGCTGATGAACCCTTTTCTGAACAACATCAAACGTGCCGCACTGGGCCTGTCCCTGCTGGGCCTGGCTTTCCAGGTTTCGGCGCAGACCAAGGTCGATGACGCCTGGGTCCGTGCAACCGTGCCAAACCAGTCGGCCAGCGGCGCGTTCATGACCGTCACCGCCGACAGCGACAGCAAACTGCTGAGCGTTGCATCGCCGGTGGCCAAGGACGTGCAGATTCACGAAATGACCATGAAGAACGACGTGATGAGCATGGGCCCGGTCAACTCGGTCGACCTGCCGGCCGGCAAGGCTGTGAAGTTCGATCCGAACGGCTACCACGTGATGCTGATGGGCCTGAAGGGTCAACTGAAGGAAGGCGACAACGTGCCGCTGACCCTGACCGTGGAAAACGCCAAGGGCGAGAAACAGGCCATTGAAGTCCAGGCGCCGGTGCGCTCGCTGACCAACATGGAAGGCCACGATCACAGCAAGATGCATTGATCGCTGACTGACAGATTTACGGCTTCAAAAAACAAACGGGGCGGCCTGATCGACGATCATGCCGCCCCGTTTGCATCTGGATGTCAGACCAGTTTCAACTCGACTTCGATATTGTTGCGCGTGGCCTTGGAGTACGGGCACACCTGATGCGCCGCATCCACCAGTTGCTGCGCCGCGCCGCGTTCCATGCCTGGCAGGCTCACATTGAGTCGCGCCTGCAACAGATACCCTCCCGAGTTGGTACCCAGGTCTACTTCGGCATCCACCGCAAGGTCCCCTGGCAGGCTGATTTTCTGTTGCCCCGCCACCGCTTTCATCGCGCCGATGAAGCACGCCGACCAGCCGGCAGCGAACAGTTGTTCCGGATTGGTCCCACCGCCGTTGGTGCCGGGGGACGACAGTTTGACGTCGAGAATCCCGTCGGAACTGCGCGACGCCCCGTCACGTCCGCCGGTGGTGTGGGTCTTTGCGGTGTAGAGGACTTTTTCGATCTGGCTCATGGCGATCTCCTGATAGACAACCTGTCTTCTCGGCGCCCCCCTTCAAGGTATGGATGCGCCACCCGTTTCGCACAGCCTTGTCACTATAGACGGGGGTTTTCGGTTCACTTGAGCAACGGACGTATGGCGGTCGGCTTGTCGAATAATGATCGGCCAGGATCACTATCGAGCGCGATTTCGACGATGGCCGGGACTGAACCGAAAAGAAAACGGCCCCTTCAGGGGGCCGTTTTCTTTCAGGATGACCTCAGTGAGAGCGCCAGTCAGGCCTCATCGAGCGGCTTCAGGCACCTGCTGACACCACTTGATCGTGCGCAGCGCCTGCTCCTCGGGCAGAAGTGCATAGCGGAAATAGTAATGGGCGCCCGAGTAGCGAGCATCATTCACCTCCCCCACCGTATGAGCATCATTGAACTCCGAAAGACTGGTCTGGTCAGCGATGAAATAAACCTTGCCGTTTTCAACATCGAGATCAAAACGCGTGTCCGCTTTGCCACTGCCTATCGAGGGCGACGTCGACTCGACTCGATAACGACCGGCAGGAACCAGGGTCTTGAAATAGCCCCCGGACGGCAAAACCCCAACCACTTTGTCATTGAGTTCAATGGTGGCTGTCACAAAGTAGGCGACGCTCGCGGCAGGCCTGTAAAAGTACAACGTTGCCTGACCCGGCTGCGCCGGATCAGGGGCGGTGAAGAAAGGTTGGCCCTTGAGGTCAGGCCCGGTACTGCACCCGTTCAGCAAAGTCAGGGTGGCGAGCAGACAAGCCCGGATCAGCGTAAAGCATTTCATGATTGTTCAATCCCTTAACGAAGACACGTACAGCGCTGTTGCACAGCGCGCTTCAAAACCTGCAGAGTCCCTTGCCGTTGTCTTCGGCATCCGAGTTGGGCCATGGCGCGAAAGCACTTTCGGCGGTCAGATTGGTGATCGTCCGTTTAGCGAGCATCGGGTATTTGCGCTTCAGGGCTTCTACTGTCTCGCCATCATTGTTCACGTTGGACAGGCAGTAAGTCAGGGCATTGGCGTACAGATCCCCGATGTAGAGCGTCTGCCCTGCCTTCACGTGGAACACGACAGGAGACGGGCGTGCAACGGCACGGCCGAAGTAGAACTGATAGCGCCAGTCGGTAAATTCATACCGGCCGGGCGGCACTTCGTACATGAACAGATTGCCCAGCAGGTTGCGCGACGGTTGATCGTCGTCGTTGTTGAGCGTCCTCAACTCGATGCTTGCCCCGGGCTCGTCAAGCTGTCGGATATTGACAATCAATCCATGAGGCTGCGTGAGATAACCTTCGGTAATCGAGCCCACGATCAACGCCTTGGCAGGATCGGGCGCCCGGCTTCCGTCAAAGCGTGCCGTCGTGCACCCGTTCAAAAATACGATGCAGAACAATATCGCTCCCCACCCGGCAAAGTTGCAGCAGATATTCCTTGGCATGTTGTTCCCATGACGACCAGTTGATCCAAAAGGTGCACCGACCTAATTGATCCGGCGCACATTGGTCACAGGTATCGTCCAAAGAACAGCAACCTTGAATATTTCGGCTTTCGATCAACGTCCCTCTTCGCCCCTTCAGAGCATGCGTAACCTGCGTTTCACCGTCAGGGGAAGAACAAGTCGCGCCACCTCAGCAAAGGGCAGGATGATCAGGCCGTGCAGTGTCAGGTAACGTTCGCCGTCCTGTTCTCCCGTGCCGAAACGCAGTTTTTCCGGGGTCGAGGTGGTGACGTACAACGTGCCGAACATCCAGTCCCACAGCGACAGGTTGATCGCGAAATTCTTGTTGAAATGCCGCGGCGCGTCGCTATGGTGGATCTGGTGCTGGGCCGGGCTGTTGAGCACGTGTTCCACCGACGGCCCGAACGACAGCCAGACATGGCTGTGCCGCAGATTGGCCCCCAGGCTGTTGATGATCAGTGCCAGCCAGGTCACACCGAACAGCGTGTAGCGACTGACTTCCCCGCCACAGGCATACCAGACCACGCCGGCAAAAGCGCCAAGGCCGGCGGTGATGACGATTCGTTCGAAGATCGATTCGACGATGTGAATGCGGCTGGCGGTGGCCGGCACCAGCACCGGTGCCGAATGATGGACCTTATGAAATTCCCACAGAAAACGGGAATGAAAGGCGCGGTGAATCCAGTAGTGCAGGAAGTCCCTGAACACAAATACGCCGAGGCCATAGAACAACGCGATCGAGGGGTGATCCGAGACCTGTTCGCGGGCGCCCCAGAGCCGGGTGAAAAACTGCACGTAGTCGCCAGAGCGCAGGATATGCGGATCGACCAGCGCCACGACCGGCAACACCAGCGCGACCCGCAGAATGCCCTTGATGAAGTAGTAGCGATAATCCAGCCACGCCGAGCGATGCCCATGCACGCGACCGCCGCCGAGGAACTGCCAGAAGGTTGGGGCCTCGGTCAGGCCTCGGGATTTTCTGTAGCGGAACAGACCATAGGCCACGCAATAGGACGTGAAGATAAACGCCACGCCGATACGACCGTTCAGATCGAACAGGCCGAAGAACTGCTCGGCGACCGGCTCGATCAGCAGTCGGTGCAGATACGCGTTGAGTTGCGTGAGGACATCCACGGAGGCAGGTCTCCATCAGAGGTCGGGCATTGTAAATCGCAACGTTTCGCAAATGCAGCCGAAAGGGATCAAAGGCGCAATAAACAGCCTGAAACAATTAATCCCCTGCTCCGGTACGCCGGAAAAAGCCTTCCGCCACCCCTGACATGAACGCAGGTCTGGGCCTCAGGCATTTCGCCGTGATCGCACAGCCGTTCGACAGCGGATCAGCTTCTCGTTTAAAAGGGCGATCAGACAGCCCACCCTTGGTATCATCGCGCACACTTTTATGACGGTTTGATGGCTGGAAGGTCTTTTTTGTGAGCGCTCTTTTTCAACGGCTTCGGCACCCCGACGCCCGTCTTCTCTCTCTGGTTTTTCTGGTACTGATCGTACCGGTGTGCCTGCGTGCGGCACTCGGCTGGTCGAGCCTGTTCGGCTATCTTTCGGACCTGGCCATCGGCAGCCTGCTGGTGGTCCTGCTGCATCGCCGGCCGTGGTGGCTGGGGTTGCCGGTGCTGGTGTTCTGGGGCTTGCTGGCGGTGGCGACAGCTGAACTGGTCAGCGCGGTCGGGCGCCTGCCCAATCCCCAGGACCTGCATTACCTGATCGACCCGCAATTCGTGGAGAACTCCACCGGCGGCGGTTTTGCCCATCCGGCGGTGGCCGGCGCATTGCTGCTGGCCCTGCTGCTGTGGCTGGCGACGCAGTGGGCAAACCGCGCGACTCCCGCCCCGGCCCTGCCCCGCGCGGCGTGGACGGCACCGGTGTTGCTGTTCGCCGCCCATTGGGGCGCACAAAACCTTTCGCCGAGCGACGCCGACCCATGGCGCCTGTACAACCTGCCGCATCAGTTGCTCGCCGCGCAGGTCGCCGACGCGCAGATGCAGGCCGAGGAATGGCTGGAAGGTGGCAGCGAAGCACCAGCGCCCTCGATGGCCGGGCTCACCGACCTCGACTTGAATGGTCGCTCGTTACTGGCAGCCAAAGGTCAGGCGCGCAATGTCCTGATCGTCACCGTCGAAGGCATTCCCGGCGCCTACATCCGCGCCAATCGCGAGGCCATCGGCAGCCATTATCAGGAAGACCTGATGCCCAAGCTCAGTCGCTGGGCCGAACGCGGCATGAACACGCCGGACTACGTGCTGCACACGCACCAGACCATTCGCGGCCTGTACGCCATGCTCTGCGGCGACTACGACAAACTGAACAACGGCACGCCCAAAGGCGTGGAAATGCTGACCCAGAACGAACGCAACCAGGCCTGTCTGCCGGCCCAACTGCGCCAGCACGGTTTCAGCACTCACTACCTGCAAGGCGCCGGCCTGCGCTTCATGGCCAAAGACAAGATCATGCCGCACATCGGCTTCGATGCGACTCATGGCCTGGAGTGGTTCACCAACGCCAACTATCTGGAATTCCCGTGGGGCAAGGACGACAAGGCGTTCTTCGAAGGCGCACTGGGTTACGTCGGCCAACTGAAGAAACAGAAAAAACCGTGGATGCTGACCCTGCTGACCGTCGGCACCCATCAGCCCTACTCGGCGCCGGAAGACTACCTGCAACGCTACGACACGCCGAAACAGGCCGCCGTCGGTTATCTGGACGACGCACTGGACCAGTTCCTCAGCGGCCTCGAACGTCAGGGCGTACTGAAAGACACGCTGGTGGTGATCACCTCGGACGAATCCCATGGCATCGATGGCGTGCGACTGGCGTCGTCCTGGGGATTCAACCTGACCCTGGCACCGGAGCAGGCCCAGTTGCCGCACTTGAATGCCGGGGTCTACGGGCATGTCGACTTGAGCGCATCGATCCTCGATTACTTTGACCTGCCGGTGCCCGCCGCACTCAGCGGGCGTTCGCTGTTTCGCGACTACGACACCGGGCGCGAAATCATGTCGTTCACCAACGGCAAGCTGCGCTACCACGACGGCCACGGCATCCTGACCGAATGCGACATGCCGCGCCGCTGCCGCGCTTACGTTAGCGAAGGTTTCATCGCCGAAAGCGCCACGTTCAAGGGCAATGCCAGCGGCCAGAATGCCCGGCAGATTGCGGCCCGCGCCGATGCGCTGGACCTGTCGCTGCTGCGCACCCCGCTGAACCAGCGCTATCAGTTCGGCAGCGACAACATCATCCCGCTGCAAGCGCAGATCAAGGATGACTGGGCCGACAACCTGATCGGCGCGCAATACCTGGAAATGCCCAAGGGCTCGCACACCCGCGTGCGTCTGACCGTGCGCTCGATGGATCCGCAACAGGCGGCGTACATCCAGCTCAAGGCCAAGGAATTCGAGCAGGACGTGCAACTGGGCCTGCCTTCGGAAATGGTCGCCACGGCGGATCAACCGCTGGAAATGGATTTCAGCTTCGACAACCCGCAACCGCGCAAGGCCTTCTCGTTCCATTTGCTGGGTTATGGGCTGGGTGCAGTGGAAGTCACGGACTTCAGCGTGATCACCGAGCTGCCGGGGCAACAGGATCTGCGGGAGGAACTCCCGGAAGACGACACCGCTCAGTCGAGCTGATGTCGACGCCAGCGTCACGCGGTTCGCGGGACGCTGGCGCAAGATCGCGGGGAACGATCAGAACGTGGTGCGCAGGCCCACTTGAATGCTTCGCCCTTCTGCCGGCGCAATGTCGCGCAGGATCGAGCTGGCATAGCGCACAGTCTGGTTGGTCAGGTTCTCGGCATTGACGAAGGCCAGCCATTTGCTCTGGCCGACGTCAAAGTGATACCCCACATTGGCACCCAGCGTGGTGTAGCCATCGGTGCTGCTTTCATTGTCCGGCACCCGATGCTGGGAGCTGGCGTGCTCCACATCGATCCGCGCCTGCCAGCGATCCAGTTCCCAGAGCAGTCCGGTGTTCAGGCGCAGTGGCGCAATGCGCGGCAGATCCTGACCGTTGTCGAGGTTCTTGGCGCGGGTGTAGTCGCCCGACAGCTCCAGCGCGAACTTGCCGTAGGCACTCTCGCCGAGCTGCCAGTGATCCTGCGCCTCGATACCGCTGAAGCGTGCACGAACACCGGAATAGGCGTATTCGGGAATTCCGCCCGCGTCTTCTTCTCCTTCGTCATTCAGCGTGCGCCCGGTGCCGAGCAAGCCGATGTAATTGGAGAAGTGGCTGTAGAACACACCCACGCTGCCCTTGTGCGTGCCATTGTCAAAACGCAGGGCCAGATCGCTGGAGACGGCTTTCTCTTTCGACAGCCCCGCGTCCCCGACTTCATAAGTGCCGGTCGCGACGTGGGCCCCGTTGGCGTACAGCTCGTAGAAAGTCGGCGCCCGCTCGGTGTAGCCCAGCGTGGCGGCGACCGACCAGATTGGCGTCAGTGTGTACACCGCACCGGACGACAGACTGCCGGCGGTGAAACTGCTGGAGCGGTCGGCATTGGCGAAACGCTCGTTGCCTTTGGCGTCCGGGTCGACCGTGGTGTGTTCCAGGCGACCGCCAAGGGTGAACAGCAAGCGATCCGTGGCTTGCAGCTCTTCCAGAACGAACAGTGCACCGGCGTTGGTGTCGGTCTGCGGCACGAAGGCTTCTTCGCCCAGCGCCGAGAATTCATTGCGACTGACCTGCGCACCGATCACCCCGTTGAACGGCCCCAACGGCTGGTGCCGGGCTTCGACCCGTGCCTCGTAGCCCTTGTTCTTGAACGTGGTGCCGACCTCGCCGCCTTCAATTTCACGGTGCTGGTAATCGGTGTAGCCGGCGTCGAACTTGACCGAGCTGAACGGGCCGTCGAGGTTGCGGATTTCCGAGGCGAACGCGTAGTGCTCCTGCTGCATGCGAATGCGCACGTCATCTTCGGCCGGCGAGCCGTAATTGGAGTCGTAATTGCTGTACGACAGCCCCGCATAACCGTCGTCCCAAGTGTAAGACCCGCCCACCGCGCCGCCGTCCTGACGACCGTCGCTGTTGGCCAGACGATGCTTGCTGGAATCGCCATCGTCGCCCGCCCGTTCGCGGCTGCTTTTGGCGTAGCCGGGGATCTTCAGGTCATTGAACTCGCGAGCGCTGGCGTCCAGGTGCAAGGCGAACTGGCCGTTGCCGGCCTCGAGTTTTCCCGCGCTGCTGCGGGTGGTGTCGGCGCCGCCGTAGCGCAGCTCACCAGCGCCGTGGATACCGTCGATGGCTTCGGTCGGGATGCGGTTGTCGAAGGTGTTGACCACCCCGCCGATGGCACTGCCGCCGTAGAGCAACGCAGCCGGGCCTCGGACGATTTCGATGCGTTCAACGTTGACCGGGTCCAGTGGCACCGCATGGTCGTAGGACAGCGACGAGGCGTCCAGCGCACCGACGCCGTTGCGCAGGATGCGAATGCGATCGCCGTCCTGCCCGCGAATGATCGGGCGACTGGCACCCGGCCCGAAGTAGGACGACGAAACGCCCGGCTGCTTGTTCAGGGTTTCGCCCAGGCTGCCCTTCTGCTGCAGCGTCAGCTCATCGCCGCTCAACACCGTCGAGGGCGAAGCCAGGGTCTGGCTGCCCAGCGGATTGCCGGTGATGACTTGCGGTTGCAGTTCGAGGGGTTCGGCGGCGAATGCGGGCAATGCGATCAGCAACACAGACGCCAACAGGCTTGGCTGGAAAGAGGGAAAACGGGAAGGCATTTCTAAATTCCGTAAGGCAGAAAAGTAAGGATCGATGCCACTGCCACACGGACAGGTCAGTGACATCGATCAGATGAAATCATTTTTATGTTATACAATAACATTTCCAATGACCATCACGATTCTTGCCTCAATGCTTACAACAACCGCTCAAGCACGGGTCTTCCAAAGGAGCACCCGGTCATTTCCCCCGTTTCGGCCTACCGTCATCGATGTCGTAGGTGTGCCCGATCACGTACCGTCCCAAAGGCACAGCGCCGCGGCTTTGTTCGTAATACTTCTGCCAGTAACAGGCCGTGCTCCAGATCGCTTCGGGGCAGGAAACCTTTGAAGCCAGGCCCGGCGTCAGATCAAGTTGAGCGGCGGAAAACGCTACCTCCAGCATGCACGCCGAGGGGAATCCCATGTCTTCGTGCACCGGATTGGGGGTTCGCGAAACACCCCAGGCATACGCCAGCCATTTGAGAATGTGTTCCAGGGCATCGAGGCTGTTGCGATCGATCATGAACCTTTTCAGCTTCGACACTACGTCGCGCTGATCGACCGGAAACGCCAGCAACGCCAGATTCGGCCATTCGTCCCTGTCCGACAGAAACGCCAGATCTTCCTCCACCACACCGTTGCGCTCGGTCGCGAAGGGCCTCGCCGGCTGGATCAGAGGCACATGAAAGACCTTGGCGCCTTCCAGGCCGTCGTCTCTGATCTTGAGCAGAAAGCAGTCGGACCAATAGGACGGCAACCGGTCATTACGCAGGGCCGACTGGGCAATGCGCACCCGCGTGGCCAGTTGATCCTTGCCCCCGGCCAGCACTAGCAACGTGGTTTTCTTCAGATCCGGCTGGCCGAGGTCCTTGAACGCACGCTCCAGCCACCCATCGTTCTTTTCACTTCGACGGCGCTCCTGCTCGACGATCTCCGGGTTGCGTCCGCTTCCACTGCGATTTTTCAACATGACTTGTACCTCATTCCAAAAGTGGTCAATGCCGAGGGGTGAGACGAATCGTCTCCAGAGCGCGAGGCGACAGGTAGTCGCCATCCAGCGGGTACAAGGTGATGTTCATGTCGACACTGCCACCTGCGCGCAAAAAATTGATCGTCAGCACGACGTTGCCCGAGTAATGGTCGATCCATTTCGTCTGGAAGCGTTTGGCGTCCAGATCCGTAACCGGTGGGTCGGCCTTGGTCGGCGGCCCGTCAATCTGGCAGACCGGCGAGCTAACCACTTCAAACAGGCATTCCTGCCCGGTCTTGCTCCAGGTTGCCTTGGAAATGGTGCTGTAATGCACATCGCCACTGAGGAACACCACCGGAATACCCGCCTCGCAGAGCGTGCGCAGCACGCGCAGGATGATGCCGAACTGCGCGTAACTCTGCAGATCCGAGTCCGCCCATTCGGAGTACCAGGGCGGTGCCTTGGAAAACAGCGTCTGGCCGGCGGCCAGCACACCGATGGTCAGCTTGCCGGCGCGGTGATCATTCAACAGGTCGTTTTGCCACTGCACCAGATCGTTTTCGGTGGCCTTGCTCATCAAGCCGTACCGACCATCGTAACCCCCGCCCGGATCGCGATCCGAACGGGTATCAAGCAGGATCATGCGCAGCGGATCGACCTCGATTCGCTGCGCGCCCTGATGGGATGCAGGGTCACCACCCAGTTGAAAGTCTTCATACAGATTGCGCCCGGCACTGACGAGCATCTGCCGCTTTTGCGCGGTATAGGTGCAAGGCAGCCAGGGCGAAAAATGCGGCGCGTTGTTCCAGTATTCGTGATCGTCGGGAATGCACGCGGTGGGAGCCAGTTGCAGAAGCGGGTCCAGCCCGTTGATCTGCTTTTCCCTCGAAAGCCAGTGGTTCGCGTACTTGTCGCCCAACATGCGCGAGAGCGCCGGTTCCTGTTCCGGGATGTCTTCGTGGAGCGGCAAATCCAGGTACACCTGATCGCCGGCCAGCAACACCATGTCCGGACGCGATTTGAGGCGCGATTGCAGGCTGGCGAGCGCGCCTTTGTCATTCTTCTGGTAATAACAGGACGCCAGCAGCAGGGTGAAACCGCCGGCAAACGATTCGGTCACCCGGGCGGGCATCTCCCGCAAGCGAACGGACGACGTTTCTCCCGCCAGGCTGACAACCACCACATGATCCCCGGGCCCCGGCGATTGCAGCTCGAAGACACCCTGATGATTGGCTGGACTGTTGCCGGAACCGGCCTGGCGCTGCTTGTCGCGCACCTCGAAAAACACCGCCGGGCCCACCGTCGCAGCCGGCGTACCGTCGATGGTGAATCGGGGAACCGGCGGATTGACTAAGCCAAAGGCACCCACCCAGACCCGGAATGTTCCCGGTGGGCCGATCAAAGGACGGGCAGAGAGCATCATGCGAACCTCCTGGTCATCACGTCGGGTGTCCCGAACCGCGCTGCGTCTTGCCGATATCAGCGTAGTAGCAAATCCTTCGAAGCAACCAGTAAAAGACTTTGCCTATCGGGCACCAATAGTCGGCCTATTAGCTGACATCCCCAGTCGGGTCTAGCCTTACTACTCCGAAGTCGGCACGAGCCGGCCGCAGAAGACCTGATAAGGACCCGAACATGGCAAATGAATCGAAATGCCCGTTCAATCACGCCGCCGGCGGTGGCACGACGAACCGCGATTGGTGGCCGAATCAACTGAACCTGAAAATCCTGAGTCAGCACTCGCCCGCCTCCGATCCGCTGGGCCAGGACTTCGACTACGCCAAGGCCTTCAAGAGCCTGGATTTCCAGGCCCTGAAACGCGACCTGACGGCGCTGATGACCGACTCCCAGGACTGGTGGCCAGCCGACTTCGGCCACTATGGCCCGCTCTTCATCCGCATGGCCTGGCACAGCGCCGGCACCTATCGCACCGCTGACGGCCGTGGCGGCGCCGGCTCCGGTCAGCAACGCTTCGCCCCGCTCAACAGCTGGCCGGACAACGTCAGCCTCGACAAAGCCCGGCGCCTGCTGTGGCCGATCAAACAGAAATATGGCCGCAACATTTCCTGGGCCGATCTGATCGTTCTCACCGGCAACGTCGCGCTGGAATCCATGGGCTTCAAGACCTTCGGTTTCTCCGGCGGACGGCCCGACGTGTGGGAACCGGACGAAGACGTCTACTGGGGCTCGGAAAACAAGTGGCTGGGCGGCGACACCCGTTACGGCAAACACCCCGAGGCCATGCAGGAACCGGGCGACGGCACGCTGGTGGCCGAACCGGCCGAGCACGGCCATGAACAGAGCCGCACCAACCAGGGCGAGCGCAATCTGGAAAACCCGCTCGCCGCCGTGCAGATGGGCCTGATCTACGTGAACCCGGAAGGTCCGGAAGGCAATCCCGACCCCGTGGCTTCGGCCCGAGACATCCGCGAAACCTTCGCCCGCATGGCCATGAACGACGAAGAAACCGTCGCCCTGATTGCCGGTGGCCACGCCTTCGGCAAGACCCACGGTGCCGGCCCTGCCGATAACGTCGGGCCGGAACCGGAAGCCGCCGGCCTGGAAGAACAAGGCCTGGGCTGGAAAAGCACCTTCGGCACCGGCAAGGGTGGCGACACCATCACCAGCGGCCTGGAAGTGACCTGGACCACCACTCCGACCAAATGGAGCAACAACTACCTGGAAAACCTGTTCGGCTTCGAGTGGGAACTGACCAAGAGCCCGGCCGGCGCCCACCAGTGGAAACCGAAAAACGGCGCCGGGGCCGGCACCATTCCCCATGCTCATGACCCGAACAAACGCATCGACCCGACCATGCTCACCTCCGACCTGGCGCTGCGCTTCGACCCAGCCTACGAGAAGATCTCACGGCGCTTCCTGGCCAATCCCGATCAACTGGCGGATGCCTTCGCCCGCGCCTGGTACAAGCTGATCCACCGCGACATGGGCCCGCTGTCACGCTATCTCGGCCCGGAATTGCCGCAGGAAGAACTGCTGTGGCAAGACCCGATTCCCGAGACCAGCCATCCACTGATCGACGACAGTGATATCAGGGCGCTGAAAGGCAAAGTACTGGCCTCGGGACTTTCCGTTTCGGAACTGGTCTCCACCGCCTGGGCAGCCGCTTCGACTTTCCGGGGTTCGGACAAACGCGGCGGCGCCAACGGCGGGCGTCTGCGTCTGGCACCGCAACGCTTCTGGCAGGCCAACCAACCCGAACAACTGGACAAGGTGCTGAAAGCCCTCGAAGGCATTCAGAACGAGTTCAACGCCGGGGCATCCGGCAAGAAAGTCTCGCTGGCGGACCTGATCGTACTGGCCGGTAATGCCGGGGTTGAGCATGCGGCGAAAAACGCCGGGCATTCGGTCACGGTGCCCTTCTCGCCCGGCCGTACCGATGCGACTCAGGAGCAGACCGACGTCGAGTCGTTCGGCTTCCTCGAACCGCATACCGACGGCTTCCGCAACTACGCCGCCAACACTTACCGTGTGCCGGCCGAAGCGTTGCTGATCGACAAGGCACAACTGCTGACGCTCTCGGCGCCAGAACTCACCGTACTGGTTGGCGGACTCCGCGTGCTGGACACCAACGTCGGCAAGACGAAGCACGGGGTGTTCACCGACAAACCCGACACCCTGACCAACGACTTCTTCCGCAACCTGCTGGACATGGGCGTGGAGTGGAAACCGACGTCCAAGGCGGCGGATGAGTTCGAAGGTCGCGATCGCAAGACCGGCAGCGTGAAATGGACGGCGACCCGGGTCGATCTGGTGTTCGGTTCCAACGCGGTACTGCGGGCACTGGCGGAGGTGTATGCCAGTTCCGATGCGAAGGAACAGTTCGTCAACGACTTCGTCGCCGCATGGGCGAAGGTGATGGACCTGGATCGGTTTGATCTGCGCCAATAAGGGCTTTTTACCCACCCACAAAAACGCCGCTCATTGAGCGGCGTTTTTTATTGCCCTGAAAAGACTTCAGGCAAGGCTTTTGCTGACCACCTCGTACACATCGCTGGACAACTGACCCGACGACAGAATCCGCTCCAGCTCCGCTTTCATCAACGCCTGACGAGCGCTGTCGTACTTGCGCCAGCGAGTCAACGGCGCCAATTGGCGCGAAGCGATCTGCGGGTTGAAGCCGTTCAGCTCGATCACCAGATCCGCGAGGAAGCGATAACCCGAACCATCCGCCGCGTGGAAGTTGATCAGGTTCTGCCCGGCGAAAGCGCCGACCAGCGCACGCACCTTGTTCGGGTTCTTGATGTTGAACGCCGGGTGCTGCATCAGGGCTTTGACCCGCGCCAGACCGCCGGGCAAGGTGCTGCCGGCCTGCACGCTGAACCACTGATCCATGACCAGCGGATTGTCCTTGAAGTGCTCGGCAAAACTGGCAAGCGCCTTGGCCTTCTCGTCGTCGAACGGCGAGTTGACCAGCACCGCCAGCGCGGTGAGGCGCTCGGTCATGTTGTCACAGGCGTCGAACTGTTCCAGTGTTGCCGCCAGCACTTCGGGCTTGCCGCTGAGCATCAGGTACGACAGCGCGATGTTCTGCAGCGCGCGACGGGCGAAATGCTCGGCTTCGGCCACGTACGGGGTCTTTTTCGACAGCTCGCGGT
Organism: Pseudomonas sp. GW821-FHT02C04; assembly: GCF_059421845.1. Lineage (NCBI taxonomy): Bacteria > Pseudomonadati > Pseudomonadota > Gammaproteobacteria > Pseudomonadales > Pseudomonadaceae > Pseudomonas > Pseudomonas sp. GW821-FHT02C04. The sequence goes on along the minus strand of NZ_JBWKVT010000001.1, from coordinate 215,689 downwards.
TGGCCTGATAACGCTGCCACAAGGCATCGAACAGGTTGTCCGCCAGTTGCTGACGGGCAAATTCGCGAGCGGTGTGGATCGCCTCGACGTCGGCGATTTCGCTGATTTCCGTCAGGTACGCCTCGCTTGGCAGCGAGAGCATTTCAGCCACCATCGCCTGATCCAGCGTCTGGTCGGCCAGCACAGTGCGCAGAGCGGAAATCAGACGTGGATCGAGCACCAGGCTTTCGCCCTTCTGCTGTTGGCCGATCAACTCTTGCAGCACCTGCACCGACAGTTGCTGGCCGGCATCCCAGCGGTTGAAACCGTCGCTGTCGTGCTGCATCAGGAACATCAGTTGGTCGCGGTTGTACGGGAAGCTCAGCTTCACCGGCGCCGAGAAACCGCGCAGCAGCGATGGCAGCGGCTGTTCGGCAATGTCGACGAAGGTGAAGGTCTGTTCGGCTTCGGTCACCGAGATCACTCGGGTAGTGCCTTGCGCCGAGGCTTCGCCGGCCAGACGCAGGGCAATCTCGTTGCCTTTGCTGTCGAGCAGACCCAGTTCCACCGGGATCACGAACGGCAGTTTTTCAACCTTGTCCGGGGTTTCCGGGCAGCTCTGGCGGAAGGTCAGGCTGTAGGTTTTCGCGGCGGCATCGTAAGACTCGCTCACCGCCAGACGCGGCGTACCGGCCTGGCTGTACCAGCGCTTGAACTGGGTCAGGTCGACGCCGTTGGCATCTTCCATGGCCTTGATGAAGTCATCGCAGGTCACGGCCTGGCCGTCATGACGTTCGAAGTAAAGGTCGCTGCCCTTGCGGAAGCCTTCGGCGCCCAGCAGGGTGTGGATCATGCCGACCACTTCCGAGCCCTTTTCGTACACGGTCAGGGTGTAGAAGTTGGAAATCTCGATGAAGCTGTCCGGGCGCACGGCGTGAGCCATGGGGCCGGCATCTTCGGCGAACTGGTGGGTACGCAGGTACGCCACGTCCTGAATACGCTTGACCGTGGCCGAGTTCATGTCGGAGGAGAAACCGGCGTCGCGGAACACCGTGAAGCCTTCCTTGAGCGACAGCTGGAACCAGTCGCGGCAGGTCACGCGGTTGCCCGACCAGTTGTGGAAGTATTCGTGGGCGACGATAGCCTCGACCCGCTGGTGCGCGGCGTCGGTGGCGGTTTCGGCGCGAGCCAGCACGGCGCTGGAGTTGAAGATGTTGAGGCCCTTGTTCTCCATCGCACCCATGTTGAAGTCGTTCACGGCGACGATCATGAAGATGTCCAGATCGTACTCGCGACCGTAGACCTCTTCGTCCCAGCGCATCGACTTCTTCAGGCTGTTCATGGCGTGCTGGCACTTGTCGATGTTTTCCGGCTCGACATAGATGCGCAGCGCCACGTTGCGCTCTGTCATGGTGGTGAAGCTGTCTTCAACGCACCACAAGTCACCCGCCACCAGCGCGAACAGGTACGCCGGTTTCATGAACGGATCTTCCCAGGTCGCCCAGTGCCGGCCGTCTTCGCCGGGACCGCTGGCGATCGGGTTGCCGTTGGACAGTAGCACCGGATAGCTGTGCTGCTCAGCGACCACGGTGGTAGTGAACTTGCTCATCACGTCCGGGCGGTCGAGGTAATAGGTGATCTTGCGGAAGCCTTCAGCCTCGCACTGGGTGCAGAACATCGTGCCGGACTTGTACAGGCCTTCCAGTGCGGTGTTGGTTTCCGGGTGGATCCTGACGCTGGTGTCGACCGTGAAGGTTTCGCTGGCCGGCTGCAGGGTCAGGTGGTTCTCGGTCAGTTGGTAATCGTCGGCGCTCAGTTCCTGGTCTGCCAGGGTCACCGAGAGCAACTCCAGCTGCTGGCCATCGAGCACCAGCGGCGGCAGGCCCGGGCCACGGGCCGGGTTGCGGCGCATCACCAGTTGCGCGTGGACCAGACTGTGGTCCTCGAACAACTCGAAGGTCAGGTGTGTTTCATCGATCAGGTACTCGGGCGCCTGATAGTCCTTCAGGTAAATCATCTTCGGTTGTTCGGTGCGCATGCTGAAGTCCTTATTGATGCACGGCGAGCTGATAGGCCGTGTACTTGCGAATGTTGATCACGCCGGTGTCGAAGATCAGGTACTGACCCTTGATCCCCAACAGCGTGCCTTCGGCAATCGGGTTCTTGTCCAGGTTGAAGCTGACGATCTTGGCCGGGTATTGCTCGACCGGGTAACGGATTTCCAGCGGCTCGACGTCGGTCACCGGCTGAATCGCCTGCAGGCCGAAACGCTCCTGCAAGCCTTGCAGACCTTCGGCGCAGCTGGCGAACAACTGATCACGCACCTGCGCCAGGTCCACCGCCGCTGCATCGCCCTTGAGCAACGCGCGCCAGTTGGTCTTGTCGGCCACCTGACTGCGGAACAGGTCTTCGACGAAACCGGACTGCTGCCGCGTGGCGACGCGCATGATCGGCAGCGCCTGACTGGCACCCTGGTCGAGCCAACGGGTCGGCAACTGGGTGGCGCGGGTGATGCCGACCTTGATCCCCGACGAATTGGCCAGGTAGACAACGTGGTCGGTCATGCAGAACCTCTCGCCCCACTCCGGTTCCCGGCAGGTGCCGGCGTCGAAATGGCAGCGCTCCGGGCTCATGATGCAGATATCGCACTGGGCCAGTTTGGTCATGCACGGGTAGCAGTAACCCTGACTGAAACTGGTCTTGGTCTTGCGCCCGCAATGGGTGCAGTGGATCGCCCCGAGATATTCCAGACGCACCGTCGTGCCGATCAACGGGTTGACCGGCACCTCGACGTCATCCAGACGAAACGCGTATTGCACGTTCGGCCCGTCCAGGCGCGCCGACATTTTGCTGATTGCACCACGGCCAATCTCGATCAATGGATGGCGTCCGACTTGAACAGGATGTTCGGCACTTCGATCGACTTCGACGCACACTCCTGCGGGCCCATGTAACCGGTGCGCTCTTCCTCGGGCAGGTTCTGCATTTCCCAGGCGATCATCGCCTGCAACGACAGTTCGCGCTGTTCGGCGGTGAGCTTGCCACCGTCGGACCATTTGCCGATTTCTACGGCCAGTTTCAGGCTCTGGTAGATATCCGGGGTGATGTTCTTGATCAGGTCGTTAAAAGAGGACATCAGGGTCTCCGTGCTCTTTAATCCAAAAAATTCAGGCGGCCAGTTTACGGCGGTTATACAAACCGCCCAACAAACCGGTGAAGCATCCGATGAGTAACCCGCCGACGTGGGCGGCGTTGGCGATTTCGCCGAAGCCGATCATCGAGATCAACCCGGACATGCACACCAGCAACCACACCAGCATCATCACCAGCACGCCGCGCGGCAGACGATAAGCCGGGTTCGGCGCCAGCAGCTGGAAGATCCAGCAGTGACCGAGCAACCCGTAAAGTACGCCGGACAGACCGCCGAACAGGCTCGGGCCGCTCCACGCAAATTGCGCATAGTTCGACACCAGGCTGAACAGCAACGTCAGGCCGATCAGGTTGACGCTGCCCTGACGCGACTCGATGCGCCGCCCCAGTTCCCAGTACCACATGCCGTTCATGGCCAGGTGCAGGATGCCGAAGTGGATCAGCATCGGCGTGAACAGACGCCACCACTGCCCTGCCGCCAGGCTGTCGGCCAATGGCGTGAAGTGGATGTAGTCGCCGATTACGCGGAAATCGAGGAAGGTCAGCCAGCGCATCGTGTCGAGGTTGTCGCCCAGATACGTCAGCCCGCCGACCAGCAGGCTCAGCAGCAAGATGAAGCCGGTGGCCTTGGCGTGTTTCAGTTGCTCGGCGAAGCTCGGACGCTTGAACGTCGGCGCCACCGGAATATCCAGTTGCTGGTCCGGGTCGCCTGCCGGGAAGCGCTCGTACAGCGAACGCACGTCTTCGCTGATTTCCGAGGGCACCCACAGCACCTGCTCGCCCGACTCTTCGCTGACGCGGTGAGGCACCTGCATCCGTTGCAGCAGTTTGACGAAACCGCTCAGGTCCGCCGCCAATGGCAGACGCAATACCGCTACCGCGCTCATCGCAGCACCTCCGGCCGCTCGACATCGACCCAGACAAATTTATGCGGATCGAGGCGGGTTTCCTGATCCAGACGATAAGCCACCAGTTTGCCGTAGAGCACGGCGCTGTAATCCAGGCACGCGAGGTTCGGGCGGATCGGCGCCGGTTTGCCGCTGCGCCAGTAGTGGCCGACGAACAGCAACGGCTCATCGACGCCATAGCGCAGCAGGGAATTCTTTTCGCTGGAGGTCAGCGGCTTTTGTGCCACCGGTTCCGGTAGTGCGTCGGGCTGGAACACGATGTCGCCGTAGGTCTGCGGATCGTCTTCCCAGAACTTGGTGCGGAAGAACGAACGCACCAGGCCGTCGCCGCTGGTCATGGTCAGGCCATCGGGCAGGCGCATGTCGGTGCCGCGCAGCAGGCGATCGAACACGGTGCAGGCAAAACTGCCCGGAACGGCCGACGCCTGGAGGAAGTGTTCATCGATGCAGCCATCGGGGAACAGCGCGCGCAATGGCTCGATCAGGCCGGCATCCCAGCAGGCATGCACGACCCGGAAGCGTCCGGCGTCGACGAACAGCGGCAGTTTGTAGAACCACTGCTGGAAGTCGTGCCAGTCGCCAGGATGGTCTTCGAACTGAGTCAGGGTTTCATGCAGCAACCGGGCGTGACGCGGGGTGTGTTCACGCACGAACTGCTTGCCGCTGCCCGGAGGCGCCGGCGTGCTCCAGCCCAGCGCGTTGAACTCGTGGTTGCCCATGATGCACAGCGCCTGACCGGCCTCGACCATGTCGTGGACGATGTGCAACGCCTCGCGAATCCGCGGGCCGCGGTCGATGATGTCGCCGACGAACACCGCCATACGCGAGGGGTGCCGCCAGACGCCTGCCTGTTTGTGATAGCCGAGCCGGTCGAGCAGGTGCTCAAGGGTCAGAGCGCAACCGTGCACGTCACCGATCAGGTCGTAGCCACGCGCGGGATCGAGCATCACTCGCCTCCACCCCCCAAGCGGCTGCCCCAGCCGAGCTTGGTACGGCACACTTCGTAATAGTTGTGGTCGAGTGGATGGATCAGCCGCAGCTTCTGCGCTTTCTTGCTGACAGTGATGGTGTCGCCCGGCGCGCAGGTGAAGTGGTTCTGCCCGTCACAGGAAACTTGCGGGTAAATCTGCATATCTTTGGACACGACGATTTTCAGCTCACTGTTGCCATCGACCACAATCGGTCTGCTGGACAACATATGGGGATACATCGGCACGATCACAATGGCGTCGAGCTTGGGATGCATGATCGGGCCACCGGCCGACAGCGCATACGCCGTGGAACCGGTCGGCGTGGCGACAATCAGGCCGTCGGCCTTCTGGCTGCAGACGAACTGCCCGTCGATGTACAGCTCGAATTCGATCATTCGCGTCGACTTGCCGGGGTGAAGCACCACGTCGTTCAGCGCGTCACCCTGGCCGATGGCTTCGCCGTGGCGGCGGACTTCGGCTTGCAGCAGGAAACGGTTTTCCACCAGATAATGGCCGTCGAGCACCTTGGCGACTTCGACTTCCAGCTCATCGGGACGTATATCGGTCAGAAAGCCCAGGCTGCCACGGTTGATGCCCAGCACCGGAATATTGTGCTTGGCCAGCGCCCGAGCGGCGCCGAGCAGGCTGCCGTCACCGCCGACGACGATGACCATGTCGCAGACTTCGCCGAGCATCTTGCGCGAGGAAGTCTGCAGGCCATGACCGGGCAGGACTTCGGCGATCGTGTCTTCGAGGATCACATGCAGGTGACGATCGAGCAGAAACCGTTTCAGTCGGCGGACGGTATCCAGCACCTGGGAACTGCCCAGGCGACCGATGATGCCGATATTACGAAATTGCTCCATGGGACTCCTGCGGGGGGGCTGCAACGGCGAAAAGGACGATTATGGGCGAAAGCGCCGGATAGACAAAATCCTTTCAGCCCCGAGGGGGCGACCGTGTTTGAGGCTATGCTCGCAAGATGATCCTATTTCCCGATTTGCTCCAGTTGCCCCACCAATTGCGCCACCCGGAGGTGCGCGATCTGGCGTGGGTGATCCTCGCCCCGCCGATGCTCTCCACCACACCGTGGCCGCAACGCCATCCGCTGGCGGGCAGCGACTGGGTGCACGATCCCGAACGGCTGGCGCATTGGCTGCATGAGCTCGACCGTGACAGCTATGGCCTGCTGCACTGGCTGTCCCAGGCCCGCACCCGGCGCCTTGGCCTGTATTACGAACGGCTCTGGCAGTTTGCCGTCGAGCACGCGCCGGGGATCGAACTGATCGCCGCCAACCTGCCGATCCGCCGCGAGGGCCACACCCTCGGCGAACTCGACATGCTGCTGCGCGACCGCGACGGCGTGCATCACCTGGAGCTGGCGATCAAGCTCTACCTCGGCCCGCAGAACGGTGACGGCCGTGATCCGGCGCAATGGCTCGGCCCCGGCTGCCATGATCGGCTGGACCGCAAACTGGCCCATCTGAGCGAACACCAGTTGCCGATTTCCGCCCGCCCGGAAAGCCGCGAGGCCCTGGCGGCGCTGGATGTCGGGACGTTCAGTGCGCAGTTGTGGCTGGGCGGTTATCTGCTGTATCCATGGCCCGGACAATCCGAGCCACCGAGCGGCGCCCATCCGCAGCATTTGCGCGGCAGCTGGTTGCATCAAAAGGATTGGCCGGCATTTGTCGCCCAGCGCCCGGCCGGACGCTGGCAACCCCTGCCACGCCATGCGTGGCTGGCCCCGGCGCATTACCCGGCGGATCAGACCTGGAGCCACGAGCATTTACAGGCCTGGCTCGATGAACTCGAACCGCTGGCCCCGGCGCAACTGATGGTGCGCCTGACCGAAAATGCCCGGGGTGACTGGGAAGAGGCCGAGCGGTTGTTTCTGGTTTCGGATCTGTGGCCGAACGTGCCCGGGCAGAGTTAGACGCTCAACCGCAGCGCCAGCGCGGCCAGCGTCACCAGCAACACCGGCACCGTCAGCACAATCCCGACCCTGAAGTAATACCCCCAACCAATCCGGATGTCCTTGCGCTCCAGCACATGCAACCAGAGCAAGGTCGCCAGACTGCCGATCGGGGTGATCTTCGGCCCCAGGTCGCTGCCGATCACGTTGGCGTAGATCATCGCCTCCTTCACGACACCGGTCGCCTGGCTGGCATCGATCGACAGCAGCCCGATCAGCACCGTCGGCAGGTTGTTCATGATCGACGACAACAGCGCCGTCAGCACGCCGGTGCCCATGGCTGCGCCCCAGACGCCGTACCCGGCAAAGATATCCAGCCAGCCGGCCAGATGATCCGTGAGCCCGGCGTTGCGCAGTCCGTAGACCACCAAATACATGCCCAGCGAGAAAATCACGATCTGCCACGGTGCCTCTTTCATCACCTTGCGCGTGGAAATCTTGTGCCCGCGAGCGGCGATGCCCAGCAGCAATGCCGCGCAAACGGCCGAAATCGCACTGATCGGAATGCCCAGCGGCTCCAGGGCAAAACAGCCCACCAGCAGAATCAGCAACACCGCCCAACCAGCATAGAACGTGGCTTTGTCGTGAATCGCCGATTCCGGATGTTCGAGTTGTTCAGGGTCGTAGTCTTTCGGGATGTCGCGGCGGAAAAACCATAACAACACCGCCAGCGTGGCCGCGACGCTGACGAAGTTGACCGGCACCATCACCGCCGCATAGCGATTGAAACCGATGTGAAAGAAGTCGGCCGAGACGATGTTGACCAGGTTCGACACCACCAGCGGCAGGCTCGCGGTGTCGGCAATGAAACCGGCACCCATGACGAACGCCAGGGTCGCAGCCGGGGAAAAGCGCAGCGCCAGCAGCATGGAAATCACGATGGGCGTGAGGATCAGCGCCGCGCCGTCATTGGCGAACAGTGCCGACACCAGCGCACCGAGCAGCACCATGAAGGCAAACAACTTGCGCCCACTGCCCCGCCCCCACCGCGCCACGTGCAATGCAGCCCAGGCGAAAAAACCCGCCTCGTCGAGCAGCAGGCTGATGATGATCAGCGCCACAAACGTGCCGGTGGCGTTCCAGATGATTTGCCACACCAGCGGAATATCGCTCAGGTGCACTACGCCGAAAATCAGCGCCAACATCGCGCCGAACGTCGCACTCCAGCCGACCCCGAGGCCTTTGGGTTGCCAGATCACCAAGGTGATGGTCAGCAGGAAAATCAGTGAAGCCGTGAGCATGCAGAGCGACCTTCGATCAGGGGGCAGAATGGGTATCGAGGAAGCGCACCCTGCCCGTCCGTCAACTCACAGTCGAATCACGTGCCCCTCCACCGGTGAGATATGACCATGAAACAGACGAGAAATCACGCTCCGTGCCGCCTCAAGGCCGTGACTCTCCACCACCCGTAACAGGGGATTGGCCGGTGCGCTGACCTGATGATAAAACCGCTGCAACCCTTCGCCGATGTACCGGTTCACGCGCTCCGCCCCCCATTCGACACTGCGCTTGCGAATCTGGATCGGGGCAAAGAAAAACACCGGTCGAAGCCCTTCGACAGCGCTCAGTTCTGCTTCATCGGTGGTGTGCGAGGAGCCAACAAAACAGCTGTAGACGAGGTGACCGGCGAAGTGCTGATGCACCCGCTCGCGCAAACCCAGGTCGCCGGAAAAATCCACATAAAGCGTCGGACGATCATTGGCCAGTTCCGACAACTCTGCGTAAGACACCGTCCGGCCATAGCAGCCCAGGCTTTCGACAAAGGCTTTGTTACCGGCCGACGTCAACGCCACACATTCGAGCGTCAGATGGCCGGCCAGACACACTGCCGTGCCGTAGGCGGTTTTGCTCGAAGCACTGGAAATCACCACACGGCTTGCACCGAAGAACTGATTGTCCTGAAGGAAATCCGCCAACATCAACGACGTCAAGAACAGCGGTTTGAGCAGAATCTGCAGGTTTTCCGTCGCCGGGCGGTAATACGTGTCTTTGCTGCTGCGGGTGTATTGGTTGTAAACCGAGCTCAGCGTCTGCCGGTGCTCCGTGCCGTCCTGGAAACCACGCCCGGTGACCCGCTCAGGGCGCACCCACAGATGACTGGCCAGCGGCAAGTAACCATAAAACCGCTCGCCGACCGCCACGCCTTCGACGCCGGAAGCGATCACATCGGCGAAACCCCAGGCTGGAATGTGGCCCCATTCGGCCAGCCCTGTCGGAAAAAAGTCCCAGTAATGCATCGAATCGCCATATGCGGCGTAGGAGATATTGTTGGTGGTCAGGGCGCAACGATCGACTTTCAGGATCACCTCGCCGTCAGCCGCCACTGAACTGCGCTGTTCCTGCTCGATTCGGCTCTGGTCGAGCGCACTTTTGCGGGTCACCAGTCGCGTGACCGTGATCGGACTTGGCATCGTTCGGACTCCTGCTGCGAAGAGTGGTGAGGGCGAAAACGTCACAGGCCGCGCACCCCGATGAAAACACCATCGAGGCGCGGCCGATCATGGCCCGGGGCGGGATTGAAGGCTTCAGACTTTCTTGTGCTGTTCCACAAACTGCCCATAGGCGTTGATGAAACTTTGCAGGAACGGTTTGACCGATTCGTTCAACTTGCCCGCTTCATCGAACGCGGTGCCGGCGCCACCCAGATAGGCTTCCGGCTGCTGCATGCACGGCACGTTGAGGAAAACGAAGGACTGGCGCAAATGCTGGTTGGCGCCAAAACCGCCAATGGCACCTGGCGAAACGCTGATCACTGCGCCCGGTTTGCCACCCCAGACACTCTTGCCATAAGGCCGTGAGCCGACGTCAATCGCGTTCTTCAACGGTGCCGGCACCGAACGGTTGTACTCCGGGGTGACAAACAGCACCGCGTCGGATGAACCCACTTTTTGCCGGAAAGTGCTGTAGGCTGCCGGCGGTGAATCGCCGTCGATGTCTTCGTTATAGAGTGGCAGATCGCCAATTTCGACAATGTTCAGCTTGAGGTTGGCCGGTGCCAGTTCCGCCAGCGCCAGGGCGACCTTGCGATTGATCGAGGCTTTGCGCAGGCTGCCGACGACTACAGCGACGTTATAGACATTGCTCATGGGAAGACTCTCGACTGTCCGTGGGAGGAGCCTGTAGTTATAGATGATCCAGCGACGATTCCACCAGACGACGAGGGATATTTCCCGCGTCCGGATTATTTTTTTCCTGTAGGAAAACTTACCGAGCTCGATGACGGTCTACCAAGCCGCAAATCAAGCGTTTTATCTCCAGAGGTTCTAAGCAGATGGCAGCAGTACTCGTCGGTCAGTTCCATGCAAGAGATGCGGAAGGCCGCGTTTATTCCGTGCATGAGTTCCAGGAATCCAACCCGTCGGCAGACGGTTTCACCGGCATGGAGCCCGTTACAACCTACAAACTGGCGATTGGCGATCGCGTCAATAAAGTCGATGACAACGAGTTCCTGCTGGTTCAGTCGGGCATCACGTTGATTCGCGAACCCGAGCCGACTGTCGCTTCATAACCGATTGTTATGAGCAGAAGTCATCCGCGCCGAGTTGGGGTAGGATTCAGCCACTGACCCCAACGGCCGGACATGGACTTCACGCATGCGTTTACGTCATATCGAGGTGATTCAGGCGCTTTTACAGACGGGTCACGTGGGCACCGCCGCCGAATGGCTGCAATTGCCGACGGGCGATGTCGAGGAGCGGTTGCGCGAAGCCGAGAGTCAGCTGGGGTTCATGCTGTTCGCCAGCGTACGCGGACGGCTTCAGGCCACGGCCGAAGCCCGTGCACTGCAAGTCGAAATCGCCCACATCTATGACGCGCTGGAACCGGTGCAACGATTGGCCAGCAGCCTCAAGCAATACCTCGCCCCACCTCTGCGAATTATCGGCACCCCGCCGCTGGCACAGCAGCTGTTGCCGCAAAGCCTTGCCGCATTGCGCCGACGCCTGCCGGACGTCCCCTGCACGCTGCTCAGCGAGCCCACCCGCCACATCGTTCGCAGCCTGTTGCTGCGCGAGAGCGATCTGGGCCTGAGCCTGCACGATCCCGAACACCCCGATATCGATTGCCAGGTGCTGGCGCAAGGCAAGCTGCAATTGCTCGCCCCCCACGGCTGGCTGCAACCGAAGCAGAAGTACATTTCGCTGCAGGACCTGGCAGGCCAGGCGATGGTCGGCCTCGAAGGCCAGGACCCGTTGAGCCCGGCGCTGGAGCACAAGCTTCAGGCCTTGCGCCCGGCGCCGAGCATTCAGACCCGGGTGCAGACCCATCAGATGATGCGCAGCATGGTCGAGGCCGGCGAAGGCCTGGCCATCGTCGACCCCTTCACTGCACTAGGCGCCCGCGCTGGTGGTCTCGATGTCTGCCCGTTGTCACCGGCGGTGCCGATCAGCCTCTACGCGCTGACCTTCAAGCACGCAGCGCCGCCATCGGCAGTCCAGACCCTGCTCGGCATTGTCACGGAACAAGCCGCGGCGATGCTGGCGAGCTGACCAGGTTTTCCAGCGGATTATCGAATATTCGATACCAGAACAACGCCACTTCGGCGGTGTTCGGGTCGATGCCGCGATAACGCAGATGGTCGATGCCACCAATCACATAACCGCAACGCTCATATAAACGACAGGCACCGAGGTTGTTGTTCTGGGTTTCAAGCATGATCCCCGGCAGTTTTTTCTTGCGGCTCCAGAACTGCGCCACATCCAGCAATGCCTTGGCCACACCGTGACGCCGGGCCGGCGCATGCACCGCCAGTTCATCGATGTGGGCAAAACCGTTCCAGTTGGTGCTGATCACCAGATGCCCCACCGGTTGATCTTCCAGATACGCCATGAAAATCGCACTGTCGGCAGCATCGCGGAAACTGCTGAACTCCTCCGGATCGATGCCGTAGCACTTGCGGTACGGCACGATGGGCGTCACGCCCCACTGCGCGACGGGTTTGCCGATTTCGGCCGCGCCATAGGCCGCGACCTCAAAACTGAAATCACTGCCCCAGATATAAGCGGCAAAGCCGTCGTCGGCGACGCGCACCGACAGCCCTGGGTATTTTGGATTCATGACCGGTTGCATACTGGGAAACGCCCTCATTCCTTGACGCAATCGACGGTGTAGTGCCGTCCATTGCCCTCATCTTCGTGTTGCAGTCCGTGCACATCGACCACGAATCCCGGAAAACTCGCATCAAACGTGCGGGCAAATTTCAGGTAATCGATGATCGACCGAGTGGATTCGGTAAAACGTTCGCCGGGCATGATCAACGGAATTCCCGGCGGATACGGCACCAGCATCACCGCCGCGACCCGGCCATCCAGCTCATCGATCGGCACCGCCTCGACTTCGCCGCGCACCAGTTGATCATAGGCATGGGCGGGTTTCATGGCGATTTCCGGCAGCACGGTGTACATGCGCTTGAGGTGTTTGGCGGTGGCGTTGCTGCGGTAACAGGCGTGGAGCTGATCGCACAGATCGCGCAGGCCCATGCCGCGATAGCGCGCCGGAGCTTCCTGGGCGACACACTTCAGGCAGGTGTCGAGGCTGACATTGGCGTCGTAGCTGCGCTTGAACTCCAGCAGTTCGGTCAACAGCGTGCTCCACTTGCCTTTGGTGATGCCCATCGAGAACAGCACGAGGAACGAATACAGCCCGGTTTTCTCCACCACCAGCCCGCGTTCCCAGAGGAAACGACTGACCACCGCCGCCGGAATCCCCTTGTCGCTCAGCGCGCCGCCGGCGGTCAGGCCTGGCATCACCAGAGTGACCTTGATCGGGTCGAGCAGGACGTAGTCGTCGCTGACCTCGCCGAAGCCGTGCCAGTCCGCTTCGGGTTTCAGCAGCCAGTCTTCGGTCTGCACCCGATCGATGCCCTCGACACCCGGCGGCTGCCAGATCGAGAACCACCAGTCGTTGGCGTCGATGTGCCCACGCAGATTGGCCAGCGCCCGGCGAAAGCTCAGGGCTTCATCGAAGGTTTCCTGAAGCAGCGAACAACCGGCCGGGCCTTCCATCATGGCCGAGGCCACGTCCAGCGAGGCGATGATGCTGTACTGCGGCGACGTCGAGATGTGCATCATGAACGCTTCGTTGAACCGGTCACGGTCCAGTTGCCGCGCCCCGCCGTCCTGCACATGAATCATCGAAGCCTGGCTGAACGCTGCCAACAATTTGTGTGTGGAATGGGTGGTGAACACCAGCGGACTGTCAGCACTGCGCGAGGTGGCCATGCCGTAGCGTCCGGCAAAGAATTCGTGAAACGCCGCATAGGCATACCAGGCTTCGTCGAAATGCAGGACTTCGACGCTGTTGCCCAGGCTCTGCTTGATCAGTTCGGCGTTGTAACAGAGGCCGTCGTAGGTGGAGTTGGTGACCACCGCCAGTTTGACTTTCGGCTCGCGGCCCTTGGTCAGCGGGCTTGCGTCGATCTTGGCCTGGATCGATTCGCGGCTGAATTCGCTCAGCGGAATCGGGCCGATGATCCCCAGCTCGTTGCGCTCCGGGCACAGGTACAGCGGAATCGCCCCGGTCATGATGATCGCGTGCAACACCGACTTGTGGCAGTTGCGATCCACCAGCACCAGATCGTCGCGCCCGACCATGGAATGCCAGACGATCTTGTTGGCGGTCGAGGTGCCATTGATCACGAAAAAGGTGTGATCGGCGCCGAAATTGCGCGCAGCTCTCGCTTCTGCCTCGGCCAACGGGCCGGTGTGATCGAGCAGTGAACCCAGCTCCGGCACCGACACCGACAAATCTGAACGCAGGGTGTTTTCGCCGAAAAACTGGTGAAACGCCTGCCCCACAGGGCTCTTGTGATACGCCACGCCGCCGCCATGGCCCGGGGTGTGCCAGGAATAGTTGGAATCGGCCGTGTGCTGCACCAAGGCCTTGAAGAACGGCGGCAGCAATCCATCCAGATACTTGCGCGCCGCCCGCGCCACCTGGCGGGCGAGAAACGGCACCGTGTCTTCGAACAGATAGAGAATGCCGCGCAACTGATTGAGCTCGGCCATGGCATCGGCCGGGGCGTTCTCCAAAGTGACCTGCTCACCGAGCGCGAAGATCGGCAAGTCCGGCGCCCGCACCCGGGCCAGACCGATCAGTTCGGCCATGTTCTGCAACAAATGGGAATTGGTGCTGGCATCTTCGGCGGCGATCAACATGCACGCCAGACCATGATGAGTCGATGCCACCAGCCGGCCCTCGGTGTAATCCGTGGCCGAAACGATGCTGAAACCTTCTTGCTCCAGTTCATGGGCGATGCCGCGAATGCGTTCGCCGGCAACCGTATCGGCCTTGATGTCGCGGTGGACGATCAATACCGGGAACTTCAGATCCTTGTACATGGGGCTCAGTGTCCTGAGGCGGCGGAGAATGATCTGCCAATGTCCTCAGGGTAGAGGGTCGGAGCGGATGTGGCGAGGGTGGCCAGTTGTCAGTACTGCCAAAAACAAAGGATCGTCAGAACACAGCCTGAGTGTTCGAACGATCCTTTGTGCTTTACGCCTGGGTTTCGGCTTCCAGCAGCTGAGTCCACAGCGCCGGTGCGCCGGCCGACTTGGCGATGATTTCCAGGCGCACCTGGTGTTCGGCCAGCTCGGCTTCGGTGGCGCGAATGATCCGCCCCGGCTGACGATCCGCCGGCAAACGGCGGATTTCGGTGGCGGAGTTATCCGCACCGTTGCCGGTTCCGTTGCCGTCGGACGCATTGCCGGCCAGCGACAGACTGGTCTGGCCACCGGTCATGGTCAGGTAGACGTCGGCGAGAATCTCCGAGTCGAGCAATGCGCCGTGCAGCTCACGGCCGGAGTTGTCGACGCCGTAGCGTTTGCACAAGGCATCGAGGCTGTTGCGCTGACCCGGGTGACGTTCCCGGGCCATCATCAGGGTGTCGAGGATCGAGCAGTGCTGCGTGATGTCAGCGCGATCCTGCTGCCCCATCAAGGCAAATTCGTTGTTGATGAAGCCAACGTCGAACGCCGCGTTATGGATGATCAGTTGCGCGCCGTTGATGAACTCGAAGAACTCATCGGCCACTTCGGCAAAACGCGGCTTGCCGACCAGAAATTCGTTGGTGATGCCGTGGACGCCAATCGCACCTTCGTCACTCTCGCGGTCCGGTTGCAGGTAAACGTGAAAGTGCCGGCCCGTCAGGCGCCGACCGATCAGCTCGACACAACCGATTTCGATAATCCGGTGGCCGTCGGTCACCGGCATGCCGGTGGTTTCGGTATCGAGTACAACGGATCTGGTGGCCATCAGTGTTCAGCTCTCAACGGGTCAATCGTGCAAAAACGGCGATGTTAACACGCCCGTGGCGCGCGTCGCCCACGGGCTGGTGATCGGCGCTCATGCAGTTTTTAACAATCATTAGCAATGTTCATAAAGTCTGGGGGAAACCGGCTTGTTAGCGTGCGCGGCTTGTTTCTCACGGACTCAGGCACCTCATGAAGACTGCACGGATTTTACTGCTCGGCGGCTGTTTGCTGATGGCCGACGCCCACGCCACCAGCTTCGTCATCAGCACCGACATCACCATGAGCCTGACGCTCAGCTCCAGCAAAGGCACCAGCGGTTCGTTCAAGGACGACAAAATCGTGCTGGCCGCCAAGGATGACGCAGCAGCGTTTGTTGCCAGCAACGGGGACATTCGCGGCGCGCAGATGGAAGCGGCGTTCCAGCGGATTCGCAGCCTGTTGCCGGAACTGCCCGCCACCGACCTGCAACTGGCCGGCGCCATTTTGATGCTCTGATCAGTCCTGCTTGTAGCCGCGAATCTCATCCACACCACGGTTGGCCAACTGGTCGGCGCGTTCGTTGCCGTGGTGGCCGATGTGGCCGCGCACCCATTTCCAGGTGACTTTGTGGCGGTTGACCTGCTCATCCAGCTCTTTCCACAGGTCGGCGTTTTTCACGGGCTCTTTGGCGGCGGTTTTCCAGCCGCGCTTCTTCCAGTTGGCCATCCACTCGTTGATGCCTTTCATCACGTATTGCGAGTCGGTCACCAGCAGCACTTCGCACGGACGCTTGAGGGCTTCCAGGCCACGGATCGCACCGAGCAGTTCCATACGGTTGTTGGTGGTGTTGGCTTCGCCGCCCCACAGTTCCTTTTCGACGCCCTTGCACACCAGCAAGGCGCCCCAGCCGCCGGGGCCGGGGTTGCCCTTGCAGGCGCCGTCAGTGAACAGTTCTACGCTATCGACGCTTTCGCTCATGCCAATCTATCCAGAAAAAATGCGAGGCCCCGCCGATCACGGATCGACGATGGCCGAGGCCGGGACAAGCCCGGCCACAAATAAAAGAAGGTTTACGGTTCGATACGGCGGCGATTGACCTTGGCCATCGGCAGCGGAATCAGCTTGCCCATCGGCTCGCGGCGCTCCTGGCGCACCGGACGCAGGCCGACCACGATCTTGCGCGCAACCAACAGATAGAAGCCGCCGCCCGACAGTTGCCAGTCGCCAGCCTTGCGTTCCCAGCCGGCCAGACGGGCCTGCCACTTGGGTGACGCGAGCGGCGGACGATAGCACCCGAAGCGGCGTTTCTCCAGCGCGAAGCCCAGCAGGTTGAGCCAGTCGGCGACCCGCGACGGCGAGATGCAGCGCGCCTGATGCAAGGCGTCATGGGCGAACACATGACGCAGGCCCCAGGTGCTCCAGGGGTTGATGCCGACGATCAGCAGGTGCCCGCCGGGGCGTACGCTGCTGGCCGCTTCCCGCAGCAAACCGTGGGGCGACAGGCAGAAATCCAGACCGTGTTGCAACACCACCACGTCGGCAGCGTGCTCGCTCAACGGCCAGGCCTGTTCCTCGCAGACAATCTCGACACCGGGCAATGGCGCGCCGAGTCGCACGTTGCGCTGCACCTGTGGCGCCGACGGCGGCGTTTCGGCGGACGGGCCGTAATGCACCAGATAGCCGCCGAAGAACCGGCCGAGCTCGTCTTCGAGCATCCGGCGCTCTTCGTCCAGCAGAAATTGCCCGAGGGGGCCGGACAGCCACTCACGGGCCGCACCGATCAGGGCGAGCCAGTCAGGATCGGCCTGAGCGAACGCTTTATCGATCATTGCATTCTCCAACACGCCAGGAACCTCTAAGATGCGCCAATGTTACCTGCTTGGCGAATCCGAAGATGATACAGATCAGTGCCCTGCCCGCCTTCACCGACAACTACATCTGGTTGTTACAGGATCATGCCACCCAGCGTTGCGCGGTGGTCGACCCGGGGGATGCCGCCCCTGTGCAGGCATGGCTCGCTGCGCATCCGGGCTGGGTGCTCGCCGACATTCTGATCACTCATCATCACCATGATCATGTCGGCGGCGTCGAAACGCTGAAGAAGGCAACCGATGCCACGGTCTACGGTCCGGCCAGCGAAAGCATTCCGGGGCGAGACGTAGCCCTCAAGGACAACGACAAGGTGCGTGTGCTCGGCTGGGATTTCGATGTCTACGCCGTTCCCGGTCATACCCTGGGGCACATCGCCTATTACCACCACGGCCTGCTGTTCTGCGGCGACACCCTGTTCGCCGCCGGTTGCGGCCGGTTGTTCGAAGGCACGCCGGAGCAGATGCACCACTCGCTCGGTCGTCTGGCGTCGCTGCCCGAGGACACGCTGATCTACTGCACCCACGAATACACCCTGAGCAACCTGAAGTTTGCCGCCGCCGTGGAACCGGGCAACCCGAACATTGCCGCCCGTCTGGAAAAAGTCACCCAGCAACGGCAGAACGGCGTCATGACCCTACCCTCGACCTTGGCTCTGGAAAAGCTCACAAACCCGTTTTTGCGTACCGGTGAAACATTAGTTAAACAAAAAGTGGACGAACGGAATGGCGCTCAAAACCGGGCGCCGAGTGAGGTTTTTGCGGCTCTGCGGGCTTGGAAAGATAAGTTCTAAGCCGTTCACCACTTGGTACAAAAACTCTGAATGGTTGACCGCAGGGGGTGCGCTTTCTAGAATCCCCCGACATTTTTGCCCGGAACTTACTTCCAGCCAATGTCGTCATCCATACGTAAGTCCGTCAATTCAGACGCATTGACCCGCCTGGCGCAAGCCATCGCGGTGGCTGTGTCCGCCACGCTGGCGGGCTGTTCCAGCCATGCTCCGCAGACTGAAGCGACCCATACGCCGAACATTGCTGCGCGAGCCAAGCAGAAGCCCATCTGGTTGTCCGAGAAGCCCAGCCCGCAGGTGCCCCAGGACATCTGGGAACGCATGCGCGGTGGTTTCCAGCTTCAGGAAGGCCTGGGCGTGAACCCGCGCATCGAGCAACAGCGCCTGTGGTTCGCCAGTAACCCTTCCTTTCTCGAGAACGCTGGCGAACGCGGCAGCCTCTACATTCATTACATCGTCGAGCGCCTCGAAGAACGCAACATGCCGCTGGAACTGGCGCTGTTGCCAGTGATTGAAAGCGCCTACAACCCGATGGCCTATTCCCGGGCCGATGCTGTGGGTCTCTGGCAATTCATCCCTTCCACCGGGCGTTACTACAACCTGCGCCAGACTCGCTTCTACGACGGCCGTCGTGACATCACCGCCTCGACCACGGCGGCGATGGATTACCTGACCCGTCTGCACGACATGTTCAACGGCGACTGGCTGCTGGCCCTGGCGGCCTACAACGCCGGCGAAGGCACGGTCAGCCGCGCCATCGAGCGCAACGAGCGACTGGGCCTTCCGACCGACTACTGGAACCTGCCGCTGCCGGCAGAAACCCAGGCCTATGTGCCAAAACTGCTGGCGCTGTCGCAAGTGGTACTGTCGCCGGAAGCCTACGGGGTGAACCTCAACCCGATCGCCAATGAACCTTACTTCCAGGTCGTCGAAATCAACCAGCGCATGGACCTGTCCAAGGTCGCCGCAGTGGCCAACATCGACGAAGACGAGCTGTTCCAGCTCAACCCGGCCTTCAAGCAGCGCACCACCATCGACGGCCCGCAGCACCTGCTGGTGCCGACCTCGAAGGCGCAACTGCTGACCGCCAGCCTGCAGACCATGCGTCCTGAAGAACTGATCAGTCCTCGCTCGCTGAAACCGGTCTTCGAAGGCGCCGATCCGACCGAAGTCGCCAAGCTCAAGCGTGCCTACCGGGTCAAACGCGGTGACAACCTTGCGTCCATCGCCAAGGCCAACAAGGTCGACGTCAAGGACCTGCAACGCTGGAACAAGATGACCGGCAAGAACCTCAAGGTCGGCCAGACCCTGGTCATGCAGGACACCACCAAGCGCACGCCAGCCCGCAATACCGGTGGCGGACGCATCAACACGGTGCTGGCCGCCAACAGCAAGACCAGCAGCAAGACCGACAACCAGAAACAGACCCAATACAAGGTCAAGCAAGGCGACACGCTGTACGTGGTGGCCAAGCGTTTCAACGTCGAGATGCAGCATCTCAAGCGCTGGAACCCGGGCGCCGGCAAGGCGCTCAAGCCTGGGCAGATGCTCACGGTTTACCAGCCACACTGATAAAGAGCCCCTGAATCCAGGGGCTTTTTTTTGCCTGTCATTTTTTGCCGTCGCCGCCAGCTACTCCCACAATTAAGCGCGCATTAACCCCCTGTCTTTTTCCTGTCCATACAAGCTGTTACTGTACGGCCCACAAAGCCCAAGCCGCCTGGATCGGATCTGACTTGAAGCGTCCCCTCCTCCTGCTCCTGATCAGCCTGGCCTTGAGCTCCCCCGCTAGCGCGACGATCACCGAAAGTCACGGTTATGCGCAGTTCGGCACGCTCAAGTACCCGGCCAGATTTACCCACTTCGACTGGGTCAACCCGCAAGCGCCCAAGGGCGGCACCTTGCGGGTGATGGCGTTTGGCACCTTCGATACGCTGAATCCGTACACCTTCAAGGGCACCAGCCCGGTCACCACCCCGAATTTCCTGCAATACGGCATCAACGAGTTGAACGAACCGCTGATGGTCGGCACCGGCCAGTATTCGCCGTCCGGAGATGAACCGGCCTCCAGTTATGGCCTGATCGCCCAGTCGGTGGAGTACAGCGAAGACCGCAGCTGGGTGGTGTTCAACCTGCGCCCGGAAGCGCGTTTCCACGATGGCACGCCGATCACCGCCTACGACGTGGCGTTTTCCTATCGCCTGCTGCTCAAGGAAGGTCATCCGCTGTATCGCACCGCTCTGCAGGAAGTGTTGCGAGTCGACATCCTCAACCCGCAGCGCATCCGTTTCGTGATGAAACGCTCGGGCAATCCGCTGCTGATCCTGCGTCTGGGTGAGTTGCCGGTACTGCCCCAGCATTACTGGAAGGGCCGTGATTTCAAGGCCACTACGTTCGAACCGCCGCTGGGCAGCGGGCCGTACCGCATTACCTCGGTGACGCCGGGCCGGCAACTGGTGTTCGAACGAGTCAAGGATTACTGGGGCAAGGACTTGCCGGTCAATCGCGGCAAGTACAACTTCGATCGCATGGAAGTCGAGTTCTACCGCGACAGCGACGTGGCCTTCGAAGCCTTCAAGGCCGGTGAGTTCGACATCTACATCGAGCATCAGGCGAAGAACTGGGCCAACGGCTACAACTTCCCGGCGATCCGCCGGGGCGACGTGATCAAGGCGCAGATCCCGCATCAGATCCCGACCCAGAGCCAGGGTCTGTTCATGAACACCCGGCGAGCCACCTTCTCGGACGTCAAGACCCGCGAAGCCCTGGGCCTGATGTTCGACTTCGAGTGGACCAACCGCGCGCTGTTCAGCGACGCCTACAAACGCACCACCAGTTACTACCCCAACAGCGAATTCAGCGCCGGCGGCCTGCCGGTCGGTCATGAATGGCTGATGCTCAAACCGTACAAGGATCAACTGCCGGCCCGACTGTTCACCGAGCCGTTCACGCTGCCGCAGACCGACGGGCGCGGCATTCCCCGTGAAACCATGCGCAAGGCCCTCGCATTGCTGGCCGAGGCCGGCTGGAAGCTCAATGGCCAGCGCTTGCAGAACGCTGCCGGCCAACCGCTGAGTTTCGAACTGCTGCTGGTCAATCCGAACCTGGAGCGGATCCTCCAGCCGTACATCGAGAACCTCAACAGCATCGGCATCGACGCGCGGCTGCGCACGGTGGATCGCGCTCAATACAAGCAGCGTCTGGATCAGTTCGATTTCGACATGATCCTCATGACCCTCAATCAGACCCTCAGCCCGGGACTGGAACAGTGGCAGTACTTCCATTCCAGCCAGGTCGGGGTCAAGGGAAGCAAGAATTACGCGGGCATCGCCAACCCGGTGGTCGATCATCTGCTTGAGCAGTTGCTCGCCGCACGCACCCGCGATGAACAGGTCGCCGCCGGCAAGGCGCTGGACCGCGTGCTGCTCTGGCAGCACTACAGCATTCCCAACTGGTACCTCAATTATCACCGTCTGGCGTACCGCAACCGGTTCGCCTTCGTCAGCACGCCGCCCTACACCCTGGGCCTGAGCGCGTGGTGGCTGAAATCTTCGGAGAAAGGTCAATGAACGTCGTTCGCACCCTGCTCGTGCAGGCTTGCGGCCTGTTGTTCGCCGGGCTGGCCTGCGCCGCCCCGCAACACGCCGTGACGCTGTACAACGAGCCGCCGAAATACCCCGCCGACTTCAAGCACTTCGATTACGTGAACGCCGACGCGCCCAAGGGCGGGATCTTCCGTCAGGCCGGTTTTGGCGGCTTCGACAGCCTCAACCCGTTCATCAGCAAAGGTGTGCCGGCGGACGATGTCGGGCAGATCTACGACACTCTGACCAAACACAGCCTCGACGAGCCGTTCACCGAATACGGCCTGGTCGCCAGCAAGATCGAAAAGGCCCCGGACAACAGCTGGGTGCGCTTCTACCTGCGCCCCGAAGCGCGTTTCCACGACGGTCACCCGGTGCGCGCAGAAGACGTGGTGTTCAGCTTCGAGACCCTGACCAAAGAAGGCTCGCCGATGTTTCGCGGCTACTACAGCGACGTCGAAGAAGCCGTCGCCGAAGACCCGCTGACGGTGCTGTTCAAGTTCAAGCACAACAACAATCGCGAGCTGCCGCTGATTCTTGGTCAACTGCCGGTACTGCCAAAACACTGGTGGGCCAGTCGCGACTTCAACAAGGGCAATCTGGAAATTCCGCTGGGCAGCGGCCCGTACAAGGTCGCCGAAGTGAAGGCCGGACGCTCGGTGCGTTACGAGCGGGTCAAGGATTACTGGGGCAAGGACTTGCCGGTCAATCGCGGGTTCTACAACTTCGACGTGCTGACCACCGACTATTACCGCGACAACACCGTCGCGCTGGAAGCGCTGAAGGCCGGACAGTTCGACTACTGGCTGGAAATGACCGCAAAGAACTGGGCCAACGCCTACAACATCCCGGCCGTCACCGAGGGCCGACTGGTCAAGGAGCTGATCCCCAACGGCAACCCGACCGGCATGCAAGGCTTCGTCTTCAACCTGCGCCGCCCGGTGTTCCAGGACGTTCGCGTGCGTCAGGCACTGGGTCTGCTGCTCGACTTCGAATGGACCAACAAGCAACTGTTCAACAGCGCCTACGTGCGCACTCGCAGCTACTTCGAGAACTCGGAAATGGCCGCCACCGGCCTGCCGGACGCCGATCAGCTGTCGATCCTCGACCCGTTCCGCCGCCAGCTCCCGGCGCAGGTGTTCAGCGAAGCTTTCGAAAACCCGAAGACCGACGCCAGCGGCATGATCCGCCTGCAGCAACGCGAGGCCTATCAACTGCTGCAAGAGGCCGGGTGGAAGATCGTCGACGACAAAATGGTCGACGCCACCGGCAAACCGGTGGTCATCGAATTCCTGCTGGCCCAGACCGAATTCGAACGGGTGCTGCTGCCGTTCAAGCGCAACCTCGCCGACCTTGGCATCGATCTGGTGATCCGCCGCGTCGACGTCTCGCAATACGTCAACCGCGTGCGTTCGCGGGACTTCGACATGATCGTCGGCAGCTTCCCGCAGTCCAACTCGCCCGGCAACGAGCAGCGCGAATTCTGGATGAGCGCCGCCGCCGACAAGCCGAGCAGCCGCAACTCGATGGGCCTGAAGGACCCGGTGGTCGATCATCTGGTCGAGAACCTGATCAACGCCGACTCGCGCAAAAGTCTGGTGGCCCACGCCCGGGCGCTGGACCGTGTGCTGCAATGGGGCTACTACGTGATCCCCAACTGGCACATCAAGAGCTGGCGCGTGGCGTACTGGAACCACATCGGCCATCCGAAAGTCTCCCCCAAGTACGACATCGGCATTAACACCTGGTGGGTCAAACCCGATACGAAACCTGCGGTAGAAGTGCAAACCCAACTGCAAGCCGACCCTGTGGGCACGGAGTAATCAGATGCTGGCGTATATTTTTCGGCGACTGTTGCTGATCATCCCGACCCTGTTCGGCATTCTGCTGATCAACTTCGTGATCATCCAGGCCGCGCCCGGCGGGCCGGTGGAGCAGATGATCGCCAAGCTCGAAGGCTTCGAGGGCGCGACCAGCCGCATCGCCGGCGGCGGTGCCGAAGTGTCGGTGGCCGGCTCCGCCTATCGCGGCGCGCAGGGCCTGGACCCGGCGCTGATCAAGGAAATCGAGCACATGTACGGGTTCGACAAGTCGGCCCCGGAACGTCTGTGGATCATGGTCAAGAACTATGCGTCCCTGGATTTCGGCGACAGCTTCTTCCGCGACGCCAAGGTCATCGATCTGATCAAGGAGAAGATGCCGGTATCGATCTCCCTCGGGCTGTGGAGCACGCTGATCATGTACCTGGTGTCGATTCCGCTGGGGATCGCCAAGGCCACGCGGCACGGCAGCCATTTCGACGTCTGGACCAGTTCGGCGATCATCGTCGGTTATGCGATCCCGGCGTTCCTCTTTGCGATTCTGCTGATCGTGGTGTTTGCCGGCGGCAGTTATCTGGACTGGTTTCCATTACGCGGGCTGACATCGAACAACTTTGACGAGTTGAGCCTGGGCGGCAAGGTCCTCGATTATTTCTGGCACCTGGCGCTGCCGGTGACCGCGCTGGTGATCGGCAACTTCGCGACCATGACCCTGCTGACCAAAAACAGCTTCCTCGACGAAATCAACAAGCAGTATGTGGTGACCGCCAAGGCCAAGGGCCTGACCCGTCACCGTGTGCTCTACGGTCATGTGTTCCGCAACGCGATGCTGTTGGTGATCGCCGGGTTCCCGTCGGCGTTCATCGGCATCTTCTTCACCGGCTCCCTGCTGGTGGAGGTGATCTTCTCCCTCGACGGCCTCGGTCTGATGAGTTTTGAAGCGGCGATCAACCGCGATTACCCGGTGGTGTTCGGCACCCTGTTCATCTTCACCTTGCTGGGGTTGGTGGTGAAATTGATCGGCGACCTCACCTACACCCTGGTCGATCCGCGCATCGACTTCGCCAGCCGGGAGCATTGAGATGAACCTGTCCCCTCTCAACCGCCGGCGCTTCGAACTGTTCAAGGCCAACAAGCGTGGCTGGTGGTCGCTGTGGCTGTTCCTGATTCTGTTCGGCCTGAGCCTCGGCGCCGAGCTGATCGCCAACGACAAGCCGCTGGTGGTGCATTACGACAACAACTGGTATTTCCCGGCGATCAAGCGTTACCCGGAAACCACCTTCGGCGGCGAATTCCCGCTGGAAGCCAACTACAAGAGCCCGTACATCCAGGAACTGCTCAAGGCCAAGGACGCGTGGGTGCTGTGGGCCCCGATTCCGTTCAGCTACCAGAGCATCAACTACGACCTGAAAGTCCCGGCCCCTGCCCCGCCGTCAGCGGACAACCTGCTGGGCACCGACGATCAGGGCCGCGACGTGTTGGCGCGGGTGATCTACGGTTTCCGGATTTCGGTGTTGTTCGCCCTGACACTGACCGTGCTCAGCTCGATCATTGGTGTGATCGCCGGGGCCTTGCAGGGCTTCTATGGCGGCTGGGTCGATCTGGCCGGACAGCGTTTTCTGGAGATCTGGTCGGGTCTGCCGGTGCTGTACCTGCTGATCATTCTCGCCAGTTTCGTCCAGCCGAATTTCTGGTGGCTGCTGGGGATCATGCTGCTGTTCTCGTGGATGAGCCTGGTGGACGTGGTGCGCGCCGAGTTCCTGCGCGGGCGCAACCTCGAATACGTGCGCGCGGCCCGGGCGCTGGGGATGCAGAACGGCGCGATCATGTTCCGCCACATTCTGCCCAACGCCATGGTTTCGACCATGACCTTCATGCCGTTCATCCTGACCGGCGCCATCGGCACCCTCACTGCGCTGGACTTCCTCGGCTTCGGCTTGCCGGCCGGCAGCCCGTCGCTGGGTGAACTGGTGGCCCAGGGCAAATCCAACCTGCAGGCGCCGTGGCTGGGCATGAGCGCGTTTGCGGTACTGGCGCTGATGTTGAGTCTGCTGGTGTTTATCGGCGAGTCCGCTCGCGATGCCTTCGACCCGAGGAAGTGAAATGAATCAGGACAATCTGATCGAAGTGCGCGACCTCGTCGTCGAATTCGGCACGGGCGAACGCTCGCACCGAGTGGTCGAGGGCGTCAGCTTCGACATCAAGCGTGGCGAAACCCTGGCCTTGGTCGGCGAGTCCGGCTCGGGCAAGTCGGTGACGGCGCACTCGATCCTGCGCCTGCTGCCCTACCCGCTGGCTCGCCATCCGGCCGGCAGCATCACCTATTCCGGGCAAAACCTGCTGGAACTGAGCGAAAAGACCATCCGCCACATCCGCGGCAACCGGATCGCGATGATCTTTCAAGAGCCGATGACCTCGCTCAACCCGCTGCACTCGATCGAGAAACAGATCAACGAAGTGCTCGGCATCCACAAGGGCCTGACCGGCAAGGTCGCGACCAAGCGCACCCTGGAACTGCTGGAGATGGTCGGCATCCCCGAGCCGCACAAGCGCCTCAAGGCCCTGCCCCACGAATTGTCCGGCGGTCAGCGCCAGCGGGTGATGATCGCCATGGCCCTGGCCAACGAGCCGGAACTGCTGATCGCCGACGAACCGACCACCGCGCTGGACGTGACCGTTCAGCTGAAAATCCTCGACCTGCTCAAGGAATTGCAGGCTCGATTGGGCATGGCGCTGCTACTGATCAGTCACGATTTGAACCTCGTGCGAAGAATTGCGCATCGCGTATGTGTCATGCAGCGCGGTTGCATCGTCGAACAGGCATCGTGCGAAGAGCTGTTCCGTTCTCCGCAGCATCCGTACACTCGGGAGCTGCTGGCGGCGGAGCCCAGCGGAGGCCCGGCGAGCAATAAAATCGGGGCGCCGCTGTTGCAGGTCGAGGACTTGAAAGTCTGGTTCCCGATCAAGAAAGGCCTGCTCAAGCGCACGGTGGATCACGTCAAGGCAGTGGACGGCATCAATTTCAGCCTGCCTCAGGGTCAGACACTGGGGATCGTGGGAGAAAGCGGTTCCGGCAAATCCACCCTGGGCCTGGCGATCTTGCGGTTGATCGGCAGCAAAGGCGCGATCCGTTTTGAAGGCAAGCAGCTAGACTGCCTGACGCAGAACGAGGTTCGCCCGTTGCGTCGGGAGATGCAGGTGGTGTTTCAGGACCCGTTTGGCAGCCTGAGCCCGCGGATGTGCGTGAGCGACATCGTTGGCGAAGGCCTGCGGATCCACAAGATGGGCACCGCCGCCGAGCAGGAAGCGGCAATTATTGCGGCATTGAAGGAGGTAGGTCTGGATCCGGAAACCCGGCACCGCTACCCCCATGAATTTTCCGGTGGGCAGCGGCAGCGTATCGCCATTGCCCGGGCCCTGGTGCTCAAACCGGCGCTGATCCTGCTGGACGAGCCGACTTCGGCGCTCGACCGGACGGTGCAGCGGCAAGTGGTGGAGCTGTTGCGTTCACTGCAAGCCAAGTACAACCTGACGTATTTGTTCATCAGCCATGATCTGGCTGTTGTGAAAGCGCTGAGCCACCAGCTGATGGTGGTCAAGCATGGCCAAGTGGTCGAACAGGGAGACGCGCAAGCAATCTTTGCCGCCCCCCAACATCCGTATACACAGCAGTTGCTGGAAGCCGCTTTTCTGGCACCAGCCACTGCGCAATAACCTGAAAGAGGAGCAACACATGGGTTTTCTCGCCGGTAAGCGCGTACTGATCGTCGGTGTCGCCAGCAAGCTGTCCATCGCATCCGGCATCGCTGCCGCCATGCATCGCGAGGGCGCTGAGCTTGCCTTCACTTATCAGAACGACAAACTGAAAGGTCGTGTCGAAGAATTCGCACAGGGCTGGGGCTCGAGCCCTGAGCTGTGCTTCCCGTGCGACGTGGCCAGCGATGAAGAAATCGCCAAGGTCTTCGAAGAACTGAGCAAGAAGTGGGACGGCCTGGACTGCATCGTGCACTCCGTCGGCTTCGCACCGGGCGACCAACTGGACGGCGACTTCACCGAAGCCACCACCCGTGACGGTTTCCGCATCGCTCACGACATCAGCGCCTACAGCTTCGTGGCCCTGGCAAAAGCCGGTCGCGAAATGATGAAAGGCCGCAACGGCAGCCTGCTGACCCTGTCGTACCTGGGCGCCGAGCGCACCATGCCTAACTACAACGTAATGGGCATGGCCAAGGCTTCGCTGGAAGCCGGCGTACGTTACCTGGCTGGCTCCCTGGGCCCGGACGGCACCCGCGTCAACTGCGTATCGGCCGGTCCGATCCGCACCCTGGCAGCTTCGGGCATCAAGAACTTCCGCAAGATGCTGGCCGCCAACGAAGCGCAAACTCCACTGCGCCGCAACGTCACCATCGAAGAAGTCGGCAACGCCGGCGCCTTCCTGTGCTCCGACCTGGCGTCGGGCATCAGCGGTGAAATCATGTACGTGGACGGCGGCTTCAACACCACCGCCATGGGCAACATCGAAGAGTAATCTTCGCGCTGCCGATAAAAAGCCCGCCGATTGGCGGGCTTTTTCATGCCTGCGATTCCAGGCAACGAGCGAACAACTGCTGAATCGGCTGACGGCGCTGGCTATAACGCTGCAACAGCACCATCTCCCGATAAAACGTCAGCTCACCCAACTCGATCACCCTCACCTTCAACGGATGCTCCAGCCACAGCCCGGCCCTGGGCAGCAATGAAACGCCGAGCCCGCATTCGACCATTTTCACGATCGCTTCCAGCTCATCCAGCTCCAGTGCTACGTGGACGTCAATCCGCTGCTCACGCAGAAACCGCGTCACCAGCCGCCCCCCGAACGAGTTGCGGTCGTAGCGCACATGGGGATGCTCGGCGAGCAATTGCAGCGGATCATCGCCCTCGACCGTTGTCGGCACGATCAGCACGAACGGTTCGCGCCGCATCACCTGCGCCGACAGCTCCTTGGGCAATTCGAACGGCGGCTTGATCATGATCGCCAGATCGACTTCCCCGGCATCCACCTGGCTCAGCAGGTTCAACGACACACCCGGCACCAGTTTCGGCTCCACGCCAGGTGCCTGTTGACGCAAGCGCAGCAAGGCCTGAGGCAACAGCCCGGTCTGTGCGGTCGCCACGGCGCCGATTCTCAGCTCGCCGCGAAACTCGCTGGCATCTTCACTGATCGCCATGCGGCTGAAGGTGGCGAGCATTTCCTGCGCCATCGGCACGGCGCGTTGCCCTGCCGGATTGAGCATCGCCTGACGCCCGGTGCGGTCGAAAAGACGTATGCCCAGCGCTTGTTCCAGATTGCGGATCTGCGCGCTGACCGCCGATTGCGTCAGGCCGACATGCAGGCCCGCCGCAGCAAACGTGCCGTGCTGCGCCACCGCCAGAAAGGTCTTGAGTTCACGCAGCATGGACACCTCGATTGATCGAAATAATTTGAGCTCGGCGCAAAAACTATCGTCTTTCAATCGAAATGCACAGCGCTAGACTCAGCTCACCCCAACCGTTGATCGAGACCAACCCCATGCCACTCAGCCCTTTCCATCTGGCCATTCCCGTGTACGACCTCGCCGCCGCCCGGCATTTTTACCGTGAAGTGTTTGGCCTCGAAGAGGGTCGTTCCAGCGATCACTGGGTCGATTTCAACTTCTTCGGCCATCAACTGGTGATTCACCTGGCGCCGAAAAATGCCTCGCAGGAAGCCGCCCACACCAACGCCGTGGACGGACACGACGTACCGGTGCCGCATTTTGGTGTGGTGCTGGGGATGGAGGAATGGCACGCCCTGGCCGAACGCCTGAAATCGCTGGGCACGCGGTTTGTGATCGAACCGGGGATTCGCTTTCAGGGATTGGTGGGCGAACAGGCCACGATGTTTTTGTTCGACCCCTGCGGGAACGCCCTGGAGTTCAAGGCGTTCAAGGACATCGGGCAGTTGTTTGCCAAATAAGCGTCAGATTCGCTTCAGGGCTTGCTTGTGGGCATACATCGCCCCATCCGCATCCGCCAGCAGCTTGTCCACGGTTTCATGTCGTCGCGGGTCGTATTCGATCTGGCCGACACTGAAGCGAATCGCATACCCCCGATGCAACGTGGCATTGCGCTCCTCAAGGATCTCCTTGAGCCGCGTCATGATCGCCGTGGTTTCGATGTGGCTGGAACCGGTCAGCAACGCCACGAACTCATCGCCGCCCAACCGCCCGACCACGTCGCTCTCACGAAAGGCGATGCGCAATACATCGGCGAAAGTCTTTAGCGCACTGTCGCCCTCGGCATGGCCATAGAGGTCGTTGATCTGCTTGAAGTCGTTGAGGTCGAAAAACAGCAGCGTCGCCGGCTTGCCCATCCGCGCGCAGGCATCCAGCGCATGCTGGGCCAGCATCATGAACCCGCGTCGGTTGGACAACAGCGTCAGCTCGTCCATGCTCGCCATCTGCACGGCCATCAGTTCCTGCTCGGCCATGCCGGCGAGATCGCGCAGCAAGGCGCGCTCTTCGTCGTCGAGTTCGCGGGGACGGGTGTCGATCAGGCACAAGGTGCCCATCTTGTTACCGTTGGGCACGGTCAGCGGATAACCGGCGTAGAAGCGGATGTTCGGGTCGCCGATCACCAAAGGATTGTCGTGGAAACGCTCGTCCTGGCGGGCATCCGGCACCAGCAGCAATTCATCCTTGAGGATCGCATGGCCGCAGAACGAAACGTCCCGTGGGGTTTCCGTGGCGTCCAGGCCCACGCAGGACTTGAACCACTGCCGATCCTTGTCCACCAGCGTCACCAGCGCGATCGGTACGTTGAACAGCCGCCTGGCCAATCGAGTCAGACGGTCGAAGCGTTCTTCGGGGGCGGAATCGAGCAGGTTCAATCCATACAGCGCTTGCACTCGAGCCGCTTCATTGACGGGTTTGCCTGGCACCAGCATCACACACTCCCTTGTTATCAGTGACCTTCAGCGTAGCCCCGATTGGCGATGACTCAAATGCTCATCCGCCCGCCACCGGACACGGCCCACCCGCGTCCGCCCAGAGCTTGAACTGACTCACGAAGATGTCGTGGGGCACCGGCACCGGTTGCCGCCCCGGCCCGGGATTCCAGCCCCAGAGCACCAGTTTGTCCTCGCTGACGTGCTTGATCAGCGCGGCGAAGTCCCGGTCGCCGTTGCTGCTGCGGTCCTTGATCATCGCGCACAAGCGATCTGGCGGCAGGCCGATCCAGGCCATCTTGTGCGAGGCCGGCGGCAGGCTCCAGTGCGGCGCACCCGGTGGCGCGTGGGGGCCATAACTGGCCGGCGGATTGGTTTCGGCGTGGCAGGTGGCGCAAGGCAAACCGGCGGCGCCCTTGCCATCCATGCCGCGCACCACGTTCATCGCGTGGGGCGTACCGGCGTCGAACTGCAATGGCGAATCGCCGGGAATGTGGCAGTTCTGGCAACGCGGGCTCTGGAACACTTTCTGCACCGTGCCGAAGGCTTTCAAGGCCTCCTGATCGTCGGCGAACAGGTCCGAGGCATAGCCACCCAGCCCGACCAGAATCACAGCGCCCAACAACAGATGTCGTTTCATCTCACACCCCCGACAGTTGCAGCGGCAGTTCCCGCAGGCGCTGCCCGGTCAGGGCGAACACCGCGTTGGCCACCGCTGGTGCAGTCGGCGGCACACCTGCCTCGCCGATACCGCCGGGCTTGTCCGTGCTCGGCACGATGTGCACCTCGACCACCGGCATCTCGTTCAGGCGCAGCACTTGATAGTCGTGATAGTTGGACTGCACGACGCGGCCGTCCTTGAGCGTCAGCTTGCTGTGCAACGCCATGCCCAGGCCGAAGGTGATGCACGATTCCATCTGCGCCGCGATGCTCTGCGGGTTGACCGCAATCCCGCAGTCCACCGCACACACCACCCGATGCACGCGAATTTTCAGGTTGTCCTGCGATACCTCGGCCACCTGCGCCACATAACTGCCGAACGACTCGTGCACCGCCACGCCCAGCGCATGGCCGTCGGGCAGCGGTGCTTTCCAGTTGGCCTTCTCCACCGCCAGATTCAACACGCCGAGATGCCGGGCGTGATCCTTGAGCAAGGTTCGTCGGTACTCCACCGGGTCCTTGCCCGCCGCTGCGGCCATTTCGTCGATCAGCGATTCCATGACAAACGCGGTGTGGCTATGCCCCACCGAACGCAGCCACAACACATTGATGCCAGTGTTCGGCGAATGCAGATCGACCTGATGATGGGCCAGATCCTTGATGTACGGGCTGTCGGCAACGCCTTCGACCGAGGTCTGATCGACGCCGTTCTTGACCATGGTCTGTTCCATGAACGTGCCGGCCATGATCGACTGCCCGACCAGCACATGCTGCCAGGCCAGCGGCAAGCCATCCGCGCCGAGACCGATCCGTGCCTGATGCAGAAACATCGAACGGTAATAACCGCCCCGGATATCATCCTCCCGCGACCACACGGTTTTCACCGGCATCGCGGCGGCCTTCGCCACCTGCACCGCTTCGGCGACAAAGTCCGACGTCGGGTTGGCCCGCCGACCGAAACCACCGCCGAGGAATTCGGTATGAATCTCCACCTGCTCCGGTTTCAATCCGGTGATCTTGCCGGCAACCATTTGGTCCAGCGTCTGAAACTGGGTGCCGGTCCAGATCTCGCACTTGTCGGCGCTGATCTTCACCGTGCAGTTCAGCGGTTCCATCGGCGCATGAGCCAGATAAGGCACGCTGTACTCGACATCGATTTTCTTCGCTGCTTTGCCAAAGCCGCCCTTGGCATCACCGGCCTGACTGGCGGAAATGCCCGGTGTGGCGGCGAGTTTGCGGAAACTCTCCAGCAGTTTTTCGCTGCTGAGATCCGCGTGCGGCCCCAGATCCCAATCAACCTTCAGCGCATCACGCCCCAATTTCGCCGCCCAGTAATGATCGGCGATCACCGCCACGCCGGTCGGCACCTGCACCACTTTATGTACGCCTGGAACGGCCAGTGCCTGCGCACCTTCAAAGGATTTCACCGTGGCGCCGAACACCGGGGCGCGCGCGACCATCGCCGTCATCAGTCCGTCGAACTGCACGTCCATGCCGAACTTCGCACGGCCGGTGATTTTCTCCGGGGTGTCGAGGCGTCTGGTGGGTTTGCCGATGACTTTCCAGTCCTTGGCTTCCTTGAAGGTGATCGACTTCGGATCCGGCACCGGCAGTTGCCCGGCGGCGTCCGCCAGTTCGCCGTAAGTGGCGCGGTTGTCGCCAGCAATCACCACACCGGATTCGGTGTGGATCGTCGACGGCGCCACGTTGAAACGCTTGGCCGCCGCCTCGATCAGCATCTGCCGGGCCGTGGCGCCTGCGAGTCGGTAGCGGTCGAATTCCATCCAGGTCGAGGTCGAGCCGCCGGTAATCTGCATCCCGCCGAAACCGGGCATGCCGTAATCGGCCGCCGAGGCCGGCGAGTGCTCGACGCGGATCTTCGACCAGTCGGCGTCCAGCTCTTCGGCGATCAGCATGGTCAGGCCGGTCCAGATGCCCTGGCCCATTTCCGAATGGCCGAGCAGCACGGTGACGCTGTTGTCCGGCGCAATCCGCAGGAACGCGTTCGGCGCAAACACCTTGCCTTCATTCTCGGCCGCCATGGCGAAGCGGTTGCCGCCGGGCACCACGAAAGCCACGACGAGACCACCGCCAAGCACGGCACTGCCCTTGAGAAATCCGCGACGGGATACAGGACTGTTCATCACTCACCTCCCCTCGCTCAGCCAATGTCGGCGGCACGTTTGACCGCTGCGCGGATTCTTGGATACGTGCCGCAGCGGCAGATATTGCCGGAGAGCGCCTGATCGATGTCGCTGTCGGTGGGTTTGGGGATTTTGGCCAGCAACGCGGCGGCGGACATGATCTGCCCGGACTGGCAGTAACCGCACTGCACCACGTCCAGTTCAGCCCAGGCCTGTTGCACCGGGTGCGAACCGTCGGTCGACAGGCCTTCGATGGTGAGGATTTTCTGGCCATGGGCGACGGCAGTGGCCGGCGTTATACAGGCGCGCAGCGGTGCACCATCGACATGCACGGTGCAGGCCCCGCACTGGGCCATGCCGCAACCGAACTTGGTGCCGGTCAGGTGCGCGACGTCGCGCAGAACCCAGAGCAACGGCATGTCCGCGGGGACATCGAGCTCCTGATCCTTGCCATTGATGTTCAAGGTCAGCATCGGGGATTTCCTCAGACTCACGGTGTTCTGAAGGGGCGTTGCGACAGCATTCGATGCCGTGCACACCTCGGCTTATCCCTTTCAGCTAAGCGCATTTTGCCCCGACGACCAGCCGCCGCGACCACCGGTCATGGATCTACAGCATCGCGGCTACTTGTTGCGCCGTGGCTTTGGCCGATTGCGGGTTCTGTCCGGTCACCAGTTTGCCGTCGGTCACCACATTCGAGGTGAATGGCAGAAACGCCTTTTCGTAGCGCGCCCCGCGATCCTTCATCTGTTGCTCCGAGTCGTACGGTACTTTTTTCGCGACACCGGCCAGCACTTCTTCCATCCACGAGTAACCGGTGACCTTGCGCCCCGCCACCAGCAGGCTGCCGTCCGACAACCGCGTATTGAGCAACCCGCAATAACCATGGCAGACCGACGAAACGATCCCGCCGCGCTCGAAGATTTCCCTGGTCAGCCGTTGCAGGCCGGGGTCGTCGGGAAAGTCCCACATCACCGCGTGCCCGCCGGTGAAATAGATGGCGTCGAAATCCGCGCTGTCGATCTGCTCCGGGCTGGCGGTGTTCGCCAGCAGCGCCATGCTCGCCGGATCGTTCAGCCAGGTCTTGGCCGAGCGGTCGAGCATCGGCCACTTCAATGCCCGAGGCTCCAGTGGACTCCGCCCGCCCCTGGGGCTGACCAGTCGCTGCTCGAAGCCTTTTTCCGCGAACACCTGCCAGGCATGGGTCAACTCCCCGAGCCATAGCCCGGTGGGTTCGGTCGGGTCGGCATAGTGGGCGACATTGGTCACGACGTGCAGGATTCGACGTGTCATTTGGCAGCCTCTCTTGGGGTGACACCGGCCTGACCGAACGCCGTCAGCGGCACCGGCAGGTTGAGCACGATCTGGGCGTCCTTGATCACGTCCAGACGCAGGATCCGCGAAGCCCCGAGGCCGTCGAGCAACTGGCTCAGGGGGCCGCCGTTGCGATCCAGCTGCACATCGCGGGGAAACAGGCGTTGGGCAAAGGATAGTGTGTTGCTCTGCACCACGCTCTGATGCCACAGACCATCGACCTGATGAATCATGGTGGCGGTGCTCATGCGCGATTGCGGCGTAACGTTTTGCAGGGTCGGCAGCGGCGCTTTCAGGATCAGGTCCGGCAGGCCCTTGGGCCCGTCAATACGGGCGCTGACGCTGGTGCCGATGTTCACGTTGATGTCGGCGCGCCACTTGGGCAATTGATAGCCGTGCACGCCGCGCACCCGGGCGATTTCGGTGTTCACCGGCAGCGCCAGCACATGGGCGGTGAAGCTACGCCGGCGCATGGCGTCCATCAGCTCCAGCACATGGGAGCCACGGGCGCCGGGACGACGCACGACGATCGCCACGGAGACTTCGTCGTACGGATCGTTGTCGCAAACCGAGTAGGAGAAAAATGTCAGCGCCACCAGCCCATAACCGGGAAATGCCCGCAGCGGTTCAAGCGGCGCAGGCAAGGTAGCGCGCAGACGGTCCAGCGGCGCCAGGAACAGCAACTGCACGCTGCCGGAACGGTAATAGAAGTTCGGCGCCCAGGTCGGGCCGACTCTCGAAGCGACCTGCTGCTTGGGAATGCGCCGGAAGAAGTCGATATTGCCGGCAGCCTTGTCCCGGGCCACTTCGTCGAGATTGGGGTTCATACGAAAACGGTCGTAGTAGCCGCCCTCCAGCACCTCGACCTTGTGCGATCCGAATTCGACTTCTGTAAAGCGCTTGCTCATGTTCGCTGACCTTTCTCGATGAGTGGCCCGGCAGGTGGCCGGTCAGCGCCACTCTAAGGTTCAACCAAACTTTAAGGTCAAGCGCACAACGGCTATGGCCCACCATTCACGCCAGCGATGACCGTTCGGAACTTGCTTGACCTTAAAGTGCACTTCAATCCTAGAGTTCATAGCGCTTGTCTTCACCCCTTCACGTTTCCGTTCCGCATTTTTCAGGAGTAGCGAACATGGGCTATGTCACAACGAAAGACGGCGTCGAAATCTTCTACAAGGACTGGGGCCCGAAAGATGCCCCGGTGATCCACTTCCACCACGGCTGGCCGCTGAGCTCGGACGATTGGGATGCGCAGATGCTGTTCTTCCTCGCTCAGGGCTTCCGGGTAGTGGCCCACGACCGACGCGGTCACGGACGCTCGAGCCAGGTCTGGGACGGCCACGACATGGATCACTACGCCGATGACGTGGCGGCGGTGGTCAATCATCTGGGAACGCAAAAAGCCGTGCATGTCGGCCATTCCACCGGTGGCGGCGAAGTCATCCATTACATCGCCCGGCATGGCGAGGATCGGGTTTCCAAAGCCGCGATCATCAGTGCCGTGCCGCCGCTGATGGTGAAAACCGAGAGCAATCCGGGCGGTCTGCCGAAGTCGGTGTTCGACGATCTTCAGGCCCAACTGGCAGCCAATCGCGCGCAGTTCTATCACGATGTGCCGGCCGGTCCGTTCTATGGTTACAACCGGCCGGGAGCCAAACCTTCGGAACCCGTCGTGCTCAACTGGTGGCGTCAAGGCATGATGGGCGGCGCCAAGGCGCACTATGACGGGATCGTCGCTTTCTCCCAGACCGACTTCACCGAAGACCTGAGAGGCATTTCGATCCCGGTGCTGGTGATGCACGGCGATGACGACCAGATCGTGCCGTATGAAGACTCCGGTGTGCTGTCGGCAAAACTGCTGAAAAATAGCACGCTGAAGATTTATCCGGGCTTCCCTCACGGGATGCCGACCACCGAAGCGCCGACGATCAACGCGGATCTGCTGGCCTTCATTCGCGGCTGACCCTATTGGCCGGGCTCAGGCTCCCAGCCTGACCCCGGCTATTCTTCGGTTCGCCCCGTTGCCTTGCGATTACCCACATAGTGTCTGGCCAATGGAAACGTCGGCAGCCACGACTCGCGACGCACCGTCCACAACTCATAGGTGGGCCGGAATTGATCCGGCGCATCCATCGCGCCCAGACTCACCTCGACTTCATCGCCGCTGCGGCCGAACACCGACGACCCGCAGCGCGGGCAGAAATGTCGCCCGGCATAGTCATGGGTCTCGCCGGTAATCGTCACCGCGTCCTCGGGAAAGATGGCCGATGCATGAAACAGCGCCCCATGGTGCTTACGGCAATCGAGGCAGTGACAAATCCCGACACGGTAAGGTCGCCCCGACGCCTCGATCCGCACCTCGCCGCACAGACAACCGCCAGTAAACCGGTCCATGGAACACCTCGCCTGAAAATGGAATAACCGGTGAGTGAAAATAGCAGCCCATCGGGCGAACGCTTACAATCGTGGCCCATTACCACTATCCAGGCAGACCCGTCCGTTCATGGCGCTCGATCCCCTCACGATGCTCACCATTTCCACCGCCCTGGCCGCGGCGGCCGCCCTGTATCTGGCGGTCGAATGGCGCAGCATCCGCGAATCCTCACTGCTGTTCTGGAGCGCCGGTTTCGCCACCATCACCGTCGGCTCGAGCCTTGCACTGCTGCGCGCCAACGGATATCCGTTGATCGGCATCTGGTTCGCCAACGGTTTGCTGGTCGTTGCGCATTGGCTGTTCCTGCTGGGCGTCGCGCAGTTTACCCAACGCCGGTTGTCGCGGGCCTGGTACTTGATGTTCCTCGCATGGCTGGCGTTGCTGCTGTTACCGGAAGATCCGGCGTGGTCGAAGATCATGCTGATGGCCAACTCGCTGCTGATTGCGCTGTTGATGCTGCGGGCCAGTCTGTTGCTGCGCCCTCACGGCAAGTCGCTGAGTATCGGTGCGGTGCAACTGCGCTATGTACTGCTGATCCACGGCGCGTTCTATTTCACCAAAGCGATCATCGCAGTGATTCCGGGCACGCTGATCGATCTGGCGTCGCTGCGCGGTGAGATCATTCAGATTTCTCTGGTCGAGGGCGCGATGGCGATCATGCTGATCGCACTGTCGATGACCGGCACCGAGCGCTACCGCCGGGAAAAACAGATTGCCGAACTGGCCGCCCGGGATCCGCTGACCGCGCTGTACAACCGCCGCGCTCTCGAAGTCCGCGCGCCGCGCCTGCTCGATCAAGTATCCAGCACTCGCCCCGGCGCCCTGCTGCTGATCGACATCGACAACTTCAAACTGATCAACGACCTGTATGGCCATGCCGCTGGCGATCGGCTGCTCATCGCCCTCAGCGAAATGATCCGCGCGGTGCTGCCCAAGGGCGCACTGGCGGCAAGGCTGGGCGGTGACGAATTCGTGATGCTGCTGGGCGATGCGTCCCACGAACAGATCATGGTGCTGGGCAGTGCGTTGCGTGAGCAGTTTCAGCAGATGACTTCTCAGTCCTACGTCACCCCGGAAGCGGTCACCCTGAGCATCGGCGCCAAGGTGTTCGATCAGCCGCCGACCAGCCTCACTGCATTGATCGAACAGGGCGACAGCGCGCTCTACGAATCCAAGCGTAGCGGTCGCAACCGGATTCGTCTGGCCGACTACACCTGACCTATCCTTGTCTGCACCCGCATCCTCGGAGCTCGCCATGCCCTCGCCTGAATCCACCCTGCTCCAGAGCTGGCACCACAACGCCCTGGCCTGGACCGAAGCCGTGCGCAGCGGCGCCATCGAGAGCCGTCGGCAGGTCACCGATCAGGCCATTCTGCTGGCAATCATGGGGCGCCAACCCGAGCGCGTGCTCGATCTGGGATGCGGCGAAGGCTGGTTGTTGCGGGCGCTGGCCGAACGCGGGATCGAAGCGGTCGGCGTGGACGGTGATGCAACACTGGTGGAGGCAGCGCAAGCGGCAGGATCGTCACCGGTGCAGGTCGCCAGCTATGAAGATTTGGTAGAAGCGAAAGTCGACATCGGCCGCGATTACAACCTGATCTGCGCCAACTTTTCCCTGCTGCATC
Source organism: Pseudomonas sp. GW821-FHT02C04 (assembly GCF_059421845.1). Lineage (NCBI taxonomy): Bacteria > Pseudomonadati > Pseudomonadota > Gammaproteobacteria > Pseudomonadales > Pseudomonadaceae > Pseudomonas > Pseudomonas sp. GW821-FHT02C04. The sequence goes on along the minus strand of NZ_JBWKVT010000001.1, from coordinate 177,295 downwards.
AGGACATCATCCCGCTGCTCGCCGCCATGAACGCCCTGCTCGTGCCCGGCGGTGCGCTGGTGATCCAGACGCTGCATCCGTGGTCGGTGGCAGCGGGTGATTATCAGGATGGCTGGCGGGAGGAAACCTTCGATGGATTCAAGGGCCAATGGCGACCGATGCCGTGGTATTTCCGCACCTTGTCCAGTTGGCTGAATGCGCTGGACATGGCCGGATTTCAGTTGAGCAGTCTGCGCGAGCCACAACATCCGCAAAGCCCTGTGCCACAGTCGTTGTTGATGATTGCCGAGCGTCGCGGCTGAAAAAGCTACAGCCTCGGCTTGAGCAGGATCCCGGTGTAATGCCGTAAAAACAGCGCGAACCCCGCGCACCAGAGCGCCACAGACAAACCGAGGCCGAGGCTGGAAAACGGCACCAGCAACACCCGGCAACCCGCCGCGATCAACACCGATGCAAACCCCAGCACCACGGCTTTCGGCGGTTGCAACAACCGGCCGGTGTGACCGAGGCTGACCCGTGCAATCATCGCCAGAATCAACCCGCCCACGCCGCCGACCGCCAGTGCATGGGTCGCCAGGCTTTGCTGGCCGAGCAGTCCGAGATGCCAGGCCGCCATGTCCCAAGTCGCCAACGCCATCCAGCCGTAAGCCAGGTACAGCGACCACAGCAGCGGCACCCGCCACATCCCGCGATCATGCCAGCGGATCAGCCGCAGCATTTGCAAACTGCCGGTGAGCGCAAACAAGCCCGCCAGCCACAGCCGTGGCGAATCATTGAGCCCTGCCGCAAATGTGACGGCGGTCAGCAGGCTGCCGATCAGCAGCAAGCGTGTTGGCAGTGGGTTGGCGACCGGTGCCGGTGGACGGTTCAAGCCACGCTGGATAAAGAACGGAATCACTCGCCCGCCAATCACAGTCATCAGCGCCGCAATCAGCCACAACGCGCCCAGCACGCCTTGGCGCTGCAAACCGGTGTCATCGTTGAACAGGCCAATCAAGGTTAGTGCCTGACAACCCGCCATCAGCCCGAGCACCAGCACAATCGGGTAGTTGTCGCGTTTGCCCGCAGCAATCAAGTCCCGCGTCAGCATCACCGCCAGCAGCGGCAGAAAAACCCATTGCAGCCCGAGGATCAATCCAACGGGCAACGGTAGCCACCAGGCCACGCGACCAAGCAGCCAGACCGACACCAAAGCGATCAACGCCCCGCCGCGTACACCGGGAATTCCGGTCCAGTTGGGCACCGCCGTCAGCAGAAACCCGGCAACGATCGCCGCCGCGAAACCGAACGGCATTTCATGCCGATGCCAGGCGAGCATGCCGCCCGCCGGTTGCAGATCGAACCAATGGCCGTAAAGCCACAAACCCCAGATCAGAATCGCCAGAGCGGCGAATCCGGCCCCGGCCAGGAACAGCGGCCGAAAGCCCAGGCTGAACACCGGCGCCGCCGCGAGTCTGCGCATCTCAGGCCACCGCCATGGCTGGGTATCGAGCCAGCCGATACTGCGACAGCAAACGCATCACATAGCCGATCTTGATCAGCGTCGGACCGACGATGGTCATCGCGTGCATCGCCACCAGCAAAGCAATCGGCATGTGGCCCTGATACAGATAAGCGCCATAGATCCCGGCCAGCAACATGACCAGACCGGCGACGAGCACTTTGCTCGACAGGTGCAGAACGTTCAGCGGATTCTCGAAGACAGTGAACATGTTTCGTACTCCTGAGCGGATCAGTTTGTACGTTGAACAATTCAACTTGCGTGCCAGATTTTTAGCTCAGCAATATCAGCCAGTTGCGAAAATACGAGTCAATTTGACACAAACACAAAAGAGTCTTTTTGACACACCTCAAAGTCAATACGACTACACCTCATCCTCACAACAGCCAACCACTCGATCCACGGCACCGCCAGCTGATCACAAACTGACTACGCTATTAATCCAGCGTGTCTAACCTGCCGAGGATGACTGCCATGCAACGCTTTCAAAAGCTGACCCCGTGCCTGTGGTTCGACGATCAGGCCGAGGCGGCGGCCAAGTTTTACTGCTCGATCTTCGATCACTCGAAAATCACCGCCCTGACCCACTACAGCAAGGTCGGCCAGGAATTCCACGGTCGCCCGGAAGGCTCGGTGATGACCGTCAGTTTCGAACTCGACGGCCACACCTTCACCGGCCTCAATGGCGGGCCGGTGTTCAAGTTCAATGAGGCGATCTCGTTCCAGGTCAATTGCCAGAACCAGGAGGAAGTCGACCATTTCTGGGGCAACCTGTCCGCTGGAGGTCCGGTGGAAGCGCAGCAATGCGGCTGGCTCAAGGACAAGTTCGGCGTGTCGTGGCAGATCGTGCCGGTGGCGTTCATGCACATGATGACCGATGCCGACCAGAGCAAAGCCCAGCGGGCGATGCAGGCCATGTTCGGGATGAAAAAACTCGACATCGCCGAACTGGAACGAGCCTTCGCCGGCCAGAGCTAATACACTCGGGCACTGGCCTGCCGAGAACCCCAATGATGAAAGCTGTCGCCAAGAACCCCGAACAAGCCCCGCGTTTCTGGCGCGACGACGCCCTGCCCTTCATCGAGGCCCGGGCCATCGCCGACGGGCGTGAGGTCTGCTATTCACGGCATTCCCACGCGCACTTCTCCATCGGCGCGATCACCGCCGGGCGCAGCACCTATGTGCATGAGCAATCCTCGTTCGAAGTGGCGGCTGGCACCGTGGTGCTGATGAATCCGGGGGATGTGCACGCGTGCAACCCGATCGATGATCAGCCATGGTCGTATCTGATGTTGTATGTGGAAACGCCGTGGCTGACGGATCTGCAGCATCAGCTGGGGTTCAGCGCGGAGCTTGAGTTTCGGCGGTTTTCCGATACGCATTTGAATGATGCCCGCCTGTTTCGCGACTTGAATGCGTTGTACGCAGTGTTGGTCGACGATCAGCAAGACGTGCTGCGCAAACAGAGCGCGGCAGTGGAGTTCTTCAGTGATCTGCAACTGCGCCTGAACCCCATCGAACAACCATTGCGCGAGCCAAACTTCAAACTCGAACGCGCCGCCGAGTTCATACGCCAGCATTGCACCGACCTGCTCAGCCTCGACGACATCTGCGCCGCTGCCGAATTGTCACCGTCATACCTGATTCGTGCCTTCAAACAGCATTACGGCATGACGCCTCATGCGTTTCTGATTAACCAGCGCATTCAGTTTGCCCGTGAGTGCCTGCGGCGCGGGCAGTTGATTGCGGATGTGGCGCTGGAGGCAGGGTTTGCCGATCAGGCGCATTTTCAGCGGGCGTTCAAGCAGCATCTGGCGGCTACGCCGGGGCAGTACCGGGGATAACAGCAAAACGGCCCGCATTGCTGCGGGCCGTCAGGGTAACTAGCAAAGTCATTGGTCATGACTTTGTCGCAGGTAAATAAATGCGTCCCCTTTTACTCGCCATTCAATTTGCCCGTGAGTGTCTGCGTCGCGGGCAGTTGATTGCGGATGTGGCGCTGGAGGCCGGGTTTGCTGACCAGGCGCACTTTCAGCGGGCGTTCAAGCAGCATCTGGCGGCGACGCCGGGACAGTATCGGGGATAACAAAACGGCCCGCATTGCTGCGGGCCTTGAGGGTAATCGGCAAAGTCATTGATCATGGCTTTGTCGCAGGAAAATAGATGCGTCCCCTCTTATTCTTTACGCGTCCCCTTTTACGTTTTTTACGCTAACTGACCCATCTCATAATAAGGTCGTCGATTTCATAGTCGTTACCACCGTCACCGTTATTACCTCCACCTCTATCTTGGTGGCTTACTAGATTTACTCGATATGTACCGCTCGTAGTGACACTGAAAACATTCGACTGCGTATACCACTGACTATTTCGAGGTACATTGAAAACCGGAAGAATCGTCAGCCCCGAAGATGTGCTTACCGAAAATGAAGGTGCCAGATCCGGAGGTTGGGGGGATATATTACGAACTCGATAGCTGAACGAATACCTACTTCCACCGACCAACTGAAATGACTGACTGAACAATACACCAGCATGACCAGTATGGGCCGGAGTTAAATTCCGAAATACTCCCCCAGCGATAGCGCCTTGAAAGCCTGCTGGCCCCTTCAGCCAACCTCCAGAAGTACCATTATTGAAATCCGTTATCGAATCTCTCCAGGCCACAACTGTAAGTGATCTAATTGCCGACTCCGTCCCGTTGCCCAACTCTCTGACTCTATAATTATGATTACCAACCGCCTGCCCCGTTACGGTTCGCTGGAAATCACCCTTCGCGTCCACGACAAATGTATCTATCACCGAATTGTTGTCACGCAGCTCAGCATTTTCACCGGCATTAGCCGTGCCTGTAATCACAAGCCTAATCGCATGGGTAGATGCTCCATGTGCAACGAGCGCACCGGTGGCGGTGTTTTCGTTCACCTTGGTGATAGTTGCGTTGACGAGGGCCACGACAGTCAGGGTCCAGACATTGGAGTACACATTCCCGGGGTGATACAGCGACTGAATGTAGAACCGATGGGCGCCCTGCGCGGCCGTGATGGTGATCGAATAGTCGCCCGCCGCGTTGGCGGTCACCTTGCCCAACGGCTTCGCGGTCGCGCCGCTGCCATCGTACAACTCGCCCTGCTGATGGGGGCTCAGCTTGCCTCTGAAAAACAGAGTGGGCACCGTGGTGGTTCCTGCGTTCGCAACAGGTTTACCGTTGGCGTTGTTTTCGTTCACATTGACGATGGTCGGTATCACGAGAGCAACAACAGTCAGCGTCCAGACATTGGAATACACCGTCCCGGGGTGATACAGCGACTGAATGTAGAACCGATGGGCGCCCTGCGCGACCGTGATGGTAATCGAATAGTCGCCCGCCGCGTTGGCGGTCACCTTGCCCAACGGCTTCGCGCTCGCGCCGCTGCCATCGTACAACTCGCCCTGCTGACCAGGGCTCAACTTTCCGCTGATCACCAGCGTGGTTGCCGTGGTGGTTCCTGCGTTCGCAACAGGTTTACCGGTGGCGGTGTTTTCGTTCACGTTGACGATGGTTGGCGCAATGAGCGCCACAGCCTTGATCGTGTAGACCCGATCCGGAAACTCCACGGCCGTCGCCCTGACATTGCTCATGTCCATCGACACCGCGAACTTGATGATCAGTGAAGTTCCATCTCCAAGTTCCTTAAGGAAGCTGTTCTCCAACACTTGAGGCCAGAAACCCTGACTGACCCAAGTCGGATTGACCCGCGCCGGCAGACCATTCCACAAGGGCAGATTAACGACCGTACCGTCCGCGTTCTTGCCCTCCAGCGAAAGCCAACACGGCATGCCATCGGCAATCAGCGTCCAGAGCAAGGCGTGATTCGTCGCGTTTTTGGTGCCCAGCGCAGTGACGTCGAGCACGTTGTTCGCATTCGCTTCCAGAATTTTCGGCGGGATCAGCGCCGTGGCGGGCAATGGCAGGATGTTCAGTGGCAAGACTTGCGATGAGGTCAAGACACCATTGCGCTCGATGACATAGGTGACCTTGACCCCTTTGCCCAGGCTGTAGGCCAGCACCGAGCGCGGTACCACGAATTTCAGACCCGCACTGACCAGGCGTTGCGGACTGGTGAAGGAAGCCCCTGGCGCACTGATCGCGCCCTCCCATACGACGTGGACCTTGTCGCTGGGCAACAGAGTGCCCGCAGGCACCACTACCTCGACATTCTGCAAGGTCGGATTGAAGTTGTTGCCTGTCTGCCCCGTGACGGTGGGGGGCCGTAAAACAAGTGTGTTGGCGGTGATAACGATAGAGGTCGTCGGCGACACATTGCTGTTAGTAAGTTGATCAATATGTATGGCGCTGACTGGGTGGGTACCGTCACCGATCTGCTGGAGGTCAGTGAGCGTCAGGTGGTAAATGATCGGTTTGGTGTCATCGAAGTTGTTAAACGTGATGCTCCAGTTGCCGATGGTCAGCGTCACGGTTCCATAGGGGCGCGGGTAGCTGATGGTGATGGTGATTGGTCCCGTTTGTCCCGGACCGACACTTGGCGGATGGCTGACCGTGACGCCGGAGGCCGGGTTGTAATACAGCACCTTCAATGGCAGAGAATCCTCGTTATTTCCGCTCAGTCGCTGTACCCGATAACGCATTGTGTTTACACCGTCGTTGAACCATCCCGGCTGAAGATGCAACAACATCCGTTCGCTTTCCTTACCTGGCCTGACGTAGTCACTCGCGCCCGTCGCAACGCCGTTCACCCACACCGTCACGGTATCGTAAGCTTCAAGCACGCCACCCAGCGCACCATTTTTCGAATTGGCCAGCATCACCAACGGATCAACCACGATGGCCAGGGGTTGAATTGCCGAATAAATGGAACGGGGCACCCCGCGATCGGCATATCCCGGCGGTTGCACCGTTTGTATCGAGCCGGGGAGATGCAAGGGATAGAGCTTGAGCACTGCATCAGCTTCCAGTGAATTGACGTTGATGTTCATCTTGTTCTCCTGGCGCCGGCGCCGGCCATATCGGGTTCGAACCTCATCACACCGCGAAAGGGGCGCATCGTCACCTGTCAGATCTGACAGGTGAGGCAGACTTCAAGACGAATGGTCGTTGGTGAACTGTGTCCTGCGGACGCAAAAACGACCCCTTAAAGGAGCCGTTTCGGTTCCATCACTCAGACGCGAGGTTCAGCTGCCACCTCCAGATTATCCAGCGCCCGATTCACCGCCAGTTCCCCCAGCATGATCAGTTGCGCAATACCCAGCAGCACATGCCGATGCGAGCCATCCACCAGTCCGGCGAAGTCGGTGGCCATGGTTTTGGCCGAGGTCAGGGTTTCACAGGCGTCGGCCAGCAGTTCTTCGTTCGGGATGCCGGGGGCGATGAGGTAGCGGGTGTTGGGTTTGAGCAGCGGCTTTCTGGGGTGGAACGGATTGAGGTAGTGATCGAGGGCGCGTTCGGCGGCTTCGTGGAATTTCTTTGAATCGAGGGTTTCGTAGGGCGAGGTTGTATCTGTTTCAGGCGGGTTTGGCGTTGGCTTGATCATGGTGAAGCTCCTTGATAGGCGGAGCTGCAACCGTTCGCGGTCAATCGAAACAGGTGGCAGCTGTACGCGGGTTGACCGACCGGGAATCAAGGAACCCGGCATACCCGAAGGTATCCCGCGCACAACCGCCATAAAACGAACAGCCATGAAAGCTGAACGAAAACGGCACGCTGGCGCCTTGATTGAGTCGGACGGTCAAGTCCGGTCGCTGATTCGTCAGCGACCGACACACGATAAAACCCGGCCCCAAGGCCCACAAGCCGGCGGATTCTGGCGGATGCGTAGGCAATGGCGCAAGGTGTTGTGGCTTGCCGGACGCATCCTTAAACACCTTTAAACCCAAGGGCCGCCCCGCTCACGGCAGCAACAGATACCCCGCACTCACCGCCAACAGCAACGCCATCCCCCGATTGAACAACCGCATCCCCGCCGGGTTACCGAGATAGCCACGCAGAAACGTCCCGGCATAGACCCAGCAACCTACCGACAGATAACAGATCACCAGATACACCGCCGCAAACTGCCACACCAGCCGCGCCTCGCCATCGGCGACAAACGCGCCCATCCCCGCCACGCAGGCCAGCCAGGCCTTGGGATTGAGCCATTGCATCACCGCGCCATAAAGCATCGACGGTGCCCGCCCGGAATCCTTCGCGTTCAACCGCCCGTCATCGGTGGCCAGCTTCCAGGCCATGAACAGCAGAAACGCCACGCCGGCCAGTTGCACCACGCGGGTCAGCGACGGCCACAGTTTCAACACTTCGTGCAGCCCCAACCCCATCAACACCAGCAACAGCACAAACCCCAGCGTCGCCCCGGCCACATGCCGCTGGCTGGCACGAAAACCGAACTGCGCACCGGAACTCAACGCCACGATATTCACCGGCCCCGGGGTAATGGACGCGGCCAGGGCAAACGCCGCCATCGACACAATCAGACTCATCGCACACCTGCTTCAAATCGAGGAACAAGGCGCTCACAGTAGCCAGCACACACCGGGCGGTATTGAAGGAAATTACCCCCGTGCGCTCAGACCCACTACGCTTTGGCCATGCGACCACTTTTGATCAGGAAGTCCGCCCTCGATGATTTTGATTCTGCTGCCCTCCGCCGATTACGACCCCACCGAAAGCAGCGTGCCCTGGCAGGCATTGCGCAACGCGGGCATCGAGGTACGTTTTGCCACGCCGCAAGGCTTGCCCGCCCACGCCGACTCACGACTGGTGGACATCGGTTTCGGCCTGTTGAGTTCGATGCTGATGACGCGCAAGGCCGACCTCGACAGTTACACGCAGATGATCGAATCCGAAGCGTTTCGCCAGCCACTGGCGTATGCCGATGTCGACACGACCCGGTTCGACGGTTTATTGATTCCCGGCGGTCATGCCAAAGGGATGCGCACGCTGTTGGAGTCCACGCAGGCCCAGCAGATCGCCCTGCAATTTTTCAAGGCTGAAAAACCCGTGGCAGCGGTGTGTCATGGCGTGTTGTTGCTGGCCCGGACGCTCGATCCCGACACCGGGCGCTCGGTGTTGTTCGGGCGCAAGGTCACCGCGTTGCTCGCGGCAACCATGGAGCTACCGGCGTGGCTGATGACCTCGTTCTGGCTGGGGCGCTACTACCGCACCTACAAACAGACGGTCGAGGCAGAAGTGAAAACCGCACTGGCCAGCAAAGCCGATTTCATACGCGGCCCACTCATCGCCAAGCGAGATTGCGCGCAGTCACCCCACGCGGGATTTGTGGTGCGCGACGGCCAATTGCTGACGGCGCGCTGGCCCGGCGATTGCCATCGATTCGCCGCCGAGTGGGTGGCCCTGCTGCAGGCCACCCGACGCGAGCCGGTATTCAGTCCAGACGTGGCACGGTGAAGCGGAATTCGCTGCCCTGCCCCGGCTCACTCTCGGCAACGATCCGCCCGCCATGGGCCTCGACGATGCCTTGCGTGATGTACAAGCCCAGTCCGGTGCCGGTCGGATTGCCTTCCTTCACCGTCCAGTAGCGGTCGAAAACGTGCGGCAAGTGATCCTTGGGAATGCCTTCGCCGCTATCACGCACGGTGAAGACGATTTCATCGCCGACAGATCTGGCATGCACGCCTACCGTGCCCAGGCGCGGAGTGAATTTGATCGCGTTGCCGACCAGATTCGACAGCACCTGGAACAGTCGCTCGGGGTCGGCATGGATGCGCAGATCGGGATCCGCCTCGAACGAGATGCTGATGTCCTTGTCCAGCGCCAGCGGCGCGAGCAGTGATTGCGCCTCTTCAAACATCTGCGCGACATCGAGTTTCTGCGGCGCGATGGTGTAGCGCCCGGCGTCGATTTTCGAGGTGTCGAGCAAGTCTTCCAGCAGCGTGTTCATGCGCCCGGCGGCTTGCTGCATGGTGTCGATGGCGGTCGAGATACGCCGCGAGGTGTGCGGCCCGTCTGAGCTGAAAGCCTTTTGCATCATGCCGCACAGCATCGAAATGACGGTCATCGGGTTGCGCAGATCGTGGGACACCACCGCCACCAGCTCGTCGCGGGCGCGCACCGCTTCCTGCTCGCGGCGCACTTGGCGGGCCAGATCGTTTTCCAGCGCCGAGCGGCGCAGATCATTGGCGGCAAACAGATCACCGTGGCTCCACTTGCTGGAAATCCCGGCCATCTCGACCTTCCAGATTTCGAACGAAGTACGCGGCCGCAGGCGCAGGCCGGCGTCGGAGTTTTCCAGGTCCAGCGGCTTGCGCGGGTCGCCGCTCCAGTTGATGTTCTCTTTGACTTCGGGGCGGAACCACAGCACGCCGTTGTCCACCGGTTTGGGCAGGCTCATGGCGAGCACGCCGCTGGCGACCTGCTGATAATGCGCGGCCGGCGGATAGACGCTGGCCAGGTGATGACTGGCAAACACCGGCTCGCCGCGCTCTTGCAACCATTTGTGCAATGCGCGAATCGCTTCCGGCTCCGGGCAGTTGCCGTAACGGTGCAATTGCTTGTCTTCGATGATCGCAATACCGCCGGCATTGGCCAGCGCCATCAGGACTTGTGGCTGGTTGGCCAGGCCATCGAAGACGTTCTGCGGCGAATCGATCATCGCTTGATTGAGCAACGCCAGCGCATCGACCTTTTCTTCGCGCTGACGGCTGACTTCCAGCGCTTCCATCGCGCTGATCTGTAGCGACAGCACCTGGCCGATGGTCTGGCAGGCCGTGCGCAACTCATGGGGTACGTGCAGCGGCTGACGGTTGCCGCAACTGATCAGACCCCAGAGCCGGTCGCCCTTGAGCAGGGAAATGCTCATCGAGGACAGCACGCCCATATTCTTCATGTACTGGCAGTGGATCGGCGACACACTGCGCAGTGTGGCGAAGCTCAGATCCAGCGGGGTCTGAGTGTCAGGGCGCAACTTGGGCACCAGCGGCACCGGTTGGTAGTCGGCATTGGGGATGATCCGCAGCCAGTTGGTGCGGTACAGCTCGCGGGCCTGCTCGGGGATATCAGATGCAGGGAAGAACAAGCCGTTGAAGACTTCCATCGACGGATCGGACGCTTCGGCGATGACCTGACCGTGGCCCTCCTCTTCGAAGCGATAGATCAGCACCCGGTCGTAACCGGTCATGGCCTGGATTTCCTTGACGCTGATGTCGTACAGCGCCTGCAGGCTCTGGGCCTTTTGCAGGCGCGCGAGCATCCGCCCGAGGTGGGTTTCAGTGCCGGCGACGTTGCGCGGCTGGAAGTTTTCGACGTGGATTTCCAGCTCCAGAATCAGCACATCCTGATGCCGGTGCAGCAATCCTTCGAACGCGGTGCCGTTGAGTCGAAAGTGCAGCGGCGGCGCATCGGACAAGGTCGGCTGCTGCAAGGCCTCGCGAACCTGGGCGGCGTGGGCATCGCCGATCAGGCTTTGCAGTGGCTGGCCGATCAGCTCTTGCGCCGGACGGGCGAGCAACGTCTCGACGTTGGCGCTGATCTGAATGATCGAAAGGTCCGGCTCGCTCAGGGTCAGCAGCAACCCGTGAGGCTGGATCGCGCCGGGAAAACGGATCGGCTCGTCGGCGCAGTTGGCCAGCAACTCTTCAAAGGCTTCTTTGTCTTGCGGGGTCATACCAGAACCTCCTGGCTTTCGAGCCAGCGCTCGAAACAGCTGAATGTGGTGTGGGCGGCCGCCACGACGGCTTCGCGCTCGTCGGCGTCCATCGAGCGACTGCCCAGGTATTCGATGAAATCGCGCCAGCGCCGGCCGGTGGCAGCGCCGTAGATGTCCAGAAACGCCGCGCCGTTGTCCGCGCCCAGGCTCAGACGTGTGGCGATTTCCCGGCGCAGGATCTGCCCGCCGAGAGTTGCGCCTTCCAGCACGTACAGCACGCCCAGGCACGCGGCGGCAGAGTCGATGACGGGCAACTGGCGGCAGATCGAAAAGTCCTCGTCGTTTGCGCCCAACGCTTGCAGGTCGCGTTGCAGGGTCGGCGCCTTGAGGCGTGAAATCAGATCGAAATCGGCAGGGATCTCGCCGCTGTCCTGCAATGCATTTTCCAGTGGCTGATAAAAGCCGTAATAGGCGCGCATCAATCGCTCGAAAGCGTGCAGATCAAGAGTGTCGGAGAAGAAAGGAAGGCGTTTTTCCAGTGCAATGTGCAGTTCGGCCGTGCCGGCGCGCAGGTCCTGCAATACCGGTGGTACATGAACCTCGCGGGCCTTTGCTTGCATGTAGTCGCTCGTACAGTGGGCCGCCTGGGGCCATGTGGGGATGGAAAAGCATGGCGCGAAAGCTTACACGGCAATTGTCCTTTCTGACCCGGCAGATGGTTTTTCTGGCGGATTCATCACCCTGTGAAGGTTTCAGAGTTGACGGGGCGGAAGAAAGTTCGAACGGATTCACTCCCGAAAATCGCTGTACCGCGACTCCGCAGCCTGACTGTACGGTTCCGGCCCGCCATCAACATGATAAAAATAGCCGTCCCGCCACCGGAGCCCGCGTCATGGATCTCGCCACCCTTTCCCTGTTTCTGCCCGCCTGTTTCGCCTTGAACATGGCACCCGGCCCGAACAACCTGCTGTCGGTCAGCAACGCCACCCGTTACGGCTATCGTCGCGCCTGCGTGGCGGGTGTCGGTCGGTTGCTGGCGTTTGCCGGGATGATCGCTCTCGCGGCGGCGGGGCTGGCGGTGGTGCTGCAAACGTCCGAGTTGCTGTTCTACGGGATCAAGATTGTCGGCGCGGGGTATCTGTTGTATCTGGCGTGGCAGCTGTGGCGGGCCAATCCTGCCGCAGAAGACGCCGTTACTGCGCCGGCAAGTGGGCTGCTGGCGCTGGCTCGTCAGGAATTTCTGGTGGCCGCAGGCAACCCCAAGGCAATCCTGATCTTCACCGCCTTCCTGCCGCAATTCGTCGACCCGGCCCGCGCCATCACCCCGCAATTCATGCTGCTGGGCGCGCTGTTCCTGCTGCTGGAATGGATCGCCATCAGCGCCTACGCCTACATGGGGCTGCATATGCGCCGCTGGTTCGCCGAGCCGCGCGGCAAACGGATTTTCAACCGTTGCTGCGCAGGGCTGTTGTCGGCGGCGGCTTCGGTGTTGTTGATGGCCAAACGGGCCTAAGCTTCGGACGGGCCTTTGAGCTCGACCTGATTGCCGTCCGGATCGAAGCAGTACAGCGACAGGCCATTGCCCTCGGCGCCGAAACGGGTGGCGGCCTTGTCGACGGTCAGGCCGCAGGATTGCAAATGGCTGACCAATGCCTCTTCATCGAACGGCTCGATGCGCAGGCAGAAATGATCGACATTGCGCCGCTCGCTGCCGGCAGCCGCGCCGCCCTTGCGGCCGATTTCGCCGTCGAGGTCGACCAGGTCGATCATCGACGTGCCGGCGCGCAAGTGCACCAGACCGAACTTTTCGTTGCGCTTGACCACTTCGGCACCGAAGACCCGGTCGTAGAAATCAATGCTGCGTTGCAGATCGGCAACGCGCAGCACGATGTGATCGATGTGGTGAATCGTGAACGGTGGCATACCTTCATTTCCCGAGTTGTAGCGACCCGATCACTGTAGTGCAGCGGCCCGAAAATTCACTGTCGATTTTTCGGTGGAGCCATCGAATAACTGGTTTTATCCTCGGCCCATGAACATACAGACCGCTGCCCTGCCCCCTCACGCCGAAATGGTTCGCGCCATGCTCGCAAGCGACACTGCCTATGAAGGCGTGTTCTTCACGGCCGTGAAAACCACCGGGATCTTTTGCCGCCCGACCTGCACGGCGCGCAAGCCGAAACCGGAAAACGTCGAGTTCTTTGCCCACGCTGACGACTGCCTGTCCGCCGGTTACCGCGCCTGCCTGCGCTGCAAACCGCTGGACGCCGCAGCCATCGCGCCGGACTGGGTGCAACGGCTATTGAAAGCCGTCGACGCCGATCCGGAGCTACGCTGGAGCGATGCGCAATTGCTCGCCGAGGGCAACGAACCGCTGAAGCTGCGGCGCTGGTTCAAGCAGCATTTCGGCATGACCTTTCATGCGTGGCTGCGCACCCGTCGGCTCGGCATGGCGTTGGGCGGGATCAAGCAAGGCACCTCCATCGACCATGCGGCGTTCGACTCCGGTTATGAATCCCTCAGCGGTTTTCGCGATGCATTTCAGAAGTCGTTCCACATCACGCCGGGGCGCGCAGCAACCAGCGAGCCGCTACTGTTCACCCGGCTGACCACGCCGCTGGGGCCGATGATCGCCATGGCCGAGCGACGCGGGCTGGTACTGCTGGAATTTCTCGACCGCCCGGCGCTGACCCGGGAAGTCGAAGAATTGCAAAACCGATACGGCTACGTGGTCGCGCCGGGACACAACGCCCATTTGCAACTGATCGAAAACGAGCTGGCGCTGTATTTCGCCGGCAAGCTGAGCGAGTTCAGCGTGCCGTTGCACCTGCCGGGCAGCGAGTTTGCCCGGCAGGTCTGGAGCGAACTGCGGCAAATCCCCTACGGCCACACCAGCACGTACGGCAGCATCGCCGCACGTCTGGGCAAACCCGGCGCCAGTCGCGCCGTGGGTCTGGCCAACGGGCACAATCGGCTGTCGATCGTGGTGCCTTGCCATCGGGTGATCGGTGCGGACGGCTCGCTGACCGGCTATGGTGGTGGGCAACCGCGCAAGGCGTTTTTGCTCAGGCTGGAAAACGCAGCCGTGCAGCTGACGCAACCGTTGGCTTTCTGACAAACCGACAAGAAGGGATCTCGATGAACGCGCTCGACACACAGTTTCACCAGTTGCACCACGATGGCCTGCTGATCCTGACCAACGTTGCCGACGCCACGGGCGCGCGGCTGGTCGAGCAACTCGGCGGCAAAGCGGTCGCCACCAGCAGCGCCGCGGTGGCCTGGGCCCACGGTTATCCGGACGGCAACACCCTGCCGCTGGAGCGTTTGATCAGCACCGTGGAATCAATTGCCCGGGTCATCAAGGTACCGTTGAGCGTGGACATCGAGGCCGGTTATTCCGATGACCTCGATCGGGTCGCCGAAGTGATCGATGCGGTTGTCGCAGCAGGCGCGGTCGGGATCAACATCGAAGACGGCAACGGCACGCCGGAACTGCTGGCGCGCAAGATCGAAGTCGCGCGGCAAGTCGCCGACAAGCGCGATGTGAAACTGTTTATCAATGCCCGCACCGACGTTTACCTCAAAAGTCTGGTGCCGGCCGAGGATCGCGTCGCCGAAACCCTGCACCGCGCGGCGCTGTATCAGGCAGCCGGGGCCGATGGCCTGTTCGCCGCCGGGGCAACTTCCGCCTATGAAATCGAAGCCATCTGCAAAGGCACGACGTTGCCGGTCAACGTCCTGGGCTTCGCCGGCCTGCCCTCGCCCGATGAGTTGAAAACCCTCGGTGTACGCCGCCTGAGCGCCGGCTCCGGCATCGCCGAATTCATGTATGGCGCGATGGGCTCACTGGTGAAAAGTTTCCTCGCCAGCGGCAAGCTCGATACCCACGACCTAAAGGCCTTCACCTATGGCGAAGTCAACGGTCTGCTGAAGTAAGCCATGCTCGATCCCTACCAACCGGCCAGCGAGTTTCTGGCCAGCCTCGACGCCGACTGGCAGCGCCACATCGCTGCGGTCGGCCCTTGCCTGCATCAGCCGCATCCGGCGCGTGATCCCTATGAATCGCTGGTGCGGGCGATTGCCTATCAGCAACTGCACGCCAAGGCGGGCGACGCGATTGTCGGGCGGTTGGTGGGGTTGTTTCCCGGGCAATCGTTTCCGCGTCCGGAGCAGATTCTGATGACGGACTTCGATCGGTTGCGCGGTTGCGGTTTTTCGGCGGGCAAGATTGCGACGATTCAGGGGATTGCCCAGGCAGCCCTGGATGGCGTGGTGCCGGATTACTCGACCGCGCTGGCGATGGAGGATGAGGCGCTGATCGAGCGTTTGGTCAGTTTGCGCGGGGTTGGCCGATGGACCGTCGAAATGTTGCTGATCTATAGCCTGGAGCGACCCGATATTTTGCCGGCGGATGACTTTGGTGTGCGCGAGGGGTATCGGCGGTTGAAGGGGTTGGAGGTGCAGCCGACGCGCAAGCAGATGATCGAGATCGGGTTGGCTTGGAGCCCGTTTCGGACGGTGGCGGCTTGGTATTTGTGGCGGGTGCCAAAAGCGCCCTCACCGTAAGTGAGGGCGGCTTTCAAAGGCCCGATTTCAACCGACTGAACGCCCTCACCAACGCCCGGTTGAACGCCTTGCCATTATCATTCTTGCTATACAACGAAGCCCTCACCGCCTCCGGCGGATAAGTCCCCGGATCATTACGAATCGCAGGATCAATCAACCCGTCCGCCGCCGTAATCGCATTGGCGTAGTGAATGGTGTCAGTGATCGGCGCGATCACCTCAGGCGTCATCAGGTAATCCATCAATGCCAATCCGGCCTCGGGGTGCGGTGCATCCTTGGGAATGACCATGGCATCGAACCAGATCAGCGTGCCCTCTTTCGGAATCCGGTAATTCAACTTGAACGGCTTGTGGGCCGCTTCGGCCTGGCCCGCTGCGATGGCGACGTTGCCGTTCCACGACATCGCCACGCAGGTGTTGCCGTTGGCCAGGTCGCTGATGTTCAGGTCGTTGTCGAAGTAGCGGATGTACGGACGGATCTTCGCCAGTTGCTGTTCGGCGAGTTTCAGGTCGTCGAGGCTCTGACGGTTGATGTCCAGGCCCATGTACTTCATGACCGCCGCGAACACTTCGTTCGGATCGTTGAGCAGGCTCACCCCGCAATCGGCGAATTTCGACACCACCGCCGGATCGAACAGCATCGCCCAACTGTCCCGTGGCGCCTCCGGCAAGCGCTGCTTCACGGCTTCCTCCTGATAGCCGACGCCGGTGGTGCCCCAGGCGTAAATCCCGGCGTAGCGGTTGCCCGGATCGAACACCGCCATGTGCTGACGGAACTCGTCGCCGACCCCGGCAAAGTGCGGGAGCTGCTGCTTGTTCAAAGTCTGGATCGCGCCGCTCTCGATGGCCCGCGACAGGTGCTGGCCGGCGGTCAGTACCAGGTCGTAGCCGCTGCGGCCGGTGAGCAATTTGGTCTCGACGGTTTCCAGCGAGTCGAAGTGATCGGCGACCACCCGAATTCCGGTTTTCGCCTCGAAATTCTTCAGGGTATCCGGGGCCAGGTACTCGCCCCAGATGTACAGGTTGACCACCGGTTTCGCCGTTTCGGCGGCCTGCACACACAGGGGTGCAAGCACCAGCAATAACGCTTTACTCAGTTTGTGCAGGCCCAAGGTCAGGCTCCTTTTTTCTGGCCGGCGTATTGCGGCATGGTGATGCACGCGACGTTGCCGCCACCGAGCAGGATTTCCCGGGAGTTTTCGATGCCGACGATCTTGTGCTGCGGGAACAGTTCGGCGAGGGTCGCCAGCGCCACCTGATCGTTGCGATCACCGAACAACGGCACCACGATCGAGCTGTTGCCGGCGTAGTAGTTGATGTACGACGCACAGATCTTGGTGCCGGCCTGACGGGTGTGGGTGCTGTCCTGCTGATCGAGGCCTTCGGCTTCTTCGGCGGTCCACTCCAGCACGTCCGGTTGCGGAAGCTTGTGCACGATCAGCTCGCGGCCACGGCTGTCGCGGGTGCTGCGCAGGATGTCGTAGGCCTCCTGATAGATTTCCCATTGCGGATCGTCACGGTTGTCGGTCCATTGCAGCACCACTTCGCCGGGGCGCACGAAGCACGCGAGGTCGTCGACATGGCCGTCGGTTTCGTCGAACTTGCAACCGCGCGGCAGCCAGATCACTTGCTCGGCGCCGAGGTAATCGGTGAGTCGGCGGGTGACTTCGTCCTTGCCCAGATGCTGGTTGCGATTGCGGTTGAGCAGGCATTGCTCGGTGGTGAGGATGCTGCCCTGGCCGTCACTCTGAATGCCGCCGAGTTCGGCAATCAATGGCGCGCGATAACGGTCGAAACGTTCGATTTCGAGGATCTTGCTGGCGATCTGATCGTCCTTGTCCCACGGGTAGTAGAGGCCGCCATCGAGGCCGCCGTAGGCGTTGAATTCAAAATCGACGCCACGCACTTCACCGCTCTGATCATTGACCACAAAGCACGGGCCGCTGTCGCGGAACCAGGTGTCGTTGCAGGTCATTTCCACCACGCGCACTTGCGGCGGCAACTGGCGGCGAGCGGTGGCGAACTGAGCCGCCGAAGCGCAGACCGTCACCGGTTCGCTGTGGGAGATCGCGGTGACGATCTGCACCCAGACTTTCTGCGCAGGCTTGGCACCGTTGCGCCAGACGTCGGTGCGCTCCGGCCAGCCGAGCCAGCAACCGGACTTGGCTTCGAATTCGCCGGGCAGACGGAAGCCGTCCTGTTTCGGGGTGGTGTCGAGCAAACGTGCCATGGTCAAACCTCGTCATCGGGATGGGAATGACCTCAGGCTACGGTCGCGGGCCGTCGCGCCGCCAACGATGATTATTTCGGAACAGTTGAATTCAACTCATCAATCCGCCAGTTGATCGTTGAACCATTCCAGCATCTGCGCCACCGCCGGACGCTCCAGCCGCACTCGCTCGCAGACCAGTGCGTACTGGCCCAGCGCGGTCATGCTGGAGGTGAACGGTCGCACCAGACGCCCGCTCTGCAAATCCTCCTGCGCCGTGAGGTTGTCGCCCATCGCCACGCCCTGCCCTTGCGCCGCTGCTTCCAGCGCCAGGCCGGCGTGGGCGAAATACAACTGACGCTCCGGGCGCAGGTCGCCAGCATGGCTGGTCAGCCACGCGGTCCAGGTCTTGCCGTCCTGATCGTCGTGCAGCAGGCAATGCCGGGCCAGGTCCTTCGGGGTTTTCAGGTTGCCCTGGTTGAACAGGCCGGGGCTGCACACCGGGAAAAACTGCAACGCCGGCAACGGGCGGACGAAATACGCGCTGCTGTCCACCGGGCCGGTGCCGTAAGTGATTGCCAGATCGATATCTTCGCCGGGTGCGGTGGCCTCGATCGGCTGTTCGTAGAGGTGCAAGGTGATGTGCGGATAACGCGCGTAGAAATCGGTGAGACGGTTCATCAGCCACTTCTGCGCGAGTTCTGCCGTGACTGCCAGCCGCAGAACGGCGAGCGAGGACGGATCGCGCAACTCGTCGCAGGCATCGCCGATCAGTTCGAAGGCTTGCTGCAGGCTCTGCATCAGGCGCCCGGCGGCGATGGTCGGGCGAATCTGCCGGCCCTCGCGGATGAACAGCGACACGCCCAGTTGCTCTTCGAGCTGGCGGATCTGATGGCTGACGGCACTGTCGGTGACGCACAGCTCTGCTGCGGCCCGGCCGAAATGCGCGTGGCGGGCGGCGCATTCGAAGGTTCGCAATGCAGCCAGAGAAGGTAGTCGGCGCATGGGTTTTGATCCCGATTTTTTGCGCCATGCTGACCGGGCTTTGCGCGGGCGTCCATAGCGGCGGCACAGGCGCGACATCTCTTCTAGGCTGAACCGCATCGACACAGCCCCACCGGAGGCCACCATGCACCTCGAAGGCTCCTGCCACTGCGGCGCGGTTTCATTCACGCTCACCAGTGCCCACCCCTACCCTTATCAACGCTGCTACTGCTCGATCTGCCGCAAGACCCAGGGCGGTGGCGGCTATGCGATCAACCTCGGCGGCGACGCGGCCAGCTTCAAGGTGCGCGGGCGCAAACACATCACGATCTACCACGCGAAAATGAAAGACGAAGGCGATACACGCGCCCACCGCAGCACCGCCGAACGGCACTTCTGCTCGTTGTGTGGCAGCGGTCTGTGGCTGTTCAGCCCGGAGTGGCCGGAGCTGATCCACCCGTTCGCCTCGGCCATCGACACGCCGCTACCGGTGCCGCCGGAACACACCCACCTGATGCTCGGCTCGAAAGCCCCGTGGGTCGAAGTGCAGGCGAGCGCGAAGGATCAACAATTCGAGGTCTACCCCGAAGAATCCATCGCGCAATGGCACGAACGGCTGGGGTTGAGCCGATAGCCGCCTTCACAGTCTTTGACAGTTTCTCGACAAAGCTGCCAAAGATTGCCGGACGGCACCTCACTAGCATGGGCGCATCCAAATCCCTATCAGGTGCCCCATGCCGGTTTCGTTACGTACCCTTTCGTTTTCCCTGACCTCTCTTTGCCTGTTGCTTGCGAGCGATTCTCTGCGTGCCGACGAATGGAAAACCACCTTGCGTGCCGGCGCGGCCAGTGCGCCGCGCTACAGCGGCAGCGATGAGCGCGTGACAGCGCCACTGGTAGGTCTCGAGATCGTCAGTCCCTACGGGATTTTTCTCGACAGCAACAAGGGCCTCGGCTGGGGATTCGACGAAGAGGATTTCGGGCTCAGCGTCTACGTCGGTGCCAGCGACGTGCGCAAGGATCGCAAGACCGGATTCAAAGGCTCGGATGAGCTCAACGGCATGGGCTCGATCAAATCGCGCCCGGTGATCGGGCTCGACGGGACGTATCACATGGGCCCGATCATTCTCGGCGCGAGCTTCGAACATGCGCTGGAAAAGGATGACGATGACCACGACACCGGTTCGGCCTGGAACCGCCTCAAGCTGAGCATCAGCGCGCCGTTCTACGAAGGGCGGTTCGGCAAGCTGGTCGGCGGCCTCAACAGCCAGTTCGGTGACAGCAACTACATGCGCACCTGGTACGGTGTCAGCGATGCCCAGGCCTCACGCAGTCAATTCCGGGCGTACAAGGCCCGGGGTGGTCTGGTCAGTCGCGGGGCGGATCTGACCTGGTCGTTGCCACTGGACGAACAATGGAGTGTGTCGACAGTCCTGGCGGTGCAGTATCTGGGCAACGAAGCAGCGGACAGCCCGATTGTCGAGCGCCGGATGCAGACCTCCGTCGTCGGACAGGTGGCCTACAGCTTCTGATCGCGGTCAGAACAGCTCGCTGAACGGAATGAAGCGCAGCGGATCACCGAGCTGCAAGGTGCTGTTCTCCGGAATCTCCACCAGCCCGTCTGCCCAGGTGGCGCCGAGCAATACGCCGGAACTCTGGTTCGGATACAGCGCCGCCTGCCCGCCTTCCAGACGCACCCGCAGGTACTCGCGGCGGCTGCCGGGTTTCGGCCAGTCGAACCCCGCGTTGACGGTAAAGCTCAGCGGCATCACCTCTTCCACGCCTTGAATGCGCAGCAGGTACGGGCGCGCCAACAGGCCGAACGTCACCAGCGCCGAGGTCGGATTGCCTGGTAGACCGATCACCGGCACCGTGCCGAAATGGCCAACCGTCAACGGTTTGCCGGGTTTGATCGCGAGTTTCCACAACAGCGGTTTGCCGTTGTCGCGCAGCACCTGGCCGAGGCAGTCGGCATCGCCGGCAGACACGCCGCCCGTGGTCAGAATCAGATCGGCTGCCACTTGCAGCTGCTCAAGCTTGAGCCGGGTCTGCGCCGGGCGATCCGGAAGAATCCCGGCGTCGATCACCTCGCAACCCAGTTCGCGCAACCAATGGTCAAGCAAGGTGCGATTGCTGTTGTAGATGCTGCCGGGACGCAACGGCTGGCCCGGTTCCACCAGCTCATCACCGGTCGACAGCAATGCCACGCGCGGACGACGCACCAACGGCAAATGGGTCATGCCCTGCCCTGCGGCGACCGCCAGTTCGAACGGACCAAGGCGTTTGCCGGCGCGCAGCAGAGTGTCGCCGACGCGGTTCTCCTGGCCCTGGGCACGGATGTTCTGGCCGACCTTCAGCGGTTGCAGAAAACGTACTCGGCCGTCCTCCAGCACTTCGACGTTTTCCTGCATCTCCACGCAATTGGCGCCCGGCGGCAATGGTGCGCCAGTGAAGATTCGCGCGCAGGTGCCGGGCAGCAAGGCGTCCGGCGCCAGCCCCGCATAGACCCGTTGCGACACGCTCAGCGGCTGGCGGTGCAGATCGGCGAGGTTCAAGGCGTAGCCGTCCATGGCGCTGTTCGGCCATGGCGGCAGGTCGAGGGTGGCGACCAGATCGCTGGCCAGCACTCGTCCGCGTGCCTCATTGAGCGGCACCGACTCGCTGTCCGGCAGACGTTGCTCGTTGGCCATCGCCAGCAATTGATCGAGGGCTTCCTCGACCGGCATCAGTGCGGCCTTGCTCATCCGCGTGGCCCGCAGGCTTGCACCGGTTTGAGGTGCGGGACGAAGTTACACGGGCGGTGACGGTTATCCAGTTGCTCGGCGAGGATGCCTTCCCACGCCGTGCGGCACGCGCCGGTAGAGCCCGGCAGGCAACAGACCAGCGTGCCGTTGGACAGGCCCGCCAGCGCGCGGCTTTGGACGGTGGAGGTGCCGATGTCGAGAATCGAGATGGCGCGGAACAGTTCGCCGAAACCGTCGATCTGTTTGTCCAGCAGGCACGCCACCGCTTCCGGGGTGCTGTCGCGGCCGGTGAATCCAGTGCCACCAGTGATCAGCACCACTTGAATGCCGTCGTCGGCAATCCACTGCGCAACCTGGGCGCGGATCTTGTACAGGTCGTCCTTGAGCAGGTTGCGTTCGCTCAACGTGTGGCCGGCTTCGAGCAGACGGCTGACCAACAACTGGCCGGAGGTATCGCTGGCGTAATCGCGGGTATCGCTGACCGTCAGCACGGCAATATTCAAGGGAACAAACAAGGCATCCGTTTTAACACTCATGGCACTCTCCGGCATTCGCCAATTCAATTGGGCCAGAGCCTAAGTGCCACTTATCAAGACTGTCTAATCACTCTAACCAACCGCATTATCGACCCGCTCTATCGGTCATTTTTCTACGCATGTCGACTACCGTTCGCGCCAATGAAACCGGCCATCATCGAAACCCTCGATAGCCTCTTAAACGCTTCCGATTGGACGTAAAACGCGATCAATGGGATCGTCACCCCCTGCGCTTTCCGTGCGCCGTACGCATCTGCGTCAATACTCAATCAAAATTCTCAATCGAGCAGGTGCCATCGTGGACATCAAACAACTCAAGTTCCTGATCGCGCTGGACGAAACCCGTCACTTCGGCCAGGCCGCCGCGCGTTGCCACATCACCCAGCCGACCCTGTCGATGCGCCTGCGTAATCTGGAAGACGAGCTGGATCTGGTGCTGGTCAATCGCGGCCAGCGCTTCGAAGGTTTCACCCAGGCCGGCGAACGCGTACTGGCCTGGGCCCGCACGCTGCTGGCCGCCCACGACGGGTTGTTCGCCGAAGCCGCTGCCTGCCGGGGGCAACTGGTCGGCAGTCTGCGCCTGGGGCTGGTGCCGCTGAGCAACTTCAATCCGGTCAATTACATTCAGGGTTTGTCCGCGATCTATCCGGAGCTGAAATACAGCCTGTCGTCGCTGAGTTCCAACGAGATCATCGAAGGCCTGGGCAACAATCAGCTGGACCTGGGCGTGTGTTATCTGGATCACGTCAACCCGAACTACTTCGATTTCTTCGAGATCGGCGAAACCCGCGTCGGCCTGCTCTACGACACCCGCCATTTCCATTTCGAAGGCCCGGAAATGAGCTGGGAAGACGCCGCCGAACTGCCGCTGGGGATGATTACCACCGGCATGCATTACCGCAAATCCATCGACCTGAGTTTCCGCAGTCGCGGCCTCAACCCGCAGCCGATCATGGAAAGCGACTCGACCTATCAACTGTTGCAGGCGATTCACCAGGGTTTCTGCTGCTCGATCATGCCGCTGGACAGCGGTCTGCAAGAGCCGATCGAACACCTGGCCTTCATCAACCTGCCGGATGCGAGCGTACTCGCGCCGCTGGGCCTGGTGATGCGCAAGACCGAACCGCGCTCGGCGATTGCCGAGAAGTGTTTTGCCGAGGCGCGCAAGATGTTCGGGATCGAGGCGCCTGCCGTTTAACCCCCCCTCAAGCAGCCTGAAACGTTGCACTTCGGTGCAACGCTTTCAACTTCGCCTTGAGTGATCGACCAATCCAATCACTGCATCGGAACAAGCGATTGGACGCACTTTTCGCTGCCCCGTAGCCTGAACTCACTTCAGCGCTTCGGGGACTTTCAAGATGCTGTGCCAAGTTGAACAACTCATCGAACCGGGCGACGCCAACGCCCCCGCGCCACAACCTGCGTCAGTGGCTTATCGCGAATACCTTGACGACGCGCCTGTATCCCACGCGGCGCTGGCGGCCGAAATCGCACTGGCCATCAGTTACAACGGCCTGAACCAGGCCGTGATGATGGTCTCGCCAGGCAACATCGAAGACTTCATTCGCGGCTTCAGTCTGAGCAACGCCATCGTCGACAGCCTCGACGATATCCACGACATCCGCCTGACCCATTTCGACCAGGCTTGCCAGGCCGACGTGCAGATTTCCAGCCGTGCGTTCTGGGCCCTGAAAGATCATCGCCGGCAGATGGCGGGCACCAGCGGTTGTGGCCTCTGCGGTGTGGAAGCCCTGGAGCAGGCGCTGCCGCAACTGGAGATCCTGACCCCGACGCGGTTGCCACCGGCCGCGCATTTCGACGGTATCCGCCAACGCATCGAACAGGCCCAGCAACTGGCCCGCAGCAGCGGCGCCCTGCACGCGGCGCTGTACTTCGACGCCGACGGTGAAGCGCTGCTGTGCCGCGAAGACATCGGCCGCCACAACGCCCTCGACAAGCTGATCGGCGCCCTGCAATTCGAAAACCTCGATGCGCGTCAGGGCTTCGTCGTGGTCACCAGCCGTTGCAGCCTCGAACTGATCCACAAAGCGGTGCGCGCCCGCCTTGGCACCCTCGTCAGCCTGTCCGCACCCACTGCATTGACCGTGCGTTGGGCGCTCAAGCACCGCTTGAACCTGATCCACGTCCCGCACCGCAACGCCCCCCGAATCTACAGCCCGATCCAGGAGCAAACCCCATGAGCGACACCCTCACCCACCTCGACGATCAGGGCCGCGCCAACATGGTCGACGTCAGCGACAAAGCCGCGACGCGCCGCGAAGCCACCGCCCAGGCCTGGGTGCAGATGCGTCCTGAAACCCTGCAAATGATTCAGTCCAACGGCCACCCCAAGGGCGATGTCTTCGCCGTGGCGCGGATTGCCGGGATTCAGGCGGCCAAGCGCACCCACGAGTTGATTCCACTGTGTCATGCGCTGCTACTCAGCTCGATCCACGTCGAACTCAAGGCCTGCGAACCGGACCGCGTACAGATCACCAGCACCTGCCGCCTCACCGGCCAGACCGGGGTCGAACTCGAAGCCCTGACCGCCGCCAGCGTCGCCGCGCTGACGATCTATGACATGTGCAAAGCGGTGGACCGGGCGATGGTCATCGGCGACATCCGCCTGCTGAGCAAACAGGGCGGCCGCTCGGGCCACTTTCAATGGGAGAACCAGCAATGATTCTGATCAACTACTTCGCCAGCTACCGTGACCGGCTCAATCTGGGCGGTGAAAAGATTCCGGCCAGCAGCGCCCTCGCCTGTGTCGAGGACGTGCGGCAGATGCTGATGCAGCGTGGCGATGTGTGGCGTGAAGTGCTCGGCGCCGGCAACCTGATGTGCGCGGTGAATCAGGAGTTGTGCCAGCCGGATCAGGTCATCGAAGATTTCGACGAGATCGCATTTTTCCCACCGGTCACGGGGGGTTGAATCATGGGTGTTCGAGTCCAGCGTAAAAGCTTCGATGCCGGTCAGTTGATTGCGGATTTGCATGCGCGCAATCCACGGGTGGGCGCGGTGGTGAATTTCATTGGTTATGTGCGGGATCTGAACGTCGGGCAGTCGGTGACCGAGCTGTTTCTGGAGCACTATCCGGGCATGACCGAGAAGGCTTTGGAACAGATAGCTGAACAGGCCCGCGAGCGCTGGCCGTTGCTGGCGGTGGAGATTGTGCATCGGGTCGGCGCATTGTCAGTGACCGAGCCGATCGTGTTTGTCGGCGTCAGCAGCAAACACCGGCACGCGGCGTTTGAAGCCTGTGCGTTCATCATGGACGTGCTGAAGACGCGCGCCCCGTTTTGGAAGCGTGAGTCCACGCCTGAGGGTTCGCATTGGGTTGAGGCGCGGGAGAGTGATCAGAATGCGGCGTTTCGCTGGAGTCTGGCGCATGCCTGACGGGGCACTGTCGGCTGCAACAAAAGCCTGATTAGATAGCAGCTCCCGCCGATTGGAACGTGGAGCCGCACTTGAGCACAACGCCCCCCGAGGATTTGCCCCGCCCCCAGCCTGTCAGCCTGCGCCAGGCCTGGCCCTTCTGGCTCAAACTCGGCTGCATCGGCTTCGGCGGCCCCGCCGGGCAGATCGCGATCATGCATCAGGAACTGGTGGAGCGCCGGCGCTGGATCTCAGAACGACGCTTTCTGCATGCCTTCAACTACTGCATGTTGCTCCCCGGCCCCGAGGCCCAGCAACTGGCGACCTACATCGGCTGGCTGCTGCACCGCACGGGCGGCGGCGTGCTGGCCGGGGCGCTGTTTGTGCTGCCGTCGCTGCTGATCCTGATTGCCCTTTCCTGGATTTATATTGCGCTTGGCGACGTGCCGGTGGTGGCCGGGGTGTTTTACGGGATCAAACCGGCGGTGACCGCGATTGTGTTGCACGCGGCTCATCGCATCGGCTCGCGGGCCTTGAGGAACAGCTGGCTGTGGGCGATTGCCGGGGCAGCGTTCGTGGCGATTTTCGCCTTCAACGTGCCGTTTCCGCTGATCGTGCTCGGCGCGGCATTGATCGGGTATTTCGGCGGACGCTGGGCGCCGCAGCGGTTCAACAATGGCGGTCATCGTGGCAGCGAAAAGTCCTTCGGCCCGGCGCTGATCGATGACGACACGCCACCGCCCGAACATGTGCGATTCAGCCTGCCACGACTGCTGCGTCTGATGCTGGTTGGTGCGTTGCTGTGGTGTCTGCCAATGGCGTTGCTGACCGCGTTGTTCGGCTGGGACGGCACCTTCACGCAGATGGGCTGGTTCTTCACCAAAGCGGCGCTGCTCACCTTCGGCGGCGCCTACGCCGTGCTGCCCTATGTGTATCAAGGCGCGGTCGGGCATTACGGCTGGCTGACGCCGACACAGATGATCGACGGCCTGGCCCTGGGCGAAACCACGCCGGGGCCGCTGATCATGGTCGTGGCATTCGTCGGGTTCGTCGGGGCTTACGTGCAACCGACGTTCGGCCCGGAACATGCGTTCGCCGCCGGTGCGCTGGCGGCGACGCTGGTGACCTGGTTTACCTTCCTGCCTTCGTTCCTGTTCATCCTCGCTGGTGGGCCGTTGGTGGAGTCGACTCACAACGAACTGAAGTTCACCGCATCGCTGACGGCGATTACCGCAGCCGTGGTCGGGGTGATCCTCAATCTGGCGTGCTTCTTTGCTTACCACGTGTTCTGGCCCCAGGGGTTTGCCGGGCAACCTGACTTTTTTGCGCTGTTGCTCGCACTGGCGGCAACCCTCGCACTGTTTGTTTTCAAGCGCGGGGTGATCGAGGTGTTGATCGTTTGCGCCCTCGTCGGGCTGGGGTTTCACCTGTTGCGCTGAATCGGTGGCTCGCCACGCCCTTCGGAATCAGGCGTTTACTTATCCGCGAGTTCCCCCTTACTATCCAGCCACACCGGCATGGCGGGACACTCCCGCCGCCGACGTTTTCCGCCAACGGAAACACGCGTCATGAGCACGTCACTACAACAATCAGAATCGTTGAACGTCTCTGCACTGTGCGCCCTCCTTCACAGGGGCCGCGCATGAATCGCATCGTCAATCTCCCCATGGCCCTGAGCCGTTCCAAGCTGCGTCACTCCGCACG
Organism: Pseudomonas sp. GW821-FHT02C04; assembly: GCF_059421845.1. Classification (NCBI taxonomy): domain Bacteria; kingdom Pseudomonadati; phylum Pseudomonadota; class Gammaproteobacteria; order Pseudomonadales; family Pseudomonadaceae; genus Pseudomonas; species Pseudomonas sp. GW821-FHT02C04. The sequence continues at coordinate 150,079 of NZ_JBWKVT010000001.1, read as the reverse complement.
CCCGCCGGATATCTGCCTGCCCGTCTGATCGCGCCGTTAAAAACCGCGACAGTCTCCCCTCTTTTTTCGATATCCCTGCCAGGACGCCCGCGCCTATTGCCGAGCTGCGTCCGGCCCGAATCTGCGCGCCTGTGCGGCGCCATCGTGAGTGATTGATTATGAAATTCGCAGCCATTGAAGACGCCCGTCATTTTCTCGATCAAAACCCCGACATCGACATGATCGAGCTGTTCATCCTCGACGCCAACGGCGTGCCACGCGGCAAGCTGTTGCACCGCGAAGAGCTGCTCGCCGTGTACGAAAGCGGTCGCCCGCTGCCGAGCACCATCCTCGGCCTGACCGTGCACGGCGAAGATGTGGAAAACTCCGGTCTGGTGTGGGACGTCGGCGACATCGACTGCCGCGCCTACCCGCTGGAAGGCAGTCTGGTGCGCCTGCCGTGGCGGCAGATTCCGACTGCGGCGGTGCAGGTCAGCATGCACCCGGAACAAGGCATGCCGGCGAGCATCGCCGACCCGCGTCACCTGTTGATCAAGGTGATCGAACGCTTGAAAGCCGAGGGTTACCACCCGGTGATGGCCTGCGAGCTGGAGTTCTATCTGCTCGACGCCAAACGCGATCACAACGGTCGTCCGCAACCGGCGCTGGATGCCGACGGCGGTCGACCGAGGCACACGCAGGTCTACGGTTTGCGTGAGCTGGAGCAGATCGAACCGTTCCTCGCCGACCTCTACAGCGCCTGCAAGCTGCACGGCATTCCGGCGCGCACGGCGATCTCGGAATACGCACCGGCTCAGGTGGAAATCACCCTCGAACACGGCGATGCACTGGAGGCGATGGATCAGGCGGTGCGCTACAAACGGCTGGTCAAAGCCGTGGCGCACAAGCACGGGATGCAGGCGACGTTCATGGCCAAGCCGTTCGATCACCTGGCCGGCACCGGCATGCACATGCACGTCAGCCTCGCCGATGCCGAGGGGCGCAATCTGTTTGCCTCCGAAGACCCGGCCGGCACCCCGCTGCTGCGCACGGCGATTGGCGGGATGCTCGCCTCGTTGCTTGATTCGCTGCTGCTGTTCTGCCCGAACGCCAACTCCTACCGCCGCTTTCAGGCCAACAGCTACGCGCCACTGGCGCCGACCTGGGGCGTCGACAACCGCACCGTCAGCCTGCGCGTGCCCGGCGGCCCGGCCAACACCCGGCACATCGAACACCGCATCTGCGGCGCGGATGCCAACCCGTATCTGGCGGCGGCAGCAATCCTTGCCGGTATTCATCGCGGGATAAAAGAAGACATCGATCCGGGTGAACCGGTGCAAGGCAATGGCTATGCGCAGGCGAAAGAATTGCTGCCGACCGACTGGCTGACGTCGCTCACGGCGCTGGAACAATCGGTGTGGGCGCGGGATGCGCTGGGACAGGAATTTCTTGGGGTGTATCTGGCAGTGAAGCGTGCGGAATACCGGCAGTTCATGGCCGAAGTGGGTGAGCAGGACTGGCGCTGGTACCTGACCGAAGCCTGATCCTCTTTTCCTCTTTTTGCCTTGGATACCGACATGACTGAACGCAGCAATTCCTACTACACCGCGACCCTCAACCGCGACACCGACTACCCGACGCTGCAAGGCCGGCACAAGGTCGATGTGGTGATCATCGGCGGCGGTTTCACTGGCGTCGCCACGGCCGTCGAACTGGCCGAAAAAGGCCTGAAAGTCGCCATCGTCGAAAGCCACAAAATCGGCTGGGGCGCCACCGGGCGCAACGGCGGCCAGGTCACCGGCAGCCTGTCCGGCGACGGCGCGATGCGCAAACAGATGCGCAACACACTGGGCGATGAGGTCGACGATTTCATCTGGCACCTGCGCTGGCGTGGGCACGAAATCATCCAGCAACGGGTCGAGAAATACGGGATCGATTGCGACCTCAAGCACGGCCACTTGCACGCGGCGTACAAGCCGAGCCACATGGCCGGTTTGCGCAGTGATTACGACGAAGCCGTGCGTCGCGGCATGGGCGACGAGGTCAGCCTGCTCGACCGCAGCCAGGTGCGCGACCTGCTGCAAAGCGAGCTCTATCACGGCGCAATCAAGAACACTCGCAACATGCACCTGCACCCGCTCAATCTGTGCATCGGCGAGGCGCGGGCAGCGGAAAGCCTCGGCGCACTGATCTTCGAAAACAGCGAAGTGCTGGAGATCATTCACGGCGACAGCCCGGGCGTGCGCACCGCCCACGGCCGGATCGACGCCAATCAGGTGCTGCTGGCCGGCGACGTCTACCACAAGCTCGAGCCGGGCCAGCTCAAGGGCAAGATCTTCCCGGCCATGGGCGGCATCGTCACCACCGAACCGCTGGGGAATCTGGCAAAGCAGATCAACCCTGAAGACCTCGCCGTTTATGACTGCCGCTTTGTCCTCGATTACTACCGCCTAACCGCTGACGGCCGCCTGCTGTTTGGCGGCGGCGCCAACTACAGCGGCAAGGACTCACGGGACATCGCCGGCGAACTGCGGCCGTGCATCGAACAGACCTTCCCGGCGCTCAAAGGGGTGAAGATCGACTACCAGTGGAGCTGCGCGATGGGCATCGTCATCAACCGCATCCCGCAACTGGGCAAGCTTTCGGACAACGTCTGGTATTGCCAGGGCTACTCCGGCCACGGCATCGCCACGACCCACATCATGGGTGAAATCATGAGCCGGGCGATCACCGGGCAGATGCAGCAGTTCGACACGTTTGCCGCGTGCTCGCACATTCGGGTGCCGATGGGGGATCTGCTGGGGAATCCGATGCTGGCGGCCGGCATGTGGTACTACCAGATGCTGGAAAAACTGCGCTGATTGAACGGGCCCCATCGCGAGCGGTGGGGCCTTTTGTTTCGCTCTAAAACGTCAGTCCTGCAACTGCTCCACCTCAATCCCCAACCGCCGGTAATCTTCGGCGCTACCCGACGCCAGATGCCGCTCGGTGATCAAGGTATGCACCCGATTGCACGGCGCAACCACGAACGGCTCCACCGCCCCCAGCTTGTCCGCCGTGGTCACGGCAATCACCTGCGCCGCGCTGTCGAACAACGCCTGCTTCACCGGCACCTCATCGAAATACAGCGAACTCAGCCCCACTTCCGGATGAATCGCGCAAACCCCGGTAAACAGCACATCCGCCTTGATGCTTTGCAGCAGTCGCACCGTTTCGTGGCCACTGACCGACATCGTCGCCAGATTGAGCTGGCCGCCCGCCAGAATCACTTTGATGCCCTTGTATTCGGCCAGGGTGATCGCCGTCATCGGTGATGTGGTCACAGCCGTGATCGAGATATCCGAGGGCAGCGAACGGGCGATCTGCAACGTGGTGGTGCCGGAATCGAACAGCACGATCTGACCATTCTTCACCCTGCCAGCCGCGAGTTGCGCGAGGCTGGTTTTCACCTCGTCGGTTTCACTGATCCGCGTGAAGTAATCCTTGCCGGTATCCTTCGGTCGCGGCAGCGCCCCGCCGTGCACCCGCTGCACCAGGCCGGCGTTGTCCAGTTCCGCCAGATCGCGGCGGATGGTGTCTTCGGACACCGCAAAGTGCTGGCTCAACTCGGAAGCCATGACCTTGCCGTCACGTTCGAGAATCAGGAGGATTTTCTGCCGACGCAGGGAGGGGAGCTCGGCAACGGAATGATCGTGCATGGTTATGCCTGTTTGTGCTTGTAATTGCAGGTTTAACGAGACTAACCAAAGCCTCGGGCAAACACAAACCGGCTGGTATCAATTGTTTCGATCATTGAAATCATGAAGCCGAATTTTTTCTTTGCATCGGGCCTGTTCACAATGGCACCACTTTAATAAGGCCCAGGATGAACACCCCATGAATCTCAATTTTGCGTTTGCGTGCATGATCGTCGTGTCGTTTGCGATTGCCCTGGGGCATGCGTGATTCACACGGACGCCGCCAGATGTTCGCGAAACCATTTGTGAGCCGGATCACGATGCGAGCGCTCGGCCCAGAGCATCGCCATTTCGTAACCCGGCACCGTAAGCGGCGGCTCGACCACTTGCAGAGCTGAATGGCCGCGCACCAGCCGCGACGGCAGCATCGCCACCAGATCGGTACTCGCCAGCACCGACATCAGCAGCAGAAAGTGCGGCACCGACAGCACGACTTTCCTGCTCAGCCCCACCTCCGCCAACGCCTTGTCCGTCACCCCGAAAAAACCTCCGCCCTCCGGCGACACCAGCACATGCTCAAGCTCGCAGAATTGCTCGCGCGTCAGTTTGCGCTGCAACCCCGGATGCCCCACCCGTCCCGCCAGCACGTAGCGCTCGCTGAACAGCGCCCGACGATGCAACGCCAGCGGCGCGTCTTCGCTGGTGTGCAGCGCCAGATCGATCACGCCCTGCTCCGCCTGCTTCACCAGATGCTGCGGCGACAGGTCGAGCACCGCCAGGCGCGAACCCGGCGCCTGGGTGCGTAATCCGGCCAGCGCCGACAGGATTACGGTCGATTCGCCGTAGTCCGATGCCGCAACTTTCCAGGTGTTCGTCGCCTGTGCCGGGTCGAACGCACTGGCCGGCGCCACCGCCCGTTCCAGCGCTTCCAGTGCCTCGCGCAACGGCTCGCGCAATTCATCGGCCCGTGCTGTCGGGCGCATGCCCCGTGGGCCGGGCAGCAGCAACGGATCGCCAAAGATGTCGCGCAATTTGGCCAGATGCACACTGACCGACGGCTGCGACAGGTTCAGCCGCTGCGCGGCGCGGGTGACGTTGTGCTCCGACAGCAGCACGTCGAGGGTCAGCAGCAGGTTGATATCCAGGCGACGTAAATTATTCATAGCTATACCAGACATATCAGACATTCATTTCCAATATACCTGTCGAGCGCCGATCCTGCTGTCACTCAGCAACGGAGCCTCACCATGAATGTGCTACTGGTCTACGCCCACCCCGAACCTCACTCCCTCAACGGCGCGTTGAAAGACTTCACCGTCCAACGCCTGCAAGCCGCCGGCCACAGCGTGCAGGTTTCCGACCTCTACGCGATGAACTGGAAAGCCAGCCTCGACGCCGACGACAGCCCCGGTCGCGACAGCAGCCGGCCATTCGACGCCTCCCTCGACTCCAAACTCGCGTTCGAACAAGGCCGGCAAGCCGCCGACATCGCCGCCGAACAGGCAAAACTGCTGTGGGCCGACACCCTGATCCTGCAATTTCCGCTCTGGTGGTTTTCCATGCCGGCGATCCTCAAGGGCTGGGTCGAGCGCGTGTACGCCTACGGATTTGCCTACGGCGTCGGCGAACATTCCGACACCCGTTGGGGCGATCGCTATGGCGAAGGCACGTTGAAAGGCAAACGGGCGATGCTGATGGTCACGGCCGGCGGCTGGGAATCGCACTACAGCCCGCGCGGGATCAACGGGCCGATCGATGATCTGCTGTTCCCGATTCATCACGGGATTCTCTACTACCCCGGATTCGAAGTGCTGCCGCCGTTCGTGGTGTATCGCACGGGGAAAATGGATGAGGCGCGGTTTGCCCGGACGTGTGAAGAGCTGGGGCTGAGACTGGATGAGTTGTGGAGTACCCGGCCGATCGGGTTTCGACGGCAGAATGGCGGGGATTATGAGATTCCGGCGCTGACGTTGAAGGACGGGATTGCGCCGGGACTTGAGGGATTCGCGACGCACATCCTCTAGTGTTGCTCGACCTGCTTTCGCTGGGCTGCACAGCAGCCCAGCGAAAGCAGGACACCGCAGATCAATCAGGCTCGGGGGCGAAAAACCTGATATCAAACTCCCCGCCCCGCTCGTTCAACAAAATGATCCGAGAGCAATTCCAACATTTGAGAAGCATGTCGGACTCTGCAAAAAGCTTGTCGACGAGTTGATTGGCGGACATTTCATTTCCATCCGGCAGATCAAGCGCATCCTCTGAAGCCACCAGAGACACACCTGTCCCGCAAAACCAGTTTTTGTGAACCAGCTCATCACATTTGCACCGAACCCATGACCCCATGACCTACCTCAAGACACAAATAAGTGAACGACGCACAAATCACACCTCTTCCCGCGCTCTACGCACCTGCACCAACAATGCCGGCGCAAAGTGCAGCACCACCATTCGCACCAGATGGTGAGTCAGGATAAACACCACGTTCAACCCGCCACCAAATGCCACGATGGCGATGGTCTCGATCGCTCCCGGCATGTACGCCAGCCACAGCGACAACGCATCACTCCCCAGCAACCGCGCCGCCATTTCGGCAAACCCGGCCGCAACCAGGATCATCAAACCCACCGAGACCAACGCCGTGCGGCCATGACGGGCCAGTTCCTTAAAACCGAGGCCCTGGAACCGTGAGCCGATCCGCGCCCCGAGAATCAACGCCGCCAGATTCAAACTCCAGTCCGGCATGTGAAAGCCGTGCAGCCATCCCGATTTCACGAACACGGCGGTGATGATGATTGCCGTCAACATGAACGGTGCCGGCACACCCATCGCCAGCAGCAATCGCCCGACCACCACGCTGAGGAAGATCACCGACAGCACGGTCAGCGCCATGCCTGTCGACAGCGGATCGGCTTCGGCGACGGCGACCGATACCGGCCCGGGAATCAGGAAACTCACCAGCACCGTGATCAGCAGCAACCGCATCAGGTGCACGATGATGACCTTGCTCGATGCCTGATGCGATTCCAGCAAATCGAACACCGCCGCCAGCGCCCCCGGATACACCGCCAGCAATGCATCCGTGCGGTTCCACCCGGCCCCTCGCGCCAGCCACCAGGCGGACAGCGCGACCTGCACCGTCAGGCACAGCAGCAACACGCCGAGGCTTGGCAACATCGTCGAAACGGTCGCACTGTCCCACGCTTCGAACATCAGTCCGGTGGCGATGCCCAGCGTGACCTGGATGTAACCCAGCCCATAAGGCGTCGCAGGCACGAAGCCGAACCGGGTGACGACAAGTGCGGTGACGAGGATCGAGCCCAACAGCAAACCGTGGGGCACGCCCTCGAACTGCAACAGCGCGCCGAATCCGGCAGCGATCAACAAACACAGAATGGATTTCATGGTCGCCTTCCTGGCTATTCAAATTGAGTCAGGCGCGCAACCTTCCGATCGCACGCCGATATTTCTCGATCCGCTCCAGATCCTCCCAACTCGGCGAGGCAATCCGCGACAGGTCGCTGTTTTCTTCCAGATCCGCCAGTTTCACCACCCGCCCGATCGGGTTCTGCGCCGCACGCTCGACGAAATCCTCGTAGGATTCGCCCGGCACCTTGGTCACCGATTCGATGGCTGACAAGACTTCTTCGCTGAAGCCTTCCTTGCGCAAATCATCCAGGCTGATGCCGCAGTCCTCGACCACATCGTGCAGCACCGCGACGATGCGCTCTTCCGGGCTGCTCATGCGCAACATGACCTTCAGCGGATGCAAAATGTACGGCGCACCGCCCTTGTCCACCTGCCCCGCGTGGGCCGTGGCGGCGATCGCGATGGCGCGTTCCAGAGTCTGAGTCATGGGCGTTTCCTCGGGTTAGACGCCGTACCGGCCGCCGACGTGAATGTTGCGTTTGAGCCAGCGGCCAATCGCCTGCAAACGGCCGGTTGGCTGCGCCGGCTCGGCGTATTGCTGGAGGATCAGCGAAACCAGATCAGCCTGATCCGCCCCCGAATGCGCGTCCATCAACTCGGCCACCCAGGCGCAATTGGCCTTCTTCAAATGCTCCCGCCACTCGCCCGGCCACGCCTCCAGCTCATCCAGCGCCAACCAGCGCGCACCACCCTGATTGGCATGCCCGCCGCCGATCGATTGCTCGAAGCAGAACGGCGTTGTCGGGCGGGACAGGTCGATGCTGAAGATATAGATGTCTTGGGTTTTATGCTGCGGCGTGGGGGCGTTGTTGCGGCTGCCGATCTGAATCATGCGCGGTTCCGTCCGTGGGAGAGGCGTTACAACTTGTTTCGCAGTCTACGACGTGGTGCTGGTGGGGGGAACCTTTGGTGATGAACCGGGGCGTGGCAAGTGAAAAGCTTGACTGGGTGGTCCGGGAAATCCGTTTCAGTCGACCACAAAAAAGGGACACCGTAGGGTGTCCCTTTTTACGCTTGGATTCAGGCCGATGGATCAGCGTTTCATGGCTTCGCACTGGTTGCGCAGATCCGAATTATTGATCCCTGCGCAGGTGCTGCCCTTCTTGGCCTCGCAGAATGCTCGCTGATCGTGGTCATTGATGGACGCGCATGTACTGCCTTTTTCAGCCTCGCACGCTGCGCGTAAATCCGAGTTATTGATACTTCCGCAGGTACTTCCCTTCATGGCCTCACAATAGTTGCGCAAATCATGATCATAGATGCCACCGCAAGTACTGCCCTTCTGCGCCTCGCAGGAGGCCTTCAGGTCACGATCGTGAATGGCCCCGCACGTGCTGCCCTCCTGCAAAGCCTGACAATAGTTGCGTTGATCGGAATCCTGAATACCGGAGCAACTGGCATACGTGTAGCCGCTGAACATCAACAAAATCGCAAGAATCAGTTTCATCTCACACTTCCTTGGCTTGCCGGGAAACAGCCTGGTACTGGTTGATCCAGGTCACACACAAATCATCGCTTCATGGCTTCGCACTGGTTACGCAGATCCATGTTGTTGATGCTTCCGCAGCTGCCGCCCTTCCTGGCCTCGCACAGTGCGCGTTGGTCCATGTCATTGATAGTTCCGCAAGTGCCGCCGTGCGTCTCTGCATCGCATGCCGCGCGCATATCCATGTTGTTGATGGTCCCGCAACTGCCACCCCGGGCTCTGGCTTCACAATAAGCGCGCATGTCCATATCGTTAATGGTGCCGCAGCTGCCGCCGCTCCTCTGCGATTCGCAGGACGCACGCAGATCCATATTGCTGATCCGCCCACAGGTACCGCCGTTCGTACCCTCGCAATAGGCCCGCTGATCAGGATCACTGATGCTGCCGCAACCGGCGAACGCGTAACCGCTGAACATCAACAACATCGCAAGAATCAGTTTCATCTCACACTTCCTTGGCTTGCCAGGAAACAGCCTGGCACTGGTTGATCCGTTCAAATGAGCGTCGCGACACGCCATCAAATTGACATCGTTTTTGAGGAAAGTTCCGGAGCGGGATGGGGGCTGGATTTTTGGATCTGAAAAACGCGTAGGAAATGACTGCGCGTGGTGAGGGAGCTTGTTCTCACGGGGCTGAGAAGCGGTTCCAAACCCGGCAAGTCATTTTCCCCTGACACTCCGCAGCCCTTGATTTACGCCGGTTGCGCCGCTGACCGGGAGCAAAATCGCTGGCCACATGTGGTGCTTTCACGTCCTACAGGCTGATTGCGACAGTTGGGAGCGGTGCCTAGAGTGGGTCTGTCGCCGAACGAATTTGGCGATAGGGTTTCGCAGCCCTAAGGAAATTGACTAACACCGTCAAACTACAATTCTGGCAAAATTCGCCAGCATTACGTTTTACGGCAGTTGTGTGCGGGAGACTTACGGGTCTGCCGGGTTTGGTCTCTTCCTCGGTCTGCGAACCCGCACACATCTGCCACCCATTTTGTTTCGCAGCAGAAAGGTGGCTCATCTTTACCAAGAGACCTTTCAATATGACGATCAAAACGCCGCTCCACCGTTACGCGAAAATGTCCCACCCCGCTACTGACTACCCTGTCCTGCATATTGACGCCGACGCCCCACTGAGCGATCTTCACGCCTGCCTCAGGGAGCGGCTCAATGCTGTTCTGAAATACTTGGATCTGATGGCCTGCATCCACTTGTCCGATCACGCCGAACATGACATCAACACCGTTACCACCATCGCCAGGATCATGGTGCAAGACGTAAGTGATGTATTTCGGGCGATTGAAAACCAAAGCTCTACTTGTCTAGCCTGACAACATCCACTCATATCTAAAAAAAGCCGCAGCATTGCGGTTTTTTGGCTAGGCTCAATAGAAAATTTAGTATTTTATTTTTGCCGTCCAATCAAACTAGGGCACAAAAATGAGTTTCGATATTGACGTTATCGCAAAGCTGCTGGCACCGACCATCTCAGCAATCGCATTTATCGTAAAGCGCCTTTTAGAAAAAAAAAACCGAAGCTTATAACCTATTTAGTTCACTCTTCAGAAGTGCCTTTAGGAGACGAACAAAAATCAAAGGTAAACTTTCACAGCATAGTGGTCCGAAACGCAGGCAAAAAGACGGCCAACAACATTCGAATAGGCCATCAATTTCTTCCTGCATTCCAAATAAATCCACAACTTGCACATGAAATTATCAAAGGCTCAAATAACGCTGCCGAAATACTAATTCCAACATTGGTACCCGGAGAGCAAATAAACATCTCCTACCTATACTTCCCTCCCATCTTATGGAGTCAGATTCACTCATACTGCAAATCAGATGAGATGCCTGCCAAATACGTCAACATAATTCCAGCCGCACAGTTAAGCACAATTCAAACCACCACCATATGGGGCTTGATGTTTATAGGAGCATCAACACTACTGTACTGGTTAATCTATTGGATTTTAACGTGGATAAAATTCGCAACCTAACACGCCACCTTCCCCTACTCCCGCCCCCTGACCAAAGAGCCAAACAAGTCCAAAAGCGAACCAACCTATAACTTGTTCGCAATTCCGAAAGGAATATGAACCATAGGTATATTTCCAGCAGATGATTCCAAGTGGCTACGTTGATCATCAAAAAACATATGCGGCTTTAATATTGACAAAACTCTAGACTTGTCCATGCCGCCTAGAAAAAAAGACTCATCAGCAGAAACACCCCATTCTTTAAGGGTAGTAACAACTCTTTCATGACTAGGTGCATTTCTTGCTGTAACTATAGATATCCTGAGTATTTTTTTATATTCAGGATCATCCTTCATTCGTTTCTCTTCCAACTTTTGCATAAATGATAGCTTTCTAAACAAGTCCGCCAATGGTCCTGGCTGATGCGGTATCGACTGGCGCTCATGTTCATGAGCTTGAAATTCATCCAAATCATGATTTCTCTTAAATACCGACTCAGCTTCATCATCAGCAATTACACCATCAAAGTCGAACGCGACACGTAACTCAGCGTCCAGTTCGTCATCGTAAACTTTAGACGGCAACACAACTCCCGCTGGATAATTTGCGTCAATCGCTTTTTGAACGTCACCTTCATTTGCACTTAAAAACAACGAAGCATTGAAAGCCGGCACATATTCATGAGGTGATCGTCCGGTCATAAAGGCTGCGCGACTTATATCCAACCCATAGTGCTTTATTGACCTGAACACCCTCATACCTGTTTCAGGAGAATTTCTTGACAGCAAAACAACTTCAACAGGAAGCTGCTTTGGGAAAGCCTTATTTATACTTAGAAATCGACGTATAAACGGAAAGGCAACGCCTTTCTGAAAAGGCACATCAAGATTTTTTTCTTGATGAAGCCTATACTCTTCAACGCCGCCTTCCAAATAAACACTATGCGAATCAGACAAATCGAATAGAGCGCTAGACGCCACTCCAACTACCAACTTCCTATCAATTGGATAAGGCACAAAACACCTCTCAAGTCAAAAAACAAACAGAAATTCGACCTACCTATTTCACACCTTACATCGACACTTCATATTTTGTTAATTTTTTATTTAACTCCCCTTGAGCAATTAAAAACCACCAAATACTCCCCACACTTGAAGCATGAAAAGTCCAAACAGGTGACAAGCTTATTGGGGTAAATCTGTCACCCATTTTCAGCTTCATTATAAATTGAAGCTGCTTTAGCCAAGGCTTCGTCCCAAGTGAGCAAAGCACTTGAAATTTTTATTGAGCTGACGGAGATTCGCGTCTCGTCATTTAAATCATGCGCAAAGCCAGATGTTGACCTAGGAGCTGAATATGCCGAGTCGCGTTCAAAAAGAGAGGAATGAATACCAAAAAGCGATGACTGCCGAGTGAGAACATCAAATTTGTATGTAAAAAGAATACGCCCTTTCCTAGCATCAATTGTTGTAGATTCGCTCTCCCAATATCCATGCGGTTTTCTTTCATCAGTAAATGACCGACCGGTTATCACTAGACTTTCCAAATCCTGAATATAGTGTTCAACCATGAGCCGCTTATGACCCCCATGACCATGAAAACACCCTACCCACGTGCCATGCATGTAATAAGGACCCAAAATAAAGCCTTTCAGCCTCTCACTCCGCCCCATGCACCAACTCATACCGAGAGACAGAATTCGATAAAGCCCAGCCGAAGAAACTACTGCAGCTCCAGTCAATGCGAGCGGATAATTCAGGCTCATCTGATTGAGGTAAGGAACACCATAACTAATTAGCAAAAACATTGCCGTTACAGTGATCGTGGCCAATAAACCGTTAAATTTTGCGGTCGGAGACATATGAAAAGCCACCTCGAGTCAACATCCATGTCAAGGAGCAATAAATACTCCAATTAGTAAATCCATTCAAAAATTCGCCGGCGTATTCGCACTAATAATCTCCGCCTCATCCGCCCCGATATTCCGGAACTTGTGCGGCAGCGTCGTCGGAAAATAATACCCATCCCCCGCACTCAACACGCTCACCTGCCCGTCCACCGTCAGCTCGACTGTACCGCGCGTCACCAACCCACACTCTTCACCTTCCGAGTGAACAATCGGCTCTTCCCCGGAACTCGCGCCCGGCGCGTATTGCTCGCGCAGCAAGCGCATCTGGCGGCTGGGGACCGAGGCGCCGATCAGCAGCAGGCGCAGGCCGTGGCGGCCTAGGTCGGGTTGTTCGTTGGCGCGGAAGACGTATTGGTGTTCGCGAGGGGGCTGGTCGAAGGTGAAGAAGTCGGCCAGGGACATCGGGATGCCTTCGAGCAGCTTTTTCAGTGAGCTGACGGAAGGACTGACACGATTCTGTTCGATCAGGGAGATGGTGGCATTGGTCACGCCGCTACGCCGGGCCAGCTCGCGCTGGGAGAGTTTGTAGCTTTCGCGTACTAGTTTGAGTCGAGAACCCGTATCCATGACAGCCTTATGTGAGAACGACTTAAGGGCAATGGGGGTGGGTGGCGGGTGCCGCGCAGGTCGCGCGGATCACGTTGCTCCCGTGTCCCGGAACCGTGAAAGGCGGCTATTAAATCACGTTTGTCGGTGTTGCTCAGCAGGTTCGATGGACGGCACATGAAAAAGCCGGCGGCGCCCTTTTTGGGGGCGCCGCCGGCGAGGTAAATCAGATGCCGAAACGGTCGCGCAGCGAGTAGTACACGGCGCCGAGGGCGGTCAGCGGCGCGGAGAAGGTGCGGCCGCCGAGCATCGGCATGTGCGGCAGGGAGGCGAAGGCGTCGAAACGTTCGGCGTCGCCGCGGATCATTTCCGAGATCAGTTTGCCGGCCAGGTGCGAGCACGTGACGCCGTGGCCGCTGTAGCCCTGCATGTAGTAGGCGTTTTTCTCGATACGGCCGAATTGCGGCATGCGCGACATGGTCAGCAGGAAGTTGCCGGTCCAGCGGTAGTCGATTTTCACGTCCTTGAGCTGCGGGAAGGTCTTGAGGATCTTCGGGCGGATCAGGGTTTCGATGTCGTCCGGTTCACGGGCGCCGTAGACCACGCCGCCGCCGTAAAGCAGACGGTTGTCGGCGGTGAGGCGGTAGTAGTCGAGCAGGTAGTTGCAGTCTTCGACGCAGTAGTTGTTGGTGATCAGGCTGCGGGCCTGTTTCTCGGTCAACGGTTCGGTGACGCAGATCTGCGAACCGCACGGCATGCTCTTGGCCGTCACGCGGTTGTCGAGGCCTTGTGGCAGGTAGGCGTTACCGGCGATCAGCAGGTACTTGGCGCGAACCTGGCCTTTAGCGGTGCGCACGACGTTAGGCTCGCCGTATTTGATTTCCACCGCAGCGGATTGCTCGTAGATCTTGCCGCCCAGACGCACGATGGCTGCAGCTTCACCGAGGGCCAGGTTCAGCGGGTGGATGTGACCGCCCTGCATGTCCAGCAGACCACCGACGTAGGCGTCGGAACCGACTTCGCGGCGAATGTCCGCAGCGTCGAGCATCTTCAGATTACGGTTGCCGTAGCGTTCCCAATTGCGCTTCTGCTCGGCCAGGCCGTTGAGTTGTTTCTTGTTCATCGCTGCGAAGATACCGCCCGGGCGGTAGTCGCACTTGATGTCGTATTCCTTGATGCGCGAACGGATGATGTCGGCACCTTCGAAGATCATGCTGCCGAGGATTTCGGCGGTCTTGTCGCCGTAGCGCTCTTCGATCACGTCGACGTCACGGCTGTAGGAGTTGACCAGTTGGCCACCGTTGCGACCGCTGGCGCCGTAGCCGACTTTCGCCGCTTCCAGCACCGTCACCTTGTAGCCGGCTTCGGTCAGGAACAGCGCCGAGGACAGGCCGGTGTAGCCGGCGCCGATGACGCAGACATCACACTCCACCGATTCTTCGAGGATCGGGAAATCGATCACTTCGTTGCGGGTGGCGGCGTAGTAGCTGTTCACGTGTTGTTGTTTCATTATTGTTCTCCGAGGGGCGCCGGCAGAACGGCGCCCACCGTTGTAAATAGAATTAGAGCTTGATCCAGGTCGCTTTCAGCTCGGTGTACTTGTCGAACGCGTGCAGCGATTTGTCGCGACCGTTGCCCGACTGTTTGAAGCCACCGAACGGCGCGGTCATGTCGCCACCGTCATACTGGTTGACCCACACGCTGCCGGCGCGCAGGCCACGGGCGAAGGTGTGGGCCTTGCTCAGGTTGCTTGTCCAGACCCCGGCAGCGAGACCGAAGATGCTGTCGTTGGCGATGTGCAGCGCCTCTTCAACGGTGTCGAAGGTGATCAGCGACAACACAGGGCCGAAGATTTCTTCCTTGGCGATGGTCATCGCGTTGGTCACGCCGTCGAAAATCGTCGGCTCGACGTAGCTGCCGCCGGTTTCTTCGAGGGTGCGATGGCCGCCGGCGATCAGCTCGGCGCCCTGCTCCCGACCGATGCTGATGTAGCGCAGCACGTTGTCCAGTTGACGCTGATCGACCACGGCGCCGACGGTGGTCGCCGGATCGAGGGCGTGACCCGGTTTCCACGCTTGCAGCGCTTCCACCAGCAGCGGGATGAATTGTTCGCGGATCGAACGCTCCACCAGCAGGCGCGAGCCGGCGGTGCAGACTTCGCCCTGGTTGAACGCAATGGCGCCGGCCGCTGCTTGTGCTGCCGCACGCAAGTCCGGTGCGTCGGCAAACACCACGTTCGGGCTCTTGCCCCCTGCTTCGAGCCAGACGCGTTTCATGTTGCTTTGGCCGGCATAAATCATCAGTTGCTTGGCAATCGCCGTGGAGCCGGTGAAGGCCAGCACATCGACGTCCATGTGCAGCGCCAGCGCCTTGCCGACGGTGTGGCCGAAGCCTGGCAGGACGTTGAACACGCCTTTCGGAATGCCGGCATCCAGTCCAAGCTGGGCGATGCGGATCGCGGTCAGCGGGGATTTTTCCGAAGGCTTGAGGATGAACGAGTTACCTGCCGCCAGCGCCGGGGCGAATTTCCAGCTGGCCATGATCAGCGGGAAGTTCCACGGCACGATCGCAGCAACAACGCCGGACGGCTCGCGAGTCACCAGACCCAGTTGATCGTGCGGGGTGGCGGCGACTTCGTCGTAGATCTTGTCGATGGCCTCGGCGCTCCAGCGGATCGCGTTGGCGGTCGCCGGGATGTCGATGCTCATCGAGTCGCTGATCGGTTTACCCATGTCGAGGGTTTCGAGCAGCGCCAGTTCTTCCTGGTGTTGCAGAATCAGATCGGCGAAGCGGATCAGGATGCGCTTGCGCTCGGCCGGGGCCTTGTTCGCCCACACGCCGGAGTTGAAGGATTGGCGCGCGGCTTCGACGGCCAGGTTGGCGTCGGCTTCATCGGTACTGGCGACGGAGGCCAGGAAACGGCCGTCTACGGGGCTCAGGCATTCGAAGGTGTCGCCGCTGATGGCCGGACGGTATTCGCCATTGATGAAGGCGCGGGATTCGAGGGTCAGGGACTGGAAGCGTTGTTCCCAGTCGTTGCGGGTCATGGTCATGGGGGTGACTCACACAGAGAAAGAGGTGACCGCCGTTCCCACGGAATCGGCGGTGCTTGCGGGGTGAGCGCTCGAGCGTCAGACGGTATGCAGATACCAGTTGTACTCAAGGTCAGAGATCGAGTTTTCGAACTCGGCCAGCTCGCTTTCCTTGCACGCGACGAACACGTCGATGTACATCGGGTCGATGTAGCGGGCCATGACTTCGCTGTCGTCCAGCTCACGCAGGGCGTCGCGCAGGTTGTTCGGCAGGCTCTGTTCGTTCTGCTCGTAGCTGTTGCCTTCCACCGGGGCGCCCGGCTCGATCTGGTTGGTCAGGCCGTGGTGAATACCGGCCAGCACCGAAGCCATCAGCAGGTACGGGTTGGCGTCGGCGCCGGCTACACGATGCTCGATGCGCACGGCATCGGCCGAACCGGTCGGCACGCGGACAGCCACGGTGCGGTTGTCGATGCCCCAGCTCGGCGAGTTCGGTACGTAGAACTGCGCGCCGAAGCGGCGGTACGAGTTGACGTTCGGGCACAGGAAAGCCATTTGCGCAGGCAGGGTCTCCAGCACACCGCCGATCGCGTGGCGCAGCGCGGCGTTCTGCTCGGGATCCTCGCTGGCGAAGATGTTGTTGCCTTCTTTGTCCAGAATCGAAATGTGTACGTGCAGACCGTTGCCCGCCTGGCCCGGATACGGCTTGGCCATGAAGGTGGTGTCCATCTCGTGGTCGTAGGCGATGTTCTTCACCAGACGCTTGAGCAGGACGGCGTAGTCGCACGCCTTGATCGGGTCGGACACGTGATGCAGGTTGACTTCGAACTGCGCCGGGGCGCTTTCCTTGACGATGGCGTCGGCAGGAATGCCCTGCTCTTTCGCGCCTTCGAGGATGTCTTGCAGACAGTCGACGTACTCGTCGAGGTCGTCGATCAGGTAGACCTGGGTCGATACCGGACGCTTGCCGGAGACTGGCGAACGCGGCGATTGTGGACGGCCGTTCACGTTGTCCTGGTCGATCAGGTAGAACTCGAGTTCGAATGCGGCGCAGATGGTCAGGCCCATTTCGTCGAATTTGCGCACCACGTTGGCCAGCACTTCACGCGGGTCGGCGAAGAACGGCTCGCCTTCCAGTTCGTGCATGGTCATCAGCAGTTGTGCGGTCGGGCGCTTCTGCCAAGGCTCGATGCTCAGGGTGCCGGGGATCGGGTAGCAGATACGGTCGGAGTCGCCGATGTCCAGGCCCAGACCGGTGCTTTCCACCGTGGAGCCATTGATGTCGAGGGCAAAGAGCGAGGCCGGCAGATTGATGCCTTTCTCGTAAACCTTATGAAGACTGGTGCGCTCGATGCGCTTGCCGCGCACCACACCGTTCATGTCTGCAATCAGAAGGTCGACGTACAAAACCTCAGGATGTTTCTTAAGGAATGCGTTTGCTTCGTTGAGTTGAACGGCACGCAGAGGGACCGACATGATGCACCTATTTAGCTGTTAATTATTATGTTCACTGCTGTTTCGCCGAGCCAGTCAACCCGAACGGCAAAGTGAAGTCAATAGCGAACACAGGGCCGCTCAGCGTTTATTTTTCGGGCTTTTTTAACACTCTCGTGCCAACGCAGGCGCCAGAGGCCCGGGAATCATGAAGATTTGATGAACGGCGTTTAGAATTTTTTACATGGGAGTTGTTAATTAAAATCAACGAGGCTAAGCTCCGGAAAAGCTCGTTCAAGTGTCAAACTTCGAGGTGAATAAAAATGGCATTCAAGCCATTGATCGGCGTTACTGCGTGCGTCAAACAGATTGGCCTGCACCCCTACCACATCAGCGGCGACAAATACGTTCGCGCTGTCAGCGTTGCGGCGCTGGGGTTGCCCGTCGTCATTCCATCCCTTGGCAAACTGACTGAAATCGAAGACCTGCTGGGTCAGCTCGACGGTCTGTTGCTGACCGGCTCGCCGTCCAACGTGGAACCTTTCCACTATCAGGGCCCGGACAGCGCTCCCGGCACGGATCACGATCCGGCGCGGGATGCCACCACCCTTCCTTTATTACGTGCAGCCATCGCGGCGGGCGTTCCGGTACTCGGCATCTGCCGGGGTTTCCAGGAAATGAACGTAGCGTTCGGCGGCAGCCTGCACCAGAAGGTGCATGAGCTGCCGGGCATGCTCGATCACCGCGAAGCCGACAGCCCGGATGTCGCCGTGCAGTACGCCCCGGCTCACGCCGTGAAAGTACTGGCCGGTGGCGTGTTCGAAGCGCTGGAGCTGCCGGGTGAATTCCAGGTCAACTCGATTCACAGTCAGGGCATCGACCGCCTCGCTCCCGGCCTGCGCGCCGAAGCCGTGGCGCCGGATGGCCTGATCGAGGCGGTCTCGGTGGAGCACAGCCCGACCTTCGCCCTCGGCGTGCAATGGCACCCGGAATGGCAGGTGCTGGACAACCCGAACTACCTGCGGATTTTCCAGGCATTCGGCGAGGCCTGCCGCCAGCGTGCGGCGCGACGCAACCAGCGCTGACGCCACCCAACGATTGCACAACCATTTACTGCCCCCGCGGGGTCGGCGGCTGCGCACCTGCGCATCCGTCATCCGCGATCAGCAACACACCGCGAAAACAAAAAGCACCACCCGGCAGCCAGGACGGCGGCGCCGAAAAACCCGCACGGTGCGGGTCTGCAATCCACTCTTAAGCCAGGCCGCGTTGGCCCGGCGACTGAAACCTGTTGGGAGTTTCACATGGCAAACGCCTCCAGCACTTACAGGAAGGCTCTTGAAGGTCATCAGCAACCGAAAAAGGTTCTGGTGAAGGTCGATCGAGTCACCAAGAAGTTCGACGAAACCACTGCGGTGGACGATGTGTCCCTGGAGATCCATCAGGGCGAAATCTTCGCTCTGCTCGGCGGCTCCGGCTCGGGCAAATCGACCCTGCTGCGCATGCTCGCCGGTTTCGAACGGCCGACTGAAGGACGCATTCTGCTCGACGGTGTGGACATCACCGACATGCCGCCGTACGAGCGGCCGATCAACATGATGTTCCAGTCCTACGCCCTGTTCCCGCACATGACTGTCGCGCAGAACATTGCCTTCGGCCTCAAGCAGGACCGTTTGCCGACCAGCGAAATCGACGCCCGTGTCGAAGAGATGCTGCGTCTGGTGCACATGACCCAATACGCCAAACGCCGCCCGCATCAACTGTCCGGCGGCCAGCGTCAGCGCGTGGCCCTCGCCCGCTCCCTGGCCAAGCGTCCGAAGCTGTTGCTGCTCGACGAACCGATGGGCGCACTGGATAAAAAGCTGCGCTCGCAGATGCAGCTGGAACTGGTGGAAATCATCGAACGCGTCGGCGTGACCTGCGTGATGGTGACCCACGACCAGGAAGAGGCCATGACCATGGCCGAGCGCATCGCGATCATGCACCTGGGCTGGATCGCCCAGATCGGCAGCCCGGTCGACATTTATGAAGCGCCGGTCAGCCGCATGGTCTGCGAATTCATCGGCAACGTGAACGCCTTCGACGGCACCGTGGTCGAGGACCTTGAAGGTCACGCGATCATTCACAGCCCGGACTTGCAGCAAAAGATCTACGTCGGTCATGGCGTCAGCACCTCGGTGCAGGACAAGTCGATCACCTACGCGATCCGCCCGGAAAAAATGCTCGTCAGCACGATCAAGCCAGAGACCCGCTACAACTGGTCCGAAGGCAAGGTGCATGACATCGCCTACCTCGGCGGCCACTCGGTGTTCTACGTCGAGTTGCCGAGCGGCAAGATCGTCCAGTCGTTCATGGCCAACGCCGAACGCCGTGGCGCGCGTCCGACCTGGGACGACAAGGTCTACGTCTGGTGGGAAGACGACAGCGGCGTGGTACTGCGCTCATGAGAACCTTCAATCAGCAATTCCTGCGCCTGGTGCCCAGCGGGCGAAAACTGGTGATCGGCATCCCGTTCATCTGGCTGTTCCTGTTCTTCATGCTGCCGTTCTTCCTGGTGATGAAGATCAGCTTCTCGGAAGCCGCGCTGTCGATCCCGCCGTACTCGGAGATCTACACCTACGCCGAACAGAAATTCCAGCTGTTCCTGAACATCGGCAACTACACCATGCTCGGCGAAGACGAGCTGTACCTGTCGGCCTACCTTGGTTCGCTGAAGGTCGCGGCGCTGAGCACGCTGATGTGCCTGGTGATCGGTTTCCCGATGGCTTACGCGATCACCAAGGCCAGCAAGGAAGCGCAAAACGTCCTGCTGTTGTTGATCATGATGCCGACCTGGACCGCGATCCTGATCCGTGTTTACGCGTGGATGGGCATCCTCAGCAACAACGGTTTGCTCAACGCATTTTTGATGTGGACCGGGCTCACCGATCACCCGATCGAGATCCTCAACACCAATACGGCCGTGTATATCGGCGTCGTCTACGCGTACCTGCCATTCATGGTGCTGCCGCTCTACGCCAACCTGGTGAAGCACGACGGCAGCCTGCTGGAAGCCGCGCAGGATCTGGGTTCGAGCAACTTCAACAACTTCTGGAAAATCACCGTGCCGCTGGCCAAGAACGGGATCATCGCCGGCTGCATGCTGGTGTTCATTCCGGTGGTGGGCGAGTTCGTGATTCCGGAGCTGCTGGGTGGCCCGGAGACCCTGATGATCGGTCGCGTGCTGTGGCAAGAGTTCTTCAATAACCGCGACTGGCCGGTGGCGTCCGCCCTGGCGGTGGTGATGCTGTTGATCCTGATTGTGCCGATTCTGCTGTTCAACCGCAGCCAGGCCAAAGAGATGGAGGCACGGGGATGAAACGCTTCGGATTTTCAAAGTTCATGCTGATCTTCGGCCTGATGTTCATCTATCTGCCGATGCTGATTCTGGTGATCTACTCGTTCAACGCCTCGAAACTGGTGACGGTCTGGGGCGGCTGGTCGGTGAAGTGGTACGTCGGCCTGCTCGACAACACGCAACTGATGGGCTCGGTGGTGCGCTCGCTGGAAATCGCCTGCTACACCGCGATTGCCGCCGTGGCGCTGGGCACCCTCGCCGCCTTCGTGCTGACCCGCGTGACACGCTTCAAGGGTCGTACGCTGTTCGGTGGACTGGTCACCGCGCCGCTGGTCATGCCTGAGGTGATCACCGGTCTGTCGCTGTTGCTGCTGTTCGTGGCGATGGCGCAACTGATCGGCTGGCCGCAGGAGCGTGGCATCGTCACGATCTGGATCGCCCACACCACGTTTTGTGCCGCTTATGTGGCGGTGGTAGTCTCCGCCCGCTTGCGTGAGCTGGACCTGTCGATCGAAGAAGCGGCGATGGATCTGGGCGCGAAACCGTTCAAGGTGTTTTTCCTGATCACCATCCCGATGATCGCGCCGTCGCTGGCGGCGGGCGGCATGATGTCGTTCGCCCTGTCGCTGGACGATCTGGTGCTGGCGAGCTTCGTGTCGGGGCCTGGCTCAACCACCCTGCCGATGGAAGTGTTCTCGGCCGTGCGTCTGGGCGTTAAGCCCGAGATCAACGCCGTGGCCAGCCTGATTCTGCTGGCGGTGTCGCTGGTGACCTTCCTGGTCTGGTACTTCGGCCGCAAGGCAGAAGCCAACCGCAAGCGTGCGATTCAGGAAGCGATGGATCAGACCGCCAACGAATCGTGGCAGCAACCGCAACCTCAACGAGTGGCAGCGACGGCCTGAGTACCGGGTGGCGAGGGAGCCTCTCCCCCGCCACCGATTCACTGAAATTCCGCTTTGTGTTTTTGAATAAAGCTTTTGAATAAAAAGAATGGAGTTGTACCGATGAAAATGTTTGGCAGGACTCTGCTGACACTGTCCTTATTGGGCGCAATCGCCACGGGCGCCCAGGCCAACGACAAGGTGCTGCGCGTTTACAACTGGTCGGATTACATCGCCCCGGACACCGTCAAGAAGTTCGAGGACGAGACCGGCATCCGCGTGACCTACGACGTGTTCGACAGCAACGAAACCCTCGAAGCGCGTCTGCTCGCGGGCAAATCCGGCTACGACATCGTGGTGCCGTCCAACAGTTTCCTGGCCAAGCAGATCAAGGCCGGGGTCTATCAGACCCTGGACAAATCGAAGCTGCCAAACTGGAAAAACCTCAACCCGGTGCTGCTGAAAAACGCCTCCGCCAGTGATCCGGACAACGCCCACGCGTTCCCGTACATGTGGGGCTCGATCGGCATCGGCTTCAACCCGGCCAAGGTCAAGGAAGTGCTCGGCAAGAACGCGCCGACCAACTCCTGGGACCTGCTGTTCAAACCGGAGAACGCCGAGAAGCTGAAGGCTTGTGGCATCAGTTTCCTCGATTCACCGACCGAAATGATCCCGGCTGCCCTGCACTATCTGGGCTATCCGGTGAATGACAAGGACACCGCGCACATCAAGGAAGCCGAGGCGCTGTTCATGAAGATTCGCCCGAACGTGGCGTACTTCCACTCTTCGAAATACATTTCGGACCTGGCCAACGGCAACATCTGCGTCGCCGTCGGTTACTCGGGCGACGTGCTGCAGGCCAAGGCCCGCGCGGTGGAATCGGGCAACAACGTAGTGATCGACTACAGCATTCCGAAGGAAGGTGCCGGCAGCTTCTACGACATGGTCGCCATTCCACGCGATGCGGCGAACGTCGAGAACGCTTACCTGTTCATGGACTTCCTGATGCGTCCGGACATCATCGCCGAAATCACCAACAGCAACGGTTACAGCAACGCCAACTCGGCGGCGACGCCCCTGGTGGATGAAGCGATCCGCAACGACCCGGGCTCGTACCCGTCGCAGGAAGTGATGGCCACGCTGTATGCGGTGCCGGATCAACCGATTTCCACACAACGGATCATGACCCGGGGCTGGACCCGCGTAAAACTCGGCAAATAAACCTTACCGTGATCGTTCCCACGTCGAGGCGTCGAACCGTCCGCGTGGGAACGATCAGACAGTCAGCGATCAGTCTTGAAAGTTTCCGTTCACGCAGCGCCTTACCACCGCTGCCCCCTGCTCTGAACGGCCTCACCTGGCTTCCTCGGTTCAGGTGAATTCAGGCGCCCTCGGGCGCTTTTTTTTGTGGGCTCAGATCAGCGGCCAATCGGCCAGCGAGCGGTAGCGACCCTTGTGGGACTCGAACAGCGCAAAGCGTTCAGCGTGCAGGAAGAACTCCGGCGGCGTGGCAGATTCCGGTTCCGGCGCGCGATAGTCGCGGGCCAGCGTCAGGTGCGGACGATACTCACGCGTCGCCTCTTCAAACCCGAACGGCAACATCGCCTGCTCCAGTGCATACACCAGTCGCAGCAATCCCTGCGGTGCCTGCTCCGGCGCCAGCGACAACACCCCGGCGCGGCGCCAGACCTGCAAGCGATCCAGCGAAATCCTCAGCGCCTCGCCCGGCGTACTCACTTTGGACGCCGCCTCACAGACTTCACCAATCTGCGCCAACGGCACTGCGCCGAGAAACAGCAGCGTCAGGTGGAAATTGTCTGCCGGCACCGGTTTGCCGGTACGCAAACCCAGTTCGCCGCGCCACTGGGCAATCGCCTTGCGCTGTGCCGGCGGGCAGTCCAGGGCAAAGAACAGCCGCTTGAACGGTTGTTCGCCGTGTTTGTCATCCGTCATGGCCCCGCTCCCTTATCGGTGTCGATCCGTCGATTCTACACGGCCAATCCTGGCGACTCTCGGCACGGGGTTTATAGTTCAACGATTGCCATCAACCGGAGGACGTCATGCGCGAGATCCTCAGCAAAGAACCCTGGTGGGCTCGGCCACCGAATCCCGGACAGGATGAAAACGAACTGGAATGGGGCTGGCTGGTGCATTACAGCGAGGGTGAGCCGCGATTCGAGTTTGTTCGCGAGCGGCCGACGGACGAGCAGATTCGCAACCGTAAAGGCTGCCGGATCACCCCGTCGGCGGAGTGATCCGGCCGTTCTGCCTCAAGACTCGAGAATGTTCTTGAAGCCACCGAAAATCATCCGCTGCCCATCGAACGGCATCGGATTGACGTCCGGCTGCATGCGCGGGTCTTCCATCATTTTCCCCATGCCGGCGTCGCGGGTGGCTTTGTCCGGCCAGACCAGCCAGCCGGCCGACACGGTTTCGCCTTCCTTGAGTTTCACCGCCATCGGGAATGAGGTGACCTTGCCATCCGGCACGTCATCGCCCCAGCCTTGCACCACCTCCAGGGCGCCGTATTCCTTGAACAGCTTCTCGGCGATTTCGCAGTGTTTTTTGTACTGTTCGCGGTTGGCGTTCGGCACGGGTGCGACAAAAACATCGATGTAAGCCATGGTCGTTCTCCTGCGGGTTTAGGGGTCGATCTGCTGAGTAGTCGACTCGGGTGGCCGCCATTCGACAGGATTGGCGCCCAGTCCGACCGACGGTTGATCGCCACCGCCCAGATTGCCCTCGACCTGCGCCGCCATGTGCAGCGTGCCGGCCATCACGCCGGTCGTCGGGTTCTGCACCAGCTTCAGCCAGGCCTTGTCGAAAGTGTTGCCCAGACTGCTGCGGATCAACGCTTCGCTGTCGGGACGATCGCTGGCCTGGAGAATTGCGCGGATGCCTGCCACACCGGCCGAAATCAATCCGCCGACGAGTTTGCCGGCAGCAGCCGCCACCGCGCTGGCGGCGCCACGCGGGGCCATTTCCGCCTCCATGCGCTGGCTGGCACGCTTGGCCACCGGGGCCATGCCCGCGTCGGTCGAGGCGATGCCCTTGGCCCCCCCTTCGATGTGGATCTTGTCAATCAACGCCGCGTAGGCTGGCAAGGTGTTCAGCGGTTCAGTGCTGACGATCTGATACAGCGAGGCATCCCGGGCCGGCGGTGGGCCGAGGGCAATGGCGGGGATTTTCTGCAAGTGCCCGTTGAGCTGGGCAATGGGCACGCCGTAGCGCTGCGCGATGACCGGCATCTGCTGCGCCATCAATTGCGCGTAGAACGCGGTGGACTGGCCGAGGATCGCGTCCGGGTCGATTTCCGCCGCGACGGGCGCCAGGACTCGCTCCTGATACTGCTCCAGCAAATAGGCGGCCAGGCGTTTGGACGAAGCATCCTGCTCGCCGCCGGCGCTGATGGTGTACCAACTGACCTTCATCGACAGCCATTCCTGGGTCCAGTAACTGCTGAACCACGGGATGAATTTTTCTTCAGTTTGCTCATAGACGCGAATGCGCCAATGTTCCATTGAACCGCGAGCGAAAACCTTGACCTGCTCGGTGGACTGTCGGGAAGCCGTAACGATGTCCCGGTCGATCTGCTGCCAGGTAGCCGGTGAAACAGCCACCGGCGGCGCGCTCGCCGGGCCCCGCGCCGTCGTCGCGCAGCCGGCCAGCAACATCAGTGCGGCGACGATCAGCGCACGCAGGTTCACGGTGGCGGTGTCCTTTTGTGGATCAGATCTGGAGGTAATGGTTTGAGTATAGGTGCGGGTTTCAGCCGTTTGTCCGGTTGTAGGAGGCTGCGATTCTGGCGGGCGATTTCAACATTCTTCCCAACCATCACTGACGTCGATGTTCACCATTACGACGATTGCCTTCCGCATCAAACGCGTCTGGCGCAGGATTTACCCATCCGAGACAAACACCACGAGGAGTTCACATCATGAGTCATACCGTCACCCTCGCCGTGAGTTTCCCGGTCTTCGGCAACAACTATTACGACCAGCACGTGGTGTCGCTGAAGACACAGCCGCTGGTGTTCAACGAAGATTTCGAAGATCTGCTGATGCCCGCCGCGAGCAATCATTTCAGCAATGAAGTGGTGGGCCTCAACGATCAGTTCCGCTTTCTGAGCGACATACTCGCCACCCATTTGCTGGACATCGAGGCCTCCGTGCCTGCGCGATCCAGCGTCCGGGCGAACGCTCATTTTTAATCGCTGCACCTGCTGTTCCCTTGAGGAATGGCCATGAAAAAGCCCACTGGCCAATTTGGCTCAGTGGGCTTTTTTGTCAGCGCCGACGGACTGTCAACGCTTCCAGCAATCGGCGTAGCGCGAGCAGACGTCGTACTGCTGCTCCATTTTCGCCATGCGGTCGAGGTGGCGATTGATGGTTTCGACCGTCACGGCTCTGTCTGTCTGGAAATAGAACATGACCATGGTTTTTTCCAGCTCCGCCGGCGCCGAGTTCATGGGTTTGGCGGCTTCGCCGGTTCCTGTCCACGCCTTCAATTGCTTGTCGTCCGCGCTACTCAGGCGTTTGCGGTATTCGTCGGTCGAGCGTTGCATCACCTGCGTCTTCTTGGCGGCGAAATCCTGATCGAACGCCTCAAGATTCTGGCGATACAACGTCCAGTATTCGTCCGGCAGATTGAAGCCCAGCTTGGCCTTGCGCTCGCTGATCAGTGAGTCGATTTTTTCCGGCGAGTTGCCCGCGACCTTGTCCCTGGTCGTGTCGGAGGTCATCCGGACGAACGTACTGCCGGCAATGATGCGGTCCATCATCGCCGTGCGCTCCGGCGTATCGGGCAGCAGCGCGGGTGGTTTCGGAAAGATCGGGCTGCGGCCCTCACAAGCGGCAAATCCATCGCGCCTGATGGTGACGGGCGTACGTACATCCTTGCCATCAACCCGTTGCAGGCGCTGCATCAAGGTCAAGCATTGGTTGCCCTTGAGTTCGAAGGTGAGTTCATACTCCATTGCGCGCTCGGGTCTGAAACCGAATACCGCGCCACACACGCCATAGCCCACCTGGGTATTGACCTGCAGGAACACTTCCTTTTCGGGCGGCAATTTCACTTCAAGATAACCACGGGCCTTTTCCGGAGGCGCCACGGTCATGCCCACCCGCCGCGGACTGTCTCTGACAAATAAATTGTTCAGGATGCCAGTGGTCAGGCCGTCGCAATGCTCGGCGTCGAAGTAATTGACGGTGGCATTGTCAGTGTTGGCCACGAAACGCATCTTGGCAGCGTCTGGCCCGGTGGCGTCCTGATAGGTCCCCGTCAGCGCGCAACCACCAAGCCCCGAGAGGGACACCATCAAGCCGAAAAGCGCCGAAGAACGGCGAAGGAGCGAAGTGACTGGCATGTTCATCCTTGAGGGAAAGGCCGGGAAAAGCCGCGATGCTACTGAATAGCCACTACTGCGTCCATCCCGTCAAAACCTGCCTGTCCAGCGTTGATCAATCATCATCCCGGTCACGGTGGTAGCGACGCCCGTCGCGGCGATCGTAATCGCGGTCGTCCCAACGCCGATCATGATCGTAGTAACGGCCATGATCACGGTCGTAATGGCGGCCATGTCGGTAGTCATCATCAAAGTCCGCCACACAGCCGCCCAGCAATACGGCGGCGGAAACAGTCAGCAGCAGCGTTGTTGCACGCATCATTCAGAATTTCCCTAAAACCAAGGTCTTGACGACGGAAACGGTCAACGCAGCCCACACCGAAATGGCGAGGTGCGCGCAGCCGCAGATACGACCGGGGAAACGAACGATGATTCACAGGGCGACAACGACCGTTCATCGCCCCACCTGCAAGACAGAGGTGAGCGCTGCTAACCCACCAGCGCAATCAATTGCTGGCGCTGCGCATCGGTCAACATCGGCCCGAACCCGGCGCCAGCGTTGTCGGCCATGTAGCGCGGATTGCCGGTGCCGGGAATCACACAGGTGACCGCCGTGTTCGACAGCAAGAACTTCAGTGCCAGTTGCGGCCAGCTGTTGACCTGCACATCCGACACCCAGCCCGGCAGCGGCTTGCCCTTTAGCCGTGCCAGCAGCTCGCCGCCGCCAAACGGGCGATTGCAGATCACCGCCACCCCGCGCTCGCGGCACAACGGCAGGATGCGCTTCTCCACGCCCCGGTCATCGAGGGCGTAGTTGATCTGCAGGAAGTCGAGCTGCTCGGCCTTCAATACCGCTTCCACTTCCTCATACGCCGAGGGCGTGTAATGGGTGATGCCGATGTAACGGATGCGGCCCTGCTCTTTCCATTCACGCAGGGTCGGCAGATGAGTCTGCCAGTCCAGCAGGTTGTGGATCTGCATCAGGTCGATGCGCTCGGTGCGCAGCAGACGGAAGGAGTTTTCCATCTGCGCGATGCCCTCCTCGCGCCCGCGCGTCCACACCTTGGTCGCCAGAAAGGCCGGTGAACGGGGTTCGTGGATCGACAACAGCTCGCCGGTGGTTTCTTCGGCGCGGCCATACATCGGTGAGCTGTCGATCAGCGTGCCACCCTTTCTGAACAACTCGTCGAGCACCGCCGCCAATGGCCGATAGGCCGGATCGCCGGGCGCGACATCGAAACCGCGATACGTACCCAGCCCGACCAGGGGCAGCAGCTCGGAGCTGGAAGGAATGGCGCGGGTCTGCATGGTCTGGCCTCCTGAGGCGCTCGGCGACGTGGCAGTGGCCAACGCCCGGTCAAACGTGAAAACCGCCGAAACCCCGGCAGCCAGCGTGAGCAGGCGGCGGCGGGAACAACCCTCAGTGTGGCTCATGCTCGCGTCTCTGCTTGATGGATCTGTTGCGCCTTGTGTTCGGCGGCGGTCACTCGGGAAGGCTCAACTACACTGCGACTGAGCACCTTCACACCCCGTTAAAGTTAGCCGAATGTCCAGAACCCTGATGTCGCTCGTCGCCTTGATCGTTGCCGTGTACCTGATCCTGTGCGCGGCGCTGTTCGTTTTTCAGCGCTCGCTGATCTATTTCCCGCCGTCCGGCTCCATGGATACGGCGGAATCGCGCATGACACTGGCGATGCCCGACGCCGACATCCGCGTCAGTGTCCGCGAGCATTCCGGGGCGAAAGCGCTGATCTATTTCGGTGGCAATGCCGAGGACGTGTCGCGCAATCTGCCGGCGTTGGCCGAGGCGTTTCCCGACTACGCGGTGTATCTGCTGCACTATCGGGGATTTGGCGGCAGCGGTGGATCACCATCCGAAGAAGCAATCGCCGAAGATGCGCTGGCAC
The DNA here is from genome assembly GCF_059421845.1 of Pseudomonas sp. GW821-FHT02C04. Taxonomy (NCBI): domain Bacteria; kingdom Pseudomonadati; phylum Pseudomonadota; class Gammaproteobacteria; order Pseudomonadales; family Pseudomonadaceae; genus Pseudomonas; species Pseudomonas sp. GW821-FHT02C04. The sequence continues at coordinate 121,155 of NZ_JBWKVT010000001.1, read as the reverse complement.
TGTTCGATCAGGTGTATGCCCGGCATCCACAGATTGCACTGGTTGGACGCAGCCTCGGTTCCGGCGTTGCGGTGCGGCTGGCCAGTCAGCGGCCGGTGGCCCAGCTGATTCTGGTCACGCCTTACAACAGCCTTGTCGAACTCGCCGTCCAGCATTACCCGTGGGTGCCGGTGAAGTGGTTGCTCAAGGATCGTTTCGAGTCGGGTAAATATGCGGCGCACATCAGCGTGCCGACGCTGCTGCTGGCGGCCAGCGATGACGAGGTGGTTTCACGGGCCAGCACCGAACGCCTGCTGCACAGTTTCCCCGACGGGGTGGCGACGCTCAAAGTGGTGAAGGACTCGGCGCACAACTCGATATCCGAACGGCCGCAATACCTGCAATGGATGAAGGATGTGTTGAACCGGTGAGTGACACCTGCGCACTTCGTCGGCGACCAGCGAAAGCCTGAGGCGCCTCCTGAACCAAGTGCAAAAAGGCCAGTCCTACTCGCGCCGCTTTCGCGGCTAACTCCCTATCAGCGCTATCTTTTTTCAGAGCTTTGCGTCCCATGCGCCACGCCGTCCGTTCGTCTCGCTTCGTTTCGCTGTGCCTGCTGATCCTTTCTCCCCTGCTCACCTCCTCTGCCCACGCTGGCGCAGAACGGCAACTGGCCGCCGCCATCAATGACCTTCGTGCCCATCCGCAACGCTGCGACCGGCGTCCGGCACAACGCCTGGCGCCACTCGCGCTGAAGCAGAACATTGCGTTGCCCATCGGTTATGGATACGGCGGCGGGATGCGCGAGCAACTGAAGGCCTCCGGTTATGCAGCGGTCGCGGTGCGCAGCATCCGGATCGTCGGGGCCGAGGATGCCGAAGAGGCGTTTGATCAATTGCAGAATGAACATTGCGGCGCGTTGCTGGATGCGCAATACGCCGATATCGGCATCAGCCGCGCCCGAAGTGAATGGCAAGTGGTACTGGCGCGCCCAGTGATCGACAGCCGCATGGGCGATAACCGCAGTGTCGGCAAAGCCTTGCTGGCCGAGGTCAACGCCGCCCGTGCCCGGCCACGAATGTGCGGGCGTCAGCGCTTCGCCGCCGCTCGTCCCTTGAGCTGGAACCCGGCCCTCGGCGCCGCCGCCCAGGGGCACAGCAAGGCCATGGCCTACGGCAACTACTTCGCTCACCAGGACCCGGACGGCGATATGCCGGCCGACCGTGCCCGATCTGCCGGCTACCGTGGCCGACAGATCGGCGAAAACATCGCTGCCGGGCAAAGCTCCCCGAGCAAGGCCATGGCCGGCTGGCTGGCCAGCCCCGGACATTGCGCCAACCTGATGAACCCGATGTTCACCCAGGTCGGCGCCGGTTTTGCCAGTGAGGCCCGCAGCGATAACGGTGTGTACTGGACGATGCTGTTCGGGGCGCCTTGAGCGCCTCACTTCGGCCGACGCACGGCCCGCACCTTGCTGCTGTTGCCACCGCCGCAGTAGAAGCGCTCACCGCCATCGGCCTCCAGTCCGGAGACGCCGATCCCGGCGGGCAACGCCAGACTTTCCAGGACTTCGCCGCTGCCCGGATCGATCCGCCGGATCTCGCTCTCTTCGCCTTCCCAGGTGCCATGCCACAGCGCACCGTCGACCCAGGTCACGCCGGTGACAAAGCGGTTTGATTCGAGGGTGCGGAGGATTTTCCCGGTTTCCGGATCGATCTGATGAATCTTGCGGTCGCGATACTGCCCCACCCACAACGTGCCCTCGGCCCAGGCCATGCCCGAATCGCCGCCGTCGCCGGGCGCCGGAATGGTGTGGAGCACACGCCCGGTGGCCGGGTCGATTTTGTGGATTCGGCGGTCGGCAATCTGGAACAGGTGCTTGCCGTCGAACGCTGTCCCGCCATCGGCACCGACTTTGATCGTGCGCACGGTTTCGCCGCTGGCCGGGTCCAGCGCATTGAGCTGGCCGTCACTGGCGAACCAGACTTGCTGACCATCAAAGGTCACGCCGTGGACACCGTCGATACCTTCGAACGGGCCGTATTCACGAAGGATTTCTGCGTTTGCGTGTTTCATGCTGACTACCTCGTTGAGTGGGTGAGTCCAGCCTAGCCACTGCCCAGCGACACCGGGAGTAACAAGATCGTCGCGAAACCCGGCACCGGCGGCGTCAGCCATCGCCGCGCACGGCCGACACCGAACGCCTGGACCTTGTCTTGCGCCGCCAACGTTTCCAGCGCCCGCTGTATCTGACGCTGGCTGCTGCCCAGCGCAAGCGCCAGTGCCGAACTCGACCACGCCTCGCCGTCGGCGAGCAGGGCCAGCAGCGCGGCGTGTTTGTCTTCGAGCGGTAACGTCAGCAGCGCCACGTCCTGCGCAACCAGCGCATAGCCACGGGAAGTCGCAGTGATTCCGGCCAGCGGTTGCAGCGCTGCACGCAACCGGCCGATCTCGACCCGCAAACGGGCGCGGTGGGATTCATCATCGAGTTTCAATCGAAAGGCTTTGGCGACCAGTGTCTCTCGGGGCACATCCCCGGGCCAGGCTTCAGCGAGCAGCCGAACGAGGTGAAACAGCACCGGCCGTGTGGCCAGCGCCACCGTCATTCCTGCACCACGAACGTTATAGCGACAGGCATCAATCACCAGCGTCGGCGAGGCAAACAACGCTTCAACCTGCGCCAGTGTCACCGCTTGCACCTGACCGGCTACGATCATTCGGGCAGCGGGTGCTTCGAGGATTTGCCGGGCGTGTTCGATCTCCGCCGACAGCGCCGGAATAGCCGCCATCTGCGCCGCCCGTTGAGCACGAGCCAGCGCCGCTTGCGCCTTGTGCGCCTGCACCCGGCGCAACGCGATTCCGGCGGTCATCAGTTCATGGACCCCGTACAGGGCTGGCGGCAAAGGTGCAGGGTCGAGTTCTTCGAGCAGCGCATCTGCGTCGTCCAACTGCCCGATCAACAGCAACCGACGAATCTGCAAATAGCGCGCGTGCGCCGCGTTGAGCCAGTCGCCGTGATCGTGCAAGGCCCGCCGCGCCGCCTCCAGCGCCTTCACCGGCCAGCCCAGATCCCGCGCCGCCAGCGCGACTTCGGCCTCGGCCACCACGCAGCGCGCCCGAGACAACGGCTCGTTGGCGCCGAATGCTTTCACCGCCCGCTGCAGCAATGCCTTGGCCCGCGCCAAATCGCCGAGCTGGGCCATGGCGATCCCGCGCAAGGCCAGGGCCGGAGGGTCTTCGCGCAGGGCCACGAAATTCAGCGCCGCCAACGGATCCCCCGCCGCCAATGCGCGGCCGGCGGCGTTGATCAGCGAGTCCATGGAGGGTTAGACATGGCAAGGCGTTCCGGTATCAGATCGTGGGTGGAGTCTAATACCGAATGCGGTTTTGTCTGGGTGATCGTGTGACTTCGCGCACTCAGTCGAGGATGGCGGCGTTCTTGAGCAACGCCTGCAAACCGACAGGCACCAGCGGTGATTGCTCAGTGAAACTTGAGCCGTCCTGCCAGCTAGCGGTGAATGGAGAACCGTCGCTTTCGTGACCGACGATCTGCAATTGCTCGTAGACCTGCGCGTCGTCAAAGCGTGCGTCATACACCTGAACCATTTCATGTCCCGGTTTGCCGTTGTAGACGAAGAGGCTTTCAAGTGTACCGAGCAGGCGCAGGTCTTTCATTGAAAGGCCCAACTCTTCCTGTACTTCGCGCACGATGGCCTCGCGACTGGTTTCGCCAAACTCGATGCCGCCACCAATGGGACGGTAGAAGGTTTGGTCTGCGACCGGGTCGTGGAAGCGGTTAACCAGAATTTTGCCGTTGTGCTGAAAGACACACAGTGCAAGTGCGCGGATACGCGGTTCGGCCATGGGGTGAAGTCCGTTTGCTGGATGAAAAGCCCGGCATTAGATCACACGCAACAGGGGCGCTGCTTCAGGTAATCTGCGGTGGTTTGAAAGGGAATACAGCCAATCACGGAGTCGATTATTTGAAACGTCTAGCCTGCTATCTGCTTCTGCCCCTGCTCTCGGCCTGTAGCACGGGCCCTTACCTGAACCCGCAATCGACTGTCGGTCAGAACGCGTTGCTGATCAGAACGTGCCCCGGCCCTCACCAGGCAATGAGCTACACGACTACGTCAGAAGAGCTCGATTGGGTGCAACTTCTGGTGTATGCAGCGCTGCCGGGGACGCCGACTAGACCTAACTATCATCACAGCACCGATACCGAAGTGCGTATGTACGCGTCTTTTTATACGCCCCCGTACATGCGTAACCTGAATACACCGGAACAGTGGAAAACCGCCTACAGCACGCCCGAACCGGCCCTGTGGATCAGCGCGGCTTCGCCGATGGCCACCGTGCAACTGGCCAATGGCAAGTCGTACCAGGTCAGCATCGAACGCTTGAAAACCGGTTTCGACCCGCGTGAAAAAGGGCTGAATCCATATTCCCCCGGAACACCCCTGGGCAGCGGCGAAATGGACGATTTCATCCTGACGCTGCCGGAGCTCTTCCTGAACGGAGAGAAAATCCCGACAGCGCCGATCCATTTCAAAAAGCATGAAGAACGTTACATGCCGGTACTCAACTGCTGATCGTCAGACCGGAGAAATCGTGGCCAGAACGCCGATCATGATGGTCAACACGAGAAAGCCGCCGAGGAAAAACGCCATCTTAGCCATGAAGGCCTCCTGAATACTGAATGTCCGGCGCACCGGGCGCTTCGGAATGAAGCTCGTCGCGTGTGGCCGAACGGCAAGGGTATTTTGGGCCTATGGCTGAGATGGTTACAGATGCAGATTCAACAGGAAAAAGCGGATCAGATGGATTTGGCCCACTCATGTGTCGACATTCAGATCGGTACAGAAGGTTTCCATTGCGCCGCTTTGATCTAGAGTCATTGGCGCCGCGCAAAGAACAACAAAAAATACAGGAGTGAAACCATGTCCGACCTGAACCTGCACCCCAACGCCGCCGAATCCCTGAACCGCTGGCACGAGATGATCCGTACCGGCAACCTCAAGGCCCTGCCCGAGCTGCTCGATCCCAAAGCGCTATTCCGCTCGCCGATGGCCCACACACCCTACCCCGGCGCGCCCGTGGTCGCGATGATCCTGAACACCGTGTTCGAAGTGTTTGAGGACTTCAAATACCACCGTGAACTGGCGACGGCTGACGGTCTGAATGTCGTGCTGGAGTTCAGTGCAAAGGTAGGGTCGAAAGAACTCAAGGGCATCGACATGATCCGCTTCGATGAACAGGGGAAGATTGTCGAGTTCGAGGTGATGGTGCGGCCGTTGAGTGGGTTGCAGGCGTTGGGTGAGGAGATGGGGCGGCGACTCGGCGCCTATCTGGCCGCTGCCAAAGCCTGAAACCCGGACACAAAAAAGCCCACTGACCGTCGCCGGTTCAGTGGGCTTTGTGTGTCAGGCGTCTGAATTACAGAGCCATGTCACGTGCAGCGTTTTCTTTCGGAGCTTTAGCCTTGTCAGCCGCTTCTGCCGCCGGAGCTGCAGCCTGGCCAATCACCGGTGGGGTTGGCAGTTGCAGGATCTTGGCGGTGTAAGCCCACTCTTCAGCCACTTTGGCTGGATCGTTGTTCAGCTGGGTGCCGTAGCTTGGAACGATCTGGTGCAGCTTGGCTTGCCACTCAGGGGTAGCGACTTTGTCTTTGAAGACTTTCTGCAGCACGCTCAGCATGATCGGTGCAGCGGTCGATGCGCCTGGCGATGCGCCCAGCAGACCGGCGATGGAGCCGTCTTTCGAAGCAACGATTTCGGTGCCCAGTTTCAGCACGCCGCCAGCGGCTTCATCACGCTTGATGATTTGCACGCGTTGGCCGGCTTGCCACAGGCGCCAGTCTTCGGCTTTGGCGTTCGGGAAGTATTCCTTCAGCGCGTTCAGACGGTCTTCATCCGACAGCATCAGTTGACCGGCCAGGTACTCGACCAGCGGGTATTCCTTGATGCCGACCTTGGTCATAGGCCAGATGTTGTGGGTGGTGGTGCTGGTCAGCAGGTCCAGGTACGAACCTTCCTTCAGGAACTTGGTGCTGAAGGTTGCGAACGGGCCAAACAGGATGACGCGCTTGCCGTCCAGGACACGGGTGTCCAGGTGCGGAACGGACATCGGAGGTGCGCCAACCGAAGCCTTACCGTAGGCCTTGGCCAGATGCTGCTCGGCGATGGCCGGGTTATCGGTCACCAGGAACGAGCCACCAACCGGGAAGCCAGCGTATTCCTTGGCTTCTTCGATACCGGACTTTTGCAGCAGGTGCAGAGCACCGCCGCCGGCGCCGATGAACACGAACTTGGCGTCGGTTTCAGTCTTGGTGCCGTCTTTCAGGTTCTTGTAGCTGACGCGCCAGGTGCCATCGGCGTTCTTGGTGATGTCCTGGACTTCGCTCGACAGCTTCATGCTGAAGTTAGGCTTGGTCTGCAGGTAACCGGCGAACTGGCGGGTGATTTCGCCGAAGTTCATGTCGGTACCCAGCGGGCTCCAGGTGGCCGCGATTTTCTGGTTCGGGTCACGCCCTTCCATCATCAGCGGAACCCATTTCTTGATCACAGCCGGGTCTTCGGAGTACTGCATGCCGGCGAACAGCGGGCTCGCTTGCAGGGCTTCGTAGCGCTTTTTCAGGAACTTGATGTTGTCATCGCCCCACACGAAGCTCATGTGCGGAGTGGTGTTGATGAACGAGCGAGGGTCCTTCAGGACGCCCTGCTGAACCTGCCAGGCCCAGAACTGACGCGAGACCTGGAACGCTTCGTTGATCTCGACGGCTTTCGGGATCGACACTTTGCCGTTCTCGTCTTCCGGGGTGTAGTTCAGTTCGGCCAGTGCGGAGTGACCAGTACCGGCGTTGTTCCAGCCGTTGGAGCTCTCCAGGGCGACGCCGTCGAGGCGCTCGACCATTTCCATCGACCAGGTCGGTTCCAGCTCATTGATCCACACACCCAGGGTGGTGCTCATGATGCCGCCGCCGATCAGCAGAACGTCGACTTTCTTTGCTTCTTCGGCATTGGCAGACGACATCCCCATCGCCAAAGCCAGCCCCAGCAAGGCTGTGTTCACTTTTTTAAACATCTGTTGCACCTATGATAAAACGCCTTCCGCCCGCCGCTGTTGTACGTATGAGTTCCCCTTGTTCGCGACACTCAGGCCAGCGTCGCGGGTTCCGGCACACTTCAATTTTGACGGGTGGGCACACAAGGCCGACAGGCTGCGTCGACCTCAGTTATATGTCCCTTCTGAACTGACTTCTTATCATTATTGGCTTCAGCTACTTGAGCGACAGGGGTTCGGTCGGCCCGCAGAAAGCGCGCCAGACTGAATTAGGTCAAACCAAGTGGGGCGAAGAATATCACGTCAGGACAAACCCGCGCGTCTGTTCCCGACTCGATAGTCTTTATCCGTTCAAGGACTTATCGGCCGCCAGCGGCCGAACATGACCCCCATCAGCGGCTCTGGCTTGAGCCTTTCAGCCGTTTGACCGCTCCTTCCAATCCAGAATCCTGACGCTCCCTTGTTACAAATAGGGTTCCCGGCACCGCTCGACTGCGCTCTCCAGAAACCTTCACAACCGAAACCGATCCACCGACTGCGCCAGCCTCCCCGCCAGGCTCGACAACTCATCCGTCGTATTGGCCGTCTCGCCGATCACCTTGCTGTTGCCCTCCGACATGCCCGCGATCATCTCCACCTGATGGGCAATCTCGTTGCTGGCCTGGCTCTGTTCGCCGATGGTGCGGGTGATGTCGTTGACCAGTTGTGTGGTGTTCAACGTGGCCTCGAGGATTTCTCGGATGGCGCGTTCGACGTCGGCGGTGACCGCCATGCCCTTGTCGACCTGAGCCACACCTGCCTCCATGCTGCTGACCGCCTCCCGGGTGCTGTTCTGGATGCGGGCGACCATCGCGGCGATTTCCTGGGTTGAAGCGCTGGTACGAGCGGCAAGGCTGCGCACTTCATCGGCGACCACGGCAAAACCCCTGCCCTGTTCACCCGCCCGGGCTGCTTCGATGGCCGCGTTGAGCGCCAGCAGGTTGGTCTGGTCGGCGATGCTCTTGATCACCTGAATGATGTTGAAGATGCCTTCGGACTCCTGATCCAGCGTGCGGATCACCTGCGCCGATTGCTGGGCGGAACGGGCGATGTCGTCCATGTCGCTGACCACCTGATGGATCACCTGACCGCCGTTTTTCGCCAGTGACTCGGCCTGGCTGGCCATGTTCAACGCCCGTTCTGCGTGGCGGGTGATTTCCTCGATGCTGGCGGTCATCTGGCTCGCGGCAGCGGCCATGGTGCCGGCGGCGGTACTTTGCTGCTGGCTGCTGTCGGCCACCTGATGGCAGCCGTGACTCAGTTGCTCGCTCATGCCGCTGACGCCGTGGGCGTTGCGCCTGACCACGTCGATCATGTCGCGCAGATCCCGCTGCATGGTCGCCAGCGTGCGGATCAGCACGCTGGCCTCGTCCTTGCCCGAAGGCTCGGCAATCGGCTCGCTCAAGTTGCCGTGGGCAATGCTTTCCGCAATGCGACTGGCGGCTTTCAATGGCCCGGTGATGCTCAGAATCACCCAGCGCCCCTGCACCAACAGCAGCAACAGGCTGGCAATCAACACGACACCAAGGGCGATATTGGCGTTGCGGATCGCCGCCTCGGTGCCCTGGCTGGTTTGCCGGGTATTGGTTTCGATCAGCTCGCTCAGGGACGCCATCTGCTCTTCGAGCTGGCTGAACGCGGCGCTGAAGGTGCCGAGTTCGTGTTGCGCCGTGTCCGGATTGTCCAGCGCCAGCCCGACAATCCGCTCGCCGGCGTTGATGTAGGTGTCGAGACTGGGCCGGATCTGCTCCAGCGCCGTCCGGATCGAGGCGTCGAGCGGCAGTTTCAGGTTTTCGCCCAATACTTCGCGAAAATGCGCGGCATGTTCTTCGACGGAACTGCGCACCTCGTCCGCCGTGCTGGTGCTTTTGCCCAGCCCCACCAACATGGCCGAGTAGACATCGGCGCGCAGGGCGTCGTGCATCATGTCGGCTTCCATGTGGTTGCGTAGCGCGCTCATGCTGACCGCGTTGTCACTGACCGCCGAAGCCATCCGCTGGTTGCCGACGTAACTGACCAGGCTCACGATCAGCGCCGTCAGCAGGCTGGTCGCAATCAGCAACACCAAACGCAGTTTGATCGACACGGTAATTTTCTCCCTGGTCGCGCCGCACAGCGCTTTCAAAGCTTCAGTTAAGCCTATTTCCGCGAACCCGCCGGGTTAGAGCGTCGCAACGTGTGTCGTCACATCCGGTAAAAAAGAACACTGTGCGGCAGTTCTCGGTTTGCAGCCCCGACAACTTGTTCCGGCCCATGGAACTCCCGAGCCACGCGGCACCTCTCACATTATGTGGAACTTCCTTTTCGCTTTACGCTGCTGGAGGAACACCGTCATGCGTCGTTTATTACTCGTTTCGTCTCTTGTGCTGTGCCTGCCCTTTGGTTCGGCCTTCGCCCGTGTGGATGCGGGGGATGTCGCCACATCGGCGGGTGTTTCAGCATCGCTGTACTCCACCTTCAAGGATCACAAAATGGTGATTCCGGCCCGTGACGACCTGTCCGCCTTCGTCGCCAGCGGCGGTGCCATTCGTGGCGTGTATCTGGAGTCGGTGCTGCAACAAGTTCGCCAGGACAACCCCGGCCTGAATGCCAGCGATGAAGAGCTGGCCAACGCCATCCTGGTTCATTACGAAGGCTTGTCGCAGTAAGCCGTACGCTCGATGTCGCCAGCTCTGCACTCTGCCGATGGACGGCAGCCGGGCGACCATGGGCAAAACCGTCGAACGGCCTCTATGATGGAGGCCATGACGATTTCCGCCCCGATCCGCTCCCCCTGCCCTCCCGGTGTCTGCGACTGCGGGCGCGATCCGCTGCTGGAAAATCCTGGTGCAGATATACGCATCCTGTTGCTGACCCGGCAGGAGGAAAAACGCCTGCTGGATCGTCTGGAAAACCTGCAAAGCCTGGCCGATCTCGAACGCCTGCAAGGCCGGATGTTCGAGCAGTTAGGCATTCGCGTGGAAATCGCCCCCGGTGACAACGTGGTCAAAACCATGCTCGGGATCGATATCAGGATCGACGAACTGCCGGGCCTCTGCCGCAAGACAAAACAATCCATTCCGGCCGCCATCCGCCGCGGTCTGAAAAAACATCCGGAAGTCGCCTTCCAATTGCTCAACGCCCACGACTTGCTGCGCGACACTTGATCATTTCTTCATGCCGACCCGTTTGCGCATTTCGGCCGTGATGCTTTGCCGGGTTTTCTTCATGTCCGCCCAGGGCTCATCGCCGACCTCCGCCAGCCGTTCGTGGACGTTATGAATATTCCACTGATTGCCGCCTTTGATCGTCTTCACTTCATCGATAAACAGCGGCACCGACACTGGCAATCCATCGCGGGTCCGCGCCGCGTAAGCGCAAATGGTCGTAGCGCCGAGCCCGTTGCGCAGGTAATCGATGAAGATCCGCCCCACCCGGTTCTTCGGCCCGGACACTGCCGAAAACCGCTCCGGCAACTGTTTAGCCATGTGGCTGACGATGGCATGGCTGAAATCCTTGACCTCGTCCCAACCGTGCTTGCGGATCAGCGGCACCACCAGATGAATGCCTTTGCCGCCGCTGGTCTTGAGGAATGCCCGTAAACCCAGTTCATCCAGAACGGTCAGGGTCAGGGCGGTGGCTTCGACCATGCTTTTCCAGGGCAACGCGGGGTCCGGGTCGAGGTCGAGAACGAAGCGGTCGGGCTTCTCCAGGTCCACCGTGGTGGCGTTCCAGGTGTGTAGTTCGACCGTGCTCATCTGCACCGCGCCGACCAGCGCTTCGGCATTGTTGATCAACATGACCGGTTGCCCGGTGACGTCCTTGTCCAGCGTGCGGATGCCCGGGATCGCAAGGTGTTCGGCGTTTTTCTGGAAGAACAGCTCGCCAGCAATGCCGTCCGGCGCCCGCACCAGCGCCACGGGGCGATCCTTGAGTTGCGGCAGGATCCACTCGGCGACGCTGGCGTAATACTCGACCAGTTGCATCTTGGTGGTGCCGCTGCTGGCGTCGATCACCCGGTCGGGGTGAGTGATGCGCACCTTGCTGCTGGCCAGGCCGGGCTCTGATTCAGACTGTTTCACCGTTTTGGCCCTCTCTTGAGTGATCTCCCGGGCCGGTTTGTCCTCACGCACGCCATGAAACACCGCATGGCGCACCGAACCGTCCTGAGTCATCTCGGCAAACGCGACTTCCGCCAACAGACTCGGTTTCAACCAGTGCACGCCTTTGACCTCGAAGCCACTCGGCGGGTTGACCACGGCCGGTTTCTTCGCCCGCAAGGGCTTCAACTGCGCAAGCAGGCTTTTCAACGTGGCCTCATTGAAACCGGTGCCGACCTTGCCCGCATAACGCAATTCACCGCTGTCACGATCATGCAGGCCCAGCAACAACGCACCAAACGCACTGCGCGAACCCTTCGGATCGGTATAGCCGACAATCACGAATTCCTGACGATGCTTGCACTTGAGCTTGATCCAGTCGCTGCTGCGCCGTGACACGTAGGGCGAGCCGAGACGCTTGCCGATCAGGCCTTCCATCTGCATCTGGCAGGCGCTGTTGAGCAACGCCTCCGGGGTTTCGTCGAACGCTTCGGAGAAGCGCAACAGCGGATCCTTGTGCGCCTTCAACACCGTAGCCAGCGCCGCGCGCCGCTCTTCGACCGGTACTTCGCGAAGATCGACGCCGTTGAGGTAAGGCAGGTCGAACAGGTAATAAATGATGTTCGCGCTGCGGTTGGCTTCGAACGCATTCTGCAGCGCCTGAAAATCCGGAACACCCTCTTCGTCGGCGACGACCATTTCACCGTCAAGCCAGGCCGATTCCAGCCCCAGCGCGGCGAGCGCCTGGGCTTGCTCCGGCAGTTTGTGCGTCCAGTCATGACCGTTACGGGTGAACAACTGCACGTCGTCATGATCGATGCGCGCCATGATCCGATAGCCGTCGAACTTGATTTCGTAGCTCCAGTCTCCCACCGGCGCACTGTCCACCAGCGTGGCCAGTTGTGGTTTCAACTGCGCGGGAATCCGGGCCTTGTGTGCACCGACAAGCTTTCCCGAGGCCGGTTTGAGCGTTGGCTTTTTGAGCGGTTTGACTTGTCTGGCATCAAGTTTTGGCTTGTCGACCAAGGTGCGCTCGCTGAGCACGCTGTCCGGCTCGGCGATCAGCACGTCGTAATCGCTTTGCGGCCGGGCGGCACTGTCCTGATGTTTGATCAGAAACCATTGCTCCTGCTTGCCCGGCATATGGGTGCGCACCAGATTCCAGATGCCGCCGAGCTTCTCGCCTTGCAGCTCGAACTTGAGCTTGCCCTTGGCGTAGGCCTTCTGCGGGTCTTCCAGCGGGATCCACACGCCGCGATCCCAAACGATTACATCCCCGGCGCCGTAATGGCCCTCGGGAATATTGCCTTCGAAGGTCGCGTAATCCAGCGGATGGTCTTCGACATGCACCGCCAGGCGCTTGACCTTCGGATCCAGCGACGGCCCCTTGGGCACCGCCCAGCTCTTGAGTGCACCGTCGAGTTCCAGGCGAAAGTCATAATGCAGGTGCGACGCGTCGTGCTTCTGGATGCAGAACTGCAACGCGTGATCTGCGCCGGCCTTCTTGCCCCGCCGCTTGACGGCTGCCGGTTCCGAGGTCGCCGAGAAGTCGCGCATCCGGTTGTAGTCGTCGAGGTTCCTGCTCATGGCGCACCTGCCTTGTTTCATCCAGTCCGGGTCACGGTCAGCGCCACCACGGCGATTCGCTCGACCCGTTGGTAACCGACGTTCAACAACTCTTCGCCAAAGACATCGGGATCGATTTCACGATAAGTCCAGCCGAACCGCGTTGCGTCCAGCCGTGGCACCACGGTGTCGAAAAACGGATCACGGCCATCGACCATCGCCACACCGGTGTAGAGCAACAGCGAGCCTCCGGGCGTCAGGCGATTGAGCGCCTGCTCGACTATGCGCAACGACAACCCCGCACCCAGCGTCCCGCCCCCGTGGCGGTAGGCGCGTCCCGCCGGGTCTGCCATGTACGGCGGGTTGGCGACGATCAGATCGAAATCGCCCTCCACGCCTTGCAACACGTCACTGGCCAGTACTTCGACGTTGGCCACTTCCGCCAGCGCCGCGTTGATGGTGGTCAGGCGCAACGCCGCCGGGTTGATGTCGAGTGCCAGCACCTCTGCCTGGCGTCGGGCTCGGGCAATCAGAATTGCACCGACACCCGCGCCGCAACCGATGTCCACAGCGCGCTGGATCGGGGCATAGCTCTGATGCAAATGGCTGTGAATCAGTTGGGCGAAGCGATAGGTATCCGGGCCGAAGAACACCGAATCGGCCGCCTCGGTAGGAAACCCCGAATGCACGAACAGCAAATCGTCCAGGCTCGACCAGCGCACCCGACTCTTCAGACGCCCATCGCAGACCTCCAGGATTTGCGCCTCCTGCAATTGCCGCTGCTCGTCGGCGGACAGCAACCCCGGTTCAAAAGAACGCGACCAGCCGAATACATCACGCAGGCAATCGACCGCCTGCCCTTCGTCGCGCTGATTGACCCGCTGATGGGTCAATGGCGTCGGTGTGACGAACCGGTAACCATCAGCCTGCAAGCGCCGGCCCAGTTGCAACAGCACGAGGTCGTCGGCGGACAGCAACGCTTCCTGATTCATGGGCGACTCCCTCAATCCAGACTGGATTTGAGCTCGATGAAGCGGCGAGTCGCGAGCAACCCGGCCGGATGCGCGTGCCGGGCCGGCGCCAGCCAGGGGATCAGCGCCGCCATCTGTCCGTGACCATCCTTCCCGTGCAGTGCCGCGTTCAATTGCTGGACATCGGGATCCCGCGCGGACACCGCGCTTGCAGGAGTTACGTGACTACGACGTCGAGCCGGAGCCGATCGGGTCGCAGGCGCCCAGTCACCGGCAATCCAGTCGTGCAGCAATTGTTTTTCGTAGCCATTGAACACGCCGAACATTGCCGCGCCATCGCCCTCGATCAGTTGCCAGAAGCGGCTGGCCTGAGGGTCTTGATGGCGCTTGATCCAGCCTTTGTCTTGCAGGGCCTGGAGAAATCCGGGCAGTTGTTCGGGCGCGGCCAGCCATTGATTGACGGTCTTGCCTTCAAACCGGCAGTAGTCCGAATGCATGTGCTGGCCGAAGGCGCGCTTGCGTTCGAGCATGGCCAGCAACTCACGCGGCAAATCGAAACCCTCGATGATGGCGCGACTGCCCTGCCCCAAATCATTAAGCCGATAACCCCGCGAAACCCGGCGCAGGAAATCGGTACGATCCGCCTCCAGCGGCGTCAGGTCCAACGCGGCCTGCACGGCTTTGTGCGCATGGCCGGTGCTGGCGTTATCGATGGTCACATGCAGGGTGAAGTAATACGGATCGATGCCCAGCTCGCTCAGCTCATAACTGCTGATCAACAGGTGCAAGGGCAGTTGTTCATAGCCGAGGTTGTAGCCAATGACTTCTGGCAAAAAGTCTTCGCCGCAGGCACCCAGCGCGAGTTGCAAAGCACCTTGCAGATAACGCTCGTCTGCCAAGGAACCCGTGTGTTCCAGGCCATGTTCGGCCAGCAGTTTGCGGTAAATCACTACATGATTTTGCGCAGGATTACCTTCGCCAAGTTCCTCTAGATAGGTGCTGACCAGGCCGCTGAAACGCGGATCGCACCAGTGCTGTAACAGGCTGTAAAGCCAGGCGCCGTCGACTAGTTTGGTCGGTGCTACCGCTTGCAGGAAATACAGCGCGTGAGCCTTGCAACTGAAGAACTGCCGCGAGCCACCGTTCTTGCGATGTTGCAGATACTCGGCGTACTGCCGGGCGACATCGGTACAGTGCGCGGCCACCCAGTCGTGCCACGACGAAGGATCTGCCGGCAATGTCTCTGGCAATTGCGCAGCCTGCTGCAGTTGTTCTTCGAGAAACGGTCGCGCCAGAGCCTGGGCATTTTCCCCTGAGAGCAATGCTTCATACAGACAACGCAAGCCCCCACCGGGATGGATCGATTGCGCGTGGGCGGGCGTGGCTTGCAGACGTGTCAGGACGGTCATGGCAGATTTCCCGGTCAATTGGCAGGACGCTGGTTCACGCGCCTCTAAAGCAGCAGAGAGGCAGCGCGCAGCAAAAATTCAATCGACGTGAAATTTGCCCGGACGGACGGAGCCCCCGACAACTCTATTTCCTGAACAGAAGTTGCCGAAGGCTGTGAGAGATGGGTTTCAGGCGGTGCCTTTGGCCTGTTGCTCCAGATGCACCTGCAACTCGGGATCGATCTGCAGTGCCGCCGCCAGTTCATCCAGGTAATTGCGCTCGGCGTCCTGCTGATCGTCCACCAGCATCACGCTGGCGATGTACATTTCGGCGGCCACCGCCGGGTCGTTGTTGGCGGCTTGCGCGACTTCGCTGGCATCAAGAGGCTTGGCAACTTCGGCGTCGAGCCATTGCTGCAGGTTCGGGTCGTCGGTGTGGCGGCCGATTTCGCTGCTGATCAGGTGTTTCTCCGAATCGTCGATCCGGCCGTCGGCCTTGGCTGCCGCGATCAGCGCGCGCAGCACCGCGTGGCTGTGTTCTTCGACTTGCGGGCCGGCCAACAGGTCTGCGGTTTGTGGCGTCTCCTGCGGCGCCGCCGACGCCTGACTGCGCTGCCAGGCCTGGTACGCCTGGAACGCCATCATGCCCAGCGAGGCCAGTGCCGCGTAGTTGGTGCCGCCGGAGCGACTCTGCGTACCACCGCCCAGCGCCCCGCCACCCAATCCTCCGCCGCCGCCAAGCAATCCACCGAGCAACCCGCCCAGACCGCCCAATCCTCCGGCAGGCGAACCGCCGCCGCTGTTACCGCCGCCGCCCAGCAGGCCACCCAGCAAACCGCCGAGCCCGCCCAGACCATCGCCGGCCGAAGCGCCACTTTGTTGTCCCGCCGAGGCCTGGCCTCGCAGCAGTTGTTCAAGCAGATCACTGGTGTTCATGACATCGTCCTCAGGCAAAGGCGTAACAGCGTCAGGCAACGATAGACCTCCGCACGCGTTGTGCCAGCACCGTTTGGCTGACGCTGCTGCGGGGAAGCGATTTCGGCGTCGAAAAATTTTCCCGGCCAGCTAAGATTCATGAAGGGTGAACCTTATACCGGCCCGACCGGTCGATAGCTGCAAACCCGACCCGATTGGCCGCCACCCTTGTCAACCAAGCGTGACACCCGGCTCGCTTCACTTTCTGGAGAACGCCCCTGTGATATCGACCGTCCACATCGCCAGGCTCAAGGCCTGGGGCGCCCATGGTTTCACCGCGACTGGCGTGGTCACTGCCTTTCTGGCCACCCTCGCCCTGCTGGAAAACCAGCCGACCCACTGCCTGATGTGGCTGGGCGTGGCGCTGATCGTCGACGGCCTCGACGGCGCGCTGGCGCGCAAGGTCAACGTGCAGTCGGTACTGCCGAGTTTCGACGGATCGATCCTCGATCTGGTGATCGATTACCTGACCTACGTGTTCATTCCGGCGCTGTTCATCTATCGCTACATTCCCCTGCCCGACTACACGCTGTTGCTGACGGTGTCGCTGATTCTGGTGTCGTCGCTGTTCTGCTTCTGCAACGTCAACATGAAGAGCAAGGACAACTATTTCGTCGGTTTCCCCGCCGCGTGGAACGTGGTTGCGCTGTGCCTGTACATCATCGGCCCGGGGCCGTGGATCACCTTCCTGACCGTGATCGGCCTGGCGTTGCTGACCATCACCCGGATGAAGTTCCTGCACCCGTTCCGCGTGCGCCGCTTCATGCCGATCAACATCGCGGTGACGGCGATCTGGTTGCTGTGCAGTCTGTCGCTGGTGATCAACCACCCGGTGATCAACCCGCTGGTGATGGGCCTTTGGTTGCTGGCGTCGGCGTACTTTCTCGGCATCTGCATCTGGCGCACGGCGCTGGAGTGGTTTGATGCTTCGCACCTGAAATAGAAATCCCGTGGGAGCGAGCAGGCTCGCTCCCACACGGGTTTGCGCTCAGCGTTTGGTCATCACCACCTCCAGATACTCACTGGGCACCACCATCGACTCCGGCCCTGCCCGGTTCAGCCCGTCGATCAATTGCGTCAGATCCCCTTCCAGCGCCTGCCCGCTCTCCGGCGGCAACGCCGCGAACACCTTGTGCACCGGCCCGTACCAGTGGCGGAAGATGTCGATGAAGTGCGCCGCCGAGCGATAGCGGAAGTTGAAGTGACGACGAGTCACCTGCACCTGGAACTGGCGATCATCGAACTGCGAATGCAACCAGGCTTCCGCGCCCCAGTTCGACGGTGGCTGCGCGCCGGGTGGCGGTGGCAGATGACGGCCGAGGGTCTTGAACATCTGGCCGACGAAGCCTTCCGGTGTCCAGTTGGCCAGGCCGATTCGCCCGCCACGGCGACAGACCCGCGCCAGCTCCTTCGCAGCCTTGACCTGATCCGGTGCGAACATCACACCGAAAGTCGACAGCACCGCATCGAAACTGGAATCGGCAAACGGCAGTGCTTCGGCGTCGGCCACCTGAAAGGTCACGTCAAGGTGCTCGGCCCGCGCCCGGTCCTGGCCGCGTTCCAGCAGCGCCGCGACATAGTCGGTGGACATCACCAGACAACCACGGCGCGCTGCCGCCAGCGTGGCATTGCCATTACCGGCGGCGACGTCCAGCACTTCTTCGTCGCAACGCAGATCGCAGGCTTCGGCGAGGGTTTCTCCGACAATCTGCAGGGTGGTGCCGATCACGGCGTAGTCGCCGCTGGCCCAGGCGACTTTCTGGCGTTCCTTCAGGGCAGTGAGATCAACGGGTGTACTCATCGATGGGTGCTCCACGACAGGTTGGTTCAGGCGTCACTCGGCGGTCGTCGGGTCGATGATGCTCATTACCCGGGACACGCTGTTGGCCGGGAATCCCCCTTGCCGGGCGTGTTCGCGCACCAGCTCTTCGTTGGGTGCGATGTACACGCAATAGATCTTGTCGGCAGTCACATAACTCTGCAACCACTGCACCTCTGGCCCGAGTTCACGCAGTACGTTGCAGGACGTTTGCGATACGGCCTTGAGTTCTTGCTCCGACAGCTTTCCGGCCCCTGGAATCTCGCGTTCAATCACGAATTTCGGCATGGCAACCTCGCTTTCTTTTTATGTGTGACAGGGCTCACTCCACCCTGCTCGTCCACTATCGCGCCGAGGCCGCCCGGCGTCCCCTCCAATCGTCTAAAGAGCCTGTAAAACCGGGCTTTCGCCGATGAATGGCGGGATTTTGTAAAGGCCCCGAAACACTGCCGGGGGTTGCCAAGGTGTCGACGGATCGGCTCTGATGCAGGCCCGAACCGCGAACGGAATCCGACCATGTCTTTGCGCCTCGAATGGCTCGCTGACCACATGCAGCACAGCGACACTTACGCCGAGTGGATCCACCGCCAGTTTCACTACGAATATGCCCATCAACCGTTGGCCGAATGGCAGCGAGAATTTGCCGAAGGACAAACCAATGGCGACTGGCGCTGCCTGATCGCACTGGACGGCGAGCGTTTGCTCGGCGGCGCGGCACTGGCTCGTGCAGATCTTGCGCAACGACCGGATCTGGAACCTTGGCTGGCCTGCGTGCTGGTCAGCCCCGAATCTCGCGGTCAGGGGCTGGCAGAAAAGTTGATCGAAGGGATTGCCGAGGAAGCCAGGAAGCGAGGCCTGCCGCGTTTCTACCTGCATACGCAGAACAAGCAGGACTACTACGCCAAACGCGGGTGGAGAGTAATGGAGCGTTTTCAGGCCTGGGACAACGAACAATGGCTCATGGTGCGCGACCTGTGAGCCATTGATGTTCGCGGTTCAGGCTGCGGGAGCCTTGGCCTCTTTCAGCAGTTGCTGAATCATCTGCTCCTGCGCCTCATAACGGCCCTCGCCAAAGTGGGTGTAACGCACCTGGCCCTTGGCATCGATCAGGTAGTGCGCAGGCCAGTACTGATTGTCGAAGTTGCGCCAGATCGCGTAGTTGTTGTCGATGGCCACCGGGTAGGTGATGCCGAGTTTCTTCACCTGATCCTTGACGTTGTCGATGATCCGCTCGTAACCGTATTCCGGGGTGTGCACGCCGATCACCACGAGGCCGTCCTTGCCGTACTTTTTCTCCCATTCCTTCACGTATGGCAGGGTGTGCTGGCAGTTGATGCAGTCGTAGGTCCAGAAGTCCACCAGCACCACTTTGCCTCGCAGGGACTCGGCGTTCAGTTGCGGTGAGTTCAGCCATTGCACCGCGCCGGCCAGTGACGGCATCGCGCCTTTGCCCTGCTCATCGGAAGTCGAATCCGCCCGCACTTTGCTGATGAGGTAGTCGACCACTTTCGGCGCATTTTCCAATACGTTTTTCTCGACGCTCGCGACGCCTTCGGACGAGGTGCCGGCCAGCATGGTTTTATCCGCACCGGTGGAGATCACCGCGGCCGCCGCCAACACCGCAACGCCCGCCCCGCGCCGGAACCAGCCGGTAAACGGGATCGACGGTTTCAACCGGTTGACCAGGCCGCGGCCGGCGAAGATCAGCGTCCCCAGCGACAGCGCACTGCCCGCACCGTAAGCCAGCAGCAACAGACTGGTCTGGGCATTGGCGCCTTGCAGCATGGCGCCGGTGAGGATCACGCCGAGGATCGGACCGGCACACGGAGCCCACAACAGGCCAGTGGCGACACCGATCATGATCGAGCCCATGGGGCCGGCCTTTTGCCGGGTGTCCGGATCGAGACGATTGCCGAGCAATACAAACGGCCGCGCCAGCCAGTCACCAATGCGCGCGGAAATCAGCGACAGCGCGAACAGCACCATCACCACCAGCGCGATGTGCCGACCCGTGTTGTTGGCCTGAATCACCCACTCGCTGCTGACCACCGCCAGGCTGGAAATCGCCGCGAAAGTCAGGGCCATGCCGCCGAGGGTCAGCAGGATCGAGGAACGGCTGCGGTCAACGCCTGCAAACAGGAACGGCACCACCGGCAGGATGCAGGGGCTGAGGACAGTCAACAGACCGCCCAGGAAAGCGATAATGAACATGAGGTTCACCTCTTGAAGGATGGGCGGTCTGCCGATAAAACAGGTGTCTGCCGATCACCGGCAGACACGCACGGGGCTCAAGCGGTCTGGCTGTCCAGCCATTGGCTCTGCGGGGTCCGACTGGCGCCGTTTTCGGCGACCATCTGGCCTTGTGGCGTATGGCTGGAGCCGTCCGCCGCGACCATCTGGCCTTGTGGCGTATGGCTGGAGCCGTCCGCAGCGACCATCTGGCCTTGCGGCGTGCGGCTGGCGCCGTCGGCGGCGATCAAGGCATCGCTGCCCTGTTTGGCCACCGGGCTCAGTTGAAAGCAGGTGCTGCCGGCGCAGCTATTCTGTTCGACGGCGCTGTTGGCATGCGCCGCGACACCGGCAAACGAGAAGGCAATGGCAGTCAAGAAACGCGATACGTTGTTCATGGCGGTCTTCCTTTAAGTGGGTGGCGGATCAGTTCTGGTTGTCGCAACCGTCGGCGAATTTGCTGTAGTCGAGAACGCGGGTCTGACCGGCCGAATCGAGGTAAGTCATACGGGCGTCGACGATGCCGCAGGTCATCGATTTGTCCTCTTTCATCGAGATCACTTTCTGGATGTCCAGATGCGTGCCGTAGGTGTAGGTTTGCGGAGCGGCAACCGCTTCGGCACGGGCCGACAGGGTGCAGATGTTCAGGGCGGCAAACAGGCAGGCGGCGATTACGGATTTGTTGTTCATGGCGATTTCCTCAAGGCTTCAATGGGCAGGTCGTTGATTGAGCCGAGGCGCTGTGGTGTGCCTCGATGGAGCTCATTTAAAGCTCGCGAGGTATCCCGTCTGTGTCGGGAAACGGCAGGTATAAATCGCTACGTATCTCTGGCGCCGAGGGATACACAGCGATACAAAACCCTGAAAAGATCGTGATTTTGCGTCCCCGTGTATCCGTCGTTGCGGCAGATACACTGCAATACAAAGGCAGGCAGGCGAGCCCGCGCGGGCTCTATAGACTGCGAGACATTCCCCCCTTGATAGAGGTTTGGCTCCATGGATCATGTCGATCACATTCTCATCGTCGACGACGACCGCGAGATTCGCGAACTGGTTGGCAATTACCTGAAGAAGAACGGCCTGCGCACCACCGTAGTCGCCGATGGCCGGCAGATGCGCAGCTTTCTGGAAGCCAACACCGTCGACCTGATCGTGCTCGATATCATGATGCCGGGCGATGACGGCCTGCTGCTGTGCCGCGAACTGCGCGCCGGCAAACACAAGGCCACGCCGGTCCTGATGCTCACCGCCCGCAACGACGAAACCGACCGCATCATCGGCCTGGAAATGGGCGCCGACGACTACCTGACCAAGCCTTTCGCCGCCCGGGAACTGCTGGCGCGGATCAACGCAGTGCTGCGCCGCACACGGATGCTGCCGCCCAATCTGGTGGTGACCGAAAGCGGCCGTTTGCTGGCGTTCGGTCGCTGGCAGCTCGACACCTCGGCCCGGCATCTGCTGGATACCGACGGCACCATGGTCGCCCTGAGCGGTGCGGAATACCGTTTGCTGCGGGTGTTCCTCGATCATCCGCAACGGGTGCTGAGCCGCGATCAATTGCTCAACCTGACCCAGGGCCGCGACGCCGATCTGTTCGACCGTTCCATCGATCTGCTGGTCAGCCGTTTGCGCCAGCGTCTGCTGGACGATGCCCGCGAACCGGCCTACATCAAGACCGTGCGCAGTGAAGGTTATGTGTTCTCGCTACCGGTTGAAATCCTCGGAGCCCCCGCATGACGTTTGCCCTGCACTGGCCGCGTACCCTGGCCTCACGGTTGTCGCTGATTTTCCTGATCGGTTTGCTGCTGGCGCAGGCGCTGTCGTTCGGGGCGCAGTATTACGAGCGCTATGAAAGTGCGAAAAACACCATGCTCGGCAACCTGGAAACCGACGTCTCGACCTCGATCGCGATCCTCGACCGCCTGCCCGCCGACGAACGCCCGATGTGGCTCGAACGCCTGGCCCGGAACAACTACGGTTACCTGCTGAGCGAAGGCGAACCGGGCACGCCGATCGGCCCCGGCGACGTGCCGATTGCCGTCACCTCGATCACCGATGCCATCGGCGAAGCCTACCCGCTGACCTTCACCGACATTCCGGGGCCGAAAAAGCACTTTCAAGGCCATTTGCGCCTGAGCGACGGCAGCCCGGTGACCATCGACGTGCGACCTTCGATGGTGCCGCTGTCGCCGTGGTTACCAGTGGTATTGCTCGGGCAACTGGCGTTGATGATTGCCTGTACCTGGTTGGCGGTACGCATCGCCATCCGCCCGCTGACTCGCCTGGCCAATGCGGTGGAAACCCTCGACCCCAACGCCCACCCGATCAATCTGGACGAAAAGGGCCCGAACGAAGTGGCCTATGCCGCCCGTGCGTTCAACACCATGCAGGCACGGATCGCCGCGTACCTGAAGGAACGCATGCAATTGCTGGCGGCGATTTCCCACGACCTGCAAACCCCGATCACCCGGATGAAACTGCGCGCGGAGTTCATGGACGATTCGGCGGAAAAGGACAAACTGTGGAACGACCTCGGCGAGATGGAGCATCTGGTGCGTGAAGGCGTGGCCTATGCGCGCAGCATCCACGGCTCGACCGAAGAAAGTCGGCGCACCAATCTGGATTCATTCCTCGACAGCCTGGTGTTCGACTATCAGGACATGGGCAAGGAAGTGCAATTGAGCGGCAAGAGCGATGCCGTCATCGACACCCGTCCCCACGCCTTGCGCCGGGTGCTGGTCAACCTGACCGACAACGCACTGAAATTCGCCGGCGCTGCCGAACTGCACGTCGAGCGCAAACACACCGAGCTGTCGATCAAAGTCATGGATCGAGGCCCTGGCATTGCCGAAGAGGAACTGGCACAGGTAATGGAGCCGTTCTACCGCGTGGAAAACTCACGCAACCGCAGCACGGGTGGCACCGGGCTGGGTCTGGCGATTGCCCAGCAACTGGCGATGGCTCTGGGTGGTTCGCTGAATCTGAGCAACCGTGACGGTGGCGGGTTGTGTGCAGAGCTGAAGTTGCCGCTTCAGGCCTGAGACAAACAAAAAGACCCGGGGAGCTATCTTGCCCCCCGGGTCTTTTTTTGTTTGTGGGCTCAGTTGATTCCGATCACGCCGTCCTCATGCATCTGTTGCAACAACGCTAAACCACTGTCCATGAACGATGCTGTTCCCGGCAAACCCGCTTCCATCGCCAACCCTTCCAGTTGTTCACGACCGCTCAGCGCAGGGAACTCGCCAATGCGCTGCAACAACCGCCACGCCAACGGACTCAACTCGGAAAACTTCACACTGAAATCCACCGCACGCCGTACCAGCAACAAGGTTGGCTGGGCCGGTGGTGTAGACGGTTGATGATCCGGACTGAGGACTTGCACCGGCCACGCATACGCCAATGGCCACGCCAGCGCCGAAACCTGCAATGGCCGCTCCACCAGCAACGCGGGATCACTTGACGGCAGCGGTTCGGCGTCGGACTGCTGCAACACCATTTCCACCCACTCGTAATGCGCCAGCTCCACCAGAAACGCCGGCCACTCGCCCACGCTCAATACGGCGGGCTCCGACGCGAGGTAACCGACAAACTCCTCGGCGATCTCGCTGAATTTCGGTGTCTGCGCCCGGTAGTCCCGAAGAAAGCCACGAATCAGGGTGCGCCAGCGTTGCTCGCCGATGATCCGGATCAACACCGGAAAGGTCCCGCCCAGCAGTTGCGAGACATTGTTGAACACCAGGTCCCGATAGACATTGACCCGCGCCGCGTTCATGTCGGCCGGTGGCGTCTGGTTCTCGGGATCGCGCAGGTAGCGAGTCAGCGCCCGTTGTTGCTGCTCAAGGTTATCCACGTTGGCCTCCCTGATTCTGCAAGCGGCGAATAGTCTGCAACTCCGCCACCAACTCGGAGAATGCCGGGAGGTTGAAGTCGCGTTCGAGCAGGGTCGGCTGGGCGCCAAAGCGTGCATAGGCGTCCGCCAGCAGCGACCAGACCACAGGTTTCACCGACGCGCCGTGGGTGTCGATCTTCAGCGTGTCGGACTCGTCGAAATGCCCGGCCACGTGCATCCCGACCACCCGTCCCGATTCGATCCCGGCGAGAAACGTCAGCGGGTCGAAACCGTGGTTGATCGAGTTGACGTAGACGTTATTGACGTCCAGCAGCAGGTCGCAATCGGCCTCGCGCAGCACAGCGTTGGTGAAGGTCACCTCGTCCATGTCCTGCCGGGGCGCGGCGTAATAGGAAACGTTTTCCACTGCCAGGCGCCGGCCGAGGATGTCCTGGGCCTGACGAATCCGCGCAGCCACGTGACGCACCGCCTCTTCGTTGAACGGCAATGGCAACAGATCGTAGAGATGGCCGTCGTCGCTGCAATAGCTCAAGTGTTCGCTGTACAGCGGCACGTTGTAATGATCGAGAAACACCCGGACTTCCCGGAGGAAGTCGACGTCCAGCGGCGCCGAACCGCCGAGCGACAACGACAAACCGTGGCAGGACAACGGAAAGCGCTCGGCCAGTTCGCGCAGCGCGGCGCCATGGGCACCGCCGACGCCGATCCAGTTTTCCGGGGCGACTTCGAGAAAGTCGAAATCGCCGGTACGGGCGGCTTGAAGATCCTTCATCAGGCCGCGACGCAGGCCGAGCCCGACGCTGGCCTGCAAGGTGGGGTGGGGAGTCTGCATGGGCAAGATCTCTGCTGAGGAGCCGCCGGGCGTGGCGACTGACAGACTCAGTTAAACCGGCAGGTGTATCGCGGCTGTGTGGGCAATGCGCGGGAAGTGGCGGGTTTTGTATCGGTGGCGGGTCTGTACACAATGGGATACAGACCTGCTGCCCTCTTAGTGAGCGGCATGCCTAATACCAAACACGCGACGTTCGAAGCTCGCCCCGGTTCCTGACAGACCGAAGAGTTCAGAGCTTTCGGATGACACCTACAGATGCCGCCGAAATGCCCTACCTTCGCACGAGAATCAGCTGATTTAATTATCATTTTTGACAGATTAATGAGGCAAAAAAAAAACCCGCATCAGTCGAAACTGACACGGGTTTTTCCCCACACCAACGACCGTTACTTCAGGTCGTCAAAGTGGTCTCGCAGGAACTCGTAAAAGCGAAACGCTTTCAACAATCTCCATACGAGGCTCAACGTACGCAAAAAAAGCTTCATACGTTTTGGCCTCCAAGGTTGGGGGCCAAACCTCCAGCGCACTTACCGGATCACGCGTGCCTTTGGAAGAACACGCCAGTACTTCCGGTGAGGCGGCCGGTTGAAATCCCTCCGAAACATCATTCCGGCACGGATGCAAAACCGTGTCAGAGGGCGTGAAATCGTTAGGCCACCAGCCAAACCCTACCGCTGCACCAGGGTGTGAGCGCGCGCATGTTAACCTGGAATCGCAGGTGGTAAGTCTCGGCCCAGTGATTCTCAAACGAAAGAAGCGCGTCTTTTTGTAAACTGTTATTTCTGTCAGTATCGCTCTCCGACATCAAGTACTGAAATCACTGCCCAGTGATCTCTGATACACCTACTTATGGTGGGTAAAAATTACGTTGCAAGAATAGGAAAAGCTCAATAGCATGACCTCCACGCCAGTGCTTCCGGTGAGACGCACTAAGCCTCAGCCGCAATCTGAGGCTTGCTAGAAAACCGCCCCGCAAGGCGGTTTTTTTTCGCCCGCCGTTTGCTCCTGGCGGACATGGGCCGGCGCTCTGTCTTGGCCTCAAAAAGCGAAATCGCCCTGAGTCGCATCGTTTCGCACAGGACAGGAAGCGTCGGCGGAAAATTCGGGAGCCCACGCTAGGCTGGTCTGTGTATCCACGCACCGTCGCGATATACAACGATTCACAGCCTCGAAATCCACGCAGCCCGCTCCCACCGGCACCAACACCGACTAGACTCAATCATTACCCAGTCGAGGGGGACGCAGGACAGCAGTGTCGCCCTGCCCGTTTCCACGACCACCGCCCGGTGGTGAATGCCTCGACCCCCAACACCACCGGACTGTGATCCTTAACAGGAGCACATGACATGGACGAGGCCAGACTCAACGAGTTCATGGGCAAACTGGTCAACGACATGGGCGGCGCGGCGATGCTGGCCAATGTCATCGTCGGCGAAGAACTTGGCTTGTATAAAGCCATGGCCGACAGCCAGCCGATCACCCCGGAAACCCTCGCCGAAAAAACCGCCTGCAACACCCGACTGGTTCGCGAATGGCTGAGCGCCCACGCCGCGTCCGGCTACATGGAACACCTGGACGGCAAATTCCGCCTGCCGGAAGAACAGGCGATGGCCCTGGCCAAGGAAGATTCGCCGGTCTACGTGGCCGGTGGGCTCGGCGTGGTGGCGTCGTTTTTCCACGACAAGGACAAACTGGTCAAAGCCATGCGCGGCAATGGCGCCCTGCCCTGGGGTGATCACCATCCGTGCATGTTCACCGGCACTGAACGGTTCTTCCGCCCCGGCTACAAAGGACATTTGATTGCCGAATGGCTGCCGGCGCTGGAGGGTGTTGTGGCCAAACTCGAAGACGGCGCCAAGGTCGCCGATGTCGGCTGCGGTCATGGCGCCTCCACGGTGATCATGGCCCAGGCTTATCCCAACTCGCGTTTTGTCGGGTTTGATTACCACGCGCCCTCAGTCACCGTTGCCACCCAGCGGGCTGAAGAAGGCGGCGTCAGCAGTCGCGCGAAGTTTTTCCAGGGCTCGGCGAAAAGCTTTCCCGGCGATGACTACGACCTGATCTGCTACTTCGACTGCCTGCACGACATGGGCGACCCTGTCGGCGCGGCGCGGCATGCCTACGATTGCCTGAAGGACGACGGCACCGTGTTGCTGGTTGAGCCCTTTGCCAACGATACGCTGGACGACAATATCAACCCGGTCGGGCGGCTTTTCTATGCAGCATCGACGTTCATTTGCACACCTAACTCGCTGTCTCAGGAAGTGGGCCTGGGGCTCGGTGCGCAGGCCGGCGAGATGCGCCTGCGCAAAGTGTTCAGTGAAGCCGGGTTCAAGCAGTTCCGGCGGGCAACGCAGACGCCGTTCAACCTGATTCTGGAGGCTCGCAAGTAAACGTCGGCACCGGGCGCCTCTTTAAGAGGCGCCCGACAGTGCTAACCTGCAAGGCACTCACAGCCTGCGGAGCGCTGACCATGCTCGACCGCCCCCTCCACGAACATCTCGATTACCTGCAACAGGCCATGGCCGAGGGCGATTTCGTGGTCCTGACCGGCGCCGGAATCAGCACGCCGTCGGGCATCCCCGATTACCGCGACACCAACGGTGTACGCCGGGGCCGACAGCCGATGATGTATCAAGAGTTTCTGTCGGCGCCCGAATCATGCCGCCGCTACTGGGCCCGGGCGATGCTCGGCTGGCCCCGTGTGCGTCAGGCCCAGCCAAACGCGGCTCATGAAGCGCTGGCCAGCTTGCAAAGCCACGGCCGGATAGGCGACCTGATCACCCAGAATGTCGACACCTTGCACGATCAGGCCGGCAGCCACGACGTCATCGAACTGCACGGCAGCCTGCATCGGGTACTGTGTCTGGATTGCGGTTTGCGCAGCGAGCGGGATTCGATTCAGCAATTGATGGAAACGCAGAACCCGTATCTGGCGGGCGTCGATGCGGTGCAGGCGCCGGACGGCGACACCCTGCTCGACCCGGCCTTCGAGGCACGCTTCCAGGTGCCGCATTGTCCGCATTGCGAAGGCGAGCGGATGAAACCGGATGTGGTGTTTTTTGGTGAGAACGTGGCACAGCCCACAGCGGCTCGGGCCATGGCGGCAGCGGAGAATGCTGCCGGGATGCTGGTAGTTGGTTCGTCGTTGATGGCGTATTCGGCGTTTCGCCTGTGCCGGGTGATTGCGGATCGGGGCAAGCCGCTGATTGCGATCAACCTGGGGAAGACGCGGGCGGATGAATTGCTGGATTTGAAGATTGAAGCGTCCTGCGAACAGCTATTGCCACTTCTGACACAACGCCTGACTTCGTGACCTCCGAAGGTCAGTGTTCAGCCTTGAGAATGTCAAAAAGCGCCTGCGCCGCCGCCGACAATTCATTCCCGGAATCAGTCAATACGCCAATCGCCCGCTCCACCACCGGTTCATGCAACGTGAGACACCGCGCGCCCAGCTCACGCATCTGCTCGGCGCACAACGCTGGCACCGCGCTGACGCCCAGCCCACTGGCGACCATCCGCCCGACCGTCGCCAGTTGATGGCTTTCAAACTCCACCGGCAGTTTCATGCCCCGGGCCTGCAAGTGCTCCTCAAGCATCACCCGCACCGTGGACGGTCGTTGCAGGGTGATGAACGGTTCCTGCAGCAAGGTCTGCCAGTCGATGTCGGTGCGCTGGGCCAGCGGCGAATCCTGTGGCACCACCGCGACAAAGCGATCCTTATAAAGAGGCGTGAAGGTCAACGAGGTGTTCTGCATCGGCTCGAACGCCACGCCGAGTTCCACTTGGCGATCGCGGACCATTTCCAGCACTTGTTCGTTGATCACGTCGTTGACCGTCACGTTGACGTTCGGATAGCGCGCACGGAAGGTCTTGAGGATAGGCGGCAACAGATTACCGGCAAACGACGGCATCGCCGCCAGCGTCACTCGGCCGCGTTGCAGACTGAAACGCTGGCGCATTTCGTCTTCGGCGTTGTCCCAGTCGGCGATCAGGCGCCGGGCCAGCGGCAGCAGCGATTCCCCTTCAGGGGTCAGCGCCACGTTGCGCGTATTGCGGCTGAACAGACGCCCGCCCAGCCCCTCCTCCAGCGCCTTGATGGTCAGGCTCAGCGCCGATTGCGACAAGTGCAGACGCTCACAGGCCACGGCAAAGCTCAGGCTCTGGGCCACGGCGAGAAAGGCGCGCATCTGCTTGATGGTCATAACGCTATGCTTCCATATCAGCATTTTGATCGTTCCCACGCTCTGCGTGGGAATGCCTCCGGGGACGCTCTGCGTCCAGTGACGCGGAGCGTCACGGGCTGCGTTCCCACGCAGGAGCGTGGGAACGATCAACAGAGAACCAAGTCCATTGTTGAGCTTTATCAATCAATCAACCTTAAAAATCAACTTAACAAATATATCCCCCGGCGAGACACTCCAACCATTCGGCTAGCCAGCCGCCCGACAAACAATAAAAGAGGTGCATATGGCAGGTTTCGACAAGCGCGTGTATTCCTACGAGGAAGCCATGGCAGGCCTTGAAGACGGCATGACCGTGATCGCTGGCGGCTTCGGCCTGTGCGGCATTCCGGAAAACCTGATCGCCGAGATCAAGCGCAAAGGCACCCGCGACCTCACCGTCGTCTCCAACAACTGCGGCGTTGATGGTTTCGGCCTCGGCGTGCTGCTGACCGATCGCCAGATCAGAAAAGTGGTCGCCTCCTACGTGGGCGAAAACAAACTGTTCGAAGAGCAACTGCTCAAAGGCGACATCGAAGTCGTCCTGACCCCGCAAGGCACCCTCGCCGAAAAAATGCGCGCAGGCGGTGCCGGCATCCCTGCGTTTTTCACCGCCACCGGCGTCGGAACCCCGGTCGCCGAAGGCAAGGAAGTGCGTGAATTCCACGGTCGCAAGTACCTGATGGAAGAGTCCATCACCGGCGACTTCGCCATCGTCAAAGGCTGGAAAGCCGACCACTTCGGCAACGTCATCTACCGCCACACCGCCCAGAACTTCAACCCGCTGGCCGCCACCGCCGGCAAGATCACCGTGGTCGAAGTCGAAGAAATCGTCGAACCCGGCGAACTGGATCCGACACACATCCACACGCCCGGCATCTACGTCGACCGGGTCATTTGCGGCACGTTCGAAAAACGCATCGAACAACGCACCATCCGCAAATAATCCAGGCTGACGGAGAACAAGAACATGGCACTTACCCGCGAACAAATGGCTCAACGCGTCGCCCGCGAAATGCAGGACGGCTACTACGTGAACCTCGGCATCGGCATCCCTACCCTGGTCGCCAACTACATCCCCGAAGGCATGGAAGTCATGCTGCAATCGGAAAACGGCCTGCTCGGCATGGGCCCGTTTCCGACTGAAGACACCATCGACGCCGACATGATCAACGCCGGCAAACAAACCGTGACTGCGCGTATCGGCGCATCGATCTTCAGCTCCGCCGAATCCTTCGCGATGATCCGCGGCGGCCACGTCGACCTGACCGTGCTGGGCGCCTTCGAAGTGGACGTGCAAGGCAACATAGCCTCGTGGATGATCCCCGGCAAACTGGTCAAGGGCATGGGCGGCGCGATGGACCTGGTGGCCGGCGCCGACAACATCATCGTCATCATGACCCACGCGTCCAAGGACGGTGAGTCCAAGTTGCTGAGCCAGTGCAGCCTGCCGCTGACCGGCGCCGGTTGCATCAAGCGCGTGCTGACTGACCTGGCGTACCTGGAAATCGAAAATGGCGCTTTTGTCCTCAAGGAACGCGCACCTGGCGTCAGCGTCGAGGAAATCGTCGCCAAAACCGCTGGTAAACTGATCGTCCCGGATCACGTACCGGAAATGCAGTTCGCTGCCGAGTGAGGAATTCGAAAATGCAAGACGTCGTCATTGTTGCCGCCACGCGTACCGCGATCGGCAGTTTCCAGGGTTCGCTGGCCACCGTATCCGCCGTGGATCTGGGCGCAGCGGTCATCCGCCAGTTGCTTGAGCAGACCGGTCTGGACGGCGCCCAGGTCGATGAAGTGATCATGGGCCAGGTGCTGACCGCCGGCGCCGGCCAGAACCCGGCGCGCCAGTCGGCGATCAAGGCCGGCCTGCCCCACGCCGTACCCGCCATGACCCTGAACAAGGTCTGCGGCTCGGGCCTCAAGGCCCTGCACCTCGGCGCCCAGGCGATCCGTTGCGGCGACGCTGACGTGATCATCGCCGGCGGCCAGGAAAACATGAGCCTGGCCAACTATGTGATGCCGGGCGCACGCACCGGTCTGCGCATGGGTCACGCGCAAATCGTCGACACCATGATCAGCGATGGCCTGTGGGACGCGTTCAACGACTACCACATGGGCATCACCGCCGAGAACCTGGTCGAGAAGTACGAAATCAGCCGCGAGCAGCAGGACGCCTTCGCCGCTGCATCGCAGCAGAAAGCAGCAGCCGCCATCGAGGCCGGCCGTTTTGTCGATGAAATCACCCCGATCCTGATCCCGCAGCGCAAAGGCGATCCGGTGGCGTTCAAGGTCGACGAGCAGCCACGCGGCGACACCACCGCCGAATCCCTGGCCAAACTGCGTCCGGCTTTCAAAAAGGACGGCAGCGTCACCGCCGGCAACGCTTCGTCGCTGAACGACGGCGCGGCCGCAGTCATTCTGATGAGCGCCGAAAAAGCCAAGGCCCTGGGCCTGCCGATACTGGCGAAAATCGCCGCCTACGCCAATGCTGGCGTCGACCCGGCCATCATGGGCATCGGCCCGGTGTCGGCCACCCGCCGCTGCCTGGACAAGGCGGGCTGGAGCATCGGCCAACTCGACCTGATCGAAGCCAACGAAGCCTTCGCCGCACAATCGCTGGCAGTGGCCAAAGATCTGCAATGGGATCTGGACAAGGTCAACGTCAACGGCGGCGCAATCGCCCTCGGTCACCCGATCGGTGCATCGGGCTGCCGCGTGCTGGTGACCCTGTTGCACGAAATGATCAAGCGTGATGCGAAAAAGGGTCTGGCGACCCTGTGCATCGGCGGCGGTCAAGGCGTGGCCCTGGCGCTGGAACGCGCTTAAGCGCAAAAGAGGTTCAACAGCGGGCGGCGGATCCACGACATCCACTGCCCGTTGGCAACAAACCCGGTACGACTCACGTCGCACCGGGTATTTTTTTGCCCAGATTTCAGGCGAACTTCACCAGATTCAGCACCGGCAACGGCCCGCCCGGGAACTGCACCAGTCGCGCGCCCACGCTCAACTCTCCCAGATCGATACCGAAGAAGCCGAGCTGATCGATCAGCGCGCCCACTTCAGCCTTGGCCTGCGCATCATCCCCGGACAGAAACAACACGCGCTTGCCACCCTCCGACGCCGGATCCGCTTCCAGCAAACGCGCCAGCAGATGGTTGAACGCCTTGACCACCCGCGCCCCCGGCACCCACTCAGCGAACACTTCGCTGGACGGCCGCCCCTGCAAATTCACCGGTTTGAACGACGGTGCTTCAATCGAGTTGTTGGCGTCGATGACGATCCGCCCGCCGAAGTCCGGCAACCCGGCCAGCGCCGTCGGCAGTTTCGACCAGTTCACTGCGACCAGCACGATGTCCTGGGCAGCAGCGTCTTCACGGGTAACGGCGCGGGCGGTCGGGCCGAGTTCGGCGACCAGTCCGGACAAGGTCTCCGGCCCGCGACTGTTGGCGATGACCAACGGGATGCCCTGACGCGACAAGGCTTTGGCAAACGCTGAACCGATGGCGCCAGCGCCGATGATTCCGATAGTGCTCATGGTGTTCTCCAGAAAGTGGGGTAAGACTCGAAACCAATCTTGCGCTTGCCATTCCCACTTGATTAGCCGGTAATGCCTTGAATGATCTTCAAGTATCGCTATCAGGTCGAAACCATGGAAACCCTCGCCAATCTTGAATCCTTCGTCCGCAGCGCCGAGACCGGCAGCTTCTCCGCCGCCGCACGGTTGCTGGCGCTGACCCCGGCAGCGGTCAGCCGCAATGTGGCGATCCTGGAACGCAATCTCGGCGTGCGGCTGTTCCAGCGCTCGACCCGCAAGCTGTCGCTGACCGAGGCCGGTGAAGGTTTTCTGGCGAGCATCGGCGGCAACCTCGACGCCTTGCAGGCAGCAATTGCGACAGTGGCGACCGAGCGCGGCGAGCCGGCGGGTGTGCTCAAGATCAGCCTGCCGCCGACGTTCGGCATCGATCACATGCTGCCGCTGCTGCCGGAGTTTCTGGCGCGCTATCCGTTGATTCGCCCGGAATGGCATTTCGAGAATCGTCAGGTGGATTTGATCGCCGAGGGCTACGACGTGGCGATTGGCGGCGGATTCGAGCTGACGCCCGGCGTGGTTTCCCGGCGACTGGCGTCCGCTGAAATATTGGCAGTGGCCTCACCGGCCTATCTGGCCGGACGCGCCCTGCCCCGGCATCCGACAGACCTCGCCGACCACCAGGGCATTGTCATGCGTGGGCTGCGCACCGGGCGCATCCGCCAATGGCAGATGCACAACGGCGCTGGCGAACAGGCCAGCGCCCTGCTGAATCCGAATATTGTGCTGAACGATCCAATGGCCATGCGCAAGGCCGCGCTGCTGGGACTCGGGATAACAATGGTGGTGCTGCCCGATGTCAGCGTGCAGATAGAACGCGGTGAACTGGTGCGGCTGTTGCCCGACTGGCAATGCGATGCCGGGGCGATATCGCTGTACTACCCGAGCCGCACCTTGATGCCGGCCAAGACCCGGGTGTTCATTGATTTTGTGGTGGATGCCTTCGGCCGCTAGGCCTCCCGTCACGATCGTTCCCACGCTCTGCGTCCCATTGGAACGCGGAGTATGGGCCGATCACGCCGGTTACGCCGCCAATTGCAGAATCAGCCAGGCATTCGCCCCACTGATCACCACAAACAATCCCCACGCCAGCACCCGCGTCGGCAAGCGATTCACAAATGGCCCCATCAGCTGTTTGTCGTTGGTCATGCGGATCAGCGGATACAGCGCAAACGGCAATTGCAGGCTCAACACCACTTGGCTCAGCACCAGCAACTTGCCCACCGCGCCATCGCCCATCAGCCACACGCCGATGAACGCCGGGATCAGCGCCAGCCCACGGGTAATGAGGCGCCGTTGCCAGCAGGGAATCCGCAGGTTCAGATAGCCTTCCATGATCACTTGCCCGGCGATGGTGCCGGTGAAGGTGGAACTCTGCCCCGACGCCAGCAACGCCACGCCGAACAGCACACTGGCCAGCGCGCCGCCCACCAGCGGATCGAGCAAGTGATAGGCGTCCTGGATGTCCACCACATCGGAGTGCCCGGTTTGATGGAAGGCTGCTGCCGCGAGAATCAGGATCGCCGCGTTGACGAGCAACGCCAGCGCCAGTGAGCCGATGGTGTCGATGCGCGCCAGATTCACCGCGTCCTGCTTGCTCGCCAGGTCCTGGCCGATCAGCCGCGTTTGTACGATCGAGGTGTGCAGGTACAAGTTGTGCGGCATCACCGTGGCGCCAAGGATGCCGATGGCCAGGTACAGCGGCGCCGCATCGCTGATGGCCGACAACGACGGTTTGAAGCCTTGGGCGACGTCCGGCCAGTACGGTTTGATCAGCAGCAGTTCAACGAAGAAGCACACGCCGATAGTGCCTACCAGCACCAGCATGATCGCTTCCAGCCGCCGGAAACCGCGATTCTGCAGGGCCAGCACCAGCAATGTATCGAACGCCGTGAGGGCGATGCCGAACGTCAGTGAACAACCCAGCAGCAGGTGGAACGCCAGCGCGCAGCCGAGCACTTCCGCAAGGTCGGTGGCGATGATCGAGATCTCCGCCAGCACCCATTGCAGCCGCGCCGTCGGGGTGCTGTAGCGCTCGCGGGACAACTGCGCCAGATCACGCCCGGTCGCAATGCCCAACCGCGAACACAGGCATTGCACAACCATGCCCGCCAGACTCGCCAACAACACCACGAACAACAGGCTGTAACCGAAGCGCGAACCGGCCTCGATGGCGGTGGCCCAGTTGCCCGGATCCATGTAGCCGATCGACACCAGCAAACCGGGGCCGGCAAAGCGCAGCACGCGTTTGAAGAACGAGGCATTCGGATCCACCGGAACACTGCCGGCCACTTCCGGCGGGCAGAACGGCGCGGTGGCGATTTTGGGCAAGCTGAATTTCACGCACACATCCAGAAACAAGTCGAAAGGCGCAGCTTAGACGTTTCAGTCGGCGTGCCCAAGCGCAGATGTGCTGCGCTCAGGGTTTGGTGGTGCCGAGCAATTGCTGACGCAACTCGGGGCTGCGCGTGCGGGGATCAAGCCAGATGTCGAAGAACGCCCGGGCGAACAGCGGGTCGTCGATCTCGTGCTGCAACTGCTGCCCCACGAAGAACCGTGCGCCCTGCCCCGGCAAGTACACCCCGGTAATCCGCGTGCCCGCCTGGACGTCGACGAACGATTGCTGCATCTGGGCCTGCCACACCGCCAATTGCGCCGGACTGATGGAAGAACCGGCCAGGCGTTTGATCTCATCGACACTGGCCTTGACCAGATCGTCGCGGGACACGTTGCGCCGGTAGATCAATTCCAGAGCGAAGGGCTGACCATCGGCCAATGGACGCGCGGCACTCCACAACCGGGCGTTATAAATGTCGAAACCGAACACACTGAAATCACCGGTGCCGATGATCTGCGCGCCGGGCACCGCGTCCTGCCAACTGGCCCAGGTCGGCGTCAGCAACAGCGCCCACAAGCCGATTCCGCAGCAACCACGTAACACCTTCGGTGTTCTGCTCATCGCGGCATCGACTCCGGCAAACCCTGATAGTCAGAGCATAGTTGGCTATCCCGCCCAGCACTTTGTATACATGTTTTGCATGCATGTGCAGCAATCCGCTAACGACAATGCTAACGTGGCCCTCATTGACCCGATGGAGACACCTGCGTGCTGATCCTCAAACTGCTGCTGATTCCCGGTTTCCTGCTGCTGATTTCCCTGGCCGGCAAGCGCTGGGGGCCCAGCGTCGCCGGGTGGTTGTCGGGGTTGCCGGTGGTGGTCGGGCCGATTCTGTTCTTCCTCGCCATCGAGCAAGGGCCGGCGTTTGCCGCGCAATCGGCGGTCGCGGCGCTGTCGGCCATGTTTGCGATGATCGCGTTTTGCGTCACTTATGCGCAGGTGGCGCAGCGGGCGAACTGGCCGTTGGCGCTGGTTGTGTCTTTGTCGGTTTGGGGCGTGCTCGCGCTGATTCTGTCGCTGATTCCGGCGTCACTGCCGTTCTCGGTGGCTGCGGCTGCAACCGCCCTTCTTGCTGCGCCGTACCTGTTTCCCAAGGTTCAACCGGTGGTCAGTGGGTCGGCACCGAAGTCGGACAAACTGATCTGGCGGATGATTGCCGGCGCGGCGTTGACGTTGGTGGTGACAATGCTGGCCAGCACGGTCGGCGAGCGTTGGAGCGGATTGCTCGCGGTATTTCCGGTGCTGGGTAGCGTGATGGCGGTGTTTTCCCAGCAGACGCGCGGCCCGGCGTTCACCGCCGCGTTGTTGCGGGCGACAGCGACGGGGATGTATTCGTTTTCGGCGTTTTGTCTGGTGTTGGCGTTGACGGTCCCAAGCCTGGGCTTCGGCGGTTTCCTGGTGGCGGTGGCCGTTTCAGTGGCGATGCTCGGGGTTACTCGGCAATTGCTGGCCAAACCGGCGCCTGCGCCGTCGACGAACTGAACCCGCCCGGACAAACCGCTCTGGAGTGCCGGGCATGCTCCGTGGGATGATCGCCGCCCAAGCGCGACCATCCCTCGGAGATTCGAATGTCATTGCTTAGCAAGAAAACCGTCGTCCTGTTGCTGGCGGCGGTGGCCGGTTTCGGCGCCCTCAATGCTCAGGCAGCCAAGGCCAAAGAGAAGGCTGTCACCGAGAAAGTCTCGATGCTCGAAGGCAAGCTCCGTTTTGTCCTGCCCAAAGGCTTTGTCGGTGACCCGCTGCCGGCCGGCCCGACCGGTGCCAAGGGCATGATGTACTCCAACGATGCCACCAAGACTGTGGTCATCACCGCCGAGAACCAGATTCCCGAAGGCAACAACGTCAAGGACAACGACAGTGCGTTCCTCGACGGCACCGTGTCCGACTTCATCGAAGCCCAGCGCAAGGCAATGCCGGACTTCAACAAACTCAGCGAAAAGAGCCTGACCCAGAAAGGCAACGGCCTCGGTCTGCGTCAGGTCGACAGCACCGCGACCCAGGGCGGCGGCCAGACCCTCAATACCACGCTGATCGCAGGTTCCGGCACGCACATGGCGCTGGTCCAGGTGATTTCCCGGGCCAGCGACAAGAGCGGTCACGATGCGCTGGTGAAAACCATCCTCAGCGAAAAATGACCCTCAAGGGTTAAGCCGCTGCAACCAGTCGTTCAAGTCCCGAAGCTCGGCCGCGCTGATGCTGTGGCCGACGCCGGGATAGGCATGGAGCGCCGGTTTGTAATCCAGCTTCTCCAGCAGATCTTTGGCTGCGGTGGCGCCACTGTAAGGCACCCGGTCATCCGCCGTGCCGTGGCCGATGAAGATTTCCAGCGGCGGATGTTGTTGCTCTGACTTCAGCTCACCCTTGAGCACCGGCAACACTCGCCCACTCAACGCGGCAATGCCACCGACCGCCGACGGCTGCCGCAGCCCCACCTCGTAGGTCATCATCGCGCCCTGGCTGAATCCGATCAGGTACACCTTGTCCGGTTGCGCGTGATATTTCTGCGAGGCGGCGGCGATAAAGGCCCGCAGTTTCTGGCTGGCGACCTTCAGATCATCGGTCTCGCCGTTGTAGGCACCGTCGCCCTTCTTGCGAAACCACTGGAAACGCCCTTCCCCCAACGCCATCGGCGCCTGCACCGAAAGGTAGTTGTACTGCTTTGGCAGCTGAAATTTCATGCCGATCAGATCGGCCTCGTTACTGCCGTAGCCATGCAGGAAAAGCACCAGCGGACGCTGTTCGGCATCCGGGTGAACCTGGGCCAGGTAGTTGAGCGGCAGATCGGTTTGCAGCGAGGTTTGAGCATGGACAGCGCTGGACACCAGGAGGGTCAACAGAGCAAACACCTTCAACATAAGCCTTCCTTCACACAGTGCAGGGTTCGGGGCAGAGCCTAACACTGTGATCTGGAAGTTGGGGGTCATCAGTCGTTGATCAGCTTGCCCGCCCGAATCGGCTCGCGCCCCGCCACTTTCGCCTGCCAAGTGCCCGGCTGGGTGTAACGCCCACGGTCAATGGCAAACAGCACGCCACTGGTGCCGGCGCGCACGGTGGTCACGCGATCCTTCAGCGGATCGACCACTTCGAACAACGCATCCCCGCGCTCCACCCATTCACCGGCATTGCGCAGGAAACTCACCACGCCATGGTGCGGGGCGAACAGGTATTCGGTGCCTTCGAACGGCATGCCTTCGCAGCACTCGTCTGGCGCCTTCGGCCATTCGCCGCTGATGAAGCCCTGTTCGGCGAGGAAACCCAGAATCGCTTCGCAATGGGCTTGCGCCTGATCGACGCGGGTATCGCCCATGCTGCCCAGTTCCAGGGTGGTGGCGAGGTTGGCCGGGGGAATTGCCGCCGCCGGGAACATCCGCGCCAGACGCAGCCATGGCGTGGAACACGATTCATCGAACGAACTGCCGCCGGAGTCCTCACACAACAGCGCCACGCCGGCCTTCAGGCGCGCGGCCAGGGATTGCCACTGCGGCCAGTGTTGCGGCAGCGCGTAGATGTGAATCGCGGCGTCGAAATCGCAGTGCAGATCCAGCGTGACGTCAGCATCGCAAGCGTGGCGAAGCAACAGACGATGCAGCGCTTCCAGTTGCGAGGCCGGGGCCGGCAGTTCGTCGAGTACCTCGCCCATGGTCTGGCGGATCAGCGCGACGTTGGCCTCGGCATCGCTGCCCAACTGATCGCCGATGCGCGCGGCCACAGGGGCACTGAGTTCGACGAAGGAACGGTTGAAGTTCTTGCCGCTCGCCAGTTCGAAGCGGCCCATATGACTGCCTTGCAGGTGCTGATCGAGGCCGATCGGGTTGGCCACCGGTACCAGTTCAATCACACCTTGCAGCCGGCCTTGCTGTTCCAGCTCGCTCAGGCGTTGCTTGAGTTCCCACGCGGTGCGCATGCCCGGCAGTTCATCGGCATGCAGGCTGGCCTGGATGTACACCTTGCGCGGGCCGGCGCCGTAACGAAAGACGCTGAGTGAGCGTTCGCTGCCCAAGTGGCTCCAGGGCAGAACATGATCGATGCGTTGCATGGGGAACTCCGGAAATTCTGTAGTCGCTGCTGCACAGTGACTGCATTGAAAATGTGCTGACAGGATAAATCACGGGCGGAAAAAAAGTGGCCACCGCGTCAACGGGGCCACTTTTTTCTACGGCGTATTAATGGCCGTACACGTCAAAGTCGAAGTACTTGTCCTGCACTTGCTTGTACTTGCCGTTGGCGCGGATTTCGTTGATGGCGGTGTTAAATTTCTCCGCCAGTTCGGTATCGCCTTTGCGCACCGCAATACCGGCGCCGCCGCCGAAGTATTTGGCGTCTTCGTAGGTCGGGCCGACGAATTCGAAGCCTTTGCCGGCGGCGGTTTTCAGGAAGCCGTCGCTCAGGTTGACCGAGTCGGCCAGCATCGCGTCGATACGACCGGACACCATGTCCAGGTTGGCTTCCTGCTGCGAGCCGTAACGCACCAGTTCGATCCCGGCCGGCACCAGCACTTCGGTGGCGTAGCGGTCGTGGGTACTGGCACGCAGCACGCCGACTTTCTTGCCTTTGAGCTCGGTCAGCGGGTCTTTCACGCCGGAGCCTGCCTTCATCACGAAGCGGGCCGGGGTGTGGTAGTACTTGATGGTGAAATCGACGTTTTTCTTGCGATCGTCAGTGATGGTCATCGAGGACAGGATCGCGTCGATCTTCTTCACTTTCAGCGCCGGGATCAGGCCGTCGAACTCTTGCTCGACCCAGGTGCATTTGACTTTCATCTGCTCACACAGCGCATCGCCGATGTCCACGTCGAAACCGGCCAGTTTGCCGTCAGGGGTTTTCATCGAGAATGGCGGGTAACCGGCTTCGATACCGATACGGATCGGTTTGGCGTCTTCGGCCACGGCGGTCAGGGACAACATCGACAGTGCCAGGGCACCGAACATAACCAGCTTTTTCATTTATTACTCCCGTGTGCGGAGGCTTTTATTGGCAGCTTTCGATTGTCAGGTTCGGCCTTGGGCTATGGAGCGCAAAGAAACCGAAGTGGCCGGCAGTCTATGGCGGCGCGCACGGGGCAAATTGTGTTTAAGCGACAAATACTTATAGAAAATCGGCGAGTGCCATCACGTGGGAAAAGTGTGCGCCAGAGCGGTGCAAGGGTTGTAGGACAAAGCCGATAAAAGGCGCCGCCGAAGCGGCAACCCTCCGGCTATCAGCAATCGCAAGCAATCGGCGCGGTGGCGACGCTCGGTGTCACGGCACTCAACTGGAAGCCTTCATCCAGCCACCCCGTCACCCCGCCAATCATCTCCTTGACCGGATAACCCAACGCCGCCAGCTTCACCGCTGCCTTGTTGGCGCCATTACAGTGAGGGCCTGCGCAATAGACCACGAACAGAGTGTTTTTCGAGTAGTCCGCCAGCCCTTCCGCCGTCATCAAACGCCCGGGGATATTGATCGCCCCCGGCACATGACCACGCTCGAAGGCCAGCGGCCCGCGCACGTCCACCAGCACGAAATCGACCTCGCCGACCTCCTGGCTGTTGAAGACGTCGGAACAATCGGTTTCGAAGGTCAGACGGTTGCTGAAATGCATCAGGGCTATCGCCGACGGGGCGGCAGGAATTTCGCGAACCAGGCTGGGCATGTTGAATCACTCCTTTGTCTGTGTGGGATGAACAGACTTTATCGAGCCGCCGCTAGCCGCTACAGTGGCGCACAAGACACTCATCGGGAAGTTTCCGCCAAATGCCTGATTCACCTGGATTGGTCGCGATCCTGGCCTACGACGGCCTCTGTACGTTCGAGTTCGGCATCGCCGTGGAAATCTTCGGCCTCGCCCGGCCGGAATTCGATTTCCCGTGGTACGCGCACTGCATCGCGGCGGTCGATCAAGGCCCGATGCGCGCCATGGGCGGGATTCAGGTGCTGGCCGACGGTGGCCTGGAACTGTTGGCGGAGGCGCGCACCATCATCATTCCCGGCTGGCGCGACCGAAATGCGCCGGTGCCCGAGGCATTGCTCACAGCATTGCGTGATGCCCATTCGCGCGGCGCTCGGTTGCTGTCGATCTGCTCCGGAGTGTTTGTTTTGGCGGCGACTGGCCTGCTCGACGGGCATGGCGCGACCACCCACTGGCGTTACACCTCGGAGCTGGCCGAGCGTTTTCCAGCCATCGATGTCGACCCGGACGTGCTTTACGTCGATTCCGGCCAGTTGATCACCTCGGCCGGCAGCGCGGCGGGGATCGACGCCTGCCTGCATCTGGTGGCGCGGGACTTCGGCACTCAGGTGGCCAACTCGGTGGCGCGACGGCTGGTGATGTCGCCGCAACGCACCGGCGGTCAGGCGCAATTCATTCCGACACCGGTCAGCCCGACCCCGCGCAGCGACCTGTCGCGCGTGATGCAGTGGGCCCGCGAACGCCTGCACGAACCGCTGGAAGTGCGTGATCTGGCCAGCGAAGCGGCGATGAGCGAGCGCACTTTCCTGCGCAAATTTACCGAAGCCAGCGGCCAGTCACCCAAGGCCTGGCTGCAACACGAGCGTCTGGCCCGGGCCCGGGAATTGCTGGAAAGCACGCCGCAGAACACCGAGCAGATCGCACTGCGCTGTGGTTATCGCTCGGTGGAAAGCTTTCGCGTGGCGTTTCGCAGCGTGGTCGGGGTGCCGCCGTCGGTGTATCGCGAGCGGTTCGGTCGCGAGGTCAAGGCTTGCGCAACAGATAGGTGTCCATGATCCAGCCATGCTCGGCCCGCGCGGCCTTGCGTACTCGCTCGATCTCATCGGCAACATCACTGAGTTTGCCGCTGATAAGGATTTCATCCGGCGTGCCGAGGTAGGCGCCCCAGTAGATCTCGGTCTGCTGATCCGCCACCCGATGGTAGGAATCTTCCGCATCGAGCATCACCACCAGGCTGTCGGTATCACTCACCTGCCCCGCCGCCAGGCGTCGGCCGGTGGTGATTTCAATCGAGTGGCCGATGGTGTTCAGCGGCACCTTGTGCTGCGCCGCCAAGGCCTGAACGCTGGTGATGCCCGGGATCACGTCGAATTCAAATGTGCA
Organism: Pseudomonas sp. GW821-FHT02C04; assembly: GCF_059421845.1. NCBI lineage: Bacteria > Pseudomonadati > Pseudomonadota > Gammaproteobacteria > Pseudomonadales > Pseudomonadaceae > Pseudomonas > Pseudomonas sp. GW821-FHT02C04. The sequence continues at coordinate 79,102 of NZ_JBWKVT010000001.1, read as the reverse complement.
TCGCCCCGAAGCCAAAATCGCCTGGAGGATACGAATGGTGCTGTCGTACAGCGCCGGATCCCCCCACACCAGAAAACCGCCGCACTGCCCGTCAGCCAATTCGTCATTGATCAAGCGTTCGAAGGTTTGCTGCTTGGCGCGGTTCAGATCATCGACGCTGGCGCTGTAGTCCACCTCGCCGCGCTCGCGCTCCGGGCTGTGGGCTTCGGCGAAACGGTACGTAGTATCAGTGATGTAGCGTTCGCAGATTTCGCGACGCAGGTCGATCAGCTTGTCCTTGCTCTGGCCCTTGTCCATGAGGAAAAACACGTCCACCCGATTCAGTGCTTTCACCGCCTGCATCGTGATGTAGTCGGGGTTGCCGGCGCCAATGCCGATGACCAGCAATCGCTTCATGTACGCGCTCCTTCAAGGTCGATGCCGGACAAGCGTAGTCGCCAGCGCCCGTAGAAACTCAACTCGACCACCGCCAGCGGCTCGACATCGATGCTATGGAAAGCCTGGCCCTGCATGACCTGCATCAGCGCCGCTCGAATGATGAACGGATGTGTGACGGCCACGACATGACCCGGCGTGGATTGCAGGGTCGCCAGCCATGCGGCCACTCGCTCGCCGAGTTGCACCACGGATTCCCCGCCATGGGGCGCGGCGCCGGGATCTTCGAGCCAGGCTTGCAGGGCTTCCGGTTCATCTCGCTGCAGGTCTTTGATCGACCGCCCCTGCCAACGGCCCCAGTCGCAATCGCGCAGTGCTTCATCCACCTGGGCATCGTGACCGAACCATGCGGCAGTCTGACGCGTGCGCAATTCCGGGCCGCAAATCAAACGACGCAGAGTAGCGAATCGAGTGGCCAGCAAGTCAGACGCTACAGCGCTTTCTTCAACAGCTTCGTTCGTAGGAAAACGCGCCAATTTTTGTGCGACGGTTCTGGCGTGACAGATCAAGGTCAAACGGGTGGCTTGCACAATGAGTCACTCGGTCAGAAGGTAAAAAACACCCGGCAACGTGCCGACAGGACGGCAATTGTGCCGTAAATCGGGCGGTTCCGGGGAAGCCCTTCAATCGCCCTGTCAAAACAAAGCGGCAATGTCTGACACGACTATGGGCAATGGACTACACGTACGATCGACAGACGTGTAGCCCTTGTTACACGGGCATCCCGCCCCATTTTGGGGCCTGAAAAAAAGCCGGGAAAATTCACTAGACATGTAGCGTCAGTTACATAAATACTGTTTTAACGGATTGTGAAGCGAATCCAACACCCCATCCAGCAGGAGCCCGGATGCCCCCTCTCAGAGACCTGATTACTGATCCCGGCCTGGACCTTACGCCATCAGAGCGCAAAGTCGTCCGGGCCTTGCTCGATCAGTACCCGCGCAACGGGCTCGGCCCGATGGCGCGTCTGGCCGAACACGCCGGCGTCAGCGATCCGACCATCGTGCGTCTGGTAAAAAAACTCGGTTTTGGCGGTTACGCCGAATTCCAGGACGCCCTGCTCAGCGACATGGATCATCGCCTGCGCTCGCCGCGCACGCTGTTGCAACCGCGTTCGAACCTGAATCAGGACGATGCCTGGAGCCACTATCTGGCCCACAGCCACAATTTGCTGGCGGAAACCCAGGCCCTGACCCAACCCGAAGACGTGCGGATTCTCGCGCAGTGGCTGCTCGACACCCGCCATCAGGTCTACTGCTTCGGCGGGCGTTTCAGCAGCCTGATGGCCACCTACCTGCTCAATCATTTGCGTCTGCTGCGCCCCGGTTGCTTTGCGCTGGAGGACAACGCGCAACTGCCGGATCGTCTGTTCGACCTGCAACGTCAGGACGTGGTGCTGGTGTTCGACTATCGCCGCTACCAGACCCAGGCCCTGCGCGTGGCCACTGCCGCGAAGAACAACAACGCTCGCGTCGTGCTGTTCACCGACATTTATGCCTCGCCGCTGCGCGAGCTGGCCGACATGATCATCAGCGCCCCGGTGGAGTCGGCATCGCCGTTCGACACCATGGTCCCGGCGCTGGCTCAGGTTGAAGCGCTGATCGCTTGCCTGACCCTGCGCAGCCCGGACCTGGCCGATCGCCTGGAAGGCATCGATGCCCTGCGCAACGACTTCGACACCCACCTGCTGGAGGATAAATAAGGATGTTCAGCCTTCCCCACCGCTCGCCACGGGACCTGCCGTTTGTCACCGACCACACCGCGTTGTTGCTGGTGGACATGCAGCGTGCCTGGCTTGAGCCGCAGTTCGACCCGCACCTCGAAGGCCCGGACGCCGCGTACTTCCTCGACCGCACGCGCTCGCAAGTGGTGCCGAATCAGGTGCGCCTGCTCAACGCCTTCCGCGACGCACGGCAGAACGTGCTGCACACCCTGATCGAAAGCCTCACCGCCGACGGCCGCGACCGCTCGCTGGACCACAAACTGTCGGACATGCACCTGCCCAAGGGCAGCCCGCAAGCACAGGTCATCGCCGAACTGACCCCGGTGGAAAACGAAATCGTGCTGCCGAAGACTTCTTCCGGTGTCTTCAACTCGACCAACATCGACTACGTGCTGCGCAACCTCGAAACCCGCCATCTGATCATCGCCGGCATCGTCACCGACCAGTGCGTGGACATGGCCGTGCGCGACGCCGCCGACCGGGGTTATCTGGTGACACTGGTGGCGGACGCCTGCGCGACCTACACCGAAGCACGCCACGACGCGTGCCTGAACGCGATCAAGGGCTACTGCTGGATCACCGACACCGACACCGTCATCGGCCGGTTGCAGGAGATGCAGCCATGAGCGAACGCCTGTCGCCGTTGCCGATGACCACCATCGTCACCACCGACCTGATCGGCATCACCCGGGGCCGCTCGTTTCCCAGCGATGAGCTGGAACACTATCAAGCGGCCGGTTGCGGTTGGGTGCCAGCCAACAGCGCGTTGACGCCGCAGGACATCATCGCGTCGAGCAATCCATGGGGCGCCTATGGCGATCTGCGGCTGATTCCCGATCTGGCCAGCCGCGTCACGGTCGGCAACGGCCCGGACGCCGCCGCCCCGGCGCTGGATTTCATCCACGGCGACATCCGCGAAACCGACGGCCGCCCGTGGGGCGCCTGCCCGCGCACGTTGCTGCGTGATGAAATCGAACGGTATCGCGACCAGCTCGGCTTGCAGGTCAACGCCGCGTTCGAACACGAATTCAATCTGCACGCAGGGTTTGCCGAACACCTGGCCTTCTCTCTCGAAGCACAACGCCAGGGCGCCGAGTTCGGCGGCTGGCTGCTCAGCGCGTTGCGCGCCGGGGGCGTCGAGCCGGAAATGTTCCTGCCCGAATACGGCAAGCATCAATACGAAATCACCTGCCGCCCGACCCTCGGCGTGGCGGCGGCGGATCGCGCGGTGAACGTGCGCGAGATCACCCGCGAAATCGCCCGGCAGATGGGCCTGGATTTGAGTTTTGCGCCGAAGACCGCCGCTGAAGCGGTGTGCAACGGCGTGCACCTGCACGTCAGCCTGCTCGACCTGGCCGGTCAGCCGATGCTGTACGACGCCGGCACCAGCAATGGCTTGTCGACCCTCGGCCAGCACTGGGCGGCGGGCGTGCTGCATTACTTGCCGGCGCTGTGTGCGTTCACCGCACCGACCCCGGTCTCATATGAACGTTTGCAGCCGCACCACTGGAGCGCGTCCTACGCCTGCCTCGGGCAGCAGAACCGTGAAGCGGCGCTGCGCATCTGCCCGACCGTGAGCCTGGGCAGCAAATCCGTGGCCAGGCAGTACAACCTGGAATTCCGCGCCATGGACGCCACCGCTTCGCCGCACCTGGCGATGGCCGCGCTGCTGATCGCCGGGCGCCTGGGCATCGAACAGCGTCTGGCGCTGAACGCGATCACCGATGAAATCCCCGATTCACTCAACGACGAACAACGCGAGGCGCGGGGCATCGTTGCCCTGCCCGCCTCTTTGGCTCAGGCACTGGAATGCCTGCGTCGCAGCGAAGCGCTGATGGCAGCGCTGCCGGCACCGTTGCTCGACACGTATTTCGCCCTTAAAACCGAGGAACTGGCGCTGACGGAACAGCTCTCGCCCGCTGACCTGTGTGAGCACTATGCACGCCTGTACTGAATCCGCCGAGCTTGGGTTGTACACCCGACCGGTCTACAACCTGATCCGTGAAGATTCGACGCACCCGCTGATCCTGGTGTGCGAGCACGCCAGCCGCTACATCCCCGACGCCCTGAACAATCTGGGCCTGGATGACACGGCTGCGCGTGAACACATTGCCTGGGACATCGGTGCGCTGGAGCTGGCCGAGCAACTGTCGGAAAAGATTGGCGCCACGCTGCTGAGCGCCAATTATTCGCGACTGTTGATCGACCTCAACCGGCCCCGACATGCCCCGGACAGCATTCCGGCGCAGAGCGAGATCTATCAGGTGCCGGGCAATCGCGAGCTCGATGAAGCCACCCGCGAATACCGTCGCCAGTGCCTGTTCAAGCCGTTTCACACCCGGTTGCAACAACTGATCGACGAGCGTCTGGCCGAAGGCCGGCCGGTGCGGGTGGTGGGGATTCACAGTTTCACCCCGGTGTACTACGGCCAGCCACGTGAGCTGGAAGTCGGCGTGCTGTTCGGTCAGGCCAAAGCCTATGCCCAGCGCCTGCTCGACGGCCTCGACCGGCATCCGCTGAAAGTCGCCGGCAACCAGCCGTACAAGATCGACCCGCTGGGCGACATGACCGTGCCGGTGCACGGCGATGCCCGTGGTCTGGAGTCGGTCTTGATCGAAGTGCGCAACGACCTGCTGCGCAGCCCGGAAGCGGTGACCCGCTGGGCAAATTATCTGGCACCCCTGCTGTAAAGATTGTTGTAACCACTGCTGACGCTGTAAACGACGGACCGATATAACAACTAAAACGACCGATTGGCTGACAAGGAGTTGCGCTTCATGGAAATAGAAGAGTTCGGCTACAAACAGGAGTTGAAACGTAGCCTGACACTGACCGACCTGGTGGTGTACGGGATGATCTTCATGATCCCCATCGCCCCGTTTGGCGTGTATGGCTACGTCAACGCGGAGGCACCGGGGATGGTGCCTTTGGCGTACATCATCGGCATGGTGGCGATGCTCTTCACCGCGCTGAGCTACGGCAGCATGGCCCGGGCCTTTCCGATTGCCGGCTCGGTGTATTCCTACGCACAACGAGGCCTGAATCAACACGTCGGCTTCATCGCCGGCTGGCTGATGCTGCTCGACTATCTGCTGATTCCGCCACTGCTCTACGTCTACGCGGCGATGGCGCTCAACCATTTGTACCCGGACATTCCGAAGGTCGGCTTCATCCTGGCGTTCCTGGTCAGCGCCACGTTCGTCAACCTGCGCGGCATCACTTTCACCGCCCGCATGAACATCGTGTTCCTGCTGGCGCAACTCGTTGTGCTGGGGATTTTCCTGTTCTACGCCTGGAATGCCCTGCACAACGGTGGCGGCAACGGCCAGTTGACTCTGGCACCGCTGTATCACCCGGAAACATTCAACTTCGCCCTGCTGATGCAAGCGGTGTCGATTGCAGTGCTGTCGTTCCTCGGTTTCGATGCGATCTCCACGCTCGCCGAAGAGATCAAGGGTGATCCGGGCCGCAGCGTCGGCAAAGCGGCGTTGATCACTCTGGTGGTGATGGGCGCGATTTTCGTCGTACAGACCTGGATCGCCACCGATCTGGCCGCCGGCATGGGCTTCAAGTCTGCCGACACCGCGTTCTATGAAATCGCCGAAATTGCCGCCGGCAGCTGGCTCGCCACCCTGACCGGTGTTGCCACGGCTCTGGCCTGGGGCGTAGCGGTGGCAATCACTTCGCAAGCGGCGGTTTCGCGCCTGCTGTTCGGCATGGCCCGCGACGGCAAGCTGCCGAAAGTGCTGGCCAAGGTGCACCCGAAACACAACACGCCGTACCTGAGCATCTATCTGGTGGCCGTGCTGTCGCTGGTGATCTGCTACCTGTTCATCAACTCGGTGGACACCCTGACCTCGCTGGTCAACTTCGGCGCCTTGAGCGGCTTCATGCTGCTGCACCTGACCGTGATCAATTACTACTGGCGCCGGCAGAAGTCCGGCCAGGTGATCCGTCACCTGATCTGCCCGGTGATCGGCTTCACCATCGTTGCGGCCATCATGTACAACATGGGCGTCGATGCACAGAAACTCGGCCTGATCTGGATCGCCCTGGGTCTGGTGTACCTGTTCTTCCTGAACAAGCTCGGCGCCAGTACCACGCTGCCTGACCCGAGCAATGGCTGACAAGAAAAAGAGCGGCGTCTGACAACAAATCAGGCGTCCGCCGCTTTAACGCGTGGAAACCGACAGTGATAGTCAGGTTCGGCGAATGGGCCGAACCTTTTGATACAGGAGTGCATCCATGCTGGTCTTACGCCCAGTCGAGCCAAACGACCTGCCTCAATTGCAACAACTGGCTCGCGACAGCCTGGTGGGCGTCACGTCCCTGCCGGACGACAGCCAGCGCCTGAGCGAAAAAATCGCCGCGTCCTGCGCCTCGTTCGACAGCGACGCCGTGGCTCAGGGCCCGGAGAATTACTTCTTCGTGCTGGAAGATCTCGACAGCCGCCGTCTGGTCGGCTGCTCGGAGATTCTCGCCACGGCCGGCCACAACGAACCGTTCTACAGCCTGCGCAACCGCCACTTCACCAGCGCTTCGCGGGAACTGAACATCGAACACGGCGTGCCGGCACTGTCGTTGTGCCACGACCTCAGCGGCCACACGCTGCTGCGCGGTTTTCACATAGACGCGGCGCTGGTACGCACGCCGTTCTCGGAACTGCTGTCGCGGGCACGCTTGCTGTTCATTGCCGCCCACGGGACGCGTTTTGCCGAAGCGGTGATCACCGAAATCGTCGGCTACAGCGACGAGCAAGGCAACTCGCCGTTCTGGGATGCGCTGGGCAAGCACTTCTTCGATCTACCCTACGTCGAGGCCGAACGCCTGTGCGGCTTGCAGAGCCGTACGTTTCTCGCCGAGCTGATGCCGCAATACCCGATCTACGTCCCGATGCTGCCGCTGGCGGCGCAAGAGTGCATCGGTCGCATCCACCCGGACGGTCAGGAGGCCTTCGACATCCTGGAGCGCGAGGGTTTTGAAACCAACAGCTACATCGACCTGTTCGATGCCGGCCCGACTTTGTATGCACGCACTGCCAACATCCGTTCGATCGCCCAGAGCCAGACCGCCGTGGTTCAAACGGAACCACTGATCGATGCCCGCGGTCGTTATCTGGTGAGTAACGATGCACTGCATGGCTTTCGGGCGGTGGTCGCCGAGCTGGATTACCAGCCCGGTCAGCCCTTGGCGCTTACGCCGGCGATTTGTGCAGCACTGAATGTCAGCGCTGGCAGCAAGATCCGGGTGATTGCCCTGTGAACCGCGCCCTCACCCAACGACAGTGCCCGAGCAGGCGCGCAAAAGGAGTTGCAGCATGATTGTCCGTCCGGTCCAAGTCAGCGACCTGCCAGCGTTGATGACGCTGGTGCAACAGGCCGGGCCGGGGTTCACCACCCTGCCCGCCAACGAAGATCGCCTGGCCCACCGGGTACGCTGGGCGCAACGCGCCTTCGCCGAGCAGGTCGAGCGGGCCGATGCCGATTATCTGTTTGTGCTTGAAGACGACGAGCAACGGGTGGTCGGGGTCAGCGCCCTGGCCGGGGCTGTCGGTCTGCGTGAGCCTTGGTACAACTATCGAGTCGGGCTGACTGTCAGCTCGGCGCCGGACCTGGGCATTCAGCGGCAGATCCCGACGCTGTTCCTCAACAATGAACTGACCGGCCAATCGGAACTGTGCTCGCTGTTCCTGCGCCACGACAAGCGCCACGGCAGCAATGGGCGTCTGCTGTCATTGGGGCGTTTGCTGTTTGTCGCCGAATTCCCGCACCTGTTCGGCGAGAAGATGATCGCCGAACTGCGCGGCAGTGCCGACGAGCAAGGCTGTTCGCCGTTCTGGGACAGCCTCGGCCGGCACTTCTTTCAGATGGACTTCAGCCACGCCGACCACCTGTCCGGGCTGGGCAACAAGTCATTCATCGCCGAACTGATGCCGCGCCAACCGCTGTACACCTGCCTGCTCACCGAACAGGCCCAGGCCGTGATCGGTCAGGCCCACCCAAACACCGAGCCGGCACTGAAAATCCTCCAGTCCGAGGGCTTCGCTCACAAAGGCTACATCGACATTTTTGACGGCGGCCCGGTCATCGAGGCGCCGATCCGCGGCATCCGCACGGTGCGTGACAGCCTGGAACTGACCCTGAGCATTGGCGCGCCGGACGATCAGGCGCCGCTGTGGCTGATCCACAACCGGCGTCTGGAAAACTGCCGCATCACCGTCGCTCCGGGGCGCCGGGTCGGCAGCACTCTGGTAATCGACCGTCTCACCGCCAAACGCCTGCAATTGCAGCCGGGCAACTCGGTGCGGGCAGTGCCGCTGCCCAATCAACAGCAGCAGGCGGTGGCGGCCTGAGCGCCTCTGCCTGCAGCAAGAAAGCCTGAACAGGTTTTTCCTGGTTAACTTCCTCGTTAATTCGTCATGATCCTTGACCCATTGGCGTGATAGCCTTTTCACCTTCGGCGTTGACACCTTTGCTCAAGCCTTTCCATTCCTTTGTATTGGTGGAACTCGTATGACCAGGCTTTCTCATCAAGATTTGCGCCGTAACTTCCGTCAGTTGCTGGCTTCCGACACCTGCTATCACACCGCATCGGTGTTCGATCCGATGTCCGCCCGCATTGCCGCTGACCTGGGATTTGAAGTAGGGATTCTCGGTGGCTCGGTCGCCTCGTTGCAGGTTCTGGGCGCTCCGGACTTCGCCCTGATCACCCTCAGCGAATTCGCTGAACAGGCCACCCGAATCGGCCGCGTCGCCCAATTGCCGGTGATCGCCGACGCCGACCACGGCTACGGCAACGCCCTGAACGTGATGCGCACCATCGTCGAACTGGAACGCGCCGGCGTCGCCGCACTGACCATCGAAGACACCCTGCTGCCGGCCCAGTTCGGCCGTAAATCCACCGACCTGATCTCGGTCGCCGAAGGCGTCGGCAAGATCCGCGCAGCGCTGGAAGCGCGGGTCGATTCGGAAATGGCGATCATCGCCCGGACCAACGCCGGCATCCTGCCGAATCAGGAAATCATCAGCCGCACCCGCCAATACCAGGCCGCCGGCGCCGACGGTATCTGCATGGTCGGCATCCAGGACTTCGATCAGCTCGAGCAGATCGCCGAACACCTGACCGTCCCGTTGATGCTGGTCACCTACGGCAACCCCGCTCTGCGCGACGACAAACGCCTGGCCGAACTGGGTGTGCGCGTGACCATCGACGGCCACGGCGCTTACTTCGCGGCGATCAAGGCCACTTACGACAGCCTGCGCGAACAGCGTCAGATCTTCACCCAGGCCTCGGACCTGAGCGCCACCGAACTGACCCACACCTACACCCAGCCTGAGGAATACATCCTCTGGGCCAAGGAATACATGAGCGTCAAAGAGTAACCTCGCACCCCGCTACAAAGAGGCAGAGCGGCCCGACGCCATTACGAGTCCACTCGCATGGCGCCCGCCGCGAAACCGCTAGCTGCCGTTACTGCTTCGCCAACTCCATAATCATCCGCGACAACAGATAAATCCGCGGCGCCACGCTCTCCACCTCTGCGTATTCCTCCGGCGTATGAATGTTGCCGCCAACAATCCCGAACCCATCCAGCGTCGGCGTCCCCACCCCGGCCGACAGGCTCGCATCCGCTGCCCCGCCGCTGCCTTCTTCGGTCAACTTGCGGCCGATTTCGCCATAAATCCCTTGGGCCATCGCCATCAAACGATCCGACTCCGCCGTCTGCGGCATCGGCGGCAAGCCGCGCTGCAATGAAGTCTTCACCTCAGTGTCGGGAATCAGTTTGTCCTGCGACACCCGCGCCAGATCCTTCTCGATCCTGTCGAACTCTTCCGGCACCGCCGCCCGAACATCAGCCTTGGCCGTGGCCTGATCCGGGATCACGTTGGTGCGGTCGCCGGCCTTGAGCACAGTGAAGTTGATCGTGGTTTTCTTGGCTTCGTCGCCGAGCTTGCCCAGTTGCAGGATCTGATGCGCCGCTTCCATCGCCGCGTTGCGCCCCAGTTCCGGCGCGACGCCGGCGTGAGCAGCCTTACCCTTGACCTCGACCAGTGCGGTGGCGCTGCCCTTGCGCCACACCACCAGGCCATCCGCCGGGCGACCCGGTTCAAGGTTGAGGGTCACGTCGTGAAGTTTGGCGTTTTTTTTGATCAGGTCGGTGGCGACGTCCGAGCCGGTTTCTTCGCTGGCATCGAGCAGGAAGGTGATTTGCGCGTAGTCCTTGAAGTCGAGGTTCTTCAGGATTTTCAGCGCATAGATGCCAGCGACGATCCCGCCCTTGTCGTCCATCACCCCCGGCCCGTAGGCGCGGCCGTCCTTGATGTGGAACGGACGCTCGGCAGCAGAACCTTCCTTGAACACCGTGTCCATGTGCGCCATCAGCAGGATTTTCGCCTTGCCGGTGCCTTTGAGCGTGGCGAGCACGTGGTTGGTTTTTTCCGGGGTGTTCGGCACCAGTTCGATGGTGGCGCCGAGTTTTTTCAGCTCATCAATGGCGATTTCGCTGACTTGTTTGAGGCCTTTTTCATCACCGGAACCGGAGTCGATATTGACCAGCCGCTCCAGCAATTTCAGGGCTTCGGGTTTGTATTGTTCGGCGTCGGCCAGCACCTGCTTGTGCGGTTCGGCGAAAGCGCCAACAGCCGCGAAAGAGAGGGTCAGGCCGAGACCGGCGGCCAGCAGGGAACGAGGGAAGTTGAACGTCATGAATCAATCCTTGTTTCGTGTCGGGTACTGAACCGTACCTGACATCGCCCCAAGGCTCTATCCCGGATGCGACACCCAATCCGTTCAAACCGAATCGAATACCTCGCGCCGCGGCTTGTCATCGTTGCAGCAGATCACCCGGTTGCGCCCGCTGGCCTTGGCCTCGTAGAGCGCCTCATCGGCGTCATTGAGCCAGCGCGTTGCATCGCCGTGAGCCGGATCGAGCGCCGCCAGGCCAATGCTCAGGCTGACTTTCAGCGCCGGGTTCTGTTCGTACACCAGAAAGGAAAAGCGCTCACGCAACGCTTCCATCGCCTGCGCCGCGTTGAACAGCGGCAAGTCCGGCAGGATCACGCAAAATTCATCGCCGCCGTAGCGCCCCGCCACATCGGCCATACGCAGGTTCTGTTTGAGCATCTTGCTCAACTGACGCAGGACGATATCGCCGGCCACATGGCCGTAGGTGTCGTTGATTGCCTTGAAGTGGTCGATGTCGATCAGCGCAATTGCCGCGCCTGTCTGCTGACGCTTGCTGCGTTCAAATTCGATGTCCAGTTGATCCTTCCAGGCGCCGTGATTGAGCAGACCGGTCAGGCTGTCGGTGCGGCTCAGGGCCAGCAATTCACGTTTGTGCAGGCCGAGGGTGTAGGCCTGGCGGAAGCAGATCCAGCCCAGCGCCAGCGGATACAGCATCAACAACGGCAGGCACGCATAGAGCTGCGCCGGCGAGGTCGCGGGGATGAAGGCCGGGGCAAACACTACCAGCCCGACGCCGACGCCAAGCAACTGCGCCGCCGCCCCGGCCAGCAGAAAACGCAGGCCACCGATGGCGACGTTGTTCATCGCCATCATCGAAATGGTCGTGGCACTGGGCAAGGGATTGAAGTGCATGGCGGCGACCCAGAAGCCGCCGAGAAAGGCGTCGAGCAGCAGGTTGCGGTGTTCGGCGTGGTACGGAACCTTGGCCCGTCGGGCCCATTGATACGCGAGGTGCGGCCAGACCAGGCCGTTGAACAGCATCAGCGCCCAGACCCACGCCGGCGGATCGAGCGGGTACATCGCAACGCTCACGCATAGAAGCCCCAGGACCAACCCGAGGGTTCGCGATGTGTAAAGCCTCCTGGCCAGTGAAAGTCCCTTTCCTCCCGTTCTTCCCATAAGGGCCTCGAGTACACCGCAAAAGGATGTGCTCGGAGTCTAACAGGGAGACGTTAAATAGCCATCACCGGCCAGCGGCCGAATACCCCGCCATTTCCATCACACGGCAGGCGAATGATTGGCTATACATGAAAGGAAGAAAATGGAAAAAAGACTCTAAGAAGGAGGACCATGCAGACCTATCAAGTGTTGATCATCGGCAGCGGGTTTGGCGGCCAGTGTGCGGCGGTCAATTTGCTCAAGGCCGGCATCGACGATTTTCGCTTGCTGGAGCGGCGGGACTTTTTCGGCGGCACCTGGTGCCAGAACACTTACCCCGGCGCGGCGGTGGATGTGCCGTCGCCCCTGTATTCCCTGTCGTTCGCGCCCTACCCCTGGACGCAGATGTTCGCCGAACAGGGTGAACTGCATCACTACACCGAACACGTGATCGAGCGTTTCGGCCTGCGCGACCGGGTGGAACTGCAAGCCAATGTCGAACGCATCGAATGGGATGACACCGAGAAACGCTGGGCCGTACACACCGGCACCAAAGGCACGTTTTACGCACAGTTCCTGATCAATGCCACCGGGCCGCTGAGCCAGCCGGTCGTCCCACATTTCCCCGGTCAGGATCGCTTTCAGGGCAAGACCTTTCATACAAACAATTGGGATCACAGCTACGACTATCGCGGTAAACGCGTGGCCATCGTCGGCAGCGGCGCCAGTGCGGCGCAGGTGATTCCGACCATTGCGCCGCAGGTTGAGCAACTGCATGTCTTTCAACGTACGCCGCATTGGGTGCTGCCCCGCCCCGACCGCAAATTCGGGCCTTTCCAGCGCTGGCTGCTGGGTCTGAAACCGGCCTACAAACTGTTGCGCTGGATGATCTACTGGCAGTTCGAAACCCGGGTCATCGCCTTCAAATATTCAAAACCGGCGATTCACATGGTGCAGCACCAGGCCCTGAAATTCCTCAAACACCAGGTAACGGATCCCGAACTCCAGCGAAAACTGACGCCGGACTTCACCATCGGCTGCAAACGGGTACTGGTCTCCAGCACTTACTACCCGGCGCTGACCCGCCCTAACGTGACGCTGCACAGCCGCGAGCAAGGCATCGCCAGCCTCGACGAAACCGGCATCGTCACCACGGACGGCCAGCACATCGACGTTGATCTGATCGTGTGGTCGACCGGTTACGACGCCACCGATGGCGTGATTTCCTACCCGGTCAGCGGAAAAAACGCCGTGCAATTGCGCGATGTCTGGGCGCAATACCCGCGCGCCTACCTCGGCACCAGCCTGCCGGACTTTCCCAACCTGTTTATCGTCACCGGGCCGAACACCGGCATCGGTCACACCTCGGCGCTGTTCATCATCGAATCGCAGATGAACTACATCCTCGACTGCATCCGCACCGTGCAGGCCAAAGGTCTACGCAGCATCGAAGTTCGCCCCGAAGCAGAACGTACCTACACTCAGATGATTCATCGGGAGATGGAGCGCACGGTCTGGAAAACCGGCGGCTGCCACAGTTGGTATCAAAGCAAGAGCGGTCATGTGATCGCAATGTTCCCGGGCTTCAGTTTCAGCTATCACCGGTTGACCCGGGCGCTGAAACCGGCCGACCACATTCTGTCTTGAACAAGGAAGACGTCGATGCTCTTGCTGTTTGTCGCCCTCGCGGTTTTCGTGGCCTGGAGCTGGTTGAGCTACCCGGCGGTCGGCCACTGGCTCTACGATCTGAGCGCGGCCCTGGAGGCCAAGCTGTACCGGTTGCACAAAATTGAAGTGCCGATTGCCGAAATGACCGTGTCGACCTGGCAAGGCGGGCCCTATGAAGCGTCGAGCAGCATTTTGATGTTGCATGGCTACAGCGCGGAAAAGAACCTGTGGCTGCGCTTCGCCCGGCATTTCGTCAGCCAGTATCGAGTGATCATCCCGGACCTGGCCGGCCACGGCGAAACCGGCTTCAAGGCGGGCGGTGGCTACGACATCGCGGTGCAGGCCAAGCGCATGATCCAGTTGCTCGACGTCTGCGGGGTCGAGAAAGTCCACGTGATCGGCAACTCCATGGGCGGTTACATCGCCGCGTGGCTGGCGGCGACCTACCCCGATCGCATCGCTTCGGTGGCCTTGATCGACCCGGCCGGCGTCACGGCGCCGGAGCCCAGCGACATGGAGCGTCACCTGGCCCGTGGGCACAATCCGTTTCTGATCAATTCCCGGGAAGAATTCCGACGCTTCTATGCGATGACCATGGCTTCGCCACCCTGGGTGCCGGGGCTGGTACTGGATGCCATCGCCCAGCGCTACGAACAACGCCGGGATGAACTGGAGGAGATCTTCCGGGATTTCCGCGCCAGTCCGCCGATGGAGCCGAAACTCCCGGACATCAAATGCCCGGGGCTGTTGCTCTGGGGCCGCAAGGATCGGTTGATCGACGTCAGCAGCGTGCCGGTGTGGAGCAAGGGCATCACCAATCTGCGGGTCGATGTGTGGGACGGCGTCGGTCATATGCCGATGGTCGAACAGCCGTCGAACACGGCACGTTTGTATCGGGAGTTTCTGGGGGAGAATTCGCGTCAGGACAGGTAAACGGTCAGTCGTTGGCAGAATGAAGTTCGTAGGATTCTTCGTTTGCCCGCGTCGGCGAAGGCTGCGATCTTTTGCCACATCCTTTACGTGACCGTGCCAGGAATTTTTTTCATGACCGTGCAGCCTTTCGTCAGCCCCGACCTGATCCGCCAACGCTTCTCCAAAGCGATGTCCGACATGTACCGCGAAGAAGTGCCGCTGTACGGCGCCTTGATGGAACTGGTGGAACAGACCAACCGCGAAGTACTGGCACGCGAGCCTCAGATCGCCAGTCAACTGCACAGCACCGGCGAAATCGAACGGCTGGACATGGAGCGCCATGGCGCAATCCGCGTTGGCACCGCCACTGAACTGGCCACCCTCGCCCGCCTGTTTGCGGTGATGGGCATGCAACCCGTGGGTTATTACGACCTTACGCCCGCCGGAGTGCCTGTGCACTCCACGGCGTTCCGCGCGGTGCATGAAGATGCGCTGCAGGTCAGCCCGTTCCGGGTGTTCACTTCGTTGCTGCGACTGGAGTTGATCGAAGATGCCGAGCTGCGCGCCTTCGCTCAATCGGTGCTGAATCAGCGTTCGATCTTCACCCCGGCCGCGCTGCGCCTGACCGAGCAGGCCGAATCCGCTGGCGGGCTGAATGAATCCGAAGCCGGGGAATTTGTCCTGCAAGCGCTGGAGACTTTTCGCTGGCACCACAGCGCCACCGTCACCGCCGCGCAATACCAGACTCTCAGCGCCCAGCATCGTCTGATCGCCGATGTCGTGGCGTTCAAGGGCCCGCACATCAACCACCTGACCCCACGCACCCTGGACATCGACATCGTTCAGGCTCAGATGCCGTTGCATGGCATCACGCCCAAAGCGGTGATCGAAGGGCCGCCGCGCCGGCAGCATCCGATCCTCCTGCGTCAAACCAGTTTCAAGGCGCTGGACGAGCCGATCGCCTTCACCGACCAGACGCAAACCCGTGGCAGCCACAGCGCCCGGTTCGGCGAAATCGAACAACGCGGCGCGGCACTGACCCCCAAGGGCCGCGCGCTGTACGACCGCCTGCTGAATGCGGCGCGGGATGAATTGGGCGATTTCCCCAACGAGGCCAACGCCTCACGCTACAACGCGCTGATGACCCAGCACTTCAGCGAATTCCCTGACAGCCTTGAGGGCATGCGCGAGCAGGAATTGGCGTACTTCCGTTATTTCCTGACAGACAAAGGGCTTGCGGCGAGTCGTCCCGCTGATGTTTCGCTGCAAGCGCTGTTACGCGATGGGTACGTGAAAGCCGAGCCGCTGGTGTACGAAGATTTCCTGCCGGTCAGTGCGGCGGGGATTTTTCAGTCAAACCTGGGGGATACGGCGCAGACGCACTATGGCGAGCACTCCAATCGTCAGGCGTTCGAACAAGCTTTGGGGCGTTCGACCATCGATGAATTGAAGTTGTATGCCGAGACGCAACAGCGTTCGATAGAAGAATGCCTCACCGTGCTGACTCGGTAAGGCGACGAAGCGGCGTTTGGCCATACTGCGCAAGAAGTTGCGCAGTTGTACGTAATAAAACACCCCTTAAAACCGCTGTAGGCCATGCCGTTCAAGGCCTCCAGCCAAGTGCGCAAGAAGTTGCGCAGTACTGCGCAACTTCTTGCGCACTTTTTGCCTGAAACGCTGCCTTTTTTCGGCGAATTCAATGAAGCTCTAAGCCAAGCCCTTGGTTTATAAGGCTTCCAAAATCTTGGCACGCTCTTTGATAACAGTCAGGCACCCACCGGGCGATTTCGCCTCCCGGGCACCCTAACTTTATCCGCAAGGAGAGCATCCCATGGCAACACCAGCGTACATGTCGGTTACCGGCGAAAAACAAGGCCTGATCACTGCCGGCGCCTTCACCGCCGACTCCGTTGGCAACACCTACCAGGAAGGCCACGAAGACCAGGTTATGGTTCAGGCTTTCACCCACGACGTGATCATCCCGCGTGACCCGCAATCCGGTCAGCCAACCGGTCAGCGCGTTCACAAGCCAGTTGTGATCACCAAGGTCTACGACAAGGCTTCGCCACTGCTGCAAGCCGCTCTGACCTCTGGCGAGCGCATGAGCGAAATCGTTATCCAGTGGTACCGCACTTCGGCTCAAGGCACCCAAGAGCACTACTACACCACCAAACTGGAAGACGCGATCATCGTCGCCATCAACAACAAAATGCACAACTGCCAGGATCCAGGCAATTCGCACTTCACCCACCTGGAAGAAGTGCAGTTCACCTACCGCAAAATCACCTGGACCCACGAAGTATCCGGTACTTCGGGTTCCGATGACTGGCGTGCTCCAGTCGTTTAATTACGGCTGATCGTTTCAAGCATCGGCCAGCTCTGCTGGTCGATGTTGTTTACGCCCTCCAGAATTTCGCGTGCGTTGATCGTTTAGCGGTCGACGAACGCCGCTGTACAGCACGAGGAACAAGGGATGTTCGCGCCGGCCAATGAAACCCACTTTGCCCTGACCGTCGAAGGTCTTTCCAACGACTTTCAGGTGTTTACCCTCACCGGTCGGGAAGCCATCAGCCAACCTTTTGTGTTCGAGGTGGAGCTGGTCAGTGAGCAGCCGTCGCTGGACCTCGAAACCCTGCTGCACAAGCCGGCCTTTTTGCAGCTGTCGCCCGACGGCAGCGGCATCCACGGCCTGATCTACCGCGCCGCGCAAGGCGATTCCGGCAAGCGCCTGACGCGCTATTCCGTAACCCTGCGCCCGCAACTGGCGTACCTCGCGCACCGGATCAACCAGCGGATCTTCCAGAACCTCAGCGTGCCGAAAATCATCGGCAAGGTCCTCGAAGAACACGGCATCCAGGGTAACGCCTATGAGTTCCAGACCGGTTCGATCTACCCCGACCGCATCTACTGCGTGCAGTACGACGAATCGGACCTGCATTTCATCCAGCGCCTGTGCGAAGAAGAAGGCATTCACTACCACTTCCAGCACAGCGCCACGGCGCACAAACTGGTGTTCGGCGACGACCAGACGGTGTTCCACAAACTGGCACCGGTGGCCTATCAGCAGGACTCCGGCATGGTCGCCAGCGACCCGGTGATCAAGCGCTTCGACCTGCGCCTGGAAACCCGCACCAGCCGCACCACCCGCCGCGACTACGACTTCGAAAAACCGCGGATCACCCTCGAAAGCGAAAACCGCGGCGACGCCCTGCCCGACCTCGAGGATTACGACTACCCGGGCCGTTTCGTCGACCGCGAGCGCGGCAAACACCTGGCCAAACGCGCCCTCGAACGCCATCGCAGCGACTTCCAGCTCGCCGAAGGCAAGAGCGACCAGCCGCTGCTGGTCAGCGGCCATTTCCTCGCGCTGAAAGAACACCCGAAGGCCAAGTGGAACGACCTGTGGCTGCTCACCGAAGTCCATCACGAAGGCAAGCAGCCGCAAGTGCTGGAAGAATCGGTGACCAGCGACACCACCGCGCTGAAAGACGATTTCCATCAGGGCTACCGCAACCGCTTCCAGGCCACCCCGTGGGACGTGCCGAACCGCCCGCCCCTGCGCCACCCGAAACCGCGCATCCTCGGCAGCCAGAGCGCCGTGATCACCGGGCCGAAAGGCCAGGAAATCCACTGCGACGAATACGGCCGCGTCAAAGTCCAGTTCCACTGGGATCGCGAAGGCCAGGCCGACGACAAGACCAGCTGCTGGTTGCGCGTCTCCAGCGCCTGGGCCGGCGCCCAGTACGGCGGCATCGCCATTCCGCGCATCGGCATGGAAGTGCTGGTGACCTTCCTCGAAGGCGACCCCGACCAGCCGCTGATCAGTGGCTGCCTGTACCACAAGGAAAACACCGTCCCGTACGCCCTGCCGGCGAACAAGACGCGCACCACTTTCAAGACCCTGAGTTCCATGGGCGGCGGTGGCTTCAACGAACTGCGCATCGAAGACAAGAAAGGCCAGGAACAGATCTTCCTCCACGCCCAGCGCGACTGGGACGAAAACATCGAACACGACCAGAAGATCCGCGTCGGCAACGAACGCCACGACGTCGTGGAAAAGAACAGCTACAGCGAGTTCAAGGCCGAAGAACACCACACCGTCTACGAAGACCGCAAAGTCGAAGCCCGCGCCAACGACCACCTGACCGTCGGTGTGAACCAGCACATCAAGATCGGCACCGGGCAATTCATCGACGCCGGGCAGGAAATTCACCTGAGCAGCGGGATGAAAGTGGTGCTGGAGGCTGGGGCTGAGCTGACGTTGGTCGGGGGTGGCAGCTTCATCAAGATCGATGGCGGCGGCGTGACCATGAGCGGGCCGGCGATCAACATCAATTCCGGCGGTGGGCCGGGGAGCGGCACGGGGGCGGCGCCATTGATGCCGGGCGTACTGAAACAGGCCGATGCCGACAAGGCTGGCGCCGTACTGACCCCGGCGCAGATCAATACCCTCAAGCGTAATGCGCCGTTTTGTGAAGAGTGTGAGAAGTGTAAGGCAGGGGCATGCGCGATCTGACTTGCGGGCGCCATACGCGAACAAATTTCATAGCGCTCAGAGGCCGAGTCAATCTGCGCGTTTTGTCATGCTGTTTATCAGGTGTCTTGCTGACTCAACCGCAGACCGCCTCCGCAGCCGAGCGTCGCAGCGCTGTACCCGACGACGTCTCCAGCTACGTAATCAAGAGAAACAACTGTGACTCGCTTCGCGGTGATATTCCCGAGTACGACCCGGCCGACCCTGACAACATCAATCGGTTCGTCAGCAATGCAAACACGTACTGCAAGGGAACAGATCAGCAGCTCAAGCAGTTGAAAGAAAAATACTCGGGAAGCGAAAGCGTTCTGCGCAAACTTTCGGGTTACGAAGAAAACATTGAAGCGGACATGAGTTTTTAGACTCACCCATCAAGGACGGTTGTTGTGGCATCTGAAAAAATCACTCCCCAGGCCTGGCTCTCCGCGCACCCGCTCAAGGCGAACGAACGCCTGTACCTGATCGTCAGCGCCGCCAGCGATGCCGAAGCGCTCAAAGCCTTGTATCAGAGCGAACCGTCCGTCCAGGCCATTCCCGTCTGGGGTGGAACGCCCTACTCCACCTGGCAACCGGTGATGCCTTACGTCGCCGAACTCAAGGCCAACTCGGCCTTCCTGCCCTGGATCACCGAAACCGACGCCCTCGACTGGGGCTGGCTGGCGGTCTCCCGCTCGGAACCCAACGAAGTCTTCGAACACCTGCGCAGCCTGACCCAGGTGAAAATGCCGGACGGGACCGAGGTGTTTTTCCGGTTCTGGGATGGGCGGCATATTTATCCGATTCTTGAAGGGCTGGGTGAGAGCGCTGGGGAGGTGCTGCCGGTGTTTGAGCGGTATCTGGTCAATGGCCGCAGCCTGGAAGTCGGGCCGAGGGTGGTGCCGAAGGCGAGGGATTGGCCGTGGTGGGAGGTGCCGAAAGATCTGTTGGACGGTTTGATGACCGAAAACCCGTCGACCGTGATCGGCAACATGATGCAGTGGCTGCTAGACGAACATGCCGACCTGTACTTCTCGTTCCCTGAATCGAACCTGCAAAAGAAAGTGGCGCGCTTCGTAAAACGCACGCCACTCACGGAAGAAAATTTTACCGGCCTGCTGAAGGCCCATCTGGAAAGTGAGGTGGCTGTATGAGCATTTTGATGGGCGGGATTGTTGGCAGCCTCAACGCAAAACAACCTGACGCTCAGGCCATCATCAGCGACTTCAAGAAGTGTCTGAAGGATTATCGCGAGCATGCCGAAGCCTGGTACGGCGGTATTCTGGACGCAGAGCAGCAGTTCAAGGTCGGTGACGAAGTCGGCACGGCGGACAAGGACAGCAAAAAGGAAAATACCCTTTATGCCAACTGCCCGGCGAACGGCAAGCTCGTGCTCGTACACAGTTTCGAATCCGCTCGCTTTGTGCCGATCGGCAATACGCCGGTACGTCTGACGCCTGTGGTCGATGGTCGCTTCGTTGGCAAAAACGAAGTGGGGCCGGCGATCAACAAGACTATCGATGCGACCGGCATCCTCGAAGTCTCGGGCCTTACACCGAACCAACAATACAAGATCACCTTCTTCCCCAACCCTACGCCTGCCCAGATCGATAGTCTGTTCAACTCCTATCAGGGGGTAATCGGCGAACTTGGAGGCTGGTTACAGACGGAGTGGAGCACCAGTTTCCTACCGCTCTGGCAAGCGCACACGGATGCCTCGCTGGGCGGGCGTGCCCTGCAAGAACTGGAAGCCGCGTGGGAAGGTTTTCTGAAAGCGATCATGGGTTTGTGGGGCGATATCAAAAGCCTCTATGACCTGGTTGCGCACCCTCGTGAGAACTACGAGAAACTGAAAAACTTCTTCACCGAAGAACAAATCAAGAAGATTTATGACGCCTCCGCCGAGGCCATTCACACTGCCCTGCTGATCGCCAGCGACGAACCACTGATGTGGATCTACGTCGCTGCCATCGTGGCCTGGGTGAAAATGCTGCCGCCGCAAACCTGCACCGAAGTTCTGGCTCAGATGAGCACGGAGTTCCTGCTGAACATTCTGGTCGGCGTCGTCCTGACTGGCGGTCTCGGTCTGGCAGTGCGTGTCGGCACGAAAGCCATCAAAGGCGTGCAAGCCAGCGGCAAAGTCGTGAAGCTGATTGAAGACTTCACGGGCATGCTGATGAAAGTCAGCAAATCCAAGGCGACACCGCATACCGAGGCGTCGAAGCCTTTGCTGCTTAATGGTGATTCGAAGTTCAACCCGGCGCGTAAGGCCGATGTTCAGATTGCCAGCCCCAAACCTGCTGAAACCGCTAAGGCACCTGAACAGAAACATCCTGTCAGCGGCGGAAAAGTTGAATCCGATGCGCAGGTTCAAGCCCGGAGAAAAAATGAACCTGTCTCTCGAGCAGAGCAAGTAGAAAAGGTCGACAACGCTCCAGATCAGTCGAAAAATCCGGCTGATCAACCCTCCAAGTGCTCCAGCGAAACGTGCGTTAAAGATGACCCAATTTCGATGGTAACCGGTGAGGAATTACTTACCCTAACCGACGGTGAACTTATTGGTTCGCTGGCTTTGGAATGGACCCGTCTGTATCGCAGCAGTGCGGTTGAAATAGACAGCCGTCTCGGTCATGGCTGGAGCCACTCGCTTTCACATCGTTTGCAACTCGACGACGAAGGTGTTTTGTGGATAGATAACGAGAATCGTCGGACTCGGTTCCCTATGCCGACGGAACAACGACCGGCTATTACGAATAGCCTTGCGCAAGCAGCAATCTTCCTGGGCGACGCACCCGGTGAACTCGTTCTGACCCAGGCCGGACCCAAAATACGCTTTTACCATTTCCGTGCCGGACGACTGACAACCATCAGTGACGCCTATGAAAACCGCCTGCACCTGAGTTATGACTTTGTTGATCGCATTCAGCGTATCGACAACGGTGCCGGACGTTCCCTGTTGCTTCGCTACGACGATCGCCACATTGTGGCAGTCGACCAACAGCAACAAAGTGCTGAATATAACGATCGCGGTGAGCGCCAAGATCCATGGCTGACCATCCAGACGATGGTCACCTACCGCTACAACGCTCGAAATCAACTCGTGTCGGCGATCAATGCTGAGGGTGAAGCCGAGCATTACCGCTACAACGAGCAACACGTCATTGTGGAGCGGCAACTTGCCGGTGGTGCCAGTTTCTTCTGGGAATGGGAGCGAGAGGGCAAACTCTCCCGCTGCGTTCGTCACTGGGCTAACTACTCGCAATTGGAAGCGCGCTACGAATGGGATGACAACGGCTCAGTCACCGCTTACAACTCGGACGGCAGCAATCAAGTCTATGTGCATGATGAGAATGCGCGCCTTATCAGTGAGACCGCACCCGACGGCGGCGAAACGCAAAACTCTTATGATGATCAAGGTCGTCTGATCGCAGTAAAAGACCCGATGGGCGCGATCACCGAATATCAGTACAGCGACGCAGGACGCTTGATTGCGGTGATACCGCCCGAGGGAGTTCCGACCCGTTATAACTATTTCAACGGCCAACTCATTGACGTTCAGCGGGACAAAGCCCGCTGGAAATACGAGCGCAATCGTCAGGGTGACATCACCCAACAAACCGATCCCAACGGCAACGAAACCCACTACAGCTACGACAGACAGGGCCGACTGGTAGAGATTCGCCACTCCGATGGCAGCCGTCATCAACTGGGCTGGAACAACCTCGGACAGTTGCTGGAAGAACGCTTACCAGATGGCGGCCAATGCAAGTACCGATACGATGCGCTTGGCCGGCAAATCACTCGTCAAGACGAATTCGGTGCCATTACTCAGTATGAGTGGGACGCCGTAGATCGCCTGACCCAAGTCACCCTGCCCGGTGGCGCCACCCGAGCCTTCACCTACAACCCATACGGACGCGTCACTGCCGAACGCGATGAGCTTGGCCGCGTCACCCGCTACGAATACGCCGATAACCTGCATCTGGTCAGCCGCCGCATCAACCCCGACGGCAGCCAGTTGCGCTATCGCTACGACAACTCGGGTCTGCTGCTCTCTGAAATCGAAAACGAACGCGGCGAGCACTACAAACTCGACTACTACGCCAACGGTTTGATCCAGCAGGAAACCGGTTTCGACGGCCGCCGCACCGCGTACGAATACGACCTCAACGGCCAGTTGCTGAAGAAAACCGAATTCGGCGACGACGGCAGCGCACTGGTCACCGAGTATCAGCGTGACACTGTCGGACGACTATTGGTGAAGACCCTCGCCGATGGCGAAGAGATTCATTACAGCTACGACGCTCTGGGTCGTCTGGTGAATGTCGACGACGGGCACTGGCCGCTTGCCTACGAATACGACGTGCAGGATCGTCTGATCACCGAGCATCAGGGTTGGGGTACCACGCGCTACGAATACGACAGCGTCGGACAACTGAGTCACTGCCGCCTCCCCGACGGCAGCACACTCGACTACTGCCATTTGTCCGGCGGACGTCTGAGCAGCATCGACCTCAACGGCTCACGCCTGACCAGCCACCAATTCAGCGCCGGTCGTGAACAGCAGCGCCAACAAGGCCTGTTGCTCAGCCAATACCAGTACGACGAACAAGGTCGCCTGCAAGCGCACAGCGTCAGCCAGCGCGAGAAAAACCTGTTCCAGCGTCGCTATAACTACGACGCCAACGGCAACCTCGCCGGCATCGACGACAGCCGCAAGGGCAATCGCAGCTTCCATTACGACCCGCTGGACCGCTTGACCAGCGTGCGTGGCGCGACACCGGAAACCTTCGCCCACGACCCGGCAGGCAACCTGCTCGGCCAGAACAACGAAGGCACAGCCAACCTCGCAAACGTCAAAGGCAACCGCCTGTTGATGCAGGGCGACCGCCATTACGACTACGACGCTTATGGCAACCTGATCCGCGAACGTCGCGGCACCGGACAGAAGCTCGTCACCGAATATCGCTACGACTGCCAGCATCGACTGATCGGCGCGAGCCTGCCGGGTGGCAGCACCGCATCCT
Source organism: Pseudomonas sp. GW821-FHT02C04 (assembly GCF_059421845.1). NCBI lineage: Bacteria > Pseudomonadati > Pseudomonadota > Gammaproteobacteria > Pseudomonadales > Pseudomonadaceae > Pseudomonas > Pseudomonas sp. GW821-FHT02C04. The sequence continues at coordinate 54,984 of NZ_JBWKVT010000001.1, read as the reverse complement.
ACAAATACGACGCCTTCGGTCGTCGCATCGAGAAAGCCGTCGATGGCCAAACCACCGAGTTCCTGTGGCAAGGCGAACGCCTGATCGCCGAAAGCGGCGACAATCGTTATCGCACATACATCTACGAACCCGGCAGCTTCCGCCCGCTGGCCATGCTCGACGGCGAAGGCCCGCGCAAAGCAACGCCGTTTTACTACCAACTCGACCATCTGGGCACGCCGCAGGAACTCACTGACTACAGTGGCGAAATCATGTGGTCCGCGAAGTACCGTGCGTACGGCAACCTCGCTGCGCTGGATGTCAGCGAAATCGACAACCCGTTGCGGTTCCAGGGTCAGTATTTCGATGCGGAGACAGGGTTACATTACAACCGGCACCGCTACTACAATCCGGGGACCGGGCGGTTTCTGACTCCGGATCCGATCAAGCTTGCGGGTGGGTTGAATAACTACCAGTACGTGACTAACCCAACGGGCTGGATAGACCCACTGGGTCAAAGTGAGTGTCCAGGAGGAAACGACGGTGGTTCTGGATCATCGAAGAAGCCAGAGGATAAAGCTAAAGTAAATGAAGGGAAGCCAACGCCTCCCATTGCTGACAGAAAATTTAAACCAGGGGAAGACGTACGTCACTTCGAAAAGCACGGAGAGGAAATTGGGCAAACATTAGGCCAAGAAAATTATACTCTTGACCAGTATGTAGCTGACGCCAACTCAGTTATTCGTAATGGGACGTTTGCACCTGAACTAAACGCTTTTGTCGCAATTCCCGGAGGGGTAGGCTCCGCAAAAGGGCTGCTTGTTGGGGTTGATAGAGCTACTGGAGAAATTACCACAATGCACTTAAAATCCATTTCTTTTTTTGAAACCAAAGCTCCAAGCTTAGGATGGAAAGCACAACCAAAGTCTGTTAAGACAGACACGATAGGAGCAAATCCTCAGATCGGATGGAAATCTCCATACGGATTAAAAAAAGAGTGACACATATGCATGTAAAAAATATTAATTGGATTTCTACAGATTCCGAGGAAGCAGAGGTCGAAATCAGCGATGGAGAGTTCAATTTCGTCGCTTTTTCCCAACCATGCAGTGTGAATATTGGAGATACAATAGATGCACCATTGCATGTCTTCTCAATAAAAAATGTGATGCTCTGTGAAAATGATTCGACAGTGGGAATCTGGGATACAGAAAAACCGGGGCTTTCCAGAAAGGTCATCGCTAAAGTAGTAGACATTTCAGAGCAACTGGTAGCGGTGGGTGGAATTAGTCTACTTATCGAAGACTACTTACCAGGCGGAATAGATACTGGAGATCTCATCGAATTCAGATGCGCCCGAATTGACATCTGGTAGAAAACAAAAATGAAACCAAAGGGGACTAAAAACCAAAGCAAACAAGCCAAAGGGGGCAGATTCATTTTTCCTTGAAGAAAATAAATCTCTCCCGGTCCCCCCGCAAGGCATTCAAAAATGAGCTATTTCGACGAAGAACTTGAAAAAGAACTATCAGAATCGAGTATCGATTTCGAAAAATTAAAAAGGGAAGCACACGACGACTTCGCATCAGCCATCAACAAAAAATTTCCATTTTCTGGCTCCAAAATATCGTGGGACTCATTTCCCAACAGTATGAGCTACGCAAAAAGTGAGTATGACCACGCCTTTAGAGCAATATCAGAAAAAGTAAAGGCGCTAAGGATTACTGAGATAGTTTTCATCGGTGACGCCCTTACAGAGAGCGCATATAAAACCAGCACCAACGACTTCGAAACCACCTTGGCAATTTTCGCCAACATCCCTCAGCATACTTATTTTTTCTCAGACGACCTGAGTTTCATAGGTTGTATTAGTAGCGAAGGCGAAACCAACTTTAGCGAAATCCACTCTTAAAAACCCAATAAAATAAAATAAAATAAAATATGAGAGCCCAACTTGAATATAAAATCCAGCCCATACGAGTCCCAAGCGACTGGACGATTACAATAAATAACTTATACGAAGTAGAGCTTACACCTGATACAGAAAATAAATCTGTCCCCTTTTCAAAGTACGAACAATGAAACTACAACCAACCCTGGATATTTTGCCGTCTCTACTTTTCGCCTTTGACGTGGATAGCGATCAAAATGTTGAAGCAGAAGAACAGATAGCAAGTACAGACATAAACAACGAATTAGAGCTTACTAAGCTTTTCGACGCTTTTATCATGCCAGACTTCACAAGCCGAATAGCAAGCGAACAGCAATGGTATATAGACTCACTTACATTCTATCTAGAAAAGAACGAAAGCTTCAATCGAATCTTTTCAGACATGACAACATACTTCCCTGCCCCACCATCCAACAAACGCAACTTTATGAAAACATTACTAAACTGCCTTAAAAAGTACCAAGCCATAAATAAATAAAGCAACCAAAGGGAGCAACCAAAGGGGACAGATTTATTTTTCGTTTGAAACAACCAACCAAAGACAAACGAATAGGCAAGTAAAAATGTTCACTACCGACAAACATAAAATCCAAGAACATTGGCTTGAAGAAGCATACCCTCGACAAAATTCAATTACGTTAAACAATGGCTTCTACTGCCTTTTTGATTGTTCAGAAAAAGAAGAAAAACTAACAAAAAAAACATGGGTCCCGGCAAATGATTTCTTACTAGAGCACACCGACATATGCGAAGGCCTCTCGACCTCTTATACAGCAGAAGACTCTAACAACAATTTTTTTACTTGCGGCGAATGCTTAGCATCCGGAGATGACGGTTTCATTGCACTTTCCAAAAAAGACACCGACGAACTAGTTTGGCTGATCGTATTGAGCAGAACCAACCCATTTGAAAAAATCACTTTTCATAACTGCAACATCCATGTTCAATCTTCAAGCGGCACAGTGGCCATAGTACCCATTGATCGTCCAGACAATCTATCCATAGCATGGGCTTAACTCTAAAAACATAATAAAAAGGACAATCAAATTCAAAGGAAAGGATGCTCTTGGACAGTCAAGGAGTCAAAGGGGACCGATTTATTTTTCGTTAAAGAAAATAAGAAAATAAATCTGTCCCCTTTTCAGTCCCCTTTTCAGACGCTAACGGTCCAGGATCTTGGAGTGACTCACGCATAAGGGCAGAATTCGATACCTTACAACTTTATGTTGATGGGAAACCGCAAGCTCGAGTTCCTTTCTGGAAAGGTGATACTGATAAAACAAAGCTTGAACCAACAACCGAGGCTTACAAAGAGTACGGTGACGGCGGTGCTCAGCAGGTACACCTCGACAGGAAAACAGTAAAGTTCGATAAAATCGATATTCTTCCGGAGGAATAATGCAAAACTTTTACGTGATTGGCAAAAAGGATTTCGAACCTGAGATACCAAACAGCCCTGAGTGGCCAAAATTTATTGGATATTGTTACGATAGCAATTCATTCCTTTTCATTGAAGGCAACGGCTATGGATTCAATGGCATTGTCTTACCCGAAGCAATTGCTAGAGAACCACGCTGGGATAGACTATTTGAAATACTCGACGCAAACTGGTTTCTACAACTAATAGACAACAAACCAAGACCAGACAAAGCGCTAATGGAAACCAATATAAAATCAAAAACCGGCATCATTGAAATAATACAGTCATAGAAATCCAAAAGACAGCCAACAATGGGGAGATTTTTTTGTGAAGAAAATAAATCTATCTCCTTTTCAGAAGCTTGAACTGCAATATTAAAAATTCAGAAATGGTTATTGTAAAGAACGAGCCAAAGACTTTGAGTGAGGATACAAATGTATAATTATCAAAGTCTAATAAAAAAACTCGAAAACTCCGACGAAGAAACTTTTTGGTTTGGAGCATGCGATGCGGAGCAGATCGAAAAACTTGAAAAAATTTTGGGGTTAAAATTTCCGCTAGATTTTTCTGAGTTCCTCAAAATTTGCGGAGGCGGCGCAGTAGACTCAGAAATATGTGGCATTGAGGATAATGACGCCACTATAGAGTCAGGCTCAACAATAAACTACAGTACTACATATTGCAGATCAGAATTTGAACTACCTACACATTTAGCCGTCATCTACTTCAAAGATGACGAAGTCTGCTGGGCAATAGATTGCAGCCCATCCGGAAGCGGAAGGGTTATAAGTTACGACTTATTCAACAAGAAACCCTCCAAAACAATTGCAGAAAATTTTTATGCTTTTTTTGAAGAGTATGTAGAATTAAGATCCTAAAAACTGCGACCATATTCGAATTCAAAAGCATCCAAAGGAAAAACTTCTTAGTCGGTCTCAAGATAAGGTTAAAAGCCGCCACACCCTGCAGCTTTGGCGGCTAAAAAACTAAACGGGGACGACTTATTTTTCTCTGACAAACATAAATTTGCATCTCTTTACAGTCCTTGCGCCCTTCAGAACAAAATTTAATCTGCCTACTTTTCATAACCCCAAAGACTAGGCAGCAGCGTGACTTCCTTCAGGCCTCAATAGTTAAGGTACAAAAATGGAAGAAACAAAAACAGTCTCAATCTGGACTGCAAAAACTGACTGGGAGCCATCAACGCTCCAGGAAATAATGGTGCCGGCATACTCTGAAGATGGAAACTCGCTTGGATGCGAGTTCACAAATACATTTTCACTTGGTTTTATAGATAATGATTTTATCGAAGCTGACACAGTCGATAGCACCAATTCTCTCGAGAGTGCAATTGAAGGTTTTTCTTACGACTCCGATATATCCTCAGACATAAAATCAAAAAATATTCAGCCTACCAATCAAACAATAGATACTCTTATTGCAATATACGACTTCACTTTTCAAGGCAATCCACCAGCCCGCGTAATCCGAGGCAAAGAAATCACTTTCAGAGGCACATTTACATACAAAGAGTAGAGAACCAAAGGGATTAAAGACCATCGAAGGCGAGCAAATCGAACCCAAATCACTTGATCGGTTCACTATCGAGAAAGCAAAAATGATTTTTTCAATTGATATCACAGAGTGTTTTGGCGCGATCGACTCCGACAATGCAGGCGGGATTATAAGCTATATCAGCATCCCCCCCATCGAAAACCCTCGGGAAAAATTTCGCCTTAAGCTATCAAACTTCTTACTTAACTTGATCGACGAGCCCGTCATTGCCTCAATCAACAGGCAGAATTCAACCTTTTTGGAGAACATGACCGAAGACGGCTTCCTTATAATAAGACAAGCCAGTATTTCCTTTGAGTCAATAAAAGGCTACGAAAAACTATTGCGACTATTAAACCAAGATAACGGATATTTAACCCACGAACGCTACGGCCAAAATTTAAATACCGGAGACAAAATTTACGACATCAGCGGAAGACTTTTTTCGACTCCGGAGCTCTTGATTAACTTCGCATTCATTTCACCCAGCACTATAACACTTGAATTTAACTCGTCAGAGTACACATACATAGAGAGCTACCTTGAGCTTCAAAAGGCCTTAGAAGAATTAAATTCAAGAGAGAAACCTACTCAACCACCTCTCACAGGTCTATTCGACCCCACATATAGCAACACTCACACCACTAGCAACTTCGACGTTGGCTATCGCACCTACAATGAACAACCTTCCCTTTCCCGCTACTAATTGAAGCCAATGTGAAATTGAAAACAACATCATTGAATTGATAAAATCACCGTCACCAAAAACCAGGCCCACACAATGACGAGCAACTTCGAAATCGCACTGAACAAAAATGAATTCCCAGATTACTTCAGGGGCAAAGGAGAGTATTTCACGAGAGATCCAGACTGGGGCACTCAGTTGCATATCAGAAACTGGCAGGACTCGAGTGTATTTCTAAAACCATTGAACAACTCGACAGAAATACTGAAAAATGCATTCAGTTTGTATCTAATCACTGTAGAGCTCACGATAACCGATGCGCATGACCTTCTTGAAAACATTGGCTGCTATTACTACTTGAGAACCGAACAACCCTATCTGTCAAAAAACGGGTTCGATCTCATCCGAGATGCCAACAACGACGAAAAGCGAAGAATCTCGAAAATAATGTCATTTCTCAAAGAAACAGTTGCAACCAACAACATTCCTGAAAATCTCGAGCTCTTCAATCGTCGAGTAAACATGCTCATCAAAAATGGCGGACCAGACAATATAACCAACCTATAACATAGATCTAATATAGAAACATCGATTACAAAAACCAATATTACATACTTTCCTTTCTCAAGGTGTTAGATAAATCATGAAAAAAGACCTAGCCCGACTCGGAGCCAAAATAACTTTCGATGATATATCGCACCTTGATCAAGCGATCAAGCTCTCTCTCCTAATAAACAATTTGAAGGAGGATATGTTTCAAGCGATCTTCCCATGCGGCCAAATACTCAATATCGGATGGTATCCAGAATTCAGCACTCGCGGTTCCTTTGTAATCTCTCTAATCCACAATCAAGACTGGCAAAATCCGATTCATTGTGAAAAAGCCAAAAACTGGGCAGAACTGAAAATCGCGTTAGAGAACGTATTAAAAAACCTGGAAAGCTAGAATCGAAAAACGCTTCCGACACATGAAGCAAACCAGATGACTAAAGCAACATCACCACTATCCCCCCTCAATCATCCCCTCCAACACCTAACCCAAAGGGGACAGATTTATTTTTACAGAAACTCCAGTAAGCTATAACAACGGCGAGCTTACCAACCAGATAAGTATTAAACTAACAAAATCAGGACAACCTGTAATACACAGCTTCCCGGCTCCTCCAGATCAAGTTAAAAAATACATGAGAAAAACCAAACAATATGAGAACAAAACTTAAATACGAACTCCAACCCCTCCGAGTACCAAGTGGATGGACAATCACAATCAACAATCTTTACGAGGTTGATCTCACCCCAGAAACTGCAGAGTGGTTTAGTAGTTCAGTTTTACTAGGTGGTGCACGACAAACTACGGGACACTGCTTTGACTCCAGAGTTGAACCAGAAGGAGATCCAACGGGGGAGTTTGTAATTGAATTCCTAACGATCAAGTACGACAACAAAGGGAACCCTTTAAAAAATTCTGAGACATTCCTAGGGGAATTCAAAACAAAAAACAAGATGGAATTTATTAAAAAAATCGAAGATTTTATGCTTGAAGCATAACAAACCAATAGAACGTACCCAAAGGATAGAAATTTATTTTTTTCTGAAGAAAATAAACCTGAGGAGAGATCAATGTTAGAAAAAAATCAAACAATAGAAATCAATGGAGAGGATGCCTCTTGAGGTTCTAGCGGAAATTGAATTTATCTTGATTTCGCTGCACAAGATAGGAAGCTACTATTGCGACAAGCCTGTCAACGATTACCAAAAAGCAACTACCGACTTTATTGATAACGAGAACGTGACTCAAAGACTTACGAAGGTAAGAAAGATCATCACTACAAAATTTGACTCAACCCTCGGAGAGGATGACATGGACGATATTGAGCGTCATATGGAAGGAATCCAATTTTGGAAGCCTTAGAAAACCAAAGTGGACAGATTTATTCTTCGTTGAAGAAAATAAATCCATCCGCTTTTCACTTTTCTCCGTAAAGCAGTAGGATCATCTAGATGAATTATTTGGAAAAAGAAATCATATCAGCACTCGAAACAAACCTTCTAAAAATCCGGCAACTAAAAAACGAGGAATTAGAAGAAATAATTTCAAATATCAAAACCTGCTTCTTTGGCTCCAGCACAAAAAACCTTGACCCATTCAATCTAAAATCCGCGACAAAACAACACGACCCAGATTATTGGAAAAAAGTCGATTTCCTATACCCTTATGAGAAGCTAACATTAATCGTCCTAGATAACCAAGTACATGCCTGGACGCTTCAGTCATCATCCGATTTGAGAATCTTACTTTCAGAGACGACTGGCTTTCCATTCTGGATAACTAATGCAGCACTTAGCTTCTTAACTTATGTAGACGACCACGACTGCGTACATACAGCAACGCCTTTGCCCCCTCCAGCGATTAAACAATCATGATCTTCAAATCAGAATACAAAACCATTGACCCAACCTCTGTCACCTACCGCAGCCTTGGCTTCGGTGAGCCCTCTTCAAAAAATGCCAAAAATTATACTTTATCGATAAAAACCCAAGAACTCCCCGAGCACTTTCATGAGATAGCAAACGCATTCATTTCTGAATGCATACAAGACGACAAAAAACAAGGCTACGCCGACATCCCCGCATTACGAGATTGCGATTACCCGCCACTTTCAATTCTGATAAAAATCCACCCGGACGTAGCAGCTACTCTCATCAAGGACTACTTATTCTTTGAGCTGTTCTATTTGCTATTCCCATCAAAGGGAAAACTCGAACTGGTAATAAACTCGATTTCCGGGGTTTATTATTTGGACGATACGTTTCACTTATGCGGCGAAACGTATCCCTACCGAAACCTGTAATTGCGTTATTTCCGTCACGCGCTGGAAACCCTCAGGCAAGAAACACAACCTATTGCTACCTTTCAATGACTTGCTCCGCCACCTCATACTTAACCACCACCCGATTCCCATACAACCTCTCCCTCTCCACCAAAGCCCCCACCTGCCCCTTCTCCCTCACCTCCCGCCAAATCTCATTCTCCCGAAACACCCGTTCCCCCTCCCGCACAAACCGGTGCCCCAACTCAAACACGTGATACCGATACGCCCGTTCCCGATCACACAACAACTCTCCCTCCAGTTGCGTCTCCCCCACCTTCAGCTTCAGCTGAAAGCTCCGGTCCGTCGGGTTGTGCAGCACCAAGTCGATGTAGTTGTAGAAGATCGCCGCGCCAGAGCCGAACGGCAGGACGCGGCCGTCGTCCGGGAAGGGGTCGAAGCTGTGGTTGGCGCGTTCGATGACGACCAGGGGTGAGTGAATGGCCATCCAGTGGATGAGGTTGCTGAGTTGGCAGATGCCGCCGCCGATGCCGGTGCGGGCCTGGCCGAAGGACAGTTCCATGCCTTCGACATAGCCGCGTTGGCGGGTCGGGCGGCCGACGAGGCGGCAGAAGGAGAAATATTCGCCAGGCGCGATGGTGACGCCGTCGATGGCGGCGACGGCGAGTTTGAGGTTGATGACTTTGTTGTGTTGCAGCGCAAGGTCGGAGTCGCCGAGTTTACGGATCAGTTTGGAGGTGTGTTTGAGGTAGCGATACGGCAAGCGCTCGGACGTCGCGGCAGGTCGTGCGTAGCGTTTGCTCGAGCAGTGCCAGGCGATGTGGCGGAACAGTCTTTTTTGCCACACGCGCAGCCAATAGAGGGCCGGGTGGTAGAGGGAAAGTGGTTTCATCCGTGGCAAACGGCGCGGGCCGTTGTCTTCCTTGATCTGAAAATGGCGGCGCATCTTACCGTGGAAAGTCGCCGTGTGCGCGGCCTGCGCTTGCGTCGCACGTCGTAACAAGTCGACTGACGCCGACCGTTCAAAAATTAAGCTTGAACTAAGGTTGCGTCCCTACCATCCGGGCCACGAAGCAGCGCGGTGCGAGCGTTGCTCACCGCACACAAAGCCATTCATTTCGATGTGAGCCTGGATCATGAGAGAGTTTGATTTCCCCTCGGCACAACAGCCCGCGTTCAGTCTTGTATTGGTCAATTACAAAACCCCGGAAATAACCCGGATGTGCCTGGAGTTTCTCCAGCAATACGTCAAGGATCATCAGATTCCGGTGTGGGTGGTGGACAACGATTCTGCGGACGAAAGTCTGACTTACTTGCGTTCCCTTGACTGGATCAACTTGATCGAGCGCCCCTCGCCGGGTAAGGAACCCGGACATATTGCTCATGGCAAGGCACTTGATCTGGCACTTGCGAAAGTTGAAACCGATTACCTGTTTCTGCTGCACACCGACACTTTCGTGTTCGACAGCACTGTCTTTTCAATGATGATCAACGAGTGTATGCAATCTTTGGATACAGCAGCAGTCGGTTGTGTCGAACAGCTTGATCGGGGTGTTCTAAGAGACACCTGGCGCTTGTCTTCGCGTTATTTCAAACACTATTTCCGGCGGGCAAAACTTCAGTTGGGCCTGCGTTCCCGGGAGCCAAAACCCTACCGGGAAACCCACCTGAAAAGCTTCTGCACCTTGTGGAATGCACGATTGATCAAGGCGCACGGGCTGCATTTTTCGATGGACGACCGGGTCCCGGGATACACGCTGCAGGATCGATTAAGCAGCCTCGGCTACGGCATCAGATTTCTTTCGCCGCGGACGATCTTCCGCTACCTGGATCACATCCAGGCAGGCACCGTGGCCGCCGCCGGTGGCTACGCCAAGAACCACCGCCGCACCACCATGTACCAGCAAACACTCAAGCGTATTCACATGCAGCAAGGTATGCGACCTGCCAAATCCTGAGGACAATAAAAAAGGGCGACTTCACAGTCGCCCTTTTTTTATCTGAATTCTTTAGCCATCTCTCCGGAGGAGGTGTTCGCCCAGTGTAATGGCCTGGCAATCCATGCACCGGTAAAGAGCCCTGACACTGGGCGAACGGGAGGGATTTTAATGGAAGTTGGCAGATATGTCGTGCTACTTGAACATGAATTTTATGTACTAAAAAGTTAACGGGTATTGATCATCGATATTTCCCGACAAACTTTCAGAATTATCCGGCTCGAACATTTCATATGACTGTTCTCATACAACTACTTGTACAAGAACAGTCACGCTGTAGAGTTAATACTCAGCTTTCATGTTCACTGGTCACTTTTAATACATCAGTGTAAGTGACCACAACGCTCTGCCCGATTTTCAGATCTTTGAGCTTGGCTTGGATTTCAGGCTTCTCGACGTTGAGGGTTTTCGATTGGCCCGAAGGGTTTTCCAGAGTGACCTGGTTTTTCTTCAAATCAATTTTGGTGATTTTCAGTTGCACCTGAACCTGACGGAACGCCTCGCCACCGGGGTTGCTGCTGCCCACGGCGTTGCGCAGCTCACCGGTACGCTCGGTGGAGCCAGGCAGACCTTTATCCACGTCGGTGTCCAGGAAAGCGGCGATCGAATGTGTAACCTGGATGTCGACTTTGTCGCCAACCTTCAGGTTGCCGAGGTTTTTCGCCTTGTCGCTGAGCTGAATGTGCACCTGGCGACCTTCCGCGCCTTCAAGGACAACCTGATGATTGGCCGGGTCGACCGCCAATACTTTGGTGGTGACCTGGTCGGCCTCGACCGCTGCGGACAGTGGAATGTCGGCGGCCAATGCCGTGAGGCTGGTGGCGGACAGGACAGTGGCAAGTGCGATGGCGTGCGTCAGTGCTTGGAGCTTCATAAGCGGTACTTTCCCTGTGATGAATGGCAGCACACGGCGTATTCAGTGCCGTGCGTGCCAAGGAGCATAGACGCTGAATCGGCCGCTGCTCCTCGCACAGGGCGAATCAGTACCCCGTCATCTCCAGATAACCCTGCCCGCCCTGACTGCCGCTCAAGCGCACCGGCCCTTCCCAGTAAGGAATGCGCAGCCCCATCCAGGCGCTGGGGTTGATTGCATCGAGGGTGATCTGCAGATTCTTTTCCGGAATCCCGATCGACCAACGCACCGGCATCGAACGGCCAGCAACCTTCGCAGTGTCCTGCGGGGTCAGTTTGATCTGGTCGGCGTGCAGCGTTTCAGTCTGGCCATCGGCGCTAATCCAGGTGCCGGTCAAGTACGGCGCGCCTTCCTTCTGGCGCATGCGGTAGAGCATGACGTGCGCGCCGTCGTCCAGATGCAGGGAGAACCAGTCCCAACCGGTCTGGTTGGCGGTCAGCGGTTGGCTGCTCCATTCGCGGTCGAGCCAGGCCGGGCCGTTGACGGTGTAGGTGTTGCCGTCGATTTGCAGGGTGCCGCTGGCCTGGAAAAACGGCTGGCTGTAGTAATACGACGCCTGGCCTTGTTCGGATTTCTGACTGAAGCCGTGATCGCCTTGCAACACCAGCGGGCGGCTGGAGGTCAGGCGCAGTTGGTAACTGAAGTTTTTGTCCTTTGCGCTGAGCTGCATGTCGCCCAGTGGATCACTCGCCTGACTGACGAAACGCCAGTCATCGATCCACGCCTCGAATGGCGCGGCATGCACCCCGGCCTGCCCGACGCCGCCACGGGCATAACGCTCGGCGGCGTGATGGACATTGACCGATGTCACCGCCGCATGCCCGAGCCAGATCGTTTGATTGGCCCAACCCGGTTGTTCCGGCGAGGCGTTCAGGGCGCTGCGAAACAAGGTCCACTGCACGCCGAAATCATTGCCTTGGGCATCCTTGAGATTGGCCGTCACATACCACCACTCGATGCGAAAACCGTCATGGGCGCCGTGATCCGCCGGAAAGCTGAACACCCGCCCCGGCACCACCGGTGTGAAGGCCTGCGCCTGGGCGCCCATCCCGGCGAAGCCTTTCTGCTCCGGTGCCGGGTTGTCGCAACCACTGAGCATCAGCGCCAGAAACACCACGACGAAGCTAATCCTCATGGGCAAATGTCCTCAGCAGATCCGCCGGTTGCGTGCGGTACAGCGAATACAGCGGCCACGCCGAGGCCAGCAACGTCGCCAGCAGCGCCAGCCCGGTCAACTGCAACAACTGCCACGGAAACACCCGCAACGGCAAACGCCAGCCAAAAGCCTGAACGTTGATCACCGCATCCAGACACCACGCCAACCCGATGCCCAACGGCAATGCCAGCACCAGCGTCAGCACCGCCAGCAGCCAGGTCTGGCCGAGATTGAGCAGCATCAATTGTCGTCGCGTCACCCCCAAGGCCCACAGTGGTGCCAGTTGGCCGAGGCGACTCTGGCTCTGGGTCAGCAGGCTGATGAACAGCGCCACCCCGGCGACGGCGAGCGTCAGGCTGTTGAGCGCGGCCGTCGCGGCGAAGGTTCGCTCAAAAACCTGCACCGACCAGCCCTTGAGCCGCGCCTGATCGACGATGCGGCTGTCGTCGAGCTGGAAACGCGCCTGCAAGGCGCTCAGCAGCGCGGGGATTTTTGGCGGTTCGATGCGCAGGTTGAAACGGTTTGGCGTCAGTTGCGGCCAGCTGCGCAGCAGGTGATTGCTGTTGACCAGCACATGCCCCTTGGGATTGCCGTAGTCGGCGTAGATCCCGACGATGCGCGGCGACCACGGCAGGCCCGGCGTGGGAATCGTCAGGTGATCGCCCGGCCGCACCTTGAGCCGGCGGGCGAGTTGTTCGCTGAGCATCACCGCATCGTCGGTGGCCAGCGCAGCCCACGGATCGTCGCCCCGGGCTTCGAGCAGCGGCCAGTGCTGGCGATAGTGCGGATGATCAATGATGCCGAACACCTCCGTCGGCCAGCCTTGCAGCGTCACCGACACCTGCCAGTTGGGCAGGACCGCCGCGACGCTCGGTTGCTGTTTCAGCCAGCTGTAGAGCTCGCGGGCCTGGGCCGGATTGCTCGGGTTCAGATACAGCTCAGCGGTGAGACGTTGTTCGAGCCAGTCGTTGAAGGTCTGGCGAAAACCGGCGGTCATGCTGCCGGCGCCGATGTTTGCCGCCATCGCCAACAGCAGCGCCATCAACGCCAGACTCAGCGCCGGCAATTGCTGTCGGCAGTCGGCGAGAAACCACTGCCCCAGCACCGAGCGACTGCGCCCGAGCAAACCGTTCAACAGCCCACTGAGCACCACCGGCAACGCCAGCGCCGCGCCGAGCAGCAACCCCGCCATCAACACAAAACCACTGGCCAGACTGTTGCCCAACAGCAGCGCGATCAACGCAATCGCGGTAAACACCCCGGCCACCCAGCCCTGCCGGCGCAACCAGCGCGCATGCTGTTCATGCCAGGCTTGCGGATCGGCCACAGCCAGCAACGGCAGACGCGCCGCCCGCAGCAGACTGTTGGCCCCGGCCAGCAACGCGCCGAGCAGGCTCAAGCCGATACCGCTCAACCACCACCAAGAACTCAGGCGCAACTGCCCCGCCACTTCCGCGCCGTACAACCCGCGCAGGCTGGCGGCGACATCCGGCAACAGCACGCTCGCCAGCCAGTAACCGCTGACGACGCCGAACAAGCCGCCGATCAACGCCAGTGCACCGAGTTCGACGATCAGGCAAGTGATCAGCATCCGCGCGCTGACACCGCAGGCGCGCAACGTGCGCAACAGCCCACGGCGCTGTTCCAGTGCGAGGCCGATGGCGGCGTGCACGATGAACAGGCCGACGACAAACGAGAGAAATCCCAGGGCATCAAGGTTGAGGTGAAAGCTCTCGGTCAGCCGCGCCAGATTGTTTTCTTCACCGCTGCTCTTGAGCTGCAACTGGCCTTTGAACGCCGCCGGCACTTCGGCGGGAAAATCCTTGGGCAACAGCAGCCGCGACAGTTGATCGGGTTGTTCGAGCAAGCGCTGAGCGACGCCAATGTCTACCAACAGCACACCGGGAGCCATGTCCGTTTGCGCCCTCAACGGCGGCAATGTCTGGCCGGTTTCGGTTTGTGGTGTCGCGCCCTCGGAGAGGTTCAGCGCCTGCAAGGTCTCGGGTGAAATCCAGGTACTGCCCGGCGGGCTGAAGAATTCGACGATGCGCTCGATCGGCATCACCTGCCCCGCCACCGCACTGCCGGCCGGCAGCGACACCGGTTCGATACCCATCAACTGCAAGCGCTGGGATTCGTGACTCTTGAGGATCAAGCGACCCTGCAATACTGGCGATACTGGCCAGCCCTGACGACGCAGATCGACAAACCATTGCTGGGAAAACGTCGCGCCGTTCGGTGTGCTCAGGCTGGCCTGGGGTTCGCCGCCGATCATCTGGCTGGCGCGGGCGTAACTGTCCCGCGCCTGACTGTTGAGCGCTTCGACACCAGTCAACAGGCTGGTGGCCAGCCACAGTCCGGTCAACACGCTGAAAAACTGCACCGGATGTCGCCGCCAGTGGCTGAGCAACGCGATCAACGTTTGCCGAAAAACCCTCACGTCAGACGACCGCTGGACAGCACCACTCGCTCCGCCAGTCGCGCCGCCACGCGCTGACTGTGCGTGACCATCAGCAAGGTGGTCGGTGTGTCGTCGAGCAATTCCAGCAGCAGGCGCAGGACCTCGTCGCTGGTCGCCTCATCGAGGCTGCCGGTGGGTTCATCCGCCAGCAACAGCTTGGGCCGCGACGCCAACGCCCGGCCGAGCGCGACCCGTTGCTGCTGGCCGCCGGAGAGTTGTTCAGGATAACGCTTGAGCAGATCGCCCAGACCCAGACGCTGCACCAGATGATTCTGCCAGCGCGGGTCATGGCGCCCGGCGAGTCGCGCCTGAAACGCCAGGTTGTCCTCGATCCGCAGGCTGCCAATCAGGTTGTACTGCTGGAACACCAGACCGATTTCAGTACGGCGCCAGTTGGCCAGTTGCGCCTCGTTCATGGCGTCGAGTCGATGTTCACCGCTATGGATGCTGCCGCTGTCGACTTTATCCAGGCCGGCGATCAGGTGCAGCAGCGTGCTTTTGCCGCTGCCCGACTCGCCCATCAGCGCCAGACTGCTGCCGGGTTTGAGCGTCAAGTCGATGCCTTGCAAAACGGGCAACGGGCCTTGAGGGGTGAGATAGCTCTTGAAGACGTTTTGAACCTGCAGCATGCCGCCATCCGATCGATCCGTGTGGGGCAAGGATAGCGGATGGCGCAGGGTTACTGTCCGGCTGCAACGCTGGTCGGCGCCTCTCCCGGCGTGACGATGCTGTTCAGGTCGATGTGTTTCCACTCGGGCTTGGCCCCCAACCGCGCGTTGAAGCGGTAGTTGAAGGTGAAATCATCCGCCGTCGGCACGCTCAGCGGTTTGCCGTAGACCGACTCGATCCCCGTCAGGTCATAACCCATCAACTGCAACAGGGTCGGGAAGATGTTGTAGTGACTGGAGCGATCCTTGTTCGCCGCCAGTTGCGCCGACCAGTCGAGCGTGTGCAATTGATCGCCCTGAATCACCACCAGCGGCACCAATCCCTCTTCTTCCACCGGGTCGCCGCCGCAATGGGTGTTGAGCCCCGGGTTGCCGCGCTCGTGCAGATCCTGGCCGTGGTCCGAGGTATAGATCAGCAGCGCGTTGTTCAGGTTGGCCTGGGCAAACACCCGCGAGAAAAACTCGCCGACATTCCACAGCACGGTGTTCTTGTAGGCGTTGCGGTACAGCACCCAGTCATCCGGCTGGCCGTTGAAACCGTCGCGCTTGCCGGTGTCGGCGACTTCCGTGAATTGACCGCGTGGCAAGGTCGGGCGGTAGGCCATGAAGGCGTCCGGGTATTTGTCGTGCACGGGGAAATGCGCGCCGACCTTGTTGATCACCACCAGCTCCGGTTTGTCGTCGTTGAGCAATTCGATCAGCTTGGCAGCGGCAGCCATGTCGCGGTCGCGCACGCTGGTCTGGTCGAATTGCACGAACTCGTCGATGTCCTTTTTCTCGGTGTCGGTCATCAGGTTCTGCAGGTTGCCGCCGGTGCGCTGGGCGTCGATGTAGACGGTGCGCAGGCCGGCCTTTTTGGCGTACTGCCAGATCGACGGCAGCGTGGTGTTGATGCGCATGTAATCGGCGCGGGTGCCGCCGTAGCGCAGGGTGACGTTGGTGTCGGCGCTGCAATTGGCGATGGACGCCGCATAGCCGTAGTTGAAAATGTCGACGCCCGGAGGCGCTTGCTTGAGGTTGCTGTGCACGCCGAACGGCGCGTTGATATCCAGGTAGTTGCCGGAAATGCTTTCGTCGATGATCAGCACGATGTCGTGGCCCACCGCAGGGCCGTTACGCGCCAGGGTTACCGACTCACGCGGGCCGACGGTGTTGTGCAATGCCTCGTAGCCGAACAGATTGAGGTAGGCCAGCGGCGTGTACATGATCGGCAACCCGCGCGCGCCCTCCCCGGCCCGCACGAACAACACCGCACTCAGCAGCAGTACGCCGCACAACGGCGCCGCGATCCGCCAGGCATTTGGCACGGGGATCGAATGCCGTGGCTTGAGGCCGATGCCGACCAACAGCAGCAGGCCATTGAGCGCCCCGTGGACGATCGCGTCCCGGTACTGGTAGGCCGCTTCCTGGATGAAACCGCCGGAATACACCAGCGAGACGAAGCTGCTGTACGTCAGGTAATCGGCGGTGACCCGGGTATAAACATCAAAAAACACCGCCGAAACAAACATCGTTAATGCGAACAAGTGCCGAATGAAAGTCTGACGTATATAGGCCGTTAGTAATAATGCGAAAGTCAGCGCCAAAAACATCGCGCCAAAAAGAAGTACTGCCGGGCCGATACCCATGGCGTTTAAACGCTCAAGGTAATATTCGGAATAAAGCAGTAGATAAATAATTAAAAGCAGTTCTTTCAAATATCGAAACATGGCGATTCCGGGGCGCTTGCGACGGGGCATGGTCAATCGCTTGTCGGCCATTTTCTGACACTAGCAGCGGGCCATCAAAGCGCAAGAACTGTCGGACTTTGGCCAAAAGCGTCAAAAAAACATTGACTCAAAACTGACACACCCAAGTCGTTACAGGCCTTGTATTTTGTGGCCTACGACCGTTTATCGTTTTCTTTGAAATGTGAAAAACATGTCAAGGACGGGACAAATCCAGATACAGCAAGTACTTGATGGCCAATCGCCCCCAGAATTGGGGGTGTTATACACCTGCAACATGTCATTTTGCTGACATGCTTTCCCCACGCTGCGCTATACCCCTTTTGACAGTTCCAATTCGATCTTCCTCCACCGTCTTACGAGGCACGCCAATATGGACGTGAGCGTATTTGGTACGGGCTATGTTGGCCTGATTCAAGCTGCGGCACTCGCCGATGTCGGACATCGTGTGTTGTGCGTCGATATTGACCCGAACAAGATTAAACAACTGCAACAGGCTGTACCGCCTATTAGCGAACCGGGTCTATCGGCAACTTTGGAAGAAAACATCAAGGCCGGGCGTCTGCTGTTCACCACCCAGGCCAGCGATGCCGTAGAACACGCCGAGTTGATCTTCATTGCGGTGGGCACTCCGGCTGACGAGGACGGTTCCGCCGACCTGAGTCACGTGCTCAATGTGGCGCGGCAGATCGCAAGCTTCATGGAGGCCGATCGCACGCTGATCATCAAATCCACGGTGCCGGTCGGCACGGCGGACCAGGTGCTGAAAACCGCCAACGACGAATTGCACCGGCGCGGCAAAAGCGGCCTGAACGTGCGGATCGTGTCCAACCCCGAATTCCTCAAGGAGGGCAGCGCCCTCGCCGACTGCATGCGCCCCGACCGGATCATCGTCGGCACTCAGGACGATGAGGCACGGGCGCAGATGAGCGAGTTGTACGCGCCGTTCTGCCGCAACCACGAAAAACTGATGTTCATGGACAACCGCAGCGCCGAACTGACCAAGTACGCGGCCAACGCAATGCTCGCCACCCGTATCAGCTTCATGAACGAGCTGGCCAACCTCACCGAACTGCTGGGCGCCGACATCGAAGCGGTGCGCAAGGGTATCGGTTCCGACCCGCGCATCGGCTATCACTTCATCTACCCCGGCTGCGGCTTCGGTGGCTCGTGCTTTCCCAAGGATCTGCGCGCCCTGCTGCACACCGCCGAGCACAACGGCATGCCGCTGAAACTGCTGCGCAGTGTCACCGACGTCAACGACACCCAGCGGCACATCCTGTTCAGCAAACTCAAGGCGCAATTCCCGCAAGGTCTGGCCGGCAAGTCGATTGCTGTCTGGGGTCTGGCGTTCAAGCCGAACACCGATGACATGCGCGAAGCCCCCAGCCGCTATCTGATGGACGCGCTGTGGGCCGAAGGCGCCAGCGTCCAGGCCTACGATCCGGAAGCGATGTCCGAGTGCCGGCGCATTTACGGATACCGCGATGACCTGCACCTGTGCGCCACCCGCGACGACACCCTGGAAGACGCCGACGCACTGGTGATCTGCACCGAGTGGAAGAACTTTCGCGTGGTGGACTTCGAGTTGCTGGCCGACAAGCTGCGCTCGAAAGTAATCATCGACGGACGCAACCTCTACAACCCCGAACAAGTGGCGGCCGCCGGTCTGCACTACAGCGGCATCGGTTTGCGGCACATCTCGCCTGACGGGTTGCGCTCATGAAAATCCTCGTCACCGGTGCGGCCGGGTTCATTGGTGCCCATTGCGTGCTGCGACTGTTGCGCGACGGGCATCAGGTGGTTGGCCTCGACAACTTCAACGGCTACTACGACCCGCAGCTCAAACTGGATCGCGTGCAATGGGTGCGCGATCAGGTCGGTGATTTCCAGATCGCCCGGGTTGACCTCGCCGATGCCGCCGCCGTCGACGCCCTCTTCGTCCGTGAATGCCCGCAAGTGGTGATCCACCTCGCGGCGCAGGCCGGGGTGCGTTACTCGCTGGAAAATCCACGGGCCTACATGGACAGCAATCTCAGTGGCTTCCTGAACATTCTGGAGTGCTGCCGGCATCACCCGGTCGAACACTTGATCTACGCCTCGTCGAGTTCGGTGTACGGCGCCAACCAGCACATCCCGTATTCGGTGCATGACGGCGTCAATCACCCGCTGTCGCTGTACGCCGCGACCAAGAAAGCCAACGAACTGATGGCCCACAGCTACAGCCACCTGTTCGGGATTCCCTGCACCGGGCTGCGCTTTTTCACGGTGTACGGGCCATGGGGCCGGCCGGACATGTCGCCGATCCAGTTCGCCCGCGCCATCACCGAAGGCACGCCTCTGAAGCTGTTCAACTACGGTCGGCACCAGCGTGATTTCACCTACATCGACGACATTGTCGAAAGCATCGCGCGCCTCACCGACCACCCGCCACACAACCATCCGGAATGGGACCGCGAGCACCCCGACGCGGGCAGCAGCATGGCCCCGTGGTGCCTGTTCAACATTGGAGGCCACCATCCGGTGGAACTGAAAACCTACCTGGCGCTGATGGAAAAGCACCTCGGTCAGAAAGCCGTGGTCGAGCTCTTGCCCCTGCAACCGGGCGACGTGCTCAACACCTGTGCCGACACCGATGATCTGGCCCAGGCCACCGGGTTCCAGCCCCGGATCGAGCTGGATGAAGGACTGGGGCGTTTCATCGCCTGGTATCGCGACTACTACCCCACGGCCTATCGCCCACGCGCCGCTCGCGGCTGACCATCAGCGGAGGACTGCATGACTGGACATGAGAAAGGTGTACCGATCCAACAATTGGTTCGAGACAAACGCATGGATCCGGAACAGCGAATGCGCCTCGACGCGGCGATCCATCGCCAGGGCCAGGGCTGGGTGACCGGTCGCGAGGGCGGCCGGCCGTGGCAATTGTCCCGCACCAATCGGGTGGTGGCGTGCTTCGGCGCGCTGGTCATTCTGGTAATGATTTCCCCACTGCTGATCGGTCTGGCGCTCGCCATCAAGTTCACCAGCAAAGGCCCGGTGATGTTCGTGCAGAAACGCACCGGCTACCGCGGCCGCAAGTTCGGCATGTTCAAGTTCCGCACCATGGTCGCCAACGCCGAAGAGCTGAAAGAGTCGCTGCGCCACCTCAACAAGCACGGTGCCGACGCCATTGATTTCAAGATCGACAAGGACCCGCGCATCACCCGGATCGGCGGTTTCCTGCGGCGCACCAGCCTCGACGAACTGCCCAACCTGATCAACGTGGTGACCGGCGACATGCGCCTGGTCGGCCCTCGCCCGACCTCGTTCAACGCCTACCGTTACAAGGACAGTCACCTCGCGCGCCTGGCGATCTACCCCGGCATGACCGGCCTGTGGCAGATCTCCGGACGCAGCAACATCGACTTCGACCAGCGCGTTGAGTTGGACCTCAGCTACATCGCCGAGCAGAGCCTTTTGCTTGATCTGAAGATTCTGTTGAAAACCCCTTTCAAAGTATTCAGCGGCCACGGAGCAAGCTAATGGACGGTTCAACCAACAAAAGCCTGAGCATTGCCAGCCCCAGCGAGTCGAACCTGACCTCGACCGTGCTGGACCTGGATCTGCGGATCCTGTTCCTGACCGCCGCCAACCCCGGTGCCGGCACGACCACCAGCGCGCTGGCCCTGGCCAGTCAACTGGCGCAGATGAGCAGCGGCCTGGTGCTCTACGTCGATGCCAGCCAGTCGGCCGGTAACCTCACCCAGCAACTGAGCCTGAGCAAGGAGCGCGGCCTGCGCGACTTGCTGTTCAACCCAGATAGCCCGCCGCTGTTGCAGGACTGCGTGGTGCAGGTGTCGAGCCTGCCGTTCCACGTGCTGCCCAACGGCCGGCCGATCCGCACCATGGAGCACCTGACCGCCGAGCGTCTGAGCCCGTTGCTCGACCAGTTGGGCAGCCAGTACCGCTTCGTGGTGATCGACGGCGATGCGGTGTATTCGGCCGCCGACACCCTGGTCATCAGCACTCAGGTCGACGGCGTGGTGTTCGTGGTACGTGCCGAGGACACCCGCTGGGAAGTCGCCCAGGCCGCGGTGCAACGGCTGACCCAGGCCGGGGCGAAAGTGGTGGGCAGCGTGTTCAACCGGCGCAAGTACTACATGCCCAAATGGCTCTACAAAAACCTGTAAGCAAACGCGAGGGATGACGCCATGAACGCCAAGATACTGGTTCTGCTGATGCTGCCGCTTGCAGGTTGCTCCAGCAACTCGGAAACCCAGACCATGCCGGTGAATATCCTCACCGCCCCGCCGGCCAACGCCCAGGCCACCGACATGCCCAAGGTCGAACAGACCTTGCGCCCGCAGGATGTGCTGGATGTGATCTTCCACATCAGCACCAGCGGCTCGGACGCCTACCGCGTGCAGTCGGGTGACCAGATCGGCCTGAACTTCACCGCCGCCAGCCAGCTCAACGGCAACCAGCTGGTGTTGCCGGACGGCACCATCGAACTGCCGGGCGCCAACACCTCGGTGAAAATCGCCGGGCTGACCAGTGACGAAGCACGCCAGGAAATCCAGCGCGCCTACCAGCGCAAGCAGCTGTTCCAGCCCAATCGCAATCAGCTGACCGTGCAGATCATCAGCCCGTTGACCAACGAGCAGAACCTGAAAAGCGCCCTCAACCACCCGGCCACCGGCATGAGCCGCGAGATCACCGTGGGCACCGACGGCTACGCGAGCTTCCCCGAAATCGGCGCCGTGCCGCTGCAAGGCATGACCGTCAATCAACTGGAAACCTTCCTCAACAAACGCTACGCGCAACTGCCGGGACGGATGACCGTGGACGTGCTGCTCAAGTCCACCGCCGGCAACGAGATCTATGTGCTGGGTGAAGTCGGCCAGCCCGGCTCCTACCCGATCCGTCGGCCGGTCTCGGTGCTTGAAGCGCTGACCCTGGCCCGTGGCACCAACGTCAAGGCGCGCCTGGATTCCGTGGTGATCATGCGCCGCAACGGCAATCAGGTGCAGGCCGTGCGTTACGACGTCGAGAAGGCGCTGTCCGGCGATGCCTCGCAGATCGCCTACCTGCAACCGGACGACATGCTCTACGTGCCGAAAACCAAACTGGCCAGCGCCGGCGAACTCGCAAGGCAACTGGCCGATGTGGTGCTGTTCCAGGGCGTGGGCTTCAGCTTCGGCTATCGCGTCGACAACAAAGGCAGCAACAACAACTGACTCTCGGGTGACCTGACATGAATCCAAAGGAAAACTACCTGCATGAGTTCTTCAGGATCTTCTTCGCCAACAAGCAACTGGTGAAGCGTGTCTTCCTGATCTTTGCAGTGATTGCGCTGGTGCTGCCGCTGGTGCTCAAACAGAGCTTCGATATCACCGCCCAGGTGATCGTGCAGTCGAAAAAACTCTCCCAGGGCGACGCCACCACGTCGCTGACCGTGGACAACGCCACGTTCATTCCGCCGTCGCTGGCGGACATGGAAACCGAGAGCAACATCCTGCGTTCGCCGGCGCTGATCCGTCAGACCATCAGTGAACTGCGGGACAAGGGTGAGTACACCCCGTCGCCCGGCGTCTTCGCCCGGCTGATCGGCGAGCCGTTCAAGCGCTACATCACCTCGCCGCTGCGCCAGTACCTGATCAACCCGCTGCGCAACCTGCTGGGCCTTGAAACCGATCCGGTGCGCGACACCGCCCTCGATGCGCTGACGCAACAGGCCATCGACAGCCTGAAGATCGAGACCCTGCCCGGCTCCAACGTGATCTCGATCGTCTACAGCTTCCCCGATCCGCATCAAGGCACGACGTTCGTTTCCGCCCTGCTGCAAAACTATCTGGTGAGCCGTCAGGCGCTGCAATCGATCGACCTGCCGCAGTCGTTCTACGAATCGAAAAAACACCTGTATCAGGTGCGCCTCGATGGCCTGGAAGGCAACCGGCAAGCGTTGCTGGAAAGTGTCGGCGCGTCCGATCCGAAGGAAGAAATCACCTTCCGCCTGAACGCGATCAACACCGAAGAACAGGCGCTGAACCTGTATCAGGATCGCCTGCTGCAAAGCCAACGCTGGCTGGAATACCTGAAAACCAGCCTGGCCGCCGCCAGCAACAACAAACTCAACGACTACACCTTCCCCTACACCTTCACCACCACCGTCGACAACGTGGCGTTCGAGGACAGGGAAGTCAAACAACTGGGCGAACAACTGACCACCCAGGTCAGCCGCTACATGAACGATCTGGCAGTGTTCCAGCCGGGCAGCGAGCCGATGCTGCTGACTCGCGAGCAGATCGCCCGGACTCGCCAACAGTTCCTCAAAATCGTCAGCAACCGCATTCAGGAGCGCACCAACGACCTGGCCGTGGTCCAGCAGGTGATCGATCAGAAAACCGCGCGCATCGCCGACTTCAAGGCGCGGATCCACGAGTTGCAGCAGACCCAGAGCAAGCTGCGGCAGATGGATACCGAAATCGACGCCCTGCACGCCGCGTTCTCGACCTACGCCCAACGTTTTGCCGAAAGCAGCACCACCCGTTCGCTGAACGACGACCTGTCCAACGCCCGGGTCCTGAGCCCTCCGTTCGAACCGACCGAAGCGGCGTTCCCCAAACCGCTGCTGATCATTCCGTTCGGCCTGTTCACCGGTCTGCTGCTGGCGATTGCTTTGGTCTACGTGCGTGAGTTCTTCGATCACCGCTTCAAACACCCGGCGCAAATCAGCCACGAGCTGGGCCTGCCGGTGCTGCTGGTGATCAACGACCAGAGCACTCAGCCGGGTAATCCGCACAAGAACTGGACCGTGCCAAGCTTCGTGCACTGGGTGCGCAATTGAGCACCCCGTCCTCCCCGAACGCCGCCCTGCCGATCATTCATTTACTCAGCAGTGGCGGCTTCTATGGGGCCGAGCGGATGTTGCTGGATCATTGCCTGGCGACACCGGGGCAGCATCAGGTGCTGTTTCTCGATGCGCCGCCGGAACTGATCGAGCGCTTTCGCGCGGCGGGCGTCGATGCCCAAGGTTGCGCCGGGCTCGGCGCCTTACTGGGGCATTTGCGCCAGCGCCGGGCCGAGCGTCCGTTGATCAACACCCACAATTTCAAGGGCCTGTTGTTCGGCTGGGTAGGTGCCACGCTGTTGCGTCTACCACTGGTGATCACTCAACACGGCTTTACCCCGCGCAGCCGCAAGCAGAAGTTCTACACCTGGCTGAGCCTGCAACTGTGCCGCACCGCCTCGGTGGATCGAGTGGTGTGCGTGGCCGAGAGCATTGCGGTGCTGCACCGTCAGGCAAGCGTCCGCGCAGAAAAGCTGCAAGTGATCCCCAACGGTCTGCCGGCAGCTGTCGCTGAACGGATGCCGGAGGTCGATCATCAGCGCTGGCTCGCCGGGTACGTCGGCCGACTGAGCAGCGAGAAAGGTCCGGATCTGTTTCTCGATGCACTGATCCCGCTGTGTCATCAACATCCGCAACTCGACGCGGTAATGCTCGGTGACGGCCCGGAGCGCGAGGCACTTCAGGCGCGAATCGACGCCGCCGGGCTGCAACAGCGCATTCGTCTGCCGGGTTATCAGACCGACATGCGCCACTGGTGGCAGCAACTCGACGCGCTGGTGATCAGCTCGCGCACCGAGGGCACACCGATGATTCTGCTGGAGGCCATGCAGACCGGGGTGCCAGTGGTGGCATTCGCGGTCGGCGGGATTCCCGATGTGCTGGAAGACCGGCACAACGGCCTGCTGGCCGCGCCGGCCGACAGCAGCGCCCTCGCCCGCCAGCTCGACACGCTGCTGAGCCAACCCGCGCTGGCGCGCAAGCTGCGCGACAACGCCAAACGCACGCAACAGGACCGCTACGACCTCAAGGCCCTGGCCGAACGCTGGTCGCAGCTGTACATCCGCACGGCACGGGAGGCACGCGCATGATTTTCCCGCTCTCGATCGTCAGTCTGCTGGGTCTGGTCTGCATCGCTTTGCTGGCCAGCCCATGGCCCTATCTGGCGCCGGGCGCGGTGCTCGGTCTGGTGGGGTTCGCGGTGCTTTACCGCAAGCCGACCTGGGGGCTGCTCGGCATCGCTGCGCTGGTGCCGTTCGAGGGTTTCTTCAAGGACAGTTCGCTGTCCGGCAGCAAGCTCATCGGCGCGTCATTGGCGGTGATCCTGATGCTGCAACTGGCGATGCACCAGATTCCTTCGGAACGCCTGCGCAGCAACATCTGGCGTTACCTGATCTGGTTCATGGTCCTGTACTTCCTGAGCCTGCTGAACACCGATGACCTGGGCATGTCGCTGGGGCATTTGCGCGAACTCAGCGTCGGCCTGATTCTGTTCGTCATCACGTTGTTGATCGGCCGCGAGCTTAACCTCGACCTGTTCGCCCGGCTGGTGACCCTGAGCGTCAGCGCCACTTGCGCCATGGCCATGTTCTCGACCAAATTCCAGGATCAGGGCCGCGCCGCCGGCCTGCTCGAAGACCCGAACGCCTTCGCCCTGCTGATCGCATTCGCCGTGCCGCTGGGCCTATTGCTGGTGATTCGCGGCCCGAACCTGCTGCACCGGCTGTTCTGGGGCGCGTGCTGCCTGCTGTTGCTCGGCGGCATGACCAAGACCGAATCCCGCTCCGGGCTGGTGGTGCTGGCGTTGAGTCTGGTGATCGGTTGCTGGCACTACCGCGCGCAACTGTCGCGGATTCGTCCGCGTCACCTCGGATTCGCGATGCTCGGCCTGGCGATCGTGATTCCACTGGCAATCTATGCGATGCCCGCCGGCTACATCGCGCGCATCCAGTCGTTGAGCGTGCTGAGCGCCGGTGCCCGTGGCCACGATGATGAATCCCTCGGTCGCCGTGCCTCGTACATCGTGGTCGGCAGCCAGATGATCCGTGAGAATCCGCTGCTCGGTTCCGGCCCCGGCACCTTCCCCCTGCACTACGCCACCACCGGTTACGCCAAGGCGTTTTCCGCCAACCGCAAGATCGGCGACCTGTACCGCCGCGCCCACAACACCTACCTGGAAATCTTCAGCGAACTGGGGGTTCCCGCCGGCCTGCTGTTCGTCGGCATGCTCGGCCTGGGCCTGTACAACCTGATCCGCGCCCGTCGCGCCTGGATGCAACGACGGGACTGGAATCAAGCGGACTTGATGACTCACCTCGGCGTGAGCTTCCTGTCGCTGACCCTGTTCCTGATGTTTCTCAGTGCACCGAATCAGAAGTACGTGTGGATCATGCTCGCGCTGACCAGTGTCCTGCGCCTGAAAGCCGAGCAAGCACCGTTGACGGAGGCCCGGGCATGAGCCGGATCAGTGTTGTCATTCCGATGTTCAACGAGGCCCGGCACATTGGCCGCACCCTGCTGGCCGCGCAAAAAGCCGCCCACGCGGCGAGTGTCGAGTGCGAACTGATCGTGGTCGACAACGGCTCCAGCGATGACGGCCCACAGATTGCCCGCCAGTTCGGCGCACAGGTGCTGATCATGCCGGGCCTGCTGATCGGTGCCCTGCGCAATCGCGGCACCGCCATCGCCACCGGTGAATGGCTGGCGTTCATCGACGCCGATATCGAGATGCCTGAAGACTGGCTCACCGGCCTGTTCGCCCTCGAGGCCGAAAACCACGCCGATGTGTTCGGGCTGGACTTGCACACCCCCGCCGCCGCGCCGTGGTACGCGGTGGCCTGGCAACGCCGCACCCAACGGCCGATCACCCACGCCGCCCACGCCGTGGACTGGCTGCCCAGTGCCAACCTGCTGATGCGTCGGCGCTGGTTCGACAAGGTCGGCGGGTTCAACGAAACCCTGCGCACCGGCGAAGACAAAGAATTCACCCTGCGCCAGCGCGAACAGGGGGCGCGGCTGCTGTCGGTCAACGAAAGCGTGGCGCTGCACTGGGGCTACGAGATGAACTGGCGCGAATGGATGGGCAAGGAAATGTGGCGCCAGGGCAGTCACCTGCAACTGCTGCGCACCCACGGTTTCAGCCTGCGGTTGCTGCGTTTTCCGTTGCTGTCGCTGGCCGCGTGGCTGCTGGATCTGCTGGCGATTTCCGCGCTGCTCAACGGTTTCCCCCATCACGCCGCCGTCATGGTGACCATCACCACGATACCGGCGCTGGTGCTCAGCATCCGTCAGAGTCGCCAACAGCATGACCTCGGTCTGACCCTGCAATTGTGGGGGCTGCATTGGGTGCGCCTGCACCTGGCCGGTGCCGCGTTCATTCTCAGTCTGTGTCATTGGAATGCCAGGAGGCCTGCCCGTGGCTGAGTTCATTTTCTGGATGTGCCTGCTGCTGCCGGTGTACGCCTATGTCGGCTACCCGTTGCTGCTGACGCTGCTGGCGCCGCTGTTCCCGGCGTGGCGACACAGCCCGGCGCCGCCGCTGAACATCAGCATCGTGATCGCCGCGCACAACGAGGCGCGGCATATCGAACACAAGCTGCGTTCGCTTCTTTCCCAGGATTATCAGCCGGCCACCCTGCAAATCATCCTGGCCAGCGATGGTTCCACCGACGACACCGTGGCCTGCGCGCACAAGGTCGTCGACCCGCGAATCACCGTGCTCGAC
This sequence comes from Pseudomonas sp. GW821-FHT02C04, assembly GCF_059421845.1. Taxonomy (NCBI): domain Bacteria; kingdom Pseudomonadati; phylum Pseudomonadota; class Gammaproteobacteria; order Pseudomonadales; family Pseudomonadaceae; genus Pseudomonas; species Pseudomonas sp. GW821-FHT02C04. Next base: position 27,089 of record NZ_JBWKVT010000001.1, on the reverse strand, counting down.
CTGCCGCGTCAGGGCAAAGCCGCGACGCTCAATGCCGGTGCGGCGCTGGCCACGGGGGACATTCTGGTGTTCACCGACGCCGACAACCAATGGTCACGGGAAACCCTCGGCTACCTGCTCGCGCCTTTGAGCGATCCGCAGGTCGGCGCCTGCGCCGGGCACATGGTGATCCCGGTCACCGGCGGCGGCTTGAGTGTCGGCGACAGCCTGTACCGACATTACGAAGGCTGGCTGCGACGGGTCGAGAACCGCACCGGTTGCATGGTCTCGGCCGATGGCGCGTTGCTCGCCCTGCGCCGGGAACTGTTCGAGGACGTGCCGGCGGAGGTCAACGACGACTTCTTCATCAGCACCTGCGCCCCGGTGAAGTTCAAACGCATCGTTTACGTGCCCGAAGCGCAGGTGATCGACCACGGCGTCGATGAAGCGGACAAACAGTTCCGCCGGCGCCAGCGCGTCACCGTCGGCGGCTTGCAAAGCCTGGCCCAGCGCAGCGAACTGCTCAATCCGCTCAAGCACGGGCTGTATTCGATTGCGTTGATCAGCCACAAATTGATCCGGCGTCTGGCACCGATTCTTTTACTGCCGTTGCTGCTGAGCAATTTCTGGCTGTGGGACGACCACGGTTTCTATCGCCTGAGCCTGATCGCGCAACTGCTGGGTTACGCCATCGCGATTGCCGGCCTGCTGGATTCGCAACACCGCTTACCCAAACCGTTCCGCCTTGCGGCATTCCTGCTGGTGACACTGGCCGGCATGAGCATCGGCCTGTGGCAGTTCCTGCGCGGCCAGCGTTACGCCCAGTGGAACCCTGACCAAAACCGTTGAGAGGGATAGAGCCATGGCGATCAAACAACTGATAAAACGCACCAGTGGCTGGCTCTATCTCAACTCGTCCGTGGGACGAAACCAGTTGCACGGCGCAGGCGTGATCCTGATGTTGCACCGGGTGCTGTCCAACGACCGCGCCGCCGACCTGCCGCATCGCAACGAACTGTGTGTCGGGCCGAAAGCCTTCGAGCATCTGCTGGTGTGGCTGCGCAAGCATTTCGATTGCGTGCCGCTGATGGAAATCCTCCAGCCCAACGCCCTGCGCAGCGAACGCCCGCAAGTGGCGCTGACCTTCGATGACGGCTGGCGCGACAACGCCGCCAACGCCTTCCCGCTGCTGCAGAAACATCAGGTGCCGGCGAGCATTTTTCTCTCCACCGACTTCATCGGCAGCCGCCAGCGCTTCTGGTGGGAAAGCATCGGTGAAACCCTGTGGGGCAGCCACGGTGAAAAACCGCGAATGCACCTGATCGACTGCTTGCAGGCGATTCACCACCCGCTGCCGGTGCTGATGGACGACATCGATGTGGATCGTCGCAGCCTGACGTTGCTGCACTACCTGCAAGGTTTGAAGAGTTCTGACCCTTTGATGCTCGAGCGCCTGACCGACGAGTGCCCGCCAGAGTCGCAGCCCCAGGCGCTGGACTGGCATCAGGTGCGCGCGATGGAAGCTTCGGGGCTGGTGCGTTTCGGCCCCCACGGTGCCAGTCACACGATCCTGACCCAACTCGACGACGTGCGCCTGAGCGAAGAAATCAGCCGCAGCCGCGCTGCCCTGAACAACGGCTGCAACCGGCCACTGCCGGTGTATTGCTACCCCAACGGCGACAACGACGCACGGGTGCGCGAACAGATTGCCAACCACGATTATCCGTTCGCCCTCGGCACCGGCACCGGGATCTATCGCGGCGCGGGTGATCCGCTGAATCTGCCACGCTTCGGAGTCAGCCAGCGCACCGCGCGCAACCCGGAACTGCTGTCGTGGCGGATCTTTCGCGGGGCGCGACCATGAGTCGAGGCAGTTACCTCAAGCACCTGGCGCTGAGCATGGGCACCAAACTGGCGATGATCGCCCTGCGCCTGCTGAGGAATGTGTTGCTGGCGCGAATCCTCGGCCCCAGTGAGCGCGGGCTGTTCGCACTGCTCAGCACCTTGCCCGACCTGATCAGCGCGGCCACCAGTGGCGGCTTGAATTCCGCTGTCGGCTATCAGGCCGCCAAGCAGCGGCCGATGGGGTTGTTGCTGGCTCAAGTGTTGGTGTTCGGTTGTCTGCTGGCGGGGCTGTTGACCTTACTGGTGGTCGCACTGGTGCGCGAGTTCGGCAGTGAACTGGACGTGACCGTGCAACTCGGCCTGTTGGCCTGGCTGTTGCTGCTGGCGGTGCCGTTGACCGTGCTCAAAAGCGGTTTGCTGACGTTGCACAATGCGTCCGGCGGCGTGGTCGCGTTCAACGCCTTGCGTCTGGTGGAATCCCTGGCACCGCTGTTGCTGTTTCTCGCACTGTTCTGGATGTGGAAGGAAGCGGCACTGGAAGCCGCGCTGATCAGTTGGCTGGCCGGGATCAGCCTGGTGGTGCTGGCCGGTTGGGTCTGGCTCAAGCGTGCGCAGCCGTTGCAGCTGCAATGGGATCGCGCCAGCCAGAACGAACTGCTGCGCTACAGCGCCCGCAGCCATCCGGACTTGCTGTTCCAACAAGTGATTCTGCGTTCCGATTACCTGTTCATCGGTGCCCTGCTCGGCAGCACCGCGCTCGGTCATTACGCGATGGCCAGCGCCGCCGCCGAACTGCTGCTGATCGTTCCGGAAGCGGTGACCACCCCGCTGATGAAACGCCTGCTGCAACAGGACGAAGGCATGGACAAAGTCACCCCGCTAGCCCTGCGCCTGACGGCCACGGTGATGCTCGGCGCCTGCCTGACCATGGCGGTGATCGGCGAGTGGTTGATCGTCACGTTGTTCGGTGTCGCCTACCAACCGGCGTATCCGGCACTGCTGGCGTTGCTGCCGGGCCTGCTGGGCCTGTGCTACGCGAGCATTCTGCGGCTCGACCTGCTGGGCAAGAATCGTCCCGGCACCGTGTCGTTGCTGATGGGCCTCGGTGCCCTGCTCAACCTGGCCCTGAACCTGGTGATGATCCCGGCTTACGGCATCGTCGGCGCAGCAGCCGCATCGTCGATTGCCTATCTGGCGGTGACCGTGGCGATGCTGGTGTTGTATTGCCGGTTGAGCGGCGTGCCGTTCTGGCAAACCCTGATCATCCTGCCCGCCGACATCGCTCCGATGTGGCTGATGTTGCAGCGTCGCTTTTTACAACGGAAATCCGCATGAAACGCCTGGCCCTGCTGCTCGGTCTCGGTCTGTCGCTGGACGCCTTCGCGGCGTCGATGCGCTGGGGCGACATTCGCGACGGCAGCCTGTACCTGCAAGCGGATCGCCCCGACACCGTGACCGTGCGCTGGGCGCCGGCGTGGCAGGCGGACGCCAACGAAGAGCACCTGTACCTGCTCGACGGCCAGGGCCAATTGCAGGGCAACCGCTTCATCAAGGCCAGCGAAACCCGTGGCAGCCAGAGCTGGCCGTTGGCGCCGGGCGCGGCGAGTTATCAACTGGAAATCCCCGGCTACAGCTTTCGCAATTACCGGGTCGAGCACGACGAAAACACCGTGGCGCTGTTCGCCCCGGCCAAGGTGCATTTCAGCGCTGAGACCCGTGACGGCGATGAGCTGTTTTTCAAGATTGCACCGGGTGAACACGCGGTGCTCGCCGGCAAATTCCACGGCGGCGTCAGCGCCCTGCAAGCGCAGCGGGTCGGCGACGGCCAACAGCTGTCGCTGGCGCTCAAACCGTATCGCGCCTATTGGCAATTCGATCAGGTCGCGTTACCGGTCAGCGATCGCGAGCAAATCTGGCGCCTGCGTCTGCAAGGCAGCGGCAAAGCAGCGTTCTGGCTCGATGGCACGGTCAATCTGTTCGCGCAGAATCCGCAGCAGCTCAAACCGCTGCGCGAAGACGAAGGCCAGACCCGCCTGACCCTGCACGACAAAGTCCTCGGCCGCACGCCGGACTTGGGCATCGCCCTGCCCTACGTGATGCCGCCGCCCGCCAGTCATGCGGCGCTCGATGCGCTGAAACCGACAGCCGCCAGTTACTACAGCTTCGTCGATGTGACGGCGAAAAAACCACAGTTCGAAGATGCGTTTCGTCAGGTCTATCAGGACCGATTCGGCATTCGCCAGGACATCACTTTGCTCGCCGGCAGCCAGCGTCAGGCCGACCTGCGCGCCGATGTGCAAAGCAACAACGGCCTCGATGCGTGGCTCGCGAGTACGCAGTTGCTTGGCGGCAAAGGCACGCACTACATCGGTTTTGCCGACGAGCCCAATCTCAACTATTCGAGCTACGAACAATACCGTTCGATCTTCACCAGCATGGCCCGGCAGGTGCGCAGCGATCCGGCCAACGCCCGGGCCGGCGTGCGCATCGCGATGCCGGCCAGTTCACGGCTGGTCAACGGCCCGTTCGCCGACAACGCGGCAAACAAACGCGGCATCGACTGGGCCCGGCGCCTGCTGGACGAATCCGCCGATCAGGTCGATGCACTGGCGTGGCACGAATGGATGATCCGCGACCTGCTCGCCACCCGCGTCTACCGCGACAGCGTGCGCCGCGCCGCCGATCTGGTCGGCCTGGACGCCAAGGGCCAGCCGCGCAAGGCCTTGCTGCTGGATCAGACCAATCTGTCCAGCGGCTCAAGCCTGAGCCCCTACGATCAGGAAACCCATTACACCTCGCTGTGGTGGGCCTCAGTGGTGATCAACGCCTCCCAGGACGGCTTGCTGACGATGCTCAACTGGTTCCAGGCCGCCGATGAGCCGGAATATCCCAAAGGCATGTTGCGCGTCTCGGCGGATGAACAACACTTCGAACTGAAACCGGTGGGCCTGGCCCAGCAGTTCATCCAGCAGCACTGGCTGCACAACGTGTTGTGGCTGGAAAACGATGCATTCGAAGTCGATGTGCTGGCGATGGCCGGCGATGATCAGCGCGGGTTGCTGGGCGTCAACAAAGGCACGCGGTTGCAGCGTGTCGATCTGGCGGGGGCCAAGTGCCCGTTGAACAATGGCGCCCTGCGCTACTTCGGCGCCGACAACCGCAGCCGCGACGCGCCCTTCCGCTGCCAGGACGGTCGTGTGCGTTTCGAGCTGCCGGGGCAAACCCTGTTTTCTCTGAGCTGGAACGCTTGATGAACCGTCCGTTGATGTTCCGCCGCGCAGGCCTGTGCCGCGCGATGACTCGTCATCAGGAGCAACGACCATGAGCATTCTGCAAAAAATCAGCGAGCAAATTAAACAGAAAGGCCTGCGTGCCACGTTGGCCAAGGTGTGGAAGCACTATTTCTTTTCCCATCAGGAACTGCTGTGGATGGAGCGCGATCTGGTCAGCCCGGTGCCGCCCCATAGCCTCAAACCCTACCCGCCGCTGCGGGTCGTGAAGATCACGCCGGACAACGCCAGTGCCTTCACGCGTTACTTCGGCGACCGCGTCGGGACCATGGCGGAGCTGGCCAACGAAGGTCACACCGGGCACATGCACCTCGACGATCACGGCGATGCGGTGGCCTTCATCTGGGGCAGCGCCCGGGACTATTTCGACCGGCATTACTACGGCTGCATGTTCCCGGTGAAACCCGGTGAGTTCTTTGAGTTCGGCGGCGAACTGACCCGTTCCTATTGGGGCACCGAACTGTCGGTGGACCTGCAACTGGAACTGTGGAAAGCCATGGCCGCCCAGGGCTGCGACAAGGTGGTGGATGTCTGCGAGTTCCACAACATCCCGGCGCTCAAGCTGCACCTGCGCATGGGCTACACCGAGCAGGGCCGGATCATGAACGTCTACACCCTGTTCGCCCGCTGGCGCTTCTACCGCGAAACCCGCTACAGCGGCTCGCGTCTGGATGCGCTGCGCAAACCTTCCCGCCCCTCCGTCACAGCAACGGCGACCTGAGCCTATGGCGCGATTCGAATGGCGCACTTCGTTGTGCGCACCTGACTTCCCGGCAGCGGCTTATGAAGCGCTGCGCCTGCGGGTGACGGATCACACGCCGTTCAACAGCCTCGGCTGGTTGATCGCGGCAGAGCAGACACTCGACGCGAGTGAGCATCTGCACATTCTGCTGGGCTGGGAGGCGGACGAATTGCGCCTGTGCCTGCCGTTGGTGGCGAGTCGTGAACGCTTTGCCGGGATACCGTTTGGCGTGGTGCATCACCTCGGTTATCCGCTGGCGGATCGCCTGGCGCTGTTGTCCGTGCTTGAGGCCGACAGCCTGCGTCAGGCGCTGTTGCTCATTCGCCAACGGATGCCCCACGCGTTGTTGCAGCTCAACGAACTGTCTGAGCCGGCGGGTGAAGAAAGCGTCCTCACCGAATGGATGGCGCGTAGCTCGACCGGCGAACGGCGCTTGAGTTGCCGGGTGCCGGTGCACTTGATCAGTGACGCCGATCTTCAGGAAGTCTCCGGTGATCCGCGCTACAAACTGCGCCGTGCGCGCAAACGGATTGCTGCGTGCGGTGCTGTCGTGCGGCGAATCATTCCCGATGCCCTGACCATGGGCCCGCTGTTGCAAGCCATCAGCGAAGTCGAGGCCGTCAGTTGGAAAGGCGACGAAGGCGTCGGCATCTTCGCCAGCGAACGCAGCCGCCGCGGCATCGAAAGCGCCTTCACCGCCCTCGCCGCCCAAGGCCTGGTGCGCGTGGTCACGCTGGAGCTGGACGGGCGCTGCATCAGCTACCGACTCGGTTTGCTCGAACAGGGCCGGCTCTACGATTACAACCTCGCGTTCCTGCCGCAATACGCCGATCTGGGCAGCGGTCGGGTGTTGCTGGAGGAATGGATTCGCTGGGGCCTGGACGATCACTGGCGCTGGATCGATGCCTCGCGGGTCAGCCTGGAAAACTCCAGTCACCAACTGCACGAACGCATGACCGGGCAACTGGAACACTGGCGCTGGAGCTTCTACTCCTGGCGCCCGAGCGGTCTGTTGCTGGGGCTTGGGCTGCGCGTCTGGCAGCGGCTCAAACCGAAACTGCAGCAGTGGCGAGCACGTCGGCAAACGGCGATCGCCCAACCCGTCGGCAAACCCGCCGCCATCACCACGGAGGGCGAACATGCCTCGCCAAGTCATAGTCAACGCTGACGATTTCGGCCTGACCCCGAACGAAAACGCGGTGATCTTCAGTGCGTTCCAGGCCGGGGTCATCAGCTCTGCGACGGCCATGGCCAACATGCCGGCGTTCGAAGCCGCCTGCGCGATGGCCCGCCATCACTTGCTGGAGGGCAGGATCGGCCTGCATTTCAACCTGACGTATGGCCGACCGCTGAGCCAGGCGATTCTTGCCCGCCCCACCTTCTGCGACAGCCAGGGTGTGTTCGACCTCAACCTGACGCGGCACAGCCTGTGGCTCGGTCGAGCGGATCGCGAGGCGGTGCAGGAGGAATTGCAGGCGCAGTGGCAACGTTGTGTCGATCATGGCGTGCGCCCGAGCCACATCGATTCCCATCAGCACGTGCACAACATCTGGCCGATCGGCGAGATCGTCGCGCGCTTCGCCGCCCACCAGGGCGTACCGGTGCGACTGGCACGTAACCTGGGGCAAAACCTCAGCCTGCCAAAACGCATATTCAAAGGCTTGCTCAACCGCCGCTTGCAAGGGCTGGCCGGTGCGACGGCGGATTACGTCTGCACCCCGGTCGACCTGCGCAACGAGCCTGCGCCGACCGACGGTGTGCTGGAAATCGTCGCGCATCCGAATCAGCTCGGGGCTGATTTCGGTGATGCCTATCTGCAACCTGGAGAGTCCCTGAGCCGCGTGTTAGAGCAGCGGCTGGCGGGCGTTCCACGGGTCTCCTATGCCGACCTGAACAAGGATTTTCTGCGCGGTGCCGCGGCACTCGATTGAGTTACACAACTTGCAATACTTTCGAAGATGTCACTTCGAAATGAACTTGCAGGCTTGATCTATACCCACAAAAGCCAACCACAAAAACACCCGGGCTTCGGCCACGGAGGGCATATGAGCGTCATTGAAAAGCTGCGCGAACGCATCAAGCAAAAAGGCCTGGGCCGCACCTTCGGCACCTTGTGGAAACGCTACGTGTTCTTCCATTGGGAACTGCTGTGGATGGAGCGCGACCTGATCAGCCCGGTGCCGCCGCACAAGCTGCGCCCTTACGAAGGCCTGCGCAAAGTCGACATCACGCCGCACAACACCGGCGCCTTCGCCAAACACTTCGGTGACCGCGTGCTGACCATGGCCGAACTCGCGGCCGAAGGTCACACCGGGCACATGTACCTCGACGCAGACGACCACGCAGTGGGCTTCATCTGGGGCAGTACCCGCAACTACCACGACCGCCATTACTACGGCTGCGAATTCCCGGTCAAACCCGGCGAGTTCTTCGAGTTCGGCGGCGAAATGACCCGTGCCTACTTCGGCAGCAGCCTGTCGGTGGACGTGCAAGTCACCCTCTGGCAAGCCATGGCCGCGCAGGGTTGCCACAAAGTGGTGGACGTCTGCGAAACCCACAACATCCCGGCGCTGAAGCTGCACATCCGCATGGGCTATCACGAACAGGGCCGCGTCACCCACGTCTACGGTTTGTTTGGAAGGTGGCGGTTCTTCCGTGAGACGCGCTATGAAGGTTCGCGACTGGAACCGCTGCGCAAACCGGGGCGGCCGGTGGTGACGGCGGCTGCGCAGGCTTGAATTGAAGAAGGCGGCCAATCGGCCGCCTTCATGACGCTCAATTCGGACTTCAGTTTTTCACCCCCACCCACGTAAAACACATCGGCATCTGCGCCTCGCGGTTCAGGTATTGGTCATACGCCTCTTCCCGGTTCGAATGCGGGTATTCCTTGAAATGCGCGATGTTCAGCCCCGCTTCGAGGGCGGCGGTGAAGATGGCGCCGAGGTTGTGCACGAACCAGTACGACGGCGCGGCCTGCTGTTCGACCTTGCCGACGTAGACGATCGGTTCCTCTTGCACGAACGGTTCTTCGCGGAAATACGAGGTCGCGAGGCGAAACGGATCCTCGGCGTCGGGATCGACCATTTCCAGGAACGGGTGGGTTTCGTAGATCACCAGTTGCCCGCCCGGTTTGAGGGTCGAGGCGACATGACGGAAAAACTCGCCGATGTCGGGCATCCAGTTGAGGACGCCGATGGTGATCAGCGCCACGTCGAAGCGACCGCGCAGTGATTCGGGCAGGTGATGAATATCGGTTTCGACGAATTCGGCCTTGTGCGGCGAGCGGCTGTTGAGCTCACGGGCCTGTTCGAGAAACGCCGCCGACTGGTCGACCCCGACGACACTTCGCGCACCCAGCGCGAACAGCGAGAGACTCTCGCGGCCGTTGTTGCAACCCAGTTGCACGACGTCCTTGCCATCGACACCGACCTGCTCCAGCAAAACGCGCAGGGTTGAGTCGAGGCAGGAGAAATCAGCCTGGGCGACCTCGGTCAGCAAGGCCTGCCAGTCGGGCGAATCCTGGTGATGACGGGCTGAATCGTTCCACGCCTGACGATTGCTTTCGATGGCGTTCTTGTTGTTTGGCACTTCCATGGCGCACTCCGGACGATGCTCTTGATTGAGCGGCCCGAGTCTAGTTGAGACTGCCGATCCAGATTGTTGCGAACTTGTAAGCCAACGGGCGGCTATAGTTAATAGCCTTGGGGAAAACCGCTTCCACAGGTGCCGTCATGCAAACGTTCAACCGGCTGCTGCTATCCGCCTGTCTGCTCGCCGCCACACAGGCGCAAGCCCTCGACAGCAACTTCAATTACTACGGGCCGAACCAGCCCTTCGCCCATCCGGCGCCGCCGTCACTGAATGCCCAGCCGCCCCGGCCGTTCGATGACACCACGCCGCAGGATTTCGTGGTGATCCCCGATCGCCACGACTTCCACGATTCACAACTGCCGACCGTGGCCGATGCGACGGTGCGGGTGTTTATCCGCACGTACGATGCCGAGCGCGGCATCTACGTCAATGACGAGGTGCTGGACCCGACGTGCCTGCTGGAGTGCCTGAGCCCGCCGAATCCACGGAGTAACGCGGTCTACCACTGACGCTTGTCCGGGCGTGCCAGGCCGAGCTTTTCGATGCGGTAACGCAGCATGTCGCGGCTCAGGCCCAGCAGGCGGGCGGACTTGGTGACGTTCCAGTCGGTCTTATCGAGCATCTTGCGCACCATGTCGCGCTCGACCTCCGGCAGGTTCATCGACTCGGTGTTGCTCGCCGGGCGCGGTTCGAAGTGCGGCACCTCGTGATGCTGATGCAGCGGCGGTTCGTCGACCAGGCTCATGCACACGTTCAACTGGTGCGCGGCGATGGTGTCGCTCGGTGCCAGCAGCACGGTCTGTTCGAGCATGTTGCGCAGTTCGCGCACGTTGCCCGGCCAGGTGTAATTGAGCAGCAGTTCTTCGGCCTGCTGGCTGAAATGCAGATTCGGTTTGCCGTAGCGCTTGCCGTGGCTGGCGAGAAAATGCCGCGCCAGCAGCAACGCGTCGTCGCCACGGGCATACAGGCGCGGCACCTTGATCGAGATGATCCGCAGGCGGAAGAACAGGTCACGGCGGAACTTGCCCTGCTGCACCATCTGTTCGAGGTTGCAGTTGGTGGCGCTGATCACCCGCAGGTTGACCTTGCGCTCCTTCACCGAGCCGACCCGACGAATGGTGCGATCCTCCAGCAGCTTCAGCAGTTTGGCCTGCAGCACCAGATCCATCTCGCCGATTTCGTCGAGAAACAGCGTGCCGCCGTCGGCCGCTTCCACCAGCCCGACGCGACGATCCTTGGCGTCGGTGAACGCCCCTTTCTCATGGCCGAACAGCTCCGACTCCACCAGGTTGGCGGGGATCGACGCGCAGTTGAATTCAATGAACGGGCCTTTGCTGCGCGCGCCGTCGAAATGCAGCGCACGCGCCACCAATTCCTTGCCGGTCCCGGTCTCGCCCTCCACCAGCACCGGCGGCAGATCGCCGTTGGTCATGCGCCGCTCGGCTTCGAGCAACTGGCCGATGGTGTTCTTCAGATGCTGCATCGGTGCCGATTCACCGATCAGCGCCTGCACCCCGGATTTCTGCGCCTCGCGCTCCTGATAGAACGACAGCGTGCGCTCCATCCGCTCGGTGGCCAGAGCCTTGTCCAGCAGCAGTTTGAGCTCCGGCAACGCGACCGGTTTGGTGACGTAATGAAAGGCGCCCTCCTTCATCGCGACCACCGCATCTTCGACATTGCCGTAACCGGTCATCATGATCACTTTCAGATCCGGCGCGCTGATGCGCAGCTTCTGGATCAGGTCGTGACCGCTCATGCCCGGCAGCGAGTTGTCGGTCAGCACGATGTCCGGCATGAAGCTTTCCAGTTGCCCCAGCGCGTCTTCAGCCGAATGGCAAACCGTCACCTCGAAGTCTTTGCGCTCCAGGTAGGTCTGAATATTGTCGGCCAACAGTTCGTCATCCTCGACCAGCAGAATGCTGTGTTCCATATTCCCCTCCCGATGCCACTTTAAAGTTGAGACTGACGCGGGTTCCTTCCTGCTCGCGGCTGGTCAATACGACCGAGCCCTGAAAACGCTCCATGATTCTTTTGACCAGTGCCAGGCCAACCCCGAGGCCGCCCTGCTTGGTGGTGAAAAACGGTTTGAACACCAGCTGTTGCTGCTGCGCGCTCATGCCTTTGCCGGTGTCGCCCAGGGTCATGCACACCTGGCCGGCATGGGGTGTCTCAATGTCGACACTCAGCACGCCGCCCTTGGGCATCGCTTCCAGAGCATTGGCAAACAGGCTATTGAGGATCTGCGTCAGCAGCACCCTTTGGCTGACGACCGGCGGGCAGTCCTGCGGGTTGAATCGCACTTCGACCCCGCTGCGACGGATCAGCGCATCAAACGCGCCCAGGGTGTCTTCGACCGCCGCCAGCAGGTCCACCGCTTCACCGTCATCGTTCATCGGCCGCAACGACACCAGCAGCTCGCGCACCCAGCGCGACATGCGGTCGACCTGACTGATGATGTCGCCGATATTGCGCTGGGCGCTCTGACTGGCCACTTCCTGGGCCAGTTCGGCGCTGGAACGGATGGTCGCCAACGGGTTGCGCAAGCTGTGGGCCACCGCCGAGGACATCTCGCCCAACGCGACAAAGGTTTCGTTGCTGATCAGTTGCTGTTGCTGGCTCTGCAGCAAGGTCGAAGCACGGCGCACGATCCAGAACAGCCCCAGGTAAATCGCCGCGCCACCGAGGATCGTCGCCGCCCAGATCGAAGCAAAACCACGATCGATGCGATCCACCAAGTCCGCCGGCTCCTTGTAGATTTCGACCATGGCGATGACTTTGCTTTTGTCGGCGTTGAACATCGGAATGTAATTCTCGATGAACAGGTATTTGGGTTCGCGCGAGAGCTTCTGTTCGGGCTTTTCGTCGTCGATCTTGTGATAGCTGGAGGACACCGGCACTTTCATTTCGAAGGATTCGTCCAGCTCGTCATCGTCCTCGAATTTCACGCCAATCAGCTCCGGGTTGGTCGACCAGATCACCGAGCGATCCAGGGCGTAGACCGTCGCCAGCAGAATGTCCGGCAAGTGTTCGACATGATCGAGAAATTCGGCACGAGCCGCCGAATGGGCCACAGGATCAACATCTGGATAGTTTTTTTCCTGACGCAGATCGAGCATTTCGCCCATGGTGCGCAGCGGCGTGATGCCGGCGTGGCGCATTTCCGCATCGCCGATGGCCTGGACGAATTGCGCCGTGAGCAACGCATCGCGCTCCACGCTCTCGGTGACCACAAAACGCGTGGAGATATAGCCCAGCCCCAGCGCCACCGCCGCGATGATGAAAAAACTGGCCAGCGAGAACCAGCGCAGCAGGTTGAACTGTCCGCCCCAACTCTTGATGGCTGCTGCCGCGACATTCGGCGCAGGTGTTTTTTGTTCTTCCAGTCGTTGCATGGGGGTGCCCTGGCGTTGTGTATCGAACCGGTTACAGCCACCTCACGACTGAGTGTAGGTGGCAATGACCGTGATACAGGACTCAATGATGCTATTTAGCCGCTAGCGCATGCGACTCACCGTTTCGCTGCTGGCGGCCGGACTTATTGGCGTCAACGCCCCGTCAGCCAAGGGCTGCGCGGTGGGGTGCTGACGCTCGGTTTCATCGCGCAGAAAGTCGATGATCGACTGCGCCGACAGCTCGTCCAGGCGCAGATTGGGCATCGGAATCCGCTCGTATTGTTCGAACAGTTGCAGTGCGATCGGGTCCTTTTCCGCCAGTACCCGATCCGGTTCGCGGATCCAGCGGTTGAGCCAGGCCGGGTCACGCTGGCGGGTCACGCCGATCAGGTCCGGGCCGATGTTGCGCATGCCGATGCCTTCGCCGTCCTGCGGGCCGAGGCTGTGGCACGAGGCGCAACGGGTGCGGAACAGTTCTTCGCCGTTGCTTGGCGGACGAATGTCCGGCGCATTGGCGTAGCTTTCCTCGATGCTTGGCTGCTTCCAGTTCTGCAGGGTGTTGGCCAGTTGATCGGCAAGGATCCACGGGTTCTCGAACGGCGACGCCTTCATCCAGCGCCCGGTGCTCTGGTTGCCGACGATCAGGCTCAGGTTGTGATCCTTGGTGCGGCCGTTGTCGACGCCCTCGATGAACAGCCCGAGTTTCTTGCGCAGGTCGGTGACGTCTTCGAATTCGCCGGTGAGGAATTTCCAGCCTGGGCCAACCTTGAAGCGTTGCGAATAAGCCTTGAGCACCTCGGGGGTGTCGCTTAAAGGGTCAATGCTGATCGAGTAGAAAAAGATGTCTTGCCCGACCCGATCCCCCAGCAGTTTCTGCACCTGGCGCAGGCGTGCGGTTTCCAGTGGGCAGGAGTCGCTGCATGAAGTGAAGATGAAGTTGATCACCACCACCTTGTCTTTGATCAGGTCTTCGAAAAAGCGCACCTGCTTGCCGTCCTGATCGGTCAGCAAGGTGTTGGGGAAATAGTCGCCACCCCACGGGGTGGCGGATTCGCTGGCGCCTTCGGGCAGCGCTTGATGGGCGATGAGCACCTGACTGCCAAGCAGGCAGGTGACCAGCACCAGGATCAAGTGCATGCCGAGGGCGCGGGAGCGCGGCGTTGGCTGTGTCATGTCGGCTCCCTCCCTTTTCATTTCTTCACGGTCACTTGCGGGCCGAAGCCATCGCCAGCGCGGAAGGTTGGCAGCGCGGCGGAGTTGACGTAGCGCACGCCATCCCAGCTCGGCAGCGGTGTCGGCATCAGCTGCAATTGCCCGGGTTTCTCAAGGTCCCAACGCAGCAGCATCGAGTTGTCTTCATGCTGGGTGTTGTGACAGTGCTCCATGTAAGTCCCGGCGAACTCGCGGAAGTTGATCGCCATTTCCACGCTGTCCAGCCCGTCGGCTTCCGAGCCGATGCGATAGACGTCCTTGCGCGCCCATTTTTCCCACTCAGGCGGGGCCTTGCCGCCACGGCTGAGGATGATCCCTTCCTCGAAGTGCACGTGCACCGGATGGCTCCAACCCTTGCCGCCAAGCTTGATGTTCCACACTTCCAGGGTGCCGAACCCGGCGGTGCCGGCATCGGTCGGGCCGCTGGCCAGTTTCGTTGATGCGTTCAACCGGCGTGGGTCCATGTGGAAGCCGAAGCCGCCATCGGTCTTGACCGTCCACGGTGCTTCATCGGTGCCGTCGCTGCGGCCGAAGGTGAAGGTGCGGTGACGGGCGTTGGCCAGCAGCGCCTTGTCGGCGGCGTTGTCGCGGTGGATCTTCAGCGGGATCATCACCATGCCTTCAGCCTTGCCCGGTTTGGCCGGTTCGTAGGCTGCCGGATCCATGGCCAGGTCCTGGCCGGTGAAAGGCTTGACGTTGAGCTGCAAGACCTTGCCCACCGCCGGATCGCCCTTGTCCCATTGCGGGCCTTTGCTGGTCTGTTTGATCACCGCCAGGTACTTCTCGGAGAGCACGTCGGACAGCGAAATCGTTTCTTTCGGGCCTTTGCCGTCGTCCTGGGCCTGGAGGTTGACGAAGAACAGCTTGTCACCCGGTTTGATGCCGTTTTTCGAGAAGTTGACGATGATGTCGAACCGTTCGGCGATGCCCTGGGTCGGCAGGGTCGCGTTGTGGTTCTGTTTGTCACCGTCGGCATCCAGATCCATCGAGCCGTCGAACGGCACGCTGTGCTCCATGATGTTGCCGTCGTTGGCGATCATGTGGAACGGCACGCGGCTGTAGGAAACGCCGGAGTTCTTCGGCCCCTGGAATTCACCGCCGGTGCCTTTGATTTCCCGTACCAGTGCGAGTTTGAAGTAGCGCGACACCGATCCGTTGAGGATGCGGAACCGATAGCTGCGGGCGCGGACGTCGAGGGTCGGTTTCCACTGCCAGTTGACCAGCACCTGATCGCCGATGAAGCCATCGGTGTTGAACGGGTTGAACCACAACTGGCCTTCCTGATCCCAGGCCTTGTCGGCGAACACCAGGTTGACGTCGTAGTCGCGGTTGCCCCACGGCAAGGCGCTGCCGCTGGGGAAACGCAGGTTGACCCCGTCGTTCACCGATTCGTTACCACGATCCAGGGCGCTGTAGTAGTTCATCATCGCCGCGTTGCCCTTGTAGACGTTCTGCGCGGTGAAATCGAGCATGTGGTCGTGGAACCAGTGGGTGCTCATGGTTTCGCGCCAGTCGCCACGGATCTTGATGGTGCCGTGGTCGCAGGTTTTCTTCGCAGGTGCAAGGTCGTTGACCCACAGGGTTTCCCCCGGTGCACACGGGAACGCCGCACGCGGATCTTCGGCCTTGGTGTTGATGCTGTCGTAACCGGCGAGCTGGATCGGCCAGCGATAGTCGTAATACTGGCCGGGGAAGAAAAATGCGTTGGCATAGCCGTCGCTTTCCGCCGGTGCGTGGCCGTTGTGCTCGTGGGTGGTGATGGTGTGCAGGCCGAAGCCGCGGTTGGCCGACGGATCGATCGGCAAGCCGTTGTAGTGGCGCATCATCACCGGTTGGCCGTAGCGCACCATCAGCAGTTTCGGCGGCAGCGTACCGTCGAAGGTCCACACCGAGTTGTGGTTCTGCACTGGCATCGCCGGGTGGAAACGCGCATCGACGCCTTTGGCTGTGCCATCAGTCGCCGGCACACCCGCGACGTTGTGGTACAGCCCGCCGGGGCCGAACTCGCCGACGGCATAACCGTGCATCTGCCGACTGTCACGCAGACCTCCATTCAGACGCGCGCCGGTCTGCACGGTCTTGTAGGCGACTTGCGGGTAGAACTCGTTCCAGCGCTGGTGAGCCCAGCCTTTTCCCGGTGGCCGGCCTTCGGCGGACGAGCCGATGTGACGGTTGAGGAACAGCTCGATCTGCGACTGCCACGGGTTGCGGTCGACGACGTTGGAGAACTGGCTCGGGAACGGCGTCAGCCCCGGTTGACGCAAAAACGCGTCCAGTGCCGTGCCGGGTGGCGCGCTGCGGGCGACGCTGTTCGGATCCTGGGCCGGCGCCGGACCGATGGCGGCTGGTGGAAAGCCCAACGGCGCGGCCGGGGTGGTCGGGTCGAGTTTTTCCGGGCCGAACTCTTCGAACAATACGATTTGCTGAGTGAACGGCTGGGCGCCGTACAACGGGCTCGGCTTGCCATTCGTGGGGTAATTGAAACTGGTCTGCACGGTCGGCGGCAGGATGTTTTCCGAACGCGTGGTGTTGCGCGTGCCTTTCACCCCGTCAGGCAGATCGAAGGAATCTTCGTTGGCCTCGGGCATGGTCAGGATGGCGTTGAGTGCCGCCGGTTCATCGGCCGGCTCGTCGTAGTACGCCGACGGGTCGGAGGCTTCCGGCTGGTTCTCGTCATCGATCGGGCTCGCTCGAACCCCCGCCATGGTGCCGAGGGTCAATGCCAGAAAGACGCTTAACGGCGTCAGCAGGAATAACTTGTTGGGGTAACGCGTTGCTCTGTCCATCACCAGCCGCCTCATCTAAGGAAGGGGTGATGGTGTTTTGCAATTACCTCGCCAAAGTATTAATCCCCGTTGAAACAAGCCGTTACAGACGCTGTTGGATTCCCCACTCCCCGGTGACCGGGGCCTGACACCCGCTCCTGGGGGAAGTTCACCCCAATTTACTGGATGAGTTGAAACGCCAGACGAACGGTGGTGCCCTCGCCTTCGCGACTGTCCAGGGTCACACCGCCGCCGAAGCGCTCCATGATCCGTTTGACCAGCACCAGCCCTACACCGAGCCCACCCTGTTTGGTGGTGAAAAACGGCCGGAACGCCATGCTGCGCTGTTCATCGTTCATGCCTTTGCCGGTGTCACTGAGCATGACGCTGACACCTCGGCTGTCCGTTGGCTCAAGCGTAATGGTCAGCGTGCCGCCCTTGTCCATGGCTTCCAATGCGTTGGCCAACAGGCTGTTGAGGATTTGCGTCAGTTGCACCGGTTGGCTCAGCACCATCGGCGTTTGTTGCGGATGAAACACCACGTGTACCGCGTTTTTGGCGATCTGCTGTTCGAACGCGACCAGACTCTCGTGCAGCGCCGCCACCAGGTTCACCGGCTCCGGTTCGTCGTTGAGCGGTCGCAGCGATTGCAGCAGTTCGCGCACCCACTTCGACATGCGATCGACCTGGCCGATGATGTCCTTGATGTTCTTCTGCGCCGGCCCCGCGTCGAATTCCAGGGCCAGTTCGGCGCTGGAGCGGATGGTCGCCAACGGGTTGCGCAAACTGTGTGCCACCGCCGAGGACATCTCGCCCAGCGCAACGAAGGTTTCGTTGGCGATCAGTTGCTTTTGTTGGACCGCCAACAGGATCGCCGCCCGACGCACGATCCAGTACAGCCCCAGATAAATCAGCCCGCCGCCCAGCGCCGTGGCCAGCCAGATCAGGGTCAGACCGCGCTCCATGCGGGCGATCAGGTCTTTGGGTTCCTTGTAGATCTCGACCATCGCCGTGACGTTCTTGCCATCGGCGTCGAACAAAGGAATGTAGTTCTCGATGAAGATGTATTCCGGCGGCACCACGAACTTCTGCTCTTCACGGCCCTTGTCGACGTCGTGGTAACTGGCCGAGACCGGAATCTTTTCATTGAATGCCCGGTCGAGGTCTTCGTCGGCATGAATGCGGGTGTTGGTCAGCGCCGGATTGGTCGACCAGATCACGGTACGATCCGGCGCATAAATGTTGGCGAGAATCACATCCGGCAGGTGTGCAATGTGATCGAGAAACTCACCCCGGGCGCTGGCCCGGGCCGCTGGGTCTACGTCAGGAAAATCCTTGTCCTGGCGAGGGTCGAGCAACTCGCCCATGGTGCGGATATTGGGGATCGATACGTGGCGTACTTCTGCCGCAGCAATGGCCTGGATGAACTGCGCCGTCAGCAAGGCATCGCGCTGTACGCTTTCCTCGATCACGAATCGCGTCGACACCGCCCCCAGCGCCACGGCGACCGTGCCGATCACCGCCATGCTGATCAATGAAAACCAGCGCAGCAGGTTGAACGGCTGCTTGCGCGAACTCAGCCGCAAGCTGCTCTCCTCGACCGGTAGCGATTTTGACTGCATGTTCATGGCGGCGACTTCCCGATACGTCCCTATAGGGTTATAGCCCACCGTTGGGTGATTGCCCGGATGCGGGGGGTGAACGGCCCCACGATCACAAATCTGCAAATCCGGATTGCCGATGGATCCCCACAATCCCCAATCCTGGGGACTGTCGCCCGATGCCCGCGTTGCAAAAAATCCCCACCCTCACTCGCCAACCCTTGCACCACGGGCCTCTCCCGCCCGTTGCCCGGCCGTTGGTATGGAAGTTGTAAAGCCCCTCTGCAACTGACCCACCCCCAAGGGGCAGGCACTTCGATAGAGGGATTAACTCATGCACCCTTTACTGTCCAAAACCGCGACCGTCCTGGTCGTGAGCGCCTTGGCCCAGGGCATTGCCCAGGCCGCTCTGTTCGCCGTCGATCCCGGCCCCTATGCCCCGGCGACCGGCGGATTTGCCAGTTGGTATCAGGACACCCACGGTCGTACGCTGGACCTGTGCCTGTCCAAAGCGCTCAGCTCGCGCGTGCCAAGCACGCCCGGCGCCCCTTCATACATGTGCTCGCTGATTCCGACCCCCGGTGTGTTCGACGACGCCCAACCGATCGTCTTCCCGAGCAACTTTCCCGACGAAGCGTTCTGGTTCACCGCCGACGGCACCGTTGTCGATGCGGCCCGGGGCATCAACCTGTCCTACGGCTCGGCCGTCGAAGCGGCGTTCAGTGGCGGTGATCCGGTGGAAGGCGACCAGATCAGCTTCGCCCGCATCCGCATCCGGGTCGATGTACCCACCGCCGGGACCTACGTGATCACTCACCCGTACGGCGTCGAAGTGTTCACTGTCGACACCCCCGGTCGTCGTGCGATCAACATGACCCGCGACATCGGCATCGGCAGTCCGAAAACCTACGACGGCGCGCTCAAGGGTGACGTCGGGCCGTTCCTGCGCAGCGTCAACGGGCCGTACACCGAGACCAATCCGGTGAGCGGCGGCGCCGAACAGTTCGTCGGCGACCCCAACCTGGAAGAAGCAGTGACCGGCAGCCCGTTCAACACCAATTTCATCCGCATCGAAGGCCCCGGCGGCATCGACCTGCGCACCACAGTGTTTGCGGTCTCCGGCAAGTTGTCGACGGTGGTCCGGCCGACGCCGCTGATCACCGAACGCAGCACCTACTCGCGCAAACCCGGCGACAGTGCCCCGGTCGCCCAACAAGACGTATTCGTCAAAGCCCCGCCTGCTCCGGCCACCGTCGCGGTCACCAGCAGCACGCCGGTGCTCAACCTCAAGGAGGCCGACAGCACCGGCAGCTGGTACGCGCAATCGCAGGTCAACCCGACCTTGCCGTCCACGCTGCAAGTGACCGCCGACAACCACCTGGCCATCGCGACCAGTTCACCGACCACCCTGCCCATGACCCTGACCGACCTGGTGGTGATCCAGCGCGCCGAGTACAGCCTGAGCTCCGGGCAACTGACGTTGGTGGCCTCGACCAGTGACGAAACCTCGCCGCCGGTACTCACCGCTACCTCCGGCAGCGGCGCCGCCATCGGTGCGCTGGGCGGTGACGGCGCAGTGAAAACCCTGACCACCGGGATCACCCCGATTCCACCGGCCAAGGTTCGGGTGACGTCGTCCAATGGCGGCAGCGATACCGAAGAAGTGGTCATCGTGCAATGAACGCTCACATGCCCAGATCCGCATCAGGAGGCATCATGAACAAGTGGCCACGCTTCGCGCTCAACGCGCTCGGGCTGACAATCTCGCTGACCGGCAGTGCGTTCGCGCAACTGGCCGCCGTCGATCCCGGCCCCTACACCTTTGCCACCGGGAAATTCCCGATGTGGTACCAGGACAACAACCTGCTGTCGATGGAGCTCTGCCAGTCCCGCGCCGCCAGCTCGCGAGTGCCGGCCGCCACACCGCCGGCGTACATGTGCACCCTGCTGCCGGAACCGGGGATTTTCGACGACACGCTGCCGATGGTCTTCCCCGATAACTGGCCACCGGAAGCCTTCTGGTTCCTGGCGGAAACCAATATCCCCAACAATGGTGCCGGTTTTGGTATGGACGCCTATGTCGCCGGGATCGAAGCAGCGTTCGCCTCGGGAAACCCGGTGGACGGTGATCAGCAAAGCTTCGCGCGGATCCGTATCCGGGTGAACGTACCCGTTGCCGGGACCTACACCATCACCCACCCGTACGGCGTGGAAACGGTCACCGTCACCACGCCAGGCCGGCGGGCGATCAACATCACCAAGGACGTCGGCATCGGCGCTCCGGGCAACTTCAGCGGTGCGCTCAACGGTGCCATCGGCCCGTTCCTGCGCAGCATCAACGGGCCGTACACCGAAGTGAACCCGGACACCGGCAACGTCGAAACCTTCGTCGGCGACCCGAACCTCACCGAGGCGGTGACCGGCAGCCCGTTCAACACCAACTTCGTGCGGATCGACGGTCCCTCGGGCGCCGGCTCGATTCAGACCACCCTGTTCACCGTCGCCGGCAAGGTCCTCGACAACCGTCAACAGACCCACGTCGCCCTCGATCGCGCGACCTATCGCCGGACGTCGGCCGGCGTGCGTACCGAAGTGTTCGCCAAGGCAGACAGCAGCTCGACCCTATGCTTTCGCGAAACGTTGGCGCTGCTGCCCGGCCCACCGAAGACGCCGTGCCAGACCAGCCTGTTGGGTGATAACAACGGCCTGTTCTTCGGCCAGCGTCTGGGCAACGGGACCCTGCCATCGGTGATCGTCGTGACTGCAACCAACCCGGCCGGGACAACGCGCCCGACTTCGGTATCGGCCAAGCTCACCGACGTGGTGAAAATCCAGACCGCCCGCTACAGCTGGGCCAATCACAGCCTGTTGATCGAAGCCACGTCAACCGATGAAGTCGCCGTGCCGGACATGGTCGCCCAAGGCTACGGACGCCTGTCGAAAACTGGCACCCTGCAAAAAATCACCGTCGCCGACCTGACCCAACCACCGGCCACCGTCACGGTCAAATCCGCCGCTGGCGGCAGCGACACCGAGCCGGTCGTGGTGGTTGGCAACGCGCCGGACACCGGTGAAAACCAGGCGCCGCTGTCCGTCGCCGACACCGGCAGCACCAGCTTCGGCGTGCCGATCACCCTCAATGTGCTGACCAACGACAACGACCCGGACGGCAACGTGCCGCTGACCATCACCGCGCTGACCCAACCGGCGGCCGGCCAGGGCACCGTTGCGCTGAACGGCACCACCTCGGTGGTTTACACCCCGCCAGCCGTGGTCAACGCACCGCTGACCACGACCTTCACCTACAAGGCCCAGGACAGCAAAGGCCTGGCCTCGGTGAACCCGGCCACGGTGACCATCAGCGTCGCACCGAACCGGCCACCGACCGCCGTCGCCGACAGCGTCGCCACATTGGGTGTCGCGATCCCGATCAACGTGCTGGCCAACGACACCGATCCGGAAGGCAACACGCCGCTGGGCGTCGCCAGCCTGACCCAACCACCGGCAGGACGCGGCACGGTCAGCACTGACGGCACGGTGATCACCTACACCCCACCGGCCACCGTGACCACCGCATTCACCACGACCTTCACCTACATCGCCCGGGACAGCTTCGGCGCCCAGTCGACGCCGGCCACGGTCACTGTGCAAGTGTCGCCACGGCCAGCGGCGGAAACCTTCACGATCACCACCTCGACCGTGCAGGCCCGTTCCGGCAACCGCTTCAACTGGGACTTCGCCGGCACCTCGTCGGTGACCACCGGCAACACCATCACCGTGCAGGTCACCACCCCGACCGGGCTGGTCACTCTCGGCACGACGACGGTACCGGTCACCGGACGCTGGCGGTTGACGCTCAACAACACCAACGTGGTGCCATCGGCCAACCCGACCGCCACCATCCGCTCGTCCCAGGGCACCGTACGGACCATCTCGGTGACCACCCTCTGAGCCCACGCCCCACCCGCCCCACACCGCCTGGCGCGGAGTGGGTGGGGCCGGTCTCAGCCACGATTTCAGGTTTGAGCAACACGACACACCACAGGACAACGCCATGAATACGCCGACCGCCGCCCTGCTTTGCCTGCTCGCCCTGTGCGGCAGTGCGGGCGCGCGCGCCGACGACCTGATGGAAAACGACGACCTGGCGCCCTCCGCCGACCTTGGCGAACTGCCGCCCCCGGTGGGCCAGCAAGCCCTGATCGACCAGAACGGCCAGGCCAACCTCGCGCTGCTCTCGCAGAACGGTCAGTCGCTGCTTGGAAAGATCGTGCAGTCGGGCAGCAATCAAGAGGCTTACATCCTTCAGCAAGGCAGCGACCTGATGGCATTGATCACGCAAAACGGCTCCGGCAACGCCGCGTCCATCACACAAAACGGCAGCCACAACCGCGCGCAGATTTCGCAAAACGGCAACAACAACGACGCCAGCATCGAGCAGGCCGGCACGGGGCTGCAAAGCGCCGTGACCCAGTCGGGCAACGGCATGAGCGTTTCGGTCAAGCAATACCGCTAAGCACTGCAATCATCGGAGAGTTCATCATGTTCAAACTGACGCCCCTCACCGCCGCCATCCTGGTCATGATCAGTGCCCAGGCCATGGCCGACGACAGCCTGTCCACCCAGAGCCAGGTCGGTACTGCCAACATCGCCGATGTGAAGCAGACCCAGGCCCCGTTCAGCAGCGCCACCCAGACCCAACTGGGCCAGGGCAACGACGCCGCCGCCGTGCAAGACACCGCCAGCAGCGTCATCACCCAGGACGCCGTCGGCGACTACAACGCCGCCTATGCCGAACAACTTTACGAAGACAACGGCACCATCACCCAGCAACAGTCCGGCGCCTTCAACACCACCCACGCCAGCCAGTCGCTGGGCTTCGGCGCCCCCAACACCGCCCTGCAACAGCAGCAAGGCACCGGCAACTTTTCGTTCGTCTACCAGGACTCGCAGAACGGCAGCGAAGGCAAGACCTTCCAGTTCGGCGACAGCAACGAAGCCAACATCGAGCAACTGTACGAAGGCAGCGGCAACAGCTCGGTGATCACCCAATACGGCACCGCCAACTACGGCACCGCCGAACAGGTCACCCACAACGGCGGGCAGATCGGCATCAACCAGGCCGGCGAAAACAACTACGGCTACGCCGACCAACGCAACGGCACCGGCGGCAACATCACCATCAACCAGTTCGGCAACCTCAACGGCAGCGAAATCTGGCAAGACTCGCAACTGGCCAGCCAGGCCACCGTCAACCAATACGGCGACAGCAACGAAACCGTGGTCGACCAGAGCTTCGGCGAAAACAACACCGCCGCCGTCACCCAGGTCGGTAACACCAACGCCATCTACGCCGACCAGTTCGAGTCGGTCAACTCGACGCTGTCGCTCTATCAAGTCGGCAACGGCAACGTGCACTACACCTACCAGAGCGGCGACGGTCACACACTCAACGCCACCTCCGTGGGCAACGACAACAAGGTCTACGCCAGCAACTGGAAAGGCCCGCAACACGGCGGCCAGTTCGGCAGCAACCAGCGCGCGACGATCAATCAGGCGGGTAACGGCAACATCGCCAGCTTCACCCAGGACGGCGTCGGCCACATCATGACGACCCACCAGACTGGCACCGGCAACAAAACCACAGTCAGCCAGGCTGATTCCTACAACGAGCTGTACTTCGATCAGAACGGCAGCGACAACATCCTGATCTCCGATCAACGCGGCACCACCAACCTGGCCCAAGGCACCTCGAACGGCACGGGCAACAGCACCGAGTTCGACCAGTCGGGCACCGGCAACCAGGCCTACACCGCGCAGCTGTATGGCAGCGACAACACGATCACCGTGAAACAGGCTGACACCATGAACGTGGCGTACGTGACCCAGGGCGGGACGGGGAACATTGCCAATGTGGATCAGAGCGGGATGACACAGACCGCGAATATTCAGCAGTTCGGGTCGGCTAACCAGGCGACGGTTTTGCAGCAGTAAGGGTTGGGTGTTGGAAAACCGCGACCTGTTGAGGGTCGCGGTTTTTTTTGCGCTGACGCTTGAGTGGCGTCCTACGGAAAACGGAACGTTTTCAGAAAATCGGGGAGTTTTCTGACGAATTCTGGCGGTTGGCCGTCGGAAGTGCAGGCTCTAGGATTTGCCGGGACAACTTGATCCCCATGGAGCTTGGCCAACATGCAATTCATCCAGACAGCGACGACAGCGATACCGTTACCGAATAGACTTCCAGGCACCAAACCCGGAGGTTCCATGATCGACCCGTCTTTGATCGACCCACTGTGCCCGGTTGTTTCGGATCTTGGTCCTGAGGAACAGGCTGCGAGTTATGACCGTTGGTTGATCGCCAAAATACAAGCTTCCATGAATGACCCACGTCCGAGCATTCCTAATGATCAGGTGATGGCCGAAATGCATGCCCTGATGGAAGCAAAGCGTAAAAAATACGATGCAGGTTGAGTGGCAGCCCGAAGCTCGGGCTGAACTCCTGCACATTCTTGACTACATCAGTGACCGTAATTTCAAAGCGGCTAACAAGCTTTCAAACGCTATCGAAGCCGCCACGGTTACCCTTACCAAACATCCACACCTCTATCGAGTGGGGCGAACTCCCGGCACTCGTGAGATGGTCGTACATCCCAACTACCTGCTCATTTACCAAGCGGTGGGCCGGATAAATATTCTGGGCGTTGTGCACGCACGTCAGGAATATCCGTGATGTGGCGCTCGGTCACAGAATGAGTGACCCCACTGAAGCAAAAAATGCGCTCCCTTTTGGGGGCGTTTTTTTTTCGCTGGTGCTTGAGTCGTTGATCGTTCCCACGTCGAACCGACTCGGGAAATGCCTCAAGGGACGCACCGCGTTCCAGCTCGCGAATTTGACGCGGAGCGTCCGGGGCTGCATTCCCACGCAGAGCGTGGGAACGATCAATAATCCAGCGTTGGACTCCCCGCCTGCTTCCTTACCATAAAGAGTGCCATATTCTCTTCCGCAAATACTTTTACTCCTAATAACTCTAAGCAACTGTCATTTCTAACAGGTGACAGTGAATATGACGACGAATACCTTTTTGTTTCAACTAACAAAATTGGACTACCACCATGGAAAGTATTTCAGCAAGAAATGAACTAAAGGATATTGGTGTAGGGAAAATGGTAAGCGTTTTGGGGATTATGGATTTCCCTAACGCTCATACCACTCGACGTGGAGAAATCACCTCTGTAGACGAAACTTCTGTATCAATCAAAAAGCCAGATGGAAGCAATACAAGCGAAGTAATTAACTACGACAAAATCATCTCTATCAGCGGCGAGCCCCTCACATCGCTGGATTGGCCACCACCTTGGCCTTAGTTAGCCATCTTAGCGAGGGACCAGTTTTTGACTAAGACACGAAGACATCGGTCATTTTTGGTACTGCAATGACGGAAGACGGTCGGTTATCCCTGACGCTATTGGATGGATGTAAAAACAACGCGACTCAGTTATTGGGTCGCGTTGCTCATTCAGCGGTTGATACTGATCAGTCCTTCAACTCGACGTGATCCAAGGCCTGATTTACGGCCAGTTCACCCAGCATGAGGATCTGAGCGATGCCCAGGGCGGTCTTGCGGTGGGCGGGGTCGAGGGCGGCGGCGAAGTTGTTGAGCATTTCGCTGGCCGAGCCCAGGGACTCGCAGGCGTTGGCGAGCAGGGATTCGGTGTTGTAGGCCGGGTTGGCGAGGTACATCGGGGCGGGTTCGTTGACGCTGCCCATGATGTGGGCGCCGGGGCAGAGGTAATGGTCCAGGGCGCGTTCGGCGGCTTCGTGGAGTTTTTTGGAGTTGATGGAGGTGTATGGGGAGGTTGGGTCGGTTTCGAGACTGGCTTGGTTTTCGGGTGGGTTGGGTGTTGGTTTTTTCATGATTTTTTACCCTGTATGACGGTTATAGCTGGCCCTATTCGGTTTCCAAGCGAATAGGTGGCAGCTGTACGCAGGCTGGAAACCCGGGACAGAGCAACCCGGCAGACACGAGGTCTCCTACGCACAGCCGCCATAACAAAGTGCACACCATGAGGGTGCGCAGGATACGTTATGAATGGCGCTTGTGCGCTCTGTTGTTACGCGGGTTTCCATGCCCGATCACTGAATTGGCAGCGACCGAAACAGGCTAGAGCCCGCGCTTCCGACGGACAACCTGAAAACCTTGTGGGAAGGATCGTTAAAACAGACACAACTTTTAAACATTCGAGAATGGGACGCGGAGCGTCCCGGGCTGCATTCCCACGCGGAGCGTGGGAACGATCAAAGCAAAAGCAGTCCGCTTTCTGCTTTCTGCTTTCTGCTTTCTGCTTTCTGCTTTCTGCTTTCTGCTTTTCGCCTCTCACCACTCAACACGATGAGCGTTAGCTCGAGTAAAGCTTTTGACGTGCCGGCCCCATCGGAAGGCTGAGTGGAGGGATTTATCCGGGGGTGGGAGCGCAGCGACCGTTCGACGAAGTCGAACACATCGAGAGGAGGTGCAGCGAAGCAAACCGGAGGCGATGCCCCCGGATGAGTCCCGGAGCGAAGGAACCCCGAGCCCCAGCGAGGGGCCGAACGCCGGGGCCCAGCGTTTTGCTTACTTTTGGGCGTCTGCAAAAGTGAGTCGCTAATGAAATGGCTACCCCCGCTGCCCCCC